>CAVWAE010000001.1:0-14987 GCA_963752895.1 uncultured Alphaproteobacteria bacterium
TGGCGGAGGAGGAGGGATTCGAACCCCCGGAACGCTCTCGCGCTCAACGGTTTTCAAGACCGCCGCATTCGACCACTCTGCCACTCCTCCGCAGCATTTCCACCCCGATACCGCGCCCGGCTCGATTCTGAAAGCGTCCTTCGGCCGATATCGCGCGCGCCCAGGCCACACCCCGGCCAAACGGGCGCGAGACCGCTCCCTGGGCGCGGGGCGCGAAACCGCCCAAGGCGCCGGCGTGGGCTTTTCATGGGAAAGCCGAACGGCTATTGTCGCGCGCAAGCGCTCGAAAAGCGCGGGCAGACGGGCAGCGCAGCCGCCAAGGCGGCGCAACGAAGGGGCAAACGATGGCGAGCGGATCCTCATCTATTCTGCGACATGTGCTGCTATTGGGGGGCGCCTTGGCGCTCGCCGGCTGCAATGGGACCGACTTGCCCGGCTTCCTGTCAGGCGGTGGCAGCAAGACCCCCGCGGCCGAGGCTTCGTCACGGACCGTCGAACGTGACGTCGAAGCGCCGGAAGTGTTCCAGGTCACCGACAGCGGATTGTGGGACGGTCGGCCTTCTCTCGGCGGTGTCTGGGTCGCACACCCGCAAGTGAAAGACCCCGAACGCGTCATCATCCGCAACGAGACCAACGGACAATTCGTCATCGGCGTGGTCTACCGGCCGGAACGTTCGACGCCAGGTCCGAAATTCCAGGTGTCATCCGATGCGGCCGAGGCACTTGAAATGCTGGCGGGCCAGCCGGCGCAGCTCAATGTGACCGCGCTCCGTCGCGAGACGGCGCCGGCGCCGGTCGAGGACAGCGATACATTGCCCGAGGCGCCCGCGGCCGAACCGCGCAGCGCCAGCAGTGTCGCAACCAGCACGCTGGATCCGATCGAGGCCGCCGCGGAGGCGCTCGACGCTGCCGCCAGCGCGCCCGCGGTACCGGCTGCGGCGGTTACCCCATCGGCGACCGCTCCGGCGCCAGCAGCGGCCCCGGCCCCGGCCCCGAATTCCACGCTCGACAAACCCTTTGTTCAAATCGGGATTTTCTCGGTCGAAAGCAACGCCGTCAGCACTGCCGAGACGCTGCGCAAGGCCGGGATGCTGCCGACCGTCAAGGCAGGCAAGATGAGCGGCAAGGCGTTCTGGCGGGTCGTCGTCGGCCCAGCGGCCACCGCCGCCGAACGCGCCACGCTTCTCGGGCAGATCAAAGGGCTCGGGTTCAACGACGCCTATACCGTCACCAACTGACCGGCCCGCGCCCGCGCCCGGCAAGAAAGGGGGACTTCGCTGCCCATGACCGCCGCCCGTCTTCTCGCCGGTCTTGCCGGCCTCGTGCTGCTTGCGGCCCTTGCCGCCCTGCCCGCCCGCGCTTTTGAAACCAAGGCACGCGCCGCCCTCGTCTATGACCTGACGACGAATACCGTGCTGCTCGAGAAAAACGCCGACACGCCGCTGCCGCCGGCCTCGATGTCGAAATTGATGACGCTCAACATGCTGTTCGAGGCGCTCAGAGACGGACGGGTCACCCTCGACACGCGGTTCGCCGTGTCGGAGCGCGCCCAGGCGATGGGTGGCTCGACGATGTTTCTCGACACCTCCGACCGGCCGACGGTCCAGGAACTGATCCAGGGCATTGTCGTCAACTCCGGCAACGACGCCTGCGTGGTGGTGGCGGAAGGGCTCACCTCGACCGAGGCGGCCTTTGCGGAGATGATGACACAGCGGGCCCAGGCACTGGGGATGAAGACCGCCACCTTCGGCAACGCCTCTGGCTGGCCCGACCCGCGCCAGCGGATGTCGACGCGCGATCTCGCGATCCTCGCCACCCGGCTGATCACCGAATTCCCAGAGTATTACCACTACTTCGCGCAGACCGAATACCCGTTCGACGGCCGCGCGCCCGACAACCGGTTCAACCGAAACCCGCTCCTCAGCCTCGGGATCGGCGCCGACGGGCTGAAAACCGGCCACACCGAAGAGGCGGGGTACGGGCTGGTCGGCTCTGCCACGCAGAGCGGCCGCCGGATCGTCTTCGTGATCTCCGGGCTCACGAGCGAAGACGGCCGCGCCCGCGAGGCCGAGGCAGTGGTCAACTGGGCGTTTCGCCAATTCGCGATGAAGACCCCGGTGCGGGCCGGGATGCGGGTCGCCGAGCTGCCGGTGTTTCTCGGCGCAGCGCCCGCCGTCGGGCTGGTGGCCGCACACGATTTGACTGTCCTGCTGCCGGTGGGCGCGGGCGACAGGTTGAGCGGCGAGATCAGCTGGACCTCACCGCTCGAAGCGCCCCTGGCGCGCGGCCAGGAACTGGCCTCGATGGTCGTGCGGCGCGACGGCATGGACGACATCACCGTGCCGCTCTACGCCGAGAGCGCCGTCGCAAGCGCGGGTTTCGGCGCCCGGTTCCGCCTCGCGACGGAACGGGTGCTGGAACAGGTGGTGGGCTCCGGTGGCGCGCCTGCGCCCGCCGCCCTGCCGTTGCCCCCGCAGGATCCGGTCGTCCCCGGCTCCGCGCTCACGAACTGACCCATGGCCGGCCTGTTCATCACCTTCGAAGGCATCGACGGGTCCGGCAAGTCGACCCAGGCACGGATTTTGGCCGAGCGGTTGCGGGCCGCGGGGGTGGATGCGCTGCACACGCGCGAACCGGGGGGCTCGCCCGGGGCAGAGGAAATCCGCCGGCTGGTGCTGGAAGGCGACCCCGCGCGGTGGTCGGCGGAAACCGAGATCCTGTTGTTCACCGCGGCGCGGCGCGACCATCTCGAGCGGGTGATCGACCCGGCGCTGGCCGCCGGTCGCGTGGTGGTCTGCGACCGGTTCGCCGACAGCACGCGGATGTACCAGGGGCTGCGGGCGGGGCTGCGCGAGGTGGTCGACAAGTTGCACGCGCTGATGATCGGGCGCGAACCCGACCTGACCTTCATCATCGACATGGACCCGGTGAAAGGCCACGCCCGGGCAAAAGGGCGCAATGGAACCGAGGAGCGGTTCGAGGATTTCGGGACCGATCTCCAGGTGCGGATGCGCGCCGGATTCCTCGAACTTGCCGCCGCCGACCCGGAGCGCTGCGTGGTGATCGATGGCGACCGGCCGGTCGAGACGGTCGCGCAAGACGTGAGGCGCATCGCGCTGGAGCGGATCGGATGAGCCCTTCCGACCTCCGGTTTGATGCGGTTCGCGAACCGCGAGCGGTGATAAGCCGCTTCGAAGCGGCTTCCCACGCGGCTTCGAAGCCGCGTCCCCCCGCCCGGACGTACGGGAGTACCCGGCATGGCTGACCCTGCCGACCTTCCCGAACCCGACCGGATCGAGGGTGCCCCGCATCCGCGAGAGACGGTGCGTCTCCACGGCCATGCCGGCGCCGAGGCCACGTTCCTCGATGCGGTCAATTCCGGGCGCCTCCACCATGCCTGGCTCATCACCGGCCCGCGCGGCACCGGCAAGGCGACACTCGCCTGGCGTCTCGCGCGCTTCCTGCTCGCCACCCCCGCTTCCAGCGCAGACACGGGTCTCATCGGCGAGGTCCCGCCCCCGTCCAGCCTCGACATCGATCCCGAGCACCCGGTCGCCCGGCGCATGCGCGCGCTCTCCGAGCCGGGGCTTTTCCTGCTGCGTCGCGGTCCCAACGACAAGGGCGACCGGCTCTCGGCAGACATCCGGGTTGACGAGGTGCGCAAACTCAAGGGCTTCTTCGCCCTCTCGGCCACCGACAATGGACGCCGTGTGGTGATCATCGACGCCGCCGACGAGATGAACACCGCTGCCGCCAACGCGGTGTTGAAACTGCTCGAGGAACCGCCCTCGGGCGCTGTGCTGCTGCTGGTCAGCCACCAACCGAACCGGCTCTTGCCGACCATCCGCTCGCGCTGCCGCGCGCTGCGCCTGTCGGCACTCGGGGCAGACGACCTCGCCGCCGCGCTCGCGGCCGCGGGCGAGGTCCCTGCCCCGGACAATGCCGCCGCGCTGGCCGATCTCGCCGGCGGGTCGGTCGGCGAGGCGCTCCGGTTTCTCCACCTCGACGGGCTGGCGATCTACCGCGACATCGTTGCCGTTTTCGAAACCGCCCCGCGCTACGACCGCCCCCGCGCCATCGCCTTGGCAAACTCCGCGACGGGCGCGGCCAACGCCCAGCGTTACGAGCTGATCCTGCGGCTGATCGAGCTGTTTCTCGCCCGCCTCGCGCGCACCGGCACCGGCAAACCGCCCGCCGCCGAGGCAGTCCCGAACGAAGCTGCCCTGCTCGCCCGCCTCGCACCCGATCTGCAGGCTGCCCGCCGCTGGGCCGGGCTTCAGCAGGTGCTCTCGGGCCGGGCCGAACATGGCCGGGCGGTCAACCTTGACCCTGCCGCGCTCATCCTCGATATGATCTTCAGGATCAACGAGACCGCGAGCGACAGAGCCGCATGAACGGGGCCGCATGAGCAGAGCCGAAATCACCGACAGCCATTGCCACCTCGATTTTCCCGATTTCGAGGGCGAGCTGGATGCGGTGGTGGCGCGGGCGGCAGACGCGGGCGTGACGCGCATGGTCACCATCGCCACACGGCTCTCCAGTGCACCGCAGGTTCAGACGATCGCCGAATCCCACGCGCCGATCTTCTGGGCCGCCGCCACCCATCCGATGAGCGCCGCCAAAGAACCGATGGCGACCGTGGACGAACTGGTGGCGCTGGCCGCGCACCCGAAATTCGTCGGCATCGGCGAAACCGGGCTCGACTATCACTACACCGCCGAGACGAAGGCCGTGCAACAGCAGAGCTTGGCGGTCCATATCGAGGCGGCGCGCCGGACCGGGCTGCCGCTCATCATCCATGCGCGCGACGCCGACGCCGACATGGCCCGCATCCTCTCCGAGGAACATGCGGCCGGGCCGTATGCCTGCGTCATGCACTGCTTCTCCTCCGGGCCGGAGCTCGCCCGCGCGGCGCTCGACCTCGGCTTCTACCTCTCGATGTCCGGCATCGCCGCCTTCCCGAAGGCAGGCGACCTTCGCGAGGTTTTCGCCGCCGCGCCCGTCGACAGGATCCTGGTGGAAACCGACAGCCCCTACCTCGCCCCGCCGCCGCATCGCGGCAAGCGCAACGAACCGGCCTACACCGCCGACACCGCGCGGGTGGGCGCGGAGGTCTTCGGGCTGGACTATGCGGATTTTGCCGCGCAGACCCAGGCGAATTTCGACCAGTTGTTTGCGAAAGCCGCGGCCTGGCACGAGGCCGCCTGATGGCGCGGCTGAGCTTCACCATCCTCGGCTGCGGCTCCTCCGGGGGCGTTCCGCGGATCGGGGGGCACTGGGGCGAATGCGACCCCGATAACCCCAAAAACGCGCGCCGCCGCTGCTCTCTGCTCGTCACCCGCGAAACGGACACAGGTCACACCCGGGTCCTGATCGACACGTCGCCCGACCTGCGCGCGCAGCTGCTCGACGCGCACATTTCGGAACTTGACGCAGTGGTCTTTACCCACGCCCATGCCGACCACATGCACGGCCTCGATGACCTGCGCCAGGTGGTTTACAACATCGGCGGCCGGCTCCCGGTCTGGGCAGATGGCGCCACCCAGGAGGCGCTGCTCGGGCGGTTCGGCTATGCCTTCGTCCAGCCTGCCGGCTCATCCTACCCGCCGATCCTCGATCTCAACACGATCTCGGGCGATGTCTCCGTGGAAGGCGCGGGCGGCGTGATCACCTTGCACCCCTTCGAGGTCGAACACGGTTCGATCGACTCGCTCGGGTTCCGGATCGGCGATCTCGCCTACCTGCCGGACGTCTCCGAGATCAAACCCGAGGCCTGGCCGCTGCTCGGCGGCCTTTCGGTTTTCATCATCGACGCGCTGCGCCGCCAGCCGCACCCGACCCACGCCAATCTCGAGACCGCGCTCGCCTGGCTCGAAAAATCCGGCGCGGAACGCGGCGTGCTCACCAACATGCATATTGATATGGATTACGACGATGTCGCCGCGGAAACCCCCGCGCATGTCACGCCCGCTCATGACGGGATGACGATCAGCTTCGACCTCTAGGGCGCGCCGCGATGCTTCCTGCCGTTCCGGTTTTCGTGTCGCCCCGGTCCCGCCCGGCCGTGCGCCGCACCGGCAGAGTGGCAGGCCCCGCCCGCTCTTCCACATGGCCGAATAAGGCCTTCCGATGGTCCAGTGGTGGCAAGCCCCCGACCTGCGCGATACGACAAACACCCGACCGGTGCGCAAGAACGACCGCTTTCACGACAGATACGCTGACATGCAGACACTGATTGTCGTCATCCTGCCGGTCTTTCTTGTGATCGGGTTCGGCTACGGGTCCAACCGTCTGCTCGGCGCGAAGGACAGCCTGTTCGAAGGGCTGATGTCCTACGCCCAGGGCTTCGCCTTCCCTGTGTTGCTGTTTCGCGGGGTCTCCGCGCTGCACCTCGGCGACACCTTCGCGCCGCCGATGCTTGCGGCCTTCTATATCGGGGTCAGCGCCGGCTTTCTCGCCGGACTGGTCGGGGCGCGCTTCCTGTTCAAACGCGCCTGGCCCGATTCCATCGCGATCTCCTTCGCGACCGCCTTTTCCAATGGCGGCGTTCTCGGGCTGCCGATCACCGCGCGCGCCTACGGCGACGACGCGATCGGCTACAATTTCGCGATCATCGCCTTCCACGCCCCCTTCGTCTACATCATCACGACCACGGCGATGGAGATCGTGCGCGCCGAGGGGCGGAGCGCCGCCGCAACCGTGTTTTCGGTTCTGCGGTCAATGAGCCACAATCCGATGATCATCGGCATCGCCCTCGGCGCGCTCACCAATCTGTCCGGGTTGAGCCTGCCCGGCCCGGTCAGCAGCGCCGTCGACATGGTCGCCGCCTCGGCAATCCCGACCGCGCTTTTCGCCCTCGGCGGCGTGCTCGCGGCCTACAAGCCCGAGGGCGATCTGCGGCTCGTTGCCTTCATCGTAGCAGTGTCTCTGGTGATGCATCCCGCAATCGTGTTCGGCCTCGGCACCCTGTTCGACCTCGGCACCGGCCAGCTCCGCTCCGCCGTGCTGATGGCGGCAATGGCGCCGGGGATCAACGCCTATGTCTTCGCCAACATGTACGGCGTGGCCAAACGGGTGAACGCCACCGCGGTGTTGGCCGGTACCGCCGTCTCGATCCTCACCATCTGGCTCTGGCTCGCCGTTTTGCCATAGCGCAAGCGCTGGCGACGCACCGCAGCGGCGCTGTCGCGGCCACCCCGGGCGCCCGGATCAGTTCTGTTCGAGGCAGTCCGCGATCGTTTCGGCGACACCGATGAGGGTCGCCGTGTAGTGCCCAACGCCAGTCGGCAGCAGCGCGCCAGTCGGGTCGAGCGTGCCGATCCGAAGGCCTGTGCCGCCGGCGATGGCGTCCAGCAGCCCGGGGTCGAACCCGGGTTCGGCGAAGGCGCATTCGATGCCACGGTCGGAAACCAGGTCGCGCAACATGTGCATCGCGGCCGCGGACGGCGTGGAGGCGTCGCCCGGGCGGACCGAGCCCGCGATCTCGATGCCGAATTGCTCCGCGAAATACCCAAAGGACTCATGGAAAGTCACGATCTCCACCCCCTGGTGCGTCGCCAAGCGGCTCTCGATCTGCGCATCGAGCATGTCGAGCGCGGCTGTCGCCGCGGACGCATTGGCCCGGTAGGTTCCAGCATTATCGGGATCGCGTTCTGCCAGGGTGTCGGCGAAGATACCGAGCCAGGCGCGCGCGTTTTCGGTCGACAGCCAGACATGCGGATCGGCCCCGGTAAGGGCGGGACCGGCATGCGCCTCGTCGGCATGCGCCTCATCGGCGTCATCCCCACCCTCGTCACGCGCGTGCTCTGCCGTCGCCGCGCCAGCCTGCCCGAAGGCACGCAGATGGGTCGCCGCGTGCGCCGTCAGCGCGATATGGTCCTCCACTTGGGTCGCCACGATACCTTCGAGCCAGGGGCTGAGTTCCGGGCCCACCCAGATCAGAAGATCCGCCGCGGCGAGCATGCGCGCCTGGCTGGGCTTGAGCTGCACGGAATGCGGATTGGCGTTCTGGTCGAGCAGCAATTGCGGTGTTGCGACGCCCGCCATGACCTGCGAAAGCAGCGCATGAACCGGGGCGATATCGGCCACCACATTCGGCGGGTCGGCGAGCACCGGAGCGGCGATCAGGGCGGGAAGAACGGCGATCGAGAAACGCATGGGACGCACCTTGCTGTTGGCCGGTGTGATGTTATACTATCACCCATCGTGGACATCAAGAACCAATGACACAAACCCCACCCGGCCCCGGCGATCCCGCCACCGCCTTTGCCCCGCATGACCATGCCGCCTGCGCGGCGGAAGCGCTAAAGCGTGCGGAACGGCTCTGCGCCGAGACCGGTGCGCGGTTTACGCCCGTTCGCCGGCGGGTGCTGGAACTGCTGCTCGAACATCACCGGGCGATGGGCGCTTACGAAGTGCTCGACCGGTTGGCGGCGGAAGGTTTCGGGCACCAGCCGCCGGTCGCCTACCGGGCCCTCGAGTTCCTGACCACTCAGGGGCTCGCGCACCGCATCCGCCGACTCAACGCCTTCGCCGCCTGCAGCCATCCCGGCGAGGCGCATGCGCCGGTGTTCCTGATCTGCGAGGCGTGCCATGCGGTGGCGGAGGCGGCCGGAACCGGCGTGCGCGCCGCGCTTGACGGCGCGGCAGCCGGCGCTGGCTTCACGGTCGCGGGCGCGACCCTCGAGGCCTACGGGCTCTGCCCCACCTGCCGGGAGACACCTGCATGAGCCTGATCACGGCGGAAAACATCGTGATGCGCTACGGCGAGTTGAAGGTGCTCGACGGTGTCGATGTCAGCATCGAGCCGGGCGAAATCGTCACCCTCGTCGGACCGAACGGATCCGGCAAGTCGACCCTGGTGAAAGTGCTGCTCGGCGTCGTTCGGCCGGATGGCGGGCGGGTGGTGCGCGCCCCGGGCCTGCGGCTCGGCTACGTGCCGCAGAAACTGCATGTCGACGCCAGCCTTCCGATCACCGTTTCCCGCTTCCTGTCCCTGCCCGCACGGCCTTCGGCGGCCCGCATGGCCGCGGTGGCAGAGATCACCGGCATCACCGGGCTCGCCGACCGGCAGATGGTCGCGCTCTCCGGGGGGCAGTTTCAACGCGTGCTGCTCGCCCGGGCCCTGCTTGTCGATCCGCAACTCCTGGTCCTTGACGAGCCGACCCAGGGGCTCGACCAACCCGGCGAGGCTGACTTCTATCAACTCATCGAACAGGTCCGCCGCGAGACAGGGGCGGGCGTGTTCATGGTCAGCCATGATCTGCACGTGGTGATGTCGGCCTCGGATCGTGTGATTTGCCTCAACCACCACATCTGTTGTGCGGGCACGCCGCACGTGGTCCGCGCCGCGCCGGAATACCGCGCCCTGTTTGGTCACGGCACCCGCGGTGCGCTGGCGCTCTATCAGCACCAACACGATCACGAACATGACGGGCTGGGGGATCACGGCCACGATCACTCGGGCAAGGACCTGCACGATTCCGACATTGCATGACCTGAAAATGCGCGGCGACAACGACCATGCTTGACCATTTTCTGCTTCGCGCTGCTCTCGCCGGGGTTGGCATCGCGGTGGCCGCAGGGCCTTTGGGGAGCTTCGTGGTCTGGCGCCGAATGGCGTATTTTGGCGACGCGACGGCGCACGCCGCGGTGCTGGGCGTGGCGCTGGCGCTCATCTTTTCGGTGCCAGTTACCCTGGGCACACTGGTGGTGGCGCTGACAATGGCAGCGGCGGTCAGCTGGCTGTCGGCGCGCGGCCACGCGATGGACGCGGCGCTTGGCGTGCTCGCCCACGCCGCTCTCGCCCTTGGCCTCGTCGCCATCTCCTTCGTGCCGGGCGTGCGGGTCGATCTCTCGGCCTTCCTGTTCGGCGACATCCTGGCTGTCAGCCGCACTGATCTCTGGGTGATCTGGGGCGGGGCGGTTCTGGTCGTCGCGCTCCTCACCTGGCGATGGTCACGGCTTCTGACCGCCACGCTCTCGCGCGAACTCGCCGCGGCCTCCGGCATCGATGCCGACCGGGAGGGGCTGGTGCTGACACTGGCGCTTGCGGTGGTGGTCGCCGTCGCCCTGAAGGTTGTCGGCGCGCTGCTGATCACGGCGATGTTGATCATCCCCGCGGCCGCCGCCCGCGGGTTGGCCCGCTCGCCGGAATCCATGGCTTTCGGTGCGGTCGGCATCGGCACACTCGCGGCGCTCGGCGGGCTCGCGGCGTCGTGGTACCTCGACACGCCCGCGGGACCCTCGATCGTCTCCGTAGCCGCAGGAATCTTCGTGCTGAGCACCCTCTCCGGGCGGCTCCTCGGACGGGACTGAACACCCGGGGCGGATTCGGGGACATAAGCCCGCGCCTTGGACCAATCCGCGCGGGAAACGTCTGAAGTCCAACGGAAACCCGATGTTGCCGGTGCCAAGGCAAGTGCGCTGCGCGGAGGCATCAGGCCGGGGCCGGCCCTGACGGACGGTTGAAAAAACATCCCGGGCGGATCGCCGCTTTTCAGAGGTCCCGCGCGCGGGCGCTGCCGGCGGAAGGCCCACCGCGCGTGCATCCCTTTGTGACTGCGCGGCGGCACGCCCGGACGCCACCTGCGCCGCGTGCGGCTGCCTCAGCGGCAGTAGCTCCCCGACCGGTAGCGCGCGGTATCGAGATGCAGGTGGTTCTGGTGGTACCGGTCCGCCTTGGGCCCAAGCACAGTTCCGAACGTGCCGCAGGCCTTGCTGTGCATCGCCTTGATGATGCTGCCGTATTTTCCGCTTCGCCAGTGGTCGAGCACGGTCAGTTTCGTGCCGTCCTTCAACGTGATCCCAGACACGTCGACGGCGTGGCCCAGCGCATGTTCCGAGAGCTTCGCGCCTTTGACGTTGTTGCGGCTCCGGCAGGAGTAGGAGGCGATGACATTGACCTGGGCGAGCCCGCCACCGGTCCGCCCGACCGCGGGCATCACCCCGCCGCGCACCCAGTCGTTCAACGCCTTCGCCGTGGTGCAGTCGATGGTCGGCCCGCCGGAAACCTTGACCCCGGAGACCGAGGTCACGCGCACCGGCTTCGAGATCCCGCAGGCACCGGCGCCGTCGATCGACCTGATCGCCTCGCCCTTGATCTCCGGCACGCCGCAGACCGAGCCTTTCCGGCTGGTCGCGCGCGGCACGGTGATTGCCGACACCAGCTTGGCAAAGCCTTTCGGGCGGTTTTCCGGCCGCGGCGATTGCGGCACGGCAAGCACGCTCGGCGCAACAGCGGCGGCGGCCGGCTTTGGCGCCGCAAGGCCCCTGAAGAACGCCGCGATCGGGTCCACGGGCGCCTTGTTCGCCGCCGAAACACGCGGCACGACAGGACGCGGGGCGCCGATGATTGTCCGGGGCGGCGCGGCCGACACCACCACGGCCGGTGGTTTGGGCAGCGGGCGCGGCGAAGCCAGCACGGCCAACGCACTGGTCACGGCGGCGGCCACGGCGGCCTCCTCCGGTGCGACCGGTTGCACAGCAGCCAATGCCGCGACGGGAGGGCGCGGCACCGCGCGGATCGAGCGCTCCGGCGCGTCAGCGCACGCGCTCCCTGCGGTCCAGCCCGTGAACAACAAAGCGACGAGACCGAGCGCCCTCATGGCTTTACCCCCCGCCCGAAATCGGGCGCAGCGGTGTCCTGCCCCGCTTCGATGATGCCGCGGCGGATCGCGCGGGTTTCAGTGAAATAGGCGTGCAGCATATCGCCGTCGCCCATGCGGATGGCACGTTGCAACATGAACAGCTCCTCGGTGAAACGGCCCAGGATATCGAGCGTCGCGTCCTTGTTGGTCAGGAACACGTCGCGCCACATCGTCGGGTCCGAAGCCGCAATCCGCGTGAAATCGCGGAACCCGGCTGCGGAATACTTGATGACCTCGCTGTCGGTCACCCGGCTCAGGTGGTCGGCCACGCCAACCATCGTGTAGGCGATGAGGTGCGGGGCGTGGCTGGTGACGGCAAGCACGAGGTCGTGGTGGTCGGGCTCCATCTCGTCGACATGGCTGCCCATTCCCTCCCAGAGCGCGCGCAGCCGCGCGACCGCGGCCCGGTCGGTCCCTGCCGGCGGCACGATCAGCAGCCAGCGGTTGTCGAACAGCTCGGCGAAACCGGACCGGGGCCCGGAATGCTCGGTTCCGGCGATCGGATGGGCGGGAACGAAATGCACGCCCTTGGGGATATGGGGCCCAACCGTCTCGATCACCGCGCGTTTGACCGAGCCGACGTCGGACACCGTGGCGCCGGGCTTGAGATGCGGCGCGATCTCGGCGGCGACCGCGCCCATCGCGCCGACCGGCACGGCAAGGACGACGAGGTCGGCGTCCCGGACAGCCTCGGCCGCAGTCTCCGCCACGTCGTCGACAAGGTTGATCTCGGCGGCGATGGCACGCGTTTCCGCCGAACGCGCGGTGCCGACAATGTGCCCCGCAAGTCCGCCCCGACGCATCGCGTGGCTCATCGAGCCACCCTCAAGGCCGAGCCCGATCAACGCCACTTTGTCGTAGAGCACCGTGTCAGCCCCCAAATCAACCATTGTTGGGCCTCCCCTTGAACTGCCCCACCAGATGCGCCACGCGTCGGCAACTCGCTTCATCACCCACCGTAATCCGCAGGCAATTCGGCAGTTTGTACCCGGCGACCTTGCGCACGATCACGCCTTCCTGCCGGAGCCAGGCATCACAGGCATCGGCCTCGGCGGCATCGGCGAAGCGGGCGAGCACGAAATTTGCCGAGGAGGTGTCTGACGGTACCCCGTGTTCGGCGAGCGCGTGGGCGAGCCAGTTGCGCAACCGCTCGTTCTCGGTCCGGCAGCGGTCCACGTGCGCCCGGTCACGTACCGCTGCTTCGGCCGCCAACAGCTGGGCGGTCGAGAGGTTGAAGGGTGCGCGCAGCCGGTTCAGCACGCCGATGATGTCCGCGCTGGCGTAGCCCCAGCCGATGCGCAACCCACCGAGCCCGTAGATCTTGGAAAACGTCCGCGTCATCACCAGGTTCGGGAACCGGTCGACCAGCGCCGCGCCGCCGTCGAATTCCTCGACGAACTCGGCATAGGCGCCGTCGAGCACCAGCACGACCTCGG
Source organism: uncultured Alphaproteobacteria bacterium (assembly GCA_963752895.1). Taxonomy (GTDB): domain Bacteria; phylum Pseudomonadota; class Alphaproteobacteria; order Rhodobacterales; family Rhodobacteraceae; genus CAVWAE01. The sequence continues at coordinate 13,085 of CAVWAE010000001.1, forward strand.
CCGGCAAGGCGCGGGCCAGCCGCGCAAGCTCGGCCTGGCCCACCATCGTGCCGGTCGGGTTCGCCGGGTTGGCGATGTAGATCACCCGGGTTCGCTTGGTGACCGCTTCGAGAATGCGGTCGACATCGACCACGCGGTCGCGCTCGGGCACTTCCACGGGCTCGGCACCAACACCGTGGGCGATGATCGGGTACATCGAAAACCCGTGTTCGGTCACGATGATCTCGTCGCCCGGCCCCGCATAGGCCGCGGCGATCCAGGTCAGCACCTCGTCGGAGCCGGCCCCGCAGATGATGCGGTCCGGGTCGAGACCGTGGATCTCTCCAATCGCCTTGCGCAGCTCGGCGTGATCGGTGCCGGGGTACCGGTGCAGACTGCGCGCGGCCTTCGCCACCGCCCCGACGGCCTTGTCGGAGGGCCCCCAGGGGTTTTCGTTCGAACTGAGCTTGATGACGTTCTCGACACCGGCAACACTCGAGGCCCCGCCCTCGTAGAGCGAGATCTCCATGATGCCGGGCTGCGGTTTCGGACCGTCGGACATGCGTGTTCCCTGGGGATAACTTTCCCGCCTCTCTTACAAGCGCGCAGCCGGAAGGGCTAGCCTTTTGACGAGACAGGGGAAAACGCGGCGGCACACCGCCCGAAAAAGCCGCCCCGGACGGTCCGGCGCGGCTTCATTGTCCGGATTTGGCGACGATCAGGCCGCGAGCGGTTGATTTTCTCTGAGTTCCGGCGCACCGGTCGCCATGTTGGTGCCGAGATAGGGCTGGTTTGCGCCTTTCCAGCCCGCGAACCCGCCGTCCATATGGGCGATTTTCTCGAACCCGCCGAGGGTCAGGCACAGTTCCGCGGCCTTGCGCGAGCGCACGCCCGAGCCGCAATGCAGCACCACGTGTTTGCCGAGCCCCGCCGGCAGCGCCTTGCGCTCGAAGTGGCTGAGCGGCGCGAGCAACGCGTCCTCGATGCTTTCGAACATGTATTCCGCCGGGGTGCGCACGTCGATCAGCACGATCTCCTTGCTCGCGAGCCCCGCCGCCACTTCCGCAGGCGTCCAGGTTTCCAGCCGCTTTCCGTTCACCGTGTCGATCTGCATCTTCTCTCTCCTGTTGGTCCGGGAGGTCAGGGCGCACCCGCCTCCACCGCGTTGGCGTTGGGGCCAATCTAGGGGATCCGGGAGCCGTGAAAAGATGTATTCGTTTATCTGAATGTTAAAATATTCGTGAGGTTGGGGCGCGTCGCGCCCGCAGTCCACGGCGACCACCAACCCGGCGCGTCGCCGCAGCGAAAAACCTCAGTATTTCTGGGCCTTGGATTTCGCCACCGTCCAATCCATCGCCGCCATGAGAAAGCCGGAGACGACGAAGACGACGTGGATGATGACCATCTACTTCAGGTTCACCTCGTTGATTTCAGGGCCATCCTTACCGATGGTCATGAAGTTCTTTAACAGGGCGATCCCCGAGATCGCGACGATCGAGGCAATGAGCTTGAGCTTCATCCCGCCGAAATCCACCGTGCCCATCCAGTCCGGGCGGTCGGATGTCTCGCCGATGTCGAGCTTCGAGACGACGCTTTCGTAGCCCGAGAACAGCACGATGAGCAGCAGGTTCGCTGCCAGCGTGAGGTCGATGAGGGTCAAGGCGGCCAGAATGGCCTGGTCGGCGTTGAGCGACAGCGCCTGCGGCGCGTCGTAGGCCACTTCGCGCAGGAACACGATCACCAGCATCCCGAGCGCGACCACCAACCCGAGTTACGTCGGCGCCATCAGCCAGCGCGATGCGAACAGGGTCTGTTCCAGCCCGCGTTCCACGGCGTTGCTCTCGCTCATCGCACCCTCCGGTCCAATAGAAAAACCCGCCGCGCAATCCTGCAGGGCGGGTCTTCACGTCGCAAGTTACAGAAC
>CAVWAE010000002.1:0-83047 GCA_963752895.1 uncultured Alphaproteobacteria bacterium
TGTGTACGCCTCGACGAGTTACGTATTGCTACCCTGGCCCGGATCGACACCGTCGCCTATGTGCGCTTCGCCAGTGTTTACAAGAACTTCCAGGCGGCCGACGATTTCGACAAATTCGTGAGCGAGCTCCGGCCCTTCGACGCGACCGGGCAGGCGTGACCGGGAAGGGCGTGACTGGAGCAGGCGACCCAGCGCTTGACGGGCGCCACATGGCCCACGCGTTGGCGCTCGGACGCCGCGGGCTCGGCAATACCTGGCCCAACCCGGCTGTCGGCTGCGTGATCGCGCACGGGGCGCGGATCGTGGGCCGCGGCTGGACGCAACCCGGCGGCCGGCCCCATGCCGAGGTGGTGGCGCTGGCCCAGGCGGGCGCGGCCGCCCGGGGGGCCACGGCCTATGTCACCCTCGAACCTTGCGCGCATCATGGTCAGACCCCGCCCTGCGCCGACGCGTTGATCGCGGCCGGGATTGCCCGGGTGGTGGTCGCGCTCGGCGATCCCGACGCCCGGGTGAACGGGCAGGGGCTGGCGCGGTTGCGGGCGGCCGGGACCCGGGTGACCGAGGGGGTCGGCGCGGGGCAGGCCCGGGTGGACCAGGCCGGATTCCTCATGCGTGTCACACGCGGGCGTCCGTTTGTCACATTGAAGCTCGCGAGTTCCTTTGACGGTCGCATCGCCACCGCGAGTGGCGAGAGCCGGTGGATCACCGGGCCCGAGGCGCGCCGGTTCGTCCATGCACTGCGGTTGCGCCATGACGCGGTGATGGTCGGGGCCGGCACGATGCGCGCCGACGACCCGGCGCTGACCGTGCGCGGGCTGGGCCCCGCCCGTCCCCCGGTGCGCCAACCGGTGCGGGTGGTGCTGTCGCGGCATCTCGATCTGCCGCTCGACAGCCGGCTCGCGGCCACGGCGGGCGATGTCCCGGTGTGGTTGCTGCACGGCGACCGCGCGGATCCGGGGCGGGTGTGCGGCCTGGGCGGCGGCCGGGGCGTCGCTGTTCGAGGTGCCGGTGCGGCATGGCGCCATCGACCCGCGCGCCGCGTTGGAAGCGCTTGGCGAACAGGGCCTTACGCGGGTGTTCTGCGAAGGCGGCGGCAGCCTTGCGGCGGCCCTGATCACCGAGGGCCTGGTCGACGAGTTGGTGGGCTTCACCGCCGGGGTCGCGCTCGGCGCCGAGGGCCGCCCCTCGCTTGCCGCGATGGGGGTGGGCGCGCTCAACGAGGCGCACAGGTTCGCCCTGGTCGAGGCCCGCGCGCTGGGCGGCGACGTGATGCACCGCTGGGTGCGGGCCGACTGAAGGTAACCGCCGGGTGCGGCGCTCAGCCGAGCAGGTAATCGGCGAAGAGATCCAAGGCGCGCGTCAAAGCCGTCCGTGTCGAGCCGCTCGAGGAGGAAGTCCTTCGTGAACCGTCCTTCCAGCCTGATCGAATACGCGTAGTTGCTGCCGTCGTACAAATTCAGGGTCGTGACCCCGTCGCTGTAGGATCGGGTGACGGCGTCGATGTTGGCTCTCGACGATGAGCACGTCGGCACTGGCGAAATCCTTCACCGTGTCCTTGCTGCCGTCGTTTTGGAAGATGAAGTGGTCGGCCCCGGCGCCCCCGGTGAGTTTGTCGTTGTCTTTCCCACCGTAGAGGTAGTCGGCGCCGGCGCCGCCGTTCAACCGGTCTTTGCCATTCTCGCCGGCAAGCCTGTCGCCACCGTCCTGACCCTTGATCGTGTCGCCGTGCGAGCCGCCCAGCAAGACATCGGCGTTGCCGCCCCCCTTCATGGTGTCGATCCCGTGGCGGCCGAACAGCTTGTCGGCGCCCGAGCCGCCGTACATCGTGTCCTTGTCCGCGCCGCCATCGAGGTAGTCGTCGCCGCCATCGCCGTAGAGCGTGGTCGTTGCCGTTGCCGCCGAGCAGGATGTCGTCCTGCTCCGTGCCGGTGATCGTGTTCTTGCCTTCGCCGATCAGAAACGCCTTGGTCGCGGGATCCTTGCCGCCGGTTGTCCCGCGCGGCGTGGTGGACATTCACATGGATCCGGTCGTAGTCGATGCCGTAGAGATCGTTGAAGGCAGCGAAGGTCAGCCCGTTGTCGGCGAAGAAGTCGAGCATCGCGGCGTGCAGGGACATCGCGTGGATGCCGTCGTCGACGTTGTGGTAGATCCAGTTCTCGTCGCCGGCATTGTTCGAGAAGATCGCGCCGAGCGGGACGATGTCGCCGCGCAGGTTGAAGGTGGTGAGGTCCTTGTTTGCGTTGCTGGCGCCCGCGTAGCCGGGGCTGGCGAAGTTGACCGCCTCGACATCGATCCCGTCGAACAGCTTGGTGTCGCGGATCTCGTCCACCAGGGCTTCGACCATCGAGGCCCCGAGGCTGTGCCCGGTGATGACGAGCTTGTCGATCCCGTTCGCCGCGGCGTAGGCATCCAGGCCTGCGATCAGCGGGGCGAACAGGGCGTAGTGGTCTTTCTTGTTGAACCAGTGGTCTTCGTCGGGCGTGTCGGTGCGGATGCCGACGTCGCCCGTTGTTGTCGTTGGTGCCGCGAAAGGCGATGTAGAGCGTGCCATCGCCGTCGTGGCCGACCAGGGCCGCGGCGTTGGCCCTGGTGTAGATCCCGTTCTCCAGGCCGTTCGCGCCAAACTTCGTGTTGCCCGTGGGAACCGAGACGTCGTCGGAGCCGAGAAACTGCAATTGGCCGTCGGCAGACCGATAGGCGAGATCCGCGCCGGTGCTGCCGCTGTTCAGGCGCGGCCCTTCGGTTTCGCGTTCATCCAGATGATAGGCTCCTTGCGCGAGCGATGCGACGAGCCTCAGGTCGACAGACATGACCATTCTCTCCCAGGGACAGGGCACGCCGGTCAGGGTAGCGCGAATGTGCGGCTGTCGAACAGGGGCGGTTGGTCGGGGGCCCGGCCGAGCGCTGTCCCGCTGGTCGCGTGGCTCAGGCCCGGGCGCGCCTTGGCGCGGCGGTCGGAGCGCCGTTACTCCTTCGCCATCAGCCGGTCGGCCTTCTTGCGCACGAGCACGGTGCGCAGGTCGTGCATCGCCAAGCAGGAGCGTGTCGGTCACCGCCTCGAGATCGGCGTCGGTGGCGCGGGTCTGGGCCCAATGGGCGGTGAGGTTCAGGTGATCGACGGTGCGCAGGATGTCGTCGATATCGCGCGCCGCCAGCAGCGCCTTGCGCTCGGCGATCCAGGCGTCGATGGCGGCCCGGTCTTCGCCCGAAAGTTCCCGGTCGCCGTGCGGTTTGACCTCGCCGTTGCGGATGTTGATGACCGCGATCTGGTCCATCTCGATCCGCCGGTGCCGGTTCTGGGTGTCCACGCGGTAGGCGACCGCGCCGTTTTCGCGGACCCGGAAGTAATAGTCGGGGAGGGGAGTGGTCATCGGGTGCCTGCTCTCGGTTCGGCGCAGCCGTGGCAGGCACGGCCGCGCGTTCGCGAGCAGTTAACCCCCGGGAGTGCGGACCCGCAAGCCCGCAGGGGTCATTTCAGCCCGGCCGTGAACGCCTGGATCCGTTTGCAGGCTTCTTCCAGCGCCGCGTCGGAGGTGGCGTAGCTCACCCGGAAGTTCGGGCTCATCCCGAAGGCCGCGCCGAACACGACGGCGACCCCGGTCTCCTCCAGCAAAGCGCGCGAGAAATCCTCGTCGGTCTCGATCCTGGTGCCCGCCGGGCGAGGTCTTGCCGAGGCAGCCGGCGATCGACGGATAGACGTAGAAGGCGCCTTCGGGCGTCGGGCAGGTGATGCCGTCGGCGGCGTTCAGCATCGTCGACCACGAGGTCGCGGCGGCGCTGGAACAGCGGCCTTGTTGGCCTCGATGAAGTCCTGCGGGCCGTTCAGCGCCTCGACCGCCGCCCACTGGCTGATCGAGCAGGGGTTGGAGGTGGACTGCGACTGGATCTTGCGCATCGCGTCGATCAGCTCTTCGGGCCCGCCGGCGTAGCCGATGCGCCAGCCGGTCATCGCGTAGGCCTTGGACACGCCGTTGACGGTCAGCGTGCGGTCGTAGAGGCCGGGCTCGACCTGGGCCGGGGTGGCGAAGGCGAAGCCGTCGTAGACGAGGTGCTCGTACATGTCGTCGGTCATCACCCAGACATGGGGGTGGCGCATCAGCACGTCGGTCAGCGCCTTCAGCTCGGCGGCGGTGTAGCCCGCGCCGGTCGGGTTCGAGGGCGAGTTGAAGATCAGCCACTTGGTCTTCGGCGTGATCGCCGCCTCGAGCTGCGTCGGGCGTCAGCTTGAACCCGGTCTCGAGCCCGCACTCGACGATCACCGGCTCGCCGCCGCGCCAGCAGCACCATGTCGGGGTAGCTGACCCAGTAGGGCGCGGGGATGATGACCTCGTCGCCGGGGTTCAGCGTCGCCATCAGCGCGTTGTAGAGGATCTGCTTGCCGCCGGTGCCGACGCTGATCTGCTTCGGGCGTGTAGGTCGAGGCCGTTTTCGCGCGCGAACTTGTCGACAGATCGCCTGCTTCAGCTCGGGGATGCCGTCGGGCGCGGTGTATTTGGTCTTGCCCGCGTCGATCGCCGCCATTGCCGGCCGCCTTGATGTTGTCGGGCGTGTCGAAATCGGGTTCGCCGGCGCCGAGGCCGATCACGTCGCGCCCCTGGGCGCGCAGTTCGCGCGCGAGCGTGGTCACGGCGATGGTCGGCGACGGTTTCACCCGGGCAAGGGTCGCGGACAGGAAGCTCATGGTCGGTCCCGGGTTTGTGAAAGGCGCCTCGATCTTCTAGGCTCCGCGCGAGGCCCGATCAAGCGATATGCCGGGGGCCGGGCAACAGGGAGACCCCGATGAGCGACCACATGGGCGAGGACACCGACCGGACCGGTGCCGAAACCGGCGACCGACGACCGCGACAGACGATTGGTACTCGGAAGAGCGCGCCACGTTCGGCGACCGGCTGGCCGCGGCGCGCGAGACCGCTGGCCTCAGCCAGAAGAACCTCGCCAAGCGGCTGGGCGTGAAAGCCAAGACCGTCGCGGCCTGGGAGAACGACATTTCCGAACCCCGGGCCAACCGGCTGCAGATGCTGGCGGGGCTGCTCAATGTCTCGCTCATGTGGCTCCTGAACGGCGAGGGCGACGGGGTGGCGCCGCCGGGCGAAGAGCCGCCCCTGAGCAAGGACGCCCGGGCTATCCTGCTCGAGATGCGCGAGCTCAAGGGCGATATCTGCGATGCCGCGAACCGGCTGGCGCGGCTCGAGAAGCATCTCAAACGCATCCTCGAGGGGGGCGCGGAATGACGCGAAACGGCCGCGACACCGCCTCAAGCGTTTGTCGATGCGCTCGCATCGGCGCGGCACCAAGGAGATGGACATCATTCTCGGCCGGTTCGCCGACGACCGGCTCGACGGGCTCGACGCCGGGCACGCTCGACACCTACGAGGCCCTGCTCGAGGAGAACGACCAGGATCTCTACCTCTGGGTGACCGGGCAGGGCGCGGCGCCGGCGGCGTTCGTGTCGCTGGTGGCAGAGATTGCGGAACATGCAAACACGCGCGCGCGCGGTTAACCAATTCACCGGATTGCGACATATTTTCGCCCGATTTTCGCGTGGCGCTTAACGATATGTTCGCCACTTCCAGCGCAATCTGCGGCCCGAACCAGACGAGGTGGAGAGCCGCATGAGTTTCCAGATCCCCATCGAAGAGGGTGTACGCCCCGCGTACACCGCCCAGTATCTCGACACGCTCGGTCTTGTCGAACGGCTGCACCGGTTGCTGCTCGACGTGATCAAGGACGAGTTCGAGCGTCTCGGCGCTGCTCGAGATCAACGCCGTGCAGGCGCTGTTGATCTTCAACATCGGCGACAACGAGGTGACGGCCGGCGAGTTGAAGTCGCGCGGCTACTACCAGGGCTCGAACGTGTCCTACAACCTCAAGAAGCTGGTCGAGATGGGCTACATGCACCACCAGCGGTCCGAGATCGACCGCCGCTCGGTCCGGGTGCGGCTGACGCCCAAGGGGCGCGACGGTGCGCGACGTGGTCGCCAAGCTCTTCGCCCGCCATGCCGAGGGGCTGGAGACGCGCAAGCGTCGTCAGCCCCGACGCGCTCGATGAGATCAACACCTCGCTGAAACGGGTGGAACGGTTCTGGACCGACCAGATCCGCTATATCTACTGACCGCTGCGGACCCGCACGGACCGGCACCCGGGGCTGTGTGCCGGTCGGGGGGCCACAAGGGGCCGTCAGGGGGTCCGTTCGGACGCGGTCGCCGGGTCCGGGGAAGAGGCCCGTGAGAGCGCCGGCGCTGTGGCAGATCCGGGGGGCCGTTCTGGCGCGCCGGGGCGGGTGCCCGTCCACTGGGCGGCGCCGGTGGGATCTACCGCGCCGATCACCATCCCCTGCAATTCCTTGAGCAGTTTGCGCACCATCGCCGCCTCGTAGGCGGCGAAGGTTTCGGCGTGTTCGGCAAAGGCGTCGGGCCCGCGGATCACGTAGGCCTCGAAATAGCCCAGGAGCCCCGTGGCCACCTGGGACGGGTCGTTCGCTTCCGGCCCGATCACCAGCGCGTTGATGGTGATGTCAGCAAGCGCGGGCTGCGCCGCCGACATCCTGCGGCCGTGGGTCCGGTGTTGGACCCGCCGTCGCCGGAGATGTCGAGCGTGCGTTTCCAGCATCCGGGCCGCTGGGCGAGCAAGCGGGCGCCGACGACCATCGCGGTGCCGAGCGCCGTCGACGGATCGGCCGGGGTGCGCGTGTTGGCCACGCAGGCGGGCGGTGACCCCGGTGAGCGCGGCGATGTCGGTGATCTCGGTCCAGTCGACGATCACCGCCTGGCTGGTGGGGCCGGACCATTCGTAGACCGCGATGCTGACCGGCGCGCCGGCGGCGGCGAGCAGGGCGTCGGTCACGTCCGGGTGGGTGAGCGCGGCGGCGAGCCCGTCGAGCTGCAACCGGTATTCGGCCCCGTCGACCGAGCCCGACACGTCGAGCCCCAGCGCCAGCGCCTGCCGGCAGGGCCGGTCCTGGAAGCCGCCGGGAGTGGACCCAGGAACGAGGCGGCGGCGAGCAGGGTGAGGACGGCGAACCGGAGGGGCAAACGCATGGGACCATCACGCCAGAGAGGCGGGCCCCGCGTCAAGCCCGCGCCGTGCCGCACCGGGTGCGGTGTGGGTGCGCCCGGGCTTCCCCCAAGATATAGTGAGCGGCAGCCATCCAGGAGAGAGATTCGCCATGCCCCTCAGCCCCGAGCAGAAAGCCGAGATCGACGCGCAACGCGCCCAGACCCATGAGACGCTGCGCGCCACCGCGCCGGGCATGGAGGCGCATCTCTACACCGCCCACCAGGTGCTCGACCACGGCTTCGTGCGGGTGATCGACTACATGGGCGACGACGCGGCGATCTGCCAGGCGGCGCGGGTGTCGTATGGCAAGGGCACCAAGTCGGTGCACCAACGACGAGGGGCTGATCCGCTACCTGATGCGGCACTGGCACTCGACGCCGTTCGAGATGTGCGAGGTGAAGCTGCACGTGAAGCTGCCGGTGTTCGTCGCGCGGCAGTGGATCCGCCACCGGACCGCGAACGTGAACGAGTATAGCGCGCGGTATTCGATCATGGACCGCGAGTTCTACATCCCGGCGCGCGAGAATATCGCGCGCGCAGTCGGTGGTGAACAACCAGGGCCGCGGGGCGGTGCTGTCGGACGCCGAGGCGGCGCAGGTGCTGGAGATCTTGAAGGCGGACGCGGGGCGGGCCTATGACCACTACGAGGAGATGATCTCGCAGGAGGGCCAGGACGGGCTCGCGCGCGAGCTCGCGCGGATGAACCTGCCGGCGAACATCTATACCCAGTGGTACTGGAAGATCGACCTGCACAACCTGTTCCACTTCCTGCGGCTGCGCGCCGACCCCCACGCGCAGTACGAGATCCGGGTCTATGCCGAGGCGATTGCGGCGGTGGTGGCGGACTGGGTGCCGTTCGCCTACCGGGCGTTCGAGGACTACCGGATGGGCGGCGCGTCGCTGTCGGCGACAGCGCGCTGGATTGCGTGCGGCGGATGGTGAAGGGGGAGACGGTGACCCAGGAGACATCGGGGATGTCGAAGGGGGAATGGCGGGAGTTTGAGGGGGTTTTGAGGGGGTGAGTGCAGGACGGATTGAGTTATGGAATTTAAAACACATCAAAAGCCTTTCTTTGATGTGCCGAGTTCAGGCGTGTGGATTCTGACTGGGGCGAACGGTTCGGGGAAGTCGGCTTTGCTGGCATGTTTGCATAGGATTGGGTTTCAAAATGCTTTCCCTTTACACTTCCCCTCTTCGGAGACTTTCAAGAGGCTGACGGGTATTCCGGTGCTCAGGTCAGCTATGAAGCAGGTGGCAAGCGCGTTGTGTATGCCAGGCAAGCCCAACGTTGGGTGCCTCGGCCGAAACGGGATGCAAAAAGAGTTTTGACGGCATTCGGTTTCTCAGAGGTCATATTAGTTGGAGCTGACCCTGAACGACTTGCGCCAAACCCGAGGATTTCAATCCAACGCGATCCACCGACGTTGCGCAATCCATCAAAGACACTGCCAATCGCGTTTTCTCGACTACCAAGTTTGATCGATTGCGGGAGGTCACTGTAACGCGAGGGATCAATAAAGCTTTTCTTGTTCGCGAGGGAACATCGTCACCATTTGACTATTACTCCGAGAAGAGCATGAGTGTTGGAGAGCTAGTTGTTCTGAAGTTGCTGCGTCGATTGGAGCAGGTAAGAGACAATTCCCTTTTGCTGGTCGATGAGCTGGAAATGGCACTCCACCCGAACGCACAGATTAGACTGTTTGAACACTTGAAAGGGTTGGCAAAGGAAAAACGACTGACTGTCATTTTCTCCACTCACAGCGCAAGTCTGATTAAGACGGCCGGCCGAAAACGGAACCTCCACGTTGATTCGACTTCTGGAAAACAGGTAGTTCGCGAGAAGTGCTACCCCTCATACGTGTTGGGTTCGGTCGCTGGTTCAGAAGAACGGGGCTTGGACGTTCATTTATTGGTAGAGCGATGATATGGCGGCTGGGTGTGTTGCGGCGATCTTTCAGTTTTGGAAATCCTCGAGCCCGACGCAGTCATCAAAAACCAAAAGTCCTCGTGTCCGCGATAGGGGACTTCAATCGAGTAATCAAGACGACCAAAGGGTTGTCTCAAAACGACCCAATCAGAACGAGTACGAAGGGTATATTGGATAAGGAGGTAGAGGAAGAAACTCTTCCGACTTGGAATGCAAATCCAGGCTTGCCTTCAGCCAAGGCGTACTTCGATATCAAGGATCAAATACATTTTCTTCCTTTCGTGCCTGAATGCGGCCTGGTTCTTTGTTTGGAAAAACACATGTTGGGCTTTGCTGACCTGCTTCGTTCGGAATTGGATGATCCTCATGTCGACATCCGATCGTATTCACTTGGGGTGACCACTAGTGGATGGTCAAATCGACCCATCTGTAAAGCTGAACTGTCGAAGTTTGGTGAAGCATTTGGAGAATCAAAGCGTATCAAGAGACGATATTCGTGATGTAATCATGAAGTGTGTCGGCCTCACGTTGAGTTCGAATAATCGCCCCTGTTACTTGCGCTGGATGGGAAAGGTCCTTAGTTAGGATATTCTTTGCAGTATTCGGCGCATCTGTAAGCTCACCCACTCGGGAAAGCGCAAAACGACTGCACGCCTAACGCACCCCTCACCGATTGATCTTCACCTTCGACCCGCCCTGCACCGAGCTGGAGCCCATGCCCAGGGCCGTCGGGTTGCCGGACGACGCCGCCGGGGTGTCGGTCTCGGCTTCGCGCACCACCGGCGCATCGGCCGCCGGGGCCGCCGACTCGTCGGCGTGTTCGAAGCCGATGTGCTCCTCGAAGCTCTCCAGCACCACGCGCCACCAGTCGAAGGTGTCGTTGAGGTTGTTCTCGTGCACGCCCGACCAGAGGTTGACGTTCATCTCGACCACCGGGTCGCCCTCGTCGTCGAGATAGGCCTTGCCGAAGCGCTTGTCGCGGTTCCAGGTGTTGATGACGCCCGCATCGACGCCGTCGGTATTGGTGTAGCTCGACATGAACTGGATCGTCGTGCAGTCGGCGCCCTCGGTGCAGCCGTAGAAGAAGACGATGTAATTGGTGCGCGCGATCTGGCCGGAGATCATCGGGTCGCCGGTGTTGTCCTTTTCGACCAGCGCCTCGCCGTACTCGCGGGCGATGGCGGCGATGCTGTCGACCTGGGTGGCGTCGACCAGGGTCTGGGCGGTCGCCGGGGCCGGGCCGGTCAGAAGGAAAGCCGCGAGGAGGGCGGCGGGAAGGGATTTTGCAAAGGTCATCGGTCGGGCACCTGTCTCATCTGGCCCGGGCCCGTGTGTCGGCGCCCGGGGTGTTCACGGCCCCCGGGACAGGCTACGGGGGTTTGCCGCTTCGGTCAAATCCGGTGTTTCCGGCGGTTCGCCCGGGGGTTGGGCCGAGGTTGGGCCAGAGAGTTGGGCCAGAGGATTGGGCCAGAGGGCGGGCCAGAGGGTGAGCCAGAGACGGTGCGGGAAGACGAAAAGACCCCGCGGGCGGCCGCCCACGGGGTCAAAAATCTCTCACGTGCGGCAGGCCCTAGAGGGGCTTGAGGTCGCCCGCGGATTCGCGGCCATCGCGGCCCGAAATCATCTCGTATTCGATCTTCTGGTTCTCTTCGAGCCCCGTCAGCCCGGCGCGCTCGACGGCCGAGATGTGGACGAAGACGTCCTTGCCGCCGTCATCGGGGGCGATGAAACCGAAACCTTTGGTGGTGTTGAACCATTTCACGGTGCCAGTGGCCATCCGTTCTCTCCTTCTTTAGAACCCGGCCACGTCATTGCGCCGGGGTGGTGCAGCCAGTCTTCAAGTCTTAAGCTGCCCCAAAGAGGGAGCGGTCGTCCGAAGTTCTGTTGTCACGCGCCAATAGATTGAGGCACGTGGCGCGAAAGGCAAGTGAAAGATTTGTGAAATCGGGGCGGAAGATGAAGGTTTACGGGATTCGCAATTGCGACACGGTGAAGAAGGCGATGCGGGCGCTCGCCGGGGCGGGACACGCGCCCGAGCTGGTCGATATCCGCGCGACACCGCTGGAAGAGGCTGATTTCAGGCGATTTTTCGAGGCGTTCGGCGACGAGATGGTGAACCGGCGCTCGGCGACCTGGCGCGGGCTCGACGCGGCGGCGCGCGGGTCGGACCCGGTGCGGCTGGTTTTCGCTCATCCGACGTTGCTCAAACGGCCGGTGATCGAGGACGGCGGCGTGCTGACCATTGGCTGGACGGCAGAAACCGAAGCGATGTGGCTTGGCAAGCGCTGACAGGGGCCTTACCTGACCCGGGAACCTTTTGGAGGGAAGACATGCGCAACGCCGCCGCCGTACTCGGCATCATCGCCGGGGTCATCGGAATGTTCGTCGGGCTGTTCGGCTACGGCTGGACCTCGCTCGTGGCCGAGAACCCGGAAGTGGGCGAGGCCCTGTTCAATTTCCAAAGCCCCGGGTTCGTGCGCTTCGTGTCGATCGCCGGGCCGGTGCTGGCGATCGCGGGCGGGGCGATGGCGCGCTACCGCGCGCTGTGGGGCGGGATTCTGCTGGCGGTCTCGGCGGTGCTGATGTGGCAGGCGTTTTCGTTCAACGTCGCGACGATGTTTCCGATCGTGATGGCGGGGCTGGGCGGTGTGCTGGCGATCGCGGCCGGACGGCCGGACGAGCCGAAATCACATTTCTGAGCCGCTCAGCCGGCGGTCGATGAGCCGGTCGAGCGAGAGGGCTCCCGCGCCCTTCAGCACCAGTGTGAGCAGCACGACCACCCACAGCAGCCGCTGGTCGAGGATGACGCTGTCGGGGAGCCGGTCGAACCAGGCGCCGATCGTGCCTGCTTCCGCCGCGTGACCGACGATGTCGGTGAGCGATTGCAGAACGACGAAGCCGATCATGCCGAGCGCCGCGAGCCGGGTGAACAGGCCGAGGATGATCAGGGCCGGCAGGATGAACTCGGCGAGGGTGCCGGCGGTGACGACGGCCCAATGGAAGGTGCCGAGCTGCGAAGCGTCGTAGCCGGCGGCCTCCATCGCACGCGGGAAGATCTGGGCATAGGCGCCGAGCGAGGGCTGGACCAGGCCGAAAAGTCCGTCACCGACCTTGGTGAGCGCCGAGGCCCAGTAATAGAGCGCCAACACGGCGGCGAAGGCGAAGCGGGCGAGGAGCGGCAGGGCTGCGTCGCCGAATCTGTCGAGGCGGGCGAGCGCGGCGCGGGCGGTCTGGATCATTCGGGCACCTCGATGCGGGTGATGGATTTGGTGTCGATGAGCTGGGTGAGCACGGCGGCGAGGTCGAGCGTTTCGCCCGCGGCCTCCAGGGCTGCCTGGAAATTCGCCCCGCCGAGAAGCTGCGCCACGAACCGCGCGGCGGCGGGCGGCACGACCACCGGTTTCGGATCCCAGTCGGGCCGGGTGACCAGCACCGCCTGCGGGCCGCCCGAGGCCGGCGGCGCGCCGGCTTCGGTATTGGCCCGCCAGATCGCGTGGATCGGGTAGGGCGCGACCACCAGCCGCGTGGCCGGGGCCAGCGTGAGCCGCGCTTCGAGCAGCCGCGGGTCCTGCAGCCGCTCGGGGGAGACCGGCGCGGCATCGGCGGCGTGGTAGGCCTCGCGCAGCGCATATTCGAGCCGCGCGGTGTCGGCGAGATAAGGCAGGTGGGCGACCGGCGGGAAGGTCTCGAGAAAGACTGGAAAGGTGTCGCCGTACATCGTCAGCACCGGCGAGCGGGGCGGATGGGCGCGCACGAAGACCCCGGCCATGGCGGCAAAGAATTCCGCGCCGACGAGCTTCTCGATGACCGGGAACCCGACCGCCAGCGCCTCCGACAGCGAGACCACGACATTGTTGCGATAGACGTCGAAGCGCTTGCCCGCCGCGCGGCCGTCGGAATCGACCAAGCCGTCGGGCACGGCCGCCTCGGGGTTCAGAAGCGCCGGGACGAAATCCGAAACCCGGGTTTCCGTACTCTTGGCAGACCTGCTCCAGGCCCCCGCGGCGCTTTCCCCCAGCGACATCGGCTGCGCGGCTTCCGGACCGGCGGTGGCCGGATCGTCCCGAGTCCGGGGGGTGGAGCCCCCCGGCACGCCCGCCGCAGGCGGCCCAAGCTCCGCTTGGGCACCCCCGCCCGCCGCAGGCGCAAAGACGTGTTCGTCTTTCATCGCACCGCCTCCGCCATCACCGACGCGGCGCGCTGCGCCTCGGCCGCGAGAACCGGCCAGTCCGGCACATCGTTGTCCCATTCGACGAGTGTCGGCAACGCGCCGGTTTTCGCCATCGTGTAGGCGTAGAGCTTCCACACCGGATCGACGACCTGGGTGCCATGGCTGTCGATCAGCAGGGGCTGCCCGTGTTCGTCCGCCTGGGCGTCGTGGCCGCCGAGGTGAATCTCGCCGACCGCGGCAAGCGGGAAGGCGTCGATATAGGCGTAAGGGTCGGCTTTGCGGTTGGTGCAGGCAACAAACACGTTGTTGACGTCGAGCAGCAATCCGCACCCGGTGCGGCGGCTGAGCTCGGCGAGAAAATCGGTCTCGGCCCAGGTGGTTTCGGCGAAGTCCAGATAGGTCGAGGGGTTTTCGAGCAGCATCCGGTGCCCGAGCGCGTCCTGGACCTGGTCGATGTGGTCTGCGACCCGCACGAGGGTGTCGTTGGTGTAGGGGAGCGGCAGAAGGTCGTTGAAGAACGTGCCTTCATGGCTCGACCAGGCGAGATGTTCCGAGAAACTGGCGGGGTTCAGCCAGCCCAGCAGGTGCTTCAGCCGCGCGAGGTGGTCGCGGTCGAGCGGGGTCTCACCGCCGATCGACAGCCCGACCCCATGCACCGAGATCGGGAAACGTTCGGCCAGCGCGCGCAATTGTGCCAGCGGCCTGCCGCCATCCCCGAGGTAGTTTTCCGCATGGACTTCGAGCCAGGCCACGGCCCCGGGATCGGCCAGGATCTCGCCGTAGTGCTTGGACTTGAAGCCGACACCCGTTTTCGCGGGCAGGCGAGTGTCCTGGGCAAGATCGAACATGTGGAATCTCCGTCGGGGTGGGATCCCCCGGCCGAGGCGGGGCCGGGGGCAAGTGACGCGTGCGATCAGCCGTCGGTGCCTTCTTCCATCATCATCTCGACTGGACGATATTTGGCCAGAACCTCTTCCGAGAGACCCTCGGGCAGGTCGCGGGCTAGGCCTCCGAAGCCTTCGGATTCCAGCGTGGCGAGCGTTTCACCGTGGCGGCCGTCCGGCAGTTCCATATCGACGCAGGTGCCGGTGGGCACCAGGGACCAGGCGTTGCCCTGGTAGTCGATGGTCGAGGTGCCGGCACAGGTGGTGCCGGGACCGGCGGCGCAGTCGTTTTCGCCCGCCATAGAGACGCCGTAGCACTTTTCGTTCTCCTGCGCCGCGGCCGGGGCGACGGTGGCGGCAAGCGCGGTGGCGACGGCGCCGGCAACAGACAGGGCTTTAAGCGAATTGTTCATGTGGTTTCCTCCGTAGAACCAATAATCGGATCGCGTCTTGGCGATGGGGAAGAGGTAGCCGTCGACGGGGATCACTGGCCAGTCACGGGGCCGTGGGGCGAGCGTGTGTGAGGGTGTGTAACAAACGAAGGCGTGAATTGACACGTGAACGGCGCCCAGGGCATGCGCTTCAAGGGTCTGAAAAGACACCGCTTTTTTCCGTGATGCTGCGCAGCGGCATGCGAACGCGCCTGCTGCACGCGGCGGCGGGGAATCCGCCGATTGCAACATTTGTTACGGTCCGAGGGCGTGGTTGGATCATTCAAAACGAAAAAACGGCGCGTGACCGGGGCCGGACGCCGGGCGCGGGACGGGCGAAGGGGATGGGGCCCGGGTGTCGTCGCCCGGGCCCTCGGCCGGGCGTGGCGCCGGCGTGGCCCCCACAGGGGTCCTCTGGCCGGCGCGCGGTGGCCGCCCGGGCCCGCGTTCAGAAAAACCCGAGCTTGTTGGGGTTGTCGCGCATCAGGATGGTCTTGGTCTGCCGGTCGTGGTCCAGCATCGTCTTGTGGTTTTCGCGCCCGATGCCGGATTGCCTGTCGCCGTCGAAGGCGGCGTGCGCGGGGTCGGCGTGGACGTTGTTGGCCCCGGACCCGGCCGGCCTCGACCCCGCGCCCGAAGCGGTGGCAGCGGTTGGCATCGCGCGACCAGACCCCGGCGCCGAGGCCGTACATCGTGTCGCTGGCGATGGCGATGGCGAGCGCTTCTTCCTCGTCCTTGAATGTGGTCACCGAGACGACGGGCCCGAAGATCTCCTCCTGGAACACGCGCATCTTGTCGTGGCCCTTGAGGATGGTCGGCTGGATGCAGAAGCGGTTCGCCAGATCGCCATTGAAGCGGGCCGCGGTTCCCCGCCCGCACCTCGGCGCCCTCTTTGACGCCGATCTTGAGGTCGGACATGATCTTGTCCTGTTGCGCCTGGCTGACCTGGGCGCCGACCATGGTGTCCGTCAGACGCGGGTCGCCCTGCTGGATCGCCCTCACCCGGTCGACGGCGCGGGCGATGAAGGCCTCGTAGATGTCCTCCTGGATCAACGCGCGCGACGGGCAGGTGCAGACCTCGCCCTGGTTGAATGCAAACGGCACGAAGCCCTCGACGGCCTTGTCGAGGACGGCGTCGTCCGCGGCCATCACGTCGGTGAAGAAGATGTTGGGGCTTTTGCCGCCCAGCTCCAGCGTGACCGGGATCAGGTTCTCGGTCGCCATCTGCAGGATCAGGCGGCCGGTCTTCGTCTCGCCGGTGAAGGCGATCTTGGCGATCCGGTTCGAGCGCACGCGCGCCGCGCCCACGTCGGCCCGAAGCCGTTGACCACGTTGAGCACGCCCGTGGGCAGCAGATCGGCGATCAGGTCCACCAGCACCATGATGGCCGCGCGGGTCTGTTCGGCGGGCTTCAGCACGATGTTATTGCCGGCGGCCAGCGCCGGGGCGCGTTTCCAGGCCGTCATCAGGATCGAGACGTTCCACGGGATGTTCTGGCCGACGACCCCGAGCGGCTCGTGGAAGTGGTCGGCCAGGGTGTCGGCGTCGATCTCGCTCATCGCGCCTTCCTGGCCGCGCAGCACGCCCGCGACATAACGGAAATGGTCGATCGCCAACGGGATGTCGGTCGCGGTCGTCTCGCGGATCGGTTTGCCGTTGTCCCGGGTTTCGGCAGTGGCCAGCGGGTCGAGGTTCTGTTCGAGCCGGTCGGCGATCTTCAAGAGGAGGTTGCCGCGCTCCATCGCCGAGAGCGTGCCCCAGCCCTGTTTCGCGGCGTGGGCCGCGTCGAGCGCGCGCGCGACATCCGCCGCGCCCGACCGGGCGACGTCGCAGACCGGCGCGCCGGTGATCGGGGTGATGTTCCGGAAACAGGCACCGCCGACCGGGGCTGTCCATGTGCCGCCGATGAAATTGTCGTAGCGCGGTTTGAACGGCGAGATGAAGTCGTCCATCGCCGCCTCGGTCCTGTCGTTCATGGGGTTTCCTCCGTTTGCTCCCGGTCCTCCGCAGGGGATGTCTGGAGGATGGTGGGGGGCGGGCGCGGATGGTCCCCGCTCGATAGGCGCCGCTGCGGCAGGGTGTCTCACCCCTGAGACAGGTGGGCTCGGTTTTCGCGCGATCCGCGGGCGTTTCGTGCGCCGGTAGGGGGTTGCGCGGCCAATGCCGAAGGCGCGAACCACCGCCGCGCGCGCCGCCTTTTCGAACCCCGTGGGCCCGTCCTCGCGGCCGAGCAGGTCGGCGGCGGGGCGCGGTGTGAAATCCCCGTCGTCTGTGACCCCGAAAGCGCGGCGGGCCTTGCGGGTGGCGCCGATCCCCAGATCGTCGCCGTCGACGGCGCGCAACACCGCCGCGTCGTCATCGTATGTATCGGCGCGCAGCATCCGGGCGCCGTCGAAAGTGGCGTGGATATTGGCCTCCTCGATGGCGCGCGCGGTCTGGACGACTGGGCCGCGATCAGCCGGGTGAACCCGGCGGTCCGTTCGGCCGGGGCCGAGGAGGCGCGGGTCGCCGCGAGCATCCGCCCGTCGGCGCCGTAGAGAGGCGAGTTGATGCAGCTCATTGCGGTGTTGCGGGCGAGGACGTGTTCGTCGCGGTCGATGAGGAGACAGCGCCGCTCGGCAAGGCAGGCGCCGATGCCATTGGTGGCCTCGCGCGCCGCGCTCCAGTCGGCGCCGATGTGCAGGCCCCAGCCGCGACACCCCGGTTCATCGGATGCGCTCACCCGACATTCGGGCACGATGCCGTCGGCGTCGGTGAGCAGCCCGACAGGCCGACCAGCCTGTAGAGCTTGTCGAGCCGGGCCCGGCCACCCGGCGGTAGAGTTCGAGCGCGCGTCCGGCTGTTGAGAGGGAGCGCGTCGACCGGGTGGGGGACGGGCCGCCGGGCCGGATCGAGCCCGTGGTTTTCGACCGACCGGTGCGAGCTCTGGCCGAGGCGCGAGCGGGCCGCCCCGGAGGCTTCGATCGTCTCGAAGACGCGGTCCACATGTGCCCTCTGCCGGGCCAAACCGGTCCTCCGACCCATTCACGGAGGGATTGTTACCGGTGGCCTCGACCTTGGGCAGGAATATGGCGCGCGCCGGCCCGGGATCGGCGGGGACGCGGGCGCGCGCCCGCGTGGAAAGGCGTTTCGAAACGCCTTCGCCCGCCTTTCCCTCAGCGCAGGTCCGGCGGCGTCGCCTCGGCGGACAGGTCCGCCACCACCTCGTCGAGCGCCAACCACCTTGGTGTGCTTCTCGCCGAGACGGCGCATCGTCACGGTGCGCTCGGCCACTTCCTTCATCCCGATCGCGAGGATCACCGGCACCTTGCCGACGGAATGTTCGCGGACCTTGTAGTTGATCTTCTCGTTGCGGATGTCGGCCTCGGCGCGCACGCCGGCGGCTTTCAGCGCTTCGACGACCTCGTGCACGAAATCGTCCGCATCCGAGACGATCGAGGCCACCACGACCTGGCGCGGCGCGAGCCAGAACGGCAGCTTGCCGGCATGTTCCTCGATCAGGATGCCGATGAAGCGTTCGAAGCTGCCAAGGGTGGCGCGGTGCAGCATGTAGGGCCGTTTCTTGGCGCCGTCCTCGCCGATGTAGGTCGCGTCGAGCCGTTCGGGCAGGTTGGGATCGACCTGGAAGGTGCCGCATTGCCAGACCCGGCCGATCGCGTCGGTCAGGTAGAAATCGAGCTTCGGGCCGTAGAAGGCGCCGTCGCCGGGCTCGAGCACGTAGTCGCGCCCGACCGCCTTGATCGCCTTTTCCAGCGCGCCTTCGACATGGTCCCAGCTCTCGTCCGAGCCGACGCGTTTTTCGGGGCGGGTGGCGAAGCGGATCTCGAACTCGGGAAAGCCGAGCTCGCGGTAGATGTCGGCCAGGAAGTCGATGAACTTCGCGCATTCCTCCTGGATCTGGTCTTCGGTGCAGAAGATGTGGGCGTCGTCCTGGGTGAAGCCGCGCACCCGCATCAGCCCGTGCAGCGCGCCCGAGGGTTCGAACCGCGCGCAGGAGCCGAATTCGGCCAGGCGCAGCGGCAGGTCGCGGTAGGATTTGAGGCCCTGGTTGAACACCTGCACGTGGCAGGGGCAGTTCATCGGCTTCAGCGCGTTCATCCGCGTGGTCGCGGCGTTGGCTTCCGTCGCGCCCGTGGTCTCGCCGTCGCGGCTTTCGTCGACCTCGACCACGAACATGTGGTGCTGGTACTTGTCCCAGTGGCCCGAGGCTTCCCAGAGCTTGCGGTCGACCACCTGCGGCGTGTTGATCTCGCGGTAGCCTCCGACACGCTGTTTGCGGCGCATGTAATCCTGCAGCGTGGTGTAGATCGTCCAGCCGTTGGGGTGCCAGAACACCTGGCCCGGCGCCTCTTCCTGCATGTGGAACAGGTCCATCTCGCGGCCCAGCCGGCGGTGGTCGCGCTTCTCGGCCTCCTCCAGCATGTGCAGGTAGGCCTTGAGGTCCTTGCGGTTGAGGAAGGCGACGCCGTAGATGCGCTGCAGCATCGGGCGGTTGCTGTCGCCGCGCCAATAGGCGCCGGCCACCTTCATCAGCTTGAAGGCGTCGGCCGGGACCTGGCCGGTGTGCTGCAGGTGCGGGCCGCGGCAGAGATCCTGCCAGTGGCCGTGCCAGTACATCCGGAGCGGCTCGTCGCCCGGGATCGCCTCGATCAGCTCGACCTTGTAGGGCTCGTTCGTGGCCTCGTAATACGTGACCGCCCGCGGCGCGCTCCCAGACCTCGGTGCGTGACCGGATCGCGGCGGTTGATGATCTCTTTCATCTTCGCCTCGATCTGGCCGAGGTCTTCGGGCGTGAACGGCTCTTCGCGGTCGAAATCGTAGTACCAGCCGTTTTCGATCACCGGGCCGATGGTGACCTTCACGTCGGGCCAGATCTCCTGCACCGCGCGCGCCATGATGTGGGCGACGTCGTGGCGGATCAGTTCCAGCGCCTGGGCGTCGTCCTTCATCGTGTGGATGGCGATCTCGGCATCCTCGTGATCGGCCATTGCAGGTCGTAATGCTTGCCGTTCACGGTGGCGGAAATCGCCTTTTTCGCCAGCGAGTTGGAAATGTCGGCGGCGACCTCGGCGGGCGGTGACGCCGGCGTCGATAGGCTCGCGCATTGCCATCGGGGAAGGTCAGGGAAATCTGGGCCATTGGCTCATCTCCTCGTCGGTTTGGCGCCCACGGAACGCCCGGTTGCGGGTTATGTGTGGGGGATGTGCCCCCGACGCCGGGGAAGTCAACGGCTACGCGGCGTGCGCGTTTGGCCGTTGCGACGCGATTCGCCACCCTCGTAGCCTGGCCGACGACGACAGGAGGCATCCATGGGCGAGACATTCTTTCTCGACACCGCGACGGGGCGGCGCATCGCCTACCACAAGACGGACGGGCAGGGCCCGGGCGTGGTCTTCCTCGGCGGCTTCATGTCGGACATGGAGGGGACCAAGGCGCTGGCGTCTGGAAGACTGGGCGCGGCGCCGCGGGCCGGGCCTTCCTGCGGTTCGACTATTCCGGCCACGGCCAAAGCTCCGGCGCTTTCACCGACGGCTGCATCGGCGATTGGGCGGCGGATGCGCGCGCGGTGATCGAGGCGATGACGGAGGGCCCGCAGGTCTTGGTCGGCTCGTCGATGGGCGGCTGGATCGCGGCGCTGCTGGCGCGCGAGATCCCCGAGAAACTGGCGGGGTTCGTCGGCATCGCCGCGGCGCCGGATTTCACCGAGGACAGCATGTGGCGCGACTTCTCGGATGCGGCGCGGGCGCGGCTGATGGCGGAGGGCCGGGTGGATCTGCCGTCGGACTACGGCGACCCGTATCCGATCACGCGGCGCCTGATCGAGGACGGGCGCGAGAACCTGGTGCTGCGGGGGCCGCTGCGGCTCGACGTGCCGGTGCGGCTGTTGCAGGGCACGGCGGACGCGGATGTGGCGCGGGCGGTGGCGCTGAACCTGCTCGACCATATCGAGGGAGACGACGTGCGGTTGACCTTCGTCAAACATGCCGACCACCGGTTTTCGGAGCCCGCGCACTTGGGGCTGGTGGAGGCGACCCTGGACGAGATGTCGGGTTAGGGGCGGGAAAGCGGTTTGCAAACCGCTTGGGGACGCGATTTCGAAATCGCGTGGGAACGCCCTTGCAAGGGCGTTCGCCGCCGCGCTCAGACCGCCTTCAGTTTCGGCGCTGTCGCTTTGGACTTCTTGCTCCGCTTCTTCGTCGCTTGTTCGGAATGCGCGCCGACGTTCTGGTCGATGAATTCGAGCACCAGCGGCCGGATGTGGTTGCGCCAGGACTTGCCGGCGAAGATGCCGTAATGCCCCGCGCCGATCTCGACGTAGCCGGTCTTCTTCTCGTCCGGCAGGCCGGTGCAGAGCGGCAGCGCGGCGGCGCATTGGCCGGGTGCGGTGATGTCGTCCTTCGAGCCCTCGACCGTCTTCACCGCGACATCGGTGATCTTGCCGATGTCGATCTGGTGGCCCTCGACCGTGAAGACGTTGCGCGCGATCTCGCGGTTCTTGAAGATCCGCTCGACGGTGGAGAGGTAGAACTCGGCGGCCATGTCCATGACCGCAAGGTATTCGTCGTAGAACTTGTTGTGCTTGTCGTGGTCGCCGGCCGTGCCGTCCATGACCGCGCGGATCTGGTCGGTGAAGGCCTTGGTGTGGGTGTCGGCGTTCATCGACATGAAGCCGGCGAGCTGCAACAGCCCGGGATAGACCTTGCGGCCAGCGCCCTGATATTTGAACCCGACGCGCTGGATCGCCAGCTCTTCGAGCTGGCCCATCGCCACCCGGCTGCCGAAATCGGTGACATCGGTCGCGGCGACATCGGGGTCGATCGGTCCGCCGATCAGGGTCATCGTCTGCGGCTGGGCTTCGGGATCCAGCTCGGCGAGATAGGCGGTGGCGGCCAGCGCCAGCGGTGCGGGCTGGCAGACGGCGACGACGTTGATGTCGGGTCCGAGCGCGCGCATGAACTCGACGAGGTAGAGCGTGTAGTCCTCGATATCGAACTTGCCGTCGCTGACGGGGATGTCGCGGGCATTGTGCCAGTCGGTGATGTAGACGTCGGCGTCGGGCAGCAGCGAGGCCACCGTCGAGCGCAGGAGCGTCGCGTAATGGCCGGACATCGGCGCGACCAGGAGGATTCGGCGCGCCATCTGCTCGCGCCCCTGGACCTCGAAATGGACCAGGTCGCCGAACGGTTTCTCGACCAGCTTCTCGACGGAGACCACGTGGTCGCGCCCGTCCTGGCCGACGACCGAGTAGATCCCCCAGTCGGGCTTGGCCGACCATCCGGGCGAAGCTGCGTTCGGTCACCTCGCCCCAGGCCGAATACCAGGCCATGAACGGGTTCGGCATGGCCGCGACGGCCGGGTAGGCGCCCAGTGCGCGCGCGGTCGCGCCCATCCACTGGTTGGTGTTGCGCAGCGTTTCCATCAGGTCGTAGGTGGCCATAAAGCGCAAGTTCGGTCCTCCGTTCGCTGCTGTCCCGTCGTCCTTGCAAGGTTGCCCGGGACACAGCTGTCAGCTAGCCTGTCCGTCAGGGAGGAGCCCCGGCGGCAAATGCTGCAGGTGCGAAATGATAGGCCGGATTCATTGACATGACAACAAAAGATATTGAGGCGTCACAAGTTAGCGACACTCTCAAGGAAAATCTGGCCCGGATCGAGGTGCTGACCCAGCGCATGGCGACCGCGCTGGCGCACAAGAAAGCGATCCGCTCGTCGCTGCAGGGGCCGACGCCGGAGCTCTGGGCCAAGGCTGCGGGGGCGTTGATGGGCGAGGCGATGTCGCACCCCGAGAAGATCTGGGCCGCGCAGATCGATTACTGGGGCAAGGCGGTGCAGAACGCGGTCGCGGCGCAGGAGGCGCTGATGGCGGGCGGTGAGGTCGAGGCCGACGACACCCCGGCCGATCCCCGGTTCAAGAACCCGTTGTGGCAGACGCATCCCTATTTCCATGCCCTGAAGAAGCAGTATTTCATCGCCGCGGAGGCGATCGAGAAGGGGATCGAGGATCTCGACGGGGTGGGCGAATACGACCGCTGGCGGCTCGAGTACTTCTCCAAGCAGATCATCGACATGATGGCGCCGACCAACTTTCTCGCCACCAACCCCGACGCGCTGGAGAAGGCGATCGAGACCGAGGGGCAATCGCTGGTCGACGGGCTCGAGAACATGATCCGCGACCTCGAGCGGAACGACGGCGAGCTGATCGTCACCCTGTCCGACCCGGAGGCGTTCAAGGTCGGCGAGAACCTCGGCACCACCGAAGGCAGCGTGGTGTATCGCAACCGGATGTTCGAACTGATCCAGTACGCGCCGACCACCAAGAAGGTGCACGAGACCCCGCTGGTGATCTTCCCGCCCTGGATCAACAAGTTCTACATCCTCGATCTCAAGCCGCAGATCGAGCCTGATCAAGTGGATCGTCGACCAGGGCTACACGCTGTTCGTGGTGTCCTGGATCAACCCGGACGTCACCTACGCCGACGTGACGATGGAGACCTATGTCGAGGAGGGCTATCTCGCCGCGCTCGAGCGAGGTGAAGGCGATCACCGGCGAGGAGAAGGTCAACGTCGTCGGCTATTGCATCGCCGGCACCACGCTGGCGCTCACGTTGTCGTTGATGGCACAAGCGCGGCGACGACAGCGTCAACTCGGCCACGTTCTTCACCGCGCTCACCGATTTCTCGGATCAGGGCGAGGTCGGCGTCTTCCTCGATGACGGGTTCGTCGGCGGGATCGAGGAGGAGGCGAATGAGACCGGGGTGATGTCCTCGCGTCTTCATGTCGCGCACCTTCTCCTATCTGCGCGCCAACGACCTGATCTACCGCCCGGCGATCAATTCCTACATGCTCGGCCAGCGGCCGCCTGCCTTCGATCTGCTGTACTGGAACGGCGACGGCACCAACCTGCCGGGCAAGATGGCGGTGCAATACCTGCGCGGGCTTGTGCCAGCGCGACGAGTTCGCGGGCACCGGCTCGGGCTTTGCGTTGTTCGACACGCGGCTCAGGATCGAGGAGGTCAAGGTGCCGCTCTGCGCGATCGCCTGCGAGACCGACCATATCGCCGCCTGGAAGTCGAGTTACCGCGGGATGCAGCAAGATGGGGTCGGAGGACAAGACCTTCATCCTGTCGGAATCGGGCCATATCGCGGGGATCGTGAACCCGCCGTCGAAGAAGAAATACGGCCACTACATGAACGAGGCCTGGCCCGAGGATCCGGACGACTGGAAGGCGGGGGCCGATTTCTTCGAGGCCACGACCTGGTGGTTCCATTGGGAGGAATGGCTGGGCGCACGGTCCGGCGAAGAAGATCCCGGCCCGCAAACCCGGCGACGGCGGGCACCCGGTGCTCTGCGCCGCACCCGGCACCTACGTGACGGGTACACCCTGGCGGCCAACCTGACCGGACCGACCGGATAGTCCGCGCGCGGCGCGGGGGCGGTTCGAGGGGTGTCGAAAATTTATGCTGCAGTGCAGAAACTCTCTTGACTTTCTGCACTGCAGCATTCATATCCTTTCTCACAGGATGATACTGGGGCAACCCCCGGCGCCCCGTGACCCGAAAAAAGGATTTTGACCATGACCAAGAAAACCACCAACGACTTCACCAAGATGTTCCAGGACATGATGGGCAACTTCCCGGTCGACATGTCGGCCTTCGAAGACGCCTTCAAGACCCAGGCCCAGATGAGCGAGAAGTTCTCGAAAGTCGCGCTCGAGGCCGCCGAAAAGTCGGCCGAGATCTCGACCAAGTGGACCAAGGACACGCTCGCCAAGGTCGGTGAAGTGACCGCCGCCAAGGACGACGCCACCGCCTACACCAAGGCGATGACCGATTTCGCGTCGGCCCAGGCCGAAACCGCTGCCGAGAACATGGCCGCCTTCGCCGAGATCGCCAAGTCGGTCCAGACCGAAACCGTCGAGCTGATGATGGCCGCCGGCAAGGACATGGGCGCCGAAGCCTCGGCCGCCGTCAAGAAGGCCACCGACGAGGTGACCAAAGCCGCGAAAAAGGCCACCGAAGCGGCCAAGTAAGATATCCGGGGCCGGTACCTCCTCCCACCGGCCGGATTTTCGGGCGGACCTTCGGGTCCGCCCTTTTTCGTGGCGCGGCCCGTGCCCCGCGGGATTATGCGGCGATGCAGCGCTTGCTTTTGCACGCGGCGCTGGCCTAGGGTTATTATCGCTAGGGTAAGAGCCGCGGATCGCGCGGTGAAGCGAATGCTGCGGGGTAAATTCGCGGCAAACGCCCCGGATTCAGGGAGGAAAGACAGGATTTGGCCAACGAAAAGGACACGCTGCTCATCAAGCGCTACGCCAGCCGCAGGCTCTACAACACCGAGACCTCGGACTATGTGACGCTCGAAGACATCGCCGGTTTCGTCCGCGAAGGCCGTGAGGTGCAGATCATCGACCTGAAGACCGGCGACGATCTCACCCGGCAATTCCTGCTGCAGATTGTCGCCGAACACGAAAGCCGCGGCGAAAGCGTGTTGCCGGTGGACGTGCTGACCGATCTCGTGCGCTCCTACACCACCCAGGCCCAGTCCGTCGTGCCGCAATTCCTCGCGGCCTCCTTCGACATGCTGCGCGAAGGCCAGTCGAAGATGATGGAAAACCTCGACCACCTGCCGAACCCGATGAAGACCATGCCGGGTTTCGAGGCGATGCAGGCGCAGCAGCGCGCGTTTCTCGAGGCGATGATGCAGGGATGGGGGCAGGCGGGCACGACCGGCCCATCGGCGGAGCAGCCGGATGACGGCGACGGCGACAAATCCGAAAGCGAGCTCGCGGCGATCAAGAAGCAGCTCTCCGAGTTGCAGGCCAAGCTCAAGGACATCTGACGGGGCAGCGCGCCCGGGCCGGGGATCTCGGACATGGTCGATACGGCGGGTCGGGTCACGCTCTGGGGGATCGAGGTTTTCCTCGCCATCGCCGAAGAGCGCTCGATCTCGGCCGCCGCGCGCCGCCTCGGCGCCTCCAATTCCTCCACCAGTCAGCAGCTCAGCAATATCGAGACCGCGCTCGGCACGCTGCTGGTCGATCGCTCGGCGCGTCCGCTCGGATTGACCCCGGCGGGCGAGCTGTTTCGCCGCCGCGCCCGCATCATTCTCGACGAGACCGAGCAGGCGCGGGCGGAACTGGCGATGGGCGACCACGCGGTGCTGTCGCGGCTGCGCCTCGGCATGATCGAGGACCTCGACGCGGACGTGACGCCGCGGCTGCTCGGCGAGATGGCCGAGAGCTTCGCGAGGACCCGGTTCCTGCTCGAAACCGGCCCCTCGCACCGGCTCAACGACCAGCTCGACGCCCGCGCGCTCGACGTGATCGTGGCCGCCGACATCGGCGCGCCCGCGGATTGGATGGAGGTGCATCCGCTGATCGAGGAACCGTTCCTCGCCGCGGTGCCGCGCGGGGTGGCGGGCGGGCTCGCCAGCTTACGCGCGCTGCCGTTGATCCAGTATTCGACCCGGCACCGGATGGGCCGGGTGATCGCCGAACACCTCGCGCGCCAGGACCTCGTGCCTCGCCCACCGGTTCGAGCTCGACAGCTACCACGCGATCATGGCGATGGTGGCGGCGGGGGCGGGCTGGACCATCCTCACGCCGCTCGGGGTGCTGCGCGCCCACCGCTTCGTCGATGCGGTCGAGCTCCACCCGCTGCCGGTCGAACCGCTGTCGCGCCGGATTTCGCTGTCGGCGCGTGCGGGCGTGCTGGGCGAGATGCCGGGGGAGCTGTCGGACCGGTTGAGACGGCTCCTCGGCGAGCTGATCGTGGCGCCGGCCGTCGCGCGCTACGGGTTCCTGATGGACGATCTGCGGGTTTTGTGAGCGGGGCGAAGCGATTTGGAAATCGCTTGGGAACGCCTTTCGAAAGGCGTTGGTCGCGCCCGGCCTCAGGGCGTCAGGGCAAGGTCGGCGACGATCCCGAAATGGTCCGACCCGAGTTGCGGGCGCCGCTCCAGGGTGCCGCCGCCGGGGGCGAAGGCCAGGTCGATCGGCAGCGGTACACGGCGCACGAACAGGGTCGGGCGTACCGGTCCCGCCGCCCGCGTGTTGCTTGCCCGGGCCAGCCGCCGGACCCGCCATGTCCAGGGGAAGGCGTTGAAGTCGCCGGCGATCACGGCGGGCGCGTCCAGGCCCTCGAGCAGGGCGGCGGCGGCGGTCTCGTTCTCGGCGTTGGCGTAGGGCCAGGGCCAGGGGAGGTGGGTCGAGACCAGCCAGATCCTGTCGCCATCGACCCGGATCGGCGCCGACAGCCATGGCGAAAGCCTCGGAACACATCGGTTCATCGTCGAAAGGCTGGCGGGACAGCACTGCGATCCTGGTCGCCCACTGGAACCGGCACACATGCTGGTGCGGGAAGCTGCCCCGCAACAGATCGAGCGCGCGCGCGTTGCGGTCGGAGACTTCCTGGAGGAACACCGCGTCCACGGCCGCCGCCTCGATGTCGGCCACCAGGGCCGCGGGGTCGGGATTGCCGGCCCAGAGGTTCTTGGAGTAGATCCGCAGATCGCCGGAGGGGCCTTGGGGCAGGAGCAAGGGGGCGACGCTCGCCAGCGCGACCAGGCCGATGCCGGAGAAGCCCGCGCGCCAGGGCCAGGACCGGGCCGACAGGAGACCGCCGAGGGCGATGAGCCCGAAGACCGGCCGACCAAGCGCCAGGGTGTCGGCGGCGCGGTGGAGCGCGCCGGCGAAACCGGCGAGGGCGAGCAGGCTTGCGAGGACGGAGATCACGAGAACGGCGCGTCTCACCGGTGGATTTCCGGTGATCTTGGAGGCCCATAAGAAGAATGGAATCCAATAGTGTATACGACGTTGTTAAAGTGATGCTTCAAGTGAACCTCACGCCGCTTTCAGCACCTTGGCCTCCCACCCCCGCAGCACCGTGCGCGCCGTGTCCCCGTAGTGGCGCGGGTCGGCGCGCAATGCGGGGAAAGCGGCGAAAAGCTCTTCGCGGGTGCGTGGATCGAGCGCGCCCAGCCCCTCGGCGCCGGGGTGGAAGCTTTCCGACCACACGCCGTCGGCCTGGACGATTTCGTGGGCATCGAACATCAGGTGGTAGTAGGTCACCGCGGCACGTTCGGCGCGACGGATCGTGGTGCCATTGACCAGGTGTTTGGCCGGCACCATCACCTCCGGTTGATCGAAGTAGAGCGTCGCGTCGGTTCCGACGTAGAGCATCCGGTGCTGCGGGCTCACGAAGAAGGGCCGGGGATTGCCGAAGGCGTGCCGGGCGAAACGGATCGGGGCGGCCCGGCCGGTGCCGGCAATGGTGCTGGCGCCGATCCAGCGCAGCGGGCGCGGGCCGTGGTCGCGGGTGAGCACCAGATCGCCGGGGGCGAGGGTTTCGATGGCCCGGGGCCCGTGCGGCGTGGCGATCACCGCACCTTCGGTAAAACAGATGAAGACGTTTTCGATGTTCGAAAAATTGACAACCGTCCCGTCGGAGAGGGTCACCGATCCGCTCTCCGGGGTCGTATAGGTGATATCGCCCGCGTCGATCAGGTTGGAGAAGTTCAGCGAGTTGCCGATGCCGTCTTCGCCGGTCTCACTGCCGACGATGGTGATCGTCGACCCGGGACCGCCGAGCGCGCCGGTCGGGTCGAGGATGAAAACGTCGTCGCCCTCGCCGCCGGTCGCGGTGTCGTCCGCGCCAACGGTGATCGTGTCGTCGCCGGCGCCGCCGTCGAGGATGTCGGCCCCGGCGCCGCCGTCGATCACGTCGTTGCCGCCTTCACCGTAGATGACGTCGGCGCCGGCGCCGCCGACGATCGTGTCGCCGGTGTCGAGAGCGGGGTCGGGAACCGCGTCGAAATGCAGGTTGGAGACCCAGATCGCCTGGGTGCCGCCCTGGGCGTTGCCGTAGCTGATCTCGACCTGGGAGACGGGCCCCGCGATTTCGATCAGCACCGAGCCGTCGGCCTGGGCCTGGGTGTTGGCCACGGTGTTGGCGGTGATGGTGTTGCCCGAGACGGTGTCGCCGCCGTCCGGGGTGATGGTGACGGTGACCGGGTTGCCGAGGGCATCGTAGGCGTTGACCGTGATGACATCGGTGTGGTTGCCCGAGCCCCAGTCGACGTCGTTGATCCGGAAGGAGACGTTCTCGACCTCGTCGAGATAGTCCGAGCCGGTCGCGGCGGCGAAATCGATCGGTGGTGGTCGAGGCGTCGCCGTCGCCGTTGCCGTAGAGATAGAGCGAGGAATTCGGATCGAAGGTCTCGCCGGTGCCGACATAGGTCGTGTCGGTGCTCTCGACCCGGTAGATGGGGTTGTTGTTGCCGTCGTTGGTGAAGCTGACCGAGACGTCGATGCCGCCGGTGTCCTGGGTGAAGCCGGCGGCGAGCGAGGTGTTGTCGGCGCCCTGGGCGGACCAGTCGAGCACCATCGCCTGCGCAAAGTCGCCGTCGCCGCCGTAGAGCGTGTCGTCGCCGTCGCCGCCATCGATGGAATCCGCGCCGCCGCCGCCGTAGACGAGATCGTCTTCGGCGCCGGCTTCGATCGTGTCGTCGCCGCCGCGCCCGGCGATGATGTCCTCGTGGCCGAGCGCGCCCGTTCCGTCGCCGCCGTCGACCATGTCGCCCTCGGCGTCGGTGTAGCTCGCGTCGATGAGATCGGCGCCGGAGGTGCCATCGACGACCCCGTCGAGCACCGTGAAACCACCGCTGGTGAAGTTGAAGCTGGCGGCGCCGGCGTTGTCGCCGTTGCCGAACGTGGTGTTCTCGTAATCCGCCATCTGGGTGGCGTTGCCCGAGCCCTGAAGCTCGTAGTCGTTGCTGCCGCCATCGGTGATCCCGGCCTGGGCGACCTGGTTGTAGCCGGTCGTCCATTCGATGGTCTCGTAGAGGAACCGGACGCTGAAATCGCCGCCGCCGGTATCGGTCAGGACGACCTGGAACGAGTTGTTGCCGGTGCCGGTGTAGGGCGCGACGCCGTCCCAGGTGATGGTGACCGTGCCGGCGGTGGGGTCGAGATCCCAGTAGATCTCGCCGCCCGAGTTGATGTTCACATCGCTGAAGAAAGGGGCGATGAGGGGCGTGGTTTCCGCCGACAGATCGGTGGTCTGGTAGTCGGTGAAGGCCGAGCCGAACGAGATGTTGCCGTTCGAGTTGACGTAGAGCCCGGTGTAGGTGGTGCCGAAGAAATCCAGCCCCGAGCCGAAGACCGACGAGATGTCGACGAAGACGGAGCCGTCGTCATTGTTGCCGGCGGTCTTGGTGGTGGTCGAAAACACGTTTTCGCCGTAGCCGGCGGGGCCGCCCAGCCCGGAAATCATCGTGGCCATCGGGCTGTCTCCTGCTCATGGCGAGAGGCGGGGCTTGCGACACCGCGCGCGCAGGCCTTCGGCCCGGACGGGAGACATCCCGCCGGTCCGATCCACGCATGACGCATCGCGCTCGGGGTCCTGAACACCGCTCTTCCTCTCTGCCGCCAGTTATTGTCCGGACGTGCATTTCATTAACCATAGCAGGCCTTGGGGCGGATTTCGAGGGCGAAGCGAACGCCGGGGGAAAACCGGCGCGGTGGCGAAACGTCCTGAGATCTTCTTGGCGTGGCCCGACCGGGGTCGGTCTCGTGGTCCGGGCGGCCTGCGCGCAGTGCAGCGTTGACCGCACGCATTGCCGCCGGACACGCTGCCATTGCCTCGCAACAATCTTCGCGCTACATCGTCGGTCCGAGTAATTTCTTTGCGCGACGGATCATGAGCCTCCTGAAATGGATCGACCTTCCGCCGATCTGGCTGATCGGCGCGCTCGCCGCCGCCTTTGGGCTCGACCGGCTGCTGCCTGGGCTGGGCTTCGGCGTCGACCCGCTGCGCTGGCTGGGCGACGCGATGATCGCGGCGGGGCTCGGCGCGATGGGGCTCGGCGCTTTCGAGCTTGTCCGCCATCACACC
The DNA here is from genome assembly GCA_963752895.1 of uncultured Alphaproteobacteria bacterium. GTDB lineage: Bacteria > Pseudomonadota > Alphaproteobacteria > Rhodobacterales > Rhodobacteraceae > CAVWAE01. Next base: position 30,364 of record CAVWAE010000002.1, read on the forward strand.
ACCTTCATCCCGCGCCGCAAGCCCAGCGCTTTCGTGCGCCAGGGGATTTTCCGGCTGAGCCGCAATCCGATCTACCTCGGCGACGCGCTGGTGCTGGCGGGCGCCATCCTGCATTGGGACGTGCTGCCCGCGCTGGTGATCGTGCCCGCCTTCATGGGGCTCATCACCCGGCGTTTCATTCTCGGCGAGGAGGCGGGGCTGGTCGACGCCTTCGGGCGGGCCGCGGAGGCCTGGTTCGCAAAGGTGCGGCGGTGGCTTTGAAAAAGGCGTGGATAAAAAGTCTCGCGGTGGCGGTTTCGGTCGAAATCCGGATTTGCTTCGCGTAAACAAAAAATCAATTCCGGGGGCGAGCCCGCCTTCGGCGACAGTTGAAGAAGGAGACCAACGTGAAAATCGGGGTTCCGAAGGAAGTGAGTGCCGGTGAGAACCGGGTGGCGATGACGCCCGAGAGCGCCGCCGCGCTGCAAAAGCTGGGGTACGACTGCCTGATCGAAAAGGGCGCCGGCGCCGGTGCCGGCTTTTCCGACGCCGCCTACAAGGCGGCGGGTGTGACGGTGGTCGCAGACCGCGGCGGCGCTGTGGAAAGAGGCGGATATCATCGCCAAGGTCCGCATTCCCACCGACACGGAGTTGAAGCGTCTGACCAAGGAGAAGACGCTGATCACCTTCTTCAACCCCGGTGGCAACGAGGAAGGGCTCGAGCTCGCCAAGGCCAAGGGCGCCAACGTCATCGCGATGGACATGGTGCCGCGCATCAGCCGCGCCCAGAAGATGGACGCGCTGTCGTCGATGGCCAATATCGCCGGCTACCGCGCGGTGATCGAGGCGGGCAACAACTTCGGCCGGTTCTTCACCGGCCAGATCACGGCCGCCGGCAAGGTGCCGCCGGCGAAGGTGCTGGTGGTCGGCGCCGGTGTCGCCGGCCTCGCCGCGATCGGCACGAGCGTCTCGCTGGGGGCCATCACCTACGCCTTCGACGTGCGCCCGGAAGTGGCCGAACAGATCGAATCGATGGGCGCCGAGTTCGTCTACCTCGACTTCGAGGAGGAGACGCAGGACGGGTCGGCGACCGGCGGCTATGCCGCGCCGTCAGTCCCCGGAGTTCCGCGAGAAGCAGCTCGCGAAGTTCCGCGAGCAGGCGCCGCGACATCGACATCGTCATCACCACCGCGCTGATCCCGGGCCGGCCGGCGCCGAAGCTGTGGCTCAAGGACATGGTCGAGGCGATGAAGCCCGGCTCGGTGATCGTCGACCTCGCCGCCGAGCGCGGCGGCAACTGCGACTCACCGTCACGGACGAGAAGATCGTCACCGACAACGGCGTCACCGTCGTCGGCTACACGGATTTCCCTAGCCGCATGGCGACCCAGTCCTCGACGCTCTACGCCACCAACGTCCGCCACATGCTGACGGACCTGACGCCCGAGAAGGACGGCAAGGTCGTCCACAACATGGAAGACGACGTGATCCGCGGCGCGACCGCGACCTACGCAGGGCGAGATCACCTTCCCGCCGCCGCCGCCAAAGGTGCAGGCGATCGCGGCCAAGCCGAAGCCGACCAAGGCGCCGGAGCGACGCCGAGGAGAAGCGCGGCGCAGCGAAGTCGCCGCCTTCAAGCAGCAGACCAGGCAACCAGGCGACGCTGCTCGGCGTCGGGCGGCGCGCTGATGCTGCTCGTCGGCCTGGTCGCGCCGGCGAGCTTCATGCAGCACTTCATCGTCTTCGTGCTCGCGGTCTTCGTCGGCTTCCAGGTGATCTGGAACGTCAGCCACGCGCTGCACACGCCGCTGATGGCGATCACCAACGCGATCTCGTCGATCATCATCCTCGGCGCGCTGCTGCAGATCGGCTCGGGCTCGTTCGCTGGTGATCCTGCTTGCCGCGCATCTCGGTCTTCATGGCCAGGATCAACATCTTCGGCGGCTTCCTGGTGACCCGGCGCATGCTTGCCATGTTCCAGAAATCTTAAGGAGGGCAGGGCGAATGGAACTCGGATTTCACGACCGCCGCCTATATCGTCGCGGCCGTGCTCTTCATCCTGTCGCTCGGCGGGCTCTCGGACCAGGAAAGCGCCAAGCGCGCGCGTCTGGTACGGCATCGTCGGCATGGCGCTCGCGGTCTTCGCCACGCTGATCGGCCCGGGCTCGGGCCTGTGGCTGCTGTCGGCCATCCTGATCGCCGCCGGCGGCGTCATCGGCTGGTATGTCGCCAGCGCGTGCAGATGACCGAGATGCCGCAGCTGGTCGCGGCGATGCACTCGTTCGTCGGCCTCGCCGCGGTCTTCGTCGGCTTCAACGCCTATTTCGAGATGGTGCGCGTCGGCGCGATGGACGCCGAGCGCGCAGGACGCGCTCAAGGGCTTTGCCGCGCTGATCGCGCACAAGAGCCGCGGTCGAGCTCACCATCCTGCGCGGTCGAGCTCTTCCTCGGCGTCTTCATCGGCGCGATCACCTTCACCGGCTCGATCGTCGCCTACGGCAAGCTCGCCGGCAAGGTCTCATCGGCGGCGACGAAGCTGCCGGGCCGGCACATGCTGAACGCCGGCGCCGTGGCGCTCTCGGTCATCCTGCCTGATCATGTATCATCGCCGGCGCGGGCCTCTGGACGCTCTTGCCTGATGACGCTGCTCGCCTTCTTCATCGGCTACCACCTGATCATGGCGATCGGCGGCGCCGACATGCCGGTCGTGGTCTCGATGCTGAACTCCTACTCGGGCTGGGCCGCGGCGGCGATCGGCTTCTTGCTCGGCAACGACCTGCTGATCGTCACCGGCGCGCTGGTGGGCTCCTCGGGTGCGATCCTCAGCTACATCATGTGCCGGGCGATGAACCGCTCGTTCTGTCGGTCATTCTCGGCGGCTTCGGCGGGCCGCGGGCGAGCGCGCAGGCAGATCGAGGGCGAGCAGATCGCCATCGACGCCGACGGCGTGGCCGCGGCGCTGAAGGACGCCGACAGCGTCATCATCGTGCCGGGCTACGGCATGGCGGTGGCGCAGGCCCAGCAGTCGGTGTCGGAGCTCACCCGACAAGCTGCGCGCGCGCGGCAAGAACGTGCGCTTCGGCATCCACCCGGTCGCCGGGCGTCTGCCCGGGCACATGAACGTGCTGCTGGCCGAGGCCAAGGTGCCCTACGACATCGTGCTGGAGATGGACGAGATCAACGACGACTTCCCCGAGACCGACGTGGTCATCGTCATCGGCTCGAACGACATCGTGAACCCGGCCGCCCAGGAAGACCCGAACTCGCCGATCGCCGGCATGCCGGTGCTGGAGGTGTGGAAGGCCAAGCAGGTCTTCGTCTCCAAGCGCGGCCAGGGCACGGGCTATTCCGGCATCGAGAACCCGCTGTTCTTCAAGGAGAACACGCGGATGTTCTACGGTGACGCGAAAGTTTCGATGGACAGCCTGATCCCGCTGATCGACTGATCGTCGCGGCAAAGACGCAAAAGGCCCCGCCCGGTAAAACGGCTGGGGCCTTTTTTTTGGCGGTTCGGCGATGCGTCTCGACCGCTGGCGAGATGCGGATATCACCCAGGTTCCGGGTACGGATCCTGGACGGGTGTCGCGGCGCGCGTCGAAGCCATCCCAGGGCTTCGAATGCGCATCCGCGATGGCGATGCCTTATCCCGCGACGCCGTGTTCGATCAGCGCCCGGCCGGTGGAAAGATCGTCACCCACTTTGCCTGCAAGCGTGAGCGTGCTGGTTGCGACGCTGATCCCGATGGCAGCGCCAAGACCAACGACGGCGGCGGTGAGGACAACCCAGTCCACGGTGACAGCCCCGGATTCGTCGCAAATGAATGATTTGATACGCATGATTTCTGTCCTGTGATGGTCGGTGATCCGTCAATGAACACCGAAATGGCCGGGCAAGATGTCGCGGATGAGGCGAGAGCTTGCACTTGGTTGGGCACTTTCGTGGTCCGGCTGCGTTTTCCGTCGGTTGGGGGCTGTCCCGAGGGGTGGGCTTGGCGCACCTGATGCGCGGCGTCGGGTGTGGCTGCCCGGCCGCGTGGCGGGCTGCGGCGACTGAAATGTATATACAAACGAACGACAATAGCGTAACAGCGGCGGTACCCGCCCGACGAGGACCGCACTCCATGGCCAAGCGCGACAAGCTCAAGAAAGACGCGCAGTTGATCGTTCGTATCAACAAGGCCGAGCGCGATGCCTTTGTCGAGCTTTGCGAGGAGGTGGATACCAGCGCCGCCCGAGAGGTGCGGCGTTTCGTTCGCCAGTTCCTCGCCGAGCACCGGTCTGACTCCGGGGCGGGCAATGAAAACGTGAAAGGATAGAACATGGCCAAGAAGAGCAAAGTGAAGGCCCTCAAAGCCGAAGTGAAAACCCGCAAGTCCAAGGTGGCCAAGCAGGAGAAGAAACTGAAAGACGCCAAGAAAGCGCTCAAGAAAGCCTGATCGGCCGTCGGGGCCGGGCCTTCGGGCCCGGCCCTTTCCATAATGTTCATGGTATTCGGAGACGCTCATGGCACGACTTACAGACATTCCGGGTATCGGCCCGGCGCTTGCCGCAAAGCTGCGCGAAATCGGGATCACCGAACCGGCCGCGCTGGCGGCCGCCGACCCCGCCCGCCTGACGGCGCTGCGCGGCGTGTCGCTTGCGCGGGCCGAAGCCTTCCGCAGCGCGGCGGCTGCGTTGGTGGCAGCCGCGCCGGCTTCGACACCGGGCCCCGCGGCGACCCCGGTCGCGGTCCCGCGCACACGCAGGGCGCGGGCCACATCTGCGCCGAAGGCGCGCCCCAAACCTGCGCCGAAGGCGCCCCCGAAATCCGCGCCGAAGGCGCCCCGGTCGGCCGCTGCGGCGCAGCCGCAGGGCAGTGCGGCGGTCGGGACGGATGCCGCCGGCGCGGCGGTTTCGGACAAACCGAAGACGCCCGGGAAGACAGCCGCCAAGGCAGACGGCAAGACCAGGAGATCGGGCAAAACCCTGAACAAGGCGGCGAAAAAGGCCGCCGCAAAGCAGAAAAAACACGCCAAAGCGGACGCCAAAGCCGCTGCCAAGGCCGCGAAGGCAGAAACCAAGGCCGCCGCGAAGCGTGCCAAGGCCGCTGCCAAGGCCGAAAAGGCAGATACCAAGGCGGCCGCGAAGCGCGCCAAGGCCGCCGCGAAGGCCGCGAAAGCCGAGGCCCGGGCCGCCGCCAAGGCGGAGGTAAAGTCGGGCGAGGCGGAGGCGAAGAAGGGCAAGGCCGGGAAGGCCGCGCGCAAGGCCGATGCTAAGCCGAAGTCCAAGGGCAAGGCCTCGAAAAAGGCAAAGGGCAAGAAGAAGAAGCGCTGAGGGCGCCCGGGCTCATGCCTGGCGCCAGTCCCCCGGTGCCAGCCCGTCGAGCGTCCAGTCGCCGACCCGCCAGCGCACCAGCCTGAGGGTCGGGAAGCCGGCCGCGGCGGTCATCCGGCGTACCTGGCGGTTGCGGCCTTCGTAGATGGTGAGTTCGAGCCAGCAGTCGGGGACGGATTTGCGAAACCGCACCGGCGGGTCACGCGCCCATAGATCCGGCGGGTCGATCAACCGCGCCTCGGCGGGGAGGGTCGTGCCGTCCTTGAGCCTCAGGCCCCGGCGCAGGGGGGCGAGGTCGGCCTCCTCGGGCGCGCCTTCGACCTGGACGAGATAGGTCTTGCCGAGCGCGTGTTTGGGATCTGCGATCCGCGCCTGCAACCTCCCGTCGTCTGTCAGCAGCAAAAGCCCCTCGCTGTCGCGGTCGAGCCGGCCCGCAGGGTAGACGCCGGGTTGATCGATGTAGTCGGACAGTGTCGCACGTGGCGAGGGGCTCTTCGCATCGGTGAATTGCGAAAGCACGTTCATCGGCTTGTTGAACAGGATCAGTCGGCTCATGTGGCCCCGCATACCGGGTTGCGCGAAAAAATGCACGGGCGGCGAAAAAATCCTTGCGTGAATCGCGAACCCGCCGCATATGCGCCTTCAAGACGCCAACGCACGCGCCTCTGGCCACGCCCGGGCAACACAATACGGGTACGCGTTTATGCAGCGACGGTAACGTCTCCTTGGAACCTTGGGGTATGGCCCCTGTCTTTTGGAGATGCAGATGACCTATGCTGCCCCCGGCGCTTTTGCGCCCGTTTCCCGCATGGACACCGCGCTTGCCTCGTTCGAGGTCGACCGTCCGACCCTCTTCATCGATGTCGACCGTGTCGCCCAGCAATACCACGCGCTGAAGCGTGGCCTCGGCTTTGCGCAGATCCACTACGCGGTGAAGGCGAACCCGACCCGCGAGATCATCGAGCGGCTGGTGGCGGAGGGGTCGCATTTCGACGCCGCCTCGCGCGGCGAGATCGAGCTCTGCCTCAGCCAGGGGGCCGAGGCGCATGCGATCTCGTTCGGCAACACGATCAAGAAACCGGCCGACATCCGGTTCGCGCACCACGCCGGGGTGACCCTGTTCGCGGCCGATGCCGCCGAAGAGCTCGCGAAGATCTCCGAGAACGCGCCCGGCGCCGAGGTCTACATCCGCGTTCTGGTGGAGAACAGCCAGGCCGACTGGCCGCTCAGCCGCAAGTTCGGCTGCCGCGACACCATGGTGCCTGACCTTTTCGCGCGCGCCGTCGATCTGGGGCTGGTGCCGGTCGGCCTGTCGTTTCACGTCGGCTCGCAGACCCGCAAGGCCGAGATGTGGACCGGCGTGCTCGACCAGGTCGCCGCGATCTGGCGCGACCTCGAAGCGCGCGGCTACGCGCCCACGCTGCTCAACATCGGCGGCGGCTTCCCGGCCTTCTACAGCGACCCGGTCGACAGCCCGACCGTCTACGCCGCCCGTGTGATGGCGCTCGTCACCGAGCGGTTTGGCGCAGTCGCGCGGGTGATGGCCGAGCCGGGCCGCGGGATGGTGGCGGAAGCCGGTGCGATCCTCGCCGAGGTAGTGCTGGTGTCGAAGAAATCGGACGACGACACCCACCGCTGGGTCTATCTCGACATCGGCCGGTTCTCGGGCCTTGCCGAGACCGAGGGTGAGGCGATCCGCTACCAGATCGCGACCGGGCGCGACTTCGACGCGGCGGGCCCCTGCATTCTCGCGGGTCCCTCGTGCGACTCCGCCGACGTGCTGTACGAAAAGCGCCCGATCCTGCTGCCGCTCACCCTGCAAGCGGGCGACAAGGTGGTGATCCGCAATACCGGCGCCTACACCTCGGCCTACTCCTCGGTGGGGTTCAACGGGTTCCCGCCGCTCGACGTGATCGTGCTCTGAGGAGGCGCGGCGGCCGGGGCGCGTGACGTGCCCCGGCCCCGCCGCGGGAGCGCGACGGCCCCGGGGGCGGGCAACGGCCCTAGTGCCGCACCCACTGGTCGCAAAGCGGGAAATCCCGTATGCCGGAAGGCAGGCGAGACCAAATCCCCGGGGCCGGACATGACCACGATCCAGGACCATGAGCTGCGCTACGCGCTGGCCAACGAGTTGCACGCGCGCCCGTTTCCTGCGCTCGAAGCGCCCTGTTTTGCCGCCTTCCTGGCGATCAAGCGCCCGTCTGACGCCGCGGGGCGCGACCGGGCCCAGGATCTCGCCCATCTGGTCGCGCTGCTCGACCGGTTCGGCGCGCAGCACCCGCCCGAAGGGGCCAACCATTTCTTCGGCGTGATCGGCAAGTACCGGCTGAAATGGGAACAGCATACCGAGTTCGTCACCTACACGATCTTCGGCGACGGCAATGCCGACCGGCCGTTCGACCCCAAGGTGTTCGATGTCTTCCCCGCCGACTGGCTGGCGGCGGCGCCGGGCGTGCGGGTGACCTCGGCGCTGATCCGGGTCGAACAAAGGCCCGGCCTCGAGGACATGCGCGCGAAGATCGACACATGGTTCGTGTCCGAAAGCGTCGCGGCGTCGGACGTGCTCGACGGGGCGGCCGTGGTCGCGGGCGATTTCCGCATCGACGAGGGCGGGCATATGCGGTTCGCGGTCTTCGCGGGCGCCGATATCACCGAGCGCCGGGTCGGCCGGGTTGTGACCCGGATTGCCGAGATCGAGACCTACAAGGCAATGTCGATGCTGGGGCTCGCGCGGGCGCGCGGCATCCAGGCGCGGTTGGGCGACATCGAGGACGAGCTTTCGGCGCTGGTGCGCGGGCTCGGGGCTGCGGGCGACCGGCACGAGGCGCAGCTTGGCGAGCTTCTGCACCTGGCCGCCGAGCTCGAAAGCCTGAACGCCGAGACCTCGTTCCGGTTCGGCGCCACCGGGGCCTATGAGGCGATCGTGTCCGACCGGATCCGGGTGCTGCGTGAAGCGCGCTGGGACGGGCGGCAGACGCTTTTTGAATTCATGATGCGCCGGTTCGACCCGGCAATGCGCACGGTGAAATCGGTCGAGCGCCAGATCGACGACATGGCGCAACGCGCCGCGCGCGCCGCCGAACTTCTGCGCACCAGGGTCGACGTCGAACGCTCGGCGCAGAACCAGAAACTGCTCGAAAGCATGGACCGGCGTGCCGATCTGCAGCTGAGGTTGCAGGAGACGGTCGAGGGATTCTCGGTCGTCGCCATCAGCTACTACGCGGTGTCGCTGCTCGGCTACCTGGTCGAGCCCGTTGCCTACAGGCTAGGCATCGACAAGCTCTGGGCCAAGGCGGCGCTGGTGGTCCCGGTGGTGCTCGTGGTCTGGTTGATGGGGCGGTTGGTGCGGCGGAAACTAATCCACAAGTAGGGCCGGCACGAGGCGCGCGTGGGAAAACCCTTTCAAGGGTTTTGTCCAAGGCTTTTCGAAAAGCCTTCCGGACGCGTTTTCGAAAACGCGTCTCCTTGACCCGGCTGCGGCCGCGGGGCAGGCTCGCGCCATGCAAAACCTCTCCGCCCTCGACATCCTCGCGAAGCTCGTGAGTTTCCCGACCGTGAGCAACACCTCCAACCTCGCCCTGGTCGACTGGGTGGAGGACTACCTCGCCGCCCACGGGATGCGCGCAACCCGCGACTACAACGACGAGGGCACCAAAGCGGCGCTCTTCGCCCATGTCGGCCCTGGGAGGAGGGCGGCGTGGTGCTGTCCGGCCATACCGACGTGGTGCCGGTGGACGGCCAGCCTTGGGACAGCGACCCGTTCAGGTGGTCGAGCGGACGGGCAAGTATTTCGGCCGCGGCACCTGCGACATGAAGGGCTTCGATGCGATCGCGATCTGGGGCGCTGTCGAGGCACAGCACCGTGGGGTGAGCCGCCCGCTGCAACTGGCGCTCAGCTTCGATGAAGAGGTGGGATGCACCGGCGCGCCGCCGATGATCGCGGCGATGCAGCCGGTGCTGCCCAAGGGCTCTGCCGTGATCGTGGGCGAACCGTCGATGATGCAGGCGGTCACCGGGCACAAGGGTGGGCAGGGGTTCGCCACCCACGTGATCGGCTACGAGGTGCACAGCTCGATCATGCACACCGGCGTCAATGCGATCATGTCCGCAGCCACGCTGATCGAGTGGGCCAACGCGACAAATGCCGCCAACATGGCGAAACCGCCGGGCGAACTGGCGGCGATGTTCGACCCGCCCTATACCAATGTGCATGTCGGCACGATCTCGGGCGGGACGGCCAACAATATCACCGCCAAGGACTGCAATTTCGTTCTCGGCTTCCGTGTCGTGCCGGACGAGGACATGGCGCACTGGCGCGACGCCTATCTTCACAAGGTGGCCGAGGTAGAGGCGCAGATGCAGGCCGTACGCCCCGCGGCGCGGATCGAAATCGAACAGGTGTTCGACGTGCCGGCGCTGCGCCCCGAAACCGAGGGCGAGGCAGAGATGCTGGTGCGCGCGATCACTGGCGACAACGCCACCCACGTGGTCAGCTACGGCACCGAGGCCGGCCAGTTTCAGGCCGCGGGCTATTCGGCGGTGGTCTGCGGCCCGGGCGACATCGCGCAGGCGCACCAGCCCAACGAATGGCTCGCGGTGAGTGAGTTCGAGGCGGGCGGCGCCTTTACCGACAAGCTGATCGCCTATCTGACCGAGGCCTGATGCGTCCGTTCCCGCTTTCAGAGGCCAATCCGCCGGACCATTTCGGCGCGCTGCCCGAGCGGGCGGATGTGGTGGTGATCGGCGGCGGGGTGATCGGGGTCACCACGGCGCTGTTCCTGGCCCGGGCGGGCGTCGCGGTGGTGCTGCTGGAAAAGGGACGGGTTGCGGCGGAGCAATCGTCGCGCAACTGGGGCTGGATCCGGGTGCAGGGCAGGGATCCCGCCGAGATCCCCATCGCCCAGGAGGCGCAGGCGCTCTGGGCGGCGCTCGGGGCGCAGGTCGATACCGACATCGGGCTCACCCAGGGCGGGATCGCCTATCTGGCGAAGGACGCGGGCGAGATGGCGCGGTTCGAGGCCTGGACGGACAGCGCCGCGCCTTTCGGGGTTTCGACCCAGATGCTCGACCCCGAGGGCACCGCCCGCCTCCTGCCGGATGCCGCGACCCGCTGGGCCGGCGCGATGTGGACGCCCACCGACATGCGGGCCGAACCCTTCGTCGCGGTGCCCGCGCTGGCGCGCCTCGCCGTGCGCGCGGGGGCGGTGATCCGCGAGCGCCAGGCGGTGCGCGGGCTCGACATCGAGGCGGGCCGGGTGACCGGCGTGATCGCCGAAGGGGGGCGGGTGAAAGCGGGTGCGGTGGTGCTTGCCGGCGGCGCCTGGTCGTCGCTGCTTTTGCGCCGTCACGGTGTGGCGCTACCGCAGCTTTCGGTCCGGGCCACGGTGGTGCGCACCGCACCGGCCCGGGAGGTGTTTGCCGGCGGCGCGGTCGATCACCGGCTGGCCTTTCGCCGCCGCGCCGATGGTGGTTACTCCTTGGCGCCCGAGGGCGCGCATGATTTCTTCGTCGGGCCGGACGCCTTTCGCGCCTTGCGGCGGTTCCTGCCGCTGTTCGCCCGCGACCCGTTCGGCACCGCGCTGCGCCCCGCCGCGCCGCGCGGCTATCCCGATGCCTGGGGCACGCCCCGGCGCTGGGCCGACGACGCGGTGTCTCCGTTCGAGCGGATGCGGGTGCTGAACCCGCCGCCAAATCGGGCTTTCGCAGACCGGATCCTGCGCGATTTCGCCGAAACCTTTCCCGGGCTCGGGCGTATCGCGGCGGTGCAGAGCTGGGCGGGGATGATCGACACCATGCCGGACAACGTGCCGGTCGTCGATGTCGTGGACGCGCTCCCCGGGCTCACGCTGGCCACCGGCATGAGTGGCCACGGCTTCGGGATCGGCCCGGCGTTCGGCCGCATCGTTGCGGACCTCGTTCGGGGGTGCGCGCCCGGGCACGATCTTCACCGGTTCCGGTTTGGCCGGTTCGCCGACGGAAGCCGCATGGAGCTCGGCCCGGGGCTTTGACGGGCGGGCCGGGGGGCCAAAACACGAACGGGCGGCAGAAATGCCGCCCGTGCCGGGCGTTGTCCGATGTCTTGAGACGCGCGCGCGGGGCCAGCGCCCCGGACCAGTTACTTGGATTTGGGGGCCGGTTTGGCCGCCGTCTTCCGGGTCGTGGTCTTCTTGGCGGCGGGCTTCTTGGCCGCCGTGGTCTTGGGCGCGGTGGCGGTCTTTGTTGCCGCCGGCTTCTTGGCGGCGGTCTTCTTCGCCGCTGGCTTCTTGGCCGACGCGCCCTTCAGCGCCTGCTCGGCCTTGTACCAGTAATCCTGGTCGCTGCCGTGCGGTGCGCCTTCCTTTTTCCACATAAGATAGGCGGCTTTACGGATCTCTTCGTCGGTAACCTTTTTTGCGGGCATGTGCCTTCCTCTGGGTGGTGTCATTCGGCGCTAATCAACGGCGAGTTCGTCGAAATTGCAAGAGATACGAATGTTAGCGCTATTAGTGTTGCACAAACGCCCGATGGTTGTGCGCTCAGCCGCCGGTATGCGACATGTGGCGGCGCATCTGACCGCCCGGTACGCCGTCCTGGCGCTGGCGCGAGTAGTCGAAATCGTGGCCCTTGGGCTTGTGGGTGATCGCCTCGCGGATGGCGGCAACCAGCGCGGTGTCGTCGTCGGGGTGCGCCCGCAGGGGGCCCCGCAGATCGGCGCGGTCTTCCTGGCCGAGACACATGTAGAGCTCGCCGGTGCAGGTCATGCGCACCCGGTTGCAGCTTTCGCAGAAATTATGCGTAAGCGGGGTGATGAACCCGATCTTCTGCCCGGTCTCCTCGATGCGCACGTAACGGGCGGGGCCGCCGGTGCGCTCGGTAAGAGGGGTGAGCGTGTAGCGCTCTTCGAGACGGGCGCGCAGGTCGTCGAGCGGCCAGTACTGATCGATCCGATCCGGATGGCCGTCCTCGCCCATCGGCATGACCTCGATCCAGGTGAGGTCCATGTCGCCCGCCGCGGCCCATTCGGCGATCCGGAACAACTCGTCGTCGTTCACGCCTTTGAGCGCCACCGCGTTGATCTTGACCCGCAGGCCCGCGGCCTTGGCGGCGTCGATGCCGGCCAGCACCTTGGCGAGGTCGCCGCGCCGGGTGAGGGTGCGGAACCGGTCCGGATCCAGCGTGTCGAGCGAGACGTTGACGCGGGCCACCCCGGCCTCGACCAGATCGCCCGCGAACCGGTGGAGCTGCGAGCCGTTGGTGGTGAGGGTCAACTCGTCGAGCGCGCCGCTGTCGAGGTGGCGGCGCATGGCCCGGAAAAAAGTGAGAATATCGCGCCGCACCAGCGGTTCGCCCCCGGTGACGCGCAGCTTGCGCACCCCGAGCCCGATGAAGGCGCTGGCCATGCGGTCGAGCTCTTCGAGGCTCAGGAGATCCTTCTTCGGCAGGAAGGTCATCTCTTCCGCCATGCAATAGGTGCAGCGGAAATCGCAGCGGTCGGTCACCGACAGCCTCAAGTAGGTGACCGGGCGTTGGAACGGGTCGATCAGCGCGCGCGTATTCATGGCGCGACCCTAGGGCCGCAGTCGCCGCTGCGCAAGCGTTCGGGGCGTTGTTCACGGCTTCGTTTGCGCCTAGTCTTGGCGGCATGAAACGCCTGTCGAACCTGTTCTTTCCGGCCGTGATTCTCGCCTTCGCCCTTGGCCTGTCGGGCTGCACGAGGGACGGCAACCGGTCGAACGCCGGGTTGGCGCCCGCGGATGGCCAGATACGGCCGATGCCACGGCCCGGCGGGCGCGCCATGCCCGGCGCGGACGCGGTAACGGTCGAGCAGTTTGACACCACAACCGCGCAGGAACGTGCCGCGGCCGCACGAGGCGCGGTCAGCGGGGAGGCCCGTGTCGGGCGCACCGTGGCGACCCTCGGCAACCCGGCCGACCCCGGGTTCTGGCTGGAAACGCCGTTGGTGAGTGCGGCGCGCGCCGGTCGGGTCGTGGCGGTGACGACCGGCAAGAGCGTGCAGGTGGAATTGCGCCCGATCGAGGGCGATCCGGGGGCCGGCAGCCGGATCTCGCTGCCCGCCCTGCGGCTGTTGGAGGTCGGGTTGACCGGGCTTCATGAGCTGGATGTGTTCGCCGGTTGACGACCGGGTCTTTCCGCGAAGAAGGACTGCCGCTTGAACCTGACAATCAAGGTCACGGGTGGGCCGGGCCCTGCCATGCGCGCGGCCCTTGCGGGGCGCTGGAGCGCTGTGCGCCTTTGAACGGTCATGTACGCGCTGCACCCGCCCCTGGGGTGTGATCACCGGGCTGGTGAGGCGTATCTTGGCCGTAATTTGCGGCCCGGCGGGGCGGCGCCGTCAACAGACCGGCCCCTGCGCCAGGAGGTGACGCCCCCGATATCCCGCGGCCCCCGCTGGAGTGACGGGTCCGGGCGCGCAAGCGGGTTACCCCGCGAGCACGTTGTGTTTGCGCGCCATGAAGTCCTTCGCCGTCTCCACCGCCACCGCGGCGTCGCGGCAATAGGCATCGGCCCCGATCGCCTTGCCGAATTCCTCGTTCAGCGGCGCGCCGCCGACCAGAACGATGTAGTCGTCGCGGATGCCTTTCGCGACCATCTCGTCGATCACCACCTTCATGTAGGGCATGGTGGTGGTCAGCAGCGCCGACATGCCGATGATGTCGGCCTCTTCGCGCGCCGCGGTCTCGAGATAGTTCTCGACCGGGTTGTTGATGCCGAGGTCGACCACTTCGAAGCCCGCGCCCTCCATCATCATCGAGACAAGGTTCTTGCCGATGTCGTGGATGTCGCCCTTGACCGTGCCGATCACCATCTTGCCGATCTTCGGCGCGCCGGTCTCGACCAGCAGCGGTTTCAGGATCGCCATGCCCGCCTTCATCGCATTGGCGGCCTGGAGCACTTCGGGGACGAACAGGATCCCGTCGCGGAAATCGTCGCCGACCACCTTCATGCCGGCCACCAGCGCTTCGGTGAGCACGCGGTAGGGGGCCCATTCGCGCGCAAGCAGGATGTTGGTCGCCTCCACGATCTCGTCCTTGAGACCGTCGTAGAGGTCGTCGTGCATCTGCGCGGTGAGTTCCTCGTCGTCGAGTTCCGAGAGGATGAGGTCGTCTTCTTCGTCCGCCATGGGCGCTGTCCTCGGGTCGGGTGGGCACATTGCCACACCGGGGTTCATCGTGACCAGCCTCAGCCGGTTTGCCCCGCGCGGGCTGGTCGATTTGCGACGCGCGCGGAGCATTTGCCGACCCATACTCCCCCTGGGCGGCCCTGTTGAGTGAAAAATCCTCATGGGAAACATGAGGCTGTTGCGTGCGTTCGTGGTTTGTTCCATTCTCGCCGTATGAGCACGACCGAGATCCCCGAGATTCCCCACGACCGCCGGCGCGGGCGCGCGGCGGCGACCAATGCGGCCGGGCGCTACGAGCGCCACGACAGGGTCGCGGTCGACGACGGCTGGCCGGTGGACGAGCCGCTGCCGGTGCTCCGGACCGAGGTGCGCGAGGAGCGCCCGCGCAGCGTCATCACCCGAAACACCTCGCCGGACGTGCCCTTCGACCGGTCGCTCAACCCCTACAGGGGCTGCGAACATGGCTGCATCTATTGCTTCGCACGTCCCAGCCACGCCTGGCTCGGGCTGTCGGCGGGGCTCGATTTCGAGACCAAGCTGATCGCCCGGCCCGGGGCGGCGCGCCAGCTGGAACGCGAGCTTGCGCGGCGCGGCTACTCGCCGAAGGTTCTGGCGATCGGCACCAACACCGATCCCTACCAGCCGGTCGAGCGTGACCGGCGGCATCATGCGCGCGGTGCTCGAGGTGCTGCGCGATCACCGCCACCCGGTCGCGGTGGTGACCAAGGGCGCGTTGGTCGAGCGCGACGTGGACATCCTTGCGGAGATGGCCGGGCAGGGGCTCGCTCAGGTCGGGATCTCGGTGACCACGCTGGATCCGGGGCTCAGCCGGGCGATGGAGCCGCGCGCGCCGGCGCCGGCCCGGCGGTTGGCGGCGGTCCGGGTGCTGGCGGAGGCGGGCATTCCGGTGCGGGTGATGGTCGCCCCGGTGGTGCCGGCGTTAACCGATCCGGAGCTCGAAGCGATCCTGACGGCCGGTGCCGAGGCCGGCGCGCAGGCGGCCAGCTGGATCATGCTGCGGCTGCCGCACGAGGTTGCCGGGTTGTTTCGCGACTGGCTCTCGGAGCACTACCCGGATCGGGCCGAGCGGGTGATGGCGCGGGTGCGCGAAATGCACGGGGGCAAGGATTACAGCGCCGAATGGGGGCGGCGGATGCGCGGGCAGGGGCATTATGCCCGGCTTATCGGGGCGCGGTTCAACCTCGCGGTCAAGCGTCTCGGGTTGGCGACGGGGCTGCCGGAGCTGAGGACGGATCTGTTCCGGGTGCCGCCGAAACCGGGCGATCAGCTCGAGCTGTTCTGAGGCACGCGGCTCGCGGCGCTTCGTCTCGCCGCCGTGGCCGACGTCCGTCAGCCGAGGTACTTGCCCGCCTCCTTGCGCGCGAAAGGTTTCATCCGGTCGCCGTGTTCCGCGAGAAAAGCCCGGGTGCGGTCGGGGTCGTGCTTCGACAGCTCGCGCAGCCACCAGGCTACCGCCTTCTGGATGAACCATTCCTTGTCATCGACATAGCCAGCAGCCCAGCCCAGCACCCGGTCGCGCGCCGCGAGTTCCTCGGGCTTGGGGTGGTTCTGCTTGGTCCAGGGCAGGGTGATGACGAGCGCCGCGCGCCTGGTCCAGAGGTGGTCGGACGCGGTCCAGCCCTCGACCTCGTCGAGCCGGGCGGGCTCGGCCACAACCCGGCGCTGTCCGGCCATGCAGACGTGATCGGCGATCGCCCAGCCGTCGAAATCGGGGAGCCACGACACGATCAGACGCCACACCGCGTCGTCGCCCCTGATCCGCGCCTGGGTCAGCAGTTTTGCCGCCGCGATCCGCGCCTCGTGGATGTTCGTAGCCCAGAGCGCCTCGGCGAGCGCGACCCGTTCGTCGAGCGTGAGCGTCCGCCGCCAGTCCTGGCTCAGCGCGTTGACCTCGGGCATCGGCACGCCGAGATAGGGGCGTTCGACCTTCATGTAGGCCGCGACCTGTTCCGCCCGACCGGGATCGGCGGCGGCTGCGAGGGCATCGAGGGCGGTTTCGGGGGTCATCCGTCGTCTCCGAATATGCCGGTGGGGGCGCCGTCGATGGTGGTGCGGTTCTTCTCGTCCCAGGTCGCACGAACGCCGTCGTCGCCCTGGTTTTCGGCCCAGCGGATGAGCGTGTCGCGCTCCCCGGCGAAGGCGAAACGGGGCACCGCGAAGCCGCAGGAGCTCTGGACGAGGTCGACGTCCAGATCGAAGATCTGCCGGGCGCCGGGGAGATCGGGCAACTCGGCGGCGCGCGCCGCCCAACCGGTGTCGCCCGGGTGCAGGATGCGGGCGCTGCCATAGACGCGCAGGATGAGCGGACGTGTCTCGAACCCCGCCCACATCAACGTCATCCGGTTGGTATCGATGAGGTGCCCCGCCGTCTCGTTGCCCGAGCCGGTGACGTTGAGCCAGACGATCCGGTTCGGGCCCAGCACACGCAGGCTGTCCATGCCCTTCGGCGAGAGGTTGACCCTGCCAGTCGCGGCTGCGGTGGCGACAAAGTAGATGTGGCTCGCCTCGATGAAGGCGCGGTGGTCCTCCGTGAGCGCGTCGAACTGCTTGGCCATTGGTCTGCTTTCCCCGGTTCTGCGCGGTGGCGCGCGGCTTGTCGATGGCGGTGGCCTTGCCGGCTGCAGGGCGTCCGGCGCGGTGCCCCGTCGTCCTGGGTGCCCGAACCCGCGACCTTGCCGCCTGTGCCGCGTTTTCGGCCCGCCTCCGGTCCGCTTTTCGGAGCTACGTGTTTTCCCTGGCCTTCTTGGCCTTCAGCTTGGCATACATCCGGGTCCAGAACCCGTCCTTGATTGCCATCTTCGCACGCCCCACCGCCATCGCGCCCGCGGGCACGTCGCGGGTGACCACGGTGCCGGTTGCGGTCATCGCGCCGTCGCCCACGGTGACCGGCGCCACCAGCATCGTGTTCGAACCGATGAAGGTGCCCGCGCCGATATGGGTGCGGTGCTTGAACACGCCGTCGTAGTTGCAGGTGATGGTTCCGGCGCCGACATTGGCCGCCTCGCCGACGAAGGCGTCGCCGATATAGGACAGGTGGTTGACCTTGGCGCCCTCGGCGATCTCGGCGTTCTTGATCTCGACGAAATTGCCCACCCTGGCCCCCTCGGCGAGCTCCGCGCCGGGCCGCAGGCGGGCATAGGGCCCGACCATGGCGTCACGGCTCACATGGCAGCCTTCGAGATGGGAGAAGGCGCGGATGCGCGCGCCGGTCTCGACCGTCACGCCGGGGCCGAAGACGACGTTGGGTTCGATCACCGCATCGCGGCCGATGACGGTATCCTGAGCGAAATAGACGGTGCCGGGGGCGATCAGCGTTACCCCGTTTCCCAGCGCCTCGTCGCGCGCACGGGCCTGGAACATCGCCTCCGCCGCGGCGAGCTCGGCACGGGTGTTGATCCCGAGCGTCTCCGCCTCGTCGCAGCTGACCGCGACCGAGGTGAGCCCGCGGGCGTTGGCGATCTCGACGATGTCGGTGAGGTAGTATTCGCCCGCCGCATTGTCGTTGCCGACGGCGGCGACGAGTTCGAACAGCACGCCCGCATCGGCCATGACCACGCCGGAATTGCACAGGGTGATCGCGCGCTCGGCGGCGGTGGCGTCCTTGAATTCGACGATCCGGGTGAGCGCGCCACCTTCGACCACCAGCCGGCCGTAGCGCCCGGGGTCGGCCGCCTCGAAGCCGAGCACCACCACGTCGGCGCCGGTTTCGCGCGCGGCCGCCATCGCTTCCAGGGTTTCGGGGCGGATGAACGGCGTGTCGCCGTAGAGCACCACCGCGTCGCCGGCAACGCCCGCCAGCGCCGCGCCGGCCTGGGCGACGGCATGGGCGGTGCCGCGTTGTTCGGCCTGGCGCGCGACGATGATCTCGCCGTCGAGTGCCTTGGCGGACTTCTCGACCGCCTCGAAGCCGTGGCCGGCCACCAGGACGGTGCGCTCGAGCTCCAATGCCCGGCCACTCGCCAGCGCATGCGCGAACAACGGCGCGCCGCCGATCTCGTGCATGACTTTCGGCAAATCGGACTGCATCCGCGTGCCCTGACCTGCGGCGAGAACAATGAGGCTTACTGACATGATCTCTCTTTCAAATCCGTTGCGCCCGTTTTAACCGGGACGCGACAGGCTGCAAGCCCCATGGTGCGAACAGCGAGTTTCGGTGGAGAGGCCATATGCGCACGGTAGTTTTCGATCTCGACGGGACCTTGGCGGACACCTCCGCCGACCTCATCGCCGCCGCCAACAGCTGCTTTCGGGCGCGGGGCCTGGGCGATCTGCTCGACCCGGTCGCGGATGCGCGCACCGCTTTCCGCGGCGCGCGCGCGATGCTGGGCCTTGGGTTTTCGCGCAGCGGCACGGCGGGGGCGGCGGAGGTCGAGACTGATTATCCCCGTCTGCTCGACGCCTACAGCGGCGCGCTCGATGTGCACTCGCGGCTCTACCCGGGGGCACGCGCGGCGGTGGAACGGTTGGGGCAGGCGGGGTACGCCACCGCGGTCTGCACCAACAAGCCCGAAGAGATGGCTGACCGGCTGCTCGAGAGCCTCGGGGTGCGCGGGTTGTTCGACGCGCTTGTGGGCGCCGACACGTTGACCGTGCGCAAGCCCGATCCGGCGCCGCTGGTGGCGTCGGTCGAGCGGGCGGGGGGCGACCCGGCGCGCGCGCTTCTCGTCGGCGACACCGAAACCGACCGCGAGACCGCGCGGGCCGCGGGTGTTCCTTGCGTGCTGGTGACCTTCGGGCCGGACGGGCGCGGGGTGGAGGCGCTGGCGCCGGAGGCCACGCTCGACCATTTCGACGGGCTCGACGCGCTGGTCGCGGCGCTGATCGGGTGAGCGCGCGCCGCTTGACCTCGACCCGCCCGCGCACCAGTCTCGCGTCATGAGCGACGAGGTCTTCACCGGAAGTTTCACCCAGCAGGAACCGCTGCCCGCGGCCGCCATCGAGGCGGCGATGCGGGTCATGCAATCGGGCCGGCTGCACCGCTACAACACGATCCCCGGCGAGACCGCCGAGGCCGCGTTGCTGGAGCAGGAGTTCGCCACCTTCATGGGCGCGAAATACGCGCTCGCGGTCGCCTCGGGCGGCTATGCCTTGGCCACAGCGCTGCGCGCCGTCGGGGTGAAACCGGGCGAGAAGGTGCTGACCAACGCGTTCACCCTGGCCCCGGTGCCGGGCGCCATCGCGAGCCTGGGCGCGGTACCGGTCTTCGTCGGCGTGACCGAGGCGCTGGTGATCGACCTCGACGACCTCGCCGCCAAGGCCGGTTCGGCGAAGGTGCTGCTGCTCAGCCACATGCGCGGCCATATCGCCGACATGGACCGGCTGATGGCCATCGCCGATGGGGCTGGGCTGCTGGTGATCGAGGATTGTGCGCACACGATGGGCGCGCGCTGGAACGGGGTGCTGTCGGGGCGGCACGGGATCGTCGGCGCTTATTCGACCCAGACCTACAAGCACCTCAATTCGGGCGAGGGCGGGCTGCTGGTCACCGACGATGCGGAGGTGGCCGCGAAAATGGTCATGATGTCGGGCAGTTACATGCTCTATGAGCGGCACCTGGCGGCCCCGGCTCAGGAGGTGTTCGAAGCGGTCAAGTATGAGACGCCCAATATCTCGGGCCGCATGGACAACCTGCGCGCGGCGGTGCTGAGGCCGCAACTCGCCGCGCTCGACACCCAGTGCGCGCGCTGGAACGCGCGGTACCGGGTGGTCGAGGCCGGGCTCGCCGGCACGCCAGGGCTCACCGTGATCGAACGGCCCGAGGCGGAAGACTACGTGATGTCGTCTTTCCAGTTCCTGCTGCTCGACTGGCCGGCGGAGAAGGTGGGCGCCGTGGTCGACAGGGCGGGGGTGCGCGGTGTCGAGCTCAAGTGGTTCGGCGGCGCGGAGCCGACCGGGTTCACCTCGCGCTACGACAGCTGGCGCTATGCGCCGTCAGAGCCCATGGCGCGCACCGACCGGGTGCTGGCGGGACTGATCGATCTGCGTCTGCCGCTGACCTTATCGCGGGAGGATTGCGCGCTGATTGCGCGGATCGTCAAGGGCGAGGTGTCGGCGGTATTCCAGGCGGGGTTCTGAAAGGCGGCCCGGGGCATCGCGCGCGGTGGTGTGAGGCTGCCCTTCGCATGGGGGCGCCCCGGCCGGGCAGGCCCGCGCGGGTGACGCTGGGCGCCAAGCGGGTTCGAACCCGCTTGCTCAAGGCGTTTGGAAACGCCTTCCCGCCCTAACGGATCGTTTCGAACAACATCTCATCGACGATTTCGCGCACGGCCCAATCGGGGTCGCGCGGCGGATCGCTCTGGTCGGGCGCGGCGCGGCCCTTGGTCCGGGGCGGGCACTGCCCTTGTGCGGCGAGGGCATGCTGGATCTTGCGGCGCAGGTCTATGGATGGGGTCATGGCAGCCTCGGGGGCTCTGTTCTCTGGCTTCGGGTTCCCTCACATGATGCACCGGCGGCGTTAACCAAGGTTGAACATGCGGGGAGAAAGACCGGGGCGCTTGTGCCGCGCCCCGGTCCGTTGTCGTTTTGTATCAGCGCTACAGCGCCGGCGCTCAGCCTTTCTTGGCCTTCTTCGCCTTCTCGGCGATCGCCACGTTTTCCTTCACGTCGAGGAAGCTGTCGGGGGTGACCGAGATCGTGTCGATGCCGGCTTCGACCAGGAACTGGGCGAAGGTCGGATCGTTCGACGGGGCCTGGCCGCAGAGACCGACGTAGGAGTTGGTCTTGTGCGCCTTCTCGATGACCGTGGAGATCATCCACTTCACCGCCTCGTTCGATTCGTCGAACAATCCGGCAAGCCCGCCGGAATCGCGGTCGACGCCGAGGGTCAGCTGGGTGAGGTCGTTCGAGCCGATCGAGAAGCCGTCGAACCGGTCGGCGAACTGCTCGGCGAGGATGACGTTGGCCGGGATCTCGCACATCACGTAGATCTCGAGCCCGCCCTCACCGCGATGCAGGCCGTATTCGTCGAGCACTTCGAGCACCTTGTCGGCCTCTTCGAGCGAGCGGCAGAACGGGATCATGATGGTCACGTTGTCAAAGCCCATCTCTTCGCGCAGCCGCTTGATCGCCTTGCATTCGAGGCCGAAGGCTTCCTTGTACTCCGGCGAGTAGTAGCGCGAGGCGCCGCGGTACCCGATCATCGGGTTTTCTTCCTTGGGCTCGAACTGCTTGCCGCCGACGAGGCCGGCATACTCGTTGGTCTTGAAGTCCGACATGCGGACGATGACCTTGTTCGGATAGACCAGCGCCGCGATCCGGCTGAGGCCGCGGGCAAGTGTTTCGATGAAGAACTCGCCCTTGTCTTCGTAGCCCTTGGTCAGCTCCTCGATGAAGTCGCGGTCCTTCTGCTTCTTCACTTTGTCGAATTGCAGCAGCGCCAGCGGGTGGGCGACGATCGCGTTGTCGATCACGAATTCCATCCGCGCGAGGCCGACGCCGTCGACCGGCAACCGCCACCAGCGGGCGGCGGTGGTCGGGTTGGCGAGGTTGAGCATGATCTTGGTGTCGGTGTCCGGAATATGGGTGAGATCGAGCTCTTCGACTTCGAACTCGGCGTAGCCCTCGTAGATCAGGCCGGCGTCGCCCTTCGAGCAGTCAACGGTCACGTCCTGCAGGTGGTGCAGCACGTGGGTGGCGTTGCCGCAGCCGACGATCGCCGGCACGCCAAGCTCGCGGCTGATAATCGCGGCGTGGCTGGTGCGCCCGCCGGAATCGGTGATGATCGCCCGTGCCTTTTTCATGATCGGGACCCAGTCCGGGTCGGTCATGGTGGTCACGAGGATCGAGCCGTCGATGAACTTGTCGATGTCCTTGACGTCCTCGATCAGCGAGATCGTACCGGTCGCAACCGCGCCGCCGACCGAGATGCCGCGCAGGATCTCGGGGCCGTGGTCCTTGACCGTGAACCGCTTCATCGCGCCGGCCTGAGCCCGGCTCTGGACCGTCTCGGGCCGGGCCTGGACGATGTAGATGCCGCCATTGACGCCGTCACGCGCCCATTCCATGTCCATCGGGATGCCGTAGTGCTCTTCGATGGTCTTGGCATAGCGGGCCAGTTCGAGGATTTCCTCGTCGGACAGTACCCAGCTTTCCTTTTCCTTCTTCGACGTCGGCACGTTCTTGGTCATGTCGTCGTCGTTCTCGGCGTAGATCATCTTGATCTCTTTGGCGCCGAGGCGTTTCTCGATGATCGGCTTGAGCTTCTTGTTGTCGAGGAACGGCTTGTAGACCTGGTATTCGTCGGGGGTGACCGCACCTTGCACGACGTTTTCGCCGAGGCCCCAGGCCGCGTTGATGAGGATCGAATTCGGGAAGCCGGTCTCGGTGTCGATCGAGAACATCACGCCCGAGCCGCCGATGTCGGAGCGCACCATCAGCTGCACGCCGATCGAGAGCGCCACGTCGAGGTGGTCGAAGCCCTGGACGTTGCGGTAGGAAATCGCCCGGTCGGTGAACAGCGAGGCGTAGCAGAGGCGGCAGGTTTCGAGCAGCTGCTTTTCGCCCACCACGTTGAGGTAGGTTTCCTGCTGACCGGCGAAGGAGGCGTCGGGCAGGTCTTCGGCGGTGGCCGACGAGCGCACGGCGACGGAGACGTTCGCCTGTCCGGCACGCTTCGAGAGCTCATGGTAGGCTTCGACGATCGCGTCGCGGGTTTCTTTGGGGAACTCACCGTGGATGACCGCTTCGCGCACCGTCTGGCCGGCGACGTGGAGCGTGATCTTGCCGGCGTCGAGTTTTTCCATCGCTTGCTTGATGGTGTCGCCGAGATTGTTGAATGTCACGTAGTTGCGGAATGCGTCCGATGTCGTCGCGTAGCCGCCGGGAACCTTGACCCCGAGAGGCTCGAGTTGGGACACCATTTCGCCGAGCGACGAGTTCTTACCGCCGACTTCGGCCACGTCTTCACGCCGAAGATCTTCAAACCAGATCAGTTGGCGGAAGTTTGCGGATTCTTTGGCCATGAGTTATCTCCTCTTCAAGGTTCGCCCCCGACCT
The DNA here is from genome assembly GCA_963752895.1 of uncultured Alphaproteobacteria bacterium. Lineage (GTDB taxonomy): Bacteria > Pseudomonadota > Alphaproteobacteria > Rhodobacterales > Rhodobacteraceae > CAVWAE01. The sequence goes on from CAVWAE010000002.1 coordinate 53,790, forward strand.
AAATCGTTTCCGCGCGTTAAGCGTTGATCCGCATCAATGATAGCGTTAACGCGCGAAATTTCCGCGCCACAAACTCGGTGACGCGCCTCAATAAAATGAAAAGAATGGGAAAAGTTCGTGTGCCAAGGCATACCGATTTTCGCGGTTGCTGGCGCTAACGGGCAGGATGGCGGGGAAAATGGCGCGCGCGGGGTGCGGCTCAGTCGGCGCCGGGCGCTCGGGTGAAGGCAAACAACCTGCGGGCGTCGTCGGCGGCGACGACTCGGGCCGGGGGCGCGAGCAGCAGGCGGCCGAACAGCGCCCGGTTTTCTTCCTGCGCCATCAGCGCTGCAAACCGGTCCTTGCGCCAGTTCACGGCTTGGTGGTGGAGCTGCATGAGCGCCCGGTCGGCCATCAGCCGCGCGCGGTGCGGCGCGGCATGTGGGGCGGTCGCGCGGATGCTCGTGTCCTCGACCTGGCACCAGTTGCGTTCGGTCCAGTAGTCGAGTCCCGAGGGCATGGTCGGAATGCACCGCGCGGCCCCGGTCGCGCTTGACGATATAGCTCTCCATCGCCCCCAGCGGGTAGTGATTGAGCTGGGCGAGCCCGTAGTTCGGGCGGCCGAACCGCGAAAACGTGCCCTGGGTGCGGACCCTCGCCGCCAGTTCGCGGCCGTGGCTGTCGAACCAGCGCGTCTGCGCGGCCTTCTCCGTCACCGGGGCGCGGGGGCGGTGGACGCCGAGTTTCCGGTAGGCGCCGGTATTGCGGTAGAGCGTCTTGAACATGAACGCCCGCCAGGGCCAGGGCATCACCTCGGGCGCGGCGCGGGTGAAGGTTTCGGTGACCGGGGTGTCGGCATAGTCGCGCACACCGCAATTGCCGAAGAGCCGCCAGGTGAGGGTGATCGCGTCGGCCTCCGGCAGGGCGGCGCGCAGCGCGGCGAGCGTGTGGTCGCCGACGTGGATGTTGACGAATTCGTCGATGTCGAGGGCCATCAGCCAGTCGGCGCCGGTGACCGCCGCGTGCCGGTCGGCCCGTTTGAGCCCGGCGAACTGGATGCCGCCGTCATGCGGCCCCGGGTTCGGCAGGTGGTGAATCTCGCCCATGTCCGCGAGCCGGTCGAGCATCGCGTCGGTGCCGTCGTCGCAGTCGTTCGACAGCACCACGATGTCGGTGAAGCCGAGCCCGCGGTGGTGGGCCAGCCATTCGATCAGGAAGGCGCCCTCGTTGCGCACGGTGACGACCGCGGTGCTGCGCATTACCAGCTCTTCAGGAAGGTGACGACCTTCTTGTTCGAGGTCTTCGGGTAAAAAGTGAGGCCGGCGGCATGGAAGGCGTCGAACACCGCCTGCACGCCTTTCTGGCCGATCCATTGCGGATGCAGCTCGACCACCGCGACCCGGACGCTGGAGAGATCGGCCAGCGGCAGGAGCTCGGCCTCGGCGCCCTCGATGTCGCAGACCAGCGCGGTCGGGCGGATCTCGGCCATGACCCGGCCGATGTCCAGCACCAGGACCGTGTGGGTGGCCACCACCGGGCTGGTCATCGCCTCGGGGCTCTCGATCAGCGACGAGGCGGCGAAGTCTTCGCGCTCGTAGAAGGTCGCGGTGCCGTCCTTGGCCCCGAGCAGGGCGTTGGTCAGCGTGACCTTGCCTGCCACGCCATTGGCCTCATGGACCCGGCCGATATAGGGGATGAAGGTGGGGTTGGCCTCGAAGGTATGCACGGCCTTCGCTTTGCAGCTCTTGGCCATCAGCGTCGACATGAAGCCGATGCCGGCGCCAAGTTCCAGGGCCACGTCATCCGGCCCCACCAGCGCGCGCACCGCATCGGCCTCGCGGCGCTCGTAGTCGTTGGTGCGCAGCAACCGGCGGGTTTTGCGGATGATGAATTTCGGGTCGTTGGGAAACAGGAGCCCGCGCGACCGCAACAGGCGCGGCGTTGCGCCGGGCACGCCGGACTCCGTCTCGAAGCTCACGTCGCCGTCGCCGTCCATGGCCCGGTCCTTTCGGTTTTCCGCCTCAGCTTTCGACATCGAGCGCCAGCGCGTAGGCCACCCGCTCCATCTCGGTCAGATCGGTGGCCACCGCCTGAGCGTAGAGATCGGCGAACTCGGGTGTTTCGCGCAGCTCGGCCGCCTTGGCCTTGTGCCAGGCAACGCCCGCCTCGTGCAGGTGTTTCACCTGCGGGTCCAACATCAACCGGGCCATCTCGGCGCGCACCCGCGGGATGTTGCGCTTGATCGTGACGTCCTTGTTGCCGCCCCAGTCCATCCGCACCCAGTAGCTGAGCCCGATCCCGCGGTCGACATGCAGCGCGCGGCCGCGCTGGCGCTTGACCAGGAAGCCCTCGGCGGAGCGCAGGGCGTAGTGGTTGAGCTGGAGCATGTCGTAGCCGATCGACTGGAGATCGGAACGCCAGCCGGTCTCGTGGAAGTTCGGCGTCATCTCGGTTCCCGAGCCATTGACCCACTTGATCGGCTGCGCCGGTGTGCCGCCGAGTTTGTTCGGCCGGTGACAGGACAGTTTTTCATAGGCCCCGATGTTCTTGGTCATGGTCTTGAAGCCCCAGGCGGTGTGCGGCTTGGGGCAGTATTTCGGCGCCGCCTGGTCGAACTGGTCGATCACCAGGTCGTCCTTGAAGGTCTCGACGCCGTTGTGGCCGAACAGCCGCCAGGTCATCGCCACGTTGGTCGCATCGGGCACGCGGGCGAAGAAATCGGCGAGCGTGCCGTTGCCGGTGCGGACGTTGATGAACTCGTCGACGTCGATATGGATCACCCATTCAGCGGTTTCGATCAGCGGCTCCGACAGGGACATGTCGAGCGCGTGCTGTTGCGGCGAGTTGCCCTGCCAGGCGTCGTTGTCGCGGTGCTGAACGATCCCCAGAGCCTGCAACCGGTCGAGCAGTTCGTCGGTGCCGTCGGTGCAGCCGTTGGTGTAGATCAGGAAATTGTCGATCCCGATCATCCGGTGGTAGGCCACCCATTCGAGGATATAGGGCGCCTCGTTCTTCATGCAGCCTACGATGACGTTGCCACTGTTGCCCTCGGGCAGGAGGCGCATCGGTGTTTCGGGAAAGGCGGCGGCGAGCTCTTCCTCGTTGACCCGGCCCATCTGGTTGTGCGGCGCGAACCGGCCGGTGCGCAGGGCATGGAAGTTTTCCTTGGCGCGCGGAGTGAGGATCTTCTCGGCGGTGGGCGTGAGCTTGTCGGCGCCGTCCGCCGCGCCCTGCTCGCGGCGCTTGCGGGCCTCGTCGGCGGCGCGGCGCGCCTCCTTGGTGACCTGGTCGATCCTCGGCAGGAAGGCGGCGGCATATTGCGTGGCGCGGAAGCCGAATTTCGGGTCGGTCTCGATGTAGGGCCGCGCGGGCTGGGGCGGGGTCAATGCGTTGCCGATTTTCGGATGCCGGACGGCGAGCGCGAGGTTTTCGTGCGCGAACCGGCGCGACAGGTCGCCGAGGCTGCCGGGGTCGAGCGGGTCGCCGTCGATCGCCACCTCGCTGAGCAGGCGGGCCCAGAGCTGGCGCGGGATGTGGCGGCCGGTCTCGAGCAGGCGCACGAAGACCTCGTTCATCTGCCGCCAGCGCGCAAGCGTGGCGGCGGCGACGGCGGGCTCGACCGGCACCTCGGGCGCCTTGCCGATGTTCTCCTCGATCCCGAGCATGTCGCGCAACTCGTTGACCAGACCGGCGCCCTGGAAGCGGGCGGGGTTGTAGCCCCTGAGCTCCACCGTGCCCGCGCCGAAGACCCGTTCCCAGCGCGCGGCGAGGCTGGTGTAGTCGAGCCAGTGCGGGGCCGCCTGCACCTCGGGAAAGACCCGGGTGGCCGGGGCGATCCTGGCCCAGTCGACCAGCGCGGCGCGGCGCCAGTTCGGGGTGTCGGCCAGTGCCAGCTCGCGCACCAGCGAGGTCGTGCGCCCCTCGGCCAGCGCCATGGCGTAGTGGCGCACCAGAACCCGGGTCTGCTCGTCGACATGGGCGACGATGCGGATCTCGTCGGCATGTTCGCTCAAGAGCGCTTTCAGCCGTTCCAGTTCGGAGCGGTTGGGCAGGGTGGCGAGCTGCGAGGCGGAGAGGACATAGGTCTCGGGGTTTGCCTTTTTGAGCTCGCCCGCGATGTCACCGGCAATGGTCCGTTGCAGCCGCGCCTGGGCGCCGGCCCGGGCGAAGCCGCGGGCGTGGCGCAGCGGGTCGATATGGCCGGGGTCGGAGACCGCCATGTAGAGCCGGGTGTGGTTCTTGTTGCCGAGCACGCGGCTGTAGAGCGTGCCCATGCCGGCAAACTTGTTGCGTTTCGTGTCAAGCAGGGTCTGCAACGCTTCCGCGCCGCAGCGGGGCAGGCCGATATGCAGGAGGATGCGCATCAGACGGTCTCGCCTTCCGGGTGGTTGTCGTTTTGATTGGCTTTGCCCCACCAGGGCAGATCGAGCCCCAGGAACGCGCCGATCCGGTCGCGGGCCGCGTCGTCTTCGACGTCGTAGTCCATGTAGTCGTCGGCGCCCTTGAAGACCTGGCGGCAGAAGGCGGTGTGGCCCTCGATCCAGCGTTCGAGCTCGCCGGGGTTGCGGCCGAAACCTTCGGGAAGGCCCGGCACCGCGTTGCCGGGCAGGCGGGACTTGCCGAGGTTCGACCACCGGCGCATCGAGCCCGCGTGTTTCGCCGGGTCGCGGTGCGAGAGGATGAATTTCGCAGCCGGATAATGCGTGCGGATCGCGGCGATCAGCGCCCAGTCGGTCTGCGGCCAGAGGTTCTTGCCCTCGCGGATCACCTCGATCTCGGTAAAGGCGTTGAAATCGTACAAATGATGTAGGGGGTCGCCGGTGGTGTAGTAGCCATCGTACATCAATTTGCCGACGAAGCCGCGCATGGTTTTCGACTGGCCGGGGCGGATCTTCCAGTCGGCAACCCGCATGCCAGCCCGTTTCAGCGCCTCGCCGAGCGTCGTGGTGCCGGATTTCGGCAGGCCGAGGTTGATGACACGCAGATCTTCGGGGATCGGGCTCATGCGATCAGCTCCTTCAGGGCGAGCTCGGCCGGGCTCTCGTGCGGGAGCGCTTTGAGACGCTCCATGAGCGCGCGGTAGGCGGGCTCGGCGATCAGCCGGTCGCGGGCGTCGCGGTGCGCCCAGACCGATTCCTCGTGCAGGGCGGCAAGGTGCAGATCGTCCTTCAGCCGGTCGAGCTCGGCATGAAGCGCGGGCAGGTAGCGGTGGATCGAGGTATCCTTCCAGGCCGGGTCGTTGCGCTCGCGCCAATAGGTGTCGTCGAAGTTGCGGCCGTCGCGGTTGACGTCGCCGCGGTCGTTCTTGACCAGGTAGCTGTCGAGCGAGCGCAGCGCGTAGTGATTGAGCGTGGCGAAGCGGCGCGCGCCCTTGGCGGGGATCTTGCGGATCCGCCGCCGGGTGGCGGCGAGGCGGAAGCGCCAGGGCACGTCGCGGCCCGACCCGTCGGTCCAGCGGAACTTCTTCTCCTTGGCGAAACGGTCCTTCATGAATGGCCGGTGCGCGCCGTAGTATTTCACCGGAAAATCTTTCCGGATCAGGGTCTTGATCTCCTGCGCGGTCTCGGCGCACCAGACATCCGGATCGTGCGACCGGGTGAATTGCTCGATCACCGGGCGGTCTTCGAACAGCTCGACGCCGTCGTTGGCGAAGAACTGGAAGCTGACGGAGATCGCCGCCGGATCGCCACAGGCTTCGATCAGCTCGGGGATCGTGCCGTCGCCGGCGTGGATGTTGAGGAACTCATCGACATCGGTGATCCAGACCCAATCGGCCTCGCGCACCAGCGGCTGGCGCTGCGCGTCTTTCAGCGCCTCCATCTGGTAGTTGCGCCCTTCGGCCGGGTTGGGCAGGTGCTTGACCATTTCAAGCTCTTCGAGCCGGTCGAGAATCCGGTCGGTCGCGTCGCTGCAGTCGTTCGAATAGATCAGGAAATCGGTCACCCCGATCACCCGGTTGAACGCGATCCACTCGAGGAGAAACGGCCCCTCGTTCTTGACGCAGGTCACGGCCGTGATCTTCATGGCCGCGCGCCTTTGGTGGCGAATGCTGTCATGGCTTGCCTGCCCGTTCTGCTGTGCCGCGGGCGCAAACCGCCCGACCGCTCCCGGTCTCGTGCCGGATTGTTGAGAAAATAGTCTCAAATCGGGCGGGAAATAGCAATCGTTTCCGCGATGGAGACAAACAAGTGTGGCAGGGCGCGGGTCATGGATGCCGCGCCGGCCGGGCCGGGTGGGCGCGGTTTTCGCGGGTCCGGAAAGGGCGCGGCGGGTGCGGGCGTGATGCGCGACTGCCGAAGGTTTTGGCAGGCCCTCCGACCGGCCCATCGCCGTACGGGTTCAGGGGCACCAACCGTCGAGTTCGCCCAGGCTCGAGATCGGGACGACGCCGGGATCGGGCCGCGTGCCCGGGCGCAACCATTGCAGGAAGGCGGGCCGCTTGTCCGGAGCGGTCCAGCTCAGGTGCGAGACGAAGTAGGGGGCCTCCCAGTCGTCGATCTCGAACACCACGTGATCCGAATTCACGCTGCCTCCGATCGCCCGGATCGCGCCACTCTCGAAAAACGGCGAGAACGGGTCATCCGGTCCCAGCTCCGACTGGAGTTGGGCCGTGCATTCCTCGGCCTGCCCGGGGACGAGCGCACCCCAGCCGGCGGGGAAAACATGGGATCGGGTCTTGTTCATGCCGCGAAGATAGCGGCGATTTACCTGCGTACAATTGAAATGCGACGATCTGCGTCACGGGCTTGTGGCAAGCGGGCAGGGATGCAACGCTCAAGGCCTGATGGGAGAGCCGACATGACGTTGATCCACGACGAGATCCCCGCGATCGCGCTGGCGTGGCACAAGGACGGCCGGGGCGCGGCGCTCGCGACCGTGGTGGAAACCTGGGGGTCGGCGCCGCGGCCCGTGGGCAGCCAACTCGCGGTTTCGGCCGCCGGCGAGATCGAGGGCTCGGTGTCGGGCGGCTGTGTCGAGGGCGCGGTGGTGGCCGAGGCGCAGGACGCGCTGGACACCGGCCGCGTACGGATCGTGAGCTATGGCGTGTCGGACGACAACGCCTTTGCCGTCGGGCTGGCCTGCGGCGGCACGATCCGGGTGCTGGTCGAGCCGGTGGGCGCCGGTATGCCCGCCGCGCTGCTCGAAGCGCTGGTCGCCGCGCGGGCCGCGCGCGAGCCGGTGGCCTACGTGGTCGACACGAATACATGGCAGCACCGGCTTGCCCGGCGCGCGGAGTTTCCCGACCGGTTCCGCGCCGACCGGTCAGGTTTAGAAGAGGACGGTACCACCTTCATTGCCATTCATAATCCGCGGCCAAGGCTGCTCATTGTCGGGGCTGTGCACATCGCTCAGGCGCTGGTGCCGATGGCCCGGCTTGCCGGGTTCGACCCGATTGTCGCCGACCCCCGCGGCGCGTTCGCCGCCGAACACCGGTTCCCGGGCGAGGACATACGCGAGGCTTTCGCCGACGAGGTGGTCGCGGTCATCGGGCTCGATACCCGCACCGCCGTGGTGACGCTGTCGCACGATCCGAAGATCGACGACCCCGGGCTTGAGGCGGCGCTGGGCGCGGAGGTGTTCTACATCGGCGCGCTCGGGTCGACGCGGACGCATGCGAAACGGCTCGAACGGCTGGCGGCGCGTGGCTGGGGGCCGGAGGCGCTGGCGCGGATCCATGCACCTGTCGGCCTCGACATCGGCGCCCGGAGCCCAGCGGAGATCGCGGTGGCGATCCTCGCCGAGCTCACACACTCCTTGCGAAAAGGGTAGCGGCGTTTTTCCCGCCAGACTGCTGCGGAGGCGACCCGTCATGCCCCGAAGCCCCGAGCGATGCCCGGGGTGCATGGCGGCTGTGTTCCATCGCCGGTTGACCTGAAATCGCCCGCGGGTGCATGACGGGATCAGATCCGCCCCCTGATCAGATCCACCGGACCGGTCCCCATGTCGCAGCTCTTCGATCTTTCCGAAACCGCCCTGACCCTGATCGCGCTGGCGGTCGCGGGCAGCCTCGGCATCCTTTTCGGCCGCATCAAGATCGGCACCGTCGGGCTCGGCATCGGCGGGGTGCTGTTCGCCGGGATCGCCGTCGGCCATGTCGCCGAGGCAACGGGTGTGCATTTCAACAAGGACGTGATGCACTTCGTGCGCGAGTTCGGGCTGATCCTGTTCGTCTACACGATCGGCATCCAGGTCGGCCCCGGGTTCTTCCAGAGCTTCCGTGCCGACGGGCTGCGCTTCAACCTCGCCGCGATGGCCGTTGTCGGGCTCGGGGTGGCGATGACGGTGGCGGTGTTCTTCACCTTCAGCCTCGATCTCAACGTGCTCGTCGGCATCATGTCGGGGGCTGTGACCAACACGCCCGGCCTCGGGGCGGCGACACAGATCCTGGCCGACGTCGGCTCTACCGGCGGCGAGGTCGCGCTCACCGGCATGGGCTACGCGGTGGCCTATCCGTTCGGGATCATCGGCATCCTCATCACCATCCTGGTGGTGCGCTTCCTGTCGCGGACCGATATCGAGGCCGAGGCCGCGGCCTTCAAGAAGGAAACCCAGGCCGGGGAAAGCAGCCTGCCCACCATCGACCTGGAAGTGACCAACCCGAACCTCGACGGGATCCGCCTCGGCGAGGTGCCCGGGCTGTTCGACCAGGAGGTGGTTGCGAGCCGGATGCGTACCGGCACCGAGGTGGTCGTGCCGACCCGGGACCTCGCCGTGCACACGGGCGACGTTCTGCACATCGTCGGCCCTGCCAAGGCGCTGCAGGCAATGCGGCTGGTGCTGGGCCGCGAGGTCGACCAGCCGGTCTCCACCAAGGGAACCAAGCTCACCTGGGTGCGGTTGGTGGTGACCGAACGCAAGGCCCTGGGGGTCAAACTGCGCGACCTCGCCCTGCTCGAAGGCCATGACGTGACCATCAGCCGGATCAACCGGGCGGGGATCGAGTTGCCGCCGAAAGCGGATTCGACGCTCGCTTTCGGCGACATCGTCACCGTGGTCGGCATGCCCGAGGACATCGAGGTGGTGAAGATGCAGCTTGGCAACGAACGCTCCCGGCTCGACCAGGTGCAGTTCGAGGCGCTGTTCGTCGGCATCGCGCTCGGCATCCTCCTGGGGTCGATCCCGCTGGTCGTCCCAGGCCTGCCGGCGCCGCTGAAACTCGGCCTTGCCGGCGGTCCGCTGGTGGCCGCGATCCTGCTCGGCCGGCTCGGCAATTTCGGACCCTTCGTGTGGTTCATGCCGCCCGCCGCCAACCATGCGCTGCGCGAGATCGGCATCATCCTGTTCCTCGCGGTGGTCGGGGTTGCGGCCGGCAACGGCTTCCTCGACATCCTGCTGAACGGGCCCGGGCTTGCCTGGATGGGCTACGGCGTGCTGATCACGCTGGTGCCGCTGATGACCGTCGGGCTGATCGCGCGGCTGGTGTTCAAGTTCAACTTCCTGTCGCTCTCTGGCGTGCTCGCGGGCTCGATGACCGACCCGCCGGCGCTTGCCTTCGCGGTGTCGATGAACCCGTCGGCGGCGGCCTCGGTCGGCTATGTGTCGGTCTACCCGCTGGTGATGTTCCTGCGCATCCTTGCGCCGCAACTGCTGGTGTTGCTGCTGCTCGGTGTGGGCGCGGGGAGCTGAGGCGTCACGGCTCCAGTGCCACCGCAGAGCTGATCTCGGCGCCCGCATTGGCGGCGCGGTAGAGAGGGCGCGGCGGACGTTGCGCGACATCCACCGAACGTTCGATCCAACGCTGCTCGTGCAATTGGCGCAGCGACGTCGACAGGGCGCGGTCGGTGATCGGCGCGAGGTCCGCCTTGATCGCGGAGAACTGCGCCGGCCGGCGCGCGACCGCGAGCAGCGGCACGGTCCAGGCCCGGCGCAGAAGCACCGCACCGCGATCGTTGCGCACCGTCGCGTCGATCCGGTGGGCAATCGGGGCGAGGGCCAACCCTGCCTCGGTCAGCCGAAACTCCGGCCGGAGCGGGTGCCCGTGGCCGGGATTGCGCTCGAGCAGGCCAAGCGCCTCGAGGTGACGGAGCGAGTTGACGAAGGTCGTCCGACTGGCTCCCGAGGCCGCGATGAGGGGCGCCTGACGGGCGGGCACGCCGTCGTGCATCAAGGCCAGGGCTTTCAGCGACCAGGCTTTGGACGTCAGCTTGACAAGGGTCCCAATGTCCATAAAGTATAGTATATATATTTTGGAATGAAAGGGAAGTCCCATGCCTCTGGTCGCGTTGGAGAACACCATTACCCTGGCCCTGTCGGTACGTGACAGGCACAAAAGCGCGGCCTGGTATGCGGAGAAACTCGGGTTTGGCCTGCTCTACCATGCCGACGAGGCCGGTTGGAGCGAACTTGCCACCCTGACCGAAGGGGTGACGCTCGGTCTCGGCGAGCAGACGGAACCCGCGCCGGGCAACGCGGTGCCGGTCTTCGGCGTGGCCGATATCGCCACCGCCCGGGCCGCGCTCGAAGGGGCAGGGGTCCGGTTCGACGGCCCGACCGAGACCGTCGAAGGCATGGTCGCGACGGCGACCTTCTATGACCCCGACGGCAACGCGCTGATGCTCGCGCAGGATCTCACCGAACCGGGGTGACCCCGTTGCCGGGTCCTTCGATGCCGGACGTCAACTCTCGTCGGTGTCGGGATAGGCGCCCACCACACGCTGGTCGAAATCCATCACCGACCCGGTGACCACGCCCGACTGCGGCCCGAGCAGGAAAGCCACCTGTGCCGCGACATGTTCGGGCTGGACCATCATGCCGAAGGGCAGGCTGGCGTTGACCTCCGCCTGCCATCCCGGCTGGCGGCCGTGGAACTCCTGCTGGACACGGTCCTCGCCGGGCGTGTCCATCCAGCCGACGTTGATCCCGTTCACCCGGATGCGGTGCCGGGCCAGGGTGTTGGCGGCATTCTTGGTCGTGTAGAGCAGGGCGGCCTTTGACGCGCCGTAGGGCGCGAGGAACGGCAGGCCGCCATGCACCACGATCGAGAGAATGTTGACGCAGGTGCCGGGAATGCCGTCGTCGATGCAGCGCCTGGCGAAGGATTGCAGCGCGAAGAACGGCCCCTTGGCGTTGACGTCGAACACCTGGTCCCAAAGCGCGGGGCTGGTGTCGAGGATCGACCCGCGCAAGGTGGCGGCGGCGGAATTGACCAGCGCCGTCACCCGGCCCATGCGCGCGGCGGCTTCGTCCACCATCGCGGGCACCGCCTCCGTGTCGCCCATGTCGACGCCCAGGAACGAGGCCTCGACGCCGCCGTTGGAAAGACCCGCCGCCGCGGCCTCGCCCTTGGCGGTGTCGCGGCCGGTCAGAACCAGGCGGGTGCACCCTTGATCCACCAGTTCACGCGCGATCGCGAGGCCGAGGCCTTGCGAACCGCCGGTAATCAGGGCGCAGGTGTCTGCATGCGGGGATGTGATCATGGTGCCGGGTCTTCCCTTGTGGTGGGCGCGCGGGATTTGTCCGCGACTCGCCGCCACGGCGTTCCCCGGGAGGGTGGCATAACCGGACCCGTGCCGCCACGCCAGAGGTGGGGGTGCGGGCGAACCCCGCGCGGCGGGGCGGGCGGGGGAAGCGACCGGCACAGGTCCAGTCAGCCGCCCTGAGCGGAGCCCCGCCGATCCGCTGCCGCAAGGACGCGGGGTTTCGCTTCAACGGACAAAATGGTCCGAAACGGAACTGGACATCGACCCCCGGCGTTATCATCTCAGGCAATATGCCGCGTCGATGCGGCCTGGAGGAGATTTACATGCTCAAGACCGCCCTCAAGACCACTTCGGCCCTTGCGCTCTGCGCCGGACTCGTCACGCCGCCCGCCCTCGCGCAGCAGACCAAGGCGGACCTGCCACTCTGCGCGCTGACAGACGGGGGCGCGACCTTCCCCTGCGTGCTTGACGACGGCAAGAGGATCAAGAACGCCAAGGCTTTGGCAAGGGAGCTGGCCGCCCGGGCGATCGAAGCACAGACCGGTGAAGCGCCGTCAACCGGTGAACAGCCGGCGCCTGAGGTCGCGCCGGCAGAGCAGCCCGCGGCCGATGTCGACCAAACGCCTTCCACTGCGCCCTCTACCGTGCCCGTGGATGCGCCGGCCGAACGACCTGCGGCGCCGGACGTCGCGGCGCCGGAGCCGGTTGTCGATCCGGTGACCGAGACGCCGCCCACGGCGCCCGTCGAGGCGGAAGCCGGCTCGACAAAGCCCAAAAGCAAGCCGGTCGCGCAGACCGCCCCGGTGCCGGTGGCCCCGGCCGATGCCCCGCGGACGGGCGCGGGTGGCCGCAAACAGGCGGCGGCCGCGGCAGCGGCTGCGCTTGACGACGAGCTGATGGCCGATCCCGCGGCCGGTAAGGTCACGACCGAAACCGTCACCGAGGCCACCACACGCCAGTCCGACGAGGACTTTGCCACGGCACCCAGCGCCGCCGCAGAGGCTGGCCAGGCCGCCGCGGCGCGGGCGGGCGGCGGCGACGACAGCTTCCAGAAGGGCCTGCTGATCGGCCTTGGCGCGCTGGCCGTGGGCGCGATCCTCTACAACGGGGCCAAGGTCCTGTCGAACTCGGGCGACCGGGTCGTGGTCGAAGAACCCGACGGCACGCTCACCGTGTTGAAGAACGACGACGAGATCCTGCGCCGCCCGGGTTCCGAAGTCCGGACCCAGACCTATGACGACGGCTCGACCCGGACCGTGGTGACGCGGGAAAACGGGGTGCGGATCGTTACCGTGCGCGCCGCCGACGGCACCGCGCTGAAACGGGTCCGGGTCCTGCAAAACGGCGAACGTTACGTGTTGTTCGACGACACCGTGGCGGTCGCGCCGATCGAGACCCTGCCGGCCCCGCAACCCGCGGCGGCCGGGATCACCGCGACCGACCAGGACGCGCTGCGTGACGCGCTGATCGCATCGATGGCCGGCCGCGACGGGCGCCGCTACGGCCTGGGCCAGGTCCGGGCCTACCAGTCAGTGCGCGCGCTGGCCCCCGAGATCGAGGTGCGCGCGATCACCTTCCCGACCAACTCCGCCGCGATCCCCCCGGCCCAGGCCGAACGGCTGGCCGATCTCGGCCTCGCCATCGCCGAGGTGATCTACCAGGTGCCCGGCGCGGTGTTCCTCGTCGAAGGGCATACCGACGCGGTGGGCTCGGCCGCCTACAACCTCGCCCTGTCCGACCGGCGCGCCGAGAGCGTGGCGCTGGCGCTCGGCGAGTATTTCGGGGTGCCGCCCGAGAACCTCATCACCCAGGGCTACGGCGAAAGCGACCTCAAGGTTGATACCCAAGAGGAGAACCGGCAGAACCGCCGGGTGGTGGTGCGCAACATCACGCCGCTGCTGCAGTAGACCCGGGGACCGGCGCGGCCCGTCCCATGAAACAGGAAGCCCTCGCCGAGGCGGGGGCTTTTTTCATGCGGCGCTGGGCGGTATGGTTTCGGACACGATCCTCATCACCATCCGACGGGCAAGGCTCTCGGGCATTTCCCCACGCCCGCCGAACTCCGGGCCGAGACGCGGGGCCAGGACGCGAGGCCAAGACGCGAGGCCAAGACCCCAGGCAAGTTTCGGCTCGGGCTTAACCCCGCACCAACCTGTATTGATCCAGCGGATGCTGGAGGCGGCGGCCGCGCGCCCCGCTGACGGGGCGTGTGGCGGGTCGCATAAGGTACCGGTCTCCCCCGGTCAGTCGGATCCCGCGGACAGAAGCGCGAGCGACTTTGCGAGCGCGTTCCGGCTGCGCGTGATGTGGCGTACGAGGTTGCCGGACATGTCTTCCCGGGCCAGCATCGCCGCCTGGTCTTTCCGGGTCTCGGCCAGATATCGGGTCAGCGAGCGGCCCCTGCTGTCGTGCTGCCCGGTATCCGCCCCGTGCTCCAGCAGCAGTCTGAATATCCGCGCGTCGTCGGCGGCGGCGAACAGCAGCGGCGCCCGGAACCGGGGGCCCGTCATGTTCCGCCAGTCCAGGGTGACTTGCGGGGTCGCACCAAGCTGCAGGAGCGCTGCGCTTTCGGCGAACCCCCGTCCAGAAACGGCGCAGGCGAGCGGCGTGCGCCCGTCGTACGGAATGGCCTCGAGCGCCGCACCTGCCTGGACCAACATCCGCGCCATCGCCAGTTGTTCCTCCGCGTCCTTGCGCCGCGCGGTCGCGAAAATGTGCAGGGCCTCCCCGTTGCCCGGGGCGCCCGTCACCGAGGCGCCGGCCGACAACATCAGCCAGAGCCGGTCGAGCCTGTCGCGCGTCGCCCGGTTCGGCCAGTAGATCGGATGGTCGCCGCGCCGCTCCTGTCTGCGGTCGCGCACCCCGTATGTGTTGACGTCGACCCGGGCGAGGGCGGTTCGATACGCGGCGAGTGTCGCGGCGCTCTCGACCGCGGTGAAAGCCGCCGGCTCGTCCGCCCAGGTGAGCTTTCCGGTCCCGTCCGACGCGCGATACACCGGGAGGGCGGCTATCATCGCGAGGGAGCGGGCGGGATCGTCGGTGACCTTGGCGTGGAACACGCCCTTGGCACCGTCCTGCACGGCCTCGACACCGTGCTGGCGCCAGTCGGCGATCTGCCCGCGCAACCAGCTTCCGAGCGCGCTGGCCATGCCCAGGAGATCCGGGTCGTCCGCGCCATGATCAAGGATAAGCTGCAGTTTGCGGGGGGTGTGCATCGCCAGTTCCAGGTCGGGCCGGTCGAGCTTCGCGCCGACCGCCAGGAAATGGCCCACATCCTCAGGGCTGCCCCGCTCGATCGCCAGCGACAAGGGGGTCCGGCCGTGGAGGGTCTGCGCCTCGAGATCGGCGCCCGTGAACACCAGAAGACGCAGGATCGGCAGCCGGACCGCGGCCTTGCGATGCATCATCGCCATGTGGTGAAGGACGGTTTCGCTCATTTTCGTGGCCAGATCGACCCGTGCTCCGGCGGCGAGCGTCGCCTGCACCCGTTCCAACGGACGGTCGCGGGCCGACATGGCCCAGATGAGCGGAAACCGCGAGATCTTGCCGCCGCCACCGTAGAGCCGGTCGAGTGGGACCGCGGCAGAATCCCGGCGAAGTCTTCGAAGCGCTTCGCCTTGACGAGGTGTTCTGCCGCATAGGTGAACTTGAGGAAGGCCGTGGCTTGAGCCGCTTCCGCCTGCCGCCGGTCCATTTCCTGCCGCCAGGCGGCCATCTCCGAAGGCGCGCGCTTGGCGTGTGCCCGGTCGAAGCCGCGGCAGGCGGCAAGGAAGTCCCGTGCCGTTCGCGCCTGGTCCAAGAGACGTTTGCGCTTGTCGAGCGGCAGGCCCGCGCCCTCTTCCTGGATGATGTTCGAAAGGGCGGCCTCGAGGTCGTCGCCACGGCCTCGTTGGTGCGGGTCTTCGGCGTGGTCGAGCAGTTCCTTGACCATTCAGCGAAGGTTTTTCAGCGATCCGTCGGTTTCCATATCGATCGATCCCACTCACGGTTCCGCTGTGGCGCGCAGGTCGCCATCCTTGTCCTAGAGCTGCCCTTGGGCGAAAACTTGACCATTCTGACGCCCGCTGCACCGGTGCCGATCCGCCGAAGGCGCGCCGAAACGCAAAAGCCCCCGCCAATGGGCGAGGGCATTCACTCGGCGAGGCCGGTCTGTGGATCGGGCTTACCTGGTGGTCGGCCCGATCATCATCACCATCTGGCGGCCTTCCATCTTCGGCATGTTCTCGATCTTGCCGAGCTCCTTGACGTCGTCGGCGACCCGTTCGAGCAGTTCGCGGCCGAGGTGCTGGTGCGCCATCTCGCGGCCGCGGAACCGCAGCGTCACTTTCACCTTGTCGCCGTTCTCGAGAAACTTCACCACGTTGCGCATCTTGACGCCGTAGTCGTGGATGTCGGTGTTCGGGCGGAACTTGACCTCCTTGATCTCGATCGTCTTTTGTTTCTTGCGCGCTTCGGCCTCGCGTTTCTGGGTCTCGTATTTGAACTTGCCGAAATCCATGATCTTGCAGACGGGGGGCGCGGCGTTGGGCGAGATTTCGACCAGGTCGAGCCCCGCTTCCTCGGCCAGTTCCATGGCCCTGCGGGGCGTGACCACCCCGTGGTTCTCGCCCTCTGCGCCGATCAGGCGGATTTCCGGGGCCCGGATGCGGTCATTCACACGGGGGCCGGTGTCACGTGTCGGCGGGGCATTGTGGGGTCTGCGGGCTATGGGGACGTTCCTTCTGTGGTTGCGTCGAGCTATGGGCGCGGAAGGTAAGCCGCCGGGGGCGCGCTTTCAAGCCGATTCCTGCCTGAAACATAAGGGGATATTGCCTTGGCGCCGATATCCTGCCATCGGGGAGCGGCCTGCGGCTGCGGGCGTGGCCGGTGGGGCGACTGCCGCGGGCCGGTTTATGCGCCGCTGCGGTGCCTGCGCGGCGCAACTCGGCGGCCCACGCCGGCGGCCCGGCCGGGGCCTGTTCAATCGTTTCGGGGAAGGAACGTTCGATGCGCCTTTTCATCTTTCCGATCCTGCTTGCCGTCCTGCTGGCCGTCGGCCTTCTCCTGCTTCTGACCGCACCCGAAACCGAGACAGCGAATGTGCCGGCCTCGCCCGCATCCGGGGCGCTGGATCCGGTGAACCCGGCGCCCTTGCCACCGGGCGCGGCGCCGACCGCCCCTGACCGCGGTGGCGACGGGGCTGACGGGGGCGAGGGGGCAGAGCCGCAGACCGCTGCGCCCGAGCCGGCGCCAGGCGTGGACACCACCGCGCTTGACCCGCCGCCAGCGGCGCCGAAAGCGCCTGCGCGCGACGGTGCTGCGGATCCGGACACCGGAACGGGCGATCCGGTGGCGTCGACCGATGCCGCGGGCGGTGACGCGGCGGAGGCGTCGGGCGTCCCGAACGCGCCGGGCGCTGCCCCGGCCGATCCAGCGCCGGATCCGCCGTCAGATCCGGCCGTCAGCGCCGCCGCCGATGAGACGGACGCCGCCCTGCCGGTCGAAGCGGCAGAAGACGGCCTGCCGGTGGAAGCGGCGCAAGACGGCCGGGGCATTGGCGGCACACCAACGACCGGAGCCCGACGCGGCGGCGACCGACGGGCCCGGGACCGACGAGCCCGCCCTGTCCGAGGTGGCGTCCGTGGGGATCGCCGGGTCGGATGACACGCCCCCGGCAGGCGCCGATACGACCGTGGTTGAGCCTGACGAAACCGACGCGCGCGCGTCGGCCGCCCCGGCTGCGCAAAGCGCCGATGCCACGGCCGATCCGCCAACCCGGGGCGATGCCGCCGGCGCGGCGGCAGGTTCCGATGTCCCGGCGGCGGAGGCGGAAGCGGCCAACGCGGCGCCCTCGACCGAGATTGCCGCGCGTGCCGCAACGCCGCCGGCCAACGACGACACCCTCGGCGAAAACACCGACGCACCCGGGGCCCCGGTGACCGCCATCGCACCGGCTTCGCCCCCGAAACCCCTGCCGCCTCTGGAGACGCTGCTGACCCCGGACGGGTTCGATTCGGCAGCGCTGACGCGTCTCGTCCGCGAAAGCGCGCTCGGCGTCCGGCAGAAGACCGCGCTGGCCGGGGCCATCGAACAGGCGGCGGACCCCGAGGCGCAAGCGCGTCTGCTCGAGCAGCTGCGCGTAGCGCTCGGACTTTGAGGCTTGCACAATTGCGACCATGTAACACCTTCGTGTAAAAGAATTCTCAGCCCGAACGGGTGCGTTGCGTGGACGCCGAGGCCTCGTTAGTGTCTGCCGCGACAAGAGGATTATCGATGCGATTTGCGATCACCGCTACCGTTCGGCGTCTGGCCATTGCCACGCTGATCCTGCCCGCGCCCGCCTGGGCCGTGGAACGTATGGTGGCGCCCGACGACATTGCCAAGTTCGCGCCCTCGCGCGGTGATTTCCGGACCGACCCGCTGCCGGCGGCCAATCCGCAACCCTTGGGGCTGGTGCATGACTTCCGCATCACCGAGGAAGCGGACCCGGAGCTCAGCCCGTTCGTGACCGAATGCGACATCGCAGCTGCCGATCCGGGCGACCAGACCCGGCCCGACGGTGTCCCCGGGGTGGAGCTTGCCGCGCTCGACATCGAGGCGGGCGTGCGGTTCTGCACGATGGCCCACAAGGCCTTCCGCACCCATGCCCGGTCCGCCTTCAACCTCGGGCGGGTCGAGATGGCGCGCGGCGAGGTCGAGGCAGCGATCGCGGTGTTCAGCATCGCGGCCAACCAGGCCCATCCGCTGGCGGCGATGACCGTGGCGCAGCTCTACGAAGGCGGGGTTCTGCCCGACCGGGGCGTGGCCGACGCGGTGCCGTTCTACGAACTGGCCGCCGAGGCCGGGGTGGCCCAGGCCCAGCTTGCGCTCGGCGGATTGCTCACCGACGGCGCCCCCGGGTTGCCCCCCGATCCCAACCGGGCCACGCGCTGGTACCGCAAGGCGGCGGCGCAGGGCATCACCGAAGCGGCCTTCGAGCTGGGCTGGGCCTTCGAGAACGGGCTCGGGGTGCCGCGTGACCCGATCACGGCGGTGCGCTGGTACACCCGCGCGATCGACCAGGGCGACATCAACGCGATCAACAACCTCGGCTATCTCTATGCCAACGGCACCGGCGTGCCCCGCGACGAAGAGCGCGCGGTGATGCTGTATCGCCAGGCGGCGGAGCTGGGGGTTACGGCGGCGATGTCGAACCTCGGCTGGATGCTGGAAAACGGCATCGGCACCGGGCAGAATGTGCAAGAGGCGGTGCAATGGTACAGCCGCGCGGCAGAGATGGGCGAACCGCAGGCGATGCTCAACCTCGGCTGGCTCTACCTGACCGGCTACGATATCCCGGCGGACGCCAATGCCGCGCTGTCGTGGTTCAAACGGGCTTTTGCCGCCGGACGGACCGAGGCGCTCTCCTATATCGGCGAGGTCTACGAGACCGACCCGATCCTGCGCGATCCGATCCAGGCCGCGCGCTATTACGTGCAAGCGCTGCAGGCCGGGGACGGCTGGCCGGCCCGCCGCGGCGCCGGCGAATGGAACGGCGAGGTCGCGCGGGAGATGCAGAACGCGCTGTTCGAAGTCGGGGCTTACCAGGGGCCTTTCGACGGGGTGATGGGCGCCGGGACCAAGGAAGCGATGGACCGGCTGTTGGCGCGGAGCCAGCTGGGCAGCTGAATTTCCCGCACGGGTGATGTCCGCTCGGCGCGCGGTTCGCGAGGACCTGGTCCTGCGGCGAACGGCGGGACTGCCCTGCTCGGGATCCGCGACCAAGGATCGACCTGGCGCGGATCGTGGTGCCACTACCGACAATACTCGCCGGTCAGCACCTCTCCCGCGTTGGTGACCGTCCGGGTGCGGAAGTCGTAACAGCCGGGCGTGTCCGAGGGCGTGTAGCGGATGTAGTGATCCTCCCCTTCATAGCTGTAATCCATGCTTCGGCTTCCGTCGGGGTTCTCCGTGAAGACGAGGTTCTGAACGCCACCGCGCGGCGGCCGTCCCGGCGCGGCACCGGCGCCGTCTGCCGCAGTCAACGGACGTACGCGGGGAAGCCTGTCAAAGTCCGTCACGATCCCCATCAGGCATTGCACGACATAGGGGGCAGTTTCTGAGGTGTGGTAGCGATACCCGAAGGTAGCATCGACTTGCCCGTTGCAGATATCGAGATCGCCCTCAGAAATCGCCGACCCGTCGGGGTTGTTGTCACCGTAGATCGGAAAGCCATCGAATGCCCAGCCGATGATCGCATCGTCCCCGGCATTCGCCATCTGGTCTATCATGCAGGTTGGTTTGACGTGGTAATGATAGTCATCGCCGCGCCCGGCATGGCCGCCGCAGACATCGAGTTGCTTGGTCTGAAGCGTGTCATGCTGCGCCTGATGATGGGCGAGGTCGGCCTGGGTCATCTCCCCACCGCCCGTGTAATCATAGATTGGCACGCCATTGACGGCGACACCCAAAGCCGCGTCACGGGTCAGCGGCATCGTGCCAAGCACCGGCGACAACAGGATCGGCGCGCCGTAGTCGGCCGGAACGGGGACCTGCTCGTTGGTTCCGACAATGCCCGTCATCTTCTCGTGGTCCGGATAGGTATCGGATTCGATGATCGCATGGGTGTCGGTGCAGGTGACGGTGACCCGACCGTCAAAGCCCGCGTCGGCCACGGACGCGGTGACAGCGGTGCAGGGGTCGTCATGGGCCGCGGCGGCGGATGCCGCGGCGATCAAAGCCAGGGCGCTAATCGACAGTGTTGAAAATCGGGTCAAATCTTTGGCTCCGTTCATCTTGGTCTACTCGACGGTCAGGCGGCACAGCACCGTGTTGCTTTGCTCAAGGTCAGGCCCCCAGATCAGGCGCGCATCCTCCACCCAGTTGATCCGGTCGTAGCCGTCCTTGGGGCTGACCTGGCGCTCGGAAAACTCGCTGGCCGGCGGCCAGTCCGAGGCATCGAAGCCGGCCTGATCCCAGTCAGCGGGTTCATTCATGGCCTCGAAGGCGCAGGCGCCTTCGCCTGCGACGGGGTTCGCCGCACCCTCGCAGGATTTGTCCAGCGGTGCTGTGTGAATGACCAGGCACTGCCAGTCGGCATTGCTGACGGCGACCGTCTTGCCCGCCGCATCCCTGATCTGAACGATCACGCCGCCGTCGCCCATCTGCTGGCGCCCGGTGCCGATGTATTCCAGGCCGGAGTCATTCTCCTTGAAGTCCTTGGCGACGAGACCGATCACAAAGGGCCGCTCTGCGTCGAACGCAAAGCTCTCGGCGTTGAACGACCGCTCCGTGGTGATCGGCACGCTGTCCTCGGCGACCCGGGCGCCGTCAATGCGCATTTCGAACCAGTTGTCGGCCCAGACGTCGGCCGAGAATGTTTCGGCGGAAACGGCGGTTGTGGAAAGCAAGAGCAGTGCTGACGTGGCGACGACGTGTTTCATGGTGCAGTCCTCGTGGTCGGTTCAGGAGATATACGAGCGTTACCCAGGTTTCCGTCGCCCGATTATTGGTCGTTTTCTGATAGCGGCCATTCGGCTGGACGCTGCTTTGTCCTCCGGCGCAGACCTCCAGGTCGACGCCGGCCCGCGCTGGTTTCCGCAAGACCTTGGGTTGACCTGATCCGATACGCTGGCGGGTTTGCGCCTCCGGTCCCACCCGTCTGCGAACGACTTGAATGTAACCACCGGGCGCTATCTGCCCAGATCACCCGGGCGCAAGGATCTCCGCGAGCGCCTTGCGGAACGGGCCGAGCCGGGCGAAGGCGGCCTCGAGAGCCGCATCGGGATGCGCCCGCTCGCTATCGCCCAGATCATGCCACAGCACGATCCCCTTGCGTTTCAGAAGCTCCGCGCGCGGGTGGTCCTGCGGATGCGGCGCGGGCACGCGTTTCAGCGCCGGCGGATCCATCCGCAACCCGGCCTCCTGCAGACGGTCGACGAGGCGGGCGAACCCGGCGCCGTCTTCGCCCGCGACCCGGTCGCGCCAGCGTTCGAGCGCCGGTTTGTCGAACCCCATCGCACCGACGCCGGCACAGACGTAGTCCTGCGAGACCCCGAACAGGTGACAGATCCCGGTCGCCCTGTCGGTCCATTGCAGGTGCAGGTGGGTATTGTAGGGGGTCTTGTCCTTGGAAAACCGCAGGTCGCGGTGGACGCGGAAGAGCTTGGGAGTCAACGCCGTGCCGGTCGCGCCTTCCAGCCTTGCGCCGAGCTCGGCGAGCAAGGCTTCGGCCGGGCCTTTCACCGCGCTCTCGTAGCGCGGCTTGTTGGCCGTGAACCAGTCGCGGCTGTTGTTGGCGGCGAGGTCGTCGAAAAACCCCAGCGCATCCGGGACGAGCGTGGAAAAATCTGGCATGAAAGGCACCTCCTGGTCTCAGGATGCCGCCTCAGCGCCTCTTGGCAAGCCCTGCCACGCGGTCTACCTGAAACGTACTGACAGGAGCCAAGCCGATGTGGAACGAACGCTACGACACCCCGACTTACGTTTTCGGCACCGAACCCGCCGATTTCCTGGTAACCCACGCAGAGCATCTGCGGGCGGGCAAGAAGGGCCTGGCCGTCGCCGATGGCGAGGGCCGCAATTCGGTGTTCATGGCCCAGCGGGGTGTCGACACGCTGGCGATGGACATGTCGGCCAATGCGCTTGCCAAGGCGAAGGCCTTGGCCGAAGACCGCGGCGTGGCCGTCACCCATGTCGAGGCGAGCGTCACCGAATGGGACTGGGCGCCCGCCGCGTTCGACCTCGTCGTCGCGGTGTTCATCCAGTTCCTGTCGCCCGGCGACCGGGCCCGGGTCTTCGCCGGGATGGTGGAGACCCTGAAGCCCGGCGGGGTGCTGATGCTGCACGGCTACCGTCCCGAGCAGCTCGCATACGGCACCGGCGGGCCCGGGATCGCCGAAAACCTCTACACCGAAGCGCTTTTGCGCGAGAGTTTCGCGGGGCTCGAGATCGTCGCGCTCGAGAGCTACGACCGGGAGATCGACGAGGGGGTCGGCCATAGCGGCATGTCGGCGCTGATCGACCTGGTGGCGCGAAAACCGGGCTGAGCCGGACGCGCCCTCTTGCCGGCGCCGGGCGCCCCGTGCCACAGGGGACCATGACACGGGCGTTTTCCGACCATATCCGGGCGCATCTGACGCTCGGCCTGCCGCTCATCGGCAGCCACGTCGCGCAGATGGCGATCGGCGTCACCGACACGGTGATGCTGGGCTGGTACGATGTCGAGGCGCTGGCAGCGCTCGTGCTGGCCAACACCGCCTTCATGGCGCTGTTCCTGTTCGGCTCGGGCTTTGCTTTCGCGGTGATGCCGCTGGTCTCGTCGGCTGCCGAGCAGGACGACGAAACCCGGGTGCGCCGGGTCACCCGGATGGGGCTCTGGATATCGGTGGGGTTTGCGCTGGCGGTGCTGCCGGTGCTGTGGTTCTCGGGGCCCCTGCTCACCGCGCTGGGGCAGGATCCCGAGCTTGCGGCGGGGGCGCAGAAATACCTCAGGATCATGGGCTGGGGCATCCTTCCGGCGCTCGCCGTGATGGTGCTGAAAAGCTACCTCTCGGCGCTGGAGCGCACCAAGGTGCAGCTGATCGTGGTGCTGGCCGCGGCCCTCGCCAACGTGGTCGTCAATCATGCGTTGATCTTCGGTTCCTGGGGGTTCCCGGAGCTGGGGATCCGGGGCGCGGCGATTGCCTCGTTGCTGCAAGGTTTAAATGAAGAATTGGCTTTATTTTCTAGAATTCATGATTTCAGTCAAAATACTGAATATGTAATGTTTGGAGAAGAATATAATTTAATAAAACCACCCTATAATCTATTGATTGCAAGAAAATATAGTGGAAACTATAGAGCACAATTGGTTATTCCAATTGAAGTAAGAAATAAAATAATAAATAGTGTTAGATATCATAATCAGTTTCCAATTATCACTTTACCCTTAATGACCACCTATGCAACATTCGTTATAAATGGATGTGAACGGGTTATCGTAAGTCAAATTATTCGAAGTCCTGGAATTTATTTTGAAAAAAATAAAAATCAAAGAACTCGAAATCAATTTAAACGAAAATTATCTACTGATATTAATAAGTTACGTTCATTTTTACCATCTGGCGAAGCTTTTATTTCTGAATTTGATTTATTTTTTCCTATTCCAACAACAATCTTTGATCCAGTCAAAAATAAAAGAAAAATTATTCCATATTGGAATACTAATTCAATTTATTATTATTCAATTAGATATTTAAAACGAACGGAAAAAAATTGTTCGTTTTACTTCCTACAATGTTTTAAACTTTACCGAATTATTTCAAAGACTAAGGACTATAACTCGAAAATTAAATTAATTCAATTATTTTTAAAATGGTTAAAATTACAAAATAATTTTTTAAATTTTAAGAATAATTTAAAAAAAGATAAAACTATTTATTTATTAAAATATTTTAATTTTTTAATAGAACTATTAATTAAATATAAAATTTTTCAATATAGTTTAACGAAAGAAAAATTTGAAACAAATAAAATTAATATAGATAATAAAACATGGGTCGAAGAATTTGTTAAAACTAATAAAATTTTATTTTCGATAAATGATTTATTTTTATCAAAGGATCAAATATTAAAATTATTTAATATTTATACAGCAGTAATAATTGATTCGCAGAAAGTTGCCCAAACTCAATTAAATTCTCAATTATTATTAATTACAAAGCAATCTCAAGATTGGCTACTTGAAATGCGTCATTTTTCTTTCCTAAAACAAAATTTAAAACAATTAATACCAAAAGTTAATGATTTAAATAAGGTAATCGAGTTTCCAAATCTACGCCCAACTATTTATTTTTCAATAAGTTTAAAAGAACAATTAAAATATATTTTTGGAAAAAATAAATTATCTTCTAGACCCGAACGCCATAAATATCTAAAAACTAAAACACAATTACTTCTTTATAGAAAAGATCATGAAATTAAAACGAATTATCATCGTAAATATAATGAAAAAGATTTATATACAGCAACTTTAATACCTGAGTATGGATCTTGGATTCGTTTTACTTTTCAAAAAAATACAAAAATTAATTCATATAAATATCCAATTAAAAACCAAGAAGATGAAGTAATTATTCAATTGGATAAAATTAATCAAAAACCTGTTCTTTATTTGTTAAAAGAAATGGGACTAACAGATTTAGAAATTTATCAAAATTTACAATATTCTGATTTCTTTTACTTTAATAAACCATTATTAATAAATTCAAAATATTTAAATCATCCATTACCTCGTTTTAATTTAAATTTAAATTATTTTAAGAATATTTCAGAATTTTCTCGAATTTTTGATTCCAATTATTATAGATTAGGAAGAGTTGGAAGATTAAAAATAAATAAACGATTAAATTTAAAAATTAGTGAACGGTTACAGACTATAACTTATGAGGATATTTTTGCGATTACTGATAAATTAATAAATTTAACAATTTCAAAAACAATTCAAGATGATATTGATCATTTAAAAAATCGTCGTGTTCGATCTGTTGGAGAATTGTTACAGAACTTATTTAGAATTGGGTTTCAACGATTAGTACGCAAATTGCGTAATCAAACCAATAAAATTGATTCCAGTCATTTATTAAGTTTTAATATTGTTAATGCTACAGTAAGAGAATTTTTTGGATCAAGTCAATTATCACAATATCTAGATCAAACTAATCCATTATCTTCATTAACTCATAGACGTAGAATTAGTGGACTAGGACCGGGAGGTTTTGATCGTGATCGAATTAGTTTTGCTGTCAGAGATATTCATCCAAGTCATTATGGTCGAATTTGTCCAATTGAAACTCCAGAAGGACAAAACGTTGGACTAATAGCTTCATTAACAACTTGTGCAAGAGTTAATAAATCAGGATTTTTAGAAACACCATTTTGGCGAGTTATAAATGGAAAAGTTTTAAAAACAGGTAATCCAATTTATTTAACTGCAGATATTGAAGATTTATATAGAATTGCACCAGCAGATATTACAACTAACAAAGAGAATTACTTAATAAGAAACTTAATTCCAGTCCGATATCAACAAGAAATTATTAGTGTAACACCATCAGAAGTTGATTTTATTGCTATCTCTCCAGTTCAAGTAGTTTCCATAGCTGCCTCTTTAATACCATTTTTTGAACATGACGATGCAAACCGTGCATTAATGGGTTCAAATATGCAACGTCAATCTGTACCATTAATTCTACCACAGAAACCAATTGTTGGAACTGGATTAGAAAATCAGATTGCTATCGATTCTGGAATGACATTAAATGCTCAAGTATCTGGTATTGTAGATTCTGTTACTGCCAATAAAATTATTATTAAAGATCAAACTGGCAAAAAATTAACTTATAAACTACAAAAATATCTACGTTCAAATCAACAAACCTGTATTAACCATCGACCAATTGTTTGGAAAGGAGAAACAATTAAATCAGGTCAAATTCTTACAGATGGACCTGCCATAACGAATAGTGAATTATCTTTAGGTCAAAATGTATTAGTGGGTTATATGCCGTGGCAAGGTTATAATTTTGAAGATGCTATTTTGATAAGTGAAAGATTAGTATATGATGATATTTTTACTTCAATTCATATCGAAAGGTATAAAATTGAAATTGATAAAAATTCTGAAACTTCAGAACAAACTACAAAAAACATTCCAAATTTAAGCCTTTCAGAAGTTAAACATTTAAATGATGATGGAATTGTAACGGTTGGTACATTTGTTAAACCTGGAGATATATTAGTTGGTAAGGTCATTTCTAATAATACTTCTGATCAATTACCTGAATCTAAATTATTAAGAGCTATTTTTGGAGCAAAAGCTAAAGGTGTCAAAGATAACTCATATCGAATGCCAGACGGTGAATATGGAAGAGTTATTGAAACTGTAACATTTAATCGTCGAACAAAATTAACTTATAAATTTGAGAAAATTTATGTTTTTATAGCTCAAATTCGAAAAATTCAGGTAGGTGATAAAATTGCTGGACGTCATGGTAATAAAGGAATTATTTCACGTATTTTACCACGTCAAGATATGCCATTTTTACCAGATGGAACGCCTATTGATATTATTTTAAACCCATTAGGTGTACCTTCACGAATGAATGTTGGTCAACTTTACGAATGTTTATTAGGTTTAGCCGGTGATAAATTAAATTCTAGATTTAAAATTTTACCATTTGATGAAATGTATGGGTTAGAAATATCCAGAATTTTAATCAATAAAAAACTACGTCAAGCTTCAATTATAAAAAATGAAAGTTGGTTATTTAATCCTTATGCCCCAGGTAAGATGGTTCTTATCGATGGTCGAACAGGTAAAGAATTTGATAATCCTGTTACTGTTGGGAATGCGTATATGTTAAAACTGATTCATTTAGTGGATGACAAAATGCATGCTCGTGCTACGGGTCCTTATTCCCTTATTACCCAACAACCATTAAGAGGAAAGGCGCAACATGGTGGTCAACGATTTGGAGAAATGGAAGTATGGGCTTTAGAAGGTTTTGGAGCATCATTCACGTTAAAAGAACTTTTAACTATAAAATCTGATGATATGCAAGGACGAAATGAAACGTTAAATGCAATTGTAAAAGGTCAACAAATTCCAAAATTTGGAATTCCAGAATCATTTAAAGTTTTATTACAAGAATTACGTTCAATTGGCTTAGATATGAGTACTTATAAGATTGAAGAATTTAGTTCATATAAAAGATATGAAGTTGAAGTTAATTTAATTGAAAAATATAATGCATTATCAAAAACATTTTCTCCTACTTCAAATATTAACGATATTTCATTTTAATTTAATTTAAAAACAATGATACAATTTGCAAAAGAATTTGATTATATAAAAATTAAATTAGCATCTCCGTTTCGAATATTACAATGGGCAAATCGAAAATTACCCAATGGTCAATTTGTCGGAGAAGTTCAAAAATCAGAGACTATAAATTATCGAACATTTAAACCAGAAATGGATGGTTTATTTTGTGAACGTATTTTTGGTCCAAGTAAAAGTTTAGAATGTGCTTGTGGTAAATATAAACGTGTTCGATATGAAGGATTAATTTGTGAAAGATGTGGAGTTGAATTAACAGAATCTAGAGTTCGACGACATAGAATGGGTTATATTAATTTAATTTATCCTGTTACTCATGTTTGGTATATAAATAGCAGACCAAATTTTATGGCTTTACTATTAGAAGTGGAAGAATGTGAAAAACAATTAGATACTACTTATACTACTCATTCTGAAAAATGTAAAAAATGTGAAGGTCTTAAAATTAACTACTTCAACAATTGTTGATTTATGGGATGAAAGAATTAAACGTATTAAATTAGCATCTTTAGCATATTTTATTGCTGAAGATGAAATTTCATTTTATGGATTACATTGGGATTTACAACAATATAGAAGAAGTCGAGAATTAGGATATAGTGGTTATCCTTTAAAACCATATCCAAAACCTCAAAATCGACGATATAATACTCCAAAATATTTATTACGTGCAACACCAAATTTTTTAATTGGAGCTCCTTTAATTAAACGTGAATTAGAAAAACTAGATTTAAAATCAGAAATTTTTAGAATGAGATATTTTATTTTAGTTTGTACTAAAGTCTTAAATAAAGAAAAACCATTTATAGATGAATCAAAATGGTTCAGAAAATGGGAACAGCAAAGAATTTATAAAATTCGTGAACAAGCAATAAAACGAATTCGAATTTTAGAAAATTTAGTTGGTACTGGTTCTAGTCCAGCTTGGATGATTTTAACTATTTTACCAGTTATTCCTCCAGCTTTAAGACCTATGATTCAATTAGAAGGTGGGCGATTTGCAACTTCTGATTTAAATGAGTTATATCGTCGAATTATTACCAGAAATAATAGATTACTTAGATTATTAGAAATTGATGCACCACAATTAATTATTCGAAATGAAAAAAGATTATTACAAGAAGCTGTTGATACATTAATTGATAATGGTAAGCGCGGTAAAATTGCTTTAAGTGCAAATAATCGACCTTTAAAATCTTTGTCTGATATTATCAAGGGAAAACATGGTCGATTTCGACAAAATTTATTAGGAAAACGTGTAGATTATTCAGGTCGGTCAGTTATTGTTGTTGGTCCAAGTTTAAAATTAAATCAATGTGGATTACCTTATGAAATGGCAATTGAACTTTTTCAACCATTTATTATTCGAGAATTAATTAATCAAGGTTTAGCAAGTAACATGAAAATTGCTAAAAATTTAATTCAACAAAATGAACCTATTATAGATCCAGTTTTAGAAAAAGTTTTAACAAGTCATCCTATTTTTTTAAATCGAGCTCCAACATTACATCGATTAGGTATTCAAGCTTTTGAACCAATTTTAGTTCAAGGTCGTGCTATTAAATTACACCCTTTAGTTTGTTCAGCTTTTAATGCTGATTTTGATGGGGATCAAATGGCGGTTCATATACCATTATCATTAGAATCTCAGGCTGAATGTTATATGTTAATGTTAGCACCTTATAATTTTTTATCTCCCGCAAATGGTGAACCAATTATTATGCCAAGTCAAGATATGGTTTTAGGTTGTTACTATTTAACTGTAAATAATATTAAAGGATTATTAGGTGCAAATCATTATTTTGCAGATTTAGATGACGTTATACTAGCTTATAATCAAAATAAAATTGAACTTCATAGTTCAATTTGGGTTCGTAATAATGATAATCTTCAACCAATGTTAAATCTAATAAAAAAAATTCAATTAAATGATGGCACTTTTATTGAATATTATGAGAATATGCAAGTTAGAAAAACAAAAGATGGTGATATAATTGTTCAATATATTCAAACAACAACGG
>CAVWAE010000003.1:0-18240 GCA_963752895.1 uncultured Alphaproteobacteria bacterium
GGAGGATTGAACTCCCGACCTCACCCTTACCAAGGGTGCGCTCTACCACTGAGCTACTGCGGCGAACCGTGGGCGGCTGATTAGACGCATTTGGCCGGGCGCGCAAGCGCTATCTGAGCGGTTTTCCTCGGGCCTGTACTGCATCGCGACCGCCCGATCTGTTCGGTGAGAATGGAGGGTGTGGCGTTGACAGGCCGGATCGAACCCTTCGTGCATCAACAGGGGTTTGGGGCCCAATCGCCGACATCTTCGTCGAAGCCATGGGCGCGCCGCTCCGCGGCGGGATCCTGCGCGTCGCCTCTTCCGGACTGGTCGCCGACGGCACTCGACATCCGGACGGTGGTCGCGGTGGCCTTCGTCGCGGCGGTACGCGGCTCCCTCGTCGGGTGCCGTTTCGGCCGGGCCGTGGTGTTGGCGCAGGGTGCGCGGTTCGCGATCACCCCCGGCTCGGCGCGACCGGAGCGAGAATATCCCCGTACATCGCGGCTGGGTCGTGGTGACGGTCGCGCGGTTCTTTCCCCTGTTACGCCAACTCACCGGGCGCGCCGCGGGCACAACCCGGATGCATTGGCCGCACTTCCTGCGCGCCAATGCCGTTGGCGCCGCGCTCTGGTTGGGGGTTTGGGCCTGGATTGGCGGCAAGTCGACGCCAACGCCCGCGTCCTGCCCGCGCTCTTGCACCTTCTGCACCGGGCTGCCTGGGCAATCACGCCACCTTTGCTCGTGGCCGTGGTCGCGGGCGACGTCTGGCACCGGCGGCGCGGCGGGTGCCGATCCATGCCTGCCCGTGGCAACTGGACGGCTTGGGGTGCCTGCGCTAGAGAGGGCGCCATGAACGAGAAACCCGCGCCCGCCCCCCGAAACCGTCCAAACCCGGTCGTGACGACCGGTTGAAGGCGGCGCTCAAGGCCAACATGGCCCGGCGCAAGGCCCAGGCCCGGGCTCGGTCGGCGGCAAGCGACGACAAGGCTGAGGACTGAGCTCATGGATTCCATCGTGGTCACGGGCAATGGCCCGCTTTCGGGCGAGATCGCCATTGCCGGGGCGAAGAACGCCTGCCTCGCGCTGATGCCGGCGACGCTGCTTACCGACGAGCCGCTGATCCTCACCAACGCGCCGCGGCTGTCCGACATCAAGACGATGACGGTGCTGTTGGAATCGCTGGGTGCTGACGCCGCCTCCCTGCAGGATGGCCAGGTGTTGGCGATGTCGTCGCACGACCTGACGTCGACGCGCGCCGATTACGACATCGTGCGCAAGATGCGCGCCTCCAACCTGGTGCTTGGGCCGCTGCTCGCGCGCGAGGGCCATGCGGAGGTTTCGCTGCCCGGCGGCTGTGCCATCGGGGCGCGGCCGATGGACCTGCACCAGGACGGGCTCGAGGCGTTGGGCGCCGAAATTGAGCTGCGCGACGGCTATCTCCACGCCAAGGCGCCGGGCGGGCTCAAGGGCGCAGAGATCAAACTGCGTTTCCCCTCCGTCGGCGCGACCGAAAACATCGTCATGGCGGCCACGCTCGCCAAGGGCACGACGGTGCTCGACAACGCCGCGCGCGAGCCCGAGATCGTCGACCTGGTGCGCTGCCTGCGCGCGATGGGCGCCCAGATCGAGGGCGAGGGCACATCCCGGATCGAGATCCAGGGGGTCGACCGGCTTGGCGGGGCGACCCACCGGGTGGTGACCGACCGGATCGAGCTCGGCACCTATATGCTGGCGCCGGCCATCGCCGGCGGCGAGGTGGAATGCCTCGGCGGCACCCTCGAACTCGTCGCAGAACTTCGTGCGACAAGCTTCGGGAAACGGGCGTCGAGGTGGAGGAAACGAGCCGCGGCCTCAAGGTGCGCCGGGCCCCGGGCACGCGGGTGCAGGCGGTCGATGTGGAGACGGCGGTCTTCCCCGGGTTTCCCACCGACCTCCAGGCGCAGATGATGGCGTTGCTGACCACCGCCGAGGGGGTGAGCCAGCTTCACGAGACGATCTTCGAAAACCGCTTCATGCATGCGCCCGAGCTTACCCGGATGGGCGCCGAGATCGATGTCCAGGGCGGCACTGCGACGGTGACCGGGGTCGCGCAACTCAAGGGCGCGCCGGTGATGGCGACCGATCTGCGCGCCAGCGTGAGCCTGATCCTCGCCGGTCTCGCCGCCGAAGGCGAAACGGTGGTCAACCGGGTCTATCATCTGGACCGCGGCTACGAGCAGGTGGTGCGAAAGCTGCGCGGTGTCGGCGCACAGGTCGAGCGGGTGAAGGGTTGATGATGGAAGATGCACGGTTCGAAGACGGGGGCGAGCGGCCGCTGAGGCTGATCGCGATGGACGCGCAGGACCTCGAGGTCATCTCGGCACTCACTCAGGACGCGGTGTTCCCGATCACCGAGATGTCCTGGCAGCCGGCCCGACGCCGCTTTGCGCTGCTCCTCAACCGGTTCCGCTGGGAAGACCGCGACAAAGCCGCCACCCGGAATCGTCCGGCCGAACGGGTGCAATCGGTGCTGGTTTTTTCCGATGTTGAGAAAATACAATCCCAGGGGGTGGAACGGGGCGAGAAGGATCTTGTTTTATCGCTTTTGTCTATTTCTTTCGAGTCCGGAGAAGACGGTGCTGGCCGTGTCCGCCTCACCTTGGCAGGCGACGGGGCGATCGCGCTTGATGTCGAGGCATTGGAAGCGACCCTGGAAGATGTGACCCGGCCCTACGTCGCTCCCTCGCGCCGTGCGCCCGAGCACCCGGAAGAATGAGCGCGGTGCTGTACGTCCGGCGTGTTTCGCCGAAGTTATGGACGTCGCCGGGATGTCGGCCGCGCCGATCAGCGACGTCGCCATGCCGATCGAAGCGGCGATGCTGAACAGATCGCGGCTTGCACTGCGAACAAGACACCCGTGACCGCGGCCGCGATGACCGCTGCCGGTGGGATGCTGATGGCCGAGCGCGGTGCGCGTGTTTCGACGGCCATGGTCGAGGCGGTGGAGCCGGGACTGGCCAAGCCAGCCGTCGAAGCGGCCCGCCTGGAGGCGACCGAAACCGCGCGGACCTTTTACCGTACCTACCGCGTCCGCGGTTGGCGCGGAGGGCCGGGCGGCGCCGGCAATGTGCTGGCCAGGCGCTTGGCCACTTGAGGCGGATCGGCCCGGCAGATATGTCGGGCGAAACCACGGAGACCCGGATGCCCCAATTCCTGAATACGGCCGATGCGGATTTCGAAGCCGCTTTCACTCTCTTCTCGGCATGAAGCGCGAGGACAGCCCAGATGTCGACGCGGTGGTCGCCGGGATCATCGCCGATGTGCGCAAGCGGGGCGACGCGGCGGTGATCGAGCTGACCTCGAAATTCGACCGGCTCGACCTCGACCCCCGATACGCTGCGTTTTTCGCCCGAGGAGATCGAGGTGCATTGCGCCACGGTTCCGAACGTGGAGCGCGAGGCGCTGGAACTCGCCGCCGAACGTATCCGCGCCTACCACGTCCGCCAGATGCCGCAGGATGCGCAGTGGACCGATCCGGACGGCGCCACCCTCGGCTGGCGTTGGACGCCGGTGCAGGCGGCCGGGCTCTACGTGCCGGGCGGGCTCGCCTCCTATCCGTCGTCGGTGCTGATGAACGCGGTGCCGGCGAAGGTGGCCGGGCGTCGAGCGGCTCGCGATGGCGGTGCCGACGCCGGACGGCGTCGTCAATCCGCTGGTGCTGCTGGCCGCCCGGATCGCCGGCGTCGACGAGATCTACCGGATCGGCGGCGCGCAGGCGATCGCCGCGCTCGCCTACGGCACCGAGACGATCGCGCCGGTCGACAAGATCACCGGCCCGGGCAACGCCTATGTCGCGGCCGCCAAGCGCCGGGTCTTCGGCAAGGTCGGGATCGACATGATCGCCGGGCCGTCCGAGATCCTGGTGATCGCCGACGCCGACAACGACCCCGACTGGATCGCCGCTCGACCTGATGAGCCAGGCCGAGCACGACGAAAGCGCCCAGTCGATCCTGATCACCGACGACGCCGCCTTCGGCGCACGGCGTGGCGGCGGCGGTCGAGCGAACGGCTGCAGACGCTGGAGCGCCGCGCGATCGCCGGGGCGAGCTGGCGCGACTACGGCGCGATCATCACGGTCGCGCGACCTCGACGAGGCGGCGGCGCTTGCCGACCGGATCGCGCCCGAACACCTCGAGCTCTGCGCCGCCGATCCGGAAGGCGCTGGCGGCGAAGATCTACCACGCCGGCGCGATCTTCCTCGGATCGTGGACACCGGAGGCGATCGGCGACTACGTCGGCGGGCCGAACCACGTGCTGCCCACGGCCCGCTCGGCGCGGTTCTCGTCCGGTCTCGCGTGCTCGACTTCATGAAGCGCACGACGGTGTCGAAGATGACCCCCGCCGCTCTCAGGGCCATCGGCCCGGCGGCGGAGATGTCTGGCGAAGTCGGAGAGCCTCGAAGCGCACGGGCTGTCCGTCCGGGCGCGGCTCGACAAGCTGAACGAGGGGTAGGGCGCGGCCCAGACGCAGAATGCGCGAAAGGTGGGCGAACTCGGACGGGGGGTCAAGTACCTGTTTTTCTTAAGGTTAGCGCTAACTTCTACTTCGCCCACCCTTCGCCCACATTTCGTCCGCGCCCTTATCCTTGGTTCCGAAATGCCTCGGCCCTTTCGGCGCTGAAATCCCCTGTCGGGTTGCCGATCCGGTGGCCCGGGTCGTCCAGGGGCCCGGGGGCGTGACCCATCCGTCGTTTGCGCCCTCGGGGGCAGGCGACCGGCGCTGACGCCCAATTCCCCGGGTCGATGGCGCGACGCCCGCTGTTCGTGTTGGCACTCTTCGGGGGTGGCCGGGCGCAATTCCGCGGGTTTGCCCCGGGAGGGCATGCGCTTTTTCCTGGCGCAAGTACGCCGGGGGTCCGTCGCACCAAAGGTGCGCAAATGGCCAAGGGCGGAGCCCCCGGCCGGGCGCCCGCGCGCGGGGCGAAACCCCACCGTTGCCCCCCGCCGCGGCTTCCGGTACCCCTGAGCGCGCAACCAATCGGACAGGTCCCATGAACCGCATTGCCAGGATCGAGATCGACGACGCCGGCCGCGTGCCGCCCACGCCCGAGATCGAACAGGAACGCAAGGTGGCGATCTTCGATCTGCTCGAAGACAACAGCTTCACCCCGCGCGCCGCGCGCCGACGGGGCGCTGCCCGAGGGGCCCTACGCGCTGCACCCTGTCGATCCGCGACAAGCGGCTGGTGTTCGAGATCGCCACCGCGGCCGGGGAAGAAGGCCGGCGAGTTTCACCTCTCGCTCGGGCCCTTCCGGCAGGTGGTGAAGGATTATTTCCAGATCTGGAAAGCCTATTACGAGGCGGTCAAAAGCCTGCCGCCGAGCCCAGATCGAGACCATCGACATGGCCCGCAGGGGGATCCACAACGAAGGCGCGCGGGTGCTGATGGAGCGGCTCGAGGGCAAGGCCGAGATCGATCTCGATACCGCGCGGCGCCTGTTCACCCTGATCTGCGTACTGCCTGGGGCTGACGGGTGTCGGACGGTCTGCCGCAATCGATCCTGTTCTGCTGCGACCACAACGCGGTGCGCTCGCCGATGGCCGAGGGCATGATGAAGAAGTTCTACGGCGAGCGGGTCTATGTCCAGTCCGCCGGGGTGAAGAGCGAGATGGACGTGGACGGTTTCGCGGTCTCGGTCTGCGAGGAGATCGGGGTGCTCCTGCACCTGCACAAGTCGCGCAGTTTCGACGAGATGCAGGACTGGGGCGACGACGTGGGCGCCTACGATCTGATCGTGGCGCTGAGCCCGGCCAGCCAGCGCCGGGTGCTCGACCTCACCCGGTTCCACCATCTCGAGGTGGAATACTGGCCGGTGCTCGATCCGACCGGGCTCGGCACGCGGCGCGAGGAGAAGCTCGACGCCTACCGCCAGACCCGCAACCAGATCCGCGAGCGGATGCTGGCCCGTTTCGGCCCGCCGTTGCCGGACGATGACTACGAGGAGGCGTGAGGATGCGCGGCGTGTTGGCACTCATACGCCCCTGCGGGACGGCTTCGCGCGCGCCGCGCAGCCCCGCAGCCGCGCGGGTGATCCACCGATGAAAATCGCCACCGCCTGTTACCCCATCGACTGGATGGGGGGCTATTTCAGTTTCGTCGAGAAATACGATGCCTGGGTAGGGGAGGCCGCTCGGGAGGGGGCGGAGCTTCTGGTCTTTCCCGAGTACGGGGCGATGGAACTGGCCTGTTTCGCCGGCCGCCCGGCGGCAGCGGATCTCGCGACCTCGATGGAGGCGGTCTGCGAGATGCTGCCCGACTATTGGGACATGTGCGAAAAGCTGGCCCGCCGGCACGGTGTCCACATCCTTGCCGGCTCCGGTCCGCGGCGCGAGGCCGGCGTTTGGGTCAACCGGGCGATGTTCCTCACCCCCGAGGGTGGCCGGCAGCCGCATGACAAACAGATCGCGACGCCCTGGGAGCGCGACCTCATGGATCTCAAGCCCGGCGCGCCGCTCACGCTCATGGAGACGGCGCTGGGCCGGGTCGGGGTGCTGATCTGCTACGACGCCGAGTTTCCGCTGCTCGCCCGGGCCTTGGTGGAGGCGGGTGCGGAGGTGTTACTGGTGCCGTCGCAGACCGAGGCGGCGGCGGGCTACAACCGGGTGCGGATCGGGGCGATGGCGCGCGCCCTCGAAGGGCAATGCGTGACGGTCCAGGCGGTGACGCAGGGGCAGGGGGGCTGGAACCCGGTGGTCGAGGAAAATGCGGGTGCTGCCGGGATTTACGGACCGCCCGACCGTGGCTTTCCGGCGACCGGGGTGATCGCCCAGGGCGCGGAGAACCGGCCCGGCTGGACCTTCGGCACGGTCGACCTCACCCGGCTTCACCACGCCCGGGAGGCGGGGGACGTGCGCACCCGGACCCACTGGCGCGAGAGCCCGACGCGGGCCGCAACCGTGTTAACCGTCGCGCTGACCTGATTTGGCTTGAATTTGTCCACATTTGGGACCATGTAGATGTCGCCCGCGAATTGGCGGGTATCCAAAACAGGAGACACCATGGCCAAGGAAGAACTGCTCGAATTCCCCGGCGTCGTGAAGGAACTCCTGCCGAATGCGACGTTTCGGGTCGAGCTGGAAAACGGCCATGAAATTATCGCGCATACGGCGGGCAAGATGCGCAAGAACCGCATCCGGGTTCTGGCCGGCGACCGGGTTCAGGTGGAAATGACCCCGTACGATCTGACCAAGGGTCGGATCAACTTCCGCTTCAAGTAAGATGGGGCCAAGCAAGATGGGGCCGGCGGGCGAAACCCCGCGCCTCATCCTCGGGTCCGGCTCGCCGCGGCGGGCCGAACTGCTATTGACGCTGGGGATCACGCCGCACGCGGTGCGTGCCCCGGACGTGGACGAGACGCCGGAGCCGGGCGAGGTGCCGCTGCACTACTGCCGCCGGATCGCCGCCGCCAAGGCCGCCGCGATGGACATCGGCGCGGGCGAGGTGGTGCTCTGCGCCGATACCACCGTGGCGCTGGGCCGCCGGATCCTCGGAAAACCTGCGGATGCGGGCGAGGCCGCGGCCTTCCTTCATGCGCTCTCGGGACGGCGGCACAAGGTCATCACCTCGGTGGTGGTGCGCAATGCCGACAAGACCCTCGCGCGCGACGTGGTGACGGCGGTCAGGATGAAGCGGCTCTCGAACAGCTGAGGTCAACGGCTACCTCGCGTCGGGCGACTGGCGCGGCAAGGCTGGTGGCTACGCCATCCAGGGCCCCGCCGGGGCGTTTATCCCGTGGATTCAGGGCAGCTACACCGGCGTCATGGGATTGCCGGTGGCCGAGACGGCAGCCCTGCTGGTCGCGGCGGGCTACCCGGTCTTTGACGGCTGGACGGAGGATCCTGCATGAAAGGTAGTGTGATCGCTTTGGACGAGATCGGGGGGCGCAAGGCCGCGGCCCGGCTGGTCGACGGGCGCCTCGACGATCTCCTGGTCGATCCGGATGACCCGGCCCCGCGCCCGGGCGCGATCCTGCGCGCGATCTGCGACCGGCCGGTGAAAGGGCAGGGCGGCATGTTCGTGCGCCTGCCCGGCGGGTCGGGGTTCCTGCGCGGGGCGCGCGGGTTGAAACCGGGGCAGGCGCTTTTGGTGCAGGTGACGGGCTGGGCGGAAGAGGGCAAGGCCGTGCCGGTGACCGACCGGGTGCTGTTCAAATCGCGCTACGCGATCGTGACGCCCGGCGCGCCGGGTGTGAACGTCTCGCGCCGGATCCGCGACGAGGAGGCGCGGGTGCGGCTCAAGGAGATCGCGCACGAGGTGTTGGGGGATGGCGGCGCGACCGGTCTCATCCTGCGGTCGGAGGCCGGGGCGGGGACCGACGAAGCGATCGCCGATGACATCGCGACCTTGCGTGACCTCGCCCACGCCGTGCTGGGCGATGCCGAGGGCCGCGACCCGGAGCTGCTGGTCGACGGCCCCGATGCTCACGAACTGGCCTGGCGCGACTGGCCCGTGCCCGACCTTCTGGCCGACGCGCCGGGCGGTTTCGCCGACCACGGGATCGACGAGATGATCGCGGACCTGCGCGGTCCCCGCGTCGCGCTCGCCGGCGGCGCGGCCGCCTTCGTGGAACCGACCCGGGCGCTGGTCGCCGTCGATGTCAACACCGGTCCCGACATCTCGCCGGCGGCGGGGCTCAAGGCCAATATCGCGCTCGCGCGCGATCTGCCACGGCAGTTGAGATGCCGCGGTCTCGGCGGGCAGATCGTTGTCGATTTCGCACCGATGCCGAAGAAGGAACGTCGCGGGCTGGAACAGGTGCTGCGCGCGGCATTCAAGGCCGATCCGGTCGAGACCGCGCTCGCCGGCTGGACGCCGCTCGGATTGTACGAACTGCAGCGAAAACGCGAACGCCGCCCGCTTGGAGGAGGAGAGAGATGAGCTGCCCGATCTGCGGCAAGGACGCCGCTGACCGCTACCGCCCGTTCTGCTCGAAACGCTGCGCCGATATCGATCTCGGCCGCTGGCTGAACGGTGCCTACTACGTGCCGGCGGAGGCGCCCGAGGAGCTCGAAGAAGCGGTGGAAGAACGCGCGTACGCGCCGTCAGGTCCGCATTGATCGGGCGGAGAATTCGCGGGCATTTTCCCTCTGGACACCCGCCGCCCGCCCCACTAGAACACGCCCACCCGAACGA
Organism: uncultured Alphaproteobacteria bacterium; assembly: GCA_963752895.1. Taxonomy (GTDB): domain Bacteria; phylum Pseudomonadota; class Alphaproteobacteria; order Rhodobacterales; family Rhodobacteraceae; genus CAVWAE01. The sequence continues at coordinate 9,154 of CAVWAE010000003.1, forward strand.
ACGCCGTTCACCCGTGCCCGGGTAGCTCAGGGGTAGAGCAGTGGATTGAAAATCCTCGTGTCGGTGGTTCGATTCCGCCCCCGGGCACCACTTCTTCAGCTAACACATTGGTATCGCGTCAGCTTTTAGCCTCTGCTAGGAGCCGTAGACCATGTCGGAGACCATTTCGCCCACGTTCACCTTCGTGAAGGATGGCATTTATTACTTCAGCCGTCGCATCCCGAAAGAGCTGAAACGCCACTACACATCACCTCGGATCGCGTATTCCCTTCGCACGAAGTCCGCGAAAGTCGCTGAGGCCAGGGCCAGAAGAGCCGCCGATCAACTCGATGAGTACTGGTTTCACTTGAGGTCTCGCGACGCAGAGCTGCCGGGGAAGCACATGCTGAGGCTCCAGCAGGTCGCAGGGGGAGGGGGCACTGATCAACCGCCTTCGGTCGCCTCCTCATCTGTTCTGCTCTCGGAGGCTGTAGCGATCTACCAGCGGCTCAAGGGCCATGGTCGCCCGGTCACCTTCCTCAGGGCCGCCGAGAGGGCTTGTGGCTACGTCATCGACGCCTGCGGCGACAAGCATCTCGACGCCTACACACAGGGCTGATGCGAACGCGTTCCGTGACGCGTTGATCGCCCGAGGTCTCGCTGGCAGCAGCATCACTCGGGTCTGTGGCACCGTGAGAGCCGTGACGAACTTCGCTGCGAGCGAACAGGGCCTGAACCTGAACAACCCCTTCGCCGGGAGTCTACTACGACCGTTCTGCAGGGGTCTCGGATCGCACGCCTGTGCCAGCTGACGCTCTTGCCACGATCCAGGCGAAATGCCGGGAGCATGATGACGAACTGCGCTGGTTGGTGGCGCTGGTGTCAGACACCGGGATGCGCTTGGCAGAGGCGGCGGGGATGACCCGCGAGGACATCAGTCCAGGCGACGACGGTTCCTTCTACGCTCGGGTCCGTCCTCACCCATGGCGTCGCCTCAAGACCAAGGGCAGCGAACGCGAAGTCCCGCTCGAAGGGGAAGCTCGGTGGGCCGCTGAGCGCATCCTCAGCCAACAGACTACCTCACAGTTTGCCTTCCCCCGCTACAACAAGACAGAGACGACCAACGCCAATCTAGACCACCCGTCTGTCCATCTTAGCCGTTCACCACTGCTTTCTGTGAGTTTGGGCTTCTGAACGCCCAAGCCCGCCGAGGCCCATTGCAACCTCCACCCCTATCTTCCAAAAACCACCAAGAGGTTGTTTGTCTGGTCGCGGTGGCGCTTGCCTGGAGTTCCCCCGGTTTCGTGGACGGTTATGGGCTTGGACGGGTCAGCGAGACACCTTCGGTTTCGCAGAAGGAATGCGGCGCCGCCGCAAAAAGGAAGTTGCACTGGTTTCCGAAGACGACGCGCGGGTGTTCGGTTTCCGCAGCAAGCATATCGGGCCGGTTTGTCCGCATGTTAGACGCGACACCGAAACTCAGGTTTTCGGCGATGACCGCTCACGGCTTTCCGCCGTCAAGTTGATTGGCAGATTTCCAGAGCGAATGTGCAGGTCGCGTTGCGGGAACGGAATCTCGATGCCGTATTTGGCCAGTGCCGTTTCCAGTTGCCAGTTGTAGTCCGCCATAACCGAGTTCGGACGCTTCACCGCTTCGGGTTTCAGCCAGACCACGAGTTCGAAATCGAGGCTGCTTTCACCGAAGTTCATCAACCAGACCTGTGCTGGCTTGGCGTTCTTCCCGGTCAGCATGTGCGGCGTGGCCTCGGCGGCCTCAAGCGCGGCCTTCTTCACCAGCTCCTTGTCGGTCCCATAAGCGACGCCAAAGGGAATTCGCAGACGCCGAAAGCTGTCGCGCAACGTCCAGTTGGTGACGCGGTTGTTGATGAACTCTGAGTTTGGAACGAGGATGTCGATATTGTCGTTCGTCGTCACCAGGGTCGCGCGGGTGTTGATTTCGCGCACTTCGCCGTTCAAGCCCGATTCAAGCTCGACGAAATCCCCGACCTTGATGCTGCCTTCCAGCAGCATGATGATCCCGGACACCAGGTTGCTGAAGATCGCCTGAAGACCAAAACCGATGCCGACGCCCAAGGCACCGGAAAACACCGCCAGCGCGGTCAGGTCGATGCCGACGATGTTCATGACGATCATGACCGCAGCAAAGAACAGGCCGATCTTGACGGCCTGATTGATCAGCGACTTCACGGACGGCGTCAGGTTTTGCGACCGACCCAGCCGCGACTGGATGAAACGGCTGATCAGCGAGGCAAGCCAAATCAGCAAGACCAGCAGTGTCGCGCCCTTGATGATCAGGAAGAGCGACAGACGCGAATCGCCCATCGTGATCGCCATGCCGTCCAGTATCCCGATCAACGGGTTCAGCAATTTCAGGATGTTGAGCGCGGCGAGTGTCCAGGCGACGAAGGCAAAGGTCCGTCGCCCAGAACGGATCGCGCACGAAGGTGGAGAACAGCCGGATCAGGATCCAGGCCTGCAACAGGCTGGCGACGATGCGCACCAGATCGGTGCCGTGGCCAAGTCCCTCGAGGGCCGACAGACCGATCCACAAGCATGATGACGGCCAGGATCGGAACGATCAGGCTTTTCACCACGATCAGCACGTTGCTCATGAAGACGCGCTCGGTGTCGGTCATTGGCCAGATCCGGGCCACGAACTTCTTCGCCGATCGGGCTGCCAGCAATGACAGCGCAAACGCCAAGGCGATCAGCCCGACCTGGTAGAGACCTTCTTGCGAGAAGAACTGGGTGCGCCAGTCGATGCGCTGCCTGTGTCACGATAGTCCAGAATCGGCGCAACCTCAGAGGTGACGTCGCTGATCATGCCCTCGACGGTTTCGGTCTGGGCTGTCGGCTGCGGGCGGCTGTTCGGTAGCGTGGTTTGCCATGACGAGAGTCCCTTTATGTGGTGCCGAGATTAGCGGTGACCGTGGCTCAAAGCCATTTCAGCCGTTTGAACAGGATGAGTTCAAAGACCAGCAGGACGACGATCAATCGCGCAGAAGATCCAGAAGGCCGAGGCGCTTTCGACGCCGGGCATGCCGCCGATGTTGATCCCCAGAAGCCCGGTCAGAAAGGCCAGGGGCAGAAAGATGCCCGAGATGATTGCCAGAACGTAGAGCGTCCTGTTGGCGGCTTCCGCAAGCTGGTTGGCGATATCATCCTTGATGATCATCGACCGCTCGCGCGCCGCATCCAGTTCCTCGACATAGCGCGTCAGCCGGTCGGCGGTTTCGCGCAATGGCGGGCGCGCCGTGCCTCGTCCAGCCAGACCCGGAGCGTCGATGTGCAGGGTGCTCAGCGCCTCGCGCTGCGGTGCCAGGTAGCGACGCATCAGCACCGCTTCTTGCCGGATATCGGACAATTCCCGGCGTTGCTGGTTGGCATTTCGCTGGATCGAGGTTGGCTCTCCAACTCGTCGAGCTTTTCGTCGAAGGCTGCAATCACCGGCGACATCCGCTCGTTCAGGACGACGATCAGCCGCTCGAACAGCTCTGAAATCGTTCGTGGTCCGTGTGCCGGTCTCGATCAGGGACTGCAGAACGACCCTTGGCGTCATCAGCCGGCGCTGACGCAGCGTTATCACGCGCTTGCCCTCGGACCACATCCGCAGCGAAACCATCTCTTCGGGCTCGGCGCCCGGATTGAAGTTGATGCCCCGCAGAATGGCGACATAGCCACGTTTGCCGTGAAAGATCCGCGGCCTTGTCTCGTCGGCCAGCAGCGCCTCGACGGTCGGGCTGGTCAGACCGCTTGCCGTCTTCAGCCAGCCCGGACGCGCGGAGAGCTACGGTCAAGGTGAAGCCAGATCGGACCGTCTGCCTCGGTCCAGTTTTCCACCTCTTGCCAGTTCATGAGTCCTGGCCGAACCCTCGCCGTCCAGGCGGCAGGCAAAGATCAGACCGTCCTCTTCGGGCGGCCCGCTGGTGTAGATGTCTGGGGCATTCATCCGTTTGCATTCCCCTCCTTGGCCTGGTCCGCCAGATGCGCCGTCCAGCTTTGCGCCTCGATGAAGACGCGCCGGATTTCGGGAAACCGTCTTCTTGATTTCCGCTTCGAATTCGGAGATCGCGGTCTCGACGCCATGCGCGTCCAGGTCGTCGACAAAATCGAGGCTGGCGTTCAGCAGGATTTCGGTGGGACCAAGATGCATCGTGAGAACTTCGTTGATCCGGCTGATGCGCTTGTCTGCGGCAACCACTGTCCGGATTTCGGCCACGATTTTCGGATTCGCGCCTTCGCCGATCAGAAGCCCCTTGCTTTCTATGGCCAGCAGAACCGCGACGACGGCCAGGACGATGCCGATCCCGATAGAGGCCAGGCCGTCCAGCTGGTGCAGCCCGAAAAGGTGGCTGCCCGCAACGCCGAGCAACGCGATGAACAGGCCGATCATCGCCGCGGTATCTTCGAACAGGACGGTGAAGACGGTCGGGTCCTTGGAATGCCGGATCGCCTGGAAGATCGGCGTGTCGCCGCGCATCTTGTTGAACTCGCGGTAGGCGATGGACCAGGCGACGCCCTCGAAGACCATGCTCAGCAGCAGAACGCCATAGTTCCAGCCGGGCGCCTTGATCGGTTCGGGGTGCAGGAAATGTTTGATGCCTTCATAGAGCGAAAGACCCGACCCGATGGCGAAGATCAGGATCGCGACCACGAAGGTCCAGAAATACAGCTCCATTCCGTATCCGAACGGGTGCTTCTCATCGGGCTTCCGCGCGGCTTTGCGGATACCGTAGAGCAGCAAGAACCTGGTTGCCGGAATCGACGACCGAGTGGATGCCCTCGGACAGCATCGCCGACGACCCGGTGAACCCGGCGGCAATGAACTTGCAGACCGCGATCAGGCTGTTTCCGACAAGCGCGGCATAGATCACCTTTTTCGACTGGTGAACCGACATCGGTTGATTACCTTCCTCGGGTTCAGTGAGGATACGTGAGTTTCCTGACGGGCACCGCCGTCTTGTACCAACCTTGAAGCATTCCTGCTAGTGAGGAGGCCGGATCACAGCGAGACGTACCCTGCCCACGCAGGGACCGACCGGTGTCAAAACCTGTCAGCAGGCCCCCCGTGAACGACCGATTTGGAAAAGAGGGCTGCGACACGGTATCCGACCGGCCGCACTTTGAAGTCGAAGAATGGACCTCCGGTTCACGCCAACCGCACATGCACGGTCCGCTTCGTCCGCGGTCCAGCCATCTGGCAAGTCAGGGCGGATGGGTGCATCGAGCCCGAAGCGGTAGTGTCGCGATCCTGCGCCGCGCGCGCAGCATTTCAGTCAGCCAAGATGGCCTTTCAACGCCGCTGCTGCGCAGCGGAGAAAGCGGCCATCAACGCGTTCCGCAGCGACCGGACCGACTATCATGACTGGGTTGCGGGACGAACCGGCCAAATTGGGCGCACAAAAAATCGAAGCCGGCGGTCCCCTCGGCCGCCGCTGATTCGGACAGACATGGGATCGGGGCTGCCCATCCGATGACACCCCGATTTCACAAGCGCGGACGTCTCAAATTTTTTGGTCGGCTGCCGGCCAGTTTCCGAGACGGTGCGGGGGTTATCTGGCAGCCGCTGAGGTGACCGCTTCGAGAGTGCGGGACATCACGCCGAGGACCGGTGCGTCAGCAGGGATGTTCCACTCCGCCAGCATCTCGGCGGGCTGCACGTGGGCCGTGGCCGAGCCTGCGGCGGTGTCGTCGACCAGCACCATTCCGGGCAGGTCGAGCGCCACCATGCGGTCGGCCGAGAGCGCCTGCACACCGAACTGCGGGTCGCCTAAGACCAACAGGTGCACCTCGCCCGCGTTCTCGCCGATGCTGTGGTTGCCCCCGGCGAAGTCGAAGATGCCAAAGACGCGCCCGCAGGCGGCCTCCACTGAGGCTTTCAGCCGCCCCACCGACTCCGGCACCGTCCCCATCGTGCGCACGATCACTGGCTTGGCGTTCGCTAACGTTGAAAAGGCGGCGCGAAAGCCACCGTGACAAGTCGTTTCATGTCGCCCTCATTTGTCGGGTTGGAAGGGTCTCAGCCGCCGCGGCGGCGATCCAGCCGGCGACCCGGCGCGCGTCGCGTCCGACGCCCGCGACCATGGACGAGGATACTGCGTACTGGAATTGCAGGCCGGCGAAGTAGAGACCTTCGACATCGGTGGCTCGGCCGAAGCGGTGCCGTGGCTCGCCGTTCGCGTCGAGCACCGGCAGGTCGATCCAGTCGAAGCCGGGATGAAAGCCGGTGCACCAGATTACCGTGGCCGGGGCCAGCCGGGTGCCGTCCTCGGCCACAACCTTGCCGCCCTCCATGCCGGTGATCCGGCCGATCCGGCGCACCCCAGCGTGGTCCAACTGGCCGGGCCGGGTGCGGATCAGCGGCATGCCGTGGCCGTGCATCCTGGCGCGGAACTTTCGCCCCATCGGCGTGCGCATCGTCAGGACGCGGTGGAACAAGCCGCGGATAACCAGCCGGATCAGCAGTTTGCGTCCCATGAAACCGGCGATATCGAAGGGGATGTGGCCCACCTCGCGGCCCGCCAGCCAGACATCGTGTGTCGGTGCGAGGTCCATGGCGATCTCGGCGCCGGAATTGCCGGCGCCGACCAGCAGCACCGGGCCACCGCCTATCTGCGCCGGGTTGTGGTATTCGAGAGAGTGCAACTGCACCACGTCGCCGGGCGAAATCGCGGGCGAACTCCGGCAACCGCGGTTTCTGGTAGCTGGCCGCTGCGACCACCACCTGGTCTGCCTCGTAGACGCCGGCGGCTGTTTCGATGCGAAACCGACCGCCGGACCGGCACAGCCGCTCGACGCCGGCGCGCGTGCGCACAGGCAAACTGTGATGCGTGGCGTATGTTTCCAGGTAGTCTGCCATCTCGTCCTTGGTTGGGAAATGATCGCGGGCGGTGGGAAAGCGCAGGCCATCGAGCCCGTCGAACTTGGCCGGCGTGAACAACCGCAGGGAATCCCAGCGGTTACGCCAGACGTCGCCGATCCGCGCGGCGCGATCGAGGATGATGTGGTCGATGCCGCGCCGTTTCAGATGGTAGCCGACCGAGAGCCCGGCCTGCCCGGCGCCGATCACGGCGACCCTGTGTCGCTCGGGCGCCTGCGATTGCGCGACGGTTGACGGGAAAGTTCCCGGCTGCGACCCGAGCGCGGTGCCGGCCTCTATCAGGTCGGCAGGGTGGGCTGATTCGCGCCTGTGTCGTCTGCATCGTTTCCATCGCTTCGCTCCGGGTTTGGGATGATCATGGAGACGAGGCTAGGCGGTGCGCGATACACAATCATCGTGAGAATACCCCATGGCGATGCGGCGACCGTATGGGGCGTTCACCCCATGGCGCGACCTCAGATCGTTCCGCTCTTCAGGCCCTTGGCGACCGCGGCGGCGCGCGAGGAGACGCCGAGCTTGTTGAAGATGTTTTCGACATGCCGGTTCACGGTCTTGGGGCTCAGGCCAAGATCGGCGGCGATCTCTCGGTTCGAGCGACCGTCAGCCAGCAGCGCCAGAACCTCGCGTTCGCGCGCCGTCAGGCTGCCCGCGGTGCGGTCGCCGCGCAACGTGCGCAGCCGTGCCAGGTCGGGCTCGGCGCCAAGCTCGCGAAAGGTCCTCTCCGCCGCCTCCAGTTCCATGGCGGCGCTTTCGATATCGCCCAATTCCGTGCAGCCGCGGGCGATGTCGACGCGCAGGCGAGCGACGAGATAGGGCGCGCCGAACCCTGACCAGTATTGCCGCGCCCGGGCAAGCGAAGCGACCGCCCCGGCGGCATCGCCGCGCGCAAGCGCCAGCGCGCCGCAGCCCTGGTCGGCGACGCGGGCGAGACCCTCGGTGCCGAAACACGTGGCGATTTCCGTCATTTCGGCGCAGAGATCCGCCGCGCTGCCGAGATCGCCGCAGGCGATGGATATCTCGATCCCCGCCGGCAGCAGGACGGTCTTGCGCGGCATGTCCGGGGCGGTCTCGATGGCGCGGCGGATCATCGCCGCCGCCTCGTCGGCGCGACCCTGCGCCAGCCGCAGAAGTGCGAGTCCCGGCTGCGGGTCGATCGCGATCTTTCCGGCGAGGCGGTACTCGGCCTCAGCCTCGTCGACGCGCCCGCGGAGCCGCAGGATCTCGCCGCGCCGATAGGCGGCGGTGGCCATCGCGGTCTGCTCGGTTGTGCCATTCAACCCCTCGCCGGCACGCTCGGCCTCGGCATAGGCCTCGGCCCAGTTGCCCTCGAGTTGCAGCACCTCCGCGCGGTGCACTTGGCAAACCCCGTTGAAGGCGCGGGCCTGCGGGTTGCGCCGGCACCACTCGTCGAGGATCGCGGTCCATTCGCGGGCGCGAACCATCTCCAGCACGCGACAGCAGGAGCCGACGATCTCGCAATAGACCACGCCGCTGACCACCGGCGACAGCCGGCCGCCATTGGCCAGAAGCATCGCCTCGTCGATCGGGCCGTAGCCTTCGTCGATGCGTCCCAACCGGAACAGAATGCCGCCCTTCAGGCTGCCGGCCAGCGCCACCAGATCGGCTTCGGCGGTGCGCTCACCGAACGCCAGTGCCCTGTCGGCGGCGTCGATCGCCGCCTCGTAGTCCCCTTTGCCACGGTGCATGAAGACCTGCGGCAGTATCAGGTATCCGCGCTGCACGCAGTCGGGCGGCGTCGCCTCGGCGTGCTTTGCGGCGCGCTGCAGCCAGCCCGAGCCCAGCCCGACCTCGCCGATCATCATGTTGCGCAATCCGCACCAGAACGCCGCACGCGCGCAGTTCTCGTGGTCGGCCTCCGCCTCGTGATGGGCATAGAGCCGTTCCAGCGCCGCCAGCATCTCGGCATCGCGCGCGGCAATCGCGGCCGCCCAGGCCAGCGCCTCGAGGTCCGGCGGGTCCAGCGCCGCCTCGGCATCCGCGCGAAGGAACAGCTCGGTGGCATCGGCCCAAGCGTTGCGACTGTAGGCTGTCCTTGCCGCATCTATGGTCTGGGTACGGGCGTTTCCCATGCTGGGGAGGATGTTAACTTTTCCGCGGGTGCCTCGCCAGAGGGGCATTCGTCTTGCCGAAAAGACACCAGACCACCGGTTTGCGATAGGTTTCTCGGTGTGACGGGAATGGGCCCG
>CAVWAE010000004.1:0-133137 GCA_963752895.1 uncultured Alphaproteobacteria bacterium
CGTCATCACCGCCGGCGGGTTCGACCTTTCTGTCGGGTCGATGACCGCCTTCATCGCGGGCGTGATGATCATGTTGATGAACGCGCTGATCCCGTCCCTGGGCACCTCCTGGGGCGTGATCCTGATCGGCATGGCCGCGGGGCTCGTCATGGGCGCATTCCTGGGCGCGGTCAACGGGCTGCTGATCACCCGGCTGAACATCGAGGCCTTCATCGTCACCCTGGGGTCGATGGTGATCTTCCGCTCATTGGTGACCTGGCTCGCCGACGGCGGCACCCTGTCGCTCAACTTCTCGCTCGGCAGCCTCTACGAGCCGGTCTACTACGGCGGGCTGCTCGGCATCCGCTGGCCGATCATCGTCTTCGTGATCGTCGCGATCCTCGGTGAGATCGCGATGCGCCACACCGCCTACGGGCGCCATTGCACCGCCATTGGCTCCAACGAACAGGTGGCGCGCTACTCGGCGGTGCACGTGGCGCGCGTGCGCACCATGACCTTCGTGGTGCTCGGCGTGCTGGTCGGCATCGCCTCGGTGCTCTACGTGCCGCGCCTCGGCTCGGCCTCCAACTCGACCGGCCTGCTCTGGGAACTCGAGACCATCGCCAGCGTCATCATCGGCGGCACGCTGCTGTCGGGCGGGTTCGGCCGCGTCTGGGGCACCGTGGTCGGCGTGCTGATCCTCAGCCTGATCGACAACATCCTCAACCTCACGGACCTGGTGAGCCCGTATCTGAACGGGGCGATCCAGGGCGTGATCATCATTCTGGCGGTCGTGTTGCAGCGGGCCAGAAAGTCATCCCGGTAACGGGATCAACGCCCCGGCAGGGGGCAAACCAAGGGAGTGAGACATGAACATGAAACACCTATTCGGCGCGACCGCGCTTGCCGCGATCATGATGGCGCCGATGGCGATGGCCCAGGACACGACCGTGATCGGCGTATCGATCCCGGCCGCGACCCACGGCTGGGCGGGCGGCATGAACTTCCACGCCCAGGAAGCGATCGACCGTCTGGAAGCGACATACCCCGAGCTCGATTTCGTGCTCGCCACCGCCTCCGACCCCGCCAAGCAGGTCGCTGATATCGAAGACATGATGGCCACCCGCAACATCGACGCGCTGGTCGTGCTGCCGTTCGAGAGCGAGCCGCTGACCCCGCCCGTCAAGCGCGTGGCCGAAGCCGGCAAATGGGTCACCGTGATCGACCGCGGCCTCTCCGAGCCCGGCATCGAAGATCTCTACGTGGCCGGCGACAACCCGGGCTTCGGCACCGTTTCGGGCGAGTTCTTCGTCGAGATGATGCCCGACGGCGGCAACATCGTCGTGCTGCGCGGCATCCCGACCACCATCGACAACGAGCGCGTCGAAGGCTTCCAGGCGGCGATCGAGGGCTCGGGCATCGAGATCCTCGGCATGGAGCACGGCAACTGGAACCGCGACGACGCCTTTGCGGTGATGCAGGACTTCCTGTCCAAGTATCCCGAGATCGATGCGGTCTGGGCGTCTGACGACGACATGGCCATCGGCGTGCTCGCCGCGATCAAGGAAGCGGGCCGGATGGACGACATGTGGGTGCTCGGCGGCGCCGGCATGAAGGAGATGATCAAGCGGGTCGCCGACGGCGACGAATACGTCAAGGCGAACGTGACCTACCCGCCGTCGATGAGCGGCACCGCGATCGAGCTGACCGCGCTCAACTTCGTCTCCAACGCGCCCGTCTCGGGCAAGTTCGTGATCGGCTCGGTGCTGGTCACCCAGGAGAACGCCGAGAAGTTCTACTTCCCCGACAGCCCGTTCTGAGCTCTTTCATATCCTGAAACAACAAGTGCCCGGCCGCAACGCCGGGCACTTCACTTTTGAAGGTGGCGGCTTTGGACAATGGGGCGCGGCCGGGTCAAATGACGGTGCGCGGCCCCTTGTCATCGACCGGCTTGATGTCCAGCACCGAATTGTGAATTTCCGGCACTCTTCGCGTGACAGCGGCCGAATCTTCGGTGGCGGCGATCAGCGCGCCGGCGATCAGCCAGATATAGGGCACAATCGCAGCGTTGAGCAGCAGATCGAACATGGTGATCCCCAGCATCAGGGCGAGCGTGCCGGTGTGGGTCAGTTTGTCGCCGTCACCCAGGCGCTTGCGCCGCAGCCAGATCAGAAACACCGGCGCGGCAAGCAATCCGAATTCGGCAATGAAACCGACGATCCCGTAGGTCCCGAATATGAAGATCCACCGCCCGTCGGCAACCGCGGCCTGGCTGCCATCCCAATCGCTGAACACCAGGTTGCGGCCCCAGCCACCCCAACCGAACAGCCGCCTCTCGTTCGCGTGCTGGAGAAGGATTTCCTCGTTCTCGAACCGGAATTCGAGCGACTGCGCCCGGTCTTCGCTGAACTGGCTGATGAAGCCGATGATGTCGTCGAGCGGGATGATGCCGGCGTTGCGCAACGCCGGATACGCCAGCGCCAGAACCACGAAAATGAGCCCGATGCGCATCCTGCCGGCTTCGGAGAACAGGAAGATCGCCGGGACCAGCAGCAGCATGTAGGTGGCCGAGGCCAAGCTTTTGCTGGCGATGACGACCAGCATCAGCCAGAGCAGTGCGTAGATGTACTTGTTGCGCGTGCCCTTGGGCTGAACCCGCGCAAGGCTCGCCGTCGCGAGCGCCGCGGATACGAAGAAGAACGCGAGCCACAGCGCGTGCGGCAGGAACACGATCGGGACGGTAGGTGCTGCCGCGGATCATCTGAATGAAATCGTGCTGGAAGAAGCCGTAGATCCAGATGTTGAACTGCGGGCTGAAACGGATCTCGACCACGGCGGGGATCGTGTAGATCAGACCGCCGATCATCAGCGCCCGCAGCAGTTCGCGCCGTCCGGTTTCGCCGGCCAGAACCGCGCGGGCGGTCAGGAACGGCAGGACGTGAATGAGCACGAGGGCGCCCGAGAACGAGATCACCTCGCGCGGCACCAGCCCCGGGATGACACGGATCGCCGCTTCGAACGGCCCCACCTCCATGAACGGGGCGTCGATGATGATGGTGTCGCCGTTGGTCAGGATCGTCGGGACGGTCATGAAGACAAAGGCCAGGAGCAGGATCTTGGCGAGCCCGGAGCGCGGCAGGAAGGCGACCTTGACCTTGCCGACGAAGATCGTGAGGAAAAAGGCGCTGAGGTTGGCGATCACCAGCTTGTCGATCGGCGGCAGCAGCGGCAGGTCGACCTCTGTCCGGGGGGGCAGCAGCAAATAGCCGCCGATGATCGTCCAGACGAAAGCCCGCTCCAGCGGCATGCGCTTGTACATCACCCAGGCCACCAGGGGCCAGGAGAACAGAACCAGGTATGCAATCGGGTTTGGCATAGTGTTCCGGCGATGCTGTCGGGCGGCGCAGCCCGACGTGGGAAAGGCTTTGGGTTCGGTATCGGCGACCGGCGTGGTGTGCGCGCTGAGTTCGCGCCGCTCCACACCTCGAAAGACGGGTGCCTTTCGGTCCCCGCTGATTCCCGCCCGTATAGGCGATTCCATCGCCTGGGTGAAACCATTCCCCGCATTGTTGCGGGTTTTTCGCAAATATCCGCATGCCGCCCGCATCGGATATACTCCGGCAACGTGCGGATAGTTGAAGGAGCTTGCACAATCCGTTTTCGGTGCTTTCCATTGACCCTGCCTTCCAATGGTTGCAAAAGTTAAACCGGGCACGGTGGCGTGTGGCGTCACCTATCGGGAGTTTCGGGTGCAACTGGCGGTTCGGGGTTTCAATCCAGCAAAGATGTTTTCTGGCGACGGCTTGATGGCGCGCGTTTTGCGCGGCTCGGCGATCGTGCTGTTCGGATACGGCGCGAGCCAGGTCCTGCGGCTCGCGTCGAACCTGATTCTGACCCGTCTGCTGTTCCCCGAAGCCTTTGGCTTGATGGCGCTTGTCGCGATGGTCGAGGTCGGGCTGACGCTGTTCACCGACATGGGCATCGCACCGTCGATCGCCCAATCGAAGCGCGGCGACGATCCGGACTTCCTGGATACGGCCTACACGCTCAAGGTGGTCCGCGGCTTCGCGCTATGGCTGACGGCCTGTGCCCTGGCCTATCCGGCGGCGCTGTTCTTCGAGGCGCCGGAGCTGGCGCTGTTCCTGCCGATCTCGACTTTTTCGATGGTCATTTCCGGCTTCACCACTGTCCGCATCGAGACCGCTTTCCGGCACCTGCAACTTGGCCGGGTGACAGCGATCGATCTCGTTTCTCAGGTGGCCGCCCTGATCTTCATGATCGTGCTCGCCTGGTACACGCGCAGCGTCGTGGCGCTTGTCGCCGGTGGCCTGGTGACCGCGGCCGTCCAGAATTTCCTGGCCGGCCGGTACCTTGCTGGCCACCGCAATCGCCTGCGGTGGGATCCGTCCGCGGCGCGGGAACTCATTCATTTCGGCAAGTGGATCTTCGTTTCGACCCTGTTTTCTTTCTTTTCGAGCCAGGGCGACAAGCTGGTGTTCGGCAAGTTCCTGACGCTGCATGTGCTCGGCATCTACAACATCGGCTATTACCTCGGCAGCTTCCCGTTGATGCTCGGCACCGAACTCGTTGGCCGGGTGATGATCCCGATCTACCGCGAGGTGCGCGAGATGGGCACCGCGTCCAGCGCCCGCAAGCTGCGGACCATGCGGTATCTCATGACCGGGGGGGTGATCGGGCTGATGGCGGCGCTGGCGATCGTCGGACCGTTCCTGGTCGACTTCCTCTATGACGACCGCTACCTGCACGCGGGTGCGATGTTGGTGCTGATCTCGCTCGCGATGATGCCGGCCGCGATCGGTGTTTCCTATGACCGGGCGGCGCTGGCCGCGGGCGACTCGCGGCATTTCTTCATCGTTTCCGCGGCGCGCGGGACCACGGGCGTGCTGTTTTTGCTGATCGGCGTGCATTTCTGGGGCATCGTCGGCGCCATTGCCGGCCTCGCCCTGTCCGGCGTTGCGGTGCATCCGTTCCTGGTCTGGCTGTCGATCAAGCACAAGGTCTGGGACGGTGAGCACGACGCCGTCTTCGCCGTGGTTTCGGTGGCGTTGGCCGTGGGCGCGATCTGGCTGCATCTGGACGAAATCCAGGCAATGTCGATCGCGGCGGCGGCAGGCTGAGGCGCTGCTCGCGGCGATATCCGGTTCGGATTTCTTTTCGACATGCGTCACGGATCTTGTGACGGTTTCCGTACCGGAAACAGCGCCCGATGACAGGTTCAGTCCCAGGACGTAAAATGCGCCCCCCGAGGAGCGCCTCGAGATCGTTCAGTCCCGGGCCTCGCGGATCACCGCCGGGCGGTCGAGTTTGCCGCTTGCGGTGCGTGGCATCGCGCCAGGCCAACTGAACAGGCGGGCGGGCAGCATGTAGTGCGGCATGGCCTTGCGGCAATACGCTATCAAGCCCGCCGCATCGGCGCCGTCAATCAGCGTCACTGCAGCGACCACGGCCTGGCCGCGGGCCTCGTCGTCGACGCCAAAAGCAACCGCGTCTGTCACCATCCCGCTTTGCGAGAGCAGATCCTCGACCTCGGTCGGGCTCAACCGGAAGCCCATCGTCTTGATCATGTCGTCCATGCGGCTCACGAACCACATGTCGCCGTCATCGTCGAGACGGACGAGGTCGCCGGACCACACCACCGGCGCGCCGCCGGTGACCGGCTCGAGCGCCGGACACTGGCGGATCTTCCCGGCGGTGAGTTCAGGACGTTCCCAATACCCGAGCGACACCAGCGGCCCGGCATGAACCAGTTCCCCCTCTTCGCCGGGCCCCGCCACGCCGCCATCGGGGCGAATTGCGAAGACCTGCGCATACGGGATCTGCTGACCCATCGACCCTTTCTTGGCGGCGAAACGTTCGGGCGGCAGGTAGGTCGAGCGGAAGGCCTCGGTGAGGCCGTACATCAGGTACGATGTCGACGTCGGGAAAGACGCCCGGCATGAGGTCGAGGATGTTGGGTGGGATCTTGCCGCCGGTGTTGGTCACTCGGGCCAGCGCCGGCAGGGCGGTCGGCACCTCGTCGAGGTAGCGCACCACCATGTTCCACAACGGCGGCACGCCGGCGATCCCGGTCACGGCGTGTTCACGCGCCATGCGCACTACTTCCGCCGGCATCGTCACCGGCTGGTGCACGACGCTGCCGCCCATCCAGAACATCGGGTAAGCTGGTTGAGCCCGGCGTCGAAACTGTAAGGAAGCACCGAGAGCAGCCGGTCGTCCTCGCCGAGCTTGAGATACTCGCTGACCGCGGCCGCACCGATACGGATATTGGCGTGGCTCAGCATCACGCCCTTGGGCTGCCCGGTGGAGCCCGAGGTGTAGATGATCATCGCGAGTTCGCCCGGGTCGGGGGCGGCCTCAGGGGCAGCGCCGGCGGAAAGATCGGCCCAGTTGTCGGTGCCGTCTACCGGCTTGCCGCGCACCAGCACGGCCCGCACGCTTTCGGGGAGCGGTGCGGCGGTCTTGCCGGCCACCATGCCCCGGTCGAGGATCGCGGCGCTGGCCCGGCAGTCGTCGGCGACATACGCAAGCTGGGCGCCGGTCCACTGGACGTTGACGTTGACGACGACGGCCCCGAGCTTCCAGGCTGCGAACATCGCGGCGACCTCGCCGATCGACTTGCGCAAGCTCACGATCACCCGGTCACCCCGGGTGATGCCCTGGCCAGCGAGCCACGCGGCGAGCCGGTCGACTTCGGCCGAAAGCGCGGCGTAGCTCGCGGCGTCCTGCGCGTCGATCAGCGCGGTCTTGTCCGCTCGGGTGGCGAGATTGTCGGCCAATAGCCGGTACATCGAGCCTGTTGCGCCCGGGATATCGGAAAGTGTCACGAAAGGGTTCCCCGTATTGGTGTCCTGCCGGTTTTGCCTCGGCCCCATGTGCAGGGCAAACGTGGCGAATACAAGGAAAGCGAGGGCAGATTTACGGATTTTCGCCGATCGGGACGGCGGCCGGGAAAAGATTTGGCGCGCGTGGCATCGGTTGAGCCAGCCGGCCCTGATTCGCGCCGGGTGTTGCCCGTTCGTAACCGGTTTCGCCCCCACTGGTGGATTGCCGCCGGATTGCGAACATTTAACCTTGCCGAACCGAGGTTTATTTTCTTCAATTTCGGCGAAGTCAGTTGACCATTTTCGGTCCGGGGCTTTTCACTGTTTTGGCAACAAAGAGACCCGGGCCTGGGTCCGAAAACTCAACCTTAAGGGGAGTATTTCGGCTTTTTTCAACGCGAACACCGAGTATACCGCTGCCGTCGCGTGGAATCCATAAGTATTTGTTTCCAAATAGGAAACAGTAGGGACCCACGAACCGCCCTCCGATCTGGTTCGAATCGTCCGTCTATTAACCCTGCGTGCCATGAACTCGCCGCTTTTCAGTCAAAATTCCTTTTTTCGAAAGGTTTTCGGGAGTAATTTGTAAGTGCCCGACTGGGGGCGGTGTCTACAGGCCACGGGGGCGGCCGCACACAACCACGGAATACCGTGGAGTAGAGGTGTGCGTCGACCGCAGGTGGTTGGCGTCGTGTTGATGTCGGTGGCGAGCTGGGGGGCTTGTCACCGACAGTCAACCGCCAGGCCCGGATATCGGGTCGCTCTCTCCATGGAAAACTTGAGGTGATGGTGCGGGAACCCCGTGGCCTGGCATCGCTCGTCGCTCGAGGCGTGTACTAGCCAAGGGGAAGAGACAGATGCGCAAGCTCGACATCGACCGGATCTGCGCCGCAACTTTGCAGGGACGTTTCGGTCCCAGCCTGGTTTCCCCGAGGAAGATTGACGATCTCATCTGTGCGTCGGACCTGCCGCCGATGCCGATGCCGCTGCCACACACCACAACGCGGCCGTCTGGACCGCTGCCCGTTGCGGTACCGAGCAAGGGAAACTTTGAATGACCTACAACACCACCTTGAACAGCGCGGGGGCAACCTGGCAGCCCTCGGGCGACTATCTGCTCGACTGGGATCTGACCGGGGCCGATGGCGCGGCCAGCCTCCGTGCGGCATCCGGCGCGGGGACCGTGGGGGTCACGGTCTCAACTCCGACGAACGACGCGCGCGACGCCTTTTCCCGGAAGGACGGCCAGCTCTATTCCAATGACGTGACCCACCCCACGATTTCCGAGATCGCCTTCGATCAACCCGTGACGCGCGTCAATTTCCAACTCATCGACGTCGACCAGGGCCGCGACTGGGACGACCTGGTGACGGTCCTCGCCTACGACGCCGATGGAAACCTCGTCGATGTCGATTTTGACGCGATCAGCGGCATGCAGGCGGTGAGCGGCCCCTCGGTCGAGGGCGAAGCCGCGTTGAACGACGCCGGCATCACGGTCTCGGTTGCGGGGCCCATCGTCAAGCTGGTGATCGTGCATGACAACGGCCCCGACGCGGCACTCTCGGGCCATATCAAGGTAACCGACCTCGGCTTCGACGCCATGCAGGCGCCCGAGGGCGACGGTATCGTCGAGGGCTCCGACATCGGCGAGGTAATCGATCTCGCCTTCACCGGCGATCCGGATGGCGACAGGATAGACGCGGACGATGCGGTGCTTCCCGGCGAAACGGGCGATGACGACATCATCCACGCCGGGGGCGGCAACGACGAAGTCTGGGCCGGCGAGGGCGACGATGAAATCTACGCCGGCGCCGGTGACGACACCGCTTTTGGTGGCGCGGGCGACGACATAATCTGGGGCGACGCACCCGGCGGCGCGACCACCCAACGCGAGAGCTTCAACTGGCACGGTATCGGTGACGACCAGATCGACACCGCGTTCACGCAGGACACCGGGGCGGTCTCGGTCGGCTACACCCGGACCGAAGATGCCGGCCCGCATGTCTCCGAACCAGGGACCGACACGGCCAACGGCGCGGGGATCGACACCGGTGGCGAAGCCTTCGACGACGACAGCGCGCTGCACTCGGAAACCGGCGGACCTTGCGGCGCCGGCACCTTCCAGTGGGACTTCTCCGAACCGGTCCAGAACGTCGAATTCAACGTCAATGACCTCGACGGCGACGGCGTTGTGACGATCCGCGCCTTTGACGCGGACGGCAACGAGATCCCGGTCTCGCTGGTGGCCGGCGCGGGCATCACCCTGTTTGAGGGGGGCGGCGCGACGGGCGCGAATACCGCTGAGTCCAACGGTGGCTACGGCGACCCCGACAGCGGCACCTACAACCTTCAGGTGACCATCGCCGGTCCGGCGGCCCAGATCGTGCTCGAACACACGCAGGATGGCGCTGACAATTCCGGCATCAACGTCACCGACATATTTTTCGACGTGTCCGTGCCGGAGGTGACCGGCGAAGATGGAGACGACGTGCTCTTCGGCGGTGACGGCGACGATGTCATCTACGGCGAGGGCGGCGAAGACTACATCAACGGCGGCGCAGGGGCCGACACGCTGTCGGGCGGCGATGACCGCGACTGGTTCGGCGGTGTCGGCGTCGGCGACACGATCGACGGCAACGAGGGCGGCGACGACTGGGATACGCTCGACCTTACCGGGTCGGCGGCCCCAGGCGGTTCGCTCAACGTCACCTACACCACCGCCGATCAGGAAAACGGCTACGTCGCCTACGCCGATGCGGGTGGCAACGATCTCGGCACGCTCGAGTTCTACAACATCGAAAGGGTGGTGCCGTGCTTCACCCCCGGCACGCTGATCGCGACGCCGAAGGGCGAAGTGCCCGTGGAAAACCTCAAGGCCGGCGACCGGGTCATCACCCGCGACAACGGCATCCAGGAAATCCAATGGGTGGGCGCGCGTCCGGTCACCTTCCGGGAGCTGGCAAATGCCCCGCACTTGGCTCCGATCCACATTTCGGCGGGCGCCCTTGGCAACGGTTTGCCCGAGCACGACATGATGCTCTCGCCCAATCACCGGGTGCTGGTGGCCAATGACCGCACGTCGCTCTATTTCGACGAGCGCGAAGTGCTGGCGGCAGCCAAGCACCTGGTCGAACTCGAAGGGCATCCAGGTCGTCGAGCCGATGGCGGTCACCTACCTGCACTTCATGTGCCGAGACCACGAGGTTGTGCTGTCGAATGGCGCCTGGACGGAAAGCTTCCAACCCGGCGACTACTCCCTCAAGGCGATCGGCAACGCGCAGAGGCAGGAATTGTTCGAGCTGTTCCCGGAGCTGGCGACACAGCAAGGGCTCGACGATTACGCCGCCGCCCGGCGGATTCTGAAAAAACATGAAGCACAGATGTTGCTTCGCAGTTGATGCAGCACGTCCGGCGAGCGCAGATGGCCGCCGGGCGACACGGTCCGGACGCAAGGGGCAAGACCTGCGCCGGGGTCAATTCGATCCCGGTCACCGATCGGTCCAGGGTCGGTCAGGTCAATTCCGGATCCGGAGACAATCCCGCCGGGGGCGCGGGATTGTTTTCGTTTTGGGGATAGTGATTCCTGTGACACCGAGAAAATCACATGATTGCGAACCGTTAATCCAGTCTTGTCACTTTGTGCTACGGCGCCCCGAGGTATGATCTGTCGGTATTGCTTTTCGTATTTCGCCATTTGGAGCAGACATGACCGGGATTGACGGCAGCGACACCGCGGGCGCGCGATGGGCCACGCCCACCGACGCGCCGGACAGCGGCGCGCGCGCGCTCGTTGGGGATGCGGTCCGGGTGGCCTCTCTGCCGTCATCGCCCGCAGAAGCGACAGTATCGCGGGCGGTTTCAGGCCCGCGTCCGGCCGCCGGGCGGCCTGGCAACACGCGGGTCAACTGCTTCACGCTTGGGACGGCGATCGCGACACCGCGCGGCGCGGCCGCGATCGAGACACTTGTGCCGGGCGACATGGTGATCACCCGCGACAACGGCCCGCAGGAGATCCGCTGGGCCGGTCGGCAAGATTTGGCGGGAGCGCCGCTCCGGCTCGACAACCGCCTGCTGCCGGTGCTGATCCGGGCCGGCGCGCTTGGGCCCGGCGTGCCGGAGCGCGACCTCCAGGTCAGCCCGAACCACCGCGTCCTGCTGCTCGGCGACCATCCGGCCCTCGATGTCGCCGAGGCGGAGGTCTTCGTCTCGGCGCGCCACCTGATCGGCACCAGGGGGATCGAGCGGGCATCGGTCGCCAAGGTGACCTACCTGCATGTCATGTGCGACCGGCATGAAGTGGTCCTGTCCAACGGTGCCTGGACGGAGAGCTTCCAGCCCAGCGACGAGGCGGTGCAGGGCATGTCGGACCGGGCGCGCGAGGAGCTTTTTGACGTGTTCCCCGAACTCGCGGACATCTGCCCGGCGGAGCGCTTCGGTGCAGCGCGCCCGACGTTCGGCGCGCAAGCGGTTCGCGGGATCCGCGCGTGACGGCCGTGTGGCACCGTCCTGCCGGGGCGGGGTGACGCCCCTCGTGCCGGCGTGTGGGGTTGGCGCCTCCGGCGCGGATCCCGCGAGCACATCTTCGACATTGTTGCGCCGCATTTGCCAATCTTTGCTGTGAGATGACATTGTTCCCAATGAGGCAACGCGCTTCGCGGCGGACCGGTTTCGGCTTGTGAAACAAGGGCCGCGACGCATCGGGCTCGGTCTTGCCACGAACCGCCGCGGATGCCTGTGCGGATCGAGCCGAATTGTGGCGCAATGTGGCGGTTTCTGGGCGCGATCCGCGAAAACACCTTGAACACTGCGGATTTGGCCGCCGGCGAAGGATCCCATTTTTCGGAATTCGATCACATTCTGGGCACGTTTGCCCGGTAATTTGATCCCGAGCGCAACGCCCGTGCGCACCCATTTCCGGACCCGATAATGCTGCATTTCCGTTCCCCCGCCGTCGAAAACGATCTGCCCCCCGCGCTTGACTCGCGGACCGGCCTCGGCCCCGTGGCCACTCCGGAGTTTGCCGTCTCGGGGTTCGCGCCCGCGTCGGTGGTCGAAACCGCCCGCGGTCCGGTGCTCGCCCGCGACCTGCGCCTCGGCGACAAGATGGTGACCCGCGACAAGGGGCTGCAACCGGTCCGCTGGATCGGCGAGTTCACGGTCATGTACGGCGACCCGGCCGCGTCAGACCCCGCCGAAAGTCAACCCCGCCATGGGCCGGTGCGGATCCGCGCAGGCAGCCAGGGCACGAACCCCGACGCCGGCAACCTCGTTGTTGCGCCCGGTCAGCGCCTGCTGGTGCGCAACCCGCTCAACGAACTGCTGTTCGCGACCGACGAGGTGATGGTGGCGGCCGGTGACATGACCCATCTCGACGGGATCGACGCCGTGCCGCGCGAGATGGGCCGCTGGGTCCACCTGCTGCTCGACAGCCACGAGCTCCTGCGGGTGAACGGGATCTGGATGGAAAGCTTCGCCCCCGACATGTGGTCGGTGCGCGTGGCCTATCCCGACGAATGGCACGCCATCACCGAGGCGATGCCGCGGCTCAAGTACCAGAACACCGCCGCCAACTATGTCGAAGCGCGCCTGTCGCTCGACGCCCGCGAAGCGCGGTTGATCGACGGGCTCTGACGTCGGCGGCAAGCCGGTCGAGGGCCGGGCTTCTGCCCGGCCTTTTCATGTTTGGCGCCAGGGGCTTTGCCCGGTCCGGTCAGGGCTGGCGCGCGCGCCAGGCCGCCCAGTCCTCGGGCGTATCGAGATCGGTGAGGGCATGCGCGCCGGGCAGGGGAACGAGCCGTGTGCGGGCCCCGGCGGCGTCCAGCACAGCGCGCCCGCCCCGGTCGCCGGTCACGGCCCCGAGAGCGGGGAAGTCGCGGGCCGGGAACAGGACCGGGTGCCCCGGGCGCCCGTCCGCGCTGGCCCCACGCAAGATCGTCTCGCCGTCGAACGCATCGAGCAGGGCGGCGATGTCGCCGGCGGTGATGTCGGGCATGTCGGCCGGCAGGATCATCAGCCCGGCGCAATCGCGGGGCAGGGCGACGATCCCCGCGCGCAAACTGGCCGAGAGGCCCGTGCGGTGGTCGGTCACGTCGACCAGTCGCGCCTTGGCCGCCGATAGCGCCGCCCAACGGTTCGGAGCCGCCGCGCGCGGCGGCAGGGCGACGATGACGTGGATTGCGGGGCCCGGATCGGTCGCTGTGGTGCCAGCCGGTGCAACCGGCCGATCCACAGCAGCGGCAATCGCCGTTGAGGCCACCGCGACCCGGTCGGCCAGAAGCGGTCGGCCGCGCACCGGTTCCAGGAGCTTGTCCCGCCCGCGCATCCGGGCCGAGCCGCCCGCGGCGGGGATCAGGATCGCGAGGCGCGGCCGCCCGGTTGCCGGGCGCCCGGCGATCATTTCTCCGGGATCAACCCGCGCGGGCTGAACCGCAACACCAGCAGCATGATGATCCCCATCGTCAGAAGCCGCATGTGTGCCGTCGAATCGAGCAGGTGTTCCTTGAGCACCGAGCCATCGGACATCCCAGCGGTGACGACCGTCATCAGCACCTGACCAAGCGGTTCGACCTGGACCCAGAAGAACCAGATCACGAAGCCGCCGAGAATGGCGCCGAAATTGTTGCCGGAGCCGCCGACGATCACCATCACCCAGACCAGAAAGGTGTAGCGCAGGGGCTGGTAGCTCGACGGCGTAAGCTGGCCGTCCAACGTGGTCATCATCGCACCGGCAATGCCGACCACGGCCGAACCGATGATGAAGATCTGAAGATGCCGGCGGGTGACGTCCTTGCCCATCGCCTCGGCCGAAACCTCGTTGTCGCGGATCGCCCGCATCATCCGGCCCCAGGGCGAGTGGAGCGCGGCCTGGCTCATCCAGAGCAGGAGCACCAGCACGACGATAAACAGCGCGGAATAGGACAGCTTCACCACCACCGAGGAGGCGACCACCGGGTCCATCCCCCATCCGGCGGCGCGGGCGGCGAAATCTGCGCTGGCCTGGAGGTCGACCTCGTAGGGAACGGGCCAGGGGCGCTCGAGCCCGTTCACGTTCTTGACGCCGCGCGCCAGCCAGTCCTCGTTCTTAAGAATGGCGATGATGATCTCGGAAATCCCGAGCGTGGCGATGGCGAGGTAGTCGGAGCGCAAGCCAAGGGCGGTTTTGCCGATGGCCCAGGCGGCCGCCGCGGCAAAGAGCCCGCCGATCGGCCAGGCCAGGAGCGCGAGCCCGCCCTTGAACCCGAGCCCGCCGAGGAAGCCCGTGCCCGCCGGATTGACCGCTTCGATCGCGTCGGCAGCCGGGACGAAGAGGGCGCGGTAGGCGAAATAGCCGCCCACCAGCAGCACCGTCATGACCAGGGCGCGCACCCGTCCGCGGGCCAGCCGCCGGTAGGTGAGCGCTGCCGCCACGAGCAGCGCGATGCCAAAGGCGAGCGCCACGATCATCCGGCTCCCGCCCGCCGCCCAGGCCTCGGGCACGGGCGCTTCGGTGACCAGCACAACTGCCAGACCGCCGAGCGCGACGAAGCCCATGACACCGACGTTGAACAGCCCGGCAAAGCCCCATTGCATGTTGACGCCCAGCGCCATGATCGCCGAAACCAACCCCATGTTGACGATGGCCAGCGCGACGTTCCAGCTCTGGTTGACGCCGGTCCAGAGGATCATCAGGGCGACGATGGTGAACAGCGCGATGGCGCGCCAGTTGACGGTCACGTTCATCATACCGACTTCCCTTTGAACAGCCCGGTGGGCTTGAACAGCAAGACCACGATCAGGATCGCGAAGGAGACCGCGAATTTGTAATCGGTGGAGAGCAGTTGCACGAGGCCGGTGGGCTCGAGGCTGTCCGGCATGAGATAGACCAGCACCTTTTTCCACGCGTAGGTCACCGTGACCTCGGAAAAGGCGATCAGGAAGCCGCCCGCGATGGCGCCGAGCGGATTGCCCAGGCCGCCGACGATGGCCGAGGCGAAGATCGGCAGAAGCAGCTGGAAATAGGTGAAGGGTTTGAACACCTTGTCGAGCCCGTAGAGCGTGCCGGCGATGGTCGCCAGCGCCGCCACGATGATCCAGGTCACCAGCACGACGCGTTCGGGGTTGATGCCCGACAACAGCGCCAGGTCCTCGTTGTCGGAGAACGCCCGCATCGACTTGCCGGTGCGCGTGCGGTTGAGAAACCAGAACAGCGCGGCGACGACGACCACCGCAGTGACCACGGTAATCACCTGCGTGCTGCGCAGCGCCAGCCCCTCCGCGAGGCCCGACCAGGTCTTGAAGTCGCGCGCGTTGATGAGGAAGCGTTCGCCGTCGTCGAAACGCTGCTCCTCGGGGCCGATGATGAATCGCACGATGCCGTTGAGGATGAACATCACCCCGATCGAGGCCATCACCGACACGATGGGTTTTGCCTTCACATTGCGGTAGAACCGGTAGACCACCCGGTCGGTCCCGATCACCAGCGCGGCCGTGCACACGATCCCGACCGGCAGCGCCAGCAGCGCGGTCGGCAGCGGGCCGAGGCTGATCCCCATCGACTGGAACCACCAGGTGAACAGGATCGTCGCCATCGCGCCGAAGGCCATGGTGTCGCCGTGGGCAAAGTTCGAAAACCTCAAGATCCCGTAGATCAGCGTGACCCCGAGCGCGCCGAGGGCGAGCTGCGAGCCATAGGCGATGGCCGGGATCAGCACGTAGTTGGAGATCGCCACGAGGGCGTTGAGGAAGTCCATCAGGAGACCTCGCAGATGAGTTTGGTGAGTTGGCCCACGGGGGGCACTTGGGCCTGCGCCTGGTCGAGTTGGTGCCAAAGAACGAGCGTGCGCCCGTCCGCGGTGGTGCCTTCGACGGTGAGCGTGTTGAGCACGGTGCCTGCAGTCCAGGCGAAGGGTCCGGTGTGGGAGGCCGTCACGCCGGCGGCGGTGCGGCCGTCGGGGCCTGTCGTCTCGATCGTGCCCGAGCCGTCACGCGCGGTCTGGACCGGCGCGATGGTGAAGGTGGGTCGCTGGAGCAGGGGGGCGGCCGCTTCGGCGACCGCCTCATCGGCCGGGGCCGGCGTCAGCGCTTCACAGGCGAGCGCCAGCCGGTTGCCTTCCGCCGCGGCATGGGCGGGCAGCGCAAGGACCGCGAGCGCGGCAAGGAGCGCGGCCAGGGAAAGAGCCGAAAGGCCGGGGCGGATGGGGCGGGTCATTCGGCGAAGCACTCCCCGACATAGGTGATCGTCGCGGGGTCTGCGGCGATATGGGTGGTGAAGAAGCTGATCTCTTCGCCGATTGTGAGCAGGTTGAGCGATCCGTCCCCGCGCGCGGTGATCTGACGCGCGGGTCCGTCCGCGACCTCCAGGATGTCGAGATCGCCGAAGACTGTGGACAGCACCTGCGCGTCCATGTCGATCGTCAGCTCCCAGCCCGATCCCGCGCAGGGCTCGGTCATGTAGCATTCGATGTTGAAGTTGCAGGTGGTGCCGGCAAGCGCCGGGGTGGCCATCAGACCGGCGGCAAGCGCCGGGGCGGTAAACATGCGCATCGTCATCCTTCCAGGCATTGGCCGCGGTAGAGCGTCTGGTCGTGCCCGCCCGGCGCGTCCGGATCGGGCGTGGTGATGAGGTAGTTGAACGTCCCGTCCGGCTGCAGCCGGAACTGGTGCTCGGTGCCGTCGATCATCGCCATCAAGGTGGTGTATTTCGGATCCTGCACCGCGATGGTTTCGACCGCCGGGGCGTCGTTCAAGGTGACCGCCACCTTCAGCACCGGGTCTGCCTCGAGCATCTCGAGCACCACCAGGCCTTCGGTGGGCTGGCAATTGTCGTTGGAATGCTTGCAGGTTTCCGTGACCGGGCAGGTGGGCGCGCCGGCGAGGGCCGGGGCCGCGGCCAGGGCAATCATCACGGCCAGGACATGGCGCGGGCAGGTGGCGAGATCAGTTTTCAAGGCGCACCTCCTCGACGTCGCCGCGGAAGCAGACCAGCGACAGGGTGAGCCGCAGGTCGCGCCGGGCGCCATAATTCACGAGATCGAACATCCAGCCGGTCCGCGTCGTGCGCCACCCTTCCGCGAAAATGCCACGTGCCTTGCGAAACAGGGTCGGCGTGGCCGGGATCGGCTCTTCCGCGATGAACGAGGCGGAGATACCGGTTTCGCCCGGGGCGCAGTCGCTGCCGAATTGCGTGCCGGCGCCGCCGTTGACCGTGAGCGTGCTGACCTGCGTGCGCACCACCATGTCCGGCTCGGCCAACGCCGGGGCGGTGAGCAAGACGAGAACCGCAGACAGTCGGACGCGTATCATTCAAACACCTCACAGTTACCGTAGTACTGGGTCGGAAGAATTTCGGGTGCGGCATAGAGCATCGTTTGACGGCTATGGACAGCTTGCCCGGAATTCGCGACGGTTGTCACTTGGACGGCGCCGGACGGCAGGTGTTCCAGAAATGTTTTCCCTGCTCCTCCAGAATGCACATTGACCTCTGACGTGCCATTATTCCCGTAGAACGTTGCGGTGCTTGAGCCATCTTCGTGCTGAATCCGAAAAGAGAAATCGCGTTCTGTCTGGCATTTGGCTTCTCTGACGCAAAGGACTTTGTCTCGGCAATCCGGATCAAATCCACAGCTTTTCGCAAAGGTGCAAGAGAATGTCGCACTGTTTGCAGGATAGGCGGAAGCAATCAACAGCGCGAAAAGGATGTTGCGCAATTTCACCCCCCCAGGAAGCTCGCACGCACCTCGGGGTCGGCGAGCAGCGCCTGTCCCGAGCCGGTATGCGCATTGGCGCCCTGAACGAGCACGTAGCCCTTGTCGGCGATCTCCAGCGCCTGGCGGGCGTTCTGTTCGACCATCAGCACCGGCAACCCGGTGCGGGCGACCTCGATGATCCGGTCGAACAGCTCATCCATGACGATCGGCGAGACACCGGCGGTGGGTTCGTCGAGCATCAGCACCTTGGGCCGGGTCATCAGCGCGCGGCCCACGGCAACCTGCTGGCGCTGGCCGCCCGAAAGCTCGCCCGCCGCCTGGGCGCGTTTGTCCTTGAGGATCGGGAACAGATCGAACACCTGCTCCATCGTTTCGGAGATGTCGTCCTTGCGGATGAAGGCGCCCATCTCGAGGTTCTCCTCGACCGTCATCGAGGTGAAGATGTTGTTGGTCTGCGGCACGAAGCCCATGCCTTTTACCACCCGGGCCTGGGGGCTCAGTGCCGAGATGTCCTCGCCGTCGAGCCGCACGTCGCCTTCGCGCAGGTTGAGCATGCCGAACAGCGCGCGCATCGCGGTCGACTTGCCGGCGCCGTTCGGGCCGACGATCACCGCGATCTCGCCGCGGTCCACGGCGATGGTGCAGTCGTGGATGATGTTGGGGCCCGACTTGCCGTAGCCGCCGGTCATCGCCTCGCCGGTGAGAAACGGCTCGCCCGGCTGGGCAGGGCGCGGCTTGCCGGAATACTTCCCGGCCTGAAGCTGGCCCTGGCCCTTCGGGTTCACGATCGAGGCGTCGCGGTTGTAGCCTTCTTCTTCGAACGGTTTGCTCATTGTCGCCTCATACGCCTCCGCGTTACACCCCGGTGCATTCGCCGAAATACTGCTTCGGCGCGATATCGGCGCCGTTGAACCCGTTTACGCTGTGGACCGACCAGCCGCCGCCCGTGGGGATGGTGGTGGTCGCGGTGCCGCCCGAGAACGGCACTTCGAGCACCGTCAACGCCCGGTCGCCGAGGATCAGGCTGTAAGCGCTGGTGGGTTCGCCGCCGAGCGGCTCGACGGCGTTGGTCTCGATGTCGACCTTGAAGCGGATGTCGAGCCCGGAGGCCTCGCATTTCATCCGGTCCGGGTCGCAAACACCGTCGAAGAAGCACTTGAACAGGATCTCTTCCGCCGTCGCCGGGGCAGGGGCGAGCAACAGCGCGACTGCGGCGGCGAGGGGACCCCGGTTCATGCCTCCGCCTCCGCAGGTTGGTTCTTGTGCTTCGAACCCGTGCCGAGATAGGCCTCGATCACCTGTTCGTTGGCCTTGATCTCGTCGAGCGTGCCCTCCGCCAGCACCTTGCCCTCGGCCATGCAGATCACCGGGTCGCAGAGCTTGTCGATGAAATCCATGTCGTGTTCGATCACCACGAAGGTGTAGCCGCGCTCCTTGTTGAGCTGCAAGATCGCGTCGGCGATGGTGTTGAGCAGCGTGCGGTTCACGCCGGCGCCGACCTCGTCGAGGAAGACGATCTTGGCACCGACCATCATCGTGCGGCCCAGTTCCAGAAGCTTCTTCTGCCCACCCGAGATCTGGCCGGCCTTGTTGTCGGCGAGATGTTCGATGGTGAGAAACTCCAGCACCTCGTCGGCCTTGGCCCGCAGCGCGCGCTCTTCGTCGGCGATCCGGCGGCGGCCGAACCAGGTGTCCCACAGGTTTTCGCCCGACTGGCCGCCCGGCACCATCATCAGGTTCTCGCGGCAGGTCATCGAGCCGAACTCATGGGCGATCTGGAAGGTGCGCAGCAACCCCTTGTGAAAAAGCGTGTGCGGCGGCAGGCCGGTGATGTCTTCGCCCGCCATCGTGACCTTGCCCGAGGTGGGCCTCAGGACGCCCGCGATCACGTTGAAGAGCGTGGTCTTGCCGGCGCCGTTCGGGCCGATGAGCCCGGTGATCGAGCCCTCGCCGATCGTGAGCGAAGCGCCGTCGACCGCGTGGAATCCGCCAAAGTGCTTGTGAACGTCCTCAACGACGATCATGCGTCCCCCTCGCGCCTGACGCGCGGATAGTTCTGGCGCCCGGTGGCGCGGGTGTAACCGCCGTTCGGCGCGGCTGTTGCACGCTGCCCCGGCGCGGAGTGTCAAAGCAGCCCGGAATTACGCCGGGCTGCCTTGTGTGTGCAAGCAGGTACTGCGTGTCAGCGATACTCGACGTCGACGACCTTGCCGTTCTGGATCTCGATCACGCGGTAGGAGCCCGCGCTTTCGCCCTGGCCGACCAGTTCGACGGCCGAGGCGCCAACGTAGTCGACCTCGCCGCCGGCGGCGAGGATCTCGAGCGCCTTTTCGATCTCGCCCGGGAAGATCTCTTCACCCGGCGCGTTGGCGACGTCCATGACCTTGTCCTTGTAGACCTGCGGGTCGGTGGACCCGGCGGCCTGCATCGCCATTATGATGAGCGCGGCGGCGTCGTAGCCAGTGTCGGCGTAGACGGAGGTGCTGTCGAACTGGTCGCCCACGAGCGCGGCGAATTTCTCGGCCGCGGGCGAGCCCGGGATCTGGCCGAAGGAGCCGTCGAGATCGGTGCCGAAACGCTCTTCGAGGGTCGAGGAGACCATGCCGTCGGGCAGGTTGAACGTATCGAAGGCGCCGGTGTCGAGCGCGGCCTGGATGATGCCCGAGCCGCCCTGGTCGACATAGCCCGCGACGACGAGAATGTCGCCGCCCGCAGAGGCCAGCGCGCCCACTTCGGCCGAGTAGTCGGCCTTGCCGTCTTCATGCGCGGCGT
Organism: uncultured Alphaproteobacteria bacterium; assembly: GCA_963752895.1. Taxonomy (GTDB): domain Bacteria; phylum Pseudomonadota; class Alphaproteobacteria; order Rhodobacterales; family Rhodobacteraceae; genus CAVWAE01. The sequence goes on from CAVWAE010000004.1 coordinate 20,279, forward strand.
TGATGGTGATCGTGCCGCCCTGAGCTTCCCAGGCAGCCGCGAAGCTGTCGGCCAGGCCCTTGCCGTAGTCGTTGTTGGTGTAGGTCACGGCGATGTCGTTGTAGCCGCGGTCCTTCATCATCGCGGCCATGACTTCGCCCTGGCGCGCATCGGACGGCGCGGTGCGGAAGAACAGACCGTTGTCTTCGACGGTCGACAGCGCCGGCGAGGTGGCCGACGGCGAGATCATCACCATGCCGTTCGGCATCGCGACGTTGGCCAGAACGGCGCCGGTCGCGCCCGAGCACATGGCGCCGACGATGCCGGAGACGCCATCCGAGGTGATCAGACGCTCGGCCGCGGCGGTGGCGGCGGCGGCGTCGACGCAGGTCGAGTTCGCACGGACCGGCGCGATGGTGGTGCCGTCGAGGAACTTGCCGTTGGCTGTCGCCTCGGCGATGGCGAGTTCGGCCCCTTCCGCAATATCCGGGGCGAGGCTTTCGAGCGGGCCGGTGAAGGCCAGCAGAACGCCAAGTTTGATCTCTTCAGCCGAGGCGGCCGAAGTGACGAGGGCCGTCGCCGCGGAGGCGAGAAGCAGCTTTTTCATGTAGGTACTCCCAGTTGGACTATGTTGTTCCGGCCGACACCCTAGCGGTTCTTTCCGAAAAGAAAAGGCCGGGTTAGCGAAAGAAAACCCTCACCCTGCGGCACCCCGGTCCGGGCAGGAAGCGGTTTGTTCGGGGGCGTCCGGCCGGTGGTCGAGCCGCCAGAAGCCGCTGTCGGACCCTTCGCCGTCGATTTCCACCGCGTTTTCCACCCGCTCGACCTCGCGGAACCCGAGCCGGGCGAGCGACGCGGCGGAGAAAGCCGCCGCCCCAACGGTACGGGTGCAGGGTGTATCCGATCTCGCCCATCCACCACATCCCCGCCTTGCCGATGATGCCGCCGTCGCATTCGATGACATTTTCGAGCCCGGTGTCGGCGTGAGACGCGGTCATGCCCGCGCGCGTCTTGCGGGTCCGGTCGATGTGCGTATGCGCGGCATGCGACCAATAGCGCATCGCGCGGGTCCGAGAAAATGAGGTGCAACGCGTCCAGGTCTTCGTCCCGCGGCGGGCGCAGGGTAAGACGCACGGTCCGGATCATCCCCCCGGCTTCCCCCCGGTCCGCCGCCGCGCCCGGCACTTTGCGTGCCGCGTTCGCGGTAGGGCGTGGTCTCGTAATGCGCCCGGTAGCACTTGGAGAAATGCGAAGGCGAGGTGAAACCGCAGGCGAGGCCGACGTTGATGACACTCATGTCGGTCTGCATCAACAGGTTGCGGGCCTTCTGGAGCCGCAGCTCCATATAATAGCGCTTCGGCGAGCGATTGAGGTAGCGCCGGAACAGCCGTTCGAGCTGGCGGGTCGAAAGCCCGACCGCGGCGGCGAGTTTCGCCGGGCTCTCCGGCTCCTCGATATTGGCTTCCATCGCCTGGATCACCTGCGCGAGCTTGGGATGACGCACGCCGATCCGGGTCGGCACCGAGAGCCGCTGGGTGTCGCGCTCGGTGCGGATCGTGGTGTAGATCTGCTGATCGGCCACCGCGGCGGCCACGTCGGTCCCGAAATCGCGCGAGATCAGCGCCAGCATCAGATCGATCGAGGCGGTGCCCCCCGCGGTGGTCATCCGGTTGCCGTCGATCACGTAGACCGCGCGCGACAGGTGCACGTCTTCGAACGCCTCGGCGAAACCGTCATGGTTCTCCCAGTGGATCGTGGCGCGCTTGTCGTCGAGCAGACCGGCCTCGGCGAGCACGTGCGACCCGGTGCAGAACGCGCCCATCGCTGCCCCCCGGCGCGCCTCGCGCCGGAGCCAGGACAGGAGCGGTTTCGAGGTCTGCTGGGCGACGTCCTCACCGCCGCAGACGATCACCGTGTCGGAATGCCGCAATTCCTCGAGCCCGCCGTCGAGCGCGATCTCGGTTCTGGCCGAACAGGTGACCTTGCCCCCGCCTTCGCCCCAGCTTTCGCCGACCAGCATCCAGCTGTAGGCGGCCCACCCCAGCTGCCGGTTGACGAGCCGCAGAGAATTGACCGCGCCGGCAAAGCTCAGCAGGGTGAAATCCTCGAGCAACACGAACACGAAGCGCCGCGACGGGGCGTTCGCGTCTGCTGTCTCGGGTGGGGCATTCGGCGCGCGTGTCATTCTGGGCCCTGATACGGTCGGACAGAGCGACCACAACAGCTTTGACGGTAGGACGCAAGATCCGTCGGCCGGTCGGGGATCGGTTTGAAGCCGTCCGCAAGCCCGGTTGCACCGCTCCCGGACCCGCAAGCAACCCTGACCTAGGAGGTCCGGGCGTCGACCGCGCCCGCGAAGCGCGCGCAGGCTTGTTCGCACCGCGCCCGGTCGTGCCCCTCTGCCAGTCGGAACGCACGTCCATCCGGCAGATCGAGCCGGGCCACAAAATAGGGATTGCCCTCGTCATCCTCGGTTTCGACGACATGCGGGGGCGAAAGCTGGGCGGTCGCAATCCGGCTTCTCACGCGTCGATGCGGGTATTGCCAGGTGAACTTGACCTGCCCGTCCGGCTCAACCGACACGAAGTAGCAGGGTTTGTCCAATGCGTAGCTCGCCAGGGCGATGCCGCCGATCCAGAACAAGGCGATGATCGCCCACATGAACTCGAACGTTGTTCCATCGGGAGGCCCGTCGCGCACCAGCAGGCGAGTGAACAGGATCAGCATGAGCAGCCAGACAAGCGCGAACCCCCACAGGAAGGCCGCAATTCGATTGGCAAAGACCACGGGCGCCATCCTCCTTGCGGGCAAGTGTACCGCAGGCAGGTGATGAAATCACCCGACCGAAACGCCCGGGACGTCCCGCTCGCCCTCTTTTGTTTTGCACCTGCGGCAATAGGTCTCTATACGGTCCGGATCAGCTGCCAGCCCCCGGGAATTGGGGCGAAAACGATGGAGACAGCGATGACGGATTGGACCAAATCTTCCTGGCGTACGAAGCCGCGGGTGCAGATGCCCGACTATGCCGACGCCGCGGCTTTGCAGGCGGTTGAAACCCGGCTGGCCAAGTATCCGCCGCTGGTCTTTGCGGGCGAAGCGCGCCGTCTCAAGGCCGAGCTCGGCAATGTCGCGCGCGGCAACGGGTTCCTGCTCCAGGGCGGCGACTGCGCCGAAAGCTTTGCCGAGTTTTCGGCCGACACCATCCGCGACACGTTCAAGGTGATGTTGCAGATGGCGATGGTGCTGACCTTCGGCGCGAAGATGCCGGTGGTGAAAGTCGGCCGGATGGCGGGCCAGTTCGCCAAGCCGCGCTCGGCGCCCTTTGAAAAGATCGGCGATCTCGAGCTGCCGAGCTACCGCGGCGACATCATCAACGACATTTCGCCGACTGCGGACGCGCGCGAGCCCGACCCCGAAAAGATGCTGCGCGCCTACACCCAGGCCGCCGCCTCGCTGAACCTCCTGCGCGCCTTCTCGACCGGCGGCTACGCCGACGTTCAGCAGGTCCACGGCTGGACCCTCGGGTTCACCGAGACCGACGAGGCCGAGGCCTACCGCGCGATGGCCGAGCGGATCTCCGAGACGCTCGATTTCATGCGCGCCGCCGGGGTGACCGGCGACACCGCGCATGCGCTCAGGACGGTGGATTTCTACGTCAGCCACGAGAGCCTGCTGCTCGAATACGAGGAGGCGTTGACCCGGGTCGATTCGACCACCGGCCAGGTCGTCGCCGGCTCCGGCCACATGCTCTGGATCGGCGACCGTACCCGGCAGCCGGACGGCGCGCATGTCGAGTTCGCCCGCGGGGTCATCAACCCGATCGGGCTGAAATGCGGCCCCTCGACCACCGAGGAAGACCTCAAGGTGCTGATCGACAGGCTCAACCCCGAGAACGAGGCCGGCCGGCTCACGCTGATCGCGCGGTTCGGCGCGGGCGAGGTGGAAAAGCACTTGCCGCGGCTCATCAACGTGGTGCGCGACATGGGCGCCGAGGTGGTCTGGTCCTGCGACCCGATGCACGGCAACACGATCAAGTCGGCGAGCGGCTACAAGACCCGGCCCTTCGACCGGGTGCTCAAAGAAGTGCAGGAGTTCTTCGCCGTTCACCGCGCCGAGGGAACCCATCCGGGCGGCGTGCATTTCGAGATGACCGGCAAGGACGTGACCGAATGCACGGGTGGCGTCAAAGCGGTGACGGACGAGGATCTCTCCGACCGCTACCACACCGCCTGCGACCCGCGGCTCAACGCCACCCAGGCGCTCGAGCTTGCCTTCCTCGTGGCCGAGGAACTTGCCGGCGGCGACAAGCCGCTCGCGGCGAAGGTGGCGAACGCGTAAGGGTCTCACCGCAAGACCTTGATTTCATGGAAAACCCCGGCCGAAAACGGCCGGGGTTTTTTCGTATCCTGCGCCGGGTGGCAGCGGCGAGCGGTTCCGGCCAATCCGACCCGCGACGGCGTCCCAGCCCGACGAAAGAAGTTCAGAGATCCATTCAAGATCGGCCTTCAACAAGCTGATAACAAAGGAAACCCCAAGCCAAGGGACGACGGCCGAGTGGCATGGCGATGTTTCAACTCTTCTCGGCGTCATGCACCAGGCGCAGATGGCCGAGGTGCCGCGCCGTCGTCCGCAGGCGTGTCTTTCGCCGTTGCCGCGCGCGCCGCGAGACGGCGCGCGAGTTCAGCGGTACGCGGTGCGAACCCGCCCAGGCCCCGCCTGCCGTCGGTCGCGCCGTTGCTCTCCACCGGTCTCAGCGCCGGGCGCGGTTCAGGCAACCGCTGGAAGCCGCCGATATCCGGGCGCGCCCGGGTCAGCGGATCGTCGGCGATCGCTTTCGTTTCGATGTCACGGATCATGAAGCGGCGCGGGCCGCGTCCGATCCGGCCCCTTGTCTCCAGCACGCCCAGGATACGGGTCGCGTTGCCATGCGCGTCGCGCAGCGGCAGAAGCATCATCTGCCCGTCGAGCGGCGGCCGGGTGAAGCCGGTGTCGGACCCGAGCGTCAGCCGCACCACGGCGGGCGTCTCCAGCACCTGTTCGGTCACTTTCTGCAACTCGCGGCGCGCCTCCGGCAGGAACATCGCTGTGATCGGCATGCCGCGGACTTCCATCGCCATCAGATCGTTGAGCGTCATGCCGGCAAGCCGGATCCGGGCGATGCCCGGCGCGACCTTCTCAAGCACGAAGGCGTGCTCCAGTACGTCGGCAATACCACGCGGATCCACCTCGGCCCGCGCCGGCATCATCCGGCCGTCGCGCAGGCCCTCCCAGTAGGCCTCGACCCGGCCGAGCGCCGGAAACAGCGCCCGTGCCCGCACTTGGCCCATCGACACCACGTTGCCATTCATCACTTGATCACTCGTCATTTTCCGCCCCCACGGTTGTACAACGTCCCCGGTTCCCCCGCCGGCCCCGGTCGTTGTTGCCCCGGGGGTTGGCGTCTGCTAACGACAGGTCGATGTCCTGATCGCTGCCCAATTCTGCCACATTTATGCCGTTATTGGGGCGAAATCTTAAAAAAGGGTTAATGGCTGCCATGCTGCATTCGATGACCGGCTTCGCCACGCTCAAGGGGCAGGAGGGCCCCTGGAGCTGGACGTGGGACATCCGCGCCGTCAATGGCCGCGGTTTCGATTTGCGGCTCAAATTTCCCGACTGGATCGAAGGCGTGGAAATCGAGGCGCGCAAACTGACCGCCGCCCACGTCAGCCGCGGCAACGTCACCCTCGGGCTCAAGATCGGGCGCGAGGCGGCGGAAGGGGCGGTGCAGATCAACGCCGCCGCGCTCGACAGCGTGCTCGCCGTCCTCGCCGAGATCGACCACGCCGCCCAGGCCCGTGGGCTCGAGCTGGCCCGGCCGAGCACGGTCGACGTGGCGGCGATGCGCGGTGTGCTGGAAACCAGCGCGCATGACGAAAACCTCGCCCCGCTGGTCGCGCGGCTGGTCGCGGGCCTGCCGGAGTTGCTCGCGGGGTTCGACGCGATGCGGGCCCACGAGGGCGCGGCGTTGGCCCGGGTGCTCGAAGACCAGCTCGCCGCCGTCGAGACGCTGGTGGCCGCGGCCGGCTCGGCGATCGAGGCCCGGCGCGAGGCGCAAGGCGAGGCGCTGCGCACAGCCCTCGCCCGGGTGCTCGACAACGCCGACGGCGCCGAGCCCGACCGCGTCGCCCAGGAGCTCGCCATGATCGCGGTGAAAACGGACGTGCGCGAGGAGATCGACCGGCTCGGCGCCCACGTCGCCCAGGCCCGCAACCTGATCGCCGAGGGCGGGCCCTGCGGGCGCAAGCTCGATTTCCTGATGCAGGAATTCAACCGCGAGGCCAATACACTCTGCGCCAAGGCGCAGTTCCAGGAGCTCACCCGGATCGGGCTCGACATCAAGGCGGTGGTCGACCAGATGCGCGAGCAGGTTCAGAACGTCGAATAGGGGGCACCATGGACCAGACGACCCGGCGCGGGCTTCTCATCATCCTGTCGTCTCCCTCGGGCGCCGGCAAGACCACGCTGGCGCGCAAGCTCATGGGTTGGGACGAAACCTTGCGGTTCTCGGTTTCGGCCACCACCCGGCCGCCCCGGCCCGGCGAAGAGGACGGCGTACACTACCACTTCGTCTCGGAAGCCCGGTTCCGCAAGATGGTGGCCGACGGCGAAATGCTCGAACACGCCCATGTCTTCGGCCATTTCTACGGCTCGCCGCTGGGTCCCGTGAAGGAGGCGATCCAAGCGGGGCGCGACGTGCTGTTTGACGTCGACTGGCAGGGGGCGCAACAGATCGCCCGCTCGGCCCTGCAGGACCACGTGCTGTCGGTTTTCGTGCTGCCGCCCTCGATCGCCGAGCTGCGCCGCCGGCTCGTCGAGCGGGGGCAGGACGCGCCGGACGTGATCGCCAAGCGGATGCAGAAGAGCTGGGACGAGATCAGCCATTGGGACGGCTACGACTACGTGCTGGTCAATGACGATCTCAAGACCAGCTTCGCGCGGCTGAAGACGATCGTCGAGGCGGAACGGCTGCGGCTTGTCCGGCAGCCCGGATTGACCGACTTCGTGAGAGGGTTGCAGTCGGAATTTCAGGAGAGCGAGGAATGATCTGGAAATTGGACGGCATCGCGCCGCAGATCGACGAAGACGCCTGGGTCGCCCCCGACGCGCAGGTGGTCGGCAAGGTGGTCATGGCCCCGGGCAGCGCGGCCTGGTTCGGCGCGGTGCTGCGCGGCGACAACGAGCTCATCTCCGTGGGCGAGAATTCGAACCTCCAGGAACACGTGGTCTGCCATACCGACCCGGGCTTTCCGGTGGTGATCGGGGCCGACGTGACCGTGGGCCACAAGGCGATGATCCACGGCTGCGAGATCGGGGACGGATCGCTCATCGGCATGAGTGCCACGATCCTCAATGGCGCCAAGATCGGCAAGGGCTGCCTGATCGGGGCCGGGGCGCTGGTGACCGAGGGCAAGGAGATCCCCGACGGCTCGCTGGTGATGGGCAGCCCGGGCAAGGTGGTGCGCCAACTCGACGCCGCGGCGCGCGAGAAGCTGCATCGACAGCGCCCGGCGCTACCGGGCCAATGCGGCGCGGTTCCGGGCGGGGTTGAAACCGCTGGACTGACGGCGTGCGGGAGCAGGGGCGGCGCCTGCCGCGCGCCGTGAGATTCCGGCAGCAACGATTGCGGGCGAGGGGTGGGCGAACTCGGACAGGGGTCCAGGCTCTTGATGTTTCTACATTTAGCGCTAACAGATACTTCGCCCGGGCGAAGCGTTTCGCGCGGATTTGATCGCCGCATCGGGTTGCCTGCGGGCCGCCGTGGTCAGACGGGGACGGAGCATCAGGGACCGTGAGACAGGGACTGCGAGACAGGGACCGCGAGACAGGGACTGCGAGGCAGGGACGGCGAGACCGGACACCGGGATCCGGGATCAGATCGGCCCGAACCAACGCGGCACCCGGGCCGCATAGCTGCGCCAGGCGGCGTCCTGGGAAAGCACGGCTTCTTCGGTGCGCACCTGCGCCCTGGCGGCGGCCGTCATCGCGGCGGCGGTCACGAGCATCACCGGTCCTGCGAGCGGCACGAGCGCCCAGACCAGCAGCAGAAGTCCGAGAAAGACCGGATTGCGGGACCGGGCGAAGGGACCGTCGGTCACCAGCGCGCCGGTCTGGCCTGGCGCGGCGCCGATCCGCCATGAAAGCCCCATGCGCGCCTGCGCCCAAAGCGCGAGCCCCGCGCCCAATGCCGCGGGAACCAGCCAAAACGGCGACAGAATTCCAGGCGCTTGCGCCAATGGGCCAGAGTACGAGAGACGCGAAGCCGAGGCGGAACGTCCAGGCGGGCAGGGCCTGACCGGGGCGGTCGAACAGCCACAGGCTGCGCCCGGCGCGGCGTGCCGCAATCGCCGTGAACAGAAGAAATGCGGCGACGTATCCGCTGCCGAGGACCCAACCGGTGAGCTGAACCATCGTCACTAGCCCCGCTGTCCTCTTCTTCCCGGCACGGTTTCAAAAGTCGGGGAGGGACGCCGAAGGCGTGCCTTTGGCACGACCGGCGCGGCCACGCAAAGTCCCGGTCACTCGGTCCCGCGATAAGGCTCGACGTATTGCAGCGCCATGTCCCAAGGAAAGAAGATCCAGGTGTCCTGGCTGACCTCGGTGATGTAACTGTGGACCATCGGCTTGCCCTTGGGCTTGGCGTAGACGGTGGCGAAATGCGCCTTGGGCATGAGATCGCGCACCACCTCGAGGGTTTTGCCGGTATCGACCAGGTCGTCGATGATCAGCACACCCTCGCCGTCGCCGACCACGTCCATGTCGGGCGCTTTCAGCACCACCGCCTTGCCCTGATCCTGGTGGCTGTAGCTTTTGACGCTGATGGTATCGACGGTGCGGATATCGAGTTCGCGCGCGACGATCATCGCCGGCGCCATGCCGCCGCGGGTGATCGCAACCACGGCCTTCCAGCTGCCGTCGTCCCCGGGCCCCTGCTTGTCGAGCCGCCAGGCAAGCGCGCGCGAGTCGCGGTGGATCTGGTCCCAGGAGACGTGAAAGCCCTTTTCGTGCGGCAGCCTCTCGCTCATTGCTCTTTCCTTCCGGTCACCAGGTCGATGTCGGGGGCGTCGATCGCCTTCATGCCGATCGCGTGATAACCTGCGTCGACATGGTGGGTCTCGCCCGACACGCCCGCGCCGAGGTCGGACAAGAGATAGAGCGCCGAATTGCCCACGTCTTCGATGGTGACGGTGCGCCGGAGCGGCGAGTTCAACTCGCTCCACTTCAGGATATAGCGAAAATCACCGATCCCGGAGGCGGCCAGCGTCTTGACCGGGCCGGCCGAGATCGAATTGACGCGGATGCCTTTCGGCCCGAAATCCTCGGCGAGGTAGCGCACGCTCGCTTCCAGCGCCGCCTTGGCCACGCCCATCACGTTGTAATGCGGCATGACCCGCTCGCCGCCGATATAGGTCAGCGTCAACATCGCACCGCCGTCGGTCATCAGGGGCGCCGCACGCGCCGCCACGGCGGTGAAGGAATAGACCGAGATGTCCATGGTGATGGCGAAATTCGAGCGGCTGGTCTCGGCGTAGCCGCCGCGCAGCTCCGCCTTGTCGGAAAAGCCGATGGCATGGACGAGAAAGTCGATCTTGCCCCATTTCTCCTTGATATGCGCAAACAGCGCGTCGATCGAGGCATCGTCGCCGACGTCGCATTCGGCCACGATCGGCGCGTCGAGCTGCGCGGCCAGCGGCAGGGCGCGCTTTTTCATCACCTCGCCCTGGTACGAGATCGCGATCTCGGCGCCGGCCTCGTGCAGCGCCTTGGCGATCCCCCAGGCCATGCTCTTGTCATTGGCCAGCCCCATGATCAGGCCGCGTTTTCCGGTCATCAAGCCGTTGGACATTGGTTGTTCCTTGTCCCGCATTCTTCGGTTAAGTCGGATTACGCGATTGCACCGCCTGCTTCAAGCCGTGCCGGGGCGTGCATTTTGCGATTTAGGACGCGGCGGCAACCGGAGGGAGAAATGAGCGACCGGACTGGCATTTTCGCGGGCGACGATCCTTTCGTGATCGCCCGGGCGTGGCTGAACGAAGCGGGCGCGCAGGAACTCAACGACCCCAACGCCATGGCGCTTGCCACCGTCGACGAGAGCGGCATGCCCAACAGCCGGATGGTGCTTCTCAAGGAGATCGAAGGCAGGGCGCAGACGGGGCCTTCGTCTTCTATACCAACTACGGCTCGGCCAAGGCGCGTGAACTCGACGGCGCCGGCAAGGCGGCCTTCGTGATGCACTGGAAAAGCCTGCGCCGGCAGGTGCGCGTGCGCGGCCTCATCGAGCGCGAGGACGGGCCGCAGGCGGATGCGTATTTCGCCTCGCGCCGCCTCAAGAGCCGGCTCGGCGCCTGGGCCTCGCACCAATCCGAGCCGCTCGCGTCGCGGGGCGCGCTGATGGCCGAGGTGGCGAAGGTGACGCCGAAACTGGGACTGCACCCGCCGCGCCCGCCTTCTGGGGCGGTTACCGGATCCGGCCGCTGGAAATCGAGTTCTGGGCCGACGGCGCGTTCCGTCTGCATGACCGCTTTCGCTGGCGCCGCGATGACCTGACGGCACCCTGGGTCACCCAGAGATTGAATCCCTGACCCCCGCATGACGCCGCCAAAGCGTGCGCTTGTACAAAAATACAGGTCCGCCCGGCTTGTGCGGCTTCCGATAAAAGTTTCTAATGAGAGGTGGGATGGAAGTTAACAGGTGACGGAATGACGGAAGATCAGGATATGGCCGACAGGGAAACCCTGCACGGTCACGTGAAGTGGTTCGACCCTGGGAAAGGGTTCGGCTTTGTCGTGGCCGATCGCGGTGGGCCGGATATCTTGTTGCACGCCAACGTGTTGCGCAATTTCGGACAGAGCTCCGTCGCGGATGGGTCGCGCATATCGCTGCGTCGCCCAGACGACGCAGCGGGGCATGCAGGCGGTCGAGGTGCTGACCATCGAGCCGCCGGACGTCCGATGGCCGAGGCCGGCGACGTGCTGACAGAGGACGATGTCGATCTCGCCAATGCGGGGCCGCTGGAGCCCGCGCGGGTGAAGTGGTTCGACAAGGGCAAGGGCTTCGGGTTTGCCAATGTGTTCGGCAAGGCCGAGGACGTGTTCATCCATGTCGAGGTGCTGCGCCGGTCGGGCTTTGCCGATCTGCAGCCGGGCGAGGCGGTGAGCTTGCGGGTGATCGATGGCTCGCGCGGCCGGATGGCGGTGCTGGTCGCGTCCTGGGACGCGGTGCTGCAGGAAGCGGTGCCGCAGGAAAAGGACGGCGACTAGGTGGTGCGGCGCGGGAGGTCTCTGTCACGGGTCATCGTGCTCTTGCTGGCGGGGCTGGGTGGAGCTGGCGCGGTGGCGGCGCAGGACTGCGCGCCCGACCGTCTCGATATCCGGGGCGACTGGGGCACGGCGCGGTTTGGCGTCGAGATCGCCGACGAACCGGCCGAACAGGCGCAGGGGCTGATGTTCCGCGAAACGCTCGCGGCGTCGGCGGGCATGCTGTTCGTCTACCCGCGCGCCGGCAGCCCGTCGTTCTGGATGAAGAACACGCTCATTCCGCTCGACATGGTGTTCATCCGGCCCGATGGCACTGTGGCCCATGTGCATGACCGGGCGGTGCCGGGGGATCTCACGCCGATCCGCGGCGGCAGCGGGATACTTGCCGTGCTCGAGATCCGGGGTGGCCTGGCCGAAGCGCTCGGCATCGGGCCCGGCGACGCGGTGCGGCACCCGGCGTTCGACGGCGACGCGGCCGCCTGGCGCTGCGTCCCGCCGTCGGGGGACGGGACGGCAGAGACCGCGGCACCGGACGGGGCCGACGCGGCACCGGAGACGATGGGCCAATAGGACTTTCCTTTCCCGTGGGCGCTCATGTATGGAGGCTCTGTCGGGGTGTAGCGCAGCCTGGTAGCGCACCTGTTTTGGGAACAGGAGGTCGCGAGTTCGAATCTCGCCGCCCCGACCAGCGAACCGGCCGGACCGAGTCGCTCTCCGCCAAAATTCCGCCATCCAACCACAACATGCAGGCCGCCCAGGGCGCTCAACAGCTATATCTGGTGTCGTCCGGCCGGCTGATTCTCTCGCAAAACGAGAGTAAGAGAGAACATCAAACCCTTGCCTGTGACCATTTCGCCGCATAGTCTGGAATCGGCACCGGAAAAGTTTTCCACAGGGAAACTGAGGTGATTTGGCAGCTCAAACGGGGAACGGCCTGAAAACGAAGCGGGTTTCCGGAACGCTCCACACACCATCCCCAGTCTTTCCCCAAGCTCCCGATTGTTTCCGGTTCGGAAACGCTGAACGGAATGTAAAATCGAATTGACGCCCGCGTGAGCATGAGCCAATTTGTGCGCGTTGATCAGGCGGCCACTACATATGGTGGCCATCGGGCACTGGGGACAGGATACACAGAGCAAAAGTACCCTCGCCAAAAAGAGGGACGGAGCAGCCACCAGCGCGTTTTCGCGTCGGCAGCCAATGGCCCTGTTCGTCTGTCTTCCGACGCCGCCCCCGTTCAACAGGGAGAGAATTGCGCGGCGAAGCGCAGCATACGGATAGCACGACGCGGGCAGTGCCCGCTAAACAGGGAACGACAGGCACCATGAAAATCGACAGAAAATTTACCGAGGCAGGCAAAGACGCTTACGAAGGCATCCCCTTCACCAGCACCCAGTCGGAGATCCGCAACCCCGACGGAACGGTCGTGTTCAAGCTCGACAACGTCGAAGTACCGCAAACCTGGAGCCAGGTGGCTTCCGACGTGATTGCGCAGAAATACTTCCGCAAGGCCGGTGTGCCGGCGGCCACCCGCGCGGTCGCCGAAGAGGGCGTGCCCGAGTTTCTGTGGCGGCACGTGCCTGACCAGACGGCGCTTGAAATTCTTCCCGAAGATCAACGCTTTGTCGGCGAAACTTCAGCCAAGCAGGTCTTCGACCGCCTGGCCGGCTGCTGGACCTACTGGGGCTGGAAGGGCGGCTACTTCGACCAACGAGAGCCGACGCCCGCGCCTTCTACGACGAGCTGCGCTACATGCTCGCCGCGCCAGATGGCGGCGCCGAACTCGCCGCAGTGGTTCAACACCGGCCTGCACTGGGCCTACGGCATCGACGGCCCGGCCCAGGGCCACTAGCTACGTCGATCCGACGACCGGCGAGCTGACGCGCAGTCGAGCTCGCGCCTACGAGCACCCGCAGCCGCACGCCTGCTTCATCCAGTCGGTCGGCGACGACCTCGTCGAGCGACGGCGGCATCATGGACCTCTGGGTCCGCGAGGCGCGGCTGTTCAAGTACGGCTCCGGCACCGGCACCAACTTCTCGCGCGCTGCGCGGCGAGAACGAGCCGCTGTCGGGCGGCGGCAAGTCCTCCGGCCTGATGAGCTTCCTGCAAGATCGGCGACCGCGCCGCCGGCGCCATCAAGTCCGGCGGCACCACGCGCCGCGCCGCCAAGATGGTCTGCCTCGACGTCGACCACCCCGACATCGAGGAGTTCGTCAACTGGAAGGTCGCACGAGGAGCAGAAGGTCGCCGCGCTGGTCGCCGGCTCGCAAGCATGCACGACAGCACCTCAACGCGATCATCGACGCCTGCCACGATGCCAGCCGAGGACGGCGCCGAGCGACGACGCGCTTCGACCCGAAGAAGAACGCCGGCGCTGCAAGCCGCGATCCGCGCGGCCCGCGACGGCCGTGGTCCCCGAGAACTACGTCGCAGCGCGTGCGTGCAGCTCGCCCGGCAGGGCTACACCGCGATCGACGTTCCCGACCTACGACACCGACTGGGACGGCGAGGCCTACCTCACGGTCTCCGGCCAGAACTCCAACAACTCCGTGCGCGTCACCAACGAGTTCATCGAAGGCCGTCGATGAGCGACGGCGACTGGGACCTGATCCGCCGCACCGACGGCACGGTCGCGCAAGCACGGTCAAGGCGCGCGAGCTGTGGGACCAGATCGCCTACGCCGCCTGGGCCTGCGCCGATCCCGGCGTGCAGTTCGACACCACCATCAACGAGTGGCACACCTGCCCGGCCGACGGCCGCATCAACGCGCTCGAACCCGTGCTCCGAGTACATGTTCCTCGACGACACGGCCTGCAACCTGGCCTCGCTGAACCTGTGACGTTCCTCGACGCGACGACGGCGAGCTTCGACGTCGAGGCCTTCGAGCACGCCGTCCGGCTGTGGACGATCGTGCTCGAGATCTCCGTGCTGATGGCGCAGTTCCCGTCGCAGGCGATCGCCCAGCTGCTCCTACGAGTACCGCACGCTCGGCCTCGGCTACGCCAACCTCGGCGCGCTGCTGATGGCCGTCGGCATCCCCTACGACTCGCGACGAGGGCCGCGCGCTGGCCGGCGCGCATCACCGCGATCCTGACCGGCGTGTCCTACGCCACCTCGGCCGAGATGGCCGGCGAGCTCGGCGCCTTCGCCGGCTACGACGCGCAACCGCGAGCCCATGCTGCGCGTCATCGCGCAACCACCGCCGCGCCGCCTACGACGCGCCGAGCGACGAGCTACGAGGGCCTGACCGATCACGCCGGTGGCGCTCGACCCCGCGACACTGCCCGGAACCGTGCCTCGTCGCGGCCGCGCGACGGCCTGGGACCGGGCGCTCGACGCTCGGCGAGAAGCACGGCTACCGCAACGCCCAGGTCACGGTGATCGCGCCGACCGGCACCATCGGCCTGGTCATGGACTGCGACACCACCGGCATCGAGCCCGACTTCGCGCTGGTGAAGTTCAAGAAGCTCGCCGGCGGCGGCTACTTCAAGATCATCAACCGCGTCGGTGCCCGCCGGCGCTCGAAGCGCTCGGCTACAGCCGAGCCGCAGATCGACGAGATCATCGCGCTACGCCGTCGGCCACGGCACCCTCGCCGGCGCGCCCGGCATCAACCACGAGACGCTCGACGCGACAAGGGCTTCACGCGAGACGCGCTCGCCAAGCGTCGAGGCGAGCCTCGCCGTCGGCCTTCGACATCCGCTTCGTCTTCAACCGCTGGACGCTGGGCGAGGACGTTCTGCCGCGAGAGCCTCGGGCTCACCGACGCCGAGCTGGACGACTCCGACTTCGACCTGCTGCGCCACCTCGGCTTCACGCGCGAGCAGAGTCGACGCGGCCAACGACTACGTCTGCGGCACGATGACGCTCGAGGGCGCGCCGCACCTGAAGGACGAGCACCTGCCGGTCTTCGACTGCGCCAACCGCTGCGGCCGCAACGGCAAGCGCTTCATCTCGGCCGAGAGCCACATCCGCATGATGGCGGCGGCGCAGCCGTTCATCTCCGGCGCGATCTCGCAAGACGATCAACATGCCCAACGAGGCGACCGTCGAGGACGTGCCAGGAGGCCTACGTGCTGTCCTGGCAGCTCGGGCGTCAAGGCCATCGCGCTCTACCGCGACGGCTCCAAGCTGAGCCAGCCGCTCGACCGTCGTCGCTCGTCGAGGACGACGACGAGGCCGAGGAGATCGCTCGCGACCGGCGCCGACCACGAGACGGCGCGCGGTGCTGGCCGAGAAGGTCGACCGAGCGGGTCGTCGTCAGCGCTATCGTCGCGCAAGCGCCGCGCGCAGCTGCCGCGAGCGGCGCAAGGGCTACACCCAGAAGGCCATCGTCGGCGGCCACAAGGTCTACCTGCGCACCGGCGAGTACGAGGACGGCACGCTCGGCGAGATCTTCATCGACATGCACAAGGAGGGCGCCGCCTTCCGCAGCCTGATGAACTGCTTCGCCATCGCCGTCTCGCTCGGCCTGCAGTACGGCGTGCCGCTCGAGGAGTTCGTCGACGCCTTCATCTTCACGCGCTTCGAGCCCAACGGGCATCGTCGCAGGGCAACGACCGCATCAAGATGGCGACCTCGATCATCGACTACATCTTCCGCGAGCTGGCGGTCTCCTACCTCGACCGCAACGACCTCGCGCATGTGCAGCCGCAGGGCCATTCCTTCGACGATCTCGGCCGTGGCCAAGAAGAGGGGGTCGCGAACATCAAGGAGATGAGCGAAACCGCCGCGTCCAGGTCGCTGGAAGTGCTCAAGCAGATCAGCTCGACGGGCTACCTGCGCAAGCGCCTGCCGCAGGAACTGGTGGTGCTCCAGGGCGGCGCCGACGGCATGGAATACGCGCTGCGCGGGGCCGATCCGGTGGATGCGTTGCACGCCCTGGTGCCGGAAACAGCCGAGGGGCTGGCCGGCGGCACGATGCTGAAACAGGCCGCTGCGGGCGGCGCGTCGACCACCGCGCTGTCGTCGGGGACCGTGGGCATCGACCCCCGCGCCAAGGCGCGGATGCAAGGCTATGTGGGCGATCC
This sequence comes from uncultured Alphaproteobacteria bacterium, assembly GCA_963752895.1. Lineage (GTDB taxonomy): Bacteria > Pseudomonadota > Alphaproteobacteria > Rhodobacterales > Rhodobacteraceae > CAVWAE01. The sequence continues at coordinate 36,586 of CAVWAE010000004.1, forward strand.
CTGCAACGAATGCGGCAATTACACGCTGGTGCGCAACGGCACTTGCCTGAAGTGCAACACCTGCGGGTCGACGACCGGCTGTAGCTGAGGACGGCGGAATGGAGACACGGGTTTTTGATGGGCACCTCGTGGTCGATGGACAGGAGACCGGACCGCTTCGGCTGAAGGTTCTCCTGTCCACCGACAATCGGGTCACCACCGGAACCGGGAGTATCCCGGTGCCATTGGCTCTCGTCGGCGTGCGCGAGGGCACATCGGTCACCTTTCGGACCGATCTGGGCGAGACGATCGCGTTGCTTCTGAGCGAGATCGACCCCGCCGAGGGCAAGGCCTATTTCCTGACCCTGGGCGCGCTGCCGGCAGCGCCGCGCGCGCGGCGGGCCGGGTAGGGGACCGGGCGGGGAGAGAAGACGGAACCGGGGCGGGCGGCATGCCGCGCCCCGGGGCGGACAGGGCCGCAGGCAGAGACACAAGGGCAGTACCCATGGACGAGCCCTGCCGGCAAAACTGGGGAGCCTGCGGGCTCCCCGTTTTCTTTCACCGGGCGGCACCGGGGTTGTACCTCGCTTTTCAACGCGATAGTGGCCGACCCGAACCGGTCTCTGCCGGGTGCCGGCCGGACCACGCGGCCGGCCGCGTGGGGCTCGGCCCGGACTTCAGATCCCGTTGCATTGACGGAAGTCAAGGCGCGAATCTGATCTTTACCTATGGTGCAAGCTATCTATAGTATAGGTCCTCCAAAGAAATATGGATCCAGTGCTGGGTCGGGTCCGGGGTGCCGGTGAGAAGGAACGCGCGATGATGGGTCTGATCTTGTGGTACAAGCCCGATCCGGGGGTCGGCATGATCTGGTGTGACGACCAGGGTCCGTTGGCCTTTCTCGGACCGGAGGTGCAGTTGCCCGACGGCGTGGATACGCTGCACTGCGGTGACCAGTTGGTGTTCAGCTTCGAGTTGCGCGAGGGCGTGCGCTATGTCCGCGATGTCCTGAGCCTTGCCGCGGGCACCGGCGACCAGGACCCGCGCGAGATCATCGCGGGCTACCACCAAACCCGCGAGGCCGAACGCGGCCTGCGGGTGGTGGCCTGAGACCGCTCAACGCGGCGTCCAGCCCGGATGCCATGTCTCGAAATAATGTTGGTGCAAGTCGCTCATCTCGCCGAAGGAAATGAACGCGCCTTTACGCCGCTTGGCGAGGGCTGGCCCCAGCCCGGGGCCGAGCTTTTCAATGATGAGCGGCTGAACCGGGGCCTGGTCTGGGCGGCGCGTCTGGGTCAGGGCCGCATAACCAACGTGCAGGTCGGTGACGCCTTGATACCCCGGTGAAACGAAATAGAGCAGGAACAGACGGGTGTAATGGCTGGCCATCAGCATCGATACACCGTCGGATTGTTGCAGACACATGCCGATCTGCTTGCGGTCGCGCCAGCCCACCGGTTTGCCGGTCGGCAGAGCTGCGTAGAGTGGCACTGACCACCTTAATCCCTTGCCGCCGGTAGCCAGAGTGAACAGTTCGATCAACGTCGAAAAAATCCTCTGATCGGAACTGAAAGCGGGCATCAGCACGCGGTAGAGCCCGTCGGGCATTCGCGCGTGGTCGAAGCCCAGGACCTGGGCCAACAGGGGCGACGGGTCGATCTCAGCGGGCAGTCGGCGGCGCAGCAAAGCGTCGATTTCGGCAAGCGGCGTGAGCAGAATGCGCGCATCGCACTCGAAATACGCGCAGATCTTGGCGAGCACCTCGGGCCGCGGGTGCGCCTCGCCGGAAAGGTAGCGGTTGAATTGGGTGCGGTTGATCTCGAGCGCGCGGCAGGCGGCGGAGATCGAGGGTTGATCGGCGACGAGCAACTGGAGATTGCGGGCGAAGACCCCGGAAACGTCGGCCCTGTGTCGAAACGAATCCATAGCCCTGTCCGATCAATTTCAACGGCGTCTCGCGCCCAAGTGCGCCGGCGCGGTCCTGTTGACGCCAATTAGCGTCAACAAGCCCACATATCAGAGTCACAGCAAGTGCAAACAGCGTCAAGTGCAATCGCAGGTGGTGCGCCCTGGAGTTTTGTGTGCCCAGAAATCCGCCCCCTATCACCCAAGTTGGGCAAGAAGGATGTTCGTGTGGAAACCCACGGTATTGTCATTTGGGCACGGCGCGGGGCGGGCTCTTTGATCGTCTGGTGCGCGGACAGCGGCGCGCTGGTTTATGTCGCCGATCGCCGCCGCGCGGGCGACCCCAATGCTGTCCTCTGCATCGGCGATTTCGTCGATCTCCGGGTCGACTCCGAAGGCGCAATGCGCGTGGGCCGCGATCTGCGTTACCGTACCGTCGGTGCCGGCTGGGTCGCGCGCGAGCTTGGCCGGGAAGCGGCGGCGGACCGCGGCCCGGTAATGTCGCCGCGCCCGCACATCGCGGGCAGCGTCGGCTTCGGCCCAAGCATGGTCGATGACAGGGCCGCGACCGTCGCCGCGAACAGTCCAGCGCGGAGCGGAACCGGCACCGCCTGACGCCGGTTTCCGCCCGCCGGTCCGCTCAGTCCTTTTTGCCGCGCGCCAGTGCCGCGACGCCGGTGCGGGCCACTTCGACCAGCCCGAGCGGCCGCATCAGGTCGACGAACGCGTCGATCTTCGCCGGTGCGCCGGTGATCTCGAAAATGAAGCTCTGAAGCGTCGAATCGACCACCTGGGCGCGGAAGATGTCGGCGATGCGCAGCGCCTCGACGCGCTTGTCGCCGGTGCCCGCGACCTTGACCAGCGCCAGTTCGCGCTCGACCGAGTCGGCTCTCGACGGTCAGGTCGTGGACCTCGTGCACCGGCACCAGGCGCTCGAGCTGGGCCTTGATCTGCTCGATCACCAGCGGCGTGCCGCGTGGTGACGATGGTGATGCGCGAGCGGTGGCCGGTGTGGTCGATCTCGGCCACGGTCAGGCTGTCGATGTTGTAGCCGCGGCCCGAGAACAGGCCGATGACCCGGGCGAGCACGCCGGGCTCGTTGTCGACCAGCACCGCGAGGGTGTGGCGCTCGATGGATTTCGACATTCGGGTCGCGCAGATCGTAGGCCGATTGCTGGAGGACCCTTTCTTGATTTGTCAAGCGCTGCCATTTCGCTGTCCTCCTCAGACCAGCACCTTGCCGTCGCCCCGGATGGCGTCGGTCGGCTGCGGCGTCGCCCAGCAGCATTTCGTTGTGCGCCTCGCCCGACGGGATCATCGGGAAGCAGTTTTCGTGCTTCTCGACACGGCAGTCGAAGATCACCGGCCCCTCGTAGGTCGATCATCTCCTCGATCGCGTCGTCGAGCTCGGCCGGCTTCGGTCACCGCGCAGGCCCTCGCAGCCGAAGGCCTCGGCCAGCTTGACGAAATCGGGCAGCGACTCGGTATAGCTGTGCGAATAGCGGCTCGCCATGCAGCAGCTCCTGCCACTGGCGCACCATGCCCATGTACTGGTTGTTGAGGATGAACACCTTGACCGGCAGGCGGTACTGCACCGCCGTCGACATCTCCTGGATGTTCATCAGGATCGAGGCCTCGCCGGCGATGTCGATGACCAGCGCGTCGGGATGCGCCATCTGCACGCCGATCGCCGCCGGCAGGCCGTAGCCCATGGTGCCGAGCCCGCCGGAGGTCATCCAGCGGTTGGGCTCCTCGAAGTGGAAGATACTGCGCCGCCCACATCTGGTGCTGGCCGACCTCGGTGGTGATGTAGCGGTCCTGGTCCTTGGTCAGCTCGTAGAGCCGCTGGATCGCGTATTGCGGCATGATGACGTCGTCGGACTTGGCTGAAGGCGAGGCAGTCGCGCGCCCGCCACTCCTCGATCTGCTCCCACCAGGTCGCCAGCGCGCTCTGTGTCGGTCTTGCGGCCGCGCGCTTCCAGAGCCGGAGCATGTCCTCGAGCACATGGCCGACATCGCCGATGATCGGCAGATCGACGCGGACGTTCTTGTTGATCGACGACGGGTCGATGTCGACATGGATCTTCTTCGAGCCCGGCGAGAAGGCATCGAGCCGGCCGGTGACCCGGTCGTCGAAGCGCGCGCCGATGCAGATCATCACGTCGCAATCGTGCATCGCCATGTTGGCTTCGTAGGTGCCGTGCATGCCGAGCATGCCGAGCCAGTTCTTGTCGCGACGCCGGATAGGCGCCGAGCCCCATCAGGGTCGAGGTGATCGGGAAGCCGGTCAGCGTCGACGAGTTCGCGCAGCAGCTGGCTGGCCTCGGGCCCGGAATTGATGACGCCGCCGCCGGTATAGAAGATCGGCCGCTTGGCCTTCGCCATCAGCTCGACGCCGCTCGGCGATCGCTCGGCATCGCCCTTCATCGTCGGCTGGTAGCTGGTCGGTGCGCTGGCCTTTGCGGGCGGCGTGTAGGTGCCGGTCGCGAACTGGACATCCTTCGGCATGTCGACGACGACCGGGCCGGGCCGGCCGGTGCGCGCGACGTAGAACGCCTCGTGCATGCGCCGCGGCGAGGTCGTCGACGTCCTTGACCAGCTAGTTGTGCTTGGTGCAGGGCCGGGTGATGCCGACCGTGTCGCATTCCTGGAAGGCGTCGTTGCCGATCAGATGCGTCGGCACCTGGCCGGTGAGGCAGACCATCGGGATGGAATCCATCAGCGCGTCGGTCAGGCCGGTGACCGCGTTGGTCGCGCCGGGCCCGGAGGTCACCAGCACGACGCCGGGCTTGCCGGTCGAGCGCGCATAGCCTTCGGCGGCATGGACCGCGCCCTGCTCGTGGCGCACCAGGATGTGCTGGATGTCGTTCTGCTGGAACAGCTCGTCATAGATCGGCAGCACCGCGCCGCCGGGATAGCCGAACACGTGTCGACGCCCTGATCCTTCAGGGCCTGGATCACCATTTCCGCGCCGGTCATCTGACGTGTCATCTGTTTCTCTCCGTTCACACGCGTCGTCAAAAAAAAGGCCCCCGGGTTTCGGGGGCGCAAGGGATCGTATCAGGGTGTCGTCACCGTCCCGTGCGCCAGTCGTCCACTACTACGATGAGAATGCGGTTCATCCCCGGGCTCCTGTTTGTGTCGGCTGGACCTTAGGAGCGCCCGCAGGGGGCGTCAACGCCAAAACGCCCGCATAAAGTGTCGCAGGGGCGGCATCTGCGCTTTTTTTATTCCAAACCGAGCGTTCCGGGCGCAACTTTCAGAAAGGCCGCGTGCTTGCCCGAGAGGTTGCGCGCGGTCTATGGCCGACACCGGCACCTTGGCGCTAGGATGCCGCACGAAGACGGGCGGTCGTCATCGGATCGACGATCCGTCCATGGCGCGCGCGAACTGGGGCGCAGGCGATGCGAGTAATCAAGGTCCTGGCCGGGCTCGGCATCATCGTGTTCCTGGGCGTCGTGGGGCTTCGGCTGGCCTTTCCCTTGCCCGATATTTCCGACCGCCCCGACAGCAGCGCGCGCGCGGCGGACCCTTCAAGCCGGCTCGGGGCCGTCTTCACGCGCGTGGCCGCGTCCCACCCGGGCCTCACCGGGATCCACCCGCTCACGGACGGGTACGAGGCGCTCGGCAGCCGCCTGTTCCTGGTCGACCGCGCCGAGGTCAGCATCGACGCGCAATATTACATCTGGCTCGACGACGTCTCGGGCCGGCTTCTGTTGCGCGCGCTTTTCGAAGCGGCGGAGCGCGGCGTCCGGGTGCGGCTGCTGCTCGACGACAACGGCATTCCGGGCATGGATGACATTTCGCGGCGATGAACGCCCAGCCGGATTTCGAGGTGCGGCTGTTCAACCCGTCGACGGTGCGAAGCCCGAAACTGCTGGGTTATGCGTTCAGCTTCGCCCGGATGAACCGGCGGATGCACAACAAGGCGCTGATCGTCGATGGCGCCGCCGCGATCGTCGGCGGGCGCAACATCGGCGATCCCTATTTCCAGATCGGCACGGGCGACGTTTATGTCGATGCGGATGTGCTGGGCGTGGGCGCGTCGTGCCGGAGACCCAGACCGCGTTCGACGCCTATTGGAACAGCCAGTCGGCCTATGAACTGGAACGGCTGGTCGACGGCGCAGGGCGATCTCGCACGCGGTCCGCGCCGCCGCCGATGAAGCCGCCGCGACGCGGAGGCCGGCGATTTCCTCGCGGCCATGGCGGCCATCGAAACGCAGATCCTGGAAGACGGGCGCGAACAGCTCGAATGGACAGGCGCCACGCTGTTCGTCGACGACCCGGCGAAAGGGTTGGGCAGGCCGAACGTGAGGACATGGTGGCGACCGCGCTGCGCGAGACCCTGGTGGCGGGCGAGGATCGGATCGACCTGGTCTCGGCCTATTTCGTGCCCGGGGGCGACGGGCGAGAACCTGTTCGCCGACCTCGCGGCCGAGGGCCGCACGCTCTCGGTGCAGACCAATGCGTCTCTCGACCACCGATGTGCTGATGGTGCACGCAGGTTACGCCAAGCATCGCCGGGCGCTGCTCGTCGCCGGGGTTCGGCTCATGGAGCTGAAACCGGTGTCCGGCAGCGAGACCGGCGAGATCGACATCGGACCTCTCGCCGGGTTGGGGGTGTCGGGCGCGAGCCTGCACGCCAAGACCTTCGGCGTCGACGGGGCCCGGGTGTTCATCGGTTCGTTCAATTTCGACCCGCGCTCGGTGCGGCTGAATTGCGAAATGGGGTTCCTGATCGAAAGCCCGACCGCTGGCCGCCCGCCTGCAGACGTTCTTCGACACCGACCTGCCGGACATCAGCTACCTGCCTGGAGGTGACCGGGGCGGGCGGAGTGGTGTGGCGCGAGATCCTCGAAGACGGCACCGAGGTGATCCACACGCACGAGCCGGGCCGACCCTGCTGCAACGCATCGCCCTTCGGGTGATCGGTATGGCTGCCGGTGGAGTGGCTGTTGTGACCGCCGTTGGCGGCGGCGCGGCGCGGGTCCGGCGTCAGCTGCGGACGGGGCGGGCGCCGGGCAGGGTGATCTGGGCGACCTGCTGGGCGATCGGATCGTTCGAGAGCGGATGCGGCGCCGCGCGGTAGGCGTCGGGGTCGGTCAGCTCGGTCCATTGTCCGCCGATATAGATTTCGAGCGGCGAGAACCTTGATTTGTAATCCATTTTCGGGCTGTCGGCGACCCAGTAGCCGAGGTAGACGTAAGGCAGCCCGGCCTCCTGGGCGAGGCGGATGTGGTCGAGGATCACGTAAGTTCCGAGAGAATTCCCGCGGCGTTTCGGGTCGAAGAACGAATAGACCATGCTGAGCCCGTCATCGAGCACGTCGGTCAGGCAGACGGCGGCCAGCTCGCGCCGCCCGGGCCGCGCCTCGACCTCGCCGGTGTATTCGATCACCCGGCTCTTGATCGGCGTTTCCTCGATCATCGCGGCGAATTCGAACACGTCCATGTCGGCCATCCCGCCGTCGGCGTGGCGGTCGTCGAGATAGCGGCGGAAGAGATCGTATTGTTCCTCCGTCGCCCAGGGCGCGCGGGTGCGGCGCATCAGCGGGGCGTTCTTTTTCTCGACCCGACGCTGGTTTTTCGACAGGTCGAAATCCGCAACCCGGATCCGCGCCGACAGGCAGGCCGAGCATTCCGAGCAGGACGGGCCGGTAGAGCACGTTCTGGGAGCGGCGAAAGCCCTGCTTCGACAAGGTGTCGTTCAGATCGTCCGCCTGTTCGCCCTGCAGCGCCGTGAACAGCTTGCGTTCCATCCGGCCCACGAGATACGGGCACGGCTGCGGCGCCGTGACGTAGAATTGCGGGGCAAGCGGAAGGGAATGACGCATGGCTCGTCGGATTGTTTGCTATTGGTGTCTTGGTTTGGAGTTTCGGCCCGTGTGGACGTTAGCAACGATTTCATGACAGGCCAAGCCCTTGCGCGAATATCGCGCGATCGGGGCGTGATCCGTTTGCCGTCGGTGTCCGCGTCGCGCCGGCGCGGACCCGCCTGCCGGCGGCGCGCGGGCGCGCCTCGGGCTCAGCTCTTGCGCGGCGACGTTGATTGCGGCGGTGCCGAGCACGTGGTCGGTCAGCCCCTGGGCGCGCGCGGAGGTGAGCATCAGCACGATCGAGGCGATCTGGGCCAGGACGAACGCCATCGAGACCTGGTAGCCGAGCGTGTGCAGCGCCGCGGTGGGCAGGTCGAACCGCTCACCCTTGGCGGTGCGCAGCTCGATCGAGGTCAACCGCATGCCGATGGTCGCCGAGCGGTTGGCAAGCGACACGGTGCGATAGACGAAGCCGATCGCGAGCAGCAGGAAGCCGAAGAAAAAGAACGGGATGCCGACCAGCAGAAGCGAGATCAGGAACGCGGTGGCGAAGACGATCAACACGTCGACCACCCAGGCGATGGCCCGCTTGACCGGCACATCGGCGTAGAACTCGGCTTGGGTGTCGGGGTCGGGCAGGCCCCAGAAGGCGGTGTCGGTATGGGTCATCTCTGTCTCACGTGGTTTCCCGGTCCCGTGTGGGGCCGGGTTGGGGGGCAAATGCGTACTCGGTACAGATGGGTTCAGGCACCGTCGTTTTCCAGCCGGGCGGCGCGGGCGGCGGCGGCGCGGCTGTCCATGAAGCCGTCGAACTCGCGCTGGTCGCGGGCCTCGCGCAGCCGGTCGAGGAAGTCGGAAAAGTTTTCCTGTTCCACCACGAGCCGCTCGAGCGTGTCGGTGCGGTAGGCGTCGAAGCTGGCGTTGCCGCTGGAGCGGGCTTTCGCTTCGGGGCTGAGCCCGCGGATTTCGGCGATGATCTCACGGGTCGGGTCCTCGCCCTTGCCGAGCGGCACGAAACCGCCGCGCCAGCCGAGGATGACCGCGAGCGCCACGCCCGCGGGCCAGAAATGGGAAAACGCGATCGCCGTGACGGTGATGGCGAAGGCGCCAAACAGGATCGTGGAGAGCACCTGGACACCGACCGGGATCGGCCGTCGCGGGGCGGAATGGGGCGCGGAAACATCGTCATGGGTGAATGCGGCGGTCATGGGGGAGCTCCGGGAGAAAGGGAACCCGGGCCAGCGTGGCCCGGGCAGGGAGGAAGATCAGGCCTTCTCGGCGCGGTCGTCGTCGTCGAGCTCTTCGGCGTCGCCTGGATCGGCGCGGGCAGCCTCGGCGCGCTCGTCCATGAAAGTGTCGAACTCGCGCTGGTCCTTCGCGGCGCGCAGCCGGTCGAGGAAGGCTTCGAACTGCTCCTGCTCGTCCATCAGCCGCTTCAGGGTCTCCGACTTGTAGGCGTCGAAAGCGGTGTTGCCGGAGCTGCGGAAGCCGTGGCGGCGGTTGATATTCATGGATTCGGTGAAGCCCGAGCGGGCGCGGGTGTTGCGGCAGCCGTGAGAGAACATGCGTTTTCCGAAGATCATGTAGAGAGAGGAAGGCGAGGCCGATCGGCCAGAACAGGATGAAGCCAAGTACCATGGCGACGATCCAGGCCGGTTTGCCACGTTCATCGAGCCATCCTTCGGCCCGACGGAACCAGCCCTCACCGGATTTGCGGGTTTCGTAGTCGAGGGCGACAGTCATCAGGGGTGCTCCTTTGGGTTCGGGTTGATGTGAATTCCTTTCACATTGCCTAGATTGGCATCAGCAGCGGCGGTTTCAAGAAAAAATGTGAAAATAATTCACATAAATTTCGAATATCGCTTTGTTTCAGGGGTTTGCGGCGCTCCGGCTCAGGCGGCTGAAGCCCTGGACGGAGCCAGAGATAGGCCAAAATCGCGATTGAAACGGTCAAAACGGTCTCCAGCGCGCCGTAGAACAGGTAATAGACCCACGACTCACCGAGCACATTTCCGATGTTCACCAACGTGTAGCAGCGCCCCCATGCCGACGTTCGTCCAGCGGCATATCCCGGTGGGCAGAAGCGGGGTGAGCGCGACCATCGCGGCCGGAAGGGTCATCAGCAGCGCGGCGAAAAACAGCGAAAGTTGGGTCACGTCGTAGGGGCCCAGCTTGCCCGCGAGCGCTTCTTCGAGTTCTCCGGGCTGATAGAACGAGAAAACGTCGGCATAGACATACAGAAACATCAAAGCAGCCCAGAGCGCGGTCAGGCGCAGGCGCGCGGCGAGGTCAGACATTCTTGCCTCCCAGGATCTTGGCCGCAGGGTACCATCGGACGCGCGGCGTGGGCAGGTGACCCGTCGACGCGGCCCCGGACGACGCAAGCGCCACGGAGGACACCGTGGCGCTTGGAAAGCTGGGTCAACGGTGGCGAACGCCCGGTACGGCGGTGTGTCCGGTCGTCTCAGGCGGTCGCAGGTTGGCCGCGCTCCCCGAACAGCCGCGGGTTGAAGGCGCCCATGATGATCTCGACCGCCAGCGGGATGACGTTCGACATGCCGACGCGGGCTTCACGGCCCTCCAGCGCATGGAACGCGCCGCTGACCGGGCCGTCCGCCGGGCTGGCCTGGGCCAGGTCCGGCAGATCGGGCATCGTCGGCACCAGGAACACGATAGGCGGTGACGCTCAGGACCGCGATCATCGCCAGTTTCACCTTTGTCCAGTTGGTCCGTTCGTCACCAGATGAAGACCAACGCGAGATCACAGCCGATCTATAGTCCGAGCCCCGGCAGGATGAGGATATCGGCACTCATCAGCTTGGTTTGTTAGACCGCGGCGCCGGTGCCGGCGTCAGGCGTGCCGACCACGGCCCCGATCACGATAGGGCTGAGGATGCCGCCGACGTAGAGAATGCCGGCAATCTCGTTGAAGAAGTCGACGACCCTGCGCAGGGCGATCCCCTCAGCCGCGTTTGCCGAACCACATCCGCGACAGCAGCCGGTCTTTCACGAACAGCGCGTGATAGGCCCAACCGGCGATATGGGCGGCGATCAGGAGCATCAGCAGGACCGACACGATCCCGTGTACGGCCCGTGGCGGGTAGGCGGAGAAATCTGCCGGCAGCGGGTCGCCGGAGCCGCCGACGATCGCGGGAAGGCCGGCCGAAAGCGCGATCCCGATGCCGCTCGCAACCATCAGCAGCACGAGGGCGTAGAGGCCCCAATGGGCGACGCGACCGGCGATGTTGAGAAGGCTGTTGCCGGTGTCGGCATGCGGCGGCTTGCGGGTGTACAGCCTGAAGCCGAGGCGGATCAGCATCAGGGCGCCGATCGTGAGGCCGAGCCCCATGTGGTTTTTGAGCCCGCCGATCTTGGCCGGATCGCTGTTGGGAACGGCCTCGAGCAGCACGTTGCCGGCAATCAGGGCCAGGACGATGAACAGCGCCAGCAGCCAGTGCAGCGCGACGATGGTGGGGTGATAGCGTGTCATGGGAATCCTCCTGCAAATCTGGTCGAAATATCACTTGCAAATGCAAGTATTGCAAGTGATAAAATTGCACCTGCCAGAGAGCGGAGATGCGACGGGCCCATGACAAAGAAAGTTTCCTTGAGCGCGTGCGCGCGTGAGACCCGGACCGGCTCGGCCGGCTGGATGATCCAGCGTCTGTCGGCCGGGCTGAATGACAAGATGAAGGCCCGTCTTGCCGAGCACGAGCTGACCCTCGACCAATTCGGCATCCTGATGACGCTGGCCGAGGCCGATGGGTTGACCCAGACCGAGATCGGCGCACGGGTACGCTTCCCGGGCTACACCGTCACCCGCGCGCTGGACACGCTGTCGGCGCAGGGGCTGGTGGAACGCCGCCCGGATGCGACCTCGCGCCGGAGCCACCGGGTGGTGATGACCGCGGCGGGGCGGGCGCAGATGCAGGCGCTGTTCGACATTGTCGAGCAGATCAACGCAGGATTCCTCGCGCCTTTGGCGGAGGCGGAACGCCGCCAGTTCCTGGCGCTTCTTGCGAAACTGGTCGCGGGGGAAGGGCCCGCCGATAGCCGCGGCTGAGCAGGGGCCCCGCCGTTGTCGTACCCGTGGGCGCGCCGGCCGGGCGGGATCATCTGTGAGCCGGGCTTTTCTGGCTGCGGACACTGCGCCGTTTTGGAAACACCCGGCCTCGGGCGCGACACCGGCCGCGGGCAGGCGCGACGACCGGAGCGCCGAGGTGCGGCCGACGACGCCGGTCGTGGCCCTCCGCGGGACGATCGCGGCCACCCGGCCGCTGGGTTGAGCGCTGTTTCGCGACAACATGGTCGGGGACCGGGGCAGGTTCGCGAGAGCCCGCTACTGCGGGTCGGTCGCGCCGTCGAGCGAGACGGCGAAAAAGCCCAGGCTTGCCGCCGCAGCGCTGTGGTAATTCCGACCGAGATGGACCCGGTCGAGATTGCGCCGCAGGATCTCCGCGTGGGTCAGGGCAAGGTCCAGCCGAAGCGAACTGAGAGCGGTTGTCGGGTGGAAGGCGAGGGTGCGATGCTCACGCTGCGGGACTGGTTCGGCCCGCCGCATCCGGGCCATGTGGCCTAGCATCGGGGAGCGCCAGGCCGGGCCGTCTAAATGGTCCGGATCCTCGCTCGCGACGAGGGCCTGGATGCGCAAGGGCGGCGGCACCGGCGCGATTTCGTGGGTGTTCCCGGCAAGGATCGCGTGGCCGCCGGTTCGCCTCCGTCCTTGGCGGATCGTCGATCGCCTGCTACGGCAAGAGCACGGATGCCGCGCCGAGGGCGACGATCAGGGTTGTACGGCGGACCGGTATGTTTGTCCTCTCTGCCTGCTCGGTGAAAACCGCGACCTCGGCGCCCGAATGCCGCAGGATGTGGCGCGGATCCACGGCGAAGATGTAGCGCTGTGTGCCGGCGGCGGCCCGGACCCTCTCGAAATTGAGGAGCCGCGGATCGAACCCGGCGTGAATCGGACCGAGGTGCCCGACCGGGGCGACGCCGCCGATGGCGAACCCGGTCTCGGCCCGGATCAGCGCGGCGTCGGCCTTGCCGAGCGGCGCACCGGCCAGCGCCGGGGCCTTGGCCGGATCGACGCGGTTGCCGCCCGCGGTCAGGAATAGCACGACGTGGCCGTCCGCCGCGCCCTGGAAGGGGATGATCTCACGATCTGGTCGAGATGGCAGCCGGCGGCGCGGGCGCCCCTTGGGCATTTCCAGGATTTCGGGGTTCGGACCGGTCTGTAGAAGGGTTCTGCGGACGCGGGCGAGCGATTTCGACAGGGGGCCTCGGGCGGTTCGGTCGGGCGGGATTTCGCGAAAGGCGGGCCCCGGGCGCAAGCGGTTTTGAAACCGCTTGGTCACGCGATTTCGAAATCGCGTCGCACCGGCTTTCGAAAGCCGGTCTTGCCGCCGGTCAACCGCGCGCGCGCAAAGGCATCCGCGACGAGGCAAGCTGGAAGCTCCCGCCGGCAATCTCGACCAGGTGCTGCCGGTCGTCGAAAACCAGCTGGAAAAGCCGCACTGGCGCGTCGCCCGAAAGCCGCGCGACATGGGCGCCGTCGACGAGTTGGCACGCCTCCACCAGTGCGATTGGCCGGTTCCACAGGAACCGCGCGCGCCAGTCGCGCACCAGCAAGAGCTGACGGGCCGAGAGGATGAAATCACGCCCGTCGCCGTCCGGGTCCAGCACCGAGGGCCGCACCCGGACCGCGTCGCGCGCCGGGACCAGCCGGACCGCGACCCTGTCGAGGCGTGCAAGGCCCCGGTCGTAGGTGACGATACGGTCGCCGGGTTCGAGGAATTCGACCGGCAGTTCGCCGTCGGAGGTGAGCACACCGGTGCCGAGGCCGATACCGTTGTGGCACAGGGGAGGGGACACGCGCGGCTCGCGCGTGGGGCCCGTGGTGGTCCGGGTCATGGGAAAACCTGCTTTGCTTGCCTCATCGTTTTGCCACGGGCTAGACCAAGGATCCGTAAACAGCGACAATTATCTGCATTTCTTGGCGCCCGCGGGCTTTCGGCGGGTGCCGGCAAAATCCACTCGCGCGCGGGTCGCGGGGCTGCTAAATGGGGCCCCGTGCGGGTGTGGCGGAACTGGTAGACGCACCAGATTTAGGTTCTGGCGCCGCGAGGCGTGGGGGTTCGAGTCCCTTCACCCGCACCAATTAATTTGTCAAAAATGTACTATTACAGGGTGTGACTTGGTTCACCTCTAAGGCAACCCACCCTGCGGTCCACCCTGAGCCGGTCGCAGGTTTCGGCTCAATTATTCGGAAAGAAAGGGTTGGGAATCGTCTCCGCCTGCAAGAAGTCTTGGCAGTTATTGAGCCAATTGATTTCGAAAGCGCAGCGCAAATCGCGATGAGCGGCCATTCGCCTCGGGCCCAACGACCATTCTCCTTACCGGACATTCGCCGCGACAGTCTCGGATGTCTCACATGCGGACTTTCCTGCCGTTCGCCCTCAGCGACCGGGGGGCCGTTGCCTCCGCAAAGCGGACTTGCGGAATTCAGGCGAGCTCCAATGAAACGTTCCCGGATTGGTCCCGTTGCTGAACGCGGAGTGGACAGCACCATTCGATGGATCGTTATCGGGCTGGCGGATGAGGTGCTATCCCAATACTTCGCATAACATTCGGCCAACTTGGTCGGATCTTTGTTGCAGGGCCAGCATTCACCAGCTTGTCGCCATCATTCGGTCGCATTTTTTACATCGACTGTTGCAAACGTCGGGCGGCTTTCGGGCTGCACCTTCCTATCGTCAATCGCAAAGGGACAGGTTTGGACGACTCGGCGAACAAAGAGATTGTCGGTCAACTCGAATCCTTCGGGGACGAATTGTCACCCGGCACAAAATTGTGCGGACGACAGTACGAGATCGAATCCTATCTAAATTCCGGCGGTTTCGGGATCACCTACCTCGCACGCGACAGTCTCGGCCGGAAACTCGTCATAAAGGAGTGCTTCCCAGGAGCGATATGCTGCCGGACTGCGCAGACGGTGCGGCTTCGTTCGAAAGGCAGCGAGCTGGAATTCGGCAAGATCCTAGAGCACTTTGAAAAGGAAGCCCGGGCCTTGTCGGAGTTGCAACACCCCTACATCGTCGGCGTTCACCAGATCTTCGAAGACAACGACACCGCCTACATGGCACTTGATTTCATCGACGGGCGCGACCTGCTCCACGTGATCGAGGAAGAGCCAGACCGTCTGAACCCCGAACAGATCAAACGGCTTCTGCTCAAGGTGCTCGATGCCGTCGCCTACATGCACGATCACGACATCCTTCACCGCGACATCTCCCCAGATAACATCTTGCTCGAAGACGATAATTCGCCTGTCCTGATCGATTTCGGCGCGGCTCGGGAAAGCGCGTCGCGCGTGAGCCGGGTTCTCTCGAAGGTTTTGACCGTCAAGGACGGCTACTCGCCGCAGGAGTTTTACCTCGCCGGCAGCGAACAGGCGAATTCCAGTGATCTCTACGCGCTGGCCGCGACGTTCTATCACCTCGTGGCAGGCAAGGCACCGCCCAGCAGCCAGGTGCGGCTGGCGGCGGCGGCGAAGAAACTGGCGGATCCGCTGGAACCGCTGACCACAGACACGATCAAAGGGTATGACGGCTTTTTCCTTGAGGCGATCAACCGGTGTCTTAGCATTTTCCCGTCCGAGCGGCTGCAGAATGCGAGGGAATGGCGCGATCTGATTGATACCGAACGTCGCCAGCGCCGGCTGCTCGAACAGGCTCGAAACGACCAGGCCATGGAAATGCGCATAACTGAACTCGTGCAGGAATCTCAGCGCGAGCCTCATTTGGCGCCGCTTGCGGTGCAGCCCGTCCCGCCGCGGGAAGATACCGCGTCGTTGCCGGAGACGAATGTGAAGACCGGGCCGGACCTCGCGACTGCCGGGCTCGACGGCGCCGGCCCGTTGAAGGACGAAACCGCGCAGGGTGCCACCGATCTGGAGCCGGATACCTTTGCCGAAACTCCCGTTTCGTCGATGTGGAATGCCATCCCGCTCGACGAACCGAGCGACGAAATGGACGTCGATCTGGTTAACGACCAGGCCGAAAGCCCGGAAAGGTCTGACACGATGTTTGGCCGTTTCTTCGCCGGATCGCTTCTTGTCCGCTTGTTCCGGGCCGTCCTTAACCCAGGATTTAATGAGGTAAAAAGGTGAAACATTTGCGAGACGTCGTCGTTCGGCGGCGGCCGCTGCCGTCGACAGCGGATCAACGTGAAAACGCTGAACCGGAGCACGTTTCCGATTCTTTCGACCTGAACTCCGTGCGCGCGCGACTACTCGAGTCCGGAGGCAATCCGGAACGAACGCTTGTGGAGGCTGCCGATCCGCCGCGAGAAGAGACGCCCGACCTGGCCGACACGGCCGTCAATCCTGCCCCAAAAAAACAGATCTGGGATTTGGAGGACGGCGGCCGCGAAGGCGATGCGGTCGATCCGCCGCAGAGGCCGCCACGGGGTGCGCCCGCCGGCGAGCCCGCGGGTGAAACACCGGTCGCGCGAGCCCGGATGGGACTGGACCGAGACGCTGGCGCAAATCCCGCATCGGGCACTGCGACACGGGTGAAAACGCGCATCATCGGGTTTCATGCCGGCGACGCAGGAAACGACGTGTTCGCCGCAAAACAGGTGGCGCCGTCCGCGACCGGGCAATTCCCTGCCGGCTGGCTCGTGGTTGTCGAAGGCCCGGGACGTGGCGCGTCTTTCACAATCGGTGCGGGCGTGTCGACGATCGGCCGCGGCACAGACCAAACGGTCTGTCTGGATTTCGGCGATACCAGCGTCTCGCGTGAAAACCATGCCTCGATCGCCTACGATGAGGAACAAAACACCTTTTTTGTCGGGCATGGGGGCAAGTCGAACATCGTTCGCCGAAACGGGAACCCGGTGTTGGCAACCGAGGAGCTTGCCGATGCCGACCTGATCCGGATCGGAAAGACGACGCTTCGTTTCGTGGCGCTCTGTGGACCGGAATTCACCTGGGGTTCGACAGACGACAGACAGGAAACCGATGCCCCGGGCAGCTGAGATCGAAATCGACGCCGCCTCGGCGCTGAGCCGTGGCGCGCGCACGCGCCAAGAAGATACGATTGCGACCTCGTTTGCACAGGGGGCCGACTTCGGCTTTGCCGTGCTGTCGGACGGGATGGGTGGCCATGCCGCCGGGGACGTGGCGAGCCGGATAATCGTTGGCGAGATCTTCGCCGAGCTGACGATGCGGATTGCCGGTCCAGGATATTCCGAGACCGACATCCCGAAATTGCTGCACAAAGCTGCAAACGTTGCCAACCACTGTATTCGCGCACGCGTCGACGCGGTGCCGGAGAGCGCTGGCATGGGCGGCACGGTGATCGTGGTCGTGGTGTTGGCGGAGCGCCTCTACTGGTTATCCGTCGGGGACTCGCCCCTCTTTCTGTTTCGCGACGGCCGCCTGACGCGGCTCAACGACGACCATTCTTTGGCGCCCCAGATCGACCTGATGGTCAAAGAGGGCCAGATCGACCCGGAAATGGGCCGCACCCACCCGCAGCGCAATTGCCTGACGTCCGCCCTGTTCGGCGAGGCGATCGCTGCGATCGACTGCCCGGATCGGCCCTTTCTCCTGCAAGACGGTGATCTGGTGCTGGCTGCCAGCGA
This sequence comes from uncultured Alphaproteobacteria bacterium, assembly GCA_963752895.1. GTDB lineage: Bacteria > Pseudomonadota > Alphaproteobacteria > Rhodobacterales > Rhodobacteraceae > CAVWAE01. The sequence goes on from CAVWAE010000004.1 coordinate 53,932, forward strand.
TGGGCTCCAGTTCCTGCCCGACGAGAAAATCGAAGCGGTGCTCTCGCGGGCCAAAGGCAAGCACAGCGCGTCGATCGCCAACGCGCTGATGTCTGGCGTCACGGCCTTGGACGATCCGGAACAGGACAACATCTCGGTCGTAGTTCTTAAGGCCTGCGACGTGGCGGCGGACCGGCGTTTGCCCAACCGGTTGTTGCCAGCGGCCATGCTGCGGGCATGGACCGGCGCGATCGCACCGGCGCGGCACCTTCGGTCCAGGAGTGGCTGACATGACATCGCTCGCGCCCCGCGCTCGGAAAACACTGGAAGACCTCGAGGTCGTGCTCGCCTCTGCCACGATCCCACCCCGGATTGCCCGCAGCTGCGGGCGCCTCGTCGAAAAACTGCGCCAGCCGATCCGAGTGGGGTTGATCGGTTATGAAACGGAGCAGCGCAAACGCCTTCTGGCTGCGCTCCTCGGTGTCGAGGTGCTGCCAGACCGAATGGGCTGGCCTACAATCGAGATCGGCTTCTCCGAACACCCTCACACCAAGGCAACCCTGGCCGACGGGAGCAGGCTCGTCGCGGAAGGAATGCCGACCGCCGAGTTGCTCAACCAAGGCGCGGTCTTCCTGCAGGTCGGAGCGCCGCTCGATGCGTTGCGACGGGTGACCCTTATTTATCTCGCGACCGGGGACGACGCAGAGGAGCAATCGGCCGGGTTGCGCTGGGCCGCGCGCCGGATCGATTTCGCCGTTTGGTGCACCCGAGACTTCTCGCCCGTAGAAGCGCAGATCTGGAACACGGCGGCGCCAGAGTTAAAAAACCACGCCTACCTGGTCGCCTTTGCGGCGGAATCCGAGGCGCGCAGCTTGCGCGATCGAATGCTGCCGGATTTCGACCGTGTGATGGTCCTGCCGGACGGGCGTGCCGCGGGCCAATCAGGTGCTGCCGACATCCAGACCGGAGCACAAAACCTGTTCGAGCATCTCTTCGCCGATATCGACGATGCGCGTGGCGAAGACCTGGATGCCGCATGGGTGCTGCTTCAGCGGTGCGGTCCAGAGATCAACACGCCGGAATCGGCCGCGTTGCCGGTCGGCGCCGTTGGCCAGACCCCGGTGGAGGAGGAACGTCCGGACACGCCGGCACCGGAGGCAATGGTCGATCTCCTATCCGAGCCGTTGATATTTCTGAAGCGCTGGGCGCGCGATATGTTCGAGACGCTTGAATGGCAGGATGCGGACTCCCCCGACTGGGCGGGCGCGGTGCTGGAGCGATGCTGCGAGGTGACGGACGGGCTTCGAGACCGCGCGGCGGAATGGCCGGAAGACGCAGGACAGGTGCTGGCGCTGCGCGGGCTCGTCGACGATGCCTCCGACATGGCGACGCTGCTTCAGATCGAGGGCGGCCGTGAACAGGCCCAAGATGCCGCCGCGCTTTTGCTTCAGCTCCGGTCAGCGTTCGAAACGAACCTGGGCGGGCCCGCAACGCTGGTGAATTGAGGAGAGTGACGATGAACGCCGCAGAAAAAACCACGCCCCCGGACGAGGCGCCGCCGCCAGAGGGCGCCCTGGTCCGGTCGGCGTTTTCCGGATTGCAGTCGTTTGCAGAGCAGATGCGCAAGCTCGAAGCGGCGGTGGACGCGATTGCCGGTCCCGGCGACAACACCGCCCAGGCAGCCACCCGCAAGCTCAAGCGCCAGATCCGGGACTTCGAGCCCTCCGTGACCATGATCGGCCAGGTCAAGGCCGGCAAAACCACGCTCGTGAACGCGCTGACGGGGTGGCCCGGCCTGCTTCCCGCCGACATCAACCCGTGGACCTCGGTGGTAACGGCGCTCCACCTTGATCCCGCGGCACGCAACGACGCGGGGAAGGCGAAGTTCCGTTTCTTCACCGAAGACGAATGGGACCGGCTGCTCACGCGGGGCGGACGTATGGGCGAGCTCGCGTCCCGCGCCGGCGCGCACAAAGAGCTTGAGAAGGTGCGGTTCCAGCTCGAGGAAATGCGCGAAAAATCTCGCCAGCGCCTCGGAAAAAAATTCGAGCTGCTGATGGGACAGGAGCACGAGTACGGCTATGTCGACGAGGAACTGGTGCAGCGCTACGTCTGCCTCGGCGACGATCTCGACGCCGACAACAGCGCCGACCAGAAACAAGGTCAGTTCGCCGACATCACCAAGTCGGCGGATCTTTATCTCGGGCAACCGGCCCTGCCGCATCGGCTCTGTATCCGCGATACGCCAGGTGTGAACGACACGTTCATGATCCGTGAGCAGATTACCGTCAACGCCATCCGCGAAAGCCGGCTCTGCGTCGTGGTGCTATCGGCGCACCAGACCCTTTCAACTGTCGACATGGCGCTGATCCGCCTGATTTCCAACATCCGATCGCGCGATGTCATCATCTTCGTCAACCGGATCGACGAGTTGAACGATCCGGTTCAAGAGACGGAAGAGATTCGAAAGAGCATTGTTGCCACGCTCGAAGCGCAAAATGGCCCGACCGATGCGGAGATCGTTTTCGGCAGCGCGTTCTGGGCGGTTCACGCCTTGAACCAGACATGCGAGGAGCTCGGCGAGGCGAGTTCGAACGCGCTGCTCGCCTTCGCAGAACACAAGCTGCGCACGGAGGAACTGCCGGAAGGCGCGCACGAGATGATCTGGCACCTCTCGGGCATCCCGGCGCTTTGCGACGCGATCTCATCCCGGATCGAGTTCGGCGAGGGCGCCGAGTTCAAAGAGCGCACCGCCCGGTCGGCGCGCAACACCGCCAACAGCATCGTGGCGTCGCGGGAGATCGCGTCCAAACAGCTGGAAGGAAAAGCGATCACACCCGTCGCCCCCGGGGATGTTGGCCGAGAATTCGACGCGATTTCGGCGCGCAATCTCGATCGTTTCGACGTCGAGTTGGGCAAGCTGATCTCGGGCCTCGACAATCGCCTCGCGGGAGCGCGCCGATCCTTCCTCGGCCGGGCCACGTCCTCGCTGCTCCGCCATCTTGAAACCTACGGTGACCACGAGATCTGGAGCTACGATCCGGCGGGCTTGCGGCTGTTGCTGCGCTCGGCCTACCGGGTGTTTGCGGCGAAGGCGATACAGTCGAACGAGAAGGTCTTCGCCAACACCGCAGGCGAAATCCGTACCCTCTATGCCGGCGCGTTCCAGCTGTCCGACGCCGCTGCTGCGCTTGAGGCTCCGGTGGTGCCAAACCCGCCCCCGCCGGTCATCCTGGGCAGCACGATCGCGCTCGACGTGAAAGGAAACTGGTGGACGAGATGGTGGCGCCGCCGCCGCGGGAGTTATGAGGTTTTTGCTGACGAGTACTCAGCGCTGATTGGTGCCGAGATCGAACCGTTCCTTGTCTCGCTCCGCACCGATCACGCAGACGTCTACGCCTCTGCCTCAAGAGAAATCCTGACGGAGTTCCTCGATGCCCAGAGGACGCACCTGCTCGATCTCGCGAACCGGACCGCGACCGGGAACGACAGGTTCCCGCAAGTTGCCGAAGCGGGGGGGCTGGATCGGGAGGACACACTGACCGACACTCTGGTGTTCCTGTCCGATATCAAACCGCAAGACGAATGGAGGGATGCAAAATGACGGCCGAACCCACGTCGGAAGCCCCGATTCTGCCGAGGAAACCCCGGATCGCGCTGATGGGCGAATTTAGCGCGGGAAAAAGCACATTGGCGAACATTTTGATGCGGGACGAGCATTCCTCGGTGCAAGCGACGGCAACGCAGATGCCGCCGGTCTGGTATGTTGAAGGCGAGGGCCCCGCCGTTCGCATCGCGATGGACGGATCCGAAGAACCGCTCGACTCCGGATCGGCTGACTCGTTTTCGATCAGCAATACCCGCGCAATCCGGAAATTCGTGCGGGCTGATATTCTCGAGGTCTGCGACATCATAGACATGCCCGGCAGTTCCGACCCGAACATCACTGAGAACATCTGGCAGAGCATGTTGCCGATCACCGACGCGGTGCTGTGGTGCACACCCGCGACCCAAGCCTGGCGCCAATCCGAGGCGGCAATGTGGGAAGAGGCACCCGAGCGCCTGTTCCGGCGTAGCCTGCTTCTGATCACCCGTATCGACAAGGTCTTGTCGGAGGTAGACCGGCGGCGGGTGGTAAGCCGCGTGCGGCGTGAAGCGGGGACTGTTTTCCGCGAGGTCATTCCAGTTTCGCTTATCGATTTCCGGGCCGCCGACGACGATCCGGAGGCCAGGCGTGTGTCGGGACTTGAGGCGGTTCTGGCCGGGCTGCAGGAGATCTTGGAGGATTTCGAAACGGTTCTTGCCTTCGAGCCGCAGAGCAACCCGTTCGGACAGCTCGAAGGGGAACTCGTTGAGGCGGACAGTATTGCTGAAGGCATAGAGGCAGGGGCTCAGTCAGAGCGCCGCCCCGAACCGGATCCGGCCTCCTCTGAAGCTGCCAAGGCCGTTGCCTGCGAGCAGGATGAAACCGCCCCGCGTGAAGCGAGGGAGGCAGCGTCGGCCGGACGGGTAGTGCCACGGCGGGTGGTGTGCGCGGGAGCGCCGGCGCAAAGCCGGCGCACGCGGCGCTCTGCGCCCGGTTCGCTGATTTAACCGCGCCGGCTGCGACATATCGGGATTGCGGCGATCACCCAGTTGGCGCAGTATCACGCCTACAAACCAGAGGACCTGAAGCCGCCAGCCCATGACCCCAAGTGCGCTCAACGCTTTTCGCAGAACTCTCGTGGATTGCGAACTCGCGGCATACGTCGATCTGGGATCGCGTACCGTGCTCAGTTCGGATGGGGCGCTGCACTACCCGCAGGAGTACCTCGATGCGCTGTGTGCCAGCGCCGCCGACCTGTTCGAAGCCGCCCCGAACGGTGACGGGCCGGTCGAACATGTGCTGTTCCTTTCGCCGACGGGAAGTCGGGGCTTTTTCAGGGACTTATCAGACCCGAGTGAAGCCTTGTGCTGCATCTGCACCGCCGAGGTGTGCGTGGAAACGTTGATCGAAAATGCCCACGCGGCCCTTGCCGGCGAGGACCGCGCGCAATGAGCGATTTCGACCGCGTCAAATCAATGCTGAAGAGCGCGGCTCGGGACGGGACGGCACCACCGGGCCAGATTGACTACGAGACCGGGCGGGTCGGCGTCGCACGAATGCTCGAGAAGCTGGGCACGGCAGTTCTTGGCCAGCGCCTCAGTTTCGAATTCGAGGACGGTTCGCACTTCGTCTGCGAGGCATCGGGCCGCCGGCTGGTGCGGTTGCTGGCACCGGCGCCCGCGCACCTGATCCCCGGACAGGTTGCGCTCTTCGAGCGCGACGAACTCTCGGGTGATGACGCGCAGGGGCTCGCCGACCTCCTCGTCGCGCTGTGCGAAAGAAACTCCGGGTTCGCCGTGACCGCGGAACCGCTTGGCGACGAAATCGGTCCGGCGCACCGTGGTGTCGAGCCGGCAGCCATCGCCGAGGCAGCGGGTCTGCCTGGCGAGTCGCTGTTCGAAACCGGCAAAGATCCGTCGCATGAGGCGTTCCTCGACGCGCTCGGGCCGTCATTGCAGGCCGCAATCGTGATCGAGGACGAAGACGCCTCGCTGATCTGCGGTGAGGGCGACGAGGCGGCTTTCATCGTCGACTGGGCCGAAAGTTCACTCGATAACCTGCTGACGGCCGGGTTTCCTCTGCTTGGAACCCTCGAAACCAACGGGATCCTGGTTTTTGCTCTGCCCGAAACACAGGGTCGAGATTTGCTGATCGCGGGCCGGCGTGGAAGTTTGGTGATTGCGACGGTGAGGAGCGGCCACTTGGCGGAGACCTTGGATCGATGGCGGGCGCTCAACCTTGCCCCCGCCCAATGAGGAAGTCGCGATCAGGCGGCGCGGGACTCGCACGGGCCGATCGCTTCGACGATGCATTTGCCCGCGACGTAACCGCACCGGACCAAGGGAATCTGGATCCCCGTCGTCGTCACCTCGTCCGCTCGCCCCGGTTGACGGAGTTGGTGAAGGCCAATTCGGTCTCGGAAGACGCCGGATCCAAAGTTCAAATCCTCTCGCGCAGGGCTTCCTGCGCTGTATTGTCTTTCATGGTCATGCGCGGTCCTGGCGTGGTCGCAGGAGCGCTCGCTCTCCCACAACTCGGTTTTCAGCTCCACGTCGGGTCTGCGGCACGGAAGTTGTTGGAACTCGTGCTCACTTTGTCCCCCGTCAGCGCCCGTGGGACTTCTGATTTGATTTCGGATTGGAGGATTTCTGGCTCATCGTAACCGCCGAGGAGTGGAGATGAGACAAAAACCCGGAACACGGGAAGAGCCCGCCGAGAAGGTTGTGAAGGACATCCGGCGGCGCACCAGGAAGCATCATTCGTCTGCGGAAAAGATTCGGATCGTGCTGGAAGGCCTGCGCGGCGAGGAGAGTATCGCCGAGCTCTGCCGGCGCGAAGGGATCGCCACGAGCCTCTATTACAGCTTGTCGAAGGAGTTCCTCGAGGCGGGTAAGAAGCGGCTCGCGGGCGGCACGGCACGTCAGGCGACGAGCCCCGAGGTCAAGGAGCCGCGGCACGAGGCGGCAGCGCTGAAGGAGGCCGTCGCCGAGCTCACCCTGGAGAACCGTCTGCTCAAAAAAGTATGCTCGGGCCCTCTCGGCAGAATGCTTCGCATTCGCCTGACGGGTAGCAGATGCGGGAGAACGAGGAATGAGATATCCTGCGGCACGTCATGAACGATCGGCTCGATCAGAGAACACAGCGCTTGGCATCCACACAGTCTGCGGGCGCTCCTGACGCGCGCTACGCACAGGCAGGTCGCGGGTTCTGTCAGACGAACTTGGCTTGAGGCAGGAAGGGGCCGAGTAGCTTCTAGGAGTGACCAAACGTTCCCCTTTTCGCTATTTCAAAACCAGCCCTGAAATCATCCACCTGGCGGTGATGTTGTACGTCCGGTTCCGTCTTTCGTTGAGGAATGTGGTGGATCGTCGACGAGCCGCTCCGTGTGCGACAGGTTTCAGCGCAAACGGTTGGAGCCGTTCGCCAAAAGGCCAGATCTCGAAACGTTCACGGATGCTCAAGGCATCTTCCAACGCGACGCCGAGGTACCGAGCCGCCCACTGGAAAGCAAATCGGGCCTGCCTATCTACAGCCGATGCGCTGGATCATTGCACTACTCTTCCTCTTGCCTGCAACTGCCAAGGCAAACGACTGGGACGCCCTCACTCAGCCCAGGGCGATTGCGGTCATGCGTCATGCGCTCGCGCCGGGAACAGGAGATCCGGCCAGACTTCCGTCTGGACGATTGCACGACGCAGCGCAACCTGGACGCACGCGGCCGAGAACAGGCTCGGGACATCGGGGCGGCCTTCCGCGACCGCGGAATAACCTTCGATGTCGTGTTGACCAGCCAGTGGTGCCGCACCCGCGAAACGGCGGAGCTGCTCGGGCTTGGGGAGGTTGTCGACGCGCCGGAGCTCAATTCTTTCTTCCGAAATTTCGAACGGCGTGAATCCGCAGACACGCGACACGCTGGAGATGCTGTCTCGGATCGAGGGCAGCGCGATGCTGGTGTCGCACCAGGTGAACATCTCGGCCCTGACCGGGCAGGGAACGCGCGCGGGCGAGGTGCTGGTCATCAGGATAGCCGACGGCGCCGTCGAGGTGCTTGGCCATATTCTGTTGGAACCCTGATCAGTCCAGGCCCCTGCAAACCAAAGAAGTTGGCAAGAAACGAAACCGGGCACCGCGCTCTGACGAGACGCGGTGCACCTTGGCCTCACGCAAACTTGCGTTACAGGCGTTCGTCGAGGAAGCTGGAGAACGCGTCCCACGATTCCATGTCGGCGCGCTCCTGGTAGCGATCCGACTCGAACACCGTGAACGCGTGCGGCGCCGTCGAATACACTTCGATCGTGTAGGTGCCACCGGCCTCTTCAAGCTCGGTCGAGAAGGTGGCGACGTCGGTCATGGGAATCGACTCATCTGCGCCGCCATGAAGCACGAGGATCGGCGGCTCATCGCCATCCCATGTCTGACCCTCGGGCGTCGTGAGCCCGCCATGGAAGGTCGCATAGCCATTGGCCATGTCCGCCATGTCGCTCCGCGCCATCTCCAGGGTCACCGCACCGCCGAAGCAGTAGCCCATGACCACCATCTCGTCGACGCCGGACCGCTCAAGGGCCTGCTCAGTGCCGGCCTGGAGAAGCGCCCGCATCCGCTCGCGGTCCTGGTACAACGCGCCGGTGGCAGCGATCCGATGATCCATCGTCTCGGTCGGTGTTTCGTCGCCGAACATGTCGAGGGCGAAGGCGTTGTAGCCCATTTCGGCCAGCATGTCGGCGCGCTGCCGCTCGTAGTCCGTCATGCCGTCCCAGTCGTGAATTATCAGGACCAGACCTTTCGGCGAGGCCGCTTCCGCCCAGTATCCGGTAAAAGTTTCTCCGTTCATCGTGTACGACACGTCCTCCGCGAGCACCGGTGTTGCAGCGAGCAGGGGGGCGAAGAGAATTGATTTAAGGCGCATTGTTCCTCCGAAAAAAAGTGTTTTGACCATCTTCCGATCCCGAACTCGGCTCTCGTATTTTGACCTCTCGCGCGTTGCGCCGGGATGTGATTGGGAGCCGGTTGGGCAAAGATGCTCGGCCAGAGCCTTGAGCGGTCAAAGGCGCGCCCCGAGATCGGGACGCACCAAAGTGTTGAGTCTTAGCTTTCGGGCGGCAGGATCACCGCGTCGATGACGTGGATGACGCCGTTCGACGCTTCGATGTCCGCGGTCACGACGTTGGCACCATTCACGGTCACGCCGTCCATCGTGCCGATAGTGACGTCCGCCCCATTGACGGTGGCAGCCATCAGGCCGTCCGACAGATCGCCCGACATCACCTTGCCCGGTACGACGTGGTAGGTGAGGATAGCGGTGAGGGCCGGAATGTCTTCCAGCAACCCTTCGACAGTACCCTCGGGCAGCGCGGCGAAGGCCTCATCGGTCGGCGCGAAGACGGTGAACGGGCCCTCGCCTTTCAGCGTGTCGACGAGGCCGGCGGCCGTCACGGCGGCGACGAGCGTTTGAAAGCTGCCCGCCTCGACGGCGGTGTCGACGATGTCTTTGGTGTGCCCGTCGGCAAGGGCAACGCCGCTCGTCAGGGCGGCGGCAGTGGTCAGGGCAACAAAAGTCCTGCGACGCATTGGGAAGATCTCCTTTTGAGACAGTATCCGTTGGCCACCAGAGTGGTGACTTGAGGTAGATACGGGGCAAGGCGCATATCGGATGACTTTCAAAGCATTCCCAAACTCGTGATGGATCGCGTGAACGGCAGTTCTGGCCGCCGCAGCATGGCGTGGGTCGGCACTGACCTTCGGAAAAAACAAACGCCGCGGATGCAAAGATTCTGGCTCGATGCGAGGCCGCTTCGGGCTCGACTCGGTCATGCGGCGCCGCAGCAACGCAAGGGGAAGCCGCGCTCCGGAACCGGCCATTCGCGACAACAGCCGGTTACTGGCCCCAAAACTGTGCCGTCGAAGGACGCCGCCTGAAAGATCGGCCGACGGCACCAGCCATTCATCTGCCAAGACCGGTCACGCGCTTGGCACCTGATCGATGACGGAATCGAGCCCGATGCAGTCATTTGCTCCCGTAAAAAATCTGCGCTGCGAACGAAAGCAAAGTGCAGCGCGCAAATGCCTGCGTTTTTCGGCAGGACAGCCGCACCAGACTCGCGGGGACCAACATGAAAAAGAATGGTGAAGGCCGCCGACTGGGCCAGCACCGCCAGGACCGAATCCAAGCCCGAAGAGGTCACCGAAAAGGCGTCCACATTCGTCGACTCGCGCGCCCAGTTCTGAAGGGCCGCCAGACCGTCGCTCCACAGGGTCAATCTTGGGCGCCGAATTGGAGTGCGCCCCTGGGGGTGGACAGATTGGCAGAACCGCACGGCCCGGCTTGAAACCTTGCGTGCTACCGTGGAGGATGGCGGGCAACGGACGGGGAGGCAGGCGTGACCGGGCAGAGCCGCAGGATTGTGGGGGCCATTTCTGCGCTCCAGGCCCGGCTATGGTTGATGTGGGTCGTCATCGCGCTGATCATGATCCTTGCCGGAACCGGCCTCCTGCGCCTTCGGTTCGACGACGAACTCATCCGGTTTTTCGACAGCGACATTCAGGCCTTTGACGACTATGTGGCGCTTGCGCGCGACTTCGAAGATGACACCAACGACGTGATCGTGCTGGTCGAGGCGCCGGACGTGGCCGCCCCGGAGCTCGCGGCGGCGCTGTCGGATTTCGTGCTCGATGCCCAGTTCATTCCCGGTGTGCGCGCGGTGATCTCGCCGCTGTCGCTGCGGATCGATGGACCGGCAGGCGGCGAGCCGTTGTTTCCCTTTCCGCCGCTTGCCCAGGACGAGATGGCCGTGCGGCTCGACACGGCCTGGGCGGACACGCCGGCGTTGTCCGGGTTGATGGCCGAGGATCGCACCGCGCTCATCGTCATTCTGCCGATCACCGAGGCGGAGGTCGACATGGGCGGGCGGCGCGCCCAGATCGACGCGATCGCCGCGCTGGGCGAAACGGCCGCGGCGGCGTCGGGTGCGGAGGTCCGGCTCTCTGGCTACCCGGTGCTGCGCGATAGCATCGCCCGCGCCCTGGTCCGCGATATCGTGGTGTTGAACAGCATCGGCATTCTGGTGGGCTTTGTCATCGCCGTCGCGACGTTCAAATCGCTTCGCCTTGCGCTGTTGACCCTGCCGGGGCCCGTCTTGGGGGCGGCGTTGACCATGGGGCTGCACGGGCACCTCGGGGTGACGGTCAATACGATCACCATCGCGTTGCCGGTGCTCGTCCTGGTCCTTGGCACGTCGGACGCGGTTCACATCGGCTTCGAACGCGCGCGCCAAGGTGGGCGCGACCCGGTGCGGGCCGCAGTGCGCGCCACCCGGCGGGTGGCGGTGGCCTGTCTGTTTGCCGCCATCACCACCGCCATCGCCTTCGCAGCGCTCGCCTTATCGCGGTCGGCGGTCATCGGCGAGATGGGGCGGTTGGGGATGATCGTGACCATCTCCGCGTCGCTGACGGTGCTGCTCACGCAGACGGCGGTGCTGGGAACGGCGGGGTATTTCGCCTGGTTTCGGCCCCTCTACGACAAACTGCACGGCCACCCGCCCTCGGTGCTGAGGATCGAACGCCTGCCGGCGCTAGCGTTCGCGGCACCGCGGACCGTCGCCTGGGGCGGGCTCGCGCTTCTAGCCGTGACGACGCTGCTCTATTCCCAAGCCGGTCCGCGCTACTCGCTGTTGGACAGCTTGCACGAGCGCAGTCCGGTGCGGGAAGTGTTTCTGCGGGTCGAGCAGAAAGTCGCGCCGGTGAGCCAGATCCAGGTACCGGTGGTCTCGACGGACCTTGAAGTAGTCGGGCTCATCGCTGCCATGGCGGGCGAGGTGACGGGCGCGCGGGGGGTGCGGTCGATCGCCGACATCGACGGCGGCGTTAGAGCGGCTGAGGCGGAGTTGCCCGAGGCGATCACGCGCCGGCTCGTCTCGAAAGACGGCACGACCACGCTGGTCTCAGCGCCATTTGCCTACGTGAACGGTGAACAGGCGCTGGCGCTGGCCGACCGGCTCGACGCCGCCCTGGCCGACGCGCCGGGGCTCGAAGGCGTCGAGGTTGGACGGACCACCGGACTCCCGGTGATGTCGGCCCGCGTCGCCGAAGTGGTGCTCGGCGAGATCAACCGCAGCCTCCTGATCGCCCTCGGGGGCGTGGCCTTGTTGATCTTCGCCTGGCTCAGAAATCTCCCGGTCGCGCTAATCTCTCTGGTGCCCAATATGCTGCCGGTGACGCTGATCGGGGCTTTTTTGACATTGAGCGGGCGCGGGATCGAGTTTTCCAACGGGCTGGCGCTGACCGTCGCGTTCGGCATTGCGGTGGACGACACGTTACACGTGCTGAACCGGTTGAATCTCGCGGGCGGGGTGACCGACATCAGCCGCGACCGGCTTGAAACGGCGCTGGGCGAGGTGGCGCCGGCTCTGGTGACCACCTCGACGGTGCTGATCCTCGGCATGGGCGGCACCCTGCTTGCCCAAAACAAGGAGGTGACCGATTTTGGCAAGATCGCGATGTCGGTGTATGTGTTGGCCCTAATCGCCGATCTTGTGATCCTGCCGGCGATACTTGCGCGCTTCGGTCCCGGTGCCTATCTGCGTCGCGCGAGGGGGAGCCCGTGAAACCATTTGCCGTCCTGTTTGCCGTGATCATCGCCGGGCCCGCCACCGGAGCGGATCTGTTTTCCGTCTCCGGCCCTTGGCTGGGCGAAGGGCGCCTTGCCACCGGGGCCAAAGCGCCGCTTGAACGCGGCCGGTGCCGGGTGGAGGTCACGCCGCGCGAGACCGGCGGCGAGGTCGACGTGATCGGCACCTGCGCGGTGGCGGCCGGCATGTCGGACATATCTATGAAACTCGTGCGCGGGGCCGGGGGGGCGATCAACGCCGGGGTCTGGTCCGCCGCGACCGGACAGACGGTGCAGTATTCCGGTCGCGAAACCGCGGACCGGATCGAGATGGTCTCGACCACGGCGCTGGTGGTGGATGCGTTGGCCTACGAGACACGCGTCGATGTGACCGCGCCCGATGCGGAGAGCTTCGCGTTTCGCCAACTCATGCGCGCCGAGGGCGACGAGGCGTGGCGCCTGGTTGTGGAAATGACCTATCGCCCGACGGCCGGGTAGAGACGCCGTCGTGCGCTGGCTCTGATTGTGAAGGGGCCCCCGCTGTCATCGCCATCCTTGTCTCGCCAAGTTTGCCACCGAGGCAAGCGCGACAGGAGCAGGGCACTACCCGACATCCAGCGATGCTCTGAAAGCAGTCATTCACGGGAACCGGATAGCGAATTTTTGTCAGTAGGCTGGGCAATACCCAGACAGTCGCGATCAGCAAGCGGCCTTTGGACGACCCAGGCCGCCAGGACGGCATCGAGCCCATAGCCGACTCATCACGCGATCGTTGCGTCGGGCACCCAGGCCGGGAGCGGGCGCTCGGTGCGCAAGTAGATCTCGAGGTCGACACGGACCCTGCAGCGCGCCCGGCGCAGAGTTTGTCTGCCGGCGTAGGCTCACCCGGATTTCGCTCGGACAGACGCTCTCCTGGTCCGTTCGGTCTTCTATCACCCGTAGCGCAGCCGGATCAGCGCTCTTTCTTCCGGTGAGGCCAGCCGGCGGTCCCAGTCTTCTAGCAGGGGCTGTGTAACTTTGAAGAAACCTTTGGGGTAAAGCGCCAGGAAACCCATCATGCCCACGCCCGCTGGGTATGTCGGGGCGTCCATAGGCACGGTGAGGTCCCAATAGGCACGCCGCGCGTTTCGATGGTGTACGGAGTGGCGCTGCAGGTTCAGCATCATGGTCGTGGATATTATGCCCAGGCTGTTCCAGGAATGGCGGTGTGCAACTGGCATATTGGCTGCGCGTACGAGCCCGTAGTGGCTGACGTATTGGGCCGCTTCGACAGATTGGATCGCGATCAAACCGGCCACCAGCATGCCCACAACCGCGCCGGCTCCACCAACGGCCAATGCCAGCGCGAGCAACAGGACTTGGAGTGACACGCCCTGCAAAAAGCGATTGCGCCAATGCAAAGTGCGGCGTGAGGCGCGTTGCATCCTCGTGGCCTCGATGTTCGCGGCCCCCTTGTAGGTGCCAAGGATTGCGCGCGGAAAATATCGCCAAAAGGAAAGCCCGCGAGGGGCTGTCGTCACGTCGCCCTCGGTGCCGACATGCCTGTGGTGGCCGTATATGTGCTCAATGGCCATCGGCGCATAGAAATACTGTGCCATCGCGAACTGGGCCGTAAACCAAGGGACCTTTCCCCCGCGATGGAACAACTCGTGCGCTGCAGGGGTCGCGGAGCCGAGAATGAAGCCGGTGCTGAGGACCGCGCCGATGGTCGATGCCGTGCTCCGGTCGCGAAGGTCGAGGGCGGTGGAGAGTTGCCCGAACAAGCTCCCGGAAGACGCCGTGTGCAGAAGAAGGGCGACAGACAGACACGTGGACAAGACAAGGATCAACCAGATCAAGGTCTCCTCGTATCTTGGAAATGGGCGTTCGTTTTCGCCGCGGTAGTCCGGGGTGAACATGTCGGCGATCGTCAATGCCGCGGCGAGCAGCACTCCCGGGACCCACGTCCAGATCCCGCCTTCCAGCAGGGTCCAAAGCGCCAACAACTGGAGGGCCGGGAAGGCCGCGTAACGCAGTGTTGCGAGTTTTTCCATTTCCAGCCCCGTTGACCAGGTTGGCGCGACAAGCTCCCAAATCGCCGGTTTCCGAGATTGAGTGCGAAAGAGCGCGTCGTTCGCGCCGGCGAATTCCCATCGCGTGTTCTGGCCGCAAGGCTAGCCGACGGTCGGCTTCTGGTCCATTGGGGTCACTGCCTTCCGTTCACGCGCAGCTCCACAAGCAACGCGGGGGGGGAGCGCCGAGGAGATGCCCCTGTTCGGTCTCGATCCGGCACGGGCTGCAATCCCAAAGCCCCTGCATCGCTGGGATGTTCAGTGGAACCTGATGTCGCCGCGCGCACCACCGCGGTGACCCAGACAATGGCCGCTCCTCGGTCTCGGCGCGAGCATGACGGGCACCGTCGGCGATGCTGGCAATTCCCGCTGCTGGAACTGTTCAAGGCGGGGCAGAAAAAGAACGAGATGAGGGACTTGCTTCGACGAGTTGCTGTCGCATAATCGATCCAGGCCGGTGCACCCGTTGCTGCATCGGATCAGACGGCATGCCGTTCAGGCGTCCGTCGCAAGGGAACCGCGCAACCTAGGTTGTGCCCGCCAACCAGAAAGGGTCTCCTGAACTTGACCCAAGACGCCAATCCCGCTGTCAGCATCAACACTGTCTTGTCCAAATGGGCCACACGCGAGCCCGATCATCTGCTGTTTGCGTTCCTGGATCGTCGCGGGGAGATCGTCGAGGAGATGACATTCGAAGGGTTTTCGCGCCGAGTCGATACCCTGGCTGCGCAACTGATCGCGACCGATGGGCTGAAGCCGGGTGACCGGGTCATCCTCTCCTACCAGCCCGGAATTGAAATCGTGTCGGCGCTCTTCGCATGTTCGAAGGCAGGGCTCATCGCGGTCCCGACACCTCCGCTCAGCGCCTTCGACTTCGTGTCTTGGGCGGGTCGGCTTCACCATATCGTCGAAGATTGCGGCGCCGCGGCGTGGCTCGCCTGCGCACGGACCCTGGAGCTGTTCGAAGAGAGCCGCCACCCCCCGGGGGGGGAAGACCCAAACGCCGGCGCAGAGGTTCTGTTGGCACTTCCGGCGATCGAGACGACCAAGATCGCGACGGACGCCGATGCCAACCCAACATCTCGACAGCACCCCTTCGTATTTCTGCAGTACACCTCCGGGTCTACCAGCAATCCGAAAGGTGTGTGCCTGACCCACGAAAACCTCATAGCCAATTGCCGGGCGGTGATTGGCGACGAACGCCACGTCGCCGTGAGCTGGCTTCCGCAGCACCACGACATGGGCCTCATCGGCTACTACATCAACGCGGTGCTTTCGGGCGGGACGACATACGGCATTTCACCCCGATCGTTCATTCAAAGACCGTCGCTCTGGCTGCAACTCATTTCAGAGTATCGGGCCACCGCGACGTCGGTGCCCAATTTCGCGCTCGAGGTTTGTCTCGACGAAAGGCGCGTGCCCAGCGACAGCCTGGACCGTTACGACCTTTCTGCGCTGCGCATGCTGATGGTCGCTGCCGAACCCGTCGCGCCCGAGACCTTCGAAGCCTTCCGCCGCAGGTTTGCCCGCGCGGGGCTTGGGGAAGAGGCGCTGTTCGCCGCGTTCGGCCTGGCTGAATTCACGCTGGCTGTTACCAGCCATGGATACAGCGCAGTCTCTGTCGATCGTCGCCTGCTGGCGCAAGGACGGGTGAAACCGGTGACCAACACGGCCGGCGTCAGCCATGCACTGCGGTTGATGAGCTGTGGCCATACTCTCGGTGACACCGACATCCGCATAGTGGACCCGGGCTCCTGCGTTGAGGTTGGTCCCGACGAAACAGGTGAGATCTGGGTGGCTGGGTCGAGCCGCGCCGCCGGTTACTGGGAAAAGTGCGATGCGACAAGAGACAGCTTCGAGGCGCGTCTTGCGGATGCGCCGGGGCCTTTTGTCCGGACCGGCGATGTCGGCTTCATCCGAGATGGCGAGTTGTTCGTCTGCGGTCGCCTGAAGGACATGATCATCATTCGGGGCCAGAATATCTATCCCGAGGACATTGAGATCATGGCGCGCCAGGTCTACCCGGAACTTCACAGCAATGGCTTGGTGGCGTTTTCCTCCGGCGAGGGGGCGGAGGTCAGCATTACCCTGGTTGCCGAGGTGCCACGGGGAATGGACACGCCCGACGAGACCGAGATCGTGCGGGTCATCCGCGAAGGTCTCCAGGTGCCGGTCGCAAGGGTCGTTTTCGTGCGGCCGCGCTCGGTGGCCCGGACAAGTTCCGGCAAAGTGCGGCGTGCAAGGACCCGTGCACGCCTGGAGCAGGGTGAACTCGACATTCTGGTCGACACACGACACGCGTTTTCAATCTCGGGGGCGTCTCATGAGAGCGATATCTACGAACTTCAGGTTCTGATGGATCGCTATGGTCTCACCGGCGAGGAAGACCACACGCTTTTCGACGCCGGGATCGACTCGCTCGATCTCATCGTCTTTCTGAACTGGATCAAGGATTCGCTGAGCGACCTCGATGCACCCGAGCTTGCAGAGCGAGTTAATCCACAGCTTCTGTCATCAATCTCGATCCGCGATCTGTTCGCCATTGCCGGCGTGTTCGCGAGCGACCCGGATGCAGCAATCCGGGCGGTCGAAGGCTTCTTCGCCCATGCGTTCGACATGCGTCTCGCCGCAGAAGGTGAGAAGATGCAGGCCGATCGTGAGTTCACCTGCACCGCCCCAACCCAACGACGTCTGTCCGATACTGCTATCGGAATCTTCGTCACGGGCGGCACCGGGTTCTTGGGGCCGTTCCTGCTGGATGCGCTGCTCGACCAGACGAACGACGACTTGTTTGTCTTGGTGCGCGGACGGGACCTGGCGCATGCCCAAGCGCGGCTCGACACGGCTTTCCAGGAAAGCATCGCGGATCCAGAGCGGCGTGCGGCGTACAGAGCCCGCGTCACGGTTGTGCATGGAGACCTCGAAGCCCCGAGACTCGGGCTCAATTCGCATGACTGGCAGCGGCTCGCGGAAGGGACACGCGCGATCTACCATAATGGCGCGCTGGTGAACTACCTGCTCTCCTACGACCGGATGCGGGCCGCCAATGTCGAAGGCACGTCCGCTGTGCTCGATCTGTGCTTCGAGGGACAGGAGAAGGTGCTCAACCATATTTCGACCACGTTCGTTTTCGGGTGGGCGCCGAAGGAATTCCTGTTTGAGACCGACCGAAACGACGGGATGGAGAAGCTCGATTTTGGCTATAGCCAGTCGAAATGGGTGGCGGAGCAGAGGGTGTTTTCCGCTATGGATCAAGGCCTTACTGCCCGCGTTTTCCGCCCCAGCCTTATCACCCCCGCGCTGAACGGGCGCGGCGGCAATCTCGACGTCACGATCCGCGTTCTGAGCTTCATGATCAAGCACCGGCTCGGTGTGACAGCCGGCAATCAGATCAGTTTGACCCCGGCCGACATTGCGGCGAGCAACATCGTGGGCATCGGCGAGCAAGCGGATACCGTGGGCCAAACCTTCCACGTCGTGCGCGACGACATGGAAACGATGCAGATGATCACAGACATCATCGCCGATCGGCTGGGCGCGCCATTCGAGATGTTGACCCTCACTGAATTCGTGCGGCAGACGATCCGCCGTTGCGTGCGTGCCGACCCGGTCTATCCGTTGCTGGACTTCCTCGTGGGGTCTGTCGACCACTTCGAGTTGATGGAGTCCAAACGCTACGACAGCAGCGCGTTTCGACAGGCCCGCGATCAGAGCGGGAAGGGAAGCGCCGATCCGCCGCTTGAAGACGTGGTCGACGGCATCCTTGGTTTCATGAAAACACGCAATCTGCTTTGACGAACCGTTTGGGGGGCTTGCCCCCTCCACATTGTCCTCACCACATTCGATCCTGAGACGGAAGAGAACAGGATTTCTGATATCTGGGCAGTGCTATCGGAGCGAAAAAATCCCCGACGCAATCAACTTGAACGGGCGCACGCTCGTAGTGTCCTGAACAGGTCGAGCACGAACACGACCACCCCGTCATCATTGATTTCGATGGTTCGGCAAGATTCTGAGAACCATGCCGAACAGTCGGCGCATCGGACACTCGCTCTCAGATCTTGGAGGGGGCGGCCGGCGGGATCGACGGAGACCTTGAACTCGACCTTGATGTGAAAGGTTGAACCGCGTCAATGTAAGTCCATTCTGTGCTCAAATCATTGGTCGCGACGCATTCCCCGAGGTCCGCCCAGGACCGCTCACGCTTGTTGAGCCTAGTCACCCGAAGGTCCGGTTCGTCCGCTGAGCCGTCATCCACTGCCTGAATTTCGCAATTTCTTGGCGAACGGCCGCTTTTGGGAAACCAGAGGGGTTTCTCCGCGCTCGCAGCAAAGTTTGATCCTCTGATCTATCCTCCCTGGTATCCGCGGGAACCCAACGACCGCTCGGGGCTCGTTGCCGTCGTCGGCGGGGCGCTTGGCGTGTGACCGGTCTCCGTGGATGAATGGCCGGTGGGGCCGGCTGACCATTCGGGCGTTGACATTCAAAGGCACGGTCGAAGGCCGGATACAAACTGCTGTCGCGAATGGCCGGTACCAGAGCGCGGCCTTGGCTCGTGTTTCTGCGCTGCCGCATGGTCGCTCCGAGCCGGAAGCGGAACCTCAGAGCAGTATCAATCGGAACAACTCATCCTTCGCGATGTCGCGCTGTTTCCTTAGTTCGATTTGCTCTACTTCTTCCACGGGTTCTTCCTTGATTTCCGCCCGGTGCACGGCCCGGCTGAGATAGTGAAATTCCTCGGCTTTTTGTTTGAAAAGCGGGTCTTCTTCCAGAAGCCGTTTGATCGTATCGGCGTGTTCGGGAAAGACCTCATGCAAAGCCCGCGGCTTCTCGTCCATACCAGTTCCCTCGCCTTCTTCCGCTCTCGGTTCCACTCAGCGCAACCTACGCTGTGAGACAGCCGAAGGCTTTGACGCCAATCAACTTGTTCTTTTTTGGCCTGCCCTCATGCCCAAAGGAGCTTATTGGTGGGCGCATTTTCGTTTGGTCGAGAGGGGTTGCCGATACGGTCTACTGCCGGCCAGCTTCATGATCAAATGGCTGCAATCTGTCGGTCACGAAGTCCGTCAATCCCCACCTGGCGACAAGTTCCGCCACTCTCTCACGCTGGATCTCAGAAATCGGTTCCGCCGGAACGGCATTCTCGCCCGCGCTGCCAGAATGCGCGTCTTTGCGGAAACCATTCAAAGCGGTTTCCAGATGCCGGGTAACCGTCCAGCGCACGAGGGGCCTGACGGCTCTCAGTCTGGGCAGTGCGAAAGCTCCGAAAGAGGTGAGATGAATTGGAGGGACAGATCGCGGTCAGGCAACGCTGTTTTTCGACCTGTTGGAGGACTGGACCAGCGAAGACAACAAGGTCCGCGGGATCGACCTCATCGTCGATGAGATCGATCCTGGGGATATGGACCTCGGGCGCAGTACTCCGGCGTGGACGGGGTGGCGTGGCTATCGCCCGTTGGTTCCGTTATGAGCTTTTTGGGACAGATCCAAATGGAAGCGGGCCACAATCAACGCCTTGTTCCGTCTGATTGTCCGAGCTTGGGTTTAGCTTTCCGGCGCCACGCGGGCGACCTCAACCACATCGTCTTCGCTGCCGAAAAAGCCGGAGTTCGGTTTCACGGCTTCGACGAAAACTGCGCGGATGGCAGCGTCGAAACGGTCCCCGTACTCTTGCAGCTTGACGACCCCGGCGGCGACATCCGACGGCAGGACCGATAGATCAAGTTCAGCTTCGCCGCCGGTGTACGAAGGCTTCGTCCACTCGGCAAGTGTCGCCTGGATCGCGGGCTCGAACCGCTCTCCGAACTGAGCAAGATATGTCACGTGGGCGGCGACATCCGCGGGAAGAACCGACAGGTCATAGTTGGAGCTGGGTTCCGCGGAAACCTGAAAGGCGGTGGCCAAGAAAAAGGTGGAAATGGCGATTGACTTGAACATGCTAGTCTCCTGAAATCCGTGTGGCTTGGTGTCGGTTGCTGCGCTGTTCGAAGCGCCTGGAGCAAGGGTGTGCGAGGCTATTGGAATCCGCAGACGGAATTTCGACCCGAGTCGCCACAAATGACTGGTCCCAGGGCGGGGTCCAGGTTCGTATTGCTGTGTTGCCATATGGCGGCTCCGAGCCCGTTCACGAATTTTCTGCAAATCCCATTTTCCGACGCGCAGGGCGGATTTTTCCCTTCTCTGCAAGGACCGTGCGTGTCGGTGTCCAGTCCGAACAAATGGCCGACCCTGCGCTCAGTCCATGTCACCAGAAATATCGTGCCTTGAGCGAACTCGCGCTACCGGCAGCTTGACGCCCAACAAGGCGCTCGCGCGGATACGGGCGTATGGTTGCCACCACGCAAGGGAGGGATCAGCTATGCGAAGGGCATTTATTGCTTCACTGGTCGCACTTTCGATTGCTGTTGCCCCGGCGATGTCCGACGAGCCGGGCTATGCCGTGACCGCCGACGTCCCCTTCGGCGATCTACCTGGTCAAGTATTGGACATTTACACGCCAGCGACAGTGGATGATGACACTCCGGTGCTCGTGTTCCTGTTCGGTGGCGGATTCCGGTATGGGGACAAGTCGCGGCCGCGCCTGATTGGCCAGAGTTTCGCGGACGCCGGGACAATCGTTGTCGCGCCAAACTACCGGACGAAAACCGCCTTCCCCGCCTTCATCGAGGATGCCAAGGCCGTCGCCTATGTTTGGAAAGAGCTGAGGACCAACCAAGGCGACCCCCGACCGATAATCGTCAGCGGTTGGTCGGCGGGCGCTTTTATCGGCGGGATTGTGAGTTATGACGGGCGATACCTCAAAGCTGAGGGCGTGCCGTCTGACGCCGTCTCCGGTTTCATTGGACTTGCCGGGCCATACTGGGGCGGGCTCTGTTCGGGGGCCAGGTGCCCAAGCATTTTTCCACCCGATACTAGAGCCGATTGGTCGGTTGCAGGTTTCGTTGACGCGGGCGACCCACCGATGCTTCTCATCCGAGGCACCCTCGACAAATACGTTGACATCGGCAATCTTGAGACGCTCGCGGCGGCAGGCAAAGCGGCCGACCTCGATGTCACCACGTTGATCGCCGAGAAACGCAGCCACAAATCGGTAATGCACGATATGGAAGAACACGGCACCGAAGTGCGCGCGGCCGTGGAGGCCTTCCTCGGGAAGGTCGCCTCCGACTGAACTGATCGCGAAAGCAGAGAACCAGGCAATTTCTGGAGATACGCTAAGGTCAACTCTGGGCGGTTGCAGCCAGAGGACCAATGACTGCAACGTCCATAACACGGTCGTTTAGCCTCTTTGCCATGCTGCAGACCCACACAAATGACGGGTCTTGCCGCTGCGCCGCGGCAAGGCTGGGCCGATATCCTCGCTGAACGAAATGCTGCGGGTGCGCAGGGCGGGATCGGAACACTTCCGCTTCGGGCTCGAAGCCGTCATCCGATGCTCTTGCTCAGGCGACCGCTCTGCAGCCATTGGCCGCCGTTCGCGACGGGAAATTCGAAGTCCCGGCCTTCAACGGCGGCTTCTCCCGATACCGGACATTGATTGATTTCGGCTCAAGGTCCAAGCCGCGGATATTGTGTGCGTTCGTTGCGCATGTTCCAACCGCTGGTCGCGCCGTTTTTCTACGCGATGTGCACTGGGTGAACGCGACCAATGAGATGGGGGTGGGAATATCCCGTGTGACTTGGCCCTAGATGTTGCTTGGACCGCGTTTCAACTCGGTGACCAGAAAGCCAACGGTGACCTTGA
Source organism: uncultured Alphaproteobacteria bacterium (assembly GCA_963752895.1). Taxonomy (GTDB): domain Bacteria; phylum Pseudomonadota; class Alphaproteobacteria; order Rhodobacterales; family Rhodobacteraceae; genus CAVWAE01. Next base: position 75,894 of record CAVWAE010000004.1, read on the forward strand.
TTTTCTGCAGGCGGAACTTCGGCGGGTGGTACAGCAAGTACATCCCCATTTCGGCATTGCCGCTGATCGATAGGGGCCCGTCGTCAAGGTCTATCTTCGTGAGACGCCCGGCCGCAATATCCTCCGCCACCCCCCAGTTGGGGAGAAAGGCTATGCCATTTCCGGCGATGACGCTGGCCAGAAGCGATGGTCCGTGATTGCTCACGAATTTCGGATTGAGGTCAATCGCCTTCCAGACCCCGTCTCTTGATGCCAGCCAATCCAGCCTGCCACGTGGGGTGCGGTACATGAACACCGGACGCGCGCTCAACTCCGCGGACGTCCTCGGCGCGCCGTTCTGCGCGACATAGTTTGGTGAGGCCACGAGAACGAATTGGTGGTCGCCCAGATGGCGCGCGACGACGTTATCGGGCAGACCCGAAGCTGCCCGGATCGCGATGTCGACCTCGGTTCCGGACAGGCTCATCACCTGATCGGTGATGTTCAGATCGAAGTCGATCTCCGTGCAGAACTGCCGCAGGCGATCTAGGGCGGGCAGAACGTAGAGCTCGGCGTAATTGGGCATCGCGGTGATCCGAACCATTCCGGTTGGTGCTCTTGACTGTGCAATCACGATCTCATCGGCCGTGTCGATCGACTGCAGACCGGTCGTGATTTCGCCGAGATAGAGCTTTCCCAGATCGGTCAGCCGGACCGACCGCGTGGTGCGGACGAAAAGAGCCGCGCCGAGCTCTACTTCAAGATCCTTGATCCGGCGCGACACCGAAGAAGACGGCACTCGAAAGTGATCCGCGGTTTCGCTAAAGCTCAGGGTCTCCGCCAGTTTTGCGAAGTAGCGCAAGGCGCGAAGCCGGTCCATCGAACGCCCTCAAAGACCTAATTATTGTCGTTCAGGCAGAAGTCATAGCGAAAGTCGGGTCATTATCAAAAGAATTCCACAACTCTATGTGCTGTTCAGCATCAATGAGCCCGGAAAGGCACCGCCATGAAAGCCGCAGTCTACAGTGACTACGCCGCCCCCGTTGAAATTCGCGACATCGCAAAACCCGAGCTCAAGGACAGCAGCGTCCTGATCGAGGTGCATGCCGCCAGCCTGAACCCGATCGATAACATCCTGCGTGCGGGCTATCTGCGCGAGATGCTGGACCTCAGTTTTCCGCATGTGATGGGCTACGACGTCTCGGGCACAGTCGTTGCGGTCGGCAAGGATGTGCAGAGCATCAAAGTCGGCGACGAGGTCTTCGCCCGGCCAAATCAGGAAGACGCCGGCGCCATCGCCGAACTCGCCCGCGTTCAGGAAGGTGAACTGGCGATCAAGCCTGCGGGCCTCAGCCATGAAGAGGCTGCCTCGATCCCGCTGGCGGGCCTCACCGCCTGGCAAGCACTCGTGACCAAAGGGAAGATCAAGGAAGGCGACAAGGTGCTGATCCATGCCGGGTCCGGCGGCGTCGGAACACTTGCCATCCAGATCGCCAAGCATTTCGGGGCTTTTGTCGCCACGACCACAAGCGCCAAGAATGCTGAATCTGGTCAAAGCGCTCGGCGCGGATCTGGTCGTCGACTACACGACCCGGAGCTTCGAAGACGAAGTGTCGGAATACGATCTGGTCATCGACACGATTGGCGGAGAAACCCTGGCGCGCTCTTTCGGGTGCTGAAAAAGGGCGGCACTATCGTTTCGGTCAAGGGTCAGGACACCGAGGGTTTGGCGGAGAAATACGGCGTCCGCTTCGAATGGTTTTTCATGTCGCCGGACGGAGAAATGCTGGCGGAGCTCGCCAGGCTGATCGCCGAAGGCACCATCAAAACCGTCATCGACAGCATCTTTCCGATGGACCAGGCCGCGGACGCCTACGATCGGCTGGCGACCGGACGCGCCGTCGGCAAGGTTGTCGTGACGGTCAAATAACCGGAGATCCAGCGGCAATCTCCAGAGATCCGCCATCTGTCGGATCCGAACATCAAAAGCAGGAAAAGAACCATGTTGAAGAAGCTCTTGGGGCTTGCGCCCACCGCAACTGAAGATGGAGCCTTTGCGCCTTCGCGCCTCGCGCTGAAAATGGCGACATCGCCCAAGACAGACTATGACGGTGGCACCTATCCCAAGCCTGTTACGGGCGGAGACCATCGCGTTTTGATGGTCTGTACCGAAGAACGTAATATGGTGATGGCCAACGGGAAGAAGTTCTCGACAGGCAACCACCCGGTTGAGATGGGCCTGCCTATGCTGCATCTGCTGGCGGCAGGGTTCGAGATAGACATCGTAACCCCCACCGGTGCACCTGCCGTCATTGAAGACTGGGCGATGCCAAGCGAAGACGAGGATCTGCAAAAGCTCTTTCGCGACTACGCAGATGCGTTCAAGAACCCCGGCAGCTTGAAAGATTTTGTGGCAAATTCCTTGACCGACGATGCGCCCTATGTTGCCGTCTTTCTTCCAGGTGGACACGGGGCCATGCTTGGGCTGCCTGAAAATCCCGATCTTGGGAAGGTGCTACGTTGGGCACATGAAAGGGACATACATACGCTTGCCATCTGCCATGGCCCTGCGGCATTGCTTGCTGCTGATGATGGGGGCGACTTTGTCTACAACGGATACAAGATAGCGGCTTTTCCAGACGCCGTGGACAAGCAAACGCCGATGATCGGATACATGCCGGGTCACATGCCGTGGAAGTTAGGCGAGAAGCTGAACGCCTTGGGGGTGGAGATCATCAATTCCAAGGCGGACAGTTCATGCCACATTGACCGTCGCTTGATTTCGGGAGCGAGCCCCAAAGCCGCGAACGGCTTCGGACGTTTGGCAGCCGAGACACTATTGGCATCAGTCGAATAGGAGCGACCGCACTGCAGGCGCATAGCAGTCATTCATTCGTCCTGCAGCGTTTGTCACATCGGGCTCGAAGCGGTCATGCGGCGGCGCGGCGATGCCGAGTTGTCGTCCAACCTCAAAACCAGTCATTCGACAAAGCTGGATACAATCGCTCCGTGGACACGGTGTCGACGCTTGGGTCGGGAGGGCCCGATTGAGGCCCTGCTATGCCCAGAATCCAACTTCCCGCCGCAAAGCCGAAGCGCACGCCCTAGAACAAGGGACGTCTCGTCGGACAAAAGCGCCCATTGCTGCCAAAACAGGTTTGGGCCATCCGCGCGCGTCTGAAACTCGCGGGCCAACTGCGCGATCTCGCGCTGTTCAACGTGGCAATCGACAGCAAGCTGCGCGGAGCGATCTCGTCCGCCTGAGGGTCGCCGACCTCGTGGTTGGTGGTTCCGCCCGCGAACGCGTCTCCGTGATCCAGAGCAAGACCGGTCGGCCGGTGCAGTTCGATGTATCGGAGAACACACGAAACTCCGTCTTGGAATGGGTCAACGCACCGGAAATGCGCGCCTGCGTTTCCCTCTTTCCGAGCCGGTTCCACCCGTCACCGCATCTGTCGACGCGCCAATACGCCCGACTTGTCCGGGACTGGGTGTCGGCGATCGGTCTCGACCCGAGCAGCTACGGAACCCATTCCCTGCATTGGACGAAGGCTGCGCTGATCTACCGAAAGACCGGCCATCTCCGCGCGGTCCAACGCCTTCTCGGCCACACAAAGGTGGACAGCACGGTCAGATACCTCGGTGTTGAGCTGGAAGATGCATTGAGCATCGCTGAACGCATCGACATCTGAATGTTGGGCGAACGGCACAAGCCGTTCGCCTTTCCGGACCGGTCGCTCGCCGAACTCGTGCTCGCCGACCGCTACGAGCCCGAGGCGGAAGTGTCCCGATCGTGCCCCGCGCGCCCGCAGCATTTCAGTCAGCCAAAATGACCTTTCGGCGCCGCTGCTGCGCAGCGGAGAAAGTGGTCATTCATGCGATCTGTAGCGACCGAACCGACCCTGATGACCGGATTGCGGCACGAAGCCGCCGTCAGACGGTGACACCGCAACGCCGGTGGGCCGCCTATCTACGCCCTGCACTCTGCGGGACACTGCTGCATCGCAGCTTTCGTTTTCCTGCCGTTCATGCATCCCGTTGCACCTTCTGGCCCCTACGACGGCATCGAAGAGATGTCTTGGGAACGCCCTGGTTGAACGCGGGCGGTTCGGCTAGACGCTTCTCCCTGTCACGTCTTGAGTGCTCGCATGATGAAGGGGCCGATGCAGGTTCCGTACGGAGGGGTGTTCGGCGAGTTCTCGACTGAAGTGGTCCCAGTAGTTCGGACAGCTCAGCGGCTGATCAGATGCTGCGCGCAATCGACCGGTTTGTCGATTTGTCGGGCAATCGGTGGCATCCGGCGCTGTTTTGCAGATCGACCGGCCCGGTGCTTTGGTTGTTTGCGACCTGATGGTCCAGATGCCGCAAGTGAGCTGCAGCATGTGCACCGGCTCGGTCAGGTGTCGGTAGAATGGGTGCATCGCCACTATCGCGTCGCCGCACAAGCATTCGACAGCCCGTCTTTTTAAGGGGGCGTCGCGACTCGCTCGGTCCACCGCTTCGCGGCGGTCCCCAGCCGAGTGGCGCTCGTGAAGCGCGCTGTGCAAACGGTCAGTTCCGAGGCCTCAGCGCTGTGTGCGGGCGCGGGGGGGTGCGCCGACCAAGCGGCGGCTCCAGTGATGCGGGAGCCACGCATGATGGCGAACCACGGCGGGCGCCGGTGGGTCAAGGCTTTCAGCGAAACGCCTGGGCGCTCGGCGGCGAGATGGATGAGACAAGCGGTCCGCCCACTGATCATGCGAACAGGGCCGCGGGGTCCGGGCAATAGCGCCCTCTGGGGCATTCCAGAACCGAGGCAATCGGGTGCGGCAGCCGGTAACTCCCGCCCCGCCGTCTTCGCCTGGGTTCAGGCTTTCTGGTACTTGTCCCCGATCTCGTTGATCGCCCTCACGTTGCCGGCGGACGGACCCTCGGGGTCGAACGACTTGGTCAGGAAGGCCTCAGCGATGTCCTTGGCGAGCTCTGCGCCGACGACCCGCGCGCCCATGGTGATGATCTGGGCGTTGTTCGAGGTCGCCGCCTTGCCGGCCGAGTAGGTGTCGTGGCACTGCGCGGCGCGGATCCCGGGCACTTTGTTGGCTGCCATCTGCACGCCAATGCCGGTGCCGCAGAACAGGATGGCGCGGTCGTATTTGCCCTGCATCACCGCCGAGGCCACGCGGTCGGAGATATAGGCGTAAAAAGCGTCGGGTCCTTCGCTGGTGCGCGAGACCTCCTCCACCTCGTATTTGTCCTTCAGGTGGTCTGCGAGGATCTTGGCGAGCGGTTCGCCCGCGCTGTCACCGGCAATAGCGATTTTCATGGGGGTTTCCTTTCGTGTTCAGACGGTTGCGGCGCATTTGGCCAGGATGTCAAGATAGCCCTCGACGTTCCAGGCCGAGCGCCCGATGAACAGCCCGTCGATATGCGGGCACTGGATCAGTTCTTCGCAGTTGCCGGGGTTGACCGAGCCGCCGTAGAGGCAGGGAATACGGCGGCCGAGCATGTCTTCGGCGACGTCCACGATCTCGCTCTGGCGCGCGTCGGCATAGTCGGAGGTGGCCGGGATGCCGTTTTCGCCGATCGCCCAGACCGGCTCGTAGGCGAGCAGGATCGGGGCCTGTTTCTGGTCGTCCGAGAGCTTTCCGAGGGCACCGCGCACTTCCCGCTCGAGCACCTCCCGAGCGCGCCCGCCCTCACGGTCCGCGAGCGTCTCGCCTATACAGATCAGCGGGATCATCCCGTGGCGCACCGCGGCTTCGACCTTGAGCCCTACCGTCTCGTCGGTCTCGCCGAAATGCGCGCGCCGCTCGGAATGGCCGAGTTCGACCATGTCCAGGCCGCAATCGGTGAGCATGAGCGGCGAGACTTCGCCGGTCCAGGCACCCCGGTCGGACCAGTGCATGTTTTGCGCGCCGACCTTGACGGAACTGCCCTCGAGGATGCGCTTGACCTCGCGGACGGCGGTGAAGGGCGGCACCACGAAGCGCTGGATGCGGGTGTCGCGCCCGCCGTCGGCGTCCCCCAGCGCCGTGGCGAAGCGCTCCGCCTCCACCAGTGTCTTGTTCATCTTCCAACTGGTTCCGATCCAGTAGGTCTGTTGGCTCATACCTCGCTCCTTTCGTTTTGGGCGACGGTCAGGCGTGTCCTGGCCGCGCTGTCGATCAATCCGGGTTGAGGTGATCGAGCCCATATACCCGCGTGGCCGACTTGCGACGGTGTTTGTCGCGATATTCCGGCGGATCATCGCGGGTGACGTCCGCGAAGCGGGAGGAGATCGTGTCGAACGATCCGCAGAGCCCGTCCACGGGGAAGTTCGAGGCGAACATCGCCCGGCCAGGCCCGAAGGTATCAAGGTCGTAGCGAATGATTTCGCCGTTGTCGTCGTCCGACCAGGGGCGGGCGGGCACCCCGATGCCGGAGATCTTGATATGGGGATGCGGGCTCGCGGCCAGGGCGGCCAGCGCGATTCGCCACCCGGCAAATCCTTCCGGCGAACGGTCGGCCGGCTGGCCCGCGTGGTTCAGTACGACCGTGGTCTCCCCCAGTGCCCGCCCGGTCATGCCGGAGGTTTTTCCCAGACCGCGTCGCGGTCGAGCGCGCGTGCGATCAGGTCGGACAGGGATACAACCGGGTCGGGTCGCGGACCGCGCTCCTCGATCTCCAACTGCGCCAGCTTGCGCCCGAGGTTGACCGCGTTGCGGGCGGCGCCGGTATCGGCGATGCCCTGGCCGGCAATGTCGTAGGCAGTGCCATGGGCGGGCGTCACGATCGGGAACGGGTAGTTGGCGATCAGGGTCACGCCCCGGTCGAAGCCGATCAGCTTCATCGCGATCTGGCCCTGGTCGTGATACATTGTCATCACCGCGTCGAACTCGCCCTTGATCGCGCGCACGAAGACCGTGTCGGAGGGGATCGGGCCGGTCGCCGCGATCTGGCGGGCTTGGGCGCGTGCGACGGCGGGGGCGATGATGTCGTCGTCCTCGGTCCCGAAGTTGCGCCCGTCGCCGGCATGGGGGTTCAGGGCAGCGACGGCAATTCGGGGCCGCTCGTATCCGGCGCCGCGCATCACCTTGTCGGTGAGCAGAAGGCTGTTGTAGACGCGCTCCTCGGTGATCATCGCGGCGACCCCCGAGAGCGGCACGTGGCTGGTGACGCGGGCGTTCCACACCTCGTCCAGCACGTTGAACTCGCGCCCGCTCTCGGCCGCGTCGATGGTCGCGTCGATAAAACCGATCTCGTCGACGTAGTCGGGCTGGGCGAGTCGCATTGCGCCCTTGTTGAACGGGGTGAAGAACACCACGTCGGCGTAGCCCGCGTTCGCCAACAGCAAGGCGGCGCGAAAATTCTGGACCGCGGCGAGACCGCCTTCGAAACTCGCTTCGCCCCGCGGCACCGCGTCGGGATCGCAATTTGCCAGGTCGACGAGCACGCTACGCCCGGGCAGCACCCTGTCCAATTCGTCCGGCTGCACGACCGGCAGATCGAGGCTGACCCCGGCGTCCGCGGCGCCGCGCTCCAGCAGGCGCCGGTCGCCGAGCACGATCAGGTCGTTCGCGTTGGCGTCGGGGTCGGCGATGATCTTCGCCGCCAACTCCGGGCTGATCCCGCCGGCATCGCCGACCGCCATGGCCACTCTCAGGTTTCGCATCTTGCCATCCACCTTTTCTACAGACCGATTTTCTCATTCGCATTGGCCCCAGCCAGGGAGGCCGCCCGCGCGATCATCGCGGCAACGCGGCCTTCAGCACACGCCGGAGGTAGTCGCGGTTGTCGGCGCAAACATAGAGCCCGTCGCCGCCGTAATGTTCCACCAGGAACGGGCTGTCATAGCCGTATTCCAGAACCTCCGCGATCGCGGCGCGGTAGTTGATCGTGCCGCCAAGCAGCGGGGCGGGGTGGGTCAGGATCTCGCCCGTCTGGCTGTCTTCCATCCGGTAGTAGTTTTTGACGTGCCAGTAGCCCGCATAGGGCGCGCAGAGCGCGATCATCTCTGCCCAGGGCTCGACCGGGCGGTGCAGCCGGATCAGGTTGCCGATGTCGAGGTTGAGCTTTGCGTTCGGGTGGTCGACCTCGGTGATGAATTTCACCGCGTCGCGTGCCGTGCCGATATAGGTGTCCTCGTACATCTCGAGTGCCACCTGCACGCCGACCTCTGCGCCGTGGCGCGCAAGCTCCCGGATGCGTTCGACAGCGCGGGCGTACACAGCCGGATCGTCGGGGTTTTTCACCCCCTGCTCGGTCCAGAACCACAGCACCCCCTTCTGCGCTTCGGTTAGGGGGCCGAAGAAGCCAAAGCAGGCGTGACGCGCGCCGAGCTCCGCCGCGGTGTCGATCACCCGGTGGGCGTAGGCAAGGTAGTCGTCGCCGTGCTCGGGGTCGATCACGCTGCGGCGCGAGGTCGAAATCGCAGGGACGGTCAGGCCCAGATCTTTGCAGATCTCGACGAAGGCCGCGCGGCGGGCCGGGTCGAGGTCGGCGACGCGGAGCCAGGAATCGGTCGGGTCGACCGCGCCGAACCCCGCTTTCACAACCTGGCCAAGGTCTGCCGCCCAGACCTCCGGGGCGGCGTCCTGCACCGGACTCCCGTCGCGCAGAACGCCCGGGAACGGGATCATCGCCGCCGCAATTGGCCATGTTTCGGCGGTCCAGTTCTGGCCCATCGGGTCTCCTCCCAAATCGCAACAACCTGGCTCGGCGACGTCCGGATCGGTGCGCGGACCTCGTCGCGGTCCTGCCCGAATCGTCACAGTCGACCCAAAGATAGGCGGTCAAAAAGGGCCGCGCAATATCTGTATACAAAATGCAAAATACAGTATTGACCTGTCCCAGGCCGCCGAGTAACGATCCGGGGAAACGAGGGAGGAGGCCGTGGACAACATCGAGTCCTCAGGGCGTGAAGCGCCGGTCGGATCCGACCGGATCGAACGTCCGTCGCTGCACGGAGAGATCCTGGCCCGGTTGCGCATGATGATCGTCGAGGGCGACCTCGCGCCTGGTGCGCGGATCAACGAGGGCCAGATCGGCGTCCAATTCGGCGTCTCGCGCACGCCGTTGCGCGAAGCGATCAAATCCCTTGCGAGTGAAGGCCTGGTCGAGTTGGTGCCGCGCCGGGGCGCGGTGGTGCGGAGTTTCACCGCAAAGGAAGTGCACGACACGATGGACGTGATCCGCACGCTCGAAGAGTTCGCCGCCGCCACTGCCTGCGCCGCCGCATCGGATGCGGACATCGCCGAGATTCGTGCGCTCCACAACGAGATGGAAGCCGCTCACGGCCACGGCGATCGGCGACGCTACTACGCACTCAACCAGGAGATCCACACCCGGATCGTGGCGCTGGCCGACAACCCGACGCTGTCGCAGGTGCATGGCACCTTACAGGCGCGGATGAAGCGGTTCCGGTTCGCGGGCCATGCGGGCCCAGAGAACTGGGCCAGGGCGATGGACGAACATGTCGAGATGATCGAAGCGTTGGAAGCGCGCGATGCCGCGCGGCTGACGGCGATCATCGGCCATCACCTGACTGCCGCCTGGGCGCGCATCGAAGGCTTGTTCGACGATCAGAGCCAGTTTGCGCGGCTGGAAGAATGACGGCCGGGCGAACCGCTTTGCAGGCGTGTCCGGCAGATTGCAAGGGCGGCCGTGCGGCCGCCTCTCACCGCCGGACCGGTGCACCGCTCACGCGGCGGTCCGCAACCACGCGGGGGCAACGCCGCCCGCGCACGACTTGAACGAGGAGGAGAAAATCTCATGAAACACATCATCCAGGGCCTGACCGCCAGCATTCTCGCGGGCACCGTGTCGCTCACCGCCCTGCCGGCGGTTGCCGATACCTACATCGTCGCGGTCGGGGCCGCGTCGAACAGCCTCCAGGGGCAGAGCGCGAAGAAATTCGCCGACGACCTGCAGGCCGCGCTCGGCGATGCTCACACGATCGAGTTCTACGCCGACGGCCAGCTCGGCGACGAGAAGGAGTTGCTGCAGAAGTTGCGACTCGGCACCGTCCAGTTCACGCTGATCTCGTCGATCATGACCAACGTCGCGCCCGAATTCGCGATCTTCGACATGCCGTTCCTGGTCCAGGACCGCGACCACCTCAAGGCGATCGACGCCGAGATCGTTCAGACCGACCTCGCGCCGCTGGCCGAAGGGGAAGGGCTGAAGGTGCTCTCGACCTGGGAAAACGGCTTCCGCCAGATCACCAACAACGTCCGGCCGATCAACACTCCGGCCGACCTCGACGGGCTCAAGATCCGCACGCCGAGTTCCGAGTGGCGGGTGGCGATGTTCAAGGAATGGGGCGCCAACCCCACGCCGATGTCGTTTTCGGAGGTCTTCGTGGCGTTGCAGACCAACACCATGGACGGCCAGGAAAACCCACTGACCAATATCGTCGGTGCCAACTTCCAGGAAGTGCAGAAATACCTCAGCATGTCCGGCCACGTCTATTCGCCGACCTACCTCACCACCGGGCTCGACACCTGGAATGGCCTGTCGGATGACCTGAAAGCGACCATCGCGGCGGTTGCCGCCGAGGTTCAGGATTGGGCGCTGACCGAGGGCGAAACCGCCGATACCGAGCTGATGCAGAAGATGCTCGACGCCGGTGTAGAGGTTAACGAGGCCGACAAGGCCGCCTTCATTGCCGCCTCGGCCCCGGTCTACGAAGCCTTCGCCGCGCAGGTGCCCGCCGGCGCGGAACTCGTCGCCCGCGCCCAGGCGCTCGCCGAATAGGCCGAACCACCCGTGCCGGCCGGGGCTCCCCGGCCGGCATCCCCATCACCCGGATACCGACCATGATCGCATTCATTGAAAAGGCGCTGCTGCGCGCCATCGAGGGTATCTGCATCGTGCTGCTCGTGATGCTGACAGTCTCGGTCGTCTACTCCACCACGATGCGCTACCTCGGCATGTCACCATCCTGGTACGACGAGATCGCCAGCGTGCTGCTCGCCTGGCTGACGTATTTCGGTGCCAGCTACGCCGTCTTCCTGCGCCAGCACATGGGTTTCGCTGGCCTCGTCATCGCCCTGCCACGCACACTTGCCGTGATTGTCGCGTTGTTCGGAGAGCTTCTGGTCATCGCTTTCTTCGCCATCGTCGGCTGGTACGGATACCTGGTGCTGCCGGTTGCCGCCTACGACGCGCTGCTCAGCCTGCCGTGGCTGTCGCTCGACATCGTGCAATCCATCATCCCGATCTCGTCCGTCTTGATGATCGTCGGCACTCTTTTCACCATGCCGCGCGCGCTACATCGCGCGGCCCAGGGCGTCGACCGCGAACACGCCGAGATCGACCAGGCCATCGCCGAGGCCGAAGCCGGCAATGAAGCCTTTTCATCAAGGGAGGGACGACCGTGACCTTGCTGTTGACAACCATCGCGCTGATCAGCCTGATCATGATCAACGTGCCGATTGCGGTGGCCATCGGCATTGTCGCCATTACCGGTTTCGCGCTCACCACAGGCACCTCGAGCCTCTACGACATCTCGATTGCGCTCTATTCCGGGGCCACCTCCTTTCCGTTGATCGCGATCCCGCTGTTCATCTTCGCCGGCAACCTGATGAACACCACCGGCATCTCGGTGCGGCTCATCAACTTCATCGCGGCGCTCATCGGATTCGTGCGCGGCGGCCTTGGCATGGTCAACATCGGCGTTTCGATGGTGTTTGCCGAGATCTCCGGCTCTGCTGTCGCCGACGTGGCCGCCACCGGCACGGTGCTGATCCCGGAGATGAAGCGGCGCGGCTATTCGCGCACCTTCGCCGCGGCGATCACCTCGTCGTCGGCATCGCTCGCGATCATCATCCCGCCGTCGATCGCCATGATCCTCTACGGCGCCATTTCCGAGACCTCGGTGCTCACCCTGTTCGTCGCCGGCATCGTGCCCGGCTTCCTCGGCGGCGCGCTGCTCATGGCAGTGACCTACATCCTCGCGCTGCGCTACGATCTGCCCCGCGGCGACGGATTCGATCTCGCCAACGTCCGCCGCACCTTCCGCGAGGCGATCTGGGCCCTCGCCATGCCAGTGATCATCCTCGGCGGAATCCTCACCGGCATCGTCACCGCCACCGAGGCCGCCGGCCTCGCCGTGCTCGCGGCCCTGGTGATCGGCGTCTTCGTCTACCGCGACCTCGATCTCGCGCATCTGCGCCGCGCGATGCTCGAAGGCATCAGCCAGACTGGCGTGGTGATGCTGCTGGTCGCCACCTCGGCCGCGCTCGGGCTGTTCCTGACCCAAGCCCAGGTGCCGCAGACACTCGCCGCCCAGATCACCGATTTTACCACCAACCCGTACGTGGTGCTCGCGCTGCTCAACCTGCTCCTGCTGGTGCTCGGCATGTTTCTCCACGGCGCGGCGGCGATCATTCTCGTCGTTCCGGTGGTGATGCCGCTGGTCCACGCGGTGGGCATCGACCCGGTGCATTTCGGCATCATGGTCACGCTCAATCTCGCCATCGGGCAGCAGACCCCTCCGGTCGCCTCGGTGCTCATCACGTCCTGCTCGATCGCTAAATCCGGCATCTGGGAGACCTCGCGCACCAACCTGCCCTTCATCGGCGTGCTCGCATTCATCCTGTTGCTGGTGACCTACGTCCCGGAGGTGTCGCTGACGCTCGCGGAATTCACCCGGTGAGTTGTATGGCAGAGGAACGCCCCTGGCTCGACCGGACCGCAGCCGCCACATGGACCTTCTGAAACGAAGTTGAGTGAGGAAAGCATGACCGAGGCCTACACCAAGAAACTGATCAACACCCCCGAGAACCTGATCGCCGAGGCGATCGAGGGTATGGTTGCCGCACACCCCGACATGCTCAAGGTGGAGGGCGACACGGGCCGGGCCGTTGTGGCGGTTGATGGCCCCCGCGACGGCAAGGTCGGCATCGTTATCGGCGGCGGCTCGGGCCACGAACCGGCCTTTGCGCTCTATGTCGGGCGCGGCCTCGCCGACGCCGCCGCGGTTGGCAACGTCTTCGCCTCGCCGTCTCCCGAGCAGATCATGGATGCTGCCCGCGCTGTCGACGGCGGCGCAGGGGTGATCTTCCTGTACGGCAATTACACTGGCGACGTGATGAACTTCGACATGGCCGCCGAGGAATGCGCGGGGCTCGGCGTTCCCGCCCGCTCGGTGCAGGTGATCGACGACGTCGCCTCTGCCCCGCCCGAACGCGCACACGAGCGCCGCGGCATTGCCGGCGATTTCTTCGTCTTCAAGGTGGCTGGCGCGGCGGCTGAATTGGGCCGCGACCTCGACGCCTGTGTCACCGCCGCCCAGGCCGCGAACGCCGCCACCCGGTCGATGGGCGTGGCCCTCACGGCCTGTTCGCTGCCGCAGACCCTGAAGCCCAATTTCGAGATCGGTGAGGACGAGATGGAAATCGGCATGGGCCTGCACGGCGAGCCCGGCATGCGCCGCGGCCCGCTCGAACCCGCCGATGCCGTCACCGACGAACTCATGGACGTGATCCTGGGCGACATGGACCTCGAATCCGGCGACGAGGTGGCCGTGCTCACCAACGGACTCGGCGCCACCGGGCAGCTCGAGCTGTTCATCGTGCACCGCCGCGTCGCCCAACGGCTCGGCGAACTCGGGGTGAAGATCCACCACTCCTGGGTCGGCGAATACGCCACTTCGCTGGAGATGGCCGGTACCTCGGTGACATTGATGAAGCTCGACGACGATTTGAAGCTGTTGCTCGACACCCCCTGCCGCACCCCCGCGCTCACCGTGGGCAGCACCGCCGGCGCACCCGCCGGCACGCTCACCCGCCGGCACACCAGCACCGGCAGCGTTGCCGCCGCCGTCGACCGTGCCGCACTGAAAACCGACGGTGCAGTGACACCGGCGCTGTTCCGGGCGATGATGCTGGCCGCAGGCGAAGCGATCGCAGACAGGCGCGACTGGCTCAGCGAGCTGGACGGCGTGATCGGCGACGGCGACCATGGGGTGACCATGGATATCGGCTGGACCGCCGTACGCAAAGCGCTGGCGGGCGCCCCCAATGACGAGCCTGTCACCGAGACCTGCGACCGGATGGCCAAGGCCTTCCTGGACGCGGTCGGCGCCTCCTCCGGGCCGCTATATGCGTCGGCCTTCCGCGAGGCAGGGGCGCGCGTTTCCGACCGGCTGAACCTCGACGCCGCAGCGATGGTTGCCTGGATCGAAGGCATCTCCGACGGAATCCTTTCGCGCGGCGGCGCAGCGCGCGGCGACAAGACCATGGTCGACGCCTGGGTCCCCGCCGCCGAGGCCGGCCGGGCCGCGCTCGACCGGGGCGCCGATGTCGAAGGCTGCCTCGCCGCCGCCGTGAAGGGCGCCGAAGAGGGCCGCGACTACACTGCCGGCATCGAAAGCCGCCGCGGCCGATCGAAGAAGCTCGGCGCGCGGTCAGTGGGCCATGTCGATCCCGGCGCCGCCTCCGCCCATGTCATGCTCGCGGCGATCCGAGACGCCGCGAAGGGAGCTCAATAGGGGTTCCCACGGAAGCAGGCGGAGTGGTTTTCGCCGGCTCTGTCTGGGCGATATCCGGGCCCGGGTCCTCTTTCGCAAGCACCCTGGTGGCAATCGAGCCGGCATCGACCATTCAGTATCTGGTTAAACAGGGTATAACGCCGAAGGTCAGGGTCCAACGCTTGCCTGGTTCCAGCGAAGGCGAGATCAGACAGCGCCAAACGCAAGACACATGACGCGGAGTTCGCGGCGCGCGTGACGTTGGAGGCTTTGACAGCCGAAAGCACCGCGTCGGAGAAAGTGGCCGAAATCGGTCTGCCTCCGACCAGGGTTTCCACACTGCGGCGGTTCACTCGCTGGTCTGCCCGCAGTCTTGAACACGATCTCTCGGGACATTGGTGGTCGATGCCCTGCCGGGCAATTGACGACGACAGCCGTTCCAACGACGTCGCCCGGACCGACCGACCGGAGCGTTTTGCAGCCAGAATTCGACAACTGGTATGTGCGCCGCCTCGACAGTACCTTTGTCGAACATCTCGGGTTTTCCCAATCCCCGAAGCGACCATCGTCCGCTCGGGAGACTGGGGCGCGGGTTAAATCCGGCGTCGGGGGATGGATCGCCGCCCACAACCATCAAAGGCCGCACCCCGCCGATGGCTGACGGCCACCCGGCGCTGTCGCCTGGACGGGCTTCGAATCCGACCAACGCGGGGCGCGGAATGACTCGGCCGGAAACTCGCCAAAAGGATGGGGAACAATGCATTCTCCGCGGGTCAGCCTCTTGGGCATGGCACAGCGAAAGCCAGAAAGCCGCCCTCAACGTCGAGTCCAATGCGGGCCCGAATTCGACCGCTTCGGGCTCGGAGCCGTCATGCGGCAGAGCAGAAAAACGAGCCAAGGCCGCGCTCTGGTACCGGCTCTCTGTTTGAGGCTGTGTCAAGGGAGTTGGTTCTTTGTCTTCCGGGGTCGTGGTTCTCTCCGAAGTCGGATGCTCCGCTTCATGATGGCGTCAGGGGCTGATCGGCCAAAATGTCATTCGCGAGGTTGGGTCGTGTTCCACCTCTGCCGGTTTTTGCTGGCTTGATACGCCACCGTCCCGGAGGACGCTGAACCTGCCTTCGTTGCCTGGGGCAGGCGCTCGGGTGTCTGTCTCAGGAAATGGCCTCCACCCCGGGATCGAACACCGTTTCGTCGCGCCAGATCGAATGCAGAGAAACCGGCGAGCTTCCTTGCGACGGCGACAGCGGCATTCTTGTGCCCTTTTCGCGCGCAGAGCCGGGTGGCCCAAGCTTTCGAAGATGATGGTTTTCGGGTGCAGTTGAGCAGCGTCGACGCCGCGGCATAGAGCAGGCTTCTCATATCCCGGTCGCCGCGTTTCGAGACGCGCCCGGACCAATCCATGTCCCCCGATTGATGCCGCCTCGGCGTGATACCCAGGAAGGCTCCCACGTCGATCGATTTCCTGAATCGCGCAGCAGCATCGAGTGTCGCGATATACGCCAGCGCCGTGATCGGCCCGATTCGGGGCACTGTCATCAGCCGTCGTGTCAGGCTGCTTTCACGGGCAATGGCACGAAGCTCGTCGTCCAGCGCCGCCTTGGCCGCACAGAGCGTCTTGTGAAGCGGAATGAACATCTCCGCCATCAATTCCATGACCGGATCGGTTTCGGAGGCAGCATCCAACTGGGCACGAAACCTCTGACGCAGATCCTTTGTGCCGACAACCCCCATGCAAATGCCAAAGACCTTGAGAACACCGCGAACATGAGCCTCCAGATCCTTGCGCATCCGGACCAGACGCTCCCGCGCGCCAATGAGGACTCAAACCCGCTCGGAGGCCTCGGAACGGATATGAACCGCGCTGTACCAACCCGTCCGCGCCAGATGCGCCAACCCCTCGGCATCACCGCGATCCGTTCGCCGGGCAATTGATTCACGGGATCAATTGCATTTCCGCCTCACTGTTGATGCGCCCCGACAAGGCTTTTTGCGCCAAGCGCGCATCGATGCAGATGACCGGGACGCCGCGCCTCTCCAGCTCTCGCGTCAGCCAGATCGCCAGTATTGCGCTCTCATGAACAAACCGCTCCGCGTTCGCTGCATGCTCCGCGATGAAGGCCGCGATCGCATCAGGATTCGATGCCACCTCACCCTCTACTGCGACAGAGCCGTCGTGGTTCATCACACAAATCGAAGTTTCTTTGAGAGAAACGCCCAGTCCAACATATCGTGCCATGGTCGTTCTCCTCTGCGGCTGTTCACAGTGAGGCCACCATATCGGACCTCGTTCGCCCGAGGAGAGCGACAGCCGGAAACACACCATGTCATTCGCGACAGCAGTATGTATCCGGCCTTCGACCGTGCGCTTGAAGGTCACCGCCCGAATGGTCGGCCGGCCCCGCCAGCCATTCATCCACCGAGACCGGTCACACGCCGAGCGCCCCGCCGACGACGGCTCCGAGCCCTTCCACGACACTTGCGCTCCAAGTTGCATTCGTTGCGAATGGCAGAAACGAGACATTCGGCGCAGCGCGCGGGTCCATGCCAGAGGGATCCGAAGCCGAAATCCGAAGTCACTTGCGGCAGTTCAGGCCACCAATCTCTCATGGGGCTCGGCTGACCCCGCGACCGTCAGATCTTGCGTTCGCCTTTCAGCCGGGCGTCGAGCTGGGCCTGGTAGGCGTCTTTCGCCGCTTGGTCCACCTTTGCCGTTCTGGCGTAGTAGATGAACCCGAGAGCCCGGCGAGAGCGGGTTTGCGACCGGTTGGCACCGGCCCAATGGATGGTCTTGGCGTGATGCATCAGCAAGGTGCCGGCCGGGCCGGGAAAGGCGACCTCGTCGGCCCGGTCATCCGCGCCTCCGAAATCGGTGATGCCCAGGGAAAAGCCAAGAACGCCGGTTGGACCATGCGGTCGGAAACCGTCCGCCCGGTGCGAGCCGCGCACATAGTGGATGCAGCCGTTTTCGTCGTCGACCTCTTCCAGGGCAAGCCAACCGGTCACGGCTTCGCACGGCGACAGGTGGAAATAGTACCCGTCCTGGTGCGGCGGCGTGGGCTGGCCGATCCCTGCGGGTTTGTTGAAATACTGCATGTTCACGGGCACAACTTCGTCCTGCAGCACCGTTTCGGCGATGTGTCGGGCCGGGCCATTTTCCATCAGGTCGCGGAAATGGGCGTCATGGTCGAACATCCGCTGGATCTGTTTCAGGCTTCTCTTGTCGGCCTTGTCTTCATAGTAGACCTGCGCGGCCGGCATCGTTGGAACCACGTCGCGGATGAAGCGGGCGATCTCGCCGTTGAGAGCTTCGACCTCCTCGGGTGAAAGCAGCGGTTTGACGCAGACGTACCCGTCCCTTTGGAAATCGGCGAGCAGTTGTGCGGTGGGTGTGCGGTCTGTCTGATCGGTCATGGTGCAATGTCCCAGTGAGGTCCGGCGATTCAAGGCAGCATAGTGGGCGGGGCCGACACGGGAACTGATAGGATTGGCGGGAAACGAGGGAATCCGATAAAATTCAGCGGTTTTTCGTCATCTGACAAAGGAAAAAGGATTGCGTATCGAAATCATAAAACAGGCTGCCGGTCGGTTCGACCGCCGATTTGGCATTGGCCCGGTGGTCTGGCCGTTCTTCGACCTCTTGTGGATCCACACAGGCGCGGTGCGGATCAGGGTCGGAGAACACCGCGCCGCGTTCGATCTCACCGCGCCTGGCGGGATCGTGATCTTTCCCGGGATCGGCTTCGAGGGTTACGCGCTTGGTGACGGCGCCGATGCCTCGGTCACCCATTTCGGCGGCGGGCCATTTGACGGGGCGCCGTGCGGAGATGGTTTTCTGTTGTGCAATCCCGGCGACGATGCGCTGGCGCTGCAAGGGATGGTCAATCTTTCGCTGTCCTATTCCGGGCGGGGCGCGGCGGGCGCGGTTCAGCACCGGCTCTTGCAGGCTATTCTTGACGGATTTCGCGCGCCGGCCATCGGCAAACCCCGCAGCCGCCTCGAGCGGATGTGGCGCGAGGCCGGTACCAAGCTCGCCGACATCCGCGGTCTCGCCGACGTGGCGGCACTTGCCGGCCTGTCGGAAAGCGCGTTGCGCGCGTCGCACCGGGCCGAATTCGGTGCCCCGGCAGGTCGCCACCTGCAGGAGCTTCGCCTAAAGACGGCCGAGCGGCTGCTCGCGACCACCGGCATGTCGGTGTGCGAGATATCCCGGACCGTCGGCTACGGGCATCCCGAAAGCTTTTCGGCGGCCTTCAAGCGGTCGCGCAATGTCACACCGCTGTCGCATCGGCGGCGGTGTCAGCGGCTCGCGTGATCCGGTCCCGGCCGGACGCGGCGCGCCGCGCTTTGCGCGAGAAAGTGGCGGTCGGATCCGATCGCGCGGTTGCGGCTATCCAGCGCTGCCGCGCCGGGATCGTCGGTCACTCCCACCCTTTCACGAAGCCGCGGTCGCCCGGGACAACGCTGAGCGCGTCGCGCAACCGGGTGCATTCCGCGGTGAAAGCGTCGAGCCGGGCTTTCAGCCCGGTGAACTCTTCCGGCAACGGCCCCGCGCCCGGGTTGGTCAGGTTGCGAAGCTCGTTCGGGTCGGCGACGAGATCGTAGGCTTCGTCGCCGTTGTCAGGGTCGAGAATGTAGGCGCGCTCGGTGGTGCGGATGCCGTGGATGAGGCTCGTGTGGCGGCCGGACGCAGGCATGCCCGACGGCCAGCTGGTGCCGATGAAGCCGTGGTAATCGCCTATCTGCGCGAACACCGCGTCGTGGATTGGGGCGGCATGGCCACCGCGTACCCAGCCGAGCAGATCTTGCCCCTGGTTCACCGGCGGGTTGATCCCTGCCATCGCGAGGATGGTCGGAAACAGATCCACCGTCGAGACCAGATCGGAAATCCGGCGCCGACCTGGCTCGGTCGGAATCGCGCGGCGGCACGATGATCAGCGGCACGTGCAAGAGGCAGCCGTAGAGCGACTCGGACTTGTTGAACAGCCCTTTCTCGCCGGTGTAGTCGCCGTGGTCGGAGCCAAGGATGATCCAGGTGTTCTCCATCAGCCCCTTGGCTTCGAGCGCCCGCCCAACCCGGGCCATCTCGTCGTCGATGTAACGGATCATCCCGTAGTAGACGGCAAGCACCCGGCGCATGTCGGCCACGGTGGCCATGTCGGTGCCAACCTCGGCGCGTGCCGCGGCGTGCCAGGCGGGCATCTCGCCGAGATCGCCTTGCGCCGGCAGGACCAGCGCGTCGGGATCGAACATCGTGTCGTAGGGGCGGGGGACGAAATAGGGTGGGTGCGGGTCGTCGTAGCACAGGTGCAGGAAGAACGGCCGCCCGCTCGCCTCGGCCTGATCGAGCATCCGCAGCGCCCGGTCTGTCAACCGCGCCGAATTGCCTTCGCTGGCCTCGCAGTCGATTGCGCCGGACGACCAGGCGACATCCTTGCGGCCGGACTTGATATGCGCCTGCCAGACTCTCGAACAACGGCCCGCGCTCGTGCATCGGGGCCTGTTCGTGCCAGCCCCGGCACAGGTTGCGTTCGGGCTCGTAGTGTCCTGCGGCGGCGGTGTAGTAGCCCGCCTGCTGCAACAGCTCGGCCAGTTGCGGCAGGTTGAACGGCGCGCGGTTCTGGTGGCAGGTGACTCCGTGCACCTGCGGATACATGCCGGTGTGCACCGAGGCGCGCGACGGCGTGCAGATCGGCGCCGCGGAATAGGCTTGTTCGAACACCCAGCCGTCGCCGGCCAGGCCGTCGCAGAACGGCATCGTGATCTCGTCGTTGCCGAGAAACGACATCGCCCGAGCCTTGGCCTGGTCGAACATCAGGTAGACAATATTCGGGGGCGTCACCTCATCCTCCTGCCGCGCAGACCGGTTCATCCGGACACCGATCCGACCGGCGTGCCCACGACTCGCTTGATCTTGTGCACGCGCAGATCGCGACGCGCGTTACATCTCCGCCGCATATCCGTTCTGCGCCAGCCATTGGTCGATCACCCGCTCGCCTTCGGCCGACGGCGCGCGGAACGGTTCACGGCACGGTCCGACCGGCACGCCGATCCGGTTCAGGGCGTATTTCAGCCCGGGTATTACGCCGTGTTTCAGCAGGATCGCGATCAGGTCGTTGGCCTTGCCCTGCAGCGCGCGCGCGGTAGCCATATCGCCGGCCGCGACCGCTTTCTCGATGCCGACGTAGACGTCGCCGATCAGATTGTAGGTCGAGCCGATGCCGCCGTCGGTGCCGCTGGCCGCGGCCGCGAGAAACATCTCGTCGGTCCCGAAATAGAACATCTTGTCGGGCGCGGCCTTGCGAAGTTCACCGTATTGGAACAGATCCTGCGCGGTGAATTTCACCCCGGCGATCCTGTCGTCCCGCAACAGCTCGAGCAGTTTTTCGGTCGACAGGTCGATCCCGCTGAGCGCCGGGATGTTGTAGATGATCAGTGGCAGGCCGGCAGCGTCGGCGATGGCCCTGTAATGATCGGCGATGTCCTCGAAGGCGTGCTTGTAATAGAACGGCGGCACCGCCGAGACCGCGTCGAAGCCCGATGTCGCCGACATGGCGGGCAAGCTTCGCCGCTTCCCGCGTCGAGGCGGCGCCGACATGGGCGATCAGCGTGCATTTGCCCTTCGCGTGCTCGGCCAGGGCGGTCAGGATCTCGGCCCGCTCCTCGCCGCTCTGCAGCACACTCTCGCCGGTGCTGCCGCTGGCGTAGAGGCCGCGGACCCCCTTTGACAGGATGAAGTCCACCAGCGGCGCGACCCCTTCGGGCGCGACCGACCCATCGGGCCTCATGGGGGTGAGCATAGCCGCGAGGATCGAACCCAATTTCTGCATCGTTTGTCCTAACCGTGGAATCTGGTGCGCCAAATCGGCGGCCACCTGGGCCAATCGGAAATCATGCTGCCTTGTATGATGGTAGAAAAGTCGATTTTGGTCAACCAAAAATGAAATAGTAGACACCAAAGCGGAATCATGGCGTATGGTACCGCCAACGGGAGGAGACGATGGCTGAACAGGTTTCGGCAGCATCGATCGCGCGTCTGATTGCATCGGATGTGCACGCCGGCGTTCATCGCCCGGGCGACATGTTGCCGCCGGAACGCGACCTGTGCGACCGCTTCGGGGTCGGGCGCAATGTGATCCGCGAAGCGCTCACGATCCTCCAGGGCATGGGGTTGATCGATGCAGGAAAAGGGCAAGCGCCCGCGCGTCGTCACGCCCGACCTTGCAGAATGTGATGGAAAGCATCCGGGAGGCGGCGCAGTTCTTCTTCTCCGGCAGCGAGGGGCTCGCGCATCTGGAACAGGCGCGGCTGTTTCTGGAGACCAGCCTGGTGCGCTATGCGGTGGTACACGCCACCAACGCGCAGATCGCCAAGATGTTCGAGGCGATCGAGGTCTGCGAAGCCAACCTCGACAATATCGCAGGGCTTTCGCGAGGCCGACGTGCAGTTTCACCGGGCGATTGCCGCCGTACCGGGCAACCCGATCTTCGTCGCGCTGCACGATACCTTTGTCGAAAGGCTGATGCGCAACCGACCGGCGCTGCCGGATTTCCGCGCCCGCAACAAGGTCAGCAACGACGAGCACCGCGCCATCGTGGCGGCGATACTCGACAAAGACGCCGAACAGGCGGTCGACATGCTCACCAAGCACCTGACGCGCAACTACGGCACCTATTTCCGCCTCGTGCTCGACCAAGGGGCCGAGGCAACCGCGCAACTCAATTCATCGATCCTGGAGGAGGAAACTCATGAATAAACTGTTTGGACTGGCCATTGCGGCCGCGGTGTCAATGACATCGACATTCGCCTATGCCGATCGGGCCAACATGCTGTCGGACGAACGGGTCCGCCAGGCCATCGCTTATGCGATCGACATGGACACCATCGTCGAGACCCTGTTCGAGGGCAAAGCGATCGTCGCCGACTCGATGATCCCCAACGGCAGCTTCAAGGCCGAGGGGCTGGAGCCCTATGCCTACGACCCGGACAAGGCGCGCGCGCTTCTGGACGACGCCGGCTGGGACGGCAGCCAGAAGCTTGACGTTGTCTATTACTACGGTGACCAGCTGACCGCGGATCTCATGGTTGCGCTGCAGGCCTACCTGGCCGACGTCGGCGTCGAGATGACCTACCGCAAGCTCGAAGGCGATGTAGGCGGCCAGCTCAACGCGCTGCCCGAAGAAGGCTCCGACACGTCTGCGGTAACCTGGGATATCGCCTATGGCGCCAAGGCGGCGCTGGCCTTGCAGGAGTACTACAACGGCTACAAGTCCGGCCAAAGCTCCTACGCCCCGGGCACGCCCGAACGCGACGAGCTGATCGCGCGGATCAACGCGAGCGCCGACCCGGCGGTTCAGCAGGAAGCCTTCAAGGATTTCGAGCGCTACGAAAACACCATGCTGTCCGACATCGCGCTCTATTACCAGCAGCTGTTCATCTACGAGAGCAACCGGATGAGCCGCAACGGCGGCGAGTATGGCAACGACCAGTTCACCTATGACTGGAACATCGTCAACTGGACCGTCGAGCCGGATGACGACGGCAAGGAAGTGCTCTACACCAACACAGCGCCGAGCACCTTCTTCGATCACCCGTGGCTCAACCCGGGGATCTACGTGTTCTCGAAGATCGGCCTCGATCACCTGCTCACGGCCGACGGCAACCTGACACCCAAGGGCGGCCAGCTGGCCTCCGACTATTCGGTGTCCGACGACGGGCTCACCGTGACGTTCACGATGAAAGACGGCCTCACCTGGCATGACGGCGACGATCTGACCGCCGAAGACGTGGTCTGGTCGATCGAGACCGCCAAGACCGTGCCCGGCATCAACGCGGTGTTCATGTCGACCGTTCGAGGCGATCGAGAACATCGCGGTCGAGGGCAACACGATCACTCTGACCATGTCTCAGCTCGATCCGAACGTGCTGCTGACCTTCAGCCAGTTCGCGCCGCTGCCGATGCACCTGTTCACCGACCTGAACCCGGTAGAGTTCCAGCAGCATCCGTTCTGGCAGAACCCGGTCGGCTCCGGCCCGTACAAGATCGCGGAAGTCCAGATGAACGACTTCGTGCGCTTCGTGCCGTTCGAGGCCTACCACGGCGGCGTCGCCAATATCGACGAGATCGTGGCCTTCCCGAGCGGCGAGAACGACGGCAACGTGATCCAGAACGCAGCCGCCGGTCGGCTCGACTTCGGCTTCACCAAATCCGTGGCCGACGTGCAATCGCTCGAAGAGATGGAGCATATGCGGGTGATCCCGGCGAACATCCCCTACACCCGGTCGCTGCGGGTCAATGCCTATCCGATGATCAGCGAATAAGAACCTCCCAAGACTGCCGCGGCCCTGGCGACGGGGCCGCGGATTTTCCACCTGGGAAAGCGCCTTCAGATGCTGACATTCATCGTTCGCCGGCTGTTGATCACGATCCCGATGCTGCTGGTGATTTCTTTCCTGGTCTATCTCGGCCTTGAGCTGACGCCGGGCGACGCGGTCTCCCACATGATCGACCCCGAAGCCGCCGCGCGCATGTCGCCGAACAGATTTCGCCGCGCATGCGCGAGGCGCTCGGCCTCAACAAGTCCTTCCTCGAACGCTACGTGGATCTGGCTGGTCAATGTCCTGCAGGGCAATTTCGGCCATTCCCTGTCCGGCGGCGTTCCGATCTCGACGATCGTGCTCGACCGCCTGCCGGCCACGCTCGAGCTCTCGCTTTTCGCGCTGTTGTTCTCGACCCTGTTCGGCTGCGTCCTCGGCACAATCAGCGCGCTGCGCCGCGGCTCGGCCACCGACAGCGCGCTGACCGTTGTCGGCATGCTCGGCGTGTCGATCCCGGAGTTCTTCTTCGGCCTCGTGGCGATCCTGATCTTCGCCCTCAACCTCGGCTGGCTGCCCGTCGGCGGGCGGCTGCTGCCGGGCTATGAGACCATCTTCGACCGGTTGCCGCATATCATCCTGCCCGGCATCGTGCTGTCGCTGATGATGACCGCGGGGGTGATGCGGTATTCGCGCGCCGCGATGCTCGACAGCCTGTCGCGCGAGTTCATCCGTACGGCGCGCTCCAAAGGCCTGCCGGACTGGCGCATCAACCTGGTCCACGGGTTCCGGGTCGCCCTCACGCCAGTTGTCGTGCTGATCGGCTTCCGTCTGCCGACGCTGATCGGCGGCTCGGTGATCATCGAGAAGGTGTTCCAGTGGCCGGGCATCGGCAACGAGTTCATTCAGGCCGTGCGCGGCTCGGACTACCCGCTGGTGATGATGATTGCGCTTCTTTCGGTTTTCGCCGTTTTGATGGCAAGCCTCATCGTTGACGTCTTGACCGCGCTGATCGATCCGCGCGTGCGGCTGAACTAGAGGAGAGCCGAGCATGCTGCGCGACAAATCCCTCAACCGCAAATTCGACCGGATCCGCGCCAAGGAAGAGGCCGGGCTCCTGAAGCCCGCGACCGGCAGCCGGGCGTTGCGCAAGATGATGTCGAACCGGCTGGCGATGGCGGGGGTCATCATTTTCTCGGCGATCATGCTGGCGTCGATCTTCGCGCCCCTGCTCACCGTTCACGATCCGCTCAAGGTCGACCTGCGCGCGATGCTGCAATCGCCCTCGGCCGAGCACATCCTCGGCACCGACCGCACCGGGCGCGACGTGTTTGCCCGGATCCTCTATGGCGGCCGGGTCTCGATCCTGGTGGGGCTTGGCTCCGCGCTGATCGCGGCCGTGATTGGCGTCGGCATCGGCGCTTACACCGGCTACCGCGGCGGCTGGATCGACATCATCGCGCTCCGGGCCTCCGAAATCTTCATGGCCTTTCCGCAGATCATCCTCGTGCTGCTGCTGGTGTCGATCACCGGCCAGAGCCTGACCAACCTGATCATCATATTCGTGCTCACCGGCTGGGCCCCGATGTACCGGATGGCACGCGCTAAGGTGCTGTCCCTACGCGAAGAGGAATACGTGCAAGCCCTGCAAAGCTTCGGCGTGCCGACGGTCAAGATCTGCTACAAGCACATCCTGCCCAACGCGCTCGGGCCGATCATGGTCAACATCACGCTCTCGACCGCGATGTTCATTCTCGCCGAGGCGGGGCTCAGCTTTCTCGGTCTCGGGGTGCCGCTGTCGATCCCGACCTGGGGCAACATCCTCAACGTGGCGCAGGACCTGCGGGTGCTGCAGAACAACTGGTGGCTCTGGCTGCCGGTCGGGTCGGTGATCTCGCTCTTCGTGCTCAGCATCAATTTTATCGGGGACGGTCTGCGCGACTCGACCGACCCCACTTTGCAGGGATGATCCGATGACCGACGACATTGCCCTGAGCGTGCGCGATCTGAAGACCTTCTTCTACACCGAGAAACGCTGCAACAAGGCGATCAACGGGGTGTCGTTCGACATCAAGAAGGGCCGCACCCTCGGCGTCGTCGGCGAGAGCGGTTGCGGCAAGTCGGTCACCGCCTCGTCGATCATGCAGCTCTTGCCGCGGCTGAGCCGGATCGAGGAAGGCTCGATCACCTACCATTCCGACCGCGGCGAGATCCGCATCGACCAGCTCGACCGCGACGGCAAGGAAATGCGCGGCATTCGCGGCGAAGAGATCGCGATGATCTTCCAGGACCCGATGACCGCGCTCAACCCGGTCTACACCGTCGGGTTCCAGATCGCCGAGGCGCTGCAATACCACACCGGTCTCGAGCCGCAAGGAACGCGGGAAGCGGGTGGTCGAGTTGCTGACCGACATGGGCATTCCGATGCCGGAAAAACGCGCGAAGGAGTATCCGCACAACTATTCCGGCGGCATGCGCCAGCGGGCGATGATCGCGATGGCGATGTCGTGCAACCCCAAGATCCTGATCGCCGACGAGCCGACCACCGCGCTCGACGTGACGATCCAGGCGCAGATCTTCACCCTGATGAACAAGCTCAAGCAGGAGCACGACACCGCGATCATGCTGATCACCCACGACATGGGGGTGATCGCCGAACTCGCCGACGAGGTGGCGGTGATGTACATGGGCAATATCGTCGAGGCCGGCACCATCGACGAGGTGCTGCGCACGCCACGCCATCCCTATACCCGCGCCCTGCTCGACAGCATTCCGGTGCTGGGCCGGGGCAAGGCGCAGGAGCTCAGGTCGATCCGCGGCGCGACATCGGATCCGTTCGACCGGCCGCCGGGATGCCAGTTCGCCCCGCGCTGCGATTTCGCCACCGAGGCCTGCAACCGGATGCCGGCCGAGGAATTCATCACCGAGACCCATCGGGTGATGTGCTGGCGCTACAAGGAGATCCTCGACAATGCTTGACGGACGGGATCTGATCCTCTCCTTGCGCGGTGTGAAAACCTGGTTCGACGTGCGGACGGGGGTGTTCAAAAAGGTGACCGGCCACGTCAAGGCGGTCGATGGCGTCGATCTCGACGTGGTGCGCGGCGAAGTCCTGGGCCTGGTCGGCGAAAGCGGCTGCGGCAAGACCACCTTGGGCAAAGCGATCCTGCAATTGGTGCGGGCCACCGATGGCGAGGTCAATTACATCGGCAAAGACGGCCCCGTCGACCTGCGTGGCCTCGACGACAGCGAGATGGCCGAGTACCGCAAGCGGCTGCAGATCGTGTTCCAGGACCCGCACTCTTCGCTCAACCCCGCGTTCACGATCTTCGGCTCCCTGGAGGATCCGCTGAAACGTTACGGCGTACGGCCGAAGGCGAAGCGCCGGCAGATCATCGGCGACCTGCTGGAGGCGGTGAACCTGCGGCGCGAATACATGGACCGCTATCCGCATGAGTTCTCCGGCGGCCAGCGGCAGCGGATCGGCATCGCGCGCGCGCTCTGCGTCGAGCCGGAGCTGATCGTCTGCGACGAGGCGGTCAGCGCGCTCGATGTGTCGATCCAGGCGCAGGTGCTCAAACTGTTGATGGATTTGAAGGATGAACGCGACCTCACCTATATTTTCATCACGCACGATCTGAGCGTCACCGAGTATATCTGCGACCGGATCGCGGTGATGTATCTCGGGCGGATCGTCGAGCTGGGCAAAACCGAGGACATCTATGGCCGCACCCTGCACCCCTATACCCAGGCGCTTCTGTCGGCGATCCCGGTGGCCGACCTCGACAAGAAATCCGACCGTATCGTGCTCGAAGGCGACGTGCCCAGCCCGATGAACCCGCCGCCCGGCTGCCCGTTCCATCCGCGCTGCCGCCACGCGCAAGACAAGTGCCGCACCGAAGTGCCGCCGCTCGCGCCGCATCAGGCCGAGGGCCCGGCACATCTCGCAGCCTGCCACTTCGCGGGCGAGTTTGGCTCGGCATGAAGAACGTCCTGTTCATCGGCGTAGATCAGTTGCGCTGGGACAGCGTCGGGCCGCGCAAGGCCCTGCCGACCGACACCCCCGCCCTCGATGCGCTCATCTCGGGCGGCGTGTCCTTCCCGCGCAGCTACGCCACTTGCCCGCTCTGCACCCCGTCACGGGCCTCGATGTTCACCGGCGACTATGCGTTTCGACATGGCATGGGCACCAATTGCGACATGTATCACGCGCTGGGCACGGAGCTGGCCGAGCCCGAACGCCTGCTCAACCATGATCTCGCGGCTGCCGGGTACCGCTGCGGCTTCGTCGGAAAATGGCACGTCGGGGTGACCAAGGGCCCGGCGGACTACGGCTTCGAGGGCGACGTGCCGGCGGGCTACGGCAACCTCACAACCACTGCGGCGTTCAAGACCTATCTGGCCGAAAACCGGCTGAGCTACAGTGTCGAGCCGACGCTCTATTTCAACCCCGACCGGCAGACCATGGCCGGCGGGCGCTGGCGTGGCCCGGCCGCCTCGACGCCGAGCTATTTCCAGACCGAGCAGGCGATCGCGATGCTGAAGGATTTCGCCGCCGGTGACACGCCGTTCTATATCACCGTGCAATACTGGGATCCGCACGGACCCCACCTGATCTGCGACGAATTCTGGCAACACACCGACCGCGCCGCGATCAGACCCTGGGAAAACTTCACCGACGATCTCGGCACCAAGCCCGTGCGGGTCCGGCGCGAGCGCGACGATTTCTATCGGCGCCATCCGCGCACGACCGAAGAGCTGGTGGACTACATCGGCCTCTACTGCGATCACGTCGCGATGCTGGACGCGCCAGATCGCACGGCTGCTGGCGGCGCTCGATGAGATCGGATTGGTGGACGACACCCTGGTGGTATTTACCTCCGACCACGGCGACATGACCGGCGCGCATGGCGGGCTGATCGACAAGGGCCTTCCCTACGAAGAAGCGATGCGGGTGCCGCTTGTGTTCAGCCACCCGAGCCTCGGGCCGGGCGAACGCGACGGGCTGGCGCTCAACATGGACATCCTGCCAACCGCGCTGTCGCTGCTCGGCGTCGATCATGAGCCGCGGCAGGCGCGCGACCTCAAGCCGGAAGTGCTCGATACGAGACCTCCCGGGCCGTGAGTTCCTGCTGGCCGAGTACCACGGGTTGCGGTTCCTCTACTCTCAGCGCATCCTGGTCTCGGACGATGGCTGGAAATACGTTTTTACTCCCGGCGACGGCGATGAACTCTACGATCTAACCGCCGACCCGCACGAAATGACCAATCTCGCGACCGCCCCCGGAGCCGCTGAAACCCTCGCCCGCCTGCGCGCGGCGCTGATGGCTGAAACCGCCCGGTTCGATGATCCGCTGCGCGATTGTGTGGCCAAGTTCAACGGCCAGTGGCGCACCGGATCGGGCCAGTTCGATGCGACCAGCGCCTATCTGACCGGAGATCCCGCGGCGAATGGCGATCCGGCGAACGCGGCGCAACCGCATAGTTTGTTGGGCGACCGACCCAGGGAGGGGTGTCTTGGACGATACGCGAATTCGGAACCGAGGACCGGCGCGGACACTGGAAGCCCAAGGACCTGATCCGCTACCCGGATGTCTTCGTCTGGCCGCCCAGGTTATGGGAATCTTGCGCTGGCTGCCGCGCTACCTGTTTCCCTGGGGCGTTTTCTATGGGTTGATCGCAGTTCGCCGTCTGGACCTGGGCAACGCCATCCGTGGACCGCATGCAGACCCTCTCGCCCGACTGGATCGCCCTCGTCCTCCTGCGCAATTGTGGCGCTGACCGTGCTTGTCGTCGGTGTTCAGCACTACTGGCTTTACATCAGACGTGCGCAGGGCACGGCGTTCAAGTACAACCGTGATTGGCCCGACGGTCGCAACCCGGTGCTTCACCGGCGGCACCCAGCTCAGAGACAACCTGTTCTGGACCTTCTGCAGCGGGCTGCCGATCTGGACGGGCTGGGAGGTGTGTCGCTCTGGTTTTACGCCAACGGTCACATCGCTGGGCTCAGGATCGCCGAGAACCCGGTCTGGTTCTTCGTCCTGTGGTTTTTCGTGCCTCTCCTGCACGAGTTCCATTTCTATTGCGTCCATCGGCTGATCCACTGGCCGCCGCTCTACAATGGGCCCACAAGGTCCACCATCGCAACATCAACCCGGGGCCCTGGTCGGGCCTGTCGATGCACCCCCTGGAGCACCTGATCTATTTCTCGGGCTTCCTGATCTACTGGATCCTGCCGGCCCACCCACTGCATTTCCTGCATCTCGGCATGGCCGCCGGCCTCTCCCCGGCCCAGGGGCACACCGGCTTCGACCGGGTCGTCACTGGCGACAAAACCACTCTGCATCTGCCCTACTACGCCCACTACCTTCACCACCGGCTGTTCGAGGTGAACTATGCCGACGGCACCATCCCGCTCGACAGATGGTTCGGATCGTTCCACGATGGATCGCCGGAGGCGGATGAGGCCTGAAGAGACGGCGTTTTCGGGAATCAGGCGCTGACCCGGCCCAACGTCCTGCTGATCCTGACCGACCAGCAGCGCCCCGACACCCTCGGCTATCGCGGCCGGACCCCGTGTCGCACCCCGAACATCGACCGGATTGCTGCTGAGGGCATCAGTTTCGACAACGCATTCACCCCTTGTCCGCTCTGCCTGCCGGCGCGGGCCTCGATGTTCACCGGCCGGTACCCGACCCAGAACGACATGATGTCGAACCAATCGGGCCATCTCCGGTCGTGCGAGATGCTGGAGGCGTTCCGGCAGGCGGGATACCAGGTCAGCTACGCCGGTAAGTGGCATATGGGCGAGGGCAATATTGGCGCGTTCACCGACCGGCATGCGGGCGACAGCACCGCGGAATACAGCCGCTGGTGCCGTGACCAGGGTCTGATCGACGGCTGGATGTTCAACGATCCCGCCACCCGCACCCACCGCGCGCCGTCGATGTCGGTCCCCAAGGTGCATCGACAGGATCTGCCGGTCGACAAGACCAACGAGGCCTACATCACCGATTTCGCGCTCAAGATGATCCGCACCCGCGATCCCGACCAGCCGTTTTTCCAGGTCGTGTCCTACAACGGCCCGCATCCGCCGTTCATGATCCCCGAGCCCTATTTCAGCATGTATGACCCGGACGAGGTGTTGATGCCGGCGAATTTCGGCCCCCAGCCTGGCGAACACCCGGCGCATGCGGCGAGCTACTACCGACGACTGTTCGAAGACCACGGGGCCGACTTCGACGCCTGGCGCGCCAGCTACGCGGCCTATTGTGGCTTTGTAAGCATGATCGACGCATTCATCGGCATGCTGCTGAAGGCGGTCGAGAGCGAAGGGCTGGCGGAACAGACGATCGTTCTGTTTGCCTCGGATCACGGCGAGATGCTGGGCGCGCATGGCTTGTGGCAGAAGATGGTGGCGTTCGAGGAAAGCATCCGCGTGCCGCTGATTGTGAAATTCCCCGGCGGCCCGGGCGGGGTGCGCGCGGCGACGCCGGCGAGCCTCGTCGATGTCGCGCCGACGCTTGCGGCACTCTGTGGGCTGTCCAACTTCGGTGGACAGGGCCGCGATCTGTTCGCTTGCGATCTCGATACACCCGACCGGCCGGCCGTCTTCGCCATGCATCAGTCCCTGGGCCACTGGATGCGTACCGCCGACTGGCGGATGATCCGCGCGGACGGGTTCAAGTATGTC
Organism: uncultured Alphaproteobacteria bacterium; assembly: GCA_963752895.1. Classification (GTDB taxonomy): domain Bacteria; phylum Pseudomonadota; class Alphaproteobacteria; order Rhodobacterales; family Rhodobacteraceae; genus CAVWAE01. The sequence goes on from CAVWAE010000004.1 coordinate 107,309, forward strand.
TGGCACCGCGGGATGGCGGATGAATTGTTCGACCTGTCCGCCGACCCCGGCGAACGGGTGAACCTCGCGGCGGAACCTGCGTATCGCGCGCGGTTGACTTCGCTGCGGGGCGAGTTGGGCGCGTTCCTCGCGCGGACGGCGGATCCGCTGTTGCCGGATTGGAGCTACGAATCGGGCGGGTAGGGTCGCGGGCAAGTGGCCGCCCCGCGCACGCCGCTCAGCTAGGCCAGGTCTGACAGGATGCCGATCAGCGCGGCCGCGTGGCCAAGCTCGGCATGGACGATCTCGGGACGGAACAGCGCGGGCTCTTCGGTCAGGGCCGCCGTAACCAGCGCGGTGTAGCCGTCTGCAAGGCCGATGCTGCCGCCGAGCGCGATGCGCTCGAGGTCGAGGATCGCGGCAAGATTGGCGCAAAGCTCGGCAATCGCCCGGGCCGACCGGGTGATCAACGCGCTGGCCCAATCCTCGCCGGCCAAGTGCGCCTCGAACACCCGTTTCGCGTCGTATCCTTCGTGGCCGAGCCCGACCGCGGCGGCCGCGATCGCCCGCCCTGCGGCGACGTTCTCGACCGTGCCGATACGCCCCGACCCGCAGCGCCCCGACGAAAGCCGCGACGTGGTGAAGCCGACGTGTCCGGCGAGCCCGCTGGCCGAAGCAACCAGGCGGCCGTCGAGCACGATGCCGCCACCCACTCCGGTCGATACGGTGATGAACCCGAAGCGCGCCGCACCCCGGCCCGCCCCCGCGAGGTGCTCGCCCACGGCAGCGGCGAGGGCGTCGTTCTGCACCGTCACTGCGCGTCCCAGCCGGTCCGACAGCATCGTGCGCAGCGGCACGGCCTGTACGCGGGTCAGGGTCTCGGTGTTCAGCGCGTGCCAGACCCCGCCTGCATCGACCCGACCGGCCAGCGCAACGCCGACCGGCTCGTCGGGTTCAAGGTTCAACGCGCTCAACAAGCCGCAGATCGCCTCGACCTGACGCCCCGCGGAGGCGTCGCCGTCGGTGGTCGTGCGCACCGAGCCGACGATACGCCCCGCGCTGACCCGGCTGGCGGCGATCTTGGTGCCCCCGAAATCGACCGCCACGCCACTGGGCAGGGCCGGCTCAGCCATCCCGACTGCGCCCGACAGCGGCGGCGAACCAGCCGGTGATGTGCTCGATCCTCGTGACCGCGCTTCCGACCGTCACGCAATCGGCGCCCGCACGTATCGCCGCGCCGGCGAGCTCGGGCGCGTTGTAGCGCCCTTCGGCCATGACGAACCCGCCGAGGTCGCGAAACGCCGAGACCAGCGCCAGATCGGGCCCGGCGCCGCTTGGCGCGATCTCGTAGGCGTAGCCCGACAGGGTGGTCCCGATGATCTCGACCCCTTGTTCCCGGGCGATCCGGGCATCCTCCAAAGTCGCGCAATCCGCCATCGCGATCTTTCCGGCGGAATGGATTTCGGCCACCAACTCGGCGGTCGGAACCGGGCGCGGCCGCTGCGTGGCGTCATAGGCGATGATGTCGGCCCGGTGTCGCGCCAGCCCGCGCACATCGTCAAGGAACGGGGTGATCCGAACCGGGCTGTCGCCCAGATCCCGTTTCACGAGCCCGATGATCGGCAGTGCAGTTACCGTCCTGGTGGCCGCCAGGTTGTCGAGACCCTCGATGCGCAATCCATCCGCGCCGCCCGCTTCGGCCGCGCGGGCCATGGCAGCGGTGATCTCGGGGGTATCCATCGGCCCCTCGTCGACCGGCTGACAGGACACCACCAACCCCTTCGAAAGACGTTCCAATGGGATCATTTGGTCTCTCCCTCGATGGGTAGGCGGAAGTTGTCCGGGCGCGGATGAGGCGGCCAAACCGCCTACGCCCAGTTCCTGCGGCGCACGGTGACGGTTTCCTTGGTGCCCCGAGACCGCCGTGTGAGGATTTCCCAAACCTTCGGGACGCCCGGGCGCATCCGGAAACTCTCGTCCAAAGGCGGTCTGGATACAACCTCGATCTTGTGGCGTGATCGACCGCCTTGGGCAAGGTCCGGCAGGGTCTCGCGCCGCACGGTCACATCCCGCTTTCCCCGGCTGGTCGAACGGAAACAAACCAGAGAAACGGAACGACTCACGGGCCCGAAACGCTGTTTTCATCTGAGGTCATCTGGCGGTCATGACAGCTGCCTCATGACGCGCGAACGGCGGCTCTTGAAGAGTTGAAAAGCAGCGCGGTCGGCCTGCCCAAGGGCTGCTCTTGGTCTTGCGACGACGCCATGGGTACGGGCAGACCCGTGCGAACAATGACCCATCGTCGTCGCGGACGATGTCCTCCCGGGTCAGGCCAGAAGCTTCAGCCAAGCGCATCCCGGTATCTGACACCAGGGCCACCAGCCAACGCAGCTCGTCGTCATGCTGCCGGCACTTAGACTGGATTACTGCCAAGGCATCGGCTGGGACAGGATGTCGCTCCGACACGCCTGCTGATCGGTCGTAACAGACACCGGCGAAGGGATTGTTGAGCGTGAGGCCCTGTTCGCTCGCCGCGAAGTTCGTCACCGCTCTCACGGTCCCGATGACCCGAGTAATGCTGCTGCCAGCGAGGCCGCTGGCGATCAACTTGTCTCGGAAGGCGTTCGCATCGGCTTTCGTGTAGGCGTCGAGGTGCTTGTCGCCACAGGCGTCGATGACGTAGCCACAGGCCCTCTCGGCAGCTCTGAGGAAGGTGACAGGGCGACCATGGCCCTTGAGCCGTTGGTAGATCACCACGGCTTCCGAGAGGAGAACAGACGAGGAGGCGTCAGCGGGCAGGCGATCTGTTGCCCTACCCTCGCGACCCGCTGAAGCCGTAACGTGTGCTTCCCGGGCAGCTCCGCATCGCGAGACCTCAAGTGAAACCAGTACTCATCGAGTTGATCGGCGGCTCTTCTGGCCCTGGCCTCAGCGACTTTCGCGGACTTGGTGCGAAGGGAATACGCGATCCGAGGTGATGTGTAGTGGCGCCTCAGCTCTTTCGGGATGCGACGGCTGAAGTAATAAATGCCATCCTTCACGAAGGTGAACGTGGGCGAAATGGTCTCCGATATGGTCTACGGCTCCTAGCAGAGGCTAAAAGATGGAGCGAAACCAAAGTGTTAGCTGAAGAGATGGTGCCCAGGAGAGGACTCGAACCTCCACGGCCGTTAAGCCACTGGTACCTGAAACCAGCGCGTCTACCAATTCCGCCACCTGGGCACAGGTGCGTGGGGCCGCGATGTAGCCGCCGCCGCAGGGCGTGTCAACGGGATTCGCGGCAACAAAGCAAACCGTGCCTTTCACCTTGTCCAAGAGGGGGGTGAGCGCTATTCAATCCCCGAGCAATCCTCGGGAGATAGCGATGTCGAAACTGGTCACCATCTATGGCGGTTCGGGCTTTCTTGGCCGTTACATCGCAAGCAGAATGGCGCGCGCGGGTTGGCGGGTGCGGGTCGCCGTGCGCCGTCCGAACCAGGCGCTGTTCGTGCGCACCTACGGAACGGTCGGCCAGGTGGAGCCGGTGTTGTGCAACGTGCGGGACGATGCTTCGGTTGCCGAGGCGATGCACGGCGCGGACGCTGTGGTCTACAGCGTCGGGGTTCTCAACGAATTGGGTCGCAATACGTTCGACGCCACCCAACACGAGGGCGCCGAGCGGGTCGCGCGCCTTGCCGCGCAGCAGGGGGTCGGCCGGCTTGTGCACATCTCGGCGATTGGCGCCGATTCCGAAAGCAAGGTGAGGTATGCCCGTACCAAGGGCCTTGGCGAAGAGAGTGTGCTCGAACATTTCCCGCGCGCGGTCATCCTGCGCCCGTCGATTCTCTTCGGTCCGGAAGATGACTTCTTCAACCGGTTCGCCGGGATGGCGGTGATGAGCCCGGTGTTGCCCGTTGCCGGCGCCGATACGAAGTTCCAGCCGGTGTTCGTGGACGACGTGGCCGCGGCGGCGCAACTTGGCGCCGAAGGCAAGGCGGCGCCCGGTTTCTACGAACTTGGCGGCCCCGAAATCAAAACCTTCCGCGAGCTCTTGCGGTCCATGTTGGAGGTCATCCAGCGCCGCCGGCTGATCGTCAACCTGCCTTTCGGTCTCGCGAAGTTCATGGCCTGGTGGTTCGACCTCTGGCAGAAGCTGTCGGGCGGGCTGATCAAGGCGCCGCTGACCGTCGACCAGGTCAAGAACCTTGCCGCGGACAACGTGGTCTCGCCGGGCGCGAAGGGATTTGACGATCTCGGGATCGACACAACCGCGATGGCCGCCGTTCTGCCGGAATACCTGTATCGGTTCCGCGAGTCTGGCCAGTACGCTGCGATCACGGCCTCGGGCAAGAACCTGAAGACCTGAGAAACGGGTGCCCGTGGCCGCCGTGTGTGCTGCCCCAGGTTGAGGAGACCCCCGCGTGACCTATCTCAACGACGTCCTCTTCGGCGTGATCGAAGGGATCACGGAATTTCTGCCGATCTCGTCGACCGGGCACCTGCTGCTCGCCGAACATTGGCTGGGCGCGCGCTCGGATCTCTACACGATCGTGATCCAGGCCGGTGCGATCCTCGCGGTGACGCTGATCTACTGGCGGCGGATCGTCGATCTGCTGACCGGCTGGCAGGATGCGGAGAACCGGGACTACCTCGTCAAGCTGTCGGTCGCCTTTCTCATCACCGCCGTGCTCGGCGTGATCGTAAAGGCGATGGGCTTCGAATTACCGGAGACGATCGAACCGATCGCCTGGGCGCTGGTGATCGGCGGGATCTGGATGATCGCGGCCGAGTACTTCGCCGGGAAACAGGAAGACCGGAGCGATATTCTCTGGCGGGTGGCAATCGCCGTGGGCATCGCGCAGATCGTCGCCGGCGTGTTCCCCGGCACCTCGCGCTCGGGCACCACGATTTTCGTTGCCATGCTGCTCGGCACGTCGAACCGCGCGGCCGCGACCGAGTTCGCCTTCCTGGTGGGCATCCCCACGATGTACGCGGCGAGCGCCTTCGAGATCTTCGGTGAACTCAGGAGCGGCACCGGGTCGGAAAACTGGACCTCGCTCGGCATAGCTTTTGCCGTCTCGACGGTGACCGCATTCATTGCCGTCAAATGGTTGCTCGGATTCATCCGCAGCCACCGATTCACGGCGTTTGCGATCTATCGTCTGGTGTTCGGCGGCCTTTTGCTGGGGCTTTCGGGGCTCGGGGTGCTCACCTGAGCGCGGATTCGACGCGAATCGGTATTTTGATACGGTCTGTGTCCTACTGAAAACACATGCGAAAATCGCCGATAGGTCAGCACATACGCCCTAAAATGCCCATTTTTCGACATTTGAAGCCGCGCAACAACGGATTTCAGGGCAATTTAGGTCAGTACAATTGCCTTTTATTTCCCGGCGGCCCTGTTTAAGAAGCCATTTGATGGGAATGGAGACGAACACATGGCCAATCAGCCGATGCTGACTTTCGTGACGGTCGAGCGGGACATGCCCGAGAAGCGGGCGGCCGACCAGCGCAACCGCGATTTCGACGAGATCTACGCCGAATTCGCCGCGGCGAAGGCGGCCGAACAGGCGTCGCGCTGCAGCCAGTGCGGCGTGCCTTATTGCCAGTCGCATTGCCCGCTGCACAACAACATCCCCGACTGGCTGAGGCTGACGGCCGAGGGGCGGCTGCGAAGAGGCCTACGAGCTCAGCCAGTCCACCAACACCTTCCCCGAGATCTGCGGCCGGATCTGCCCGCAGGACCGGCTGTGCGAAGGCAATTGCGTGATCGAGCAGTCCGGCCATGGCACCGTGACCATCGGCTCGGTCGAGAAGTACATCACCGACACGGCCTGGGAAAACGGCTGGGTCAAGCCGAATCAAGCCCCTGCGAAGAGCGCGGCGAGAGCGTGGGCATCATCGGGGCCGGGCCCGGCGGGCCTCGCGGCGGCCGATGTGCTGCGGCGCGCGGGCGTCCAGGTGACTGTCTATGACCGCCACGACCGCGCCGGCGGGCTGCTGACCTATGGCATCCCGGGCTTCAAGCTCGAGAAGGACGTGGTGATGCGCCGGATCGCGCAGCTCGAACGCGCCGGCGTGACCTTCGTGCTCAATTGCGACATCGGCACCGATCTGAGCTTCCAGGCGCTGCGCGGCCAGCATGACGCTGTGCTGGTGGCGACGGGTGTCTACAAGACACGCGACCTCGGCGGTCCCGGTGCGGGCGCCAGGGGCATCGTGCCGGCAATCGACTACCTGATCACGTCCAACAAGGAGGGCTTCGGCGACGAGGTGCCCGCGTATGACGACGGCACGCTCAACGCCAAGGGCAAGAAGGTGGTGGTGATCGGCGGCGGCGACACGGCGATGGACTGCGTGCGCACCGCGATCCGCCAGGGCGCGACCTCGGTGAAATGTCTCTATCGCCGCGACCGGGCCAATATGCCGGGCTCGCAGCGTGAAGTGGCCAATGCCGAGGAAGAGGGCGTGGAGTTCGTCTGGCTCACCAACCCGAAGGGCTTTACCGGCGATCCGGTGGGCGGCGTGATCGTGCAGAAGATGCGTCTGGGTGATCCCGATGCCAGTGGCCGCCAGAGCCCCGAGGCGATCGAGGGGGCCGACTACACCGAAGCCGCCGATCTCGTCATCAAGGCGCTCGGGTTCGAGCCGGAGGACCTGCCCGAGGCCTGGGCCGAGCCGGAGCTGCCGGTGACCCGCTGGGGCACGGTGGAAGCCGAGTTCAACACCGGCGCGACCCGGCTTGCGGATGTCTATGCCGCGGGCGACATCGTGCGCGGTGCCTCGCTGGTCGTCTGGGCGATCAAGGACGGCCGCGACAGCGCCCTCGCGATCCTGAAGAACTTCGACAGCGCCGCCGAGATCGCGGCGGAGTAACCGGCCCTGGTTCTTGTTACCAACCGGGCCCTTCTCACGGAACGGACCACACCATGCGGGTACCCGAGATTAGACTGCGCCCCCGCGTCGGGGACAGCCAAAGCGCCCGGGGCGCTATCGGAGCCGTGGTTGCCGGCGCGGTCGCCGCGTCCCTGATCGCGCTCGCCCAGCCTGCGGGCGCGGGCGCCTTCGCCCCGCCGTCCGGCTGCGAAAGCTTCGTGACGATCCAGAACCGGGCCTGCAGCGTTTCGGTTCTGTGGCGCTGCGACGTCGCGCCGGAAGGCGATTTCTGGGAGGCTTCTTTCTCGTACGAGGGCCTCGAATCGGTCGTCAGCTACGACCGCGAATACCAGTGGCTCGACGCGGCCTATTTCTGGGACAGCTCCCGCGAGGAATTCGCCCCGCCGGCGGTCGATCCGATCAGCCGCGACGATCTCCTCAGCACCGGGATCGACACCTTCGATTTCACCATGCGGCGGGTCACGCCGGACCGGCGCTACGAGATCCGCGTCGTGGGCGCCGATATGCTCACCGGCGCCACCGCGACGATCGACGGCTACACGCTCGACGAGGTCAAGACCCGCCTCGAGATCATCGACGATGACGGGGCCGTCGAATATGCCTCGCAGGGCATCCAGTATTACTCGCGCGATCTCGGGCTGTTCTTCCTCGGTGCCGAAGAGGTGTTCGGCCCCGATGGCGAGGTCAGCACCTGGGACGACAGGCCCGCCGACATCATCCTGCCCGGCGAGCCCGGTTTCGGCGACACCCAGCCGCTTTACGGCTGCAACCTGCAGGATGCCGCATTTACCCCCGCCGCGCCTTTCCCGGCGCAGAAGGAGATGAACGATGACCAACTTTGACGACAATTGGATGGCCGAAGAACAAGCCCGGCGCACCTGGCTCGCCGAGAACGGCATGTACCGCGAAGAGCACGAGCATGCCTCTTGCGGTGTCGGCCTCGTGGTGGCGATCGACGGCAAACCGTCGCGCAAGGTGGTCGAAAACGGGATCGACGCGTTGAAGGCGGTCTGGCACCGCGGCGCTGTCGATGCCGACGGCAAGACCGGCGACGGCGCCGGCATCCACGTGCAGATCGCGCCGGCGTTCTTCTACGACCAGATCCGGCGCACCGGCCACGAGCCGCGGACGGACCAGCTCATGGCGGTCGGCCAGGTGTTCCTGCCGCGCACCGATTTCGGCGCGCAGGAGACCTGCCGGACCATCGTCGAGACCGAAATGCTGAAGATCGGCTACTACATCTACGGCTGGCGCAGGTGCCGGTGAACATCGAGTGCCTCGGCGAAAAGGCCAACGCGACCCGGCCCGAGATCGAGCAGATCATGATTTCGAACTCCAAGGGGGTCGATGAGGAGAGGTTCGAGCGCGAGCTCTACGTGATCCGCCGCCGGATCGAGAAAGCGGCCTCCGCGGCCGGTGTGCGCGATTTCTACATCTGCTCGCTGTCCTGCCGCTCGATCATCTACAAGGGCATGTTCCTGGCCGAGCAGGTCGCCGAGTTCTACCCCGACCTGAAGGACGAACGCTTCGAGAGCGCCTTTGCGATCTATCACCAGCGCTATTCGACCAACACCTTCCCGCAATGGTGGCTGGCCCAGCCCTTCCGCATGCTCGCCCATAACGGCGAGATCAACACGCTGAAGGGCAACCTCAACTGGATGAAGAGCCATGAGATCCGCATGGCAAGCTCCGCCTTCGGCGACCTCGCCGAAGACATCAAGCCGATCGTGCCGCACGGGAGCTCGGACTCCGCGGCGCTCGATTCGGTGTTCGAGGTGCTGGTGCGCGCCGGGCGGTCTGCACCGATGGCCAAGATCATGCTGGTGCCCGAGGCCTGGTCGAAGCAGGCGGGCGAAATGCCCCAGGCCTGGGCCGACATGTACAACTACGCCAACTCGACGATGGAGCCCTGGGACGGTCCCGCCGCGCTCGCCATGACCGACGGGCGCTGGGTCTGCGCCGGGCTCGACCGCAACGGGTTGCGCCCGATGCGCTACGTCGTGACCGGCGACGGGCTCGTCATTGCGGGGTCCGAGGCGGGCATGGTGCCGACCGACGAGGCGACCGTGGTCGAGAAGGGGCGCGCTCGGCCCCGGCGAGATGATCGCGGTCGACATGACGGAAGGCCGGCTGTTCCACGATGCCGAGATGAAGGACAAGCTCGCCGTGAGCCATTCCTTCGGCGAGGCGGTGAAGCACATCAACAACATCGAAGAGAAGCTCACGTCTGCCGAAGAGAAGGCCCTGTTCAGCGGCGCGGAGCTGCGCAAGCGGCAGATCGCGGCCGGGTTCTCGCTCGAAGACCTCGAGATGGTGCTCGCGCCGATGGCCGAAGACGGCAAGGAAATCGTTGCCTCGATGGGCGACGACACGCCGGTGGCGGTGCTGTCGAACCAGTATCGCAACCTCAGCCATTTCTTCCGGCAGAACTTCAGCCAGGTCACCAACCCGCCGATCGACAGCCTGCGCGAATACCGGGTGATGAGCCTCAAGACACGGTTCGGTAATCTCAAGAACGTGCTTGACGAGACCGGCAGCCAGACCGAGATCCTGGTGATCGAAAGCCCCTTCGTGGGGAACGCCCAGTTCGAGGAACTGACCCGTCAGTTCAAGGCGCCGATGACCGATATCGACTGCACCTTCCCCGCCGACGCCGGGCCGCAGGCGCTCCGCGACGCGCTCTCGCGCATCCGCTCCGAGGCGGAGGACGCGGTGCGATCGGGGGCCGGCCATATCGTTCTCAGCGACATGGCGCAGGACGAAAGCAAGGTGGCGATGCCGATGATCCTCGCCACGAGTGCCGTGCATTCCTGGCTCACCCGGAAGGGTCTGCGGACCTTCACCTCACTCAATGTCCGCTCGGCGGAGGCGATCGACCCGCATTACTTCGCGGTGCTCATCGGCTGCGGTGCGACGGTGGTGAACGCCTATCTCGCCGAGGACAGCCTGGCCGACCGGATCGGCCGCGGGTTGCTCGACATGAGCCTCACCGAAGCCGTGCGGCTCTACCGCGACGCGATCGACTGGGGCCTTTTGAAGATCATGTCCAAGATGGGCATCTCGGTCATCTCCTCCTATCGCGGCGGGCTCAACTTCGAGGCCGTGGGTCTCAGCCGTGCGATGGTGCACGAGTATTTCCCCGGCATGACCAGCCGGATTTCCGGCATCGGCGTCGGCGGCATCCAGACCAAGATCGAAGAGATCCACGCCAAGGGCTGGCGGAGCCAGAGCACCAACGTTCTGCCCGTCGGCGGTTTCTACAAGGCCCGCAAGGGCGGCGAGACCCATGCCTGGGGCGCCCAGGCGATGCACCTGCTGCAAGCCGCCTGCGACAACGCCAGCTACGAGACCTGGCGCAAGTATTCGGCGATGATGAAAAGCAACCCGCCGATCCACCTGCGCGACATGCTCGACATCAAGCCGCTCGGCGCGCCTGTGCCGATCTCCGAGGTCGAGAGCATCACCTCGATCCGCAAACGGTTCGTCACGCCGGGCATGTCGCTGGGGGCGCTGAGCCCCGAGGCGCACAAGGCGCTCAACGTGGCGATGAACCGGATCGGCGCCAAGTCCGACAGCGGCGAGGGTGGCGAGGATCCGGCGCATTTCGTGCCCGAACCCAACGGCGACAATCCGTCCGCCAAGATCAAGCAGGTCGCCTCGGGGCGCTTCGGTGTCACTGCCGAATACCTCAACCAGTGCGAGGAGCTCGAGATCAAGGTGGCCCAGGGCGCCAAGCCCGGCGAGGGCGGCCAGCTTCCGGGCATCAAGGTGACCGACCTGATCGCGCGTCTGCGCCACTCCACCAAGGGGGTGACGCTGATCTCGCCGCCGCCACACCATGACATCTACTCGATCGAAGATCTCGCGCAGCTGATCTACGACCTCAAGCAGATCAACCCGCGCGCCAAGGTCACGGTGAAGCTCGTCGCCTCCTCGGGTGTCGGCACCATCGCGGCCGGCGTCGCCAAGGCGAAGGCCGACGTGATCCTGATCTCCGGCGGCAACGGCGGCACCGGTGCGAGCCCCGCGACGTCGATCAAGTTCGTCGGGCTGCCGTGGGAAATGGGCCTGACCGAGACCCACCAGGTGCTGACGATGAACTATCTGCGCGACCGGGTGACGTTGCGCACCGACGGCGGTCTGCGGACCGGCCGTGACATCGTCATGGCGGCGATGATGGGGGCCGAGGAATACGGCATCGGCACCGCCGCGCTGATCGCGATGGGCTGCATCATGGTGCGCCAGTGCCAGTCCAACACCTGCCCGGTGGGCGTCTGCACCCAGCGCGACGACCTGCGCGAGAAGTTCACGGGGTCCGCCGACAAGGTGGTCAACCTCATCACCTTCTACGCCGAGGAAGTGCGTGAGATCCTCGCCCGGATCGGGGCGCGGTCGATGGATGACGTGATCGGCCGGGCCGATCTGCTCACCCAGGTCAGCCGCGGTGCCTCGCATCTCGACGACCTCGACCTGAACCCGCTGCTGGTGACGGTCGCGACCCCGAACCAGATCAGCTACGATCTGGACCGGCCGCGCCAGGACGTGCTCGACACGCTCGACGCCGAAATCGTGAAAGACGCGGAGCGGTTCCTGCGCGACGGTGAAAAGATGCAGCTGCAATACGCGGTTCGCAACACCGACCGGACCATCGGCACCCGCATCTCCAGCCACATCGTGCGCAACTTCGGCATGCGCAACAATCTGCAACCGGACCACCTGACGGTGAAGCTCACAGGGAGTGCCGGCCAGTCGCTCGGCGCCTTTGCCGCGCCGGGGCTCAAGATCGAGGTGTCGGGCGATGCCAACGACTACGTTGGCAAGGGTCTCTCGGGGGGGGCCATCGTCGTGCGTCCGCCGATGTGCTCGCCGCTGGTCGCCGAGGAAAACACGATCATCGGCAACACCGTGCTCTACGGGGCGACCGACGGCTACCTGTTCGCCGCGGGGCGCGCGGGCGAGCGCTTCTGCGTGCGCAACTCGGGCGCCAAGGTGGTGATCGAGGGCTGCGGGTCCAATGGCTGCGAATACATGACCGGTGGTGTCGCCGTGATCCTCGGCGGGATCGGGGCCAATTTCGGGGCCGGCATGACCGGCGGCATGGCCTATGTCTACGATCCCGACGGCCGCGCCGACGATTTCATGAACATGGAAAGTTTGGTAACCGTGCCCGTCACGGTCGACCACTGGGAAAACCAGCTCAAATCGCTGATCCTGCGCCATGCCGACGAAACCGGCTCGGTGAAGGCCCACAAGATCCTTCAGGATTGGGACAACGAGAAGCACAACTTCCTGCAGATCTGCCCGAAAGGAGATGCTGGTGCACATCCCCGTACCGCTGTCGCTGGAAGAGAAGGCGATGCCGGCAGAGTAGGTACCGGACACATCACGTCGGACGGGCGACCCTCGGGATCAAAACCGTTTCCGATTGAACCGCTCCGAAGAGGGACTTTGGTGCGGATCCAAGTGTTTGAAAAAACTCCTCGGATCAGGCTGTTACAGCCTGATCCGTTTTCGCTCCAGGGTCGCCCGTTTCGTCTTCAGATCTCGGCGAACCCGACCACGTAGTTGTGGCCGTAGTGTTTCACGCACTTCGGGCAGGTGGTGTAGTAGAAGTACACCTCGCCATCCGGCTTGCCGTGGGCTGCGGAAACGGCTTTCATCTCCTCATACCAGCGCTTCGCGTCGGAGTAGGGGCCGTCGAACACCTTGGTGCGGTATTTGCCCGACAGGCGCACCATTTCCTCGCCCGGCACATCCGCGGACGCGGCAAAGAAGTGTTCCGACGTCCAGGCGCTGAGATCCTTCGACAGGATGAAGAAGTCTTTCGGATCGAAGGCCTGGGCGGCTTCGAGGTGTTCCTGCACCCGCGGAAACACCCGACCCATGTCGATCGGCACGTGGAAAACCGCGTGTGTCATGGCCCGCACGAACAGCTTGTCGGTGAATTCCAGATCGAGCCCGTCCCATCCGCCCGCGTTGAAACGGGGGCAGCAACCGGTCTCGTTGTCCGAAAGATCGTAGAACGGCACGGAATCATATGGCATGTCATCCTCCCTTCCGATGGAGATTTTATCATAACCAGCGCCGGTGCGCATTGATCCGCGCCCGACCGGTCGGCGCCGGGCCGCGCGCAGCCTGGTCCCGGCGCCGAGGGCGGGGCAGGAGACACCGAAACAATTCGCCTTTGTCTGCGCTCCTCTGCTGCCTGGCGCCGCCCTGGCTGGCAGCTGCGGGTACACAGGATGTTGCGGCGCCACAGTCAGGGTCACCGATACCTCGCCCAAACGCGCGGAGAACATGGCCTCGGGGCCCCGCGCGAACGTGGGGCCGGGGGTGTAACATGCGTGCCTGGGCCAGTTCACAATTGCCCCTGCTTGCTCTTGACCCGGCGCCCGTGCCTATGGACAAGGAGCCATGGCACGGGCACGGCAGGCAAAAGGCGGACGCGCAGGAACCGGCGTGGTGACCACGTTTTGGCGGTTTATCCGGCGCTGGTTCTTCCGCCTGGCCCTGACCGCCCTCGTCCTCGCCGCTCTTGGCGTCGTGCTGTTCTCGGTCGTGAACCCGCCGACCACGCTTTACATGGCCGCGGAAAAGGCCCGGCACGGCAGGCTGAGCCATGAATGGGTCGCGTTCGACGAGATTGCCCCGGTGATGGCGCGCGCGGTCGTGGCCGCCGAAGACGCCAACTATTGCAACCATTGGGGCTTCGACATGGCTGCGATCCGGCAGGTGATCGCGGCCGGTGAACGCCGCGGCGCGTCGACGATCAGCCAGCAGGTGGTGAAGAACGTCTATCTCTGGCCGGACCGCAGCTGGCTCAGAAAAGCGCTCGAGGCTCTGCTTACGCCTGCGGTGGAGCTCGTCTGGTCGAAGCAACGCGTGCTCGAGGTCTATCTCAACGTCGCCGAGTTCGACACCGCCGTGTTCGGGGTCGAGGCGGCGGCGCAGCATCATTTCGGGGTTCCCGCAAGCGCGCTCTCGGCCAGGCAGGCCGCGCGCCTCGCCGCCGTGCTGCCAGACCCCAAGGGCCGCTCTGCCACGCTCCCGACCCCATTCCTCGAACGGCGCGCCGCCAGCATCCTCGACGGGGCCGAGACCATCCGCCGCGATGGCCGCGCCGCCTGTTTCGAGGGGTGAACGCCCGGAGATCCAATGCGTTTGAGCTTCCAGCATTGAACGGGCGCTCGTTTCACGTAAAACCATAGGGAAACTCGCGAGACGTCTCCATGACCCGGCTTTATCATTTTCCCCTGTCTCCCTACTGCCGCAAGGTACGCCTTTCGCTTGCCGAGAAGCGGATTGAGGTCGAGCTGATCGAGACCCGGTATTGGGAGAAGGCGCCCGAGTTCCTGCGCCGCAATCCGGCCGGCAAGGTGCCGATCCTGAACATCGACGGCAAGACGCTCACCGAGAGCGCGCCGATCAACGAATATCTTGAGGAACGCTACCCGACACCGCCCCTGATGCCGACAACCGCCGATGGTCGCTACGAGGTGCGCCGGCTGGTGAGCTGGTTCGACGACAAGTTCCACAGCGAGGTCACCTCGAACCTGCTCTACGAGCGGGTGAACAAGAAGATCTCCGGCCAGGGCTACCCGAACTCGGGCAATATCAAGGCCGGCGCCAAGGCGATCAAGTACCACCTCGATTACATGGGCTGGCTGCTCGACATCCGCCGCTGGCTCGCGGGCGATACGATGACGCTGGCCGATTTCGCCGCCGCGGCGCATCTTTCCGCGCTCGACTACATCTCCGACGTTGACTGGGAGCGCAACGTCAACGTCCGCGAGTGGTATTCGAAGATCAAGTCCCGCCCCGCCTTCCGGTCGATCCTGGCCGACCAGATCCCGGGCTTTCCACCACCGCCGCACTACGCGGACCTGGATTTTTGAGCGCGGACCTCAAGGCGGAACTGATCACGAAAGCTCGTGAAGAGGGCTTTGCCGGGGTCGGTATCACCCGGCCCGACGCGGTGCCGGAAATCGCCGAGCGGCTCGCCGCGTTCGTCGCGCGCGGCTGGCACGGCGACATGGCGTGGATGGCAGAGCGGATGGCCTGGCGGGGCGATCCGACCGCGCTCTGGCCCGCGGCGCGGTCGGTCATCATGTTGGCCGAGCCCTATACACCGCAGGAAGATCCGATGGCAGTCGTGGGGATGCCCGAACGCGGCGCGATCAGCGTTTATGCGCGGAATAGAGACTACCACGACATCGTCAAGAAACGTCTCAAGCGGGTGGGGCGCTGGCTGATAGAGCGCAGCGGGCAGGACACCGAGATCAAGGTCTTCGTTGATACCGCGCCAGTCATGGAGAAACCGCTCGCCGCCGCGGCCGGTCTCGGCTGGCAGGGCAAGCACACCAATCTTCTGAGCCGGGAGCTGGGGAACTGGGTCTTCCTCGGTGCAATCTTCACGACGCTGGATCTGCCGCCAGACCTGCCCGGCGAAGACCATTGCGGCAGCTGCACCGCCTGTCTCGATGCCTGCCCGACCGACGCTTTCCCGGCCCCCGGTCAGCTCGATGCACGGCGCTGCATCAGCTACCTGACGATCGAGCACAAGGGGCCGGTGGACGAAGCCCTGCGCCCGCTTCTCGGCAATCGCATCTACGGGTGCGATGATTGCCTCGCGGCCTGCCCGTGGAACAAATTCGCCCAGACCGCGCAGGAGGTCCGCTACGCGGCGCGTGACGATCTCGCCGCGCCGCGCCTCGCAGACCTCGCGGCGCTGGGTGACGCGGCATTTCGGACCAGGTTTTCGGGTTCGCCGATCAAACGGATCGGGCGTGCGCGCTTCCTGCGGAACGTGTGCTACGCGATCGGAAATTCCGGGGATACGGCGCTTGCGCCCGCGGTCCGTCCTCTGGTCGACGACCCCGACCCGGTGCTGGCGGACGCCGCGCGATGGGCGCTTGCGCGGCTATAGCGACACCGACATCCCCCCGTCGACGAAAATCGTCTGGCCGTGAATGAAACTCGCGGCATCGGACGCCAGGAAAACACAGGCGCCACGCAACTCGGGCAGTTGGCCCCAACGCCCGGCCGGCGTGCGCGCTTCGACCCAGGCGGTGAAATCGGGATCGGCCACGAGGGCGGCATTGAGTGGGGTGTCGAAATAGCCCGGCGCGATGGCGTTCACGTTGATCCCGTAGCGCGCCCAATCGGTGGCCATGCCTTTCGTGAGATTGGCCACCGCGCCTTTGCTCGCGGTGTAAGGCGCGATGGTCTGGCGGGCCAGGGCGGTCTGGATCGAGGCGATATTGATGATCTTGCCCGCCTTGCGCGCGATCATGTGCCGGGCCACCGCCTGGGCGACGTAGAACACCGCGTTCACGTTCAGCTTCATCAACGCGTCGAAATCGTCCGGGGCGAAATCTTCGAGCGGGCCGCGGATCTGCCGGCCGGCGTTGTTGACGAGGATGTCGATGCGGCCTATTTCGGCCTCGAACCGATCGATGGCCTGCCGCACCGCGTCGACGTCGGTGACGTCGAAGGGCACCGCTTCCACAGCGTGGCCGAGCGTGCGCAGATCGGCGGTGGCCCGGTCCAGTTTGTCCCGGTCGCGCCCGTTCAACACCACGCGCGCGCCTGCTTCAGCCAGCCCGGTTGCGAGTGAATAGCCGATGCCCTGCGTGCTGCCGGTCACCAGCGCGGTCCGTCCCGAAAGATCGAATGACAGCTTGTTCATGGCAATGTCTCCCGACCCGAAGCGTGCCGGATGCGGGGGTGGTGCACAAGCAAGGTTTCGAACCGCTTTCCCCGGTCTCGCAGCGCCGGAAGGCTCTGGGGGCTCTCGGAAGTGCCGGTCCCGCGCGGCGGTGTCAGTGCATCCGGTAGGCTTCCACCGCCGCCGCGATCCCCTCGGCGGCCCGGCTGGCGGGAAAGGGGCCAATGACCGATTTCCCGATCACGTAGGTAATCTGCGGCGACCCGCTGGCATCGCGAAACACGATCCGGGCTTCGACCCCTTTCGACGCGAAGGAGTTGGTGAGGTCGTTGCCCAGTTTCAGGCGCGCGGGATGTCCCGCCTTGGCGGTGGGCCAGTCGACATAGGCGATCAGATCGACCCCGGCGCCGGGAACCCCGTAGTCGCGCAAGGCTTCGCGGGTGATGCCGAGCGGGCGAAAATTGGGGTCGCGGGTAAATTGGTACCAGCCGAGCGCCACGGCCGTCGGCATGACGACGACGGCGATGATCAACATGACATAGACCAGGCTGCGGCGCGTGTTGTGCATGGGTCATTCCCCGGTAACGGCTGCGGGTGATAATACCGCCGAGCCGTTACCGAAGGGTGAAACCCGCCTGATCCGCGCGGGTCAGGCCCGCACGAGCGCCTCGTAGGCTTGCGCAATCTCGCGCGTCAGTGCGCCCACCTCGAAGCTGTAGGGGCCGATTTCACCAACCGGCGTCACTTCCGCCGCCGAGCCGGTCAGCCAGCATTGCTCGAAGCCTTCCATCTCCTCGGGCATGATATGGCGTTCGTGCACGGTGATGCCGCGGTCCTTCAGCATGCCAATGACGGTCTGCCGGGTGAGCCCGTTTAGGATCGCGTCCGGGAGCGGCGTGTGGACTTCGCCTTCCTTGACGAAGAACACGTTGGCCCCGGTCGCCTCGGCCACGTAGCCGCGGTAGTCGAAGAAGATCGCGTCCGAGCAACCTTTCTCTTCCGCCGCGTGCTTCGAGATCGTGCAGATCATGTAGAGCCCGGAGGCCTTGGCGGCGGTGGGGATGGTTTCGGGGCTCGGGCGCTTCCACTTCGAGATGTCGAGTTTCGCGCCCTTGAACTTGGCGTCGCCGTAGTAATTGCCCCATTCCCAGGCCGCGACGGCCAAGCGGATCGGGTTTCGCGCCGAGCTTACACCCATGTCCGGCCCGGCGCCGCGGAATGCGACCGCGCGCACATAGGCGTCGGAGAGGCCGTTGGCCGCGAGCACGTCGTACTTGGCCTTCTCGATCTGATCGACGGTCCAGGGAATATGCACGTCGATCATCTCGCCCGACTTCAGCAGCCGTTCGCTGTGGCGCTCGGAAAGGAAGATTTTCCCGGCATAGGCCCGCTCGCCTTCGAATACCGAGGAGGCGTAGTGCATCGCGTGGGTCAGGATGTGCACGTTGGCATCGCGCCAATCCACCAGCTTGCCATCCAACCAGATCTTGCCATCGCGGTCATCGTAGCCACCAGCCATCGGTATTCTCCTTCCAGGCCCGTCCAGATTTTGCATTTGTTGCGCGGATTAGGTCCGGTTCGGACCGATAGTTGCGCGAAATCCGAGGTTGGCTAACAGTTGAGTCTTGGAATGTCAACAAGACTGACATAAAACCAGGTTTGTAACATTCAATGTGATCTCGGGAGGAGCGGCGCAGATGAACGACCAGATCGGACGGGGCGGCCCGCAGCTTCTGTTCCTCACCGACGAGCAGCTTCGCAAGGGAATCGAGGCGATGTATTTCGCCTATCGCGGGTTCACCGCCGATCCCGACCGGATCCTCGACCAGAGGGGGTACGGGCGGGCGCATCATCGGGCGCTGCACTTCATTCACCGGTCTCCCGGCACCACCGTCAACAACCTGCTGTCGATCCTCGGCGTCACCAAGCAATCGCTGAACCGGGTGCTCAGGACCCTGATCGAGGAAGGGCTTGTCGAGGCCCGGGTGGGGACCCGCGACAAGCGCGAGCGTCACCTTCACCTGACGCCCTCCGGCGCGGCGTTGGAGCGCGACTTGTCGGAGGTGCAGCGCGAGCGGATGCGCAGCGCCTACCGGGAAGCGGGGCCGGAGGCGGTGCGGGGGTTTCGCATGGTGCTGGAGGCGATGATGGACCCCGACATGCGCCGCCACTTCAACCGGATGAAGGAGCCCGAGGAATGATCCTGGAGGCACCCGCACACCTGCTCGTGGTCGATACCGACGAGCGCCTGCGCGATCTTCTGCGCGGGTATCTCAAGGCCCAGGGCTTTCTCGTCAGCGTGGCGCGGGACGGCACCCATGCCCGCAGCCTGCTGTCGGGGCTCGAATTCGACCTGGTCGTGCTCGACGCGCGGCTGCCGGATATCCGCGGGCTCTGCGTCGATCTCACGACACCGATCCTGCTGCTCACAAGTCCGGGGCATCCGGCCCCGGGCCGCGATATCGAGTGCCTGGAAAAACCCTTCGAGCCGCCAGTGCTCTGTACGCGGATCAACACGATCCTCGACCGGCGGCCGCCGGTGGAGACCCCTGGGCCGAAGGTGGTGCGGATGGGGCAGATGGTGTTCGATCTCGAAAGCGGCGCGCTGACGAGGGACGCGGAGGTGGTGCGGTTGACGGCGACCGAGGTGCAACTGATGCGGGTCTTCGCCGCGCAGCCCGGGGTGGCGGTCGGGCGGGGCGAGGTGATCGCGCGGCTCGGGCGGGAGGGTCTGCATGCCAAGGCCCGCGCCATCGACGTGCAGATCACCCGGCTCCGGCGCAAGCTGGAGGACGATCCGAAATCGCCCAAGTACCTGCAGACCGTGCGCGGTGCGGGGTACATGCTGGCGGTGGACTGAGGCCGGACCGAGACCCGGGCGAAGACTTCGCGACGGGTGGGCGAACTCGGACGGGGGGTCAAGTATTTGATATTCCTACCGATAGCGCTAACTGCACTTCGCCCGGGCGAAGACAGATTCCGTCTAGAGTTGCCGTTCACACGCGTCTTGGCCGACACACCGCAGCTTCCCTGAACCGGTCGTTCGCCGCGTGCGCGAGGTCGACAGATTGGCGAAGGTCTTCTGTGCGGACGGAGCGGCCCTTCAAGGTGGCCCCCGATACAGCCGCATCCGGCCCTTAGCTGCCGCTCAGCCCCAAACTGAACTGCTGCGGTGCGGTCTGAAAAAGTGGACGTCGATCGCACGAAGTCACCTAAACTTCGAACAACCAGCGGATCGGCACCAAAGAAGGTCGCAACCAATACATCTAGCATTGCGCGCAAATCTCGCATCATTATCTTGTGTGTATGACATTCAGAATCTTGGCACTTTCCGGCGGCGGTTACCGTGGTCTCTACACTGCTCAAGTACTCGCTGGCCTCGAGGAGGAAAGCGGCCTGCCGCTGCATCGCCGCTTCGACCTGATTGCCGGTACATCCATAGGGGGAATTCTTGCTCTGGCGATTGCCTCTGGGAAGACTCCCATGAAAGACGCCGCCGCGCTGATGTCATCTCAGGGAACGGCGATTTTCGGAACGAGCGAACCACCCAAGAGTAGGACGGGAAAGATAGTCGACTACTGGAAAAACAAGGGCTCGGCTCGGTACGATCCTGGACCGCTAAAAGAGCTGATCTCGAATTTCGTAGGCAAGGAAACTTACATCGGAGATCTCAAGCAAAAAGTCATTATTCCATCTGTAAATGTCACAAAGGGCAGCCCGCAGGTATTCAAGACACCTCACCACCCCCGTCTGGTTCGAGATTGGAAGCTGCCTTTGGTCGATGTGGCTCTAGCTACCTCCGCAGCTCCATCGTATTTTCCTCTTCATTCCATCGGAAGCGAACGATTTGCTGACGGTGGCATGTACGCGAACAGTCCCGATGAATTGGCAGTGCATGAGGCTCAACATTTCTTGGATCGTGACTTGGCCGACGTTCACGTTCTTAGCATCGGAACCACTACATCGAAGTTCAGTTTCGCCGGAAGCCTGCCAAGTGACCTAGGTTGGCTCGACTGGCTCTTGGATCAGCGACTCACCTCAGCGATGATCGCCGCTCAGCAAATGAACACTGACTACATGGTGAAGCACAAGCTTGGCGAAAGATACCTTAGGGTGGACGCTTCGCCGTCGGCAAGTCAGCTTCCTGCCATGACGCTTGACAATGCAAGTGAAAGCGTAGCGGCAGATTTGATGGGATTGGCTGAGGCATCACTGCGCGAGAGTTCTGCCAAGCATTAAAGAAGCGGGTTGCCTAGACAACGGCGTTGAAGAAGAGGATTTCCTTTCTCGTGGCGAAATCGCCAGTTACTTTAGAAATTTGAGAGGTTAGGTGTCACATCCCGGCAGGTAGTATGGCTGTTTCTTGAACAGCTCCGGCTTGAGTTTGTGCCAGTCCTTCATCGCCTGCAAGGGCGTCTTGCTGCCCAAGGCTGATTGCGGAAGCTGCTGGTTGTAGAGCCAGACATAGCGGTGCAGCGTCGTCTCCAATTCCTCGCCTGATCGGAAGTGGTGGCTTTGCAGCACCTCCTCGATGCGACCGTTGAACCGCTCGACCATGCCGTTGGTCTGGGGCGACTTCGGCGGTGTCAGGCGATGGTCGATATCGAGGGCTGCGCAGAGCTTGTCGAACTCGTGCTCGCCCGTCGCGGCGCGCTTGCGCAGGCCGAAGAGGCGATCAGTGAACTCTTTTCCGTTGTCGGTCAAAACGGTGCGGATGCGCAGCGGGCAGGCGCGTTCCAGGTCACGCAGGAAGCGCCGGGCGTTGGCCGCCGTCTTGGCCTTGAAGATGCGGATGAAGACCCAGCGGGTCGCGCGGTCAATGGCCACGAAGAGATAGCGGCGGCGAGCTCTCATCGGCCATCTGCGGCAGGTATTTCACGTCGATGTGGATGTAGCCGGGCTCATACGCCTTGAAGGCGCTGTGCTTCGGCTTCGGTGCCTTGCCCTTCAGATCGCGCAGGTTTCCCACGCCATGCCGACGCAGGCAGCGGTCCAGTCCAGAACGCGAGGCATTCGGGTTCAGGAACTCGCGCACCACAGCCAGCAGGTCATCGAGCGACACCAGAAGCGTCGTGCGCAAGGCCACCGCCACGGCCTCCTGGGCGGGCGTCAACGTCGTCTGAAGCCGATGCGGCGTGTGGCTGCGATCCTCGACGCTGTCGCGGTGCCGCCATTTGTAGACGGTCTGTTCCGTCGTCCCGAATCGCTCCGCCAGAACGGAGGCGGGTTCGTCACTGGCCTGGATAGCCGACTGCGCATTCCGGGGAATTCGGCCACCCGTTCCGACGACATCCGGCCACCTAAACCGGGCTATCCGGCCACCTGTGGCGCGCTGCGTTGAGGCGTGAGTTTTTCGATATCAGCTTTCGCCGTTTTCGTCACCGGTTTTGGCTTTGGTTTTTCGCAGCGACTGGCCGCTGAGTTCGAGGCGGTAGGCGTTGTGCACGATGCGGTCGAGGATGGCGTCGGCGAAGGTGGGTTCTCCGATGACGTCGTGCCAGGTCGTGAGTGGCAACTGGCTGGTGATGAGGGTGGAGCCCGGCCGTACCGGTCCTCGACGATTTCCATCAGATCGCGGCGCTGGCTGGCGGTGAGGCGGTCGGGCCCCCAGTCGTCGAGGATCAGCAACTGCGTCTTGGTGAGGCTCCGGAAGAGGCGCGGGAAGCGGCCGTCGCCGTGGGCCAGTTCCAGCTCGTCGAAGAGCCGCGGCAGGCGTTTGTAGAGCACGGTCGTGCCATTGCGGCAGGCGGCCTGGGCGAGCGCGCAGGCCAGCCAGGTTTTGCCGACACCGCAGGGGCCGGTGATGATCAGATTGCGTTTGTCCGCGATCCATTTGGCCGGTCAGCAGTTCCTGGAACAGCGCCTTGTCGAGGCCGCGCCGGGCGCGGTAGTCGACGTCTTCGGGGCTGGCGCCGACGTGGCGCAGCCGGGCGGTGCGCATGCGGCTCTCGAACCGTTTGGTCTCGCGGCTTGCGGTCTCCCGGTCGATGAGCAGCCCCAGCCATTCGGCGTGGCTGAGATCGGCGGTGCCGTCCTGCGCCTGCAAGCTCGGCGAAGGCTTCGGCCATGCCGTCGAGCCTGAGGGCTTTCAGGTGATCCAGGGTTGGATGGTCGAGCATGTACTTGTCCTTTTCAGTGGAAGTAATCTGCGCCACGGATGTTGGGGTGGGTGATCGCGGGCTCGTCCGTGGCGCGGGTGCGAGGTTTGCGATCCAGACCATTCTTCAGAATGGAATGCAGCGATGAGTAGGACCGGGCGTTGATTAGCAAGCGCCCGTTCGCAGGCGGCCTCCAGCCGGTCGCGGCCGAAGGTCTTGGCCAGCCGGATCACGCCCAGGCAGGTGCGAAAGCCCTGTTCGGGGTGCTTGCGTTCGCGCATGACCACTTCGACGAAGGTCTCGGTATTGGGGCCGATCCGACGCGGCCTGCCGCCGGATGCGCTCCGGTGTCCAGTCGGCACGGAACCGGTGATTGGGCGGCATGTGTTCGCGATGGGTCGAATGCTGGCGATTGCCGGAGGTGCGGGCATGGGAGGCCACGCGTTGCCCTTTAAAATATACCTCTACCGTGCGCGCCGTGATCCGCACCCACAGCTTCTGCTTCAGAAGCTGATGCGGCACCGAGTAATAGTGGCGCCCGATATCGATGTGATAGTCGAGCCCGGCGCGGCACTGCTTCCATTCGGCATAGACATAGGGCTCGACGGGCAATGGCTTCAGCGCGGGTTTGTCGAGCCGCTCGAACAGATCCCGGCGGCTGGCACCAAGATGCCGGGTGACCTTGCCGTTCAGCTGATCCAAGCAGCGGGCGGATCGCGGCGTTCAATTCATCGAGGCCGAAGAAGCGCCGGTTCCGCAGCCGGGCCACGATCCAGCGCTCGGCCAGCAGCACGGCCGCCTCGACCTTTGCCTTGTCCTTGGGCTTGCGCGGCCGCGCCGGCACGACGGCGGTATCGTAATGCGCCGCCATGTCGGCATAGGTGCGGTTGATCGCCGGATCGTAGAAGCAGGCCTTGGTGACGCCCGGCCTTGAGATTGTCCGAGACCACCTGCGCCGGTACGCCGCCGAAGAACGCGAAGGCCCGAACATGGGACTGGCGATCCAATCCGGCAGCTTCTGCGACCAGCTCGCCTCGACATAGGTGTAATTGGAGGCGCCCAAGCGCCGCGACAAAGAGCTGGGCCGTGCGCACCTCGCCGGTCTTGGGGCAGACGACGTCGATCGTCGCCCCGGCATAATCGACGAACAGCCGCTCGCCGGCAGGATGACGCTGACGCATGACCGGCGACAGCTTGCCCTCCCACCGCGTGTAGAGCTCGCAGTACCGGCTGTAGCCGTAACCGTCGGGATGAACCGCCCGGTACTCTTCCCAGAGCAGGGCCAGCGTCACGCCTTTGCGGCGCAGCTCGGCGGTGGACATAGGCCCAGTCCGGCTGCGGAATAGCTGCCGCGGACATCCCCGGCCGACCGCGGAAACAGAAGGCGCTCAAGGTCGCCGTCGGACAGATCGTCGGGCAGTGGCCAGCCGAGACCGGCGACCTCGGCGCGTCGGAAATACTCGCGAAACGGTCGTCCGCCCAAGCGACAGGCTCTACGCCATCTGACGCCCCGAAAATCCATCTGCGCGAAGCCGCAGAGCCTCCCGTATCTTCCGCATCGGCAATCTCTTCATCTGGCTCTACTCCCGCTCAAAAGAGCGGAAGAGTAGACCCGCTTCAGATCGCCTCGCAGCAGCAATCACTCAGGTGATTGGGGGTGGCCGGATGCCCCGGAATCCCCGGCCGGATCAAATCGGAATGGGTGGCCGGATCAAATCGGAATCCCCGGCCGGATGACCCCGGAATGCGCAATCCGCGTGCCACTGCGCGTTGATCGCGCGGTAGTCGAAATCTCCGCCACGGGTCGCCGAGTTACGCCTGATCTCTCGGGAGATCGTGCTGGGCGATCTCCTCAGCTTCCGCGCGAGAGCACGGACACCTGTGCCCCTCGCGCACTCCAAGGCTATTTCCTCACGTTCTGCGAAGGAAAGGCTACGGCTCTTCGGCAAAGGTGCCGATGACGCAAGATGTGTGGGAGGCATTCCGCCAGAACTCCGAAACCATCGGGTTCCGACAGGAGCAGAAACGTAAGCGTCGGCTGGGTCCCACCTTCCACGCTGCTGCGGACAGTGCGAGGCCATTCCCATCGCAAGGCAGGGAGTGCGTTTCGCAATGTGTGCTACGAATGCGTTTCTCAGATCGCTGGGTGTGGAGATCCATGCGTCCGGTCATCGGCGCTGGCCGGATGAGGTGAAGGCGCAGGCCGTCGCGGAGACGCTTCGGCCTGGCGCGACGGTCAACGACGTGGCGGCGCGGTTCGGGATTCAGCCCGAACCAGCTTGTCGGCCTGGCGGCGTTTGGCGAAGGATGGCGAGCTGGTCCTGCCGGCCGCGAGATGGCGATGAGCCGAGGCAGTGTTCGCCCCGCTCGTGGTGTGCGACGCGGAGCCTCCGACACCTGATGTCGCCGACATTCGCCGCCGCGGACGAGATCCGGATCAGCGTCGGCGATGTCGTGCGTCCAGCTCGACGCCGATACGCCGGCCGACGCGCATTGCCGAGATCGTGCACGCGCTCGGGGCGTCATCGTGATGATGCCGTCCCACAGGGTCCGCATCCTGGTGGCGACGCGGCCGGTGGACTTCAGGAAGGGCCACGACGGGCTCGCCGCCCTGGTGCAATCGGTTCTGAAGGAGGATCCGTTCACCGGCACGGTGTTCGTGTTCCGGGCGAAGCGGGCCGACCGGTTGAAGATCCTGTTCTGGGACGGGAGCGGGCTGGTGATGGCCTACAAGCGGCTGGAGGAGAGCACCTTCACCTGGCCGGCGGTTCGGGACGGCGTGATGACGTTGAACCGGGCGCAGTTCGAGGCTCTGTTTGCCGGTCTGGACTGGCGCAGGGTCCGGGCGCTGGAGGCCCGCCGGCCGGCTGCGGCAGAGTGAATTAGGCACGGGAAATGGCACCCATCCGATGCGGCTTCGGGGTAGTCTCGGACCATGCCCGCAACCGCGACTGTCGACCTGTCCGCCATCCCCGAGGATCAGCGCGCCGCCGTCGCCGCAGTGCTGCGCGAGCGGGATACACTCAGGGAGGTCAACAGGCGCGGTCGTGTCGCGAAGGTGGTGGAAATTTGAAGGCGGCGTAATCTCCGGGTGAAGGAAACACACCCAAACCGGCGGCGGCAACCGCCATGGAGATCACGCCATGAACAAGAATACCGAGACTTCCGCCTTTTCGTCTACTGGCCAATGAGGCCGGGTACGATCCAAT
>CAVWAE010000005.1:0-91839 GCA_963752895.1 uncultured Alphaproteobacteria bacterium
GACCTGGCTGGACAAGCTTCGGGGCGGCAAGCTTCGCCTCTGCTGACGCTTGCAGGCGTCGGTAGGTTTCGATCACGATCGATCTGATCCAGATGCCACCGGCGTCGTTCGCGAGGCGTGCACTCCAGAAGAAGCGCACCAGGACAGGATCGAGGTCGACCGGTGGCTTCATCGCGATCAACCCGTGGGCTTCCATGTCCCAAGCGAGCAGAACGGCGGGAAAGGTGGCCAGGAAATCGGAATTCGCAAGGACGGAGGCGACACCCGAGGAGTCGCTGATCATCGCGCTCACCCGCCGCCCCCCGACATCCGACGACGGAGACGCCGGGAAAGGATTGCCCATGGACCGGGTGACATTGACCATGAGGTGGGGATACCTGCGCCAGGCGTCGATCCCCCAGTCCTTGATGGCCGGATGATCGCGCCGCGCGAAGGTGACCCATGAAAACGGCTCCATGACCTGTTCGTCGAGGCCATCGGGCAAACGTGGCGCACCCCCCAGATGGGCGAGATCGATCAACCCTTCGCTCAGGGCCGGATAGACGTCGTGATGCGCCGGCAGCCACTCGATCTTCACCTTCGGCGCCTCGGCCTCGACCCGGGCCGACACCTCGGCAATGACTTTTGTCAGGGTCGGCATGGCGATCCGAAACACCCGTTCGCTTTGTCCAGGGTCGAACAGGTTCCGAGGGGCGATCACCCGCCGGATGCTGCGCAGGATCGGCCGGACATCCTCGATGATGGCCTCGGCATAGGGGCTGGGGTGCATCTTGCCGCCGACCCGCACGAGCAGAGGATCGTCAAGTTGGTCTCTGAGCCTTGCCAATGCGTGGCTGACTGCGGACTGCGTGCGCCCGATCTTGTCTGCCGTCATCGTGACACTGCGCGTCTCCATCAACGCCTCGAAGACGACAAGCAAATTGAGATCGACGCGATGTAAATCGATTTCGTTCATGACCTATGAAATCGTTTCGTTCGACTATTGAACAGTAAATTGCCCATCATGCCCTCAGTGAACAAATATCAGACAGCATTGATTGATCTGATTCATAGAGGAGACCGGACGCAATGGCACTCGAAATCATCGGCGCAGGGTTCGGCCGAACCGGGACCTACTCACTGAAGGCCGCGTTGGAACTGCTGGGCTTCGGTCCCTGCCACCATATGTCCGAAGTCGTTCCCGATCCGCAGCAGATCCGGGCCTGGGCGCAGGTTGCGGACGGGCACCCCGACTTCGACAGGATCTTTTCGGGTTTTCGGTCGGCCGTGGACTTCCCGGTTTCGGCCTACTGGCCGGAGGTGCTCAACGCCAATCCGGACGCGAGGATCATCCTGTCCTACCGTGATCCCGAGGACTGGTACGGCAGCTTCTCCCAGACGATCCTGCCGCTGGTCCTCGACCGGGAGGCATGGCCGCAAAACGCGGTCCCGTGGTTCGAGATGATGGAGAAGGTCATCGTCGGCAAAGCCCTGCGGGGCCGGACCGATCGGGACGGCATTCTGAAGGCGTACCGCGACAACGAAGCGGCCGTGCGGGACCTGGACGCACAGGGTACGGCCCTGGTGTTCAGTGTCGGCGATGGGTGGGCGCCACTTTGCCGCTTTCTTGACGTCGCGGCGCCTGAGACGCCGTTCCCGAAGACCAATCGTCGGGCCGATTTCTTCGCATCGGTGAAATCCGGAACGCAAGAACCCGCGGCTTAGCCCGCCTCACTTCAATCATGGGCGACGGGGCGTTCGGCATGGGCCGGGCCCTCCCGCATGCGCCCGCAACACAGGAGACCAAACCATGTCCAAACTGAATGACGTTCGCGCGGCCTCGGTCGCATTCTATGACGCGCTCAACAGCATGGCGCACGGCGATGGGGCCGCAATGCAAAACATCTGGGCCAAAGGCGACGGGGTGACGGCGCAACACCCCATCGGCGGGCGCGACACCGGCTATGACGCCATCATCGCGTCCTTCGGCAAGGTGGCCGAAATCGCCGGCGGCGGTGAAATCCGGCTGGAGGATCAATCGATCGATGCGGGATCGGACATGGCGATCGAAACCGGTGTGGAAACCGGGACCTTGATCATCGCCGGCCACGAAGCCAGGATCCTTCACCGGGTGACCAACGTCTATCGCCGGGAGAACGCGGCGTGGAAACTGGCGCACCACCATACGGATGTGTCCCCGAGCAGGCTGGAGATCCTGGAACGGCTGACCGAGGCCGCCTAGACCACAGACCGCGAAAGCAAAACGGGCGCGCCAAGCGCCCGCTTTGGTGTCGAAACGGCCCGCGCGGGGATACTTTTTGACAGCCAGAAAGCTCCGCCCCCGGCAGTTTTGCGTGCCCCACCCGGGTCGAATCCGGCCAAATGCCTGCCGCTATCCAGGCACCGGCGCGCCAAAGGAACATGGCCTTGCCGTGACACGGCGTGGTGCATCCGCCCCGGTGGGCTATTCCGCGTCGATCCGCCCCGGCAGCCCGAAGCTGCCACTTTCGGCACCGACCATCTGCGGCATTAGGGCGCGCCCGGGGCCGGAGGGGAACGGGGCATTCGCGCCCGCTGTGGACCGCCGCTAAAGGGCCGAAGCGTTGTCATCGCCCGCAAAAATGACAGGGTCCGGGTTCGGCCGCCCTGGGCGGATCGCTCCGCAACAGCAGGGCTGTCCGACGACCGGTGAGTGCCGCGATCTTTCCGGTGCGGCCGGGATCGCATAGGCACAGTGATGGGCGATGGACCTCATGGCGCGAACGCGGCACTACTGTCCTGCCTCAGACACGTGAGACGAGGAGCGGTGCATGGCTTCAGCAAAGGTGCGCATTCGGGTGGCCGGCATTCTGCTTGTGCTGCTGGCGCTGCTTTTGCAGATCGGCTGCGCCCCGCGCGAAGGGTATGGGCAAGGCGACGGCGCGGTTTCTTCACCCAAGGACGCGAACTGGCGCAGCAGCGAAGCGACGCTGTTTCTGAGGGCTGACGGGCCGGCGCAGGCGGATGCGTATTTCGTGATCCCCGATCTGGATGCACATCGGTCCCGGATACGGATCGAAGCGGTCGCGCGCGCGCCGATCACCGCCGACCTGCGCTGCGAGGGGCCTGCGCGGATCCGGCAGGAGGGCGCGCCGTATCAGCAGCTGGCGCCCGGGGAGACCGGTCAGATCACCCTGCCGCCGCGCGGGCACGGTGTCGTCACGCTGGACTGGCGGCGCGAAACGGGCGCCTGCCGGGTCGGTTGGGGGGACGGCCATGGCGTCGCCCTGCGCCCGGAAAGCGGCATGCCAAAGCTGGCGGCGCTGTCGCGGGGGGCGCTCGATTGCCGGGTGGACCCGGATCTGCGGCTCGACCCGCTCCAGAGGGTGTTTCTCGACGACGGCGCGATGCTGCAGACCTGTCCGGTCGATCCCGGCCCGGTGCGGCTGCTCGCGGACCCGCTGGATGCGCTGAACGCGCGGATCGAGGCGTTGACCGGGAGCACCGTGCCGCGGGACGTTCTGACCAGTGGCAACCCCGACCTGCCGCTCGACTTCTCGAAGGCGCCCCGGCTCGATTTGATCCAGATCTCGTATCTGCATATCCGGTCCGATTACGTCGGGTACCTGACGGCGCGGATGCTGGCCCATCACGCGATGCGCGGGACGCAGGTGCGCATCCTGGTGACCGGCGTGCTCATGCTCAAGGAAGACCGCATTTTCTACGACTCGCTCGCGGCGCGGTATCCGAACATCCAGATCCAGTACTACCAGTGGCGGGGGCGCGGGATCGGGGGAGCCGGCGATCTCATCGACCAGATCCACCGGGTGCAGCACACGCGGGCGTTTCTCGCGCTTTCGTCCGAGCCCGGGCGCTCGCGCTACATCTTCGGCGGGCGCAACCAGCATGACGGCTTCTTCTTTTCGCGCCCGTTCGATCTGCAGGACTGGCCGTTCCTGCACACCTATGACGAGAACAGCTTCCAGGACATCGGCTTCTACTCGGTCTACGAGGACCTCGAGGTGGAGCTGCGCGATGACGCGGCGGTGCGCAACGTCGCCGCGCATCACTTGGCGTTGTGGAACCGCGATGCCGAGACCCAGTCTGTCGGACCCTCGCGGACGGCAGAGACCGATCGGGTCCGCGGGATGCGGCATTTTCTGTCGCTGCCCTGGGCCGACGGGCGCGACCAGGTCCGGTGGTTTGTGGACGCGATCGACGCGGCGGGAGAGGAGGTGCTGATCGTCACGCCCTACCTGAACCCGCCGCCGGCGATCCAGAAGGCCCTGGTGCGCGCGCAGGCGCGGGGCGTGCGGGTGCGGATGATCGCGCGGATTGAATCGACCGATCCCGCCGGGTTCATCATCACCGCGCTGAACCGGCGGTATGCGGCGCGCAATGCCGGGCGGTTCGAGATCGAGGAATACTTCCCGCGGCCGCGCATGATGCACACCAAGCTGATGGTGATCGACCGGCGGCTGGCGGTCTCGACCAGCACGAACCTCGATCATCGGGCCTTCTGGCATGACACGGAAAACGGGCTGGTGTTCCTCGACACGCCGCAGGTCGGCGCGTTGCTGGACGCCGTCGAGGACTACCGGGAGACCGCCCGCCGGGTGACGGAGGATGAACCGCTGCATCCGCTCAGTAACCTCCTCTACAACTGGGACTGGCTGCGCTCGGTGTTCTGATGGTTCTGCCCCGCCGGCTGGCGTTTCGGTGTCATGGACTGCCGATTGCTACGGCCGGCGCGACATGGAGTCTTTGGGCGTGAGGTTTTTCGGCCGGCCGTGGTCCGGAGCGGCCCTCACCGGGAGGGCGCAGTGCACCGGGCCGGGCGTGCGCGCCCCGGCGACGGCCCCCCGCCGGCGTCAAATCGGGCGAATTGCCCGCCGCCATCTTGGCACCGGCGCGCGAAAGGATCATGGTCTAGCCATGACAACGGCGTACTACACCCACCCCGACGGACTTTCCCATGTCAATCCGCCCGGGCACCCCGAACAGGTAGCCCGGCTCAAGGCGATAGAGGCAGCACTGTCCGCGCCCGGTTTCGCGGCGCTCGACCGGCGCGCGGCGCCGATCGGGCAGATCGACGCGGTCCGCCGCGCCCATCCGCAGGTCTATGTCGACACGATCCGCGACAACATACCCGACGAGGGCTGGGTGCAGGTCGATCCCGACACCACGCTTTCGCCGGGGACGTGGAACGCGGCGCTGCGGGCGGTGGGCGGGATCACCTCGGCCATCGACGCGGTGCTCGACGGCGAGGTGGCGAATGCCTTCGTCGGCATGCGCCCGCCGGGGCACCATGCGGAACGCGCGCGGGCCATGGGCTTTTGCGTGTTCGCCAATGCCGCCATCGGCGCGCTGCATGCGCTGGAGGCGCACGGGCTCGACCGGGTCGCGATCCTCGATTTCGACGTCCACCACGGCAACGGCACCCAGGAAGTGCTGTGGAACGAGAGCCGGATCCACTTCGCGTCGACTCACCAGATGCCGCTGTTTCCCGGCACCGGGGCCGCGCATGAGCAGGGCGCCTATCTCCAGGTGAAGAACGTGCCGCTCAGCGAAGGCACCGGGCGCGCCGAGATGCAGGACGCCTGGGACGGCCAGATCTTGCCCTGGGTCGGCGACTGGAAGCCCGAGCTCATCATCGTTTCGGCCGGGTTCGACGCCCACCAACGCGACCCGCTCGCGGGGCTGCACTGGACGACGGAGGATTTCGGCTGGATCACCGACCGGATCTGCGATCTCGCCGCCGATTGCTGCGGTGGCCGGGTGGTCTCGACCCTCGAGGGGGGATATGATCTCGAAGCACTGGCCGAGAGTGTCGGTCTGCACGTGGAAGTTCTGATGGAGCGGGGCGCATGAACGACAAGCCGGTGGAAAAAATGAGCTTCGAGGAAGCGATGGCGGAGCTCGAAGCGGTCGTCGGCCAGCTCGAACGCGGCGAGGTGGCGCTCGACCAGTCGATCGCGCTCTACGAACGCGGGGCGCAGTTGAAAGCGCGCTGCGAGGTCAAGCTGCGGGAGGCCGAGGAGAAGGTCGCCCAGATCACGCTCGACGCGAATGGTGCCCCTGACGGGACGACCCCTGTCGAAGGGCTCTGAGATGTTCGCCGACCGCCTGACCGAGACGGCCCAGATCGCCAGGGGCTGTCTTGTCGATGCCTTGCCGGTTTCCGGGCCGATGGCCGCGCCGATGCGCTATGCCGTCGCCGGCGGCAAGGGGTTGCGCGGGTTTCTGGTGCTTGAAGGCGCGGCCATGCTGGGCGTGCCCGCGTCTGCCGCGCGGTTTCCGGCGGCGGCGGTCGAGGCGATCCATGCCTATAGCCTGGTGCATGACGACATGCCGGCGATGGACGACGATGACATGCGGCGCGGGCAGCCGACGGTGCACAGGAAATGGGACGAGGCGACGGCCATTCTCGTCGGCGACGCGCTGCAATCGCTGGCGTTCGAGCTGGTGACCGAGCCCGAAACCGGGCCCGCGGAGGTGCGCGCGGCGCTCGCGCGCAGCCTTGCCCATGCGGCGGGCGCACGCGGCATGGTGCTGGGTCAGGCGCTCGACATCGCCGCCGAAAGTGCCGCCGCACCATTCACCCTCGACGAGATCATCGCGCTCCAGGCGGGCAAGACCGGGGCGCTCATTCGCTGGTCCGCCGCCGCCGGCGCGCTGCTTGCGGGCGAAGACACAGGCCCGCTCACCCGCTACGGCGATGCGCTGGGCCTGGCCTTCCAGATCGCCGACGACGTGCTCGACGTCGAGGGCGATGCCAGCACCGTGGGCAAGGCCGTGGGCAAGGACGCCGAGGCGGGCAAAGCGACCTTCGTGTCGCTGCTGGGGCTCGAACCGGCGAAATCCCGCGCAAGGGAGTTGGTGCAAGAAGCGCAGGATGCGCTCACTTCCTATGGGGCGCGGGCCGATGTCTTGCGGGAAGCCGCGCGCTTCGTTATTGCCCGTGAAGTATAAAAATAAAGAGCACAGAGTCCCATAATATGTCCGAACGCCCCTGCACCCCGCTCCTAGACCGCATTCAGTCGCCCGCCGACATGAAAGGTCTTTCGGTCGGGGAGCTCCGCCAGCTGGCGGATGAGCTTCGGGCGGAGACGATCAGTGCCGTGTCGGAAACCGGTGGCCATCTCGGGGCCGGTCTTGGCGTGGTCGAGCTGACGGTCGCGCTTCACCACATCTTCGACACGCCGCGCGACCGGATCATCTGGGACGTGGGCCACCAGGTCTATCCGCACAAGATCCTGACCGGGCGCCGCGACCGGATCCGCACCTTGCGCCAGAAAGAAGGGCTTTCGGGGTTCACCAAGCGGTCGGAAAGCCCCTACGATCCGTTCGGGGCCGGGCACAGCTCCACTTCGATCTCTGCGGCCACCGGCTTTGCCTTGGCCCGCGAGATGGGCGGCAGCCCGGAGCCGGCGCTGGGCGATGCGGTGGCGGTGATCGGCGATGGATCGATGACCGCGGGCATGGCCTGGGAGGCGATGAACCACGCAGGTCATCTGCACAAGCGCCTGTTTGTCATTCTCAACGACAACGACATGTCGATCGCCCCGCCGGTGGGCGCGCTGTCGAATTACCTGTCGCGGCTTTATGAGGCGGAGCCCTTCCAGGAGCTCAAGGCGGCCGCCAAGGGGGCTGTGAGCCTGTTGCCCGGCCCGTTCCAGGAAGGTGCGCGCCGGGCCAAGGAAGTGCTCAAGACGATGACTGTCGGCGGCACGATCTTCGAGGAGCTGGGATTTTCCTATGTCGGGCCGCTGGATGGCCACGACATGGAGCACCTCGTGGGCGGTGATGCAGCAGGTGCATGACCGCGCCACCGGGCCGGTGCTGCTGCATGTCATCACCCAGAAGGGCAAGGGCTATGCGCCCGCCGAGAACGCGCGCGACCGCGGCCATGCGACGGCCAAGTTCGACGTGGTGACCGGCAAACAGCACAAGTCGCCGTCGAATGCGCCCACCTACACATCCGTGTTCGGAAAGACCCTCACCGCGCTTGCCGAGGCCGACGACAAGGTCTGCGCGATCACCGCGGCGATGCCCGATGGCACCGGCCTCAACCCGATGGCCGAGCGTTTTCCGACCCGTGTGTTCGACGTCGGGATCGCCGAGCAGCACGGGGTGACCTTTGCCGCCGGTCTCGCCGCCGGGGGGATGAAGCCGTTCTGCGCGATCTACTCCACCTTCCTGCAGCGCGGCTACGACCAGGTGGTGCATGACGTGGCGATCCAGCGGCTGCCGGTGCGGTTCATGATCGACCGGGCCGGGCTGGTCGGCCAGGACGGGGCGACCCATGCCGGCAGTTACGACCTCGCCTATCTCGGCAACCTGCCCGGGTTCGTCATCATGGCGCCGGCGGACGAGGCGGAGCTCGCGCATATGGTCGCGACCGCGCACACGATCAACGACGGGCCCTCGGCGGTGCGCTATCCGCGCGGCGAAGGGGTCGGGGTGGATATGCCCGAGGCACCGCAGGTGCTCGAGATCGGCAAGGGGCGGATCGTGCAGGAGGGCGCACGGGTTGCGCTGCTCACGCTCGGCACCCGGCTTGAACACGCGCGCGATGCGGCCGAGAAGCTCGGCCAGCGCGGGATCACCCCGACGCTGGCCGACGCGCGGTTCATGAAGCCGCTGGACGAGGACCTGATCCTCGGTCTTGCCCGCAATCACGAGGTGCTGGTGACCGTGGAGGAAGGGGCTGTCGGCGGGTTCGGCAGCCATGTCGCGCAACTGCTTGCCGAGAATGGCGTCTTCGACGAGGGGCTCAAATTCCGCTCGATGATTCTTCCCGACACGTTCATCGACCATGCGAGCCCGGCGGACATGTACAAAACGGCTGGCCTGACTGGTGACGATATCGCCGCGAAGGTGCTCGACGCGCTCGGAATCGCTCAGATCGACGCGAAACGGGCCTGACATCCGCAGAAATGCACCGGAAATGCAACAGTTTGTCCGCGATTGCGGAGGATTGCCGGTGGCTTTCTGGACAGTCCAATCTGGAATCGGGATATTCGCCGCAATGAGCCTGCGCAACCTGGAGAAACGCAATATGAAGAAACTTATCCTCGGTGCCGCTTTCGCGCTCGTGGCCACGTCCGCGGTCGCGGGGTCTGTCGCGCCGCCGATCATCGAACCCACCGTGATCGTCGAACAGGCGGCCACCTCTTCAGTGAACCACCACATCCTGCCGCCGGTCCTCTTCCTGATCTCCGTCGCGTCGGCTGTGTGGCTGCTGTAAGCAACGCAAAAATAATTGGGTAACGGTTGAATAGGGCGCCTGCGGGCGCCCTATTCTCGTCTGGTCTCCGCCTCCAGCAAGGTCGCGAGCCCTTCGCGGTAGGTGGGATAGAGCAACTCCACACCGAGTTCATTCCGGATCCGGTCATTACGGACCCGCTTCGACTCCGCGTAGAAGCTGCGCGCCATCGGCGTCATCTCGGCGGTCGTGTATTCCTCCTCGGGCGGCAGATCGACGCCGAGAAGCTTTGCGGCGTGGGCCAGAACGTCTTCCGGCGGCGCCGCCTCGTTGTCGCAGACATTGTAGATCGCCCCGGGGTTGGGATGGTCGACGCTGGCCATCAGGACGCGGGCGATATCGTCGACGTGGATGCGGCTGAACACCTGCCCGGGCTTGACGATGCGCCGCGCAGTGCCGCGCCGCACCTTTGAAAAAGGCCCGCGCCCGGGTCCGTAGATCCCGGCCAGCCGGAAGATGTGCAGGGGCAGGGCGGCGAGCTCGGCCAGCGATTGCCACTGCGCCTCCGCCTTCACCCGCTGGTGCCCGCGCTTGGTCGAGGGGGTCAGCGGTGTCGTCTCGTCGACCCAGCCGCCCTGGTGGTCGCCGTAGACGCCGGTGGTCGAGAGGTATCCCACCCATTCCAACTGCTCGGCCCGGCGCATGATCTCGCCCGCCAGTTCGGCCAGGACCGGGTCGCCATCGTCGTCCGGCGCGGCGGATATCAGGATATGGGTGGCCTGGGCGAGGGCCAATCCCAGGTCGCTGCCGGGCCAGATCACCGGC
Source organism: uncultured Alphaproteobacteria bacterium (assembly GCA_963752895.1). Lineage (GTDB taxonomy): Bacteria > Pseudomonadota > Alphaproteobacteria > Rhodobacterales > Rhodobacteraceae > CAVWAE01. Next base: position 9,992 of record CAVWAE010000005.1, read on the forward strand.
ACCACGCCTTCCTTGCGCAGCACGTCGGCCTTTTCCGGCGCGCGCGTTGTGCCAAACACCCGCCAGCCGCGGTCGCGCACGAGGCGGGTAAAGGCGCGGGCGGAATAGCCGTGGCCGAAAGAGAGAAGCGTGGGGATCATGCCGGTCATACCTCTGGCTAGCTGGCGTAGCTGTCGCCTTCTTCGTCGAGGATCGCCATGACCTCGGCGAGGTGACGTATCGCCTGGCCCGGGTAATCGTCGATTTCCCGCGCGGTCTTTTCGGCGATCTCGTCCGGCAGCACCCGGAGCGGCCGGCCGGTCTGGAGCGCGCGGATATAGGTCTCGGCGGCGCGTTCGAAGTAGTAGAGCCTGTTGAAGGTCTCGGCGACGGTGGTGCCGGTGACCATCACCCCGTGGTTGCCCATGATGAGCGTGTGCTTCTTGCGCTCTTTCAGGAGGGCCGCACAGCGTATGCCCTCCTCTTCGAAGGCCAGCCCGCCGAACGCCTCGTCGATCACGTGGCGATCGTAGAACATCGCCGTGTTCTGGTCGATGGGGGGCAGGCGGCTGTCGGCGAGCGCGGCGAGCACGGTGGCATGGATCGAATGCACATGCATCGCGCAGCGAATATGCGGGCAGAGCCGGTGCAGGCTGCCGTGAAGACCCCAGGCGGTGGGATCGGGCGCGCCGGGCCGCTCAAGCGTCGCAGCGTCGTTCGCATCGAGCAGAAGCAGCTCGGAGGCTCTCACCCGGCTGAAATGCACCTGGTTCGGGTTCATCAGGAACTGGCTGCCGTCGGCGTTCACCGCCAGCGAGAAGTGGTTGGACACCGCTTCGTGCATGCCCAGCCGCGCGGTCCAGCGGAAGGTCGCGGCAAGTTCGGCGCGCTCTTGCAGGTGACCGATGTTGGGCCGGGGTGTTTCGACGTTCATCTCATCCCTCCTTTGTCCGAGGCGATGGCCCTGAAGAATACGACCGGACGCCCGCAAGTGGTGCGCGAGTCAGGGGCCTCTTGAGCCGGGTTCAATAGGCCATGATCGGCGGCGAGTTCCCAGCGAAAGTTTCGGGCTTGCGCGTGCCCTCCGATGCTTCACAATTGACCCATGAGTAAAAATCCGTCCGGTTTTCAGACCTGGGCCGAAACGGCCCCTTTGCTTGTCGCCGTGGCCGCGGGCCGCGCGGCGGCCGAGACCGTCATCCGTGGTGGAAAGCTCGTGAACGTGCATTCGCGCGAGGTGCTCGACGGCTGGGAGGTGGCGATTGCCGCGGGGCGTTTCGCCTATGTGGGCCCGGATGCGTCGCATTGCATCGGCGATCAGACCGAGGTGATCGAGGCAGATGGGCGCTACCTGATTCCGGGCCTGTGCGATGCCCATATGCACATCGAAAGCGGCATGCTCACGCCGGCCGAGTTTGCCCGCGCGGTGATCCCGCATGGGACCACCTCGATGTTCGTCGACCCGCACGAGATTGCCAATGTGCTGGGCCTCGAGGGCGTGCGGCTGATGCATGACGAGGCGCTGTTGCAGCCCGTCAACATCTTTACCCAAATGCCCTCCTGCGCCCCCTCCGCGCCCGGGCTGGAGACGACCGGACACGAGATCACCCCCGAAGACGTGGCGGAGGCGATGGGCTGGCCCGGGATTGTCGGGCTCGGCGAGATGATGAACTTCCCGGGTGTGGTGGCCGGAGACGCCAAGATGCTGGCCGAGATCGCGGCCACTCAGACTGCGGGCAAGACCGTGGGCGGGCACTACGCGAGCCCGGACCTCGGGCCCGCCTTTCATGCCTACGCGGCCGGGGGACCGGCCGACGATCACGAGGGCACCTGCGAGGCCGATGCGGTGGCGCGGGTGCGGCAGGGGATGAAGTCGATGATGCGGCTGGGTTCGGCGTGGTACGACGTCGAAGCGCAGATCACGGCGGTGACCGAGAAGGGGCTCGATCCGCGCGGGTTCATCCTGTGTACGGACGATTGCCACTCGGGCACGCTGGTGAACGACGGCCACATGAACCGGGTCGTGCGCCATGCGATCGCCTGCGGCGCGGATCCGCTGGTGGCGCTTCAGATGGCGACGATCAACACCGCCGAGCACTTCCACCTGGAGCGTGAAATAGGCTCTATTGCACCGGGACGGCGGGCGGATGTGATCCTGACGTCCGATCTCGTGAGCTTGCCCGTCGACCAGGTTTTTGCCCGTGGGCGCCGCGTGGCGGAGGCGGGCGAGGTGCTCGTGGACTGCCCGCACCTGGACTGGCCCGAGCGTGCGCGTAACACAGTGCATCTTGGCAAGGTGCTGGCGGCGGGAGATTTCGAGGTAATGGCGCAGGACGGGGCGAATGCCGTCAATGCCAAGGTTATCGGGGTGATCGAGAACCAGGCCCCCACCAAGGCGCTCACGGCGGAGCTGCCGGTGATCGATGGGGTGGTGGCGGTCGATGCAGAAAATGATGTAGCACAAATCGCACTCGTCGAGCGCCACCAGGGCACCGGCGGTGTGACCAACGGGTTTGTCTCCGGGTTCGGCTACGGCGGCCGGATGGCGATTGCCTCGACCGTGGCCCATGACAGCCATCACATGATCGTCGTCGGGACCGACCGGGAAAACATGGCGCGCGCGGCCAACCGGCTGGGCGAGGTGGGCGGCGGCATCACGGTGTTTCGCAACGGTGCGGAGATCGCGCTGGTCGAGCTGCCGGTCGCCGGGCTGATGAGCCAGGAACCGGCGCGCGAGGTGGCCGCAAAGGCCGAGCGGATGGTCGCGGCGATGGCGGAATGCGGCTGCACGCTCAACAACGCCTATATGCAGCATTCGCTGCTGGCGCTGGTGGTGATCCCGGAACTGAGGATCTCCGATCTCGGTCTGGTCGATGTCACCCGATTTGAAATCACAGACTTGTTCGAGGAAAGCTGATGGCGGTCAATCCCCTGTTCCTGCCGGTGGTCACGCCGGAGACGCCGGAGCCCGAGGGTTTCACCGACGCGGCGGCGGCCGTGGCCCGGCTGGAAGAGCTTCACGGGGCGGCGTGCGATTTTCTCACCCGGCACTTCTCTGAGGTCGCCGGGCATACGACCCATCCGGAGACGCGGTTTCGCGCCTTCTACCCGGAGATCCGGCTGCACGTGTCGAGCCATGTCCGGGTCGACAGCCGCCTGGCCTTCGGCCATGTCAGCGCGCCCGGCACTTATTCGGCGACCGTGACCCGGCCGGATCTGTTTCGCAGTTACCTGACCCAGCAGATCGGGTTGCTGATCCAGAACCACGATGTGCCGGTCAGCATCGGGGTGTCGACGACGCCGATCCCTGTGCATTTCGCGGTGGCCGGACGGTCGGACCTGACGGTGCCGCAGGAAGGGGCGATGGGGTTTCCGCTGCGCGACGTGTTCGACGTGCCGGACCTCGCGAACACCAACGACGACATCGTCAACGGTGTCGGATTTCACCATGAGGACGGCAGTGAACCGCTTTCGCCCTTCACCGCCCAGCGGATCGACTATTCGCTCGCGCGGCTGTCGCATTACACCGCCACCGATCCCGAGCATTTCCAGAACCACGTGTTGTTCACCAACTACCAGTTCTATTTCGACGAGTTCGAGGCCTTTGCGCGGTCGGCGCTGGCCGACCCCGAGAGCGGCTACACCGCGCTGGTGGCGCCCGGGAACGTGGTGATGACCGACCCGGAAGGGGAGATCCCGCAGCTGCCGAAACAGCCGCAGATGCCGACTTATCACCTGACGCGGGCCGATGGCGCGGGGATCAGCCTGGTCAATATCGGTGTGGGCCCGTCGAACGCGAAGACCGCGACCGACCACATCGCGGTGCTGAGGCCGCATGCCTGGCTGATGGTCGGCCATTGCGCGGGGCTGCGCAACAGCCAGGCGCTGGGCGATTTCGTGCTGGCCCATGCCTACCTGCGCGAAGACAAGGTGCTCGACGACGATCTGCCGATCTGGGTGCCGATCCCGCCGCTGGCCGAGATCCAGATCGCGCTGGAAAACGCCGTGGCGCAGGTCACCCAGCTGGAAGGGTACGATCTCAAGCGGATCATGCGGACCGGCACGGTGGCCAGTTTCGACAATCGCAACTGGGAGCTGAGGGAGCATACCGGGCCGGTCCTGCGCCTCAGCCAGTCGCGCGCCATCGCCCTCGACATGGAAAGCGCCACCATCGCCGCCAACGGGTTCCGGTTCCGGGTTCCCTACGGCACGCTGCTGTGCATTTCCGACAAGCCCCTGCACGGTGAGCTCAAATTGCCGGGTATGGCGACGGACTTTTACACCACGCAAGTCGGACGCCACCTGCAGATCGGCATACGGGCGATGGAGATGTTGCGCGACATGCCGCTGGAGCGAATTCACAGCCGGAAGCTCAGATCCTTCGACGAGACCGCCTTCCTCTGACGCCAATCGGCAAAAAACAGGGTCAAATCCCTTGTTTTTGGGGTATTTCGGCACACAAGTTGTTGTGCCCCCCCACTACAATCATTTAAATGCCCGCAATGAAACCCCGGGAACCGGGATATCTGAGGAGTAAAGATACATGGCGAAACCGATGACCAAGACCCAACTTGTGGCCGCACTGGCCGAGGAAATGGGCTCGGACAAGAAAACGGCCTCGGCAGCGCTGGACGCGATCACCGGCGTGATCACCAATGAAGTCGCGGGCGGTGGCGCCGTCACCCTTCCCGGCGTCGGCAAATTCTACCTGCGCGAGCGCCCCGAGCGCATGGTCCGCAACCCGGCCACCGGCGAGCAGATCAAGAAAGAAGCCGACAAGGTGGTCAAGGTCACCGTGGCCAAAGCTCTGAAAGACGCCGCCAACGGCTGAGCTTGAACCAGTTCTGGAATTCGATCAGGGTCGCCGAAAGGCGGCCCTTTTCATTGCGGCGATCGGAGAAAGAATGGACCTGCGCGCAATCTTCATGGGGCTGGCCTTTGTCTTCATGTGGTCCTCGGCCTTCACCTCGGCGCGCATCATCGTGGCCGATGCGCCACCGATCACCACGCTGGCCGTGCGCTTCGTCATCTCCGGCCTGCTCGGCATGGCGATCGCCGCGGCGCTGGGGCAGAAGATCCGGCTCACCCGCGGGCAATGGATCTCGGTGGTCGTCTTCGGGATCAGCCAGAACGCGCTCTATCTCGGGCTCAACTTCGTGGCGATGCAATGGCTGGAAGCCGGGTTTGCCTCGATCATCGCCTCGACGATGCCGCTGATCGTGGCGTTCCTCGGCTGGGCTGTATTCCGTGAAAAGCTCACCCCGCTGGCGCTTGGCGGCCTGGTGCTGGGCTTTGCCGGTGTCGGCCTGATCATGGGCACGCGGATCTCGGGCGGGGTCGACCTGACCGGGCTCGCGCTGTGCATCATCGCCGCCATCGCTCTGGCGGTGGCCACGCTCACCGTGCGGACCGCGTCGGGCGGGGGTAATCTCCTGATGGTGGTCGGGCTACAGATGCTGGTCGGCGCGGTGGTGCTGGCGCCGTTCGGTCTGGTGTTCGAGGACCATACGGTCACCTGGAGTTGGCAGCTGGTGGCGGCCTTTGCCTATACGACCCTCGTTCCGGGGCTTGCAGCCACCTGGGTCTGGTTCGCGCTGGTGGGACGCATCGGGCCTATGCGCGCCTCGACCTTCCATTTTCTCAACCCGTTCTTCGGGGTGACCATTGCGGCGTTGCTGCTTGGCGAGACCCTGGGGGTGCTGGATGTGGTCGGCGTCGCGATCGTGACGGTCGGTATCCTCGCGGTTCAGATCTCGCGGCAGAAACCTGCCTAGAGGGTTTCGAGAAACAGTGAGACGCCAATGCCCTGCCACGCCTTCGGCGTTCTCGCGACATTGGCGATCCGGTCTGTTTCGGCGCTGTCTCGCAACGCCTCAACCGGGTTCATACGCCGCTTCGACCTCGGCGACCCAGGCGTAGGAGGGTCGCGCCGCCACCCGGTCGATCCAGGCCTTCACGTGGGAGTCGTCCGGTGCGCCGTCGGGGAACCACATATAGGGCGACTGGACCAGGAGATCGGCCGCCGAGAGGCTGTCGCCGAGCAGGTAGGGGCGGCCATCGGCGAACGTGTCGATCAGCCGGGCTTCGACCTCGGCAACACCGCGGAACGACGACTGGAACACCGGGTGATCGCCGACCCCGGCGACCTGCGCGTTGTAGACCGGTTCGATCACGCCGGCATAATACGCAAGCCACGTGAGGTAGGGCCCGCGCAGAGGATCGCCCACGACCGGGCCAAGACCCGCTTCGGGGAACATGTCGGTGAGATAGACCGCGATCGCCAGGCTCTCGGTGATGAGCGTGTCGCCGTCGCGCAGGGCGGGCACTTTACGGTCGGGGTGCGGGTTGGCCGGGTCCGGCTCGCCGGTGCCGTCACGCCGTGGAATCGTGACGTGTTCGAGACTGATCCGGTCCTGCAGATCCATTTCGTGGACCAGCGCGAGCATCCGGGAGGCACGCGATTTCGGGGAGAAATAGAGGGTGAGCATGTTGGGACGCCTTTCGGGACTACGGGTGTTGACGGGGTCAATATGCACGGGCCATCCTGTCAGAAACCGTCAGGAGAGCGCATGGCCCGCGCCGATCGTCTGTTTCGCCTGCTCGATGCGCTGCGCCGCCTGCCGGCACCCGTCACCGCCGCGCGGCTGGCGGCGGAAACGGGGGTGTCGGCGCGCACGCTCTACCGCGACATCGCGGCGCTGCGCGCGGGCGGGGCGCTGATCGACGGTGCGGCGGGCTATGGCTACTCCCTTACCGAAGACCCGGCGGTGCCGCCGCAGATGTTTGACCGGATGGAGCTGGAAGCGCTGGTGCTGGGGCTTGGCTGGTTGCACTGGCAGGGCGATCCGGCGTTGGCCGATGCCGCCGAGCGGGTGCTGGCGAAGGTGACCGCGACACTGCCGCCGCGCAAGGCGGAGGAGGCGCGGCATGTCGCGCTGCTGTCCTATGCCTATGAGCCGAAAGCGGAGGTGCCGGCGCATCTCGGTGCCTTGCGGGAGGCGGCCTGGGCGGAGCGCGCGGTGGAGATCGGCTACACCGACCGGCACGGGGCGGGCAGCGCGCGGCGGGTCTGGCCGCTGGCCATCGTCTACACCGATTACGAGCCCTGGCTGCTGGCGTGGTGCTGTATGCGGCGCGACTTCCGCCGGTTTCTCATTTCGCGGATCGGCGCGGTTGCGGTGACCGCGGAGAGCTTCCGCCCGCGGCGGGTGCCATTGCTGCGCGACATGCTCGGCCGGTTGCAGGGTGACGTGCCGGGTTGAAACATAACCTGACGGTGAGTTGACCGCGCTCACGGCTTCGTAGGATGACAGTGAGGGGCCGCGCGCGTCATGGGTTGGCCATGGAATTCGTACTCGCCTATGGCGCCGGGCTGCTGACACTCATCAATCCCTGCGTTTTGCCGGTGATCCCGATCGTGCTGGCAACCGCGCTCCAGGCCTCAAGGCTCGGTCCGGTCGTGCTGGCCGCTGGCATGAGCCTGTCGTTCGTCGCCTTCGGGCTGCTGGTCACCTCTGTGGGTTATTCGATCGGCCTCACCGAGGAGGTGCTGGCCAATGCGGGCGCCGTGCTGATGATCGGGTTCGGCCTCGTGCTGGTCGTGCCGCGGATGGGCGCCGCTTTTGCGACCGCGACTGCCGGGGTCTCGGCGCGGGCGGACGGGGCGTTGATGGAGGCGGATACGGCCGGGCTCAAAGGCCAGTTCCTGGGCGGGCTGCTGCTCGGCGCGGTCTGGAGCCCCTGCATCGGGCCGACACTGGGCGGTGCCATCGCGCTGGCGTCGCAGGGCGAAAGCCTGGCGCGCGCGGCGGCCGTGATGACGGCCTTTGCGCTTGGGGTTTCGACCCTGATGCTGGCCTTTGCCTATGGTCTGCGCGCCTCGTCGCTGCGCCGGCTCTCGTCGCTGGCCAAGCCGCTCATGGGCTGGGCCTTCCTGCTCGTTGGCCTCGCGATCCTGTTTCGCCTGCACCAATACGCCGACGCCTGGCTGCTGCAACGCCTGCCGGACTGGCTCGTCGACTTTTCCGTTTCCATCTAAACTCCGGAGGACTTTCCATGAAACGCCGCACCTTCCTTGCCACCGCTGCCGGGGCCGCCTCGGCCTCGCTCCTGCCGATCGCCGCGCGCGCCAGCATGATCGACTACGTGCCCGGCCTGATCGACGAACGGCTCGACGCGGGCGAGACCCTGTTTCTCGACTTCTTCGCGGATTGGTGCAGCACCTGCCAGGCTCAGCGCCGGGTCATCACCGCGCTCTGGGAGGAAAACCCGGCCTATCTGGAACAGATCACCTTCATCGATGTCGATTGGGATACCTACGGGCGGTCCGAGCTGTCGATGTCTCTGAACATCCCGCGCCGCTCCACCCTCGTCGCCATTGCGCCGGACCGGACCGAGATCGGGCGGCTGGTGGCGCAAACGGCGCGCGATGACATCAAGGGGCTGATGGACCAGGCCTTGGCGGTGGCAACCGGTACCGCCTAAGTCAAGACCAGGAGCAGGGCGTTGAGCGTGATGAAGGACAGCGCCGTGGCACCGACCTGGGCGAGCGAGGCGAGGCCTTCGTGGCCTGCCTCCTGGGCGAAGACGGAATAGACCGCGATCATCGGAAGCGCGGCGGTGAGGATGACCGCCGTGGTGAGGTCGTGGGGGAGCGTCACGCCGTAGCCGCCGAGCGCCAGCAAAACGAGGACGGTTGCGGCGGGCATGACGAGGAGCTTGCCGACGACGATCTGACCGGCAAGGCCCCGGTTGCCGCGCATCGGCAGGCCGACGAGGGATCCGCCGATGACGACGAGGGCCAGGGCCGCGGCCGAGGCGGAGACCAGGGTGACCAGGCGCTCGAGCGGTTCCGGCAGGGTGGCGCCGGTGAGCGAGACGACCAGGCCGAGCGCCATGCCGATCACCAGCGGACGTTTCACCACGCCGAGGAACACCCGGGCGAGCTGGCGCAGGACGTGGCCCTGGCCCTTCGGCTTGCCGAGCTCCATGATCACCAGGGCGAGCGGGATGATGACCACGTTTTCGACGAGCATGTTGAACGCGAGGATCAGACCGGCCTGGTCGGGAAACAGCACCAGCATCAACGGGTAGCCGATGAAGCCCGAGTTGGGGCAGGCGGAGCCCATGACGGCGACGCCCCGGCGGCTCGGGGTCTGGGTTGCCGAGAACCAGAGAAAGCCCAGCCCGATGGTGATGAGCGCGCCGGCGAGATAGACGCTCATGTAGCCGATGTTGAAGACCTCGCGGACAGGGCGCGAGGCGACCGCATGGAAGACCAGCGCCGGCAGGGCGAGGTTCATGACATAGGTGCCGAAGGTTTTCATTTCCTGCGGCCGGAACATGCCGCGGGCCACCAGCGCATAGCCGATCGCGACCATGGCAAAGATCGGGAAGGTAATGCCGAGAACAGTCAGCATGTGAGCCTAACCCCGCTGGAGCGCGGTGGCCAAGGCGTTTCGAAACGCCTTGAAACGCGGTTTCGTAACCGCGTTTCCCCCGCATCACCCGATCGAGCCACGGGGACCATCACCGACCTGGGCGCGGTGCAGCAGAAGGTGATCGAGGACGACACAAGCCGCCATCGCCTCGCCCACCGGCACGGCGCGGATGCCGACGCAGGGGTCGTGGCGGCCCTTGGTGACGATCTCGGCGGGTTGGCCCGAGCGGGTGATCGTCTGGCGCGGCGTCAGGATCGACGAGGTCGGCTTGACCGCGAAACGCACCACGATGTCTTGCCCGGTGGAAATGCCGCCGAGGATGCCGCCCGCGTGGTTCGAATTGAATACCGGTGTGCCATCCGGGCCCATGTGGATCTCGTCGGCGTTTTCTTCGCCGGTGAGCATCGCCGCATCCATGCCCTCGCCGATTTCGACGCCTTTCACGGCGTTGATCGACATCATCGCCGCCGCCAGGTCCGTGTCGAGCTTGGCGTAGACCGGCGCGCCGAGGCCCGCGGGTGCGCCGCGCACGACGACCTCGACCACGGCGCCAACGCTGCTGCCGGATTTGCGCAGACCGTCGAGATAGCCCTCCCAGGTTTTCGCGGCCTCAGCGTCCGGCACCCAGAACGGGTTTCGCTCGATCTCGTCCCAGTCGACGCGGGTGCGGTCGATTTCGTGGGTGCCCATCCGGGTCATGTAGCCCTTGATCTCGAGGCCCGGGGCCAGCGCCTTCAGCGCCTCACGGGCGAGGCCGCCCGCGGCCACACGCGCGGCGGTTTCGCGCGCCGACGACCGGCCGCCGCCGCGCGGATCGCGGATGCCGTACTTCAGCCAATAGGTGATGTCGGCGTGTCCCGGGCGGAACTTTTCGGCGATCTCGGAATAATCCTTCGAGCGCTGGTCGGTGTTTTCGATCATCAGCTGGACCGGGGTGCCCGTGGTCTCGCCCTCGTAGACGCCGGAGAGGATTTTGACCTGGTCCGGCTCGCGGCGCTGGGTGGTGAAGCGGTTCTGTCCGGGTTTGCGCCGGTCGAGCCAGTGCTGGAGCATGTCCGCTTCCAGCGGCACGCCGGGGGGCACGCCATCGACCGTCGCGCCAAGCGCCGGACCGTGGCTTTCGCCCCAGGTCGTCACGCGGAAGATATGTCCGAAGGTGTTCATCATGGTCCGGCTCCTCTTGCGTTTCGTCTAGGGGTTTCACCTTGCAGGGGCAAGCCGGGAGGCATAGGTTGGCCACACCTCGGGGTGCCGGACAACCGGCTGAGATGCGAACGCGAACCCGTTGAACCTGAACCGGTTAGGACCGGCGGAGGGAAGGTTGAGACATCCTCACCCGGAACCCGCCCGGCCGATATGGAGGATGCTATGAAATCACTCACCATCGCGGCAGGGATTACTTTGGCCGCAAGCGCAGCGCTGGCCGAAACTCCCGTGCTCACCATCTACACCTATGACAGTTTCGTCTCCGAATGGGGGCCGGGGCCGGCCATCGAGGCGGCGTTCGAGGAAGGTTGTGGGTGCGACCTTCAATTCGTGGCCGTGGGCGACGGTGCGGAGCTGCTCGCGCGGCTGCGCCTAGAGGGCGCCCGCAGCGAGGCCGACATCGCCCTCGGGCTCGATTCGAACCTGATCGCGGCCGCGGCGGACACCGGGCTGTTCGCGCCGGCGGGCATCGAGGTGCCGGAATACGATCTGCCGATCGCCTGGGAGGACGAGACCTTCCTGCCGTTCGACTGGGGCTGGTTCGCCTTCGTCTACGACACCGAAAGCGTCTCTAATCCGCCCGCATCGCTCGCGGCGCTCGCCGCTTCCGATCTTTCCCTGGTGATCCAGGATCCGCGTTCGTCGACCCCCGGCCTCGGGTTTCTGCTCTGGGTGAAATCGGTCTACGGCGATGACGCACCGGCCGCCTGGGAGGCGTTGAACGATCAGATCGTCACCGTCACGAAAGGGTGGACGGAGGCCTACGGCATGTTCCTGGAAGGCGAGGCCGACATGGTGCTCTCCTACACGACCTCGCCGGCCTACCACCTGATTGCGGAAGACGACGACAGCAAGGCGGCGCTGGCGTTCGAGGAGGGGAACTATCTGCAGATCGAGGTGGCCGCGAAGCTGGCCAGCACCGACCAGCCGGGCCTGGCCGAGGACTTCCTTGCCTTCATGCTGTCGGATGCGTTCCAGGGTGTGATCCCGACCACGAACTGGATGTACCCGGCGGTGACACCGGAGGGCGGGTTGCCGGAGGGGTTCGACACGCTTGTACAGCCCGGGACATCGCTGATCTACCTTGGCGAAGAAGCGGACGGGATGCGCGACGTGGCGCTCGCGGAATGGCTCGCCGCCGCCAGCCGATAACGGCGGGTGACAGGGCGGGTGTGGTTGCACTCGCCCTTGTCCTCGTCCTGGTGCTCGGCACCCTCGCCGCGGTCGCGCTTCGTGCCGACCCGGGTGCCGGGTTCGGGCCGGCGGACCTCGCCGCGGTGCGGTTCACGCTCTTGCAGGCGCTGGTGTCGGCGGTGCTCTCGGTGGCACTCGCCGTGCCGGTGGCGCGGGCGCTGGCGCGGCGGCGGTTCTTCGGGCGGCGCGCCCTCATCACCCTTTTGGGCGCGCCGTTCATCCTGCCGGTGATCGTCGCCGTACTCGGGCTCATTTCGGTTTTCGGGCGCGGCGGTATCGTGAGCCAGGCCCTGGTTTTCGCCGGGTTAGAGCCTGTTTCGATCTATGGCGCGCACGGGGTCGTGTTGGCACACGTGTTCTTCAACCTGCCACTCGCCACGCGGCTCATCCTGCAGGGTTGGCTGGCGATCCCGGCCGAGCGGTTCCGGCTGGCCGCCTCGCTCGACTTCGGCACCGGGGATGTTGCGCGGGTGCTTGAGAGGCCGATGTTGCGGGAGGTGGTGCCGGGGGCCTTCCTGGTGATCTTTATTCTCTGCCTCACCTCTTTCGCCGTGGTCCTGGCGCTGGGCGGGGGACCGCGGGCGACGACGATCGAGCTGGCGATCTACCAGGCGTTCCGGTTCGACTTCGATCTCGGGAAGGCGGCGTTGCTGGGGCTCGTGCAGGTGGCGATCGCGGGCACGGCGGCGGTAATCGCGCTGCGCCTGACGCTGCCGGCCGAGCTTGGGCCCGGGTTCGATCGGGCGGTCACGCGGTGGGACGCAGGTGCCTGGGCTTTGAGGGTGCAGGATGGGGTGTGGATCGGGCTGGCGACGTTGTTTCTTGCGCTGCCGCTGGCGATGATCGCGCTGGACGGGGGGGCGGCGCTGGCGGGTTTGCCGGTGTCGGTCTGGGTGGCGACCCTGCGTTCGGTTGCCGTCGCGCTCGTGTCGATGTGCCTGACCCTGGCGCTGGCCGTGCCGATCGCGGTGCTCGCGGTCCGGCGCCGGGCGCGCATCGTCGAGGTGCTGGCGACCCTGACCATTGCCGCCTCGCCGCTGGTGGTGGGGACCGGGCTGTTCATCTTGCTGTTTCCGGTGATCGACCCGGGCCGGGTTGCGCTGGGGGTCACGGCGCTGGTGAACGCCGCGATGGCGCTGCCGTTCGCACTGCGCGCCATCGTGCCCGCGCTCGGGGCGGTGGAGGCGGACTACGGGCGGCTTGCCGACGGGCTGGGCATGGTGGGCCGCACGCGGCTGACCGGGCTGTGGCTGCCGCGCCTGCGCCGTCCGCTCGGGTTTGCCGCCGGGCTTGCCGCGGCGCTCAGCATGGGCGATCTCGGGGTGATCGCGATGTTTGCGAGCCCTGAGAGCGGGACGCTGCCGCTGGCGCTCTACCGGCTGATGGGGGCTTACCGGATGGATGACGCGGCCGGGGCGGCGCTGATCCTGCTGGCGGTGTCGCTGGCGCTGTTTTGGGTTTTCGACCGGGGAGGTCGTATCGATGCTGACGCTTGAGGGCCTTCGCGCGCGCTGGGGCGACTGGACGCTCTCGGCGGATCTGGTCATCGGTACCGGCGACAAGGTGGCGCTGATCGGGCCGTCCGGCGCGGGCAAGTCGACCCTGCTCGGGCTCATCGCCGGGCATGAGAGCCCGGAGGCGGGTCGGATCCTCTGGAACGGCGCGGATCTGACCGGCACATCGCCCGCCGCGCGCCCGATTTCGATGATCTTCCAGGACAACAACCTGTTTCCCCACATGACTGCGGCGCAGAACGTCGGGCTGGGGCTGCGGCCGGATCAGAGGCTCGACAGCGATCAATGGCGCGCCGTCGAGGCGGCACTGGAGCGGGTCGGGCTCGGTGGGTTCGGGACGCGCAAGCCCGGTCAGCTCTCGGGCGGGCAGGTGGCGCGTGTGGCGCTGGCGCGGGTGCTTTTGCAGCACAAGCCGGTGGTGCTGCTCGACGAGGCGTTTGGCGCGCTCGGCCCGGCGCTGCGGGCTGAGATGCTCGACCTGGTCGCCAGTCTGGCGCAGGAGACCGGGGCGACGCTGCTGATCGTGAGCCACGAGCCGGGGGACGCGCGGCGCATTGCCGACAAAGTCGTGCTGGTGGCGGACGGGGTGGCGCATCCGCCGGTGGCGACGGCGGAGATTTTCGACAATCCGCCGCCTGCCTTCACGGCCTATCTGGGCGCTTAGGGGATCAGGTCGCTTTGGTCGGGGGGCGGCGGCTGGCCCGCGTATTGCGGCGCGGTGTCCGTGATCTCGCAACAGGGCGATCGCTGGCCGGTGAAGGCGTGACGGAACACCCGGAGCGCCGGGTCGCCGTCGAGGATGCCGGCATGGAGGATCGCATATCCGGCGTCTTCCAGGAGCACCGGGAGCGGTGACCCGCAGCGTGCGCAGAAATTGCGCTTGTAGGCGGGGGGCTCATGCAGGATCGGCGCTTTGTAGGAGGCGATCGCATCGGTGTCGCCGACCCATTCGAACCGCGCCGACGATGCCGCGATTTCCGGCGCGTACAAGGCGCCCGTGGCCTTTCGGCATCGTTCGGCGTGGCACGCCTGGATCGGCGCACACCCAGCCTTCGAGCCGAAAGCCGACGGCGCCGCACAAACATGACCCTGACAGCTTCATGACGCGCTCCTGCATCGGTGCGGAGAGGCTAGCGGCGGCGGGTGCAATAGAAAAGGGCGCCCGCGGAGGCGCCCTTTCCGTAGGATCTGCTGATGATCCGGTGTCAGAGGTTGGCTTCGCGCCCACCGTGCTTGACCGGGTACCACAGCTTCTTGTTGGTGAGATAGAGCAGCACCGACATGAGGATCAGCAACGAGACGGCGACGATGCCGGTCTGTTTGCGGGCCATCATCTTCGGCTCTGCCGTCCACATCATGAAGGCGGCGACATCTTCGGCCATCTGTTCGGCGCTGGCGACGGTGCCGTCGTCGTACTCGATGAGGTCGTCCTCGAGCTGCGGCGGCATCGACACCCAACCGGAGGAGAAGGCCTTGTTCTCGTAGAGATACTGGCCCGCCACCTCGTCTTCCTCGCCGGTGAAGCCGAGCAGGAAGCTGCGGATGTACTCGGCGCCGCCCATGCCCTTGAAGAACTGGTTGAGGCCGAGACCGTAGGGGCCGTGGAAGCCCGCCCGCGCCTTCGCCATCAGCGACAGGTCGGGGCCCATGCCCTCGCCCGAGACCGCCGGGAAGTGGTCGGCGGGCGTGGCCGGACGGTAGTCGTCGAGCTCGGCGTCGAACACCTCGTAGTTCTCGGTGGCGAAGGCGCGCACCTCGTCCTCGGTGTAGCCGGGCCCGCCGGGATCGGCCAGGGTGCGCAGCGGCACGTACTGGAGACCGTGGCAGGCCGAGCAGACCTCGGCATAGACCTTGAGGCCGCGCTGAAGCTGCATCTGGTCATACTTGCCGAAGGGGCCCTCGAACGTGAAGGCGTGGTCCTCGATGTGGCCGTAGTCGCCTTCGCCACCGGCGGCAAGCGCCGCCCCCGCCGTGAGGCCGAGCGCGGTGAGCGCGGTGAGGGTGAGTTTCCTGATCATCTGTTTGATCCTTTCTCTCTCAGCTCACTCGGCCGCCGAGCCGTTGGCTTCGGGGTAGTGGTGGTTGAAGTCGTCCTCGATGGTCGCCGGCGGGGTCTTGGCCTTCTCCACCCAGCCGAGGACCGGCAGGATCACGAGAAAGTAGCCGAACCAGTAGGCCGAGGCGATCAGCGAGATCGTGGCGTAGGGTTCGTCGGTCGACTGGGCCCCGACCCACATCAGCACCATGAAGTCGATCGCCAGCAGCCAGAACCAGAACTTGAACATCGGCCGGTAGGTGCCGGACCGGGTTTTCGAGGTATCGAGCCACGGGGCCAGCGCCATCACGAAGATCGCCCCGAACATCGCCAGCACGCCGAAGAACTTGGCGTCGACGATGCCACCGGTGAGGAAGCTCACCAGCTGCACGGCCCAGACATCGGCGGTGAAGGCGCGCAGGATCGCGTAGAACGGCAGGTAGTACCATTCGGGCACGATGTGCGCGGGCGTCACCAGCGGGTTGGCCTCGATGTAGTTGTCGGGGTGGCCGAGGTAGTTGGGCATGAAGCCCACCACCGCGAAGAAGGCGAGCAGCACCAGGGCCAGCGCGAACAGGTCCTTGATCACGAAGTAGGGCCAGAACGGCAGGGTGTCGGCCTCGGCTTCCTTCTTCGAGCCCCGGCGCACTTCAACACCGGTGGGGTTGTTGTTGCCGGTGGTGTGGAAGGCCCAGATGTGCACCGCCACAAGGGCGACCAGCACGAAGGGCAGGAGGTAGTGCAGCGAGAAGAAGCGGTTGAGCGCGGCGTTGTCGACTGCCGGGCCGCCCAGGAGCCAGGTCTGGATGCTTTCGCCGATGAAGGGGATCGCGCCGAACAGGCCGGTGATCACCGTGGCGCCCCAGAACGACATCTGCCCCCAGGGCAGCACGTAGCCGAGGAAGCCGGTGGCCATCATCACCAGGTAGATCAGCATGCCGATGATCCACGTGACCTCGCGCGGGGCCTTGTAGGAGCCGTAGTAGAGGCCGCGGAACATGTGGATGTAGACGGCGATGAAGAACAGCGAGGCGCCGTTCATGTGCACGTAGCGCAGCATGTGACCGCCGTTCACGTCGCGCATGATGTGTTCGATCGAGGCGAAGGCCAGGTCGACATGCGGCGTGTAGTGCATCACCAGGATGATGCCGGTGACGATCTGCAGCACCATGGTGAAGGCCAGGACGATGCCCCAGATCCACCACCAGTTGAGGTTTCTCGGGGTGGGGATCATCAGGGTGTCGTAGGCCAGGGCCACGACCGGAAGGCGGTCGTGGAGCCAGTTGGCGAACCGGCCTTTCGGTTCGTAGTGATCGTGCGGAATTCCGGACATGTCTATCCCCCTCAGCCGAGCTTGATCGTGGTTTCGTCGAGGAATACGGCGACGGGAACGGGAAGGTTCTCCGGCGCTGGTCCTTTGCGGATCCGGCCCGACGCATCGTAGTGCGAGCCGTGGCAGGGGCAGATACCAGCCGTTGTATTCGCCGGCACCGTTGCCGAGCGGCACGCAGCCGAGGTGGGTGCAGACACCCATCATCACCAGCCACTTGCCGTCTTCGTCCATCGCCCGGTTGGCGTCGGCGGCATCGGCAGTGGGTTCGCCGTTGGCGTTACGCGACAGGTTGTCGGGAAGCTCGGCGCTGTCGTCTTGACGCGCCATCTCGATCTCTTCGGCGGTTCGGTGCTTGATGAACACCGGCTTGCCGAGCCATTTGACGGTGAGCTGGCTGCCTTCGGCGACATCGGAGATATCGACCTGGATCGAGGCAAGCGCGCGCACGTCGGCGGAAGGGTTCATCTGGTCGACGAGCGGCCAGACGGCGGCACCCGTGGCGACGGCGGCCGTGCCACCGGTAGCATAATACAGGAAATCCCGGCGGGTCCCCTGGTGATCGTCTGCGTGTGACACGAGATCCTCTCCCTTCTTGTCCTTGCGGCGGCGCGCAGTACCCCAATCCCGGGTGCGGCCAACAGACCTCGGGCCACGGTCGCCCGCAGCCCATTGCGGCGCTGTTTAGCGTGCCAATTGGAACCAGTCCAGAAGACATTCGCGCACAGGCATTCGAATCCTGAGGCGCTGTGTCGCAGGGAAAAGACTGGTTGCGCTGACGCGGGGTTCAAACCGGGCGGGTCGCCTTCATCGCCGCGCGTTCGGCGAAGACCGCAAACCAGTCGTCGAGCGTGTCGCGGTCCTTGCGCCATTCGCGGTCCGGGTGGCGGAAGTCGAGGTAGCCGAGCGCGCAGCCGATGGCGATGACGCCGGCGTCGATCGGACCGGAGAGATGGCTCATCCAGCGCTCGGTGAGCGCGTCGAGCGCGTTTTCGATCTTGCCCCATTGGGCGTCGACCCAGCCGTGGTCCTGCTTGTCCTCGGGCCGGCAGCGGCCCTCGTAGACCATGAGCACGGCGGCTTCCATGATCCCGTCGCCGGTGGCCTCGAGCGTCAGCGTCTCCCAGATGTGGGAGGCCGGGTAGAGCCGGCCGCCGGCACGGGCGTCGAGGTAGCGGGTGATCACCCGGCTGTCGTAGAGCGTGCAGCCCTCCGGCCGGATCAGGGCCGGGATTTTCTTCAGCGCGTGGGCCGCCGTCACTTCGCCCGCCGGGGCGGTGGGTGTGGTGGTGACCAGGATCTGTTCGACGGTGTCGGTGAGGCCCGTCTCTTCGAGAACGACCCGCACCTTGCGCACGAAGGGCGAGGCGGGATTGCCGAGAAGGTGGTACATGCGCGCTCAGACCCTGCGGAACCGGAACCGCCCGAAGGCGGAGGCATCGACCTCGATACCCGGACCGGACGGACCGAAGCGGATCACCCGCTTGAGCCGCCCGGTGGCGTTGAGCTGTTCGTTTTCCGAGCGCAGCGTGACGCCTTCGGGCACCTTGTCATGCGCGTCCTCGGCCCGTTGGCACCGGCGGCCGCGTTCGACCTGGCGGCTGACGGCGTAGGTGGCGAGCGCGACGGCGCCGTAACGCAGGGCGAAAGCGGCGACGGGGGCGAGGGGAAGGGCCATGTTACTCTCCTTTACATTGCCACCCTAGGGGCAAGCGGCCTAGCTGTCTACGCCCTCCTGCGGGCCGCGCGCAATTTCGCGCATCAACTCGGCGAGAGCGTCGAGCTCCTGGCCGACACCGCCCGGGGCCGCGTCTGCCGCCGCGAGGCGGACGTCGTCGGGCTTGTTCTGCCCGAGTTTCCAGGTGCCCCGGACTTCCTCGACCGTCATTCGCACCGGCACGATGGCGCGCATCATCCGGGCCCGCACCTGTCTGTCCATCTTCTCGGCCCGCCAGGGCGCCTTCGGGGCGAGCCGGCGTTCGAAATTGTCCGACACCATGTCGAGGACTTCGCCGAGCCGGGTGTCCGGCAGGCGCTCGAGCGATCCGCGCAGGTGGACGGCGACGTAGTTCCATGTCGGAACCTGGTCCTGCACGCCGTACCAGTCGGGCGAAATGTAGCCGTCGGGCCCGGACACGGCGAGCAACGCGGGCAACGGCTGGTCGAGCGCATCGAGGATCGGATTGGACCGGACCAGGTGCAGGAAGGCGGCCTCGCCGGTGTCGTCGAGCACGAAGGGCACATGCGCGGCCAGCGGGCCGAATCCGCCGTTGATGCTCAGCTGGCCAAAGCCGCGGGCCCGGGCGAAGGCGATGTTCTGGTCATGGGAGGCCAAATCGAAAGCGGGGCTGGGATGCATTCTCGTTACTCACTAGAATCGGAAAATTCCTGGCCACCTAACCAAAAGGTTGGGTTTGCGTCGACAACTAAAGCGTGTACCGGCAAACCTGACTCGCCGGTTTTTCGGGAAATGCTCGAAACCTATTGGTGTTTTGGGCGATTCGGAATCAACGTGCCTCTCACGTTCATCTCGAAACGCTTCAACTTGCCACCGCCCCCTGCAGGCGGCCCGCGTCGGCCCCGAGGATGCGCGCGGAGACGACGGCGCCTTCGGGTTGATCGGTGT
This sequence comes from uncultured Alphaproteobacteria bacterium, assembly GCA_963752895.1. Lineage (GTDB taxonomy): Bacteria > Pseudomonadota > Alphaproteobacteria > Rhodobacterales > Rhodobacteraceae > CAVWAE01. Next base: position 29,316 of record CAVWAE010000005.1, read on the forward strand.
CGAAGGTGACCTCGGCGAACTGCGGGGTACGCCCCATGCGCGGGTTCTCCAGCAACACGTCGTGCACCTGGCCGACCTGCGCCGCGAGATGGGCGCTGACCGCTTGTGTCCCGGCGGCCCGCAGCCGCGCCGCCCGGTCTTTGATCGCGCTCCCGTGGACCTGCGGCATCCGCGCGGCGGGCGTGCCGGCGCGCGGCGAATAGGGGAAGACATGCAGCCATGTCAGCCCGCATTCCTCCACCAGCTTCAGCGAGTTTTCGAACATGGTCTTCGGTCTCGGTCGGGAAGCCGGCGATGATGTCGGCGCCGAAGGTGATGTCGGGGCGCAGGCGGCGGGCGTCTTCGGCGAAGGCGATGGCGTCTTCGCGCGAATGGCGCCGCTTCATCCGCTTCAGGATCAGGTCGTCGCCGGCCTGGAGGCACAGGTGCAGATGCGGCATCAGCCGCGGCTCGGTGGCGATGGCCAGCATCAGGTCGTCGTCGGCCTCGATCGAATCGATCGAGGAGATCCGCAGCCGCGCAAGGTCGGGCACCAGTTTCAGGATCCGCATCACGAGGTCGCCGAGTCGCGGCGTGCCCGGCAGATCGGCGCCCCAGGAGGTGAGATCGACGCCGGTCAGCACGACCTCGTCGTAGCCCGATCCGACAAGCCGCTTGATCTGTTCGACCACCACGCCGGCGGGCACCGAGCGTGAATTGCCGCGGCCATAGGGGATGATGCAGAAGGTGCAGCGGTGGTCGCAGCCGTTCTGCACCTGGACGAAGGCGCGCGCGCGGGTGCCGAAGCCGTCGATCAGGTGGCCGGCGGTCTCGGTCACCGACATGATGTCGTTGACGCGCGACCTGTTCGGTCGTCCGTCGAGCAGACCGGCCCAGGTGGCGCGGCGCCATCTTCTCCTCGTTGCCGATGACGGCATCGACCTCGTCCATGGCGGCGAAGGTTTCGGGTTCGATCTGCGCGGCGCAGCCGGTGACGACGAGCTTCGCGTCCCGGGTTTTCGCGCCGCAGCCGGCGGATCGCCTGGCGCGCCTGGCGCACGGCCTCGGCGGTGACGGCGCAGGTGTTGACGATGACCGCGCCCTCGACGCCGGCCTCGGCGGCCACGGCCTTCATCACCTCGGTCTCATAGGCGTTGAGGCGACAGCCGAGCGTCGCGAAGACGGGGGGCTTCGGCGCCATCAGAGGGCGTCCAGGAACGGCCGGCTGAGGCGGGCCGAGAAGACGTAGGCGGTGGGGCCGGTCATCCAGACGCCGTCCTCGCGCCAGTCGAGCGTGAGCCAGCCGCCGTCCAACTCCATGCGCACCTTGCGCTCGGTGAGGCCCCGGCTTGCCGCGGCGACGGCTGTAGCACAGGCGCCGGAGCCGCAGGCGAGGGTGATCCCGGTACCGCGTTCCCAGACCCGCATGCGGATCTCGTCTCTGCTGCGGACTTCGGCGAATTCCACGTTGGTGCGGTTGGGAAACATCGGGTCGGTTTCGATCCGGGGTCCGATCCCGGCCACGTCGACCGCTTCGGCGTCATCGACGAAGAACACCGCGTGCGGATTGCCCATGCCCACGGCCACCGGGTCGCCGTCGAGCGGCAGGTGCGCGGGGTCGATGCCCGACGCGAGCGCCTGATCGGCGGCGGCGAGCTGCGGGGCCCCCATGTTGACGCTCACCTCGTCGCCGTCGAGACGGGCTTCGAGGGTGCCACGGACGGTGCGGATCGTGAGCGCGGATTTGCCGGTCTGGTCCATAATGTAGCGCGCCGCGCAGCGGGTCGCGTTGCCGCAGGCTTCGGCGCGGCTGCCGTCGTTGTTCCAGAAGTCGAGCTCGATGTCGGCCTGCTCGCAGGAGCGGATCTCGGCCAGCTGGTCGAAGCCGACACCGCGATTGCGGTCGCCCATGCCGCGGGCGATGGTTTCGGTGACCACGGCGTCGCGCGCCCGTGAATCGATGATCACGAAGTCATTGCCGGCGCCGTGCCATTTCATGAAGGCGAGGCCGTTATCGGGGCGCATGTCGCTCATGGGCTGGCATATAGGCCCAGGCAGACGGAAAAGCCAATCCGATCCGCGCGCGGCGGCGGCAATCGCGCAGGCTGCCGGCCAAGCTTTTCGCGCCGAAGGGGAAATTTGGCTTGACCCCCCCGCGCAGCCGTTCTAGTCACCCCTCCGCAGTGGGCCGTTAGCTCAGTTGGTAGAGCAACTGACTTTTAATCAGTGGGTCGCAGGTTCGAATCCTGCACGGCTCACCACTCGCACCAAGGGCTTGGCCGGAACCGGTTGAGCCCTTGTGTGTTTTCGGGCTGGTGTGTTTTCCGCACGGCGCGCGACCCGTTTTCCGGATCAGACCACCCAGGCCCGGGCGTAGGGCGGTAGCGGGACCCCGCCGTCGGGGCTGTGGATCGGGGCGTCGGACAGGAGGTCGTAGAGCCGGGTGACGCCCTGGTTGGCGAACCACGAGGCGGGCAGGCCGGTCCAGCTTTCGGTGAAATTGAAGACGCAGACGACGGGCCCGGTCGGGGCGCGACGCGCGAAGGCGAACACGCCGTCGCGCCCGGTGTCGAGCACCTCGGTCGGGACCGCGCCGTGAAACCCGGCAACGGCGGCGCGGCGCGCGAGGATGTGACGGATCCCTTCGAAGACCCGGGCGTGCGGCGTGTCGCGGTTGCTGTCGAGACCGGCGACGCGCTCCCAATCCATTTCGGGGCGGTGGATCCAGCGGCTGTCGTGGGCGTGTTCGGGCACCTGGGTGTAGCCGTAGTCGTTCAGCAGCGCGATCTCGTCGCCCATGTAGATAAGGGGAATACCGCCCCAGGCGGCGATCAGCGCATGGCCCATGAGGATCCGGTCGATGGCGGTGTCGATCTCCTTGCCATCGCCGCTTTCGAGCGCCAGTTCGAGCCCGGCGAGAGAGGCGGCGGCGCCGGAGATGCGCTTGTCGCCGGTGGTCTCGTTCACCTGGAACAGCGCGCCGCGGGCGAAACTGCCGGGAAAGGTGCCGTCGTAGAAATTCGACAGGAAGGTGCGGTGACCGAACCCGGAAATGCCGACCGCACCGGCGTCTTCATCGGTGACCGCCCAGCCGATGTCGTCATGGCAGCGCAGGTAGGTGGCGTAGGTGGCGTTCTCCAGCGACGGCGGGAAATGGGTGCGCATCACGTGGCTCATCAGGCCGACGTCGCGCGAGGCCAGCGACGACCAGAACTGCACCATCAGCGAATTGTGGTAGGCGAGGTTGCCTTCCTTGCCGGCGTGCATCCCGCGTCCGAGATAGGGGATCATCTCGGCCGGGCCGACGATCGCCTCTTCGAGGTGGATCACGGCGGGCGCGGCGATGCGGGTGGCGGCCCTGAGCGCGTGCAGCAGGACATGCACTTCCGGCTCCGACTGGCAACGGGTGCCCATGCGCTTCCACAGGAAGGCCGGCGCGTCGAGACGCAGGATGTCGACCCCCTTGTTGGCGAGGAACAGCATCACCCGGATCATTTCGAGGAACACCTGCGGGTTGGACCAGTTCAGATCCCACTGGTGTTCGTTGAACGTGGTCCAGACCCAGCGGTCCGATGTCCGGGTAATAGGTGAAATTGCCGGGCGCGTTGGCTGGGAAGATCTCGACGAGGGTCGATTCGTAGGCCTTGGGCAGCATGTCGTCGGGGAACATGAAGTAGTAGTCGCGAAAGCGCCCGTCGCCGGCGCGTGCCTTCTGCGCCCACGTGTGCTCCTTGGCGGTGTGGTTGAGCACCAGGTCGATGCAGACCGACATGCCGCGCGCGTGGCAGGCGGCCGTCGTGGCTTCGAGGTCGTCCATCGTGCCGAGCGCGGGATTGACCTCGGTGTAGTCCATGACCGAATAGCCGCCGTCGCTGTCGCCGGGCCGGGGCTTGAGGCAGGGCATGAAGTGGACGTAGGTGATGCCGAGGTCTTCGAGGTAGTCGAGTTTGTCCGGGATCTTGTCGAGCGTACCGGCGAACCGGTCGATGTAGAACACGTAGCCGTTCATGCCGGGGCGCTGGAACCAGTCGGGCTCGAGGTCGCGTTCCATGTCGCGCCATTTGAGGTTTTCGGGGCGGTCCTCCCAGAAGCCGCGCAGCGTCGCCACCAGATCCGCGGTGAAGCGCTCGTAGTCGGGCCGGTGGCCGTAGAGGCGCTCCAGCATGCCGAACAGGTCTTCGCGCGAGCGTTCCAGACGCATTTCGAACAGGCGTGCGTTGTGGTCGCGCGGCGTGGTCTTCGGCATGTGTCCCTCCATCTTGCGCGCGAGGAAACAGCGGGTGGCGGTTGGAATGCAACCGGAAACCGCCGTTGCGCGGCGATCCGTCTAGAGGCGGACTTGGGGTTCCGGCCGGCCCGGCGCGCCAGCGGGCGCGGCAAAGACCTGCCCTGCCAGCGGATCCCCGGCGAGACCGGCGGCGTCGTAGCCTTCCTGCGCGGTGGTGACGAAGAGCGTGTCGAAATCGTTGCCGCCGAGCGCCGGGCAGGAGGCCTTCTTCGCGCCCACCGGGATCGCCCGCAGGAAGCTGCCGTCGGGCGCATGCACGGCCACCCGGCCCGCGCCCCATTGAGCGATCCAGAGGTTGCCCGCCGCATCGGTGACCGCCCCGTCGGGGTTCAACCGGTCATCTGCGAGGTCGATCAGCACCCGCGCGGCGCCTTCGGGCCAGCCCTCGGCGCCGAGCGGCTGGGCCATGACCTTGCGCGTCGGCGTGTCGGTGAAATAGGCGGTGCGCCCGTCCGGCGCGAAGCAGATCGCGTTGGGAATGGTGATGCCGGGGAAGATGCGCCGCAACTGGCCGCCGAAGTAGCGATAGATCGCGCCCGCCTGCGGTTCGGCGTTGCGGCCCATCGTGCCGATCCAGAACCCGCCATGCGGGTCGGCCCGCCCGTCGTTGGAGCGGGTCAGCATGTTGTCGGCTTCGAGCGGCGCGACTTCGCGGGCCGCTTCGGTCTCGAGGTCGAACAGGAAGAGCGAGGTCTCGGACGCGATCAACAGGCGCGAGCGGTCGACCCAGCCGGCCGCCGAGACCATCTCGGTGAAGCTCCATTCGCGCCCGCCGTCGCGGTCGCGCGACAGGAGTTTGCCGGCGGGAATGTCGAACCAGAACAGCTGGCCGCGCTCGGGGTGCCAGAGCGGGCCTTCGCCCAAGGTGCAGGGTCTGTCGTCGAAAACCAGGGCCATGCCGGATCCTTTCCTGCGGCTTCAGTCGATTTGTTTGCGCTTACACTAGCGTGTGGAAATGCTGTTGACGTTGCGTCCGGGACTCGTGGGACCAGAGATTTTACGCGCGTAAATGTCACAACGCGGCGTTCAAAGCGTTTTGACCCCTTTTCTTCAAGTTTATCGCCACCTACTTTCCGTCTGCGTCGCACAGGGCGCAAAAGCAGAATGAGCCAGCCCCGCCGCCATTGTTTCCAAAACAGCCGAACGCCACGCATTGGACCCGTTTTCGCCTGAAAAACCGGCTACGGGATATGCGACCCCGCGGGCCAGTATGCCCGCCGGCGGATGCGCGTGGCGTTCAAAAAAAACGGTGGGGCAGAGTGGAATTTGAGGCCCGATAGCGCTAGCAGCTGACGGGATTGTCGCTGACGAGGAGAATCGAGGCGGTGCGAGACATGACGACTGAGACCATCACGCGGGACAGTTTCCGAGAGGACATCCTGCATCATCTGAAATTCACCGTGGGCAAGACCGCGAGCCACGCGTCGACCTACGATTGGCGTCTGGCCCTCTCGTTCGCGCTGCGCGACCGGATTGTCGAGCCGTGGTTCACCTCGACCAGGCGGTCGTGGGAGGAAGGTCAGAAGCGGGTATTCTACCTGTCGATGGAATTCCTGATCGGCCGGATCATGGAAGACGCGGCGATCAACCTTGGCCTCAAGGGCATCGCCGAGGCCGCGCTTGTCGATCTCGGCCTGGATTTCGACACCATCGCCCATGACGAACCCGACGCGGCGCTCGGCAATGGCGGTCTCGGCCGACTTGCCGCGTGCTACATGGAAAGCATGGCGACGGTCGGCTGCCCGGGCTACGGCTACGGCATCCGGTACGAGCACGGGCTGTTCCGTCAGCGGTTCGAGATGGGCCAACAGGTGGAAACGCCGGAAGACTGGCTGATCCAGCGCCACCCGTTCGAATTCGAGCGGCCGGAAGCCTCCTACACCGTCCGGTTCAAGGGTGAGCTGCACGAGCGCGAAGGCCGCACCGTGTGGGAACCCGCGGAAACCGTGATCGCTACCGCCTATGACATGCCGGTGATTGGCTGGCAGGGGCGCTGGGCCAATACGCTCAGGCTCTGGGGCGCCAAGCCCACCCACCTGTTCGACCTCGAGCGGTTCAACCGGGGCGACTACACCGCCGCCGCCGCGCCCGAGACGCTGGCGCGCACGATCACCCGGGTGCTCTACCCGGACGACACCACGCTCCAGGGCAAGGAGCTGCGGCTCAAGCAGGAATACCTGCTGACCTCGGCCTCGATCAAAGACATCCTGCGCCGCTACCTCGAAAACCACGACGACCTCAGCGATCTCGACACGCATGTTGCGATCCAGATGAACGACACCCACCCGGCGCTGGCCGGTCCGGAGCTGATCCGGCTGCTGGTCGACCGCCACGGGATGGAGTTCGAGCCGGCGATGAAGATGGCCCAGAAGGTGCTCGGCTACACCAACCACACGCTGTTGCCGGAAGCGCTGGAGAAGTGGTCGACCTGGCTGATGGGCAACGTGCTGCCGCGGCACATGCAGCTCATCGAGATGATCGACCGGGCGCACGCCAAGGCCTATCCGATGCGGTCGTCGAACGTCGAGATCGTGCGCCACAACGAAGTGCACATGGGCGAATTGGCGTTCATCATGGCGCACAAGGTCAACGGCGTGTCGGCGCTGCACACCGAGCTGGTGAAAAAGCAGCTTTTCCCCGACCTGCACAAGCTGCATCCCGAGCGGATCATCAACCAGACCAACGGGGTCACCCCGCGGCGCTGGTTGAAACTGGCCAACCCGGGGCTCGCGACCCTCGTGACCGACACCATCGGCGAAGGCTGGGAGGGCGATCTCGACCGGCTCGAAGAGCTCGAGCCGCATGTCGAGGACAAGGGCTTCCGCGACGCCTATGCGGCGGTCAAGCGCGCCAACAAGGTGGCGGCCTCGAACTGGATGCTGCAGAAATGCGGGATCGAGGTCGACCCGGACGCGATGTTCGATGTCCAGGTCAAGCGGATCCACGAGTACAAGCGCCAGCTTCTCAACGTATTCGAGACCATCGCCCAGTGGCACGAGATCAAGAAGAACCCGGAGGGCGATTTCGTGCCACGGGTGAAGATCTTCGGCGGCAAGTCGGCGCCGGGCTACGCGGTGGCCAAGGAGATCGTGCACCTGGTCAACGATGTCGGCCGGATCGTGAACAACGACCCCGATATGCGCGGCCGTCTCAAGGTGTTGTACCCGGCGAACTACAACGTCACCATGGCCGAGCGGTTGATCCCGGCCTCGGATCTGTCGGAACAGATCTCGACCGCCGGCAAGGAGGCCTCGGGCACCGGCAACATGAAGCTCAGCCTGAACGGCGCGTTGACAATTGGCACGCTCGACGGCGCCAACGTGGAGATTCGCGAGCGCGTGGGGGCGGAGAATTTCTTCCTGTTCGGGATGACCGCCGACGAAGTCATCATTCGGCGCAAGAACGTCAACCACGCCCGCGAGGCGATCGAACACAGCCAGGCGCTGAAGGACGTGCTGCAGATGGTTGCCGAGGGCCGGTTCTCGCCCGACCAGCCAGACCGCTACCACGGCCTCGTCGACCGCACCTGGAATTCCGACTATTTCCTCGTGTCGGCAGACTTCGCCGATTACCAGCGGGCGCAGGCGGAAGTGGACGACGCTTATGCCGACCGCGACCGGTGGGCGCGGATGGCGGCGATCAACACCGCGCGAATGGGTTTCTTCTCGTCTGACCGTGCAATCCGTGGTTACATGGACGATATCTGGGACGCCAAATCGGCGCTCTGATAACGACTTGGAGGAAACACATGACAGACCGCACGTCCGCGAATCCCGGAACAGCCGGTTTCAGAGTGCTTGACGCAGAAGCCTGGGCGATCGCGGAAGGACGACACGGTGATCCGTTCAGCGTGCTGGGGCCGAAAGACGGCCAACTCGCAGTCTGGGCGCCGGGTGCTGTCACCCTCATGCTCAAACAGGGGCGCGGCCAGCCCGCGCCGCTGACGGAGCACCCCGATTGCCCGCAGTTCTTCGAAGGTCCGGTCGATCCGGCCAAGCCCTACACGCTCGTCGGCACCAACGCCGACGGCGGGAGCTGGGAATTCGTCGATCCCTACCGGTTCGGTCCGGTGCTCGGTGAGCTTGACGAATACCTCCTGGGCGAGGGCGGGCACCGCCGGCTCTGGGAGGCGTTGGGCGCGCACCTGATGACCCTCGACAAGGTCGAGGGCACCCATTTCGCGGTCTGGGCGCCGAACGCGCAGCGGGTTTCGGTGGTGGGCAATTTCAACGCCTGGAACGGCTCCGTCCACGCCATGCGCCGGCGCGGTGCGACCGGTGTGTGGGAGATCTTCCTGCCCGGCATCGGTGAGGGCGAGACCTACAAATACGAGATCCGCACCGGCGACGGGGTGATCATGCCGCTGAAGGCCGACCCGGTGGGGATCGGCTCGGAACATCCGCCCGCGACCGGCTCGGTCGTGCGCCGTCCCGGGCTCGGCCGGGCGTGGAAAGACAAGGCGTGGATGGACACGCGGGCGGGCAAGAACAGCGTCGACGCGCCGATCTCGGTCTACGAAGTGCACCTGGGGAGCTGGAAGCGGACCGACGACGGCGCCCGGATGCTTTCCTACCTGGAGCTTTCGACCGACCTGATCGACTACGTCAAAGACATGGGCTTCACCCATATCGAGCTGATGCCGATCAGCGAGTTTCCGTTCGACGGCTCCTGGGGCTACCAGCCCGTCGGCATGTTCGCCCCGACGATCCGGCATGGCACCCCGCAGGAATTCGCGGCCTTTATCGAGGCGGCGCACCAGGCGGGGCTCGGGGTGCTGTTCGACTGGGTGCCGGGACATTTCCCGACCGACGCGCACGGGCTTGGTCGGTTCGACGGCACCGCGCTCTACGAACACGCGGACCCGCGCGAGGGCTTCCATCTCGACTGGAGCACGCTGATCTACAACTACGGGCGGGTCGAGGTGGCAAATTACCTCAAGGCCAACGCGCTCTACTGGCTCGACGAGTATCATCTCGACGGGCTGCGTGTGGATGCCGTCGCCTCGATGCTCTACCGCGATTATTCGCGCGAAGACGGCCAATGGATCCCCAACAAGGACGGCGGCCGGGAAAACTACGAGGCGATCGACTTCCTGCGCGAAACCAACGTGCTGGCCTACGGCGAATACCCCGGTGTGATGACCGTGGCCGAGGAAAGCACCGCGTTTGGCGGGGTCTCGCGCCCGGTGGACCACGGCGGGCTCGGGTTCGGGTTCAAGTGGAACATGGGCTGGATGAACGACACGCTCGAATACATCCAGAAGGCGCCGATCCACCGCAAGTATCACCACCACGAGATGACCTTCTCGATGGTCTATGCCTGGAGCGAGAATTTCGTTTTGCCGATCAGCCATGACGAGGTGGTGCACGGCAAAGGCTCGATGCTGTCGAAGATGCCGGGCGACGGCTGGGAGAAGTTCGCCAATCTCAGAGCCTATTACGGCTTCATGTGGACCCATCCCGGCAAGAAGCTGCTGTTCATGGGCCAGGAATTCGCGCAGGGCCGCGAATGGCAATATGCCGAGAGCCTCGACTGGCACCAGCTGGAGCTGCCCGAGCACCGCGGGATCCAGAGCCTGGTGCGCGACCTCAACCGGATCTACACCGACAACCCGGCGCTGCATCTGAACGATTGCCGGCCCGAAGGGTTCGAATGGATCGAATCGCAACGATTCGGAAGCGAGCATCTTCGTCTTCCTGCGCAAGGGCGGCCCGAAAGATCCGATGATCGTCGTTGCGATCAACATGACCCCGGTTGAACGCAACGGCTACCGAATCGGCCTGCCGGCTGCCGGGCATTGGGACGAGATCCTGTGCACCGATGCCGAAACCTATGGTGGCGGCAACCGCGGCAACGGGGCCGGGCTGGAAACCGAGGCGGTGCGCTGGCATGACCGCGATCAATCGGCGTTGATCGATATTCCGCCGCTATCTGCTGTTGTATTCCGGCAAGCCTAGCGAGAGACTGAACAAAACGACACCAAAAGGGGACAGGAGGAACGCATGGACGTACAGCGGTCTCGGAGACTCTCGGCACAAACAATGGCATTTGTGCTCGCGGGCGGGCGTGGTAGCCGATTGAAGGAATTGACCGACCGCCGGGCCAAGCCGGCGGTCAATTTCGGTGGCAAGACCCGTATCGTGGACTTTGCGCTCTCGAACGCACTCAATTCCGGCATCCGCAAAATGTCGATCGCCACCCAGTACAAGGCGCACAGCCTGATCCGCCATATTCAGCGCGGCTGGAACTTCTTCCGGGCAGAGCGCAACGAATATCTCGACATCCTGCCCGCGTCGCAGCGCATCGACGAGGTGAACTGGTACAAGGGCACCGCCGACGCCGTGCGCCAGAACATCGACATCATCGACAGCTACGATGTCGAATACATCATCGTTCTGGCCGGCGACCACATCTACAAGATGGACTACGAGATCATGCTCGAGCACCACGTCGAAAGCGGTGCCGGCGTGACGGTGGGCTGCATCGAGGTGCCGCTCGCCGAGGCCAGCGCCTTCGGCGTGATGGACGTTGGTGAGGACGGGATCATCACCCAGTTTCTCGAAAAACCGGCCAAACCGCCGCATATGCCCGGCGACCCGACCCAGGCGCTCGCGTCGATGGGGATCTATGTCTTCGACTGGAAATTCCTGCGCGAATTGCTGCTGGAAGATGCCGAAAACCCGGATTCGAGCCATGATTTCGGCCACGACCTGATCCCGGCGATCGTCAAGGACGGCAAGGCGGTGGCGCATGAGTTTTCGCGCTCCTGCGTGCGTTCGGGGCTGGAAGAAAAGCCCTATTGGCGCGACGTGGGCACGATCGACGCCTATTGGCAGGCGAATGTGGACCTGACGGATTTCGTGCCGGAGCTCGATATCTACGACCGGTCCTGGCCGATCTGGACCTATTCCGAGATCGTGCCGCCGGCGAAGTTCATCCACGACGAAGAAGGCCGGCGCGGCGCCGCCATTTCGTCGCTGATCGCGGGCGATACCATCATCTCGGGGTCGGTGGTGAAAAACTCGCTGATCTCCACCGGCGGGCGGCTGCACTCCTATTCCTCGGTCACCAACTCGGTGCTCCTGCCGCAAGTGCAGGTAAACCGTTCGGCGCGGCTGAAGAATTGCGTGGTCGACAGCAATATCGACATCCCGGCCGGGCTCGTCGTGGGTGAGGATCCGGTGTTGGATGCGAAACACTTCCGGGTGTCGGAAGGCGGGATCACCCTCATCACCGGCGACATGATCGACCGCTGGCTGGCGGCGAACGGGTAGAACGATGCGCGTCCTTTCCGTCGCTTCAGAAGCCGTTCCTCTCATCAAGACCGGCGGGCTCGCCGACGTCGTCGGTGCGCTCCCCGCCGCCCTGGCGCCGCTCGGCATCGATCAGCGGATCATGATCCCGGCCTATGGCGGAATCCTGGAACGTCTTGGCAATGTCCAGGAGGTCTGGGCCGACTGGAACCTCTTCGGCGGCCATGTCCGGCTGTTCAAGGGCCGTGTCGGCACCACCACCGTGCTCGCGCTCGACGCGCCGCAACTGTTCCATCGTGACGGCGGACCTTACGCCGGTGCGCAGGGCGATTACTGGGACAACCCGGAGCGGTTCGCGGCGCTGAGCTGGGCGGCGGCGGAAGTGGCGCGCGACGGCATGGGCGACGGCTGGAAACCGGACGTTCTGCATGCGCACGACTGGCAGGCCGGGTTGGCCCCGGCCTACCTGCACTACTATGGCAGTGGCGGCGTGAAATCCGTCATGACGATCCACAACATCGCCTTTCAGGGTGTGACCGACGGGGGGCGCCTCGAAAGTCTGCGGTTGCCCTGGCACGCCTGGCACTCGGACCACGCGGAATACCACGGCAATATCTCGACGCTGAAAGTCGGTCTGGCGCTCTGCGACGCGATCACCACGGTGTCGCCGACCTATGCCGAGGAGCTGATGCGGCCGGAATTCGGGATGGGGCTGCAGGGGCTGATCGCCTCGCGTGCGGGCGCGCTGCACGGGATCCTGAACGGGGTCGACGATACCGTCTGGTCGCCCGATAAAGACGCGCACATCACGCCCTACACGTCGAGAACCCTCGACAAGAAGGCCGTGAACCGCGCCGCGCTGATCGAGGAGTTCGGCCTTGGCGATGTGCCGGGGCCGCTGGCGGTCGTGGTGAGCCGGTTGACCTGGCAGAAGGGGATCGACCTTCTGTCGGAGGCGCTGCCCGGTTTCATCGCCGATGGCGGCGGCCTGGTGCTGCTGGGGTCGGGCGAAAGCAGCCTGGAACAGGCGGCGCTGAGTGCCGCCCAGCACTGGCCCGACAGGGTCGGGGTGCGGATCGGCTACGACGAGGCGCTGTCGCACCGGATGATGGCGGGCGCCGACGCGGTGCTGGTGCCATCGCGGTTCGAGCCTTGCGGGTTGACCCAGATGTACGGGCTGAAATACGGCGCCGTTCCTGTCGTTGCCGCCACCGGCGGGCTCAACGACACGGTGATCGGGGCGACCCCGGCGAGCCTCGGGGCCAATGCGGCCACCGGCGTGACGTTCCATCCGATCGACGGGATCGCGCTGGCGAATGCACTGCGCCGCTTGACGAGTTTGTACCGCGACCGCGCGGTCTGGCCGCATCTGGTCAAACGCGCCATGCGGGCCGACGTGAGCTGGGACGGTCCGGGCAAGGCCTATGCCGCGCTCTACGGGAGCCTTGCCGGGTGAACAAACCGCACCCGTCCTTGACGCCCGACCGCGTGTCCGGGCTGGAGCTTACCCGTGGCAAGGCATGGCCGATGGGCGCAACGGTCGATGCGTCGGGGGTCAATTTCGCGGTCTTCTCCGCGCATGCGACCCGGATCGAGGTCTGCCTGTTCAGCGAAGACGGCCGCACCGAGCTGACCCGGATCGCGCTTCCCGAACGCGACGGCGATGTCTGGCACGGACACATATCCGGCATCGGTCCCGGGACGCAGTACGGGCTCAGGGCGCATGGACCCTACGAGCCGGAACGCGGGCACCGGTTCAATCCCAACAAATTGCTGATCGACCCCTATGCGCGCAAGATCGCGGGCCGGATACGGTGGTCGCGCACGCTGATGGGCTATCACGTCGGATCGCCGATGGGGGATCTGAGCTTTTCGACCCGCGACAGCGCCTATGCGATGCCCAAAAGCGTGGTCCTGGGCGCGGACGATTTCGACTGGGAGGACGACACGCCGCCGGGCCACGTGGGCGCCAATCTGCTGATCTACGAGGCGCATGTGAAGGGCCTGACGGCGATGCATCCGGGCGTCGACCCGTCGCACCGCGGGACCTATCGCGGGCTCGCCAGCCCGGCCGTGATCGACCACCTCAAGTCGCTCGGCGTCAGCGCCATCGAGCTCCTGCCGATCCACACCTTCGTGGATGACCGCTTTCTGGTGGAGCGGGGCCTGCGCAACTATTGGGGCTACCAGTCGATCGGCTTCTTGGCGCCCGAACCGCGCTATCTCGAAAAAGGAGATGTCCGCGAGTTCAAGGAGGCGGTGCGGGCGTTCCACAAGGCGGGGATCGAGGTGATCCTCGACGTGGTCTACAACCACACCGCCGAGGGTGACGGCTTTGGGCCCACCTTCAGCTTCCGCGGCCTCGACAACGCCTCCTACTACCGGTTGGCGCCGGACAAGCGGCATTACATCAACGATGCGGGCACCGGCAACGTGCTCGACGTCAATCACCCGGCCGTCTTGCGGCTGGTGATGGACAGCTTGCGCTACTGGGTCGAGGAATTTCACATCGACGGGTTCCGCTTCGACCTTGCCGCCGCACTGACACGGGGGCCGCACGGGTTCGACAGCGGGTTTCTCGACGCGATCCGGCAGGATCCGGTGCTTGCCCGTGTCAAACTCATCGCCGAACCCTGGGACATCGGTCCGGGCGGCTACCGGCTGGGCCAGTTTCCGCACCCGTTCCGCGAATGGAACGACCGCTACCGCGACGATGTACGCGCGTACTGGCGCGGCGATCCGCATATGCTGCCGGGCCTTGCCAAGGCCGTGCTCGCGAGCCCCGAAACCTTCGACCGCGACGGCCGCTCGGCGACCGCTTCGGTCAACCTCATCACCAGTCACGACGGCTTCACCCTGGCCGATGTGGTCTCCTACAACGAGAAGCACAACGAGGCGAACGGCGAAGGCAACCGCGACGGTCACTCGGCCAATTTCTCGCATAACCTCGGTGTTGAAGGGCCGACGACCGATCCAGTCATCACCGCCGCGCGCGGACGGCGACAGCGGGCGATGCTGGCAACCCTGTTCCTGAGCCAGGGTATCCCGATGCTGCTGGGCGGCGACGAGATCGGCAACAGCCAGCGTGGCAACAACAACGCCTATGCGCAGGACAACGAGATTGGCTGGATCGACTGGAAGAACGCCGACGAGAAGCTGCTCGAATTCGTGCGCCATCTCTCGGCGCTGCGCCAGAAGTACAAGGTGCTGAGCCAGCGCAAGTTCCTGCACTCGAAAACACGCGAACGCGACGGCAAGCCGGATCTCGAATGGTGGCATCCCGAGGGCCGGGCGCCGACCGATGCGGACTGGCACGAAAATATGCACGCGATCGGTGCGATCGTACGCGCCTCGGCCGAAACGATCCGCGATTCCGGCGCGCCGGAGGTGTTCATCTGCTACAATGCCGGCGAGGCCCGGAAATTCGTGCTGCCCGAGGGCAAATGGGTGCTGATGCTCGACAGCGCCAACCCCGGAGCGCCGGAAAAGACTGTCGAAAAGACCTACACCGCCGCCGAACAGACGGTGCTGCTGTTCGCCCATCCCGACCCCTCCACGAGCAAGTCCAAGGAGAGCTGAATGTCGATCTTGACCGTAGCGACCACCCCGATCGAAGGCCAGAAACCGGGCACTTCGGGACTGCGCAAGAAGACCAGGGTCTTCATGGAACCGCATTTCGTCGAAAACTTCGTCCAGGCCATTCTCGACGCAATCGGCGGGGCGACGGGCAAGACCTTCGTGCTTGGCGGCGACGGGCGCTATTTCTCGCCGCAGGTGGCGCAGGTGATCCTCCGGATGTGCGCCGCCCAGGGCGCGAAGAAGGTGATCGTCGGACAGGACGCGCTTTTGTCGACCCCGGCGGCGAGCCACCTCATCCGTCTCAACAAGACCGACGGCGGGTTCATCATGTCGGCGAGCCACAACCCCGGCGGGCTCGACGAGGATTTCGGGTTGAAGTTCAATACGCCGAACGGCGGGCCGGCGCCCGAAGGGGTGACGGATGCGATCTTCGCGGCGACGAAAGCGCTCTCGAGCTACAAGATCCTCGAAGCGCAGGACATCGACCTTGGCACCGTGGCCGAGACCAGGCTCGGCGATATGGCGGTGCAGGTGGTCGACCCGGTCGCCGACTATGCCGATCTGATGGAGACCCTGTTCGATTTTCCGAAACTGCGCGCGCTTTTTGCGGGCGGCTTCCGGATGCGGTTCGACGCGATGTGCGCGATCACCGGACCTTACGGGACCGAGATCCTCGAGCGACGCCTCGGCGCGCCCGCGGGCACCGTGGTCAACGGCACGCCGCTGCCGGATTTCGGCGGCATGCACCCCGATCCGAACCCGACCTGGGCGCATGATCTCATGGACGTGATGTTCGGCGATGACGCGCCCGATTTCGGGGCCGCGTCCGACGGCGACGGCGACCGCAACATGGTTGTGGGCAAGAACACCTATGTGGCGCCCTCCGACAGCCTCGCGGTGCTGGCCGCCAACGCGCATCTGGCCCCCGGTTACAAGGCCGGGATCGCCGGCGTTGCCCGCTCCATGCCCACCTCCGCCGCGGCCGATCTGGTGGCCGACGCGATGGGGATCGGCAAATTCGAGACGCCCACGGGGTGGAAGTTTTTCGGTAACCTGCTCGATGCCGGGAAGGTTACGCTGTGCGGCGAAGAAAGCTTCGGAACCGGGTCCGACCACGTTCGCGAGAAGGACGGTCTCTGGGCGGTTCTGTTGTGGCTCAACGTGCTTGCCGAGCGCGGCGAGACGGTGGCGCAGGTGCTCGAGAGCCACTGGAAGGCGTTTGGCCGCAACTATTATTCGCGGCATGATTACGAGGTGTTGCCGGTCGATGTGGCGAACGGGATCGTCGATCCGCTGCGCGCGCGGTTGGCCGAATTGCCCGGCACGACGGTCGAAGGCATGGAGATCGCCGCTGCGGACGATTTCGCCTACACCGATCCGGTCGATGGCTCGGTCTCCGAAAATCAGGGCCTGCGGATCGTGTTCGCGGACGGGTCGCGGTTTGTGATCCGCCTGTCCGGCACCGGCACGGAAGGCGCGACGCTGCGTCTCTATCTCGAGCGTTATGTCGCCGGGCCGAATGATCTCGGGCTCGACGTGCAGACGGCGCTCGGACCGGTGATTGCGGCCGCGGAAACCCTCGCCGGGATCAAGGCGGCCTCGGGCCGGGACGGGCCGAACGTGGTTACCTGAGGCCCCCGGGCGTAACTTCGCCGCGCTGGAAGCGCCGAGCGATCCGCCTTGTCCGCCCCTGTCGGAGGGGATACCGTGGCCGCCAAACCGGCGCGCGCCCCGGTCAGGGGCGTCCGCGCGGCGCGACGGACGGAAGGTGTCTGATGTACGTACCGGCAAATCCATGTGACATGCCGTCTCGTCGCCCCCGGAGAAGGGGCGTTTTCCCGTGGCCAGGACACGCGGGCGAAGCGGCATGAGCGCGGCGGGAATGCTGGAGAAAACCTCCATAATCATAGTGACTTATCGGCGAAACGCTTTGCTGCGGGTGCTGTTCGAGTCGCTCGCGAGCCAAACCCGGGCGCCGGCCCGGATCGTCGTGGTCGACAACGACGGCGAGGCCGGTCCGCTGGTCGACGAGATCCGGCCGTCGCTGCCCCGGACCCAGATTGAATACCGTCATCCGGATACGAACCTCGGCGGGGCCGGCGGTTTTGCGCTGGGGGTCGAGACGGCGATGGAGCTCGGCTCGGAGTGGCTCTGGTTCATGGATGACGACGTGATGTTGTTGCCGGAGGCCCATGCGAGCGTGGAGCGCTGGGCCGAAAAACACCGGTTCTTCATCGGCCGGCGCCAGAACTGCGACGGGAGCGAGTTTTTCTACCAGCCCCGGTTCAACGAATTCCTGGCCGTGCCGGTGCCCGATTTCGGGTTCAACTTCGCCCGGGCGGACGAGTTTTTCACCGATGTCGTGTCGTTCGAAGGCTGCGTGGTGCACCGGTCGATCGTCGAGACGATTGGCATCCCCGATGCCCGGTTCTTCCTCTCCTGGGACGACATCATCTACGGCTGGCTCGCGGCGCATCACACGAAGGTGGCGATCGTTTCCGACTTCATCCTGCGGCGCACCCAGGACGTGCCGACGATCCGGTTTCTCGGCAAGCGCGTGGCCAAGCCCAGTCACCTGTACATCTTCCACTTCTTCAAGAACCGGCGGATCGTCAGGGAGTATTTCAAGGCGCACCAGAAGTACAATCCCGTCGGCTTCCGGCTTGGCACGCTGGTCCTGATCGGCAAAGAGCTCTACCGCGGCGCCGCGGCCGGCGAATTGCTCGCGGTCTCGCGCCTGATCGCGAAAGGCCTGATGGCACGCGGAAACGCCCGCGGGGTCGCATCGTGAGGATCTCTTGCCGAGGAGCGGGGTTATCGGGCGTCGTCGTCGCGAACGGCGGGTGTGTCGGCGATTGCGGGCGCCGCTTTCGGTTGGGATCTCCGGGCCCACTGGCAGTGCCCGCCCTGGCCTTGATGGAGCGCGCAGGACCGCGCGGTTTCAAATCGGATGGCGACAACCTTGCGTGGCCGGGCACCCACCGGCATTGTGACACCGACGCGCCGATTGCTGAAACGCCAGCGGCGGCCAAGCGATTTCTCAACTGAGAAAGGCGGAGGTCGTGACTTCGAAGATCCTGAGCCTCGTCGTTCCCGTTTATAAACTTGCGCCGCACATCGAGCATCTGGAGACCGAGCTGTCGAAACTGGACCGAGCGGACGTCCAGATTATCCTCGTCGATGACGGCTCTACGGATGGCACGGCCGCGGCGCTCGCGGACCTGGCGTCGGTCTGGGATGATATCGTGGTTATCACGAGGCGGGAGAACAGGGGTGCGGGCGTTGCCCGAAATATCGGGTTCCCTCACGCGACGGGGACATACACCTTGTTCTTCGACGCCGACGATTTCCTGCACCCCGAAATGATATTTCACACGATCGATGCGCTTGACAGGTCGGGCGCCAATGCGAGCATCAATCTCTACGATTTCATTCGAGACGAGAGTGATGTCGCCACCGGTATGAATATGCTCGACCGGCACATCTGGAAAGAA
This sequence comes from uncultured Alphaproteobacteria bacterium, assembly GCA_963752895.1. Lineage (GTDB taxonomy): Bacteria > Pseudomonadota > Alphaproteobacteria > Rhodobacterales > Rhodobacteraceae > CAVWAE01. The sequence goes on from CAVWAE010000005.1 coordinate 47,909, forward strand.
TATGCGCAGGTCATCGAGGGTGACGTCTTTCACATCACGCAAGCCCCGGAGTTTCTCCGTTTCACCAACTTTCCCTGGAACAAACTGATCAGAACAGCCCATTTCAAGGCGATGAACCTCACCCCGTTCTTTGGTGAGACGAAGGTGAACAACGACATTCAGGGTCACTGGAATATACTTCTGAATGCGAACGAACTCATCGTCAGTGATCGAAAAATAGTGACCCATCGGATCTCCGGCGCAAGAGATCATTTGTCCAAGCGATTCGGGCGTGAAAGGTTGGAAATCTTCGCCGCCCTCGACCTCTTGTATGAATCCCTAAAGAGCGATCCCGACGTCCTCCAACGCTTCGGTGGGACATATTGGGCATTCGTGCGACAAATGACGGAATGGGCCGCCAGCAGGCTGGACGAGCCATACCAGGACGAATTCCGACGACGTCGCAGAGATCTGGTTTACCGGATCTCCCTGGAAGAATTGCGCAACGTCAGGCGGGCCGGTGAGGGGGACACATACCAATGGCTCTTGGAATTCATGGACTAGGAGAGCATTCATGCCGCTGATCTCGGTCATCGTGACGTGTTACAATGTCGAAGAATACCTGGAGGAGTGCCTGGAGTCAGTCGTCAACCAGTCACTTCGGGATATGGAGATCATCGTTGTCGACGATGGCAGCACTGACGGCACCGGAAAGATTATTGGCAAGTATGAAAGTGCGGATCCGCGCATTCGCACGATCATTTTCTCCGAGAACACGGTCGGAGGTGTCGGCAGTGCGGCGAATGCAGGTCTGGACGCCGCAACCGGGGAGTACATCGGGTTTGTCGACGGCGACGACTATCTCGAACTGGACATGTTCGAAAAGATGTGTCGGGCGGCGAGTGACGGTCAATCGGACCTGGTGATGTGCAAATACCTGGAGGTCAATGAGGCCACCGGCGAAAAACGCGAGCCGGCCGAGCGGCGGAGCTGGGCGGGATTGGGGGCCGCCGGGACGATGCGGCTGGATTCGCCGGAGCGTGTGAACCAGATCCTCGGATTCATCGCGGTTCCGTGGCGAAAGGTATACGCGCGGTCGCTGCTCGAAGAGAATGGAATAAGGTTCCCGGTGGTGGACTACACCTGGGAGGACAATCCTTTTCATTGGTTCACGGTTTGCTCGGCTCGGTCGATTTCCTTTGTCCCTGAAGTGTTGTGCTATCACCGGATCGGCCGTGCAGGTCAGACCATGATCTCGCGCAGTGCAGGGTTCGTGAAGATATTCGGCCACCACGAGACGATCCGGGACTGGCTTACGCAACGCGGCATTCTTTCCCGGCACGAAAAGGCACTTCTGTCCTGGGCCCTTTCTCAATTCGAATGGGTCGTGGGGCGCCTGCCGCTGGAGTCCGGAGGCGCCTTGTACGATGCGCTGAGGCCCGTCGTGCTTTCGGTAGATGAGGGACTTCTTGCGACGGCTCTGAACACGAGGCTCAGAAGTACCGGTGCGATGATGCGGTCGGTTCGGAGCGGCGAGAAGCAGCAGTTCCTGGAAAGGTTCGAAAAGCGGTTCGCAGCGGAGACGTCCGGATCGCGCGAGATCGGGGCCAGGCTGGACAGGGGACTGGCCATGGTCGGGCTGGCGAAAGAGAACTTGCGAACCTACGGATTTCGAAACACGTTCGCAAAAGCGCTGATGAGTTTTGGCGTTTCGCCCCGATCTTTCCCTTCAAGGAAGTCGAGCAGGAGCCAGGCGCTGACCGATGAGCAGATGCTCAAGTTCCTGGCGGTTCTTCAACGCGATATCGATAGAAAACACCAGGAGGTCCTTGGAAAACTTCAAGACATCGAGGAAAAACTCAAGGATCGGACCCCGAAGTGAGCGCCCGTGAGCAGGGTTCGGCGAGCCCTTTTCTCCTGTTGGGGCAGATCGCAAGAAGATCCGCTGCCGTTCCCGTCGCCGCGCGGTAGGACTGTGCGGGCGAAGCGGCGCGATCTGGCGGACGCGCGGAGTCGGATACCGGGTGACTGATCGAGCTGTAGCGCCGTGACGACAGATGGTCGGGGATCCACCGGAGTTTTGATCTCAAGCACGGCGGCGCGTTTGCGCTGCGCGAACGATGCGCCACGGGCCAAGCCCGGTGCTGGACGGTGATCGGGGCTGGGCCTTCGAGGGCTTGGTGAATGCCGGATCGGCGATCGTGTCCCGCGCAACCCGAGGTCTCCTGTCGGACGCGGAGATGGGTCGAGAGGCGTCAATGAGGTCACCGCCCGCAGCGCGACCAGAACGGGCAGATCGCGTGCGCCGGCCCGGCTTGCGTGCACGCTCGTGGATCCTGGACCAGGCGGCAATTCTGTGGCGCTCGGACAGAGAATGGCGAGGAGGGCAAATAATTGAGTGGAACTTTGCCGATCCGACCGCAGACAGGGTGGCGGACCCGCCGTTGTTGCACTAGAACCCAAGATGGATTTTTGGCGTGAGGCTGAATAGGTTCGGCGAAACAATTTCACCGGTGCAGGCGGGTATGTCCTTGAAACAGAATTTGGATTCGGCCAGCGCTGTACCAGGTGGCGGTTCTGCACGCCCGGCCGGATCGGGTTGGCTGGCGACGGTTTCGAGCGATATGCGGCAATTCGCGACGGGACCTTTGTCAGGCGTGATCACAAGGGCCGTCGTTTCTGGCGCGAAGGTGTCGACGTCGGTGCGCAAACTCCGGATTTGCCAAGGCCCCGTACCAGCGCTGATCTGTGAAACGGGCGTGGTTTCGGCGCAACCAGACGAGTTTTCTTTACGAACGGAAATACATCGTCGATCCCAATTGAGCGAAGAGGCCCACTGGGATCGAAGGTCTGGCCAGAAACAGGCCATGGCACAGTCCGACGTCGATCAATGCGGAATCTCTCCACGTCGTCGCCGACATGAACTCAGCCAATTGCCGGCTTGGATCGGAACCCGAAGGAAAAGTGAGATCTAGGTGTGGAACCCGAGATGAACGCAGAATTGCCCCATGTTCAGTGCCTCTTGCGTACGGCTTATCCGGGACGAAAGATCGTAGCCCACGTGGTTTGGGCAGAAAGCCCCGTTCCATTCAGGACTTTCGTCGTCGATGACCCCGACGGGCCCGATTTGGAGCATGCGGACGTCCAGTCTGTGGTGGAGTTCGGGGACGACACCTCCGGACAGCCGCCGGTTGTCGTGGTCGTTACAATCCCACGAGCGGCGCATACGGCTCCTTCGAGCCGGGAGGCACCTATCGTCGGCGCATCCGTACAAGCGGCAGTCGCGCTTTCGCCGATGACATTCGAGTGGCTGAAATACTCTTTGGACCGGCGCCACGAGGCCAGGTTGCACGAGCCCCGACTTGAGGAACCGGCCGCAAGGCCCCCGGAGGAGCCACTTTCGGCCGACGCCGAACAGGCCCTGCGGAGCGAAGGCGCCGGGAAGCGACCGGCGATCCTGATAGGCTTTCATTGGCTCGAACATGGCGGCGCCGAAAAACTCGCTTTCGACACGGTCGTCTGGGCACTTGCGGCCGGCTTGCGCGTGATCGTTGTGGCCGCGCACAACGTCGAGCACCAACTCGCTTCGAGGTTACCAGACAGCCCGGATGTGACATTTGCGCGGATGGACCGGTATATCCCGCATGTCCGCACACGGGAATTCCTGCGTAACCTCGTGCTGCGCGAAAACGTGCGAGCCGTCCATATCCACCACTGTCCGCCCTTGTTTGACGGGTTGGCGGCCATCCGATCCGTTGCCCCGGATGTCCATGTCGTCAGTTCGACGCATATCATTGAATACAAGGGCGGCGGTTATGTCTACACCTCAGGACTATACGGGAGGTATATCGATACCCAACATGTGATATCGCGCCAGCTCGGCGACGTATTGCGGGACCAAATCGGTTCAAGCGACGGGATCGTGCTCGGTCGGATCCTGGAAGACAATCCCGCCCTCGCTGAAGGTCACGGTTTTCCGGCTTCGCTGGCGGACCGGCCATTGCGGATCCTTTTTGTTGGACGCATGTCCTATCAAAAGCGTCCCGTACTCCTTGCCATGATCATGCGCTCGCTTGCCGCCTGGGCGAAGTCGAAGGGTGTGCATCTGAACTTTGACGTGGTCGGAGAGGGCCCCTATCTTCCGGTGCTTGAAAAGCTTCTGCGCAGGTTCAACCTGAATGGCATGAGCGAGCTCCACGCTGCGGGCGCGGACGTACCTGAGCTCATGAGCCAGGCCGATATACTTCTATTGCCCTCGGCCAATGAGGGATTGGCACTTGTCTGCTATGAAGCCGTCCAGGCGGGAACAATCCCGATATCGACCGACGTCGGGGCTCAATCAGAACTTGTACCGGCAGAATTGCTCGTGGACCGAAACCCGCGCAAGGCGTTGAAAAACATAACCAAAATCGTGGATCGCCTTGTGAACGACACGGGGTTCTACGAGTCTGCCGTCAAAGAATTGGCGTCCCGATATGACGAAGTGAAGTCTGACGCGACGGCGTACGAAGTTCTGAGTGAAATATACGCGAAGGTAGCCGCATCGGGAGAAGTGAATGAATAACCCCAGCCCGGAGAGATCAAAGTCGCTCGCCGCAGTTGTCGTGACGTATAACCGTTCGGAAAAGCTTCGCAAGGTACTCGACGCCCTGCTGGTACAGACGCGCATGCCGGAAAAGATCTATGTGATCGACAATGCTTCCACCGATGACACCCCGGAAGTGGTCGGAAGTTTTGACCCCGAGATCGTCCGTCACGTGCGACTTCCCGAGAATGTCGGCGGCGCAGGTGGCTTCAATGCGGGCATGCGGCTGGCCTATGAAGACGGACACGATTATTTCTGGATATCGGACGACGATGCCTATCCGGCGGCCGACGCTATCGAGATTCTGGAGCGCGAGTTGGAGAGTTTCGACGATCGCACCCAGTACCGGGCGCCGTTTGCCTGTTCGGTGGTGGATTGGACGGATGGGACTCTTTGTAATATGAACAATCCGGAGACAGTGTGGGACTGGCCGCGATGGTACAGGAAGGATTCGGCGGTTTTCCTGGTGAAGTCGTGCTCGTTTGTCTCCGTTCTCGTGTGCCGGTGGGCAGTTCAAAAGCACGGGTTGCCGATCAAGGAATACTTCATCTGGCAGGATGATGTCGAATACACGCTCCGTCTTTCCCGGAGCTACCCGGGCCTCTTCTGTCCGGATTCCCGTATTGTGCACGATACCCCCAAGAATGAGGGGACGACCTTGGCAAAGCTCAACGCGGACAACCTGTGGAAGTACAAATTCGGAGTACGGAACCAAGCTTCGCGCGTGCGACGCGATCGGGGCCACCGCGGATATTTTTCGTATGCGCTTTTTGTCCAAGGCATCATGCGTCGGAATAAGATTCCGTGGCGGTTGCGCGTGCGGATTTTCAAGTCGCTGATTTCCGGCTATTTTTTCCGCCCGCAGATCGAGACTGTCTGAGTTCGGTCGGTGCCGCCCAAACGAGGCGTCTTGGACGACGGTCTTGTGGGCCAATGAACAGGTCCAACCCATCAGAGCGACCGGTCGAGGAGCGGTGAAAGCGAGGTCTTTCGCCGGGCGTGTTTCCAGTCCGGCCGGCCCGGAGCCACGGTCTTTGCGGTATCCGCCGAATGGGGCGGTTGGTCATCGGATCCGGTAATTGGCGTCGAAGAGCGGCCACGACACAAGTTTACGACCGCAGGCTACCCAGGTGTGAAGGCGCGAAACGGGTCGCGCGAATGCGCTCCCCAGCGGCGAATTCGCTGAGCGAAAGGTGGCGAGGTCGGCGTGCCAGTCAGGGCCGTGGTAGACGATCTGCGCCCCAGACCGACCCAGGCACATCTTGATCGTTTTCCAAGACGTTTCGGGCCGGCGAGCGACCGAGCCATCCGCCAGATCGCGGGCCCAATCCGGTGAGAACGCCAACGCAGGGTCGCTTCCCTCCCGCCAATGCCGATCCAAAAGCGACCTGGGCGCGCCGCGCCACGGGGTCTGAGGGAGCCGACCAAGAACGGCTTTCTTCGGATCCTGTGCCTGAACGTGTCCCTCCACAGGGTGCGGCCCATTCGGGCCTCGCTCGCTCCGGCGGACGAATTCACGGACCGTTCATGGCACCTTTCGAAGCGTCGCGCGGGAAGGTATGGTGACGACAGGAACTGGGTCGCGGGATAGATCAGGCCACAAAAGCGCTGGCCTCGTTATCGCTGTATGACCAAAATCAATCGGGACGTTGCCCGCGGTGAGGACCATGAAGAAACTATTCGTTCATATTGGGCACTATAAAACGGGCACCTCTTCGATTCAGAAGTACTGTTCGGATCACGCCGACGCGCTCGCCGCCAGCGGCTATTTCTATCCTCCGGCTGCCCGACCCAAAAACAACCCGACAAATCACGGCGACCTCTCGTTGTTGCTGGCAGAAAAACACGGATTCGTGCCGCCACCCTGGTTCGGGGGCAATAGAGACATCGAAGAAAGCTACGCGAATTTTATTCAGTCGGCCCGTGAGGCGCCACAAGAGAACATACTGGTATCCAGCGAAGAATTCCTCCAACTTGCATTGCGCGAAGATCCGGCCGCTGCGATCTCCGAGTTGCGTGACCGTCTGAGCGAGTTCGAGGTAAAGATAGTATTTTTCATTCGAGATCCGATGGCACTCGTGAAGTCGTGGTATAATGAGTTGAACAAGGCACCGCGGGGGACGCGCCCGTTTCCGGTTTTCGTAAAGAATATCAATCCGGAATTCCTCGGGCAGCATGCTATCTGGCGGCATTTCGCTGACGGGTTCGGCGAGGAGGCGGTCATCGTTCGCGGGTACAAACACCTGGGTTTGCGCCATATTCGCGACTTCCTGGAAAGCATCGGGTGCTCACATGAACCTGTCGGCGCTGACCCTCAAGCCCAGCCGGCACAGGACATCGACAAGCTGGAACTCATACGAATTGCGAAACGTCATGATATCGATTTCGATGAGGCAACGCTGTCTCGTATCGGCGGTGTCGAATCGCTCGCGGCCAAATTGGATCGCATCAACACCGATTTCGCGATGCTTTCGGCGAAGGCGCAGGAACCGATCGAAAGCACGCTTTCGTTGGCCAACGTCTATCGTCACCATGCGCGTTTGATTTCGCCGCTCGTGGAGAACAGATGTGTGAATGACAAGGAAGCATCCCTGTTGCGCAACTCGGCAATTGCAGTCGAGGGCTCCGATCTCGAAGCTGCCCTGGTGCTGATGCAAACGGCGCAAATGATCCGCCCGAATGGCCAGTTCATTGTCCAGAAAATTCGGGAATACGAGGCAGCGTTGGGTCGTTCCGAAAAGGAAGCTTAGGCGCCCATCGCGACTTGCGTTGTTAGCGTAGTATATCCGCGATTGCGTACAGCCTGTCATCCATGGCCTTGATCTTCTTGGCTGCTGCCTCGTTGTTGATGACCGCGTTGGTCAGGGGTGTAATATAGTTTTGGGCTCTTCGATAATTCATGTCATAGTGGAGTGCCCAAAGACGGAGATACAGCCGGTTATCCGCGGCAATACTCCTGCTCAAGTCGTCCAGGGCCTTCAACTCAGACGGCGAGAAATGCGCCTCTGCCGTCAAGTCGATCTCGTCATCTCGTGTGTTGTTCACGGACCGATCGAGATCGTCAACCATCAGAGACTTGCCGAAGAAGGTTTTGTCGAGGCGCCTGGCGTCGGCCCGGAACGTCGACACAACGCCCTCGGCTGTATTCCGGTCCAGCATCGGTTTTTCGCGCCCCGGCGCTGGGGCACCAAGAAAATGGTTTCCCATCGCGCCTCCCAGGAGGCTTCGGGTCTTGGGTTTCATCCCGAGATCCCGGAGGTTTTCGTGCATCCTGCGCAAACCGGCAAGAGATCTTGTCGTCACACTGACATTCGCCTCGATCTTGGTGGCGATTTGGAACGGAGCCCCATCAAGCACCTGCTGGAAAAAATCTTCGGTGATGTCGCCGTTTCGCAACTCGGCCCGGATAAAGGGCTTGAGTAAAAACTGGTCTCCGAACGCCTTTTTCCATTGCAGAAATCGTTTCGAATAGGAAAAGGTCAGCGGTTCGTTCTTTTGCAAAGTCGCGAGAAACTCGTCGATATCTCCGAAATACAGACCCGATTTTGTCCTCTGTACGAACGCCGCCAAAAACCGCGATGCATGCGGTCGAACGTACGCGATGATCCGCAAGTCGTGGTAGTGCTCATCGGGTAGGTGACTTTCCAGTGCCTTTTTCAGGGCCACTGGTTTGACGGAGGCGAAGAATTCCGAGGATATCACGGCGACGTCCGCGTCGCTTTTGTCCAACCAGTTCTTCACGCCCCGGAATTGCGTCCCGCGATGTCGCCGCCCCTTGGATCTCAGGGAATCTGCAATGGATCTCGCATTCAAACGTTTCCACGGGAGAATTTCCTGCGTTGGGCAGGAGATCAGGCGGTCGTGCAATACCCGTTGGATTGTGGTTGTGCCGGTTTTGGGATCGCCGATGTGGAAGACAAGCCGCGGATGTCTCTGATTGCTCTTCAAGGTGCAGCTCATTTCGGATGCAAACGTTGGCGCCAACCTATATCAGGCGCGCATGGCTTACAACAGCTTTGGGCGTGTGGGAGGCCTTGCGGCGTTGGTAATTCCGATCCCGGCGCGATGTTTGTGACCGCGGGGTATGCTGAATTGACCCAAGTTCTAGATTAACCGACCGGGAAGAAACGGGGGATGCGGAGTACGTTGCGCCTCGCATTCGACAGCGCGCAAGGTTCCGACCCCCTACCCTCGAAAAATTGCCGCCAACTCGGACAGATCTGAATCGATTGCGTGTATAATACGACGATTCCCCCGCCATTTGGGGGCCGTGCTTGACGGGGCGATGCCTTTTTGTTTGCGAGCACGGTGGGCAGACGTCCATGCCTTGGAATTTTTCTGGAACTTTCGCGCAATTTCGGCGGACAGGTTTTCCATGTCCGAGACTTCGGCGGGACTGAAGTACCGGGTGACATCCAGATCGAGCGGTTCGTCGACCGTGTCGCGCGCGGATTTTTCCAATGCCTCGGTCATGAGCGGGCGGGAGAAGAACGCTTTGTCGAGACGTTGTGCGTCGTGGCGATAAGCTTCAACGATGCGTTCGGCGGTTTTTCTATCCAGCTTGGGCTTTTCGCCTGTGACTTCGCCCATGGGAATAAAATAGTTGGCAATCGCACTACCGAGTGCAGCTCGAGACTGTGGTTGAAAGTCTTGCCGCTGGAGGTATTTGTGAAAATAGCGCATGCCGCTGAGGGAGCGGGTCGTGACCGAGACATTTTCCTCGATGGGGCCCGAAACGGTGAAAGGTTCTTCGTCCAGAAGCACGGAAAAGAAATCACGGACCGCGTCGCCATCCCGTAGTTCCGACCGCAGGAAGGGGCGAAGCGTAAACTGGCCTTCAAACGCCTTGCGCCACTGATTGAACCTCTTGGAATAGTGCAGGGTCAATGGGTTGTCTCTGTTCACGTCCTCGTGGAAGCTGTCGAAGTCGCCAAAGTAGTGCCCGGTTTTCGTCCTCTGAATGAAAGCCGCAAGAAACCGCGATGCGTGTGGGCGCACATAGGCAATCGCGCGGGCCGAGGTGCCATACTCCGGCAGATGGCGCACAAGCGTTTTCTTCAGCCGGTTTGGATTGGCGCGGGCCATGAACTCCGAGGAGATGACGGCATAATCGGCTTCACCGGAGGCCAACCATTTCCGAACGCTGTCCATTTTCTGATCACGTTTTTCTTCGTCCTGGGAGGTGAGGTCGAACGCCAGGTTCCGCGCGTTCAACGTGATCCACGGCAGGATCTGGCGGGTCTCACAGGTCACCGACTTGTCCTGCAAAGCGCGCTGGATCGACGATGTTCCCGTCTTGGGGTCGCCGATGTGAAAGACCAGTTGCGGGTGCCCAGTGCCGGATGTGGATAGAGCCTTGTGAGTCATTCGCTATCTTCCTTGAGCTGTTCAACCATGTCTACGCCACGATGTTGGACCGGCAAACAGCCCGCGCGTCCCGATAGAACAGGGATTTCGAGCGACCCGTTCACTTGGGATCTTTCGTCCAGGTGCGCCCATGTGGTTGCCGCCCCGGCCGGGACCCGCGGTTCAAGTCATTTTCCCAAGGCCATGTTTGCCGCGCGCAGTGTGTCCCGATTTCTGTGTATGTTGCCATCGTGAACCTCGATGAACGTGAACCCGGATGAGATCCCCAACTGGATCGAGTCGCTGATGCCCGTGTCTGAACAGAAGCCGTTTTCCCGTTCGTGGCACCCCACGAGTCGCCGGTTCAACTGGACACCGACGCGCCCGCCGTTTTCCAGGGTCCAAATCAGGATGGGGGGGATCCCAGCCTGGGCCGAGAAGACCGTGTTGTTGATGATCGCCCTATCTCTGTAGGTCTCGACGGTTTGCTTGATGATCCGGCTGATCGTCTTGTTCTTTTTCGGGTAGGCGCAGTTTCCGGCCGGATTGACGGTCGGGAACCGATTGGATCCTCCAACATAAGCCAGACCGAGGTATTGGTCGGGAAAGGCCGTTGCGATCCGGGCATTTGTGACCCGGATCGTTTCGAGGATCTTGTCTTCGGAGTATCCGGCCTGCGCCCAGTGCCTGCACAACTCATTTCGGAATGCTTCCTGGGCGTTCTTCTGGCCCGACGGTACGCCGAACGGCTTCGGCGGCATCAGTCGGACTTCGCCCGAATGCACCACGACGGCTCCGTTCTTGACCAGGACTACCGTGCGGTAGAGGTCGGGGTTCTGCCGAAGGAAACCGGCCAATGCGTCAATCAATCTGCCGTAGGCAGAGAGAAAGACCGGATCCCACGGCAGGGGTATGTACGGTTGACTGAAGTTGTCCGACGCTTTTGTGCTCAGGGGAAGTGGCCTGGCGCCGGCATCAAAAACCCAGTCTGGCGTGTACATGCCGGCCATCACGATCAACGTGGCTTTTTTTCCGGCCTTTTGAACGACGTCCAGCACCTGCGCCAGGTCACCGAAATCATAAACGCCATTGTCGGGGTTCAGTTGGGCCCACTTGTAGCGCAAGTGCAGTGCGCTCATCCGGTCGTCAAAATTCACGAGGCACGGGGCCGCGCAATCGTAGGTCTGCAGCAGCTCTTTCTCCCACCGGTCGGGGTGCAGAGCGTTACGCGGGATCGCGTAGTGGATGCCGGACGGATCGACGGCCTGCCAGCCGTTCTGGGCGAAGGCCGGGGCGGCGAACAGGGCAACGACCAGAATGATCCAGGAAAGGAGCTTCATTCGGGTTTGCCGGGCGGCCGATTGTATTCGGGTGGGAGGCACGGGAGTCATGTCCTTCGGTACCTGTTGTTGAGTTTGGGGCGTTCGACGCTGATTTCCCGCCTGCATGTCTTAATGCGTCAGCGGAGTCGCCAATATCTTCTGGGCGGTCTCGAGATCGAGTGGCTCACCGAGTTTGTCGAAGAGCGGTTGAAGCGACGTCAAATCCGAACATGTCTGCTCGTGAAAGACGTGGTGTGAGCGGTGCGGGTGCGTGTCGGCATACTCTGAAAACCGGGCGTCCATCGTTGAAACCAGGTCCAGGACTTGGTCACGCGGTTGGTTTGCCCACCACTTGGACTTTGCCACGTCGTCGCCGTTGCGCGAGTTGAAGACGAAGAACGGGTTGGGAAAAGCGCGCTGGCAGAATTCAAGGAATGCCGGGAAGTCATCGGCCAGGCGCGGGTAGCGGATTTCCTTGAACCCGATCCAGCGGGTGTCGCGCGGGGGCTGTATCGCTTCTTCGATGAAGACCTTGGCCAGGCGGGTTTCGAACCGGTTCGGTTTGAGTTGATCGGCGCCATACCACGGGTGCGATTTGGGGCGTGGCTTCTTGCCCCAGGTTCGATACGCCTTCCGGATGCGTTTGCTGGCCAGAAACAGCCCCTCGAGCGCCAGGTAGTTCTCACCGACGATGTGGGATTTCGGGACCGTCTGCAGAATGCTCTGGAGGGCGGTTGAGCCGGATCGGCCGTAGGTGACGATAAAGATCGTGCCCTTAAGGTGGCGGAGTGGCTTGAGGATCATGTCGCGGATATGGGTCAGAATGCCGGTGCTCTTTGGTATGCGTACGTGGCGATACGCAGGCCTCTCAATACAACCGGCTGAGAAACAGCGCAACAGGTTCATCCAGAGGCAGGGCGCCCGGGCGCAAACTCGGTTCGAGCACGCGCATTTTCTTTCGGACCCCCGGGACCTTTTCAGCGGGAACCGAAGGCGCGGGGGCAGAGAAAGGGTGGCGACAGTCGGGGCAATGCGGCGCGGACCGAGATCTGTCCGTTCCGCCGGTCGCTTGCGCGGCCGGGGCCGCCATCGCCGGGGAACCGGGCCGGTTCAGCGGGCAAGGCTCGGCACGGGTGCGTGAGACCGCGGACCAGACCGGCAGCCAATCGACGTCGCGGCGGACCCAAGCCTGCACCGCGTGACGCTACGGGGTCATCAGGTGAACGCCCTGCGGTCCCGCACCGGATTTGCCGGTCGGCGCGGTCAAAGGTCGTGGGACCGCGATTTGGAGATCATTGCGGGCGTCGGGGGACTGAAAAGCCTCGATCCAGCGGGCTTTTCGGGGTCTGGGGCTGGCCGATCCGCCAGCATTGATCTCCGGGCCGGGATCCGGCCGCAGTCGCGAAGCGGACCTGGGCGCCCCGTGGTCCCACCTGATGCACGGCGCGGCGCGGCCCCGACTGGGATGCACAGGACCCTGTTGAGACGCACCGTAGCCCAGGTCGGGTGCCGTGCGGCCAAGCCAGCACAGGTTTGCGCCAGCGCTGCGTCATCGGTCCGACCCTGGCGGAGATTGGGCCAACACGGCATTCAAGTTGGCAAACCTGACTGAAACCGGGGACACAGATCGTGTTCCGGTGCGATCCGAGATCGGCAAGAGTTGACAATGGGCAAAGGAATTTCCGGGGGGCGTCCCGGGCACAGCGATCGGCAATATGCCGCTGATCAGGGTGGACAACCCTGCCGGCAGATGCCCGCCTGCCGTCGCGAGACCAGGTGGTTGTCGCGTTCCTCGCGGCAGACTGGCGGGGGACGCGGGTGCCGGGCCTCTCCTCACGCCTGTTGGACCGGGCCGGCCAGGTTGGACCGTGCATCGTGGGCGTCGCCGGTTCCCGCGAAGGGCCGAGAGGCGGGCCGGTCGACAGTCGAACATGACGTGCCCTGCCCATTGGCGGCGGGCGCTTTCGGGGATGAGGCGCATGCTGGTTCGCAGCACGTCACGGCGGGCCAGAATCAGTGGTGGTTCCGGGTGCGGGTGATTAACCATTTCGACGAGAATACCAAGATTTCCTTGCCGTTTAAGGTCACCTTAACGCAGGGGCGCTATCCCGATACTCGGGTGAATAAAGAGGTGGTGGGATGAGCGCACATGCAAATGCGCCCGTCATCATCAAGAAGGTAAAAAAGGTCAGTGGCGAGGGCCACCACGGTGGGGCTTGGAAAGTAGCCATTCGTTCTATTCCTTCAGTCGTATGGCGCCGTTTTCGCGCCGGGTTAGAGGTCCGCCCGCTAAGGGCGGGTTCAGAGCCGTTCTGACCTCTGCGGATATTGGACTTCCCAATCCGCGCCACCCCCTCAGGATGCCCGTGCACCCTGAGGCTGAAGTGCCTAAAGAACGGTGAAGGGGTGCATCTTGAATGTGTCGGATTTTAGTCGAAATCTTGTCGGCGTCCGGGTTGGCCCCTGGATTTCACGCTTGTCGGTTAACGCCACCACGGGCGTTGGTCAGATCGGCGGCGGCGCCGTCGCGGCCGTAGGTTCTGAGGCTGGCCTGGGCCGTGCGCAGCTGATCGACACGGCGCGCGGCCGCCTTGATGCCCCGCGCGGCGGCCAGCAGGAGCTCCTGGTTTCTCTCGGCCTTGCGCCGCAGCCGTTGCATCACCTCGTCGGTTTCGCCGGCGCCTGGCAGACGGGCGAGCAGGCGTTCCTTCTCGCCGCTTGACCGCAGGAGACCGTCAATCTGGCCCGACAGGATCATCTTGCGTTCGTGGTCGAGGTGATCTTCCAGCGCATCGGCGGCTGCGGAGAGACTAAACAGCGTCATTTGCGCGCTCCTTCATGGCTTCATAGAGGCTCTGGGCAAGCCCAATTCCACCGGCTTTCGCCATTTCGCGGGCTTGTTCGAGGCGCAGGAACGAAGCGAACTGGTCTTCGCCCGCGCCGCCACCGAAGGCCTCGGGCGTCTTGCCGACACCGGCAGATTTGAGCATTTCGGCCAGGAAATTGGCTTCGAGTTCCTGGGCGGCTTCACGCAATTTCTTGTCTTGCGAATCCGCGGTTCGGGGAAACGGTGCAGGCAGCGAGGCGGTGGGATCTATGGCCGTCATGGCGAATCTCTTGAATTTATCGCATTTTCGGTATCCTGCCCGGCGCGGGTAAAGATTGTGGTAACGCCTGCCTGCGATTGTGCAATTCGACGGAGTCAGAACACCCGGATCAAAACATGCACCTGCCGCAGATCGCAGCCCTCCCCAAGGTCGCCGAAGACCTGGCCGAACCCGGACGCGCCGCTCACCCGGCGTCGGAAGGCGATGGTTTCCTGTCGGTCTTTTCCGGTGGACCCGCGGTCCGGGTGCTTGAACCGTCCGGATCCGAGCCACCGGCTTTGATACGATCCGCGCGCGCTGCAGTTGCCGACTTCGCTCAAGTGCCCGGAACCGAGGACCCCCGCGCCAGGGCAACCGGGGCGGCGGCACCCGGAGCCGAGGCTATTGGAGTGGAAGCGCCCGGGACCGGGGCAACCGAGGCGGAAGCGCCCTGGACTGGGGCAACCGCGGCGGAGCCACCCTGGATTGGGTCACCAGGCGCGGAAGCGCCCGTGACCGGGGCAACCGAGGCGGAAGCGCGCTGGATTTGGGCGACCGAGGCGGAGGCACCTTGGATTGGGGCAACAGGTGCGGACGCGCCCGTGACCAAGGCAACGGATGTGGAAGCGCGCCGGACCGGGGCAACCGCGATGGGGGCCCTGCTTCCACGCGCGGACCGGATGCCGGAGACGACCGATGTAAAACAGCCGCCGGCAGAGGGCACTTCGCGACTTGTCCCGGACGAAAGCACGCACGCAGATGGGCAATCCTCGGGTGGCCATGCCGCTGAGCTCACCTCCGACGTACCCGCCGATATCGCGCTCCCGGACGACCATTTGCTGCCGGGCCTCGCGGTGCCGGTGCCAGCGTCGGGCGGGGCGACCCCGGGCCGGGCGGCGGAAGCTTTCGCGCAGGCACCCGCTCCAGTCCGGCTGGGCCGGGAAACGGGTGATGGCGGGACGCCAACCTCGGTGGGTGCCGATGGAGGCGATATCGAGGTCTCAGAAAACACCGACTTCGGGCGGCGCGTTTTGCACGCACCAGCCATGGGCAGTGAAAAACCGGTGCAATCTCCGCCGACCGGGGTACCTGACGTCGCCGGCAGCGCCGCGCGCAGCGGTACCGCCCCGGTCGACCCGCGGATGATGCCGGTCGACCCGGACATGCGCACTTCGCCGCAATTGGCGCGCGTGGCACCGCAAGCGGGCACCGCCCTTCAGGACGGACAGGGTCGTCCGGAAGGCAATTCGGGAGACCGGGGCGCCGAATTTCGACCGGCCGGCCCGATCGCGCCCGGCACCACGCGCCTTGATGGGGCCGGTGCGGTGAAACTGGCCGGCCACGGGCAGATAGCCACGGCCGCCACCGAAAATGGGATGCCGACCGAATCACGGCAAGGTCCGCCTGAAGCGCGCGGACCCCGGGCTGAGGCCCGGTCCGCCGCGGAAGCTGTCGTGCCGACCTCGCAGGGCCCATCGCAGGCCGCAAATTCGACGATGCAACACTCCGCGGCCGCGACGCCGCCCGCCGGTTCGGGCGTGGAAGCGGGGGCCGCGCCATTGGGCGGCGGCTTCGCTGCGCCCGGCGCTGGCGACGGCCTGTTCAACGTGGATCCGGCCATGTCGGACATCGCGTTGGGAGATGCACGCGGTACGGCGCGTGGCCCGTCGGCCGCGACGCTGCCGGTCCTCCAATCCCCCGATACGCCGCGCCTCGTTGCGATGCAGATTGCCGAGGTGGTGCGGGCCTCCGGGGAACGCGGCGTCGAACTCAGGCTGCAGCCGGAGGAACTCGGACGGGTGCAGTTGACGATGAGCCAGGACGCGACCGGCACGCTCACCGTGTCGCTCAACGTCGAACGGCCGGAGACTCTCGATCTCCTGCGCCGAAACATCGACCTGCTCGGCGCCGATTTGCATGAGCTTGGGTACGAGAACATCGATTTCTCGTTCCAGGGCGACGGGGCGGGCGCGCAACAGGACGCGCGGCCGGACTTCAGCGACGGGCGGGCTGCGCTTGACGCCGACGCCGCCCCCACGAGCGGCGACCTGCCGCAAACCGGCGTTCGCGGGGCGCAAGCCTCCGGCGAAGGTATCGACATCAGGCTTTGAGACGAGGAGACGACATGGACATCTCATCCGCCACGGCGACAACGACGGCCGCGAGCAACGCGAGCACGGAGGCGACGACCGATTCCGGCAACATGATTTCCTCGGATTTCCAGACCTTCCTGACCATGCTGACAACGCAGATGGAGAATCAGGACCCGCTCAACCCGATCGAAAGCACCGATTTCGCGGTGCAGCTCGCGACCTTCTCCGGGGTCGAGCAACAGGTGCAGACCAATGACCTGCTGGCGGCGATCCAGACCCAGCTCGGCGCGGGCGGGATGTCGGAATACGCCAGCTGGGTCGGTATGGAGGTTCAGGCGGTCGCCTCGGCAGCGTTCGACGACAGCCCGATCACGCTCTACCCCGATCCGGCGAGCGGGTCGGAGCGGACGATGGTGGTGGTGCGCGACGTCAGCACCGGCGCGGATGTCGACTATTTCGAGATCCCGGTTTCGGACGCGCCGGTGCAATGGGCCGGGGTCGACGATAATGGCGATCCGTTCCCGCCCGGCAATTACACGTTCCACCTGCAAAGCATCGCTGACAACGTGACGTTTTCGGAGGACCAGATCGCGGTCTTCTCCGAGGTCCAGGAACTGCGCATGGTCGACGGCGAGACACGGCTGATCCTGGGCGGTGGCGGCGATATCGCCGCATCGGACGTTGAAGCGGTGCGCAGGCCGGAACCGCCCGCAGCGTGAGCCCCGGCGTGACCCCAGCCCGGTCGTGTCCGGTTTCGCCCCTGGATGGGCCCGCGGCGCGATCGGCCAGGATCCCGGACAGGCGCCGGAGTCAGACCATGGCGATGAACCAGAACAGCACCGATGTGCTGAGGACGCCGAGGCTGAAATAGCCGAGTGCGCGCAGCGGGCGGTGCCGCGAGCGCTGTTCGGGCTGGCGGGCCTGGGCGATCAGCAGGTCTTCGACCAGGCCGGGAAGGCGCGGGCCGAAGCGCGACAAAACCCGGGCGGTCCGCGCCAGGTCTTTGGTCATGGCGCGCGGCCCGATCGAGGTCTTGATGTAGTCCTCGACGACCGGGTGGGCGATATCCCAGATATTGATCTGCGGGTTCAGCGAGCGGGACACGCCCTCGACCACCACCATGGTGCGCTGGAGGTGGATGAGCTCGGTGCGGGTCTGCATGCCGAACCACTCGGTGACCTCGAAGAGGTAGTGCAGGAGCCGGCCCATCGAGATGCGTGACGCGTCCATGCCGAAGATCGGTTCGCCGACCGCGCGCAGCGCCTGGGCGAACGCGTCGACATCCCGGTCGGCGGGGATGTAGCCGGCCTCGAAATGCACCTCGGCGACCCGGCGGTAATCGCGCCGGATGAACCCGTAGAGGATCTCGGCGTAGACCCGGCGGGTGTATTCGTCGATCCGGCCCATGATCCCGAAGTCGAGCGCGATGATGTCGCCGTTGGCCGCGAACTTCAGGTTGCCCTGGTGCATATCGCCGTGGAAAAATCCGTCGCGCAGCGCATGGCTCAGGAACAGCTGCAGCACCCGGTTGCCGAGGTCGGCCATGTCCAGCCCCGAGGCCCTGAGCCGTGCGAGCTCGTTCGCCGGAATGCCTTCGCCCCAATCGAGCGTCATCACCCGTTTGGACGACAGCCCCCATTTCACCTCCGGAACGATGAAACCCTTGTCGTTCCTGGTGTTCTCGTGAAATTCGGAGGCGCTGGCGCTTTCGAGCCGCATGTCGAGCTCGGCCAGAACCACGCTTTCGAAATGCGCGATCACGTCGGAGGGGCGCAGCCGGCGGGTGCCCGGCAGCAGGAATTCGATCACCTGGGCGAAGAAGTGGAACGCGTCGAGATCGGTCTGGAACGCGCGTTCGATCTTCGGGCGCAGCACCTTGACCGCCACTTCCTGCCCGGTGGCCCGCACGCGGGCGCGGTGAACCTGGGCGATCGAGGCGGCGGCAACGGCGTCGGAGAACTCCGAGAACACTTCGTCGACCGAGATCTCCAGCTCTTCCTCGATGGTCCGGCGCGCGACCGCGGTCGGGAAGGGCGGGAGCTTGTCCTGGAGATAGGTGAGCTGCTCGGAAAACTCGTCGCCAACCACGTCGGGACGGGTCGAAAGGATCTGGCCGAACTTGATGTAGGCCGGTCCCAGCGCGGTGATCGCGCGGGTGACGGGCGGCAGATCCGGGTCGCCTTTCAGGCCGATGGGCGCGAAGGTCCAGCTCACCATATTGGCGACGGTGCGCAGGAGCGGCGGCGCGTCGAATGCCTGGAGCACGGCGCCGAGCGCGCCGGTCCGGGCGAAGGTCGCCCCGGTGACGATCAACCGCCAGATATTGTGCGGGCCCTTCATCAGAGCTTCCAGCCCGAGTGCAGCGCGGCGATGCCCATCGAGAGATTGCGGTATTTCACGTTGCCGAAGCCGGCCGTGCGGATCATCCCGGCGAAGGTTTCCTGGTCGGGAAACCTGCGGATCGATTCAACGAGATACTGGTAGCTGTCGCGGTCGTTCGCGATCGCCTGGCCGAGGCGCGGAATGATGTTGAAGGAATAGAGATCGTAGACCTTCTGCATGAGGTCGTTGGGGATCTGGCTGAATTCGAGAACCATCAGCCGCCCGCCGGGCCTGAGCACCCTGTAGGCTTCGCTGAGCGCGTCCTCGATCCGGGTGACGTTCCGGATGCCGAAACTGATCGTGTAGACGTCGAACACGTTGGCCTCGAAGGGCAGCGCCATCGCGTCGCCGACGACCCAGTCGATACGGTCCGCGCGGGCGTCGGCCTCGGCGCGCTTGCGGCCTTCGACCAGCATGCTTTCGGTCAAGTCGAGCACGGTCGCGGTTGCCGCGGGGGCGCGGTCGAGGAAGCGGAACGAGATGTCGCCGGTGCCGCCGGCCACGTCGAGCAGGCGCTGGCCGGACCGGGGCGCCAGCCAATCCATCATCGCGTCCTTCCACAGCCGGTGGATGCCGAGCGACATCGCGTCGTTCATCACGTCGTATTTGGACGCGACGTTCGAGAAGACACCGTGGACGAGCCCCGCCTTCTGGTCTTCGTCGACGGTTTTGAAGCCGAAATGGGTGGTTTTCTTCTTGGAGGAGGTCATCGTCCCTTGCCCGCAGCTGGAAACTGCCCCCTCTTATAGCGCCGGGAGAGGGCAGACAATGGAGGGCCGGCGGATTGCCCGAGTTACCAGAGGTCGAGACGGTCCGGCGCGGATTGGCGCCGGTGATGGAAGGCCACGTCATTGCCCGCGCCGAGGCTCGCCGCGAGGGGCTGCGCTGGCCGTTTCCGGCGGGAATGGCGGAGCGGCTGACGGGCGCGCGGGTGCTCGGGCTGCGGCGGCGGTCGAAATACCTCCTCGGCGATCTCGACACCGGGGAGACGCTGCTCGTTCATCTCGGCATGTCGGGACGGATGCTGATCTCGGGCACGTCGCTGGGGAAGTTCCATCACCCTCACCCGGCGCCCGAGAAACACGATCACGTGGTGCTCGACATGGACAGCGGCGCGCGGATCACCTTCAACGATCCGCGCCGGTTCGGCGCGATGGACCTTTTTGCCACGGTGGCGGGGGATACCCATGCGCAGTTGGCGAAACTGGGGCCGGAACCGCTGGGCAACGGGTTTCATGAGGATTACCTCGTCCGGGCGTTCGCGGGCCGCAAGACCCCGGTGAAGGCGGCCCTGCTCGACCAGCGCATCGTCGCCGGTCTCGGCAACATCTACGTCTGCGAGGCTCTTCACCGGGCGGGCATCAACCCGAAACGCCGGGCCGGGCAGCTTTCGCCCAGGCGGGTGGCAGGGCTGGTGCCGGTGATCCGCGATGTGCTGTCCGAGGCCATCGCCTCGGGCGGATCGTCGCTCAAGGATTATCGCCAGGCCAGTGGCGAGCTTGGCTATTTCCAGCACGCCTTCAGGGTCTACGACCGGGAGGGCGCGCCCTGTCCGACCCCCGGATGCAGCGGGTCCGTGCGGCGAATTGTCCAAGCCGGACGATCGACCTTCTACTGCCCGCGGTGCCAAACATGACTTGCACCGTGCGGACGGCTTGCATAGGAATCGGTGCTTGACGGCATTGCACGGGGACAGCCCGGGAAGGGGTGGCATGGCCTACGAAAACATCATCGTCGATATCGAGGACAACATCTGCATGATCCGGCTCGACCGGCCGGAGGCGATGAACGCGCTCAATCTCGACCTGCTGCGCGAACTGGGCACCGCACTTGGCGAGGCGCAGAAGAACGACAAGGTGCGGGCGATCGTCATCACCGGATCCGAGAAGGCGTTTGCCGCCGGAGCGGACATCAAGTTGATGGCCGACAAGTGCTTTGTCGAAGTTTTTGCCGCGGATCTGTTCACCGAAGAAGAGCAGGCGATCACCCGGGTCCGCAAACCGATGATCGCCGCGGTCGCGGGCTATACGCTGGGCGGCGGCTGCGAGCTCGCGATGATGTGCGATTTCATCATCGCTGCCGATACCGCCAAGTTCGGCTTGCCGGAAGTGAACCTGGGCGTGATGCCGGGGATGGGCGGCCTGGGCCGGCTGAGCCGGTTGGTGGGTCGGGCCAAGGCGATGGACATGGCGCTCACGGGCCGGTTCATGGAGGCCGACGAGGCCGAGCGCTCCGGCTTGGTGGCGCGGGTCGTGCCGGCCAAGAAGCTCATCGACGAAGCGACGGCGGCGGCGCGGCGGATTGCCGAGAAGAGCAACGTCTCGGTCATGGCGATCAAGGAGGCGGTGCACCGGACCGACGAGATGCCGCTCGGCCAGGCGCTGATGTTCGAACGCCGGCTGTTCCATGCGTTGTTCGCGACCGAGGACCAGAAAGAGGGCATGAACGCCTTCATCGAGAAACGCGAGCCGCAGTTCCGCGACAGGTAGGCCCAGGCGCGCATCGCGCGCTCTGCGCCGCTGTCGGCGAGAGCGGCCCGAATCGACCGGCCGCGCCGACGTTTGGGGCTTCACAAACCTTCTAAAAGCGCCTATACGCCGCCGGATCATGCGCGTGAGGCCCGCTTTGGCCGGATCGGACCGGTACGGAACCCGGGCCCAGGTCGGTAAAACGTCGGTTTCGACGCGCAGAAATGAGTTCAGACGACCCGGGAAAGGGAACCGACATGGCCAATTCGCCTCAAGCCAAGAAGCGCGCCCGCCAGAACGAGCGCCGCTTCGAGATCAACAAAGCCCGCCGTTCGCGCATCCGCACCTATCTGCGCAAAGTCGAGGAAGCGATCGCTTCCGGCGACCAGGAGGCGGCCGCCGCTGCCCTGAAATCCGCACAGCCGGAGCTGATGCGGGGCGTCACCAAGGGTGTGTTCCACAAGAACACCGCTTCGCGCAAAATGTCGCGACTGGCGGCGCGGGTGAAGTCGCTCGGCTGACAAACTGTCTCCGTACCTGCGACGAATAGAACACGAACACGGCGCCCCTCTCCGGGCGCCGTTTTTCGTGAAATCCTTCAAAAAGCTCAGGAAAAATCGGAATCGGACAAGGCGATGCGGATTCGTTTCCGGCAATCCCGAGTCAAGTGAAGAGATCGGTTGCCGCTTGCTCACCGGGGCGTCTAATTTGCTCGTGCGATTCACGTCGCCGACTTGGGAAACACCGGGTGTCGAAGCAGGACGGGGGGGACCCGCCGCCCAGACCGCCGGACGGGGCCGACTGAGGGGAGGTTCCAAGGGACCAGTGAGACCGACCGCGATGCGGCCAGCCCGGGGGGGTGGCACGCAGGTCGCGGAGCCAGCCGTGGGGGGAACCGCGGGTGGTGTGGCATGGTTTTGTTTCAATCGGCACAGGGCTCTCAGGCTCGAAACGCACCGCGTCAATTTTGGGGACGATGCGGAAGTGTCCAGTGTGTCCGACACGTGTGTCGGGGCAGTGATATGGTGTGCAGGGAACATCCGCTCAGGCAGCGGAAGACGGGTCAAAAGAGAAAATGACAAGAAATGCGTGGGGACAGGTGCGGGAACGGTTGCTGTCGGAGATCGGGCAGAATCACTATCGCAATTGGATTGAACCTCTGGAGCTGAACGGGCTGGAAGATGGCGTCGCGACGTTCATCGTACCGACCAATTTCGTCGGCAACTGGGTGCAGCGGAACTACGGCGACAGGATCAAGCGTCACATGTCGGCGTTCGAGCCGGTGACCCGGCTGGAGTTCACCGTGGCGACCGCCGCGGATGTCTCGGCGCGGACGCAGCCGGTCGACGTGGCCGCCGACGATGTGGCCGTGGCGGTCGGCGCGACCGTGAAGTGGGAAAGCGAGGAACTGCCGGGTGCGCCGCTCGATCCGCGCTTCACCTTCGACAGCTTCGTCGTCGGCAAGCCCAACGAGTTGGCCCATGCCGCCGCGCGCCGGGTTGCCGAAGGCGGCCCGGTCACCTTCAACCCGCTGTTCCTCTATGGCGGTGTCGGCCTGGGCAAGACCCACCTGATGCATGCCATCGCCTGGGACATCCAGGCCCGCAATCCGAACCTCAAGGTGGTCTATCTCTCGGCCGAGCAGTTCATGTACCAGTTCGTGCAGGCGCTGCGCGAACAAGCAGATGATGGATTTCAAGGAGCTGTTCCGCTCGGTCGACGTGCTGATGATCGACGACGTCCAGTTCATCGCCGGCAAGGATTCGACCCAGGAAGAGTTCTTCCACACGTTCAACGCGCTGGTCGACCAGAACAAGCAGATCGTGCTCTCGGCCGACCGGGCGCCGGGCGAGATCAAGGATCTCGAGGAGCGGATCAAGTCGCGTCTGCAATCGGGCCTGGTGGTCGATCTGCACCCGACCGACTACGAGCTGCGCCTCGGCATCCTGCAGACCAAGGTCGCGCGCTACCGCGAGGAATATCCCGATCTCAAGATCGCCGACGGGGTGCTCGAGTTTCTCGCCCACCGGATCTCGACCAACGTGCGGGTGCTCGAAGGCGCGCTGATGCGGCTGTTCGCTTTCGCCTCGCTGGTCGGCCAGGAGATCACCCTCGAAAAGGCGCAGGACGCATTGGCGGACATCCTGCGCGCCACCGACCGCAAGGTGACCGTCGAAGAGATCCAACGCAAGGTGGCGGAGCACTACAACATCCGCATGTCCGACATGGTCGGGCCGAAGCGCCAGCGCTCGATCGCCCGGCCCCGGCAGGTGGCGATGTGGCTGGCCAAGCGCCTGACCACGCGCTCGCTTCCCGATATCGGCCGCCGCTTCGGCGGGCGTGACCACACCACGGTCATGCACGGCGTGCGCAAGATCGACGCTCTGCGCGAGAGCGACCCACAGATCGCCGAAGACCTCGAACTTCTGCGCCGCGCGCTGGAAGGTTAGGCGCCGGGCTGCAGGCCACGGTCAGGGGGATCGCCCCCTGATTCCCGTTGCCATGTGACACAGGCGAGCGGACGTGCACAGAGGCGTCTGCCGTCATCTTGACGCTCCACTCAAAGGGACGGAAAGTCACTCAAAATTCCTTGCGGTGGCCGACGACCGGTCTATGGTTGCGGTCCCTGTTCACGTCGGGCCAGCATACGTCGGGAGAGCGACATGAAGATTTCCATCGAACGCGCCACGCTTCTGAAGGCGGTGGGCCAGGCGCAGTCGGTTGTCGAACGGCGCAACACGATCCCGATCCTCGCCAACGTGCTGATCGAGGCCGATGGGGCGGATGTGACCTTCCGCGCCACTGATCTCGATATCGAGGTGGTCGACAAGGTGCCGGCGATGGTCGAGCAGGCGGGCGCCACCACCGTGAACGCGGTGATGCTGCACGAGATCGTGCGCAAACTGCCCGATGGGGCGCTGGTCGCGCTTTCTGCCGACGCCGCGACCGGGCGGCTCGCCATCGAGGCGGGGCGGTCCAACTTCTCGCTGGCGACGCTGCCCAAGGAAGACTTTCCGGTCATGGCCTCGTCGGAATACGAATCGAACTTCACAGCCGCGGCGCCGGTGCTGCGGCGGCTGTTCGACAAATCAAAATTCGCGATCTCGACAGAGGAGACGCGCTACTACCTGAACGGGGTCTACCTGCACATCTCCGAGTCCGACGGCGGCCGGGTGCTGCGCGCGGTGGCGACCGATGGCCACCGGCTGGCGCGGGTCGATGCCGACCTGCCGCCGGGCGCCGAGGAGATGCCGGGCGTGATCGTGCCGCGCAAGACCGTGGGCGAGTTGCGCAAGCTGCTCGACGACGACGAGGCGCAGATCGCCGTGTCTGTCAGCGAAACCAAGGTGCGGTTCGCGACGCCGGACATCACGCTGACCTCGAAGGTGATCGACGGCACCTTCCCCGACTACACACGGGTGATCCCGGTCGGGAACAACAAGAAGATGGAAGTCGACGCCGCCGAGTTTGCCAAGGCCGTCGACCGGGTGGCCACGGTGTCGAGCGAACGGTCGCGTGCCGTGAAGCTGCAACTCGACGACGACCGGCTGGTGCTTTCGGTCAACGCCCCCGACGCCGGTGCGGCCGAGGAAGAGCTCGGCGTGGCTTACGGCGACGAGCGGCTCGAGATCGGCTTCAACGCCAAGTACCTGCTCGAAATCGCGAGCCAGGTGGACCGCGAAAACGCGGTGTTCCTGTTCAACACCGCGGGCGAGCCGGCGCTGATGCGCGAAGGCAATGACACCTCGGCGATCTATGTCGTCATGCCGATGCGGGTGTGATCGGCGGCGGCGATAACACCACCGCTGCGGATCTGAGCATTTTTTCCAAGAAAAAGGGGTGGGGATGACCGGCCTCTTTCTGCGCGACCTGACGCTGAGCCATTTTCGCTCGCATGTCCGGGCGGTGCTGGCGCTCGACGGCCGGCCGGTAGCGATTTTCGGGCCCAATGGCGCGGGCAAGACCAATATTCTCGAAGCGGTGAGCCTGCTCAGCCCCGGTCGCGGGATCCGGCGGGCGGCGAGTGACGAGATCGCGCGCCGCCCGGAGGCTCTGGGCTGGAAGGTGACCGGTATTCTGCAATCGCTGCACCAGCTGCATGAGCTCGCCACCTGGTCCGAGGCGGGCGCGCCCCGGCAGGTGACGATTGACGACAAGCCCGCGGCGCAGGTGGCTCTGGGCCGGATCGGCCGCGTGGTCTGGCTGGTGCCGGCGCAGGACCGGCTCTGGACAGAAGGCGCCGACGGGCGGCGGCGGTTTCTCGACCGCATGGCGATGTCTTTCGAGCCGGGCCATGCCGAGGCGGTGCTGGCCTATGAGAAGGCGATGCGCGAGCGCAACCGGCTCCTGAAGGAGGGCGCGTCTGATCGGCACTGGTTTCACGCGCTGGAGGCGCAGATGGCCGTCTCGGGCGGTGCGATCCAGGCGAACCGGACCTATACGGTGAACCGGCTCAAGGCGGCGCAGGCCGAAGCGGAGACCTCGTTTCCGACTGCGGAACTCGCGGTGCTCCATGCCGACGGGGCGGCGGAAGGGCCGGAAGGAGAGGCCGCGCTGGCGGAGGCCTACGAGGCCGGGCGGGGGCGCGACCTTGCCGCCGGGCGCACGCTCGCAGGACCTCACAGGGCCGATCTCGCCGCGCGCTATGCGGCCAAGGGGGTCGCCGCGAAGGATGCCTCCACCGGTGAGCAGAAGGCGCTGTTGGTGTCGCTGGTGCTCGCCAGTGCCCGGGCGCTCGCCGCAGATTTCGGCGCGCCGCCGATCCTGTTGCTCGACGAGGTGGCCGCGCATCTCGACGCCAGCCGGCGCGCGGCGCTTTACGACGAGATCAGCGCCCTTGGCGCCCAGGCCCTCATGACCGGCACGGGGGCCGAGCTGTTTGGCGAGCTTGGCGACCGGGCGCAGCGCTTCGAGGTGCGCGAGACCGATGGGGTGAGCGCGGTGGTGGAACGGTCAGGCTGAGCTTGTCGCGGGTGCGGGACCTGTGGCACCTTGGATGTAACAAAGAGGGAACACGCACGATGATCGAGAACATGAACCGGGTGAATTTCATCACCCTCTGCGTGGCGGATCTGGGCCGGGCGCGGGCCTATTACGAAAAGCTCGGCTGGAAGCTGGAACAGGAGATGGAGATCGTCGCCTTCTACCGGACGAAGAACCAGGTTTTCGGCCTGTTCACGCTGGAAGGCCTGGCGAAAGAGACCGGGCGGGATATTTCGGAGCTGAAAACGGGCGCGACGACGCTGGCTCAGAACCAGCCGTCGCGCGAAGAGGTCGATGCGGCCTTTGCCCATGCGGTGGCCTGCGGTGCGACCCCGGTGCGCAGGCCCTTCGAGACGGAATGGGGCGGCTATTCGTCCTACGTCGCCGATCCGGACGGGCACTTGTGGGAGTTCGCCCACAACCCGTTTTCGCCGCTCGACGAGGACGGCCACATCGCCTGAACGCGGAGGTCAGGAGAATGGGTTCAGGAAGCTCAACAGATCGAGGATCGCCCAACGTTCAGGCGAGGTCTGGCGTTTGCGCAACAGCAGCACCGGCACGACCACGAACGTCAGAATGGGCGCGAGGATGAAGAAGGCGACCGCCGCGCCCAGCGGATAGGCCAGGGCGGCCCAGACCAGGGCGAGGAACAGGGCCCAGAGGAGCAAGGTCACCACCCCGGATTCGCGTTTCGGGGGGCCGGGCTCCGGCCTCTCGCCGGGCGCCCCCGTGCGGTTCGCTTCAATGCGCGCAATCCTGTTCTCGAATGTCATCCGTGTGGTTCCCGAGCTTCATGGTCCGGCGTTATTCTGGCGCGTGATATCGGCGTTTCTCGGGCGAGAATGGGACATGGGCCGATCCCGTCCCGAACCACCAAATCTTGTGGCCCGATGCTGGTAAACCACCCCGAAACCCCCTATAAATTGCGGATCAAACTCGAGGAAGGGCAGCATGTCCGACGACACATCCAAGACCCCGGAATACGGGGCGGAATCGATTAAGGTTCTCAAAGGGTTGGAGGCCGTTCGCAAACGGCCCGGCATGTATATCGGAGATACCGACGACGGCTCTGGCCTGCACCACATGGTCTATGAAGTCGTCGACAACGGGATCGACGAGGCGCTGGCGGGTCATGCCGACGCGGTGACGGTGACGATCCACGCCGACAGCAGCGTGTCGGTCACCGACAATGGCCGCGGCATCCCGGTCGATATCCATCACGGAGAGGGCGTGTCGGCGGCCGAGGTCATCATGACCCAGCTGCATGCCGGCGGGAAGTTCGACCAGAACTCCTACAAGGTCTCGGGTGGCCTGCACGGCGTGGGTGTGTCCGTGGTCAACGCGCTCTCGGACTGGCTCGAATTGACGATCTGGCGCGACGGCAAGGAACATTTCGCCCGGTTCGAACACGGCGATTGCACCGAGCATCTGAAAGTGGTGGGAGACGCGGCGGGCAAGAAGGGCACCAAGGTGCGGTTCTTCGCCTCGCTCGATACGTTCTCGAACCTCGATTACGAGTTCAAGACGCTGGAAACCCGGCTGCGTGAGCTCGCTTTCCTCAACTCGGGCGTGCGCATCGCCCTCGAAGACGAACGCCCCGCGGAGAAGCTGCGCACCGAGCTGCACTACGACGGCGGGGTGCGCGAATTCGTGAAATACCTCGACCGGCACAAGACCCCGATGCTGCCCGAACCGATCTACATGGTCGGGGAACGCGACGGGATCACCACCGAAGTGGCGATGTGGTGGAACGACAGCTACCACGAGACGGTTCTGCCCTTCACCAACAACATCCCCCAGCGCGATGGCGGCACCCATCTCGCGGGTCTGCGGGGCGCGCTGACGCGGTCGATCAATCTCTATGCCGGCTCCTCGGGACTGGCCAAGCGCGAGAAGGTGAGCTTCACCGGCGACGATGCGCGCGAGGGGCTTACCTGCGTGCTCTCGGTGAAGGTGCCGGACCCGAAGTTTTCCTCCCAGACCAAGGACAAGCTGGTCTCGTCGGAAGTGCGTCCGGCGGTCGAGAACATGGTCAACGAGAAGCTCGGCGAGTGGTTCGAGGAGCATCCGACCGAGGCCCGGCTGATCGTCGGCAAGATCGTCGAGGCGGCGCATGCGCGCGAGGCGGCGCGCAAGGCCCGCGAGATGACGCGCAAGAAATCGACCAACGAGGTGAGCTACCTCGCCGGCAAGCTCAAGGAATGCTCGGAGCGCGACCCGGCAAAACGCGAGATTTTCCTGGTCGAGGGTGACTCGGCTGGCGGTTCGGCGCAGACCGGGCGCGACCGGCGGACGATGGCGATCCTGCCTCTGCGCGGCAAGATCCTCAACGTCGAGCGCGCGCGGTTCGACCGGATGCTGGGCAGCCAGGAGATCGGCAACCTGGTGATGGCGCTGGGCACCGGGATCGGGCGCGAGGAATTCGACATCTCGAAGCTGCGCTACCACAAGGTCGTCATCATGACCGACGCCGATGTCGACGGCGCCCATATCCGCACCCTCCTGCTCACCTTCTTCTTCCGGCAGATGCCGGAGCTGATCGATGGCGGGTATCTCTACATCGCCCAGCCGCCGCTCTACAAGGTCGCGCGCGGCAAGTCTGAGGTCTACATCAAGGACGTGCCGGCGCTCGAGGAATACCTCATCACGCAGGGGATCGAGGGCACCGTGCTGCGCCTCGTTTCCGGCGAAGAGATCGCGGGCGCCGATCTGATGCGCGTGGTCGAGGGCGCGCGCACCTTCCGGCGCATTCTCGAAGCGTTTCCGACCCATTATCCGCGCGGCATCCTCGAACAGGCGGCCATCGCCGGCGCCTTCGATCCCGGCGCGGCCGACGGCGACCTCCAGGGTGTGGCCGACGCGGTGGCCAAGCGGCTCGACGCCATTGCCGTCGAATACGAGAAAGGCTGGCAGGGACGGATCACCCAGGACAAGGGCATCCGGCTCGCGCGTGTGCTGCGCGGAGTCGAGGAGGTGCGCACGCTCGACGGCGCCGTGCTGCGCTCCGGCGAGGCCCGCAAGCTCTCCCAGGTCGCCGGCGAGCACCGCGACACTTACAGCGATCCGTCGAATCTGGTCCGCAAGGAACGCGACGTGCTGATCCACGGACCGATCGCGCTGCTCGAAGCGGTGCTGGCCGAGGGCGAGAAAGGCCTTACGCTCCAGCGCTACAAGGGGCTCGGAGAGATGAACCCCGACCAGCTGTGGGAGACCACCCTGGACCCCGAAGCGCGCACGCTCCTGCAGGTGCGTGTGGACGACATCGCCGAGGCGGACGATCTCTTCACCAAGCTCATGGGCGACGTTGTCGAACCGAGGCGCGAGTTCATCCAGACCAACGCGCTGAATGTGGAGAACCTGGATTTCTGAGGCTTTGCAGGATTGCCAAAAACCCTGCGCGGCGCCCATGAGTTTGCGCGGTCGGAAAACCAGGGTTGAGAGCAGATTCGGAAGTATCACAGCAGTTTCCGCGACATCTCCGTCTTTCGTTGGACAAGGGTCCGCGCCAACGCAGTCTCTTACGTGTCCAAACGAGCGGAAGGCGAACCTTCGCTGCGTCGGCTTTCAACCGCCGCGTGTGGAACGAACCAGGAATTGCAACGTGTAGCCTGGTGGGCAGGGAGCACGGCACATTGGGGCCGTGGGTCGGTACAACATCCCTATTGCGCGTAGCACGAGTGAATTCACGTTGTCCTCCCGGTCCTTCGACCTGCACGACCGTGGGTGCATTAATTCTGTAGTGCGCCGGACGTTTCATCCAGCTGTCATGCTGCACGCTCTGGCACCCGGCACATCGCGAGCATTCGCGCGCCCCAAGGGAACGGGTGTGTAGGGATCTGTCGACCTGAGGTCGCGTCCGCTGACGCGACCTCAGGCTTGAGACGTCCATGACCGAGCACCAATACGAATAACCGCCAATACGCATAACCAACGTCGTACGTGACTTCGCATGAAACAGTCACTGATGGCCGGACGGGTGACACAGAAGGAGATCGCGAAGCGCGCGGGCGTCAGCCAGGCGACGGTCTCCATCGTGCTGAACGGGGCGGACCGGGACCGGCGCCGGGTTCACGAAAGACACAAGCAAGCGCATCCGGAAAGTGGTCGAAGAAACCAGCTATGTCGCTGACCCGATAGCCCGCCGCATGGCCAAGGGCCGCAACAACATCCTCGGCGTTTTCACCTGCGAGCCGGCATTTCCCCGCGCGCAGGCGGGCTTTTTTGCGTCGTTTCTCTTCGGCATCGAAGCTGTCGCGCAGGAACATGGCAATGACCTGTTGTTGATGACGTCGGCAAAGCGGGATGCGAGCGGCGGCAAGCGGATCTTCGGTGAGCCAAGCCGCCTGCGGATCGCGGATGGGTGCCTCCTGCTCGGCCGCACGTTCGACGCCAGGGAGCTCAAGCGCCTGGTCAAGGACGACTTCGACCACATGGCCATCGGCCGCAGAGACGACGCGGGCGGGCCGGTCGACCATGTCGGCGCCGCCTGTGCCGCAGCGACCCGGGTCCTCGTGGCCCGCGCCCGGGACCTGGGACAAGAGAAATTCACCTGTGTCGGCCAGGATGGCGGCGCCGAATCCATCGCCGATCGCTGGCCCCGGTTTCCGCGCGGGTCTTGCCGGGGGCGGTGAACTCGCCCTGCACGTAGACAAAGTCGGCCCCCCGCCCGACATCCTCATCGACGCGCTGCGCGCCTCGGGAGCGACGGTCGTTTTCTTCATCGAACTCGCCGACGCGATCCTGTTCAAACGCGCCGCCATCGCGGCTGGGCTGAGAATGCCGGGTGACATCTCCATCGTCGTTCCGGGCAGCCATATCCGCTCGGACGATACCGTCACCCGCTTCGCCACCTATGCGATCGCGCGCGAGGAAATGGCCCGAAGGGTCGCCGGGGCGCTGATCGCCAGGCTCAAGGGGCGCGACCACGCCAAGCAGACCTTTTTGGCCTGTGACCGGATCGAAGGGGAAACCCTCGGACCCATCAAGAAGAAGAAGTCGACGCGAAAGAATACAGTACGGATATCGCGATCACCGGCGGCGGTGTCGGTGGTGTCGCCGCCGCCCTCGGGCTCTGAGATCAGGCCACAGTGTCGTGATGACGGAGCCTTTCGACTGGATCGGTGGGTAGCTCACCTATCAGGCCGTCCCTTCGGACGACCACTCCTGGATCGCGCAGTTCGGCGGTAGCCGCAGCGACCGCGAATTGCGCGCCGCGATCCGCCAGTTCTACCGCGACACTACCCGCTGACCTTCGCCGCCCGGGCCTGGGGCGATCTCAACCCCGGGGCGGGATGGGGCAGCCGGCTCTGCGTCGAGCCCCGGGTCCCCGTTGCCGTCATGGAAGCCTGGCTGACGCCCTATGTCGGCTCCGGACGGCTCAAGCTGCTCAAACCCTACGAGCCGGTCGCGGCGGAGATGGACGGCGACCGGGACGCGCGGTGACCGTCCGTCATCTTCAGACCGGCGCCGAGATCCAGATTTCCGCAGCCTTCGTCGCCATCTATGCGACCGAGCTGGGCGATCTGATTCCACTGACCGGCACCGACGACGTCACCGGCTTTGAAAGCCAGGACCAGACCGGCGAACCCAGCGCCCCTTCCGAGGCGCAGCCCGAGAACCGGCAGGCGGTCTCCATCTGTTTTGCCGTCGACCACGTGGACGGCAACCATGTCATCGACAAGCCCGCCTACTACGACTACTGGCGCACGGTCCAGCCCGATTTCTGGAGCGGGCCGCTGATCGGGTTCAAGTCGCCCGATCCGCGCAGGCTCGAAACCGCCACCCGCAGCGTCACGCCCAACCCCGGCGACGGCAACCTCTGGACTTTCCGGCGCATCGCGGCCGGCGACGGCTTCGTGAAGGGGGCCTATGCCTCCGACGTCCGCTTGGTGAACTGGCCGATGGTCGACCATTTCGAAGAGCCGGTCATCGATCGCACCAAGGCCGAGTGCGACGCCCGTATCGCCCGCGCGGCGGAGGCTTCGCAATCCGTCTTCTACTGGCTCCAGACGGAGGCCCCGCGCTCGGACGGCGGCCAGGTCTTCCCCGGCCTGCGGCTGCGTGGGGACGTCACCGGAACCGAGCATGGCCTCGCCGTGGCCCCCTAGATCCGCGAAGCGCGCCGGATCAAGGCGGTCACCACCATCGTCGAGCAGGACCTTTCCTATGCGGTCCGGGGCGATACGGGCGCGGTCAACTACCGCGACAGCATCGGCACCGGCATGTACCGGATCGACCTGCACCCCTCGACCGGCGGCGACAACTATGTCGACGTGCCGTCCTGCCCGTTCGAGATCCCGCTCGGCGCCCTGTTGCCGCAGGAGCGGTCGAACATTCTGCCCGCCGGCAAGAACATCGGCACAACCCACATCACCAACGGGCGCTGCCGGCTGCATCCGGTCGAATGGAACATCGGCGAAGTCGCCAGTTCGCTGGCCGCCCATTGCTTGAACGCGGGCACCGGCCCGCACGACGTCCGGTCCGACGATACCAGTCTGAAGGACTTCCAGAACCTGCTTCACCGCCAGGGGGGTCGAGATCCGTTGGCCGGATGTGCGCGGTTACTGAACCGTCACATCCAGCCTGTTCACTTCAAGGGAGGAACACAAAAACAAAGATGACGACCTGCCGCCACACTGGCGATGACCACCTCGCTCACCGGAGTGACCGGCGCGCAGGATCTGTGCAGGACGATCTGGAGCGCCGACGAAGCGCACCTCGCCCTCTTTGACCGGATCGCCGACAGCTTCACCGAAAGCCGCCCGGACGTGACCGTCCCCTTCGAGCCGCTGCCCTTCGCCAGTTACACGACGACGCTCACCACCCAGATTGCCGGGGGCAACCTGCCGGACCTCGCCTGGATCCTGGAGCGGACCGCGTCGGATTTCGTGAATTCGGGCATTCTCGCGCCCCTGAACGAAGCCTTTGCCAACACCGAGGGTTACGCCTACGAAGACATCATCACCCGACCGACGGAGCTTTGGCGCGTCGACGGTGAGCTCTACGCCATCGCCTTTTCGACCTCCCCGCTCGGGATCTCCGCCAACAACGACCTGATCCGCGAGGCCGGTGCCCATACCCCGGCCGATCTGATCGAGGCCGGTGAATGGACCCGGGATGCGGCGAAGGACGTGGCCGCGCAAGTGGCCGCCGGCGAGAAGGACGGCACCATCGTGCGCGACTTCAACTCCCAGACCTGGCAGAACCTCGCCGCGATCTGACGCGGCTGGGACGCTTCGCCCTGGCGCGAGGACGGCGACACCAGCGCCTTCGCCGACCCGGAGATGGTCGATGCGATGACCTCCATCCACAAATCCATCTTCGGGACCGGCGCCATTCCCGGCCGGGGCGAGAGCGTGAATCTCTTCACCGGCGACGCGGCCATGTCGATCACCCAGATCTCGCAGGCGGCCCCGTCATTTTCTCCAGCATCAAGAAATCCTTCGGCGCGGTGGACGTGATCCACGGTGTGGACATCGACATCGCCGACGGGGAATTCGTCGTGCTGGTCGGCCCCTCCGGTTGCGGCAAGTCTACCCTCCTGCGGATGCTGGCCGGGCTGGAGACCATTTCCGCCGGCGAGATCAGCGTTGACGACCTGGTCGTCAACGACCACGAGCCAAAGCAGCGCGACAGTGCGATGGTGTTTCAGAACTGCGCCCACTACCCGCAGACGACGGTCGAGGAGAACATGGCGTTTTCGCTGTTGCACCGCGGCGCGGGAAAGGCCGAGATCAACGAGCGCGTGAACGGGGCCGCGGGGGTTCCCGGGCTGACAGACTACCTCCGGCCGCCGCCCGGGCCAGCTCTCGGGCGGCCAGCGCCAGCGTGTCGCCATGGGCCGCGCCATCGTCCGCGATCCCTGGGTGTTTCTCTTCGACGAACCGCTGTCGAACCTGGACGCCAAGCTGCGGGTGGTCATGCGGGGCGAGATCAAGGCGCTGCGCCGGAAGCTGAAGACAACCGCGATCTACGCCACCCACGACCAGATCGAGGCGATGACCATGGCCGACAAGATCGTGGTGCCGAACGATGGGCGGATCGAGCAGATCGGCACCCCGCTCGAGTTGTACGACACCCCGGTCAACCAGTTCGTCGCGGCCTTCATCGGTTCGCCGTCGATGAATTTCCTGCACGGCCGCACGCAGGGCGATCACGACCTGGCCGGCGATGCGGTGTTGCCCGCCCCGACGGCGACGGCTACGGAGCGGGACGTGATCTAGGGAGTCCGGCCGGAGTATTTCATCCTCGGCCCGCATGGCGGGATCGCGGCCGAGGTGGTGGTGGTGGAACCCATGGGCTCCGAAACCCCGGTGCGACGCGGGTCGCGGGACTGAACGTCTTCGGCGTCTTTCGCGAGCGCGCCACCGCCCGCCCCGGCGAAGTGCCGACCCTCTCGATAGATCAGGCGCACACCCACCTCTTCGATGCCAGGACGGGTCTGCGCCTGCCCGCCAAGGCGGCGTGACGGGGCGGTTGCGAGCAATCTGAGATGACACCGCCGCGACCCACCTTGCTGTTTGCGATGGACCCCGCCCAGATCGCGCGTGTCCTGCCGCCCGATCCCCCGCGCCGGATGGATGAGCTCTACACCGTTCTGGACGCGGCACCGATGCGGTCCTGGACCACCGGGAGGGCGGCCGAACTGTTGCCGCAAACGGAAATTCTCGTCACCGGCTGGGGCGGCCCGCCCATCGGGCCGGAGGTGCTGGAGCGTGCACCACGGCTCCGACTCATCGCCCACACGGCCGGTTCGGTGAAACGGCTGCTGGCGGATGCGGAGTTCTTCAAGCGCGGCATCGCCGTGACCACAGCCGCCGACGCCAAGGCCGTACCGGTGGCGGAGTTCACCCTGGCCGCGATCCTCTTTGTCAACAAGCAGGTCTTCCGGTTTCGGGAGAGCTACCGCCGGGACCGGTCGCGGCGCGTCACGGACCAGCTGGCCGCGGGGCCTGTGGGCAACCTGGGCAAAACCGCAGGCATCGTCGGTGCCTCCCGTATCGGCCGGCTGGTCATCGAGCGGCTGGGCGGGTTCGATCTGGACGTCCTGGTATTCGACCCGCTGCTGGCGCCGGACGATCCGATCCTGGCGAAAACCGAGTGGGTGGATCTCGACACCCTGCTGCGCCGATCGGACGTGGTCTCCCTGCACGCGCCCTTGCTGGAGACGACCCGGGGGATGACCGGCGCGCGGGAGCTTTCGTTGATGCAGGATGGCGCGATGCTGATCAACACCGCCCGGGGTGCGCTTGTCGATCATGGCGGGATCCGGGACTTCGACCACGTCTCCGAGCAGTACTACATGCACGTCGATCCGGCGGTCGAAGTCCTGGCGGAGACGACGTTTTCCGGGGCGCATGACCCGTGGCGCCAGGACGTGACGATGCCCGTCGCCTTCAAGACGCAGCACCGCGCCGGACGGATATTCCATACTTCGCTCGGACACACAGCAGACGAATTGGACCTGCCGAACCTGCGGCCGGTGCTGCATCGCGGTCGCCTTTGGGCCGGGGGGGCGGGGCGAAGACGAACTGCGCGCCGTCCGGTAGCGGGACATCTGCTCTGCGGCACTCGACGAGCAGGGTCGCCGGGACTGCCATTCATGTGTGAATCCGCCAGGCGCGGGATTGCCGAAACGCAAGCTGCTGCAACCGTCGTCCTGTTTTCCGGCACGGAGCGGCCCCGGGGGAAACACTGGTTGTCGAGAGTGATTGTTGCTCGGTTCCTTTGCGAACCGTCCACCAATCCTGGTTCGGGGCGTTCTTCCGGTTTGCCAATCAAGACCCCGGACCTTTGGACGGCAATCGCAAATCATCACACCCGCAGAGAACGACCGCGTTTCGCCGGCCTTGTCTCTCATCGGCTCAGAAGTGCATCCGCGGCTTCGACGTCGAAGCGGAGTTTCGCCGCGATGAACGCGAATGTCAGGCTTGGACTGTGAGCAACATCCGACCGGAAACGCAGTGAGCGGACCTTCGCTGCGGACGCGCGAAGAATGGTGCCGGCGCCGGCAGGAGGCCTTCAGTACGCGATGACATCGGGCCGCCGTCGTGTCGCTCCTGGTCCGGACAAAGCCCTTTGCGACTTCTGGTCTCAAAGTAACCATTTCCGGCTGTTTACAAAGAAACCGGTGTAGATCGGGCGACAAAGCGAGCCGCTCGCCGCGTGCGGGCGTAGCCTGTGAGGCCTGCCATGCGCCGGACCGGACCGCCGGGGATGCCGCGCGAACAGCTCACTTTCAAACGACCCCGGGGACACCCTGTCTCAGCGCCCCTGGTGTTTCAGGGCCACGCCCGACACTGGATCGAACGCATGGAACCGATCGCTTGGGAGACGAACCGTGAGCGTCTGTCCCTGAGTGGGATGATCGGTGCCGCCGACACGGGCAAGCAGCCGGGTGTTGCCGATGTCGAGGTTGAGAAGCGCGTCGGCCCCGAGAAGTTCGGCCAATTGGACGCGTGCTTCAAAGTCCGAGGAAGCGCCTTCGCCGTTGGCGACAACCTCGAGATGTTCAGGCCGGATTCCCAGGCGCAGGTGTTGTCGCGATCCCGGATCGAATGGGAGATCGGCCAGAACGAGGCCGCCGGTCTCCGCCGCCCAGCCCCCGGTGTCGGTGCGATGCATGTCGATGAAATTCATCGACGGGCTGCCGATGAACCCCGCCACGAACTCGTCGGCCGGCGTGTCGTAGACCTCGCGCGGGCTGCCGACCTGGGCCACGACACCGTTGTTCATGATCACGATCCGGTCTGCGAGCGTCATCGCCTCGATCTGATCGTGGGTCACGTAGATCGACGTCACGCCGAGGCTGTCGTGAAGCTCCTGCAACTCCATCCGCATCTTGACCCGTAGCTTGGCGTCGAGGTTCGACAGCGGTTCGTCGAACAGGAACACCTTGGGCGTGCGCACGATGGCGCGTCCGATCGCCACGCGTTGACGCTGTCCGCCGGACAGGGCGGCGGGTTTGCGCGCCAGGTACTCCGTGAGGCCGAGCATCTCGGCGGTGTCGCCCACCCGTTTCTGGATCTCGGCCTTCGGCATCTTCTGCAACTTCAGCGCCATCGCCATGTTGTCGAACACCGACTTGTGCGGATAGAGCGCGTAGTTTTGAAACACCATCGCAACGCCGCGATCCTTCGGCTCGACGTCGTTCATCGGGTTGCCGCCGATTTTCAACGTGCCGGTCGAGATGCTCTCCAGCCCGGCGATCATGCGCAGGGTGGTGGATTTCCCGCAGCCAGACGGTCCCAGCAGGACGAGGAACTCGCCGTCCTCGATGGTCAGGTCGAACTCTTCGACGGCTTTGAAGGCGCCGTATGATTTGCCGATGCGGTTGAGTTGAACCACTGTCATGGATCTGCCCTCACTTGCCGGTGCCGGCCGTCAGGCCGCCGACAATCTGTTTTTGAAAGATGGCTGTGATCACCAGGATCGGAATGATGGCGATCACGGTCGCCGTCGAGATGGTCTCCCACGGGAAGGCGTATTCGCCCGGGTAGAGCGAGATGCCGACGGGGGCCGTGCGCATGGCGTTCTGTGTCATCAACACCAGCGCCAGCGGAAATTCGTTCCACGAGAAGATGAAGACGATGAGCCCGGTGGCCACGAAGCCCGGCCAGGACAGCGGGATCACGATGGTGAGGAAGATCCGCATGAGGCCCATCCCATCCATCCGCGCCGCCTCTTCGATCTCCGGCGGCAAGGTCGCGAAATAGCTGGCCAGCATCCACACGGTGAACGGCAGAAACAGCCCGGCGTGGGCGATGATGAGGCCGGTGTAGGTGTTGAGCAGCCCGAGATGGAGGAAGTTCTGGAACAGCGACGGCAACAAGGAGACCGGCGGAAACATCGACACGGCGAGGATGAACACCATCAGCACCGCGCCCCACCGCATGCCCAGCCGCGACAACGCATAGCCTGCCAGCCCGCCGATGGTGAGCGTCAGGACCGTACAGCCCAGCGCGACGATGAAACTGTTGAGAACGTACAGCAGCAGTTCCGGCGACTCGGTGACGATCTTGACGTAATTGTCGACCGTGAAAGGGTTGGGCAGGTACTGCGGCGGCCAGGCATAGATGCCGGCGGTGGTCTTGAGCGAGGTCAGGATCAACCAGATGATCGGCAGGAACGAGATCACCACCGACAGCGCTACCAGGGCATAGAGGCCGATGCGGGGACGTTTTGACATCGGGTCAGTCCTTTTTCCGCAGGGTGAAGATATACGCAGAGACTCATCACGAAGATGACGAGGAACTGCACCACGACAATGGCCGCGCCGAAGTTGAACTCGATGAAGTCGAAGATCACCTTGTAGGCATAAAGCGAGAGGCTCTCGGTGGCCGTCACCGGGCCGCCGTCGGTCAGGTTGAAGGGCAGCTCGAAGGTGCGCAGAGCATCCATCGAGCGCACGATCAGCGCAACGAGGATCGGTCCGCGCAACAACGGCAGGGTGATTTCGCGGAACTCCTGCCATTTGCTCATGCCGTCCATGCGGCCGGCCTCATAGAGCTCTTTGGGGATGGATTGCAGCCCGGCGAGGATGATCAGCGCCATGAAGGAACTGGTTTTCCAGACCGACACGACCACCATCGACATCATCGCCAAGGTCTCGTCGCCCAGCCAGTTGATCGGCCGGTCGACCAAACCCGATTGCAGCGCCACCGCGTTGAAGAGGCCATAATCGGCGTTGTACATCCAGCGCCACATGAGCGTGTTCAGCGCTGTCGGCAGCGCCCAGGGGAACAGGACGGCCAGCCGCGCCAAACCCTTGCCGCGGAAATGTTCGTTCATCAGCACCGCGAGACCGACGCCGAGGATGAGTTCCAGCGGGATCGACAGGGCGGTGAAGGTCAGCGTGACCCAGAGCGAGTTCCAGAAACGCTCATCTCCGGCCAGCGTGACATAGTGCTTCAGCCCGACAAAACGCCAGGGCTCGGAGCCGTCGATGCTGGACGTGCCGAAGCTCAGCACGACGGATTGCAGGATCGGGTAGACCAGGATCAGCGTGATCACCAGCAACGTCGGCGTGACGAAGGCCAGGCCCACCTGCTGGCGGCGCCGGTCGAGCGGATTGAGGCGGCTCATCATGGAATGGGTCGGTCCGTTCGAGGGGTTGTCCCCGGCGGCACTGCCGCCGGGGTCGGGCTTGCGCGGGAGCGCCCGGCGACTACTCCGCCAGCACCGCCTCGATTTGCGCCTGAGCGTCGTTCAGCGCTTCTTCGACGGTCTTTTGCTGGTGCAGGGCATTGGTGACCTCGAGCTGCATGATCTCCGAGATTTTCGGATATTTGCTGCCCGTGCTTGCCGAGGGACGGACGACACCGAAATCGTAGTTCTTGCCCAATTTCGCCAAGACTTCGGCCGAGGCCATCGCCGGATCGTCGTAGACGGCTGAGATGGTGGGGGCACGGTTGTCTTCGACGGCGGCGGCCAGCTGCTGATCGTAGGCGGTGAAGAATTCCAGGAAGGTCGCGGCGGCCTCCTTGTTTTCGGAATTCGGGTTGATGCCGAGGAACCAGCCGCCCATCGTGGTGCTGTTGGCGTCCGGATGCGCTGCGAAATACGGCACCCGGGTGAAGTCGAACTTGCCGGCAACCGGGCTGTCGTCGGCGTTCAACGGTGCATAGACGAAATCCTGAACCATCAGGAAGGCCGCGCGACCCTGTTGGAACAGCGTGCGGGCATCGTCGGGCTTCATGTTCAGGATTGAATCCGGTGCGTAGCGATGTTCATGCAAGCAGATCGACCATGAACTGCGTGGCCTCGATATTGGCAGCCGAGTTGACCGCGACGTTGCCGTCGCCGTCCAGGAAGCCGCCGCCATTGCCGTTGGTGAAGGCCAACCAGTTCATGAACAGGCCCTCGATCTTGGCCCACATCGAGACGAAGCCATAGAATTGCGGGTTGGCCTCGCCTTCGGTGATGGTTTTCGACGCGGCCATGACCTCTTCCCAGGTGGTCGGCACCGCGAGCCCGTACTTCTCAAGCAGGTCGGAGCGATAGAAGAAGTGGATGCCGTCGGCGTAGAGCGGCAGGGCGTGCACATTGCCGTCCAGCGTCGAGGCGCTGAGCAGCGAGGGGTTGAACGCGCCAATGGTCTCGTCCGACAAAAGCCCGTTCAACGGCTCCAGCCAGCCACGCTGGGCAAACTCGCCCGCCCAGATCACGTCGACCGCGAAGACATCCGGCGTCGGGCTCTTGGCGGTCAGGCCGGTGACGTAGAGCTTGCGGGTCTCCCCGGGCACATCGGAGACCTTGTTCCATTCGATGTTGATGTCGGGGTGCTCTGCGGCGAACCGTTCGACGTTGCGTTCGACCGCCGGCCCGTATCCACGCGACCCGATGGAAAGGACAAGGTCCTCCGCCATCGCCGGAATCGCCAGAACCGCCGCGGCGGTTGCCAGTGCAAGGGATTTCAGTTTCATTCGTTCCTCCCGTTTGAATGATCAGGTTAATGCTGTGCCGACGCTCCGGATCTTCGCTGCGGTGCCTCGGCGTCGTTGGCGCCGTCTTCGATCCGAGCGCGTTGCTGTATCAGGATCTGCCGGATGGTCTCGGCGTGGGCAGCCTCGTTGCGCACCGGGATCGCAGCCTCGGCGACTGTGAGCAGGCACGCCATTTGGCCATGCGCATCGCGTACAGCGACGCAGAAGCGGCGAATGCCCTTGGCGTTGCCCAACATGTCGTATTGCATGCCCGCGGGGTCGATGCTCTCGATCAATGCCCGCACCTCGGGCCAGCCCATCGAGGCACGGTCAAGGCCGGTGCTGTAAAACGCAGAGGTGTCCCAAGCTTGCTCGATATGCGCGAGGGAGGTGTGCGCGAGCGCCAGCCGGCCGATTGAATCCAATTCGTAGGCATCGCGGGTGTAGCCTGGGTGCGCCCGCAGCCGGATCGCCTGGGCGTCGTGTTGGTGCACCAGGTGCCAAAGCATGCTCTGCCCCCGCAGAAGGACGATCTCCGAGGCCGAGGTCAGCTGGTCAGACATGGTCGCACAGGCTTCCGCGAGCATGTCGGGGTTGACGCCCGGGTGGCTGATGCGGCGCGCAAAACTGAAGTTCGGCGCAAGTTTCCGCTTCCCGAGCTTGTGCACAAGGCCAAGGTCCTGAAGCTCTGTGAGGATCCGGTAGCCAGTGGAGGCCGGCAGACCCGACTTTTCGACAACGTCCTGAGCCGTCAGGCCTTCGCGCTGATCGGCGCTGAGGCTCTCCATGATTGCGACGACTCGCTCGACAG
Source organism: uncultured Alphaproteobacteria bacterium (assembly GCA_963752895.1). GTDB lineage: Bacteria > Pseudomonadota > Alphaproteobacteria > Rhodobacterales > Rhodobacteraceae > CAVWAE01. The sequence goes on from CAVWAE010000005.1 coordinate 89,387, forward strand.
GTCCGGACATACTTGCTTCCCGTATTTGGGATTGATACTATCATATTTGAGAATTGCGTCAATCAACTCGGCAGGACGCAGTCAGGGACGGAGCGCGTTATGAGACCGAATATCCTGTTCATCATGTCGGACGATCATGCGGCCAAGGCGATTTCGGCCTATGGCCACGGGATCAACCAGACCCCGAACCTGGACCGTCTGGCGAACGAGGGGATGCGGCTGGATCACTGCTACGTCACCAACTCGATCTGCACGCCGAGCCGGGCATCGATCCTGACCGGCACCTATAATCACGTGAACGGGGTGACCACGCTCGATACCCATATCGACAACCGCTGGCCCAACGTCGCCAAGCACTTGCGCGGCTCCGGCTACCAGACCGCAATGGTCGGCAAGTGGCACCTTGGCGAAGGCAAGGCGCACGAGCCGACAGGGTTCGACTACTGGTCCGTCCTTCCCGGTCAGGGTGACTATTTCGACCCGATCATGATCGAAATGGGCGAGGAACGCACCGAGCCGGGCTATGTCACCGACATCATCGCCGACAAATGCCTGGACTGGCTGAAGAACCGCGACAAGGACCGCCCCTTCTTCATGATGTGCCACAACAAGGCGCCGCACCGCGAATTCGAGCCGCATCCGAAGCACCGCGACATGTTCGACGGGCAGGACATCAAGGTCCCCGACACCTACGACGACGACTACAAGAACCGCGCCCGCGCCGCCGAGGCCGCCCGGATGCGCGTGCGCAACGACATGAAATACGCCGATCTCGGATTGGCCCAGCCCGAAGGCGGGGCCGAAGTCGGCGAGATATGCTTCCCCGGTACGACGATGCGCCGGATCCCGCATCCCGAAGACCCGCGCGGCATGGTGCTGATCGACAAGCATACGGGTGAGAACTTCACCTTCGAAACCGAAGAGGACCTCGCGCTGTTCAAGTACCAGCGCTACATGAAGCGCTACCTGGCGGTGATCGCATCGGTGGACGAGAATGTCGGCCGCATGCTCGACTGGCTGGACGAAGAGGGTCTCGCAGACAACACCATCGTTATCTACACCTCCGACCAGGGGTTCTTTCTGGGCGAACACGGCTGGTTCGACAAGCGGTTCATGTACGAGGAATCGTTGCAGATGCCGTTCATGATCCGCTATCCGGATGCGATCAAACCGGGCGGCGTCTGCAAGGATATCGCCACCAACGTGGACTTTGCGCCGACGTTCCTGGACTACGCCGAGCTGCCAATCCCTTCTTATATGCAGGGCTGTTCGATGCGCCCGGTGTTCGAGCAGAACACGCCCGACGGCTGGCAGGGTGAGGCCTATCACCGCTACTGGATGCACAAGGACGAAAACCACTATGCCTGGGCCCACTACGGCTTGCGGACCCATCGCTACAAGCTGATCTACTGGTACAATTCCGACCTCGGTCAACCCGGCGCCATTCCAGGCGACGAGCCGCCCGAATGGGAGTTGTTCGACTGTGAAAAGGATCCCCTGGAGATCATGAACGTCGCCGACGACGCTGCGTATGAAATGGTTTTCAACGACATGCTTCGGCGTCTTGATGCCAAGATGGCGGAAATTGGAGACACACCGGAGCATGACAGCGTCTTGGCGATGGCTGCTCGCCAGACGCTCGCTGGCTGAGGCTGGCGGCATCGACCTTTGGATGCTGTTGAGGGGCAGGGCTTCGGTCAGAACGTCGCCGCGAGAACATCCGGCGATCGAGGGCCGTCAAGACACCGGTGCGGTGAGCCAACGATCACGTTTCAAATTCCACATCGCGGCGTGCAACGGCGGGCGAATGGCTGAAGTGGTCCCAGATTTCCGGACAGTTCAGCGGCTGATCTGAGGTGTATTCGGTTTGGGTTTCGTGCCGCCAGTTCCTCGTCTCGACCGGCCTCAATATGCCTTCTTCGGCGTGCGCCGCTCAGGGGCGGAATGGGGCCGTTCGGTGTTGTAGAAGGCCATCCAGTGGCGGATGACACGGTGGGCTTGAAAGCCGTGGTGCAGGCTGGGCGTTTCGAGCTCGACGTTCCTCCCACTTGGAGGGTCGTGGTGCGCAGGTTGCCGTGGCGCGCTGAAATCGACAGGCCTGGCGTGCAGAGGTATGATGTTCTCGTCTCAAAACCGGATGACGGGAAACGACGCGAAAAAGGTATCGCTGAGCTTGAACGCTTTCGCCAACGGCGACCGGCGACCGGCGGCCGAAAGGCTGAGCCGAGCTGAACCCGAGGAACAGCGTGCGCAGTCAACGCGCCGAAACGAAGCAGAAGACGAAACCTTGCGCGACGTGTGACGTCGGGACGTCGCATGGCCCCGATGGCGTCAGGGCCTTCTGCGCGGTGCGAAAGCCAGGCACTCCCGCGAGTTTGAATGGTGACCTCGGCCGGCCCCGAGAAGCACGATCCTCCGGAGGGTCACCAGGGCCTTCCAGGTGGTTTCGTCGT
>CAVWAE010000006.1:0-70668 GCA_963752895.1 uncultured Alphaproteobacteria bacterium
CGGGATCGCCGAGATGTAGAGCCCGGAGGTGCGGAACTTCATCTTGAACGGCAGGTTGTGCACCCAGTTGTGCTTGCGCCGTGTCGGCACCGGGTTGCCGCCGCGCGACTTCAACAGCGCGCGCAGGCTCTCGACGAACATCAGCCCGCCGACGATGCCGAGGAAGACGACGTAGGACAGCTTCACCAGCAGATCGACCTGGCCCACCGCCTTGAGGAAGTTGAACAACTGGATGCCGAGTGTCGCCCCGACGAGGCCGCCGACCTGCAACACCAGCCCCATCTTGATGTCGACCGTCTTTCGCTTCAGATGCGCGAGCACGCCCGAGAAGGACGAGGCGACGATCTGGTTCGCCTCGGTCGCCACCGCGACCGCGGGCGGGATGCCGATGAAGAACAAGAGCGGCGTCATCAGGAAGCCGCCGCCGACACCGAACATGCCCGAAAGGACGCCGACCAGGCCACCGAGGCCCAGCAGCAGGAAGGCGTTGACCGATACCTCGGCGATGGGGAGATAGATCTGCATGGACCGGTATTGCTGCAAAGAATTGAATATGTCTAGGGGGTCGCGGCCCCCTCGACATCCGTTTCGCGCAATTCTCACGCGAATGCGAGGACAAAACCGGTCTCTTCGCGGAATAGCCGAAACCGGGTGCGACCGCCGACGCCGGGTGATTGCCTGCAAATATGCCGGTTTCCGGATCTGCGGCCAGCGGCGGCAAGGCCACCGGCCGCACCGGCCCCCGCCGGGTGCGACAAATCGGAGCGGAGCCGGAACCGATCAGGTGCGGGTGAGATAGCGCGCCAGCAGGCGTTCGAGCTTCTCGGCGCCGAGTGGGGCCATCTTCTTGGTGTGATCGTGGCTGATCGCCTCGTCCGACAGCCCTGCGGCCATGTTGGTGATGGTCGAGATCGCCGCGACCTTGAGCCCGAGGAACCGCGCGAGGATCACCTCGGGCACTGTCGACATGCCGACGGCGTCGGCCCCGAGCTTGTGGATCGCCCGGATCTCGGCCGGGGTCTCGAAGGAGGGGCCGGAATACCAGGCATAGATGCCCGTTTTGAGCGCGATCCCCTCGGCTTGGGCGGCGGCGGCCAGGTCGAGGCGCATCCCGGGGTCGTAGGCCTCCATCATCGGCACGAACCGCGCATCTGTCGGCTCGCCGATCAGCGGGTTCAGCCCGGAAAAATTGATGTGGTCGGTCACCAGCATGAGTTCGCCCGGCGGGATGTCGGCCCGCATCGAGCCGGCGGCATTGGTCAGCAGCAGCCGCTCCGCCCCGAGTGCGCGGAAGGTTTCGAGCGGCAGCCGCATCGCATCCGGGCGGCCATGTTCGTAGTAGTGCTCGCGCGCGCCGAACAGCGCCACCCGGGTGCCGAACAGGCTGCCGACGACGAGCTTGGGGGCGTGGCCCGAGACCGAGGGTTGCGGAAACCCCGGCAGATCGGCGTAGGGAATTGCCCGGCCTTTCACCGCCTCGGCAAGGTGGCTGAGCCCGGACCCGAGCACCAGGCCCAGGTCGACAGGGGCGTCGCCGGCGATGGCGCGGATCTTGTCTGCGAGATGGTCGGCTTCGGGGGTGTCGTGCATGTCCGGGCTCCTTTGCGGTGACGTTAGACCGCGACGGAGAGGACGGAAAGGGGCGCACGGGGCGGCTTTCCCGAGGATTTCGGGCCAAGAAAACGCGGCGATCATCTCAGGGATTTGTTCATCATCACCGCGTCGACGGCGCCGGCCGCGCGGCGGTAGTACCCTTTGCGCCGACCGGTTTCGACCCAGCCGGTGGTGCGGTAGAGCCCCTGCGCGGCGGTGTTGTCGTCGGCGACTTCGAGAAAGGCGGTCTCGGCGTCGAGGGTTCTGGCCCGGGCTTCGAATGCGGCCAGCAGGGCGCGGCCCTGGCCTTGTCGCCGCGCGCCGGGATCGACGGCGACGGTGACGAGCTCCGCCTCCCCGGCCACGGCGCGGCCGAGGGCGAAGCCTGCGGCGGTGGTGACGGCAAACCCCGGGGCGGCCAGAAGGTCGCGCGATCTCGTCGGCCGACCAGGGACGGCTTTGGGGGAAGGCGCGGGCATGGAGCGCGGCCATCGCCGCTGGGCTCATGGCAGGATCACCGGGGCCGGGTCTTTGGGCGGCGCGGCGTCGGCGGCGCGCACGTAGAGCGGGGCGGGGCGGGCCGGGGTCTCGCGGTTGAACCGCCGCCACTCCGCGACCTTGCCGATCTGCGCGGCGACGTCCTTTATCTCGGCCGGGTCGGCTTCGGCATCGAACGGGCGGGCGATGTCCTCGGCGCGGAACCCGCGCACGCGCAGGTTCACCAGCGCCAGGTCTTCGGGCGGGGCTGCCGGGTCGATGACGCGCGGCGCGCTCTGCGGTTTGCCGTAGCGGAAGTGCTGCACGTAGGCCTGGCCGCGCGGCGCTTCGAGGCTGACGATCTCGGCCGGGTGCGCGCCGAGGCTCGACGGGTCGCGCATCACCTCGAAGGTCGAGACACCGAAGACCGGGATCCGGAGCGACAGCCCGAGGCCGCGCGCGGCGGAGACGGCGATGCGGATACCGGTGAAATTGCCCGGGGCCGATGCCGACGGCGAGCGCTTTGAGGTCGCGCCAGCTAATGTCCGGCGTCGGCAAGCAGTGCTTCGAGCAGCGGCAGGAGGCGCTCGGCCTGACCGCGCTTCATCGCCTCGAAGCGCTCGGCCATGACCACGTCCTGGCAAAGCAAAGCGGCCGCGCAATGCGCGGCCGCTGTGTCGAATGCCAGCATGTCCGGCTCGGGTGTCACCGTCTCACGGCGCAATGGCGCGCACCTCGGTCACCTCCGGCAGGTAGTGCTTGAGGAGGTTCTCGATCCCCATCTTCAGCGTCAGCGTCGACGAGGGGCACCCGGCGCAGGCGCCCTGCAGGTGCAGATAGACCACGCCGCGGTCGAAGCCGTGGAAGGTGATGTCGCCGCCGTCCTGCGCCACGGCCGGGCGCACGCGGGTATCGAGCAGCTCCTTGATCTGGGTCACGAGCTCGGCGTTCTCGCCGTCGCCGGCCTGGTGGCCACCCGCCGCCTGGCCCTCGATCGCCGCGTCGCCGGACTGGAAATGCTCCATGATCGCGCCGAGGATCGCGGGCTTGATGTGGTCCCAGGCCACCGCGTCGGTCTTGGTGACGGTCACGAAATCGGTGCCGAAGAACACGCCCGCCACGCCGTCCACCTCGAAGATGCGGCGCGCGAGCGGCGAAGCGGCGCCGGCCTCCGCGGTGGGAAAATCGGCGGATCCGGCATCGAGCACGGCCTGGCCGGGGAGGAACTTGAGCGTCGCCGGGTTCGGCGTGGATTCTGTCTGGATGAACATTTCGCGCACCTTTTTGGTCAGGTATTCATATGCGGGTCGTTGCCCCCGGTGTCAAGCTGTGGGGGTGCGAATCGCGAATTTCGGCAGGGTTGGGCGGGATGCGGCGCAAACGCAAAAACGCGTTTCCCGCCGCCCCCAAGGTCGGACCCGGCTTGCGCGCCGGGGCGGGCCTGGCGTATTTCCGGGGCCGGAGGGCGCCATGGCCAAAACGACACGCATGAACATCTCCGCCGGGCTCGCCTCGGTCTCGGTCGCGATCGTCCTCGTGGGGCTCAAGCTCTGGGCGCTCGGCGAGACCGGGGCGCTGTCGGTCGCGGCTTCGCTTGCGGACAGCGCCATGGACCTCATGGTGTCGCTCGGCGGGCTTGCCGCGATCGCCTACGCATCCCGCCCGGCCGACGAGGATCACACCTGGGGCCACACCTCCGCCGAGGATCTCGCGGCGCTGGGGCAATCGCTGTTCATCCTGGTGTCGGCCGGAGTGATCGGCTGGGCGGCGGTGGCGCGGCTGCTCGACGACGCGCCGGTGGCGCTGGCCCACGAGGGCCGGGGCATCCTGGTGATGGCGGTCTCGATCGCGCTCACCGCGGGACTGGTGCTGTGGCAGCGCCATGTCGCCCAGCGGACCGGCAACCGGGTGGTGAAGGCGGATTCGCTCCACTACCTGGGCGACCTGATACCCAACCTGGGCGCGATCCTGTCGCTCTGGGCCTCGGCCGCCTTCGGGCTCGGCAATATCGACAGCGTGGTCGCGCTGGGCGCGGCGGTGATGCTCGCGGTGGGGGCGATCCGGATCTTCAAGGGCGCCTGGGACGCGCTGATGGACCGCGCAGCCCCCGACGCGGTGGTCGACGAGGTGGGACGGATCGTCGGCACCTGGCCGGGGGTGGATGGCTACCACGATCTCAAGACGCGGATGGCCGGCTCGAAGACCTTCATCACCGTGCATATCGAGCAGGACGGGCAGAAGACCCTCGACGAGACCCATTCGGTCGCCGCCGCGCTCAGGCGGGCCCTTCTGGGAGCGATCCCGGGATCGGACGTGCTGATCCACCAGGACCCGACCGGGGAGAAGCCGCATCCCGACGATCCGGCGTGGCGCGCGCAACATGCACGGCGTCGGTGAGCGGGGCCGGCGCGGCGCGCAGGCGCGGGGCCACGCCTTCACATCGGTTGAGCCCTGTCGAGCGGGATCGGCGGCTGCCCGCAACCGCGTCTGGCGCGGGGCTCAAAGCAGGTCCTGGCTCGGCGGAATGGCCGCGAAGGCCTCCGCGACGTCGCCGGCCAGGGTCGACCCGCTCGGAGCGTAGAATTCGCGATCCATGGCCGACAGGATTTCGAGCAGGGCGGTCCGCTGCGCCGGGCCCAGCCGCGGCACGAGGTCCCATCGATTGGTGCCCTTCAGCCAGCCTTCGACGTCGCTCAGGAAATTGTCCGCGGCTTCGTTGCGCCGCCGGTGCAGACAGATCATCCGGATCAGATGCGGCAGGACGAAATGCGCGGTTTCCGGCCCCATGATGGTGAGCCCTTCGCCGGCCTCGAAGAGTTGCCCGGGGGTGACGTTCGGCCATTCCCCGATCGCGTCGAACCCATCGCTCGGCTCGTGGTCGTAGGAGCCCTTGCGGCCCACCAGCGGCTCCGGTCTGGGTACGCCGGAAAAAGCCGCCGCGAGGGCGGCCAGTTGCGGCCGGTCCGGTGTCATCACCGGCAGCGGGTCAATCGGCATCTTCCAGGAGCCCTCGGCCGGCGAGCAGCGCCTCGACCCCGGGCAGCGCGCCGCGGAACGCCTTGTAGGCCTCGGCCTCGTCCTGCCGGCTGCCGGCGGAGAGCACGTGGGTTTCGAGCCGGGCGGCCAGCCCGGGGTCGAACGCATTGCCCGACCTCCTCGAAGGCCGCGAAGGCGTCGGCGTCCATCACCTCGGACCACATGTAGGAGTAATACCCGGCGGAGTAGCCGTCGCCGGCGAAGACATGGGCGAAATGCGGCGTTGCGTGGCGCATCCGGATCGCGTGCGGCAGGCCGATCTCTTCGAGCACTTCGGCCTGGCGCTGCATCGGGTCGGCGGGGGGCGGACCGCGGTGGAAGGCGAGATCGACCAGCGCCGAGGCGAGATATTCGACGGTCTGGAAGCCCATATCGTAGCGGGCAGCACCAAGCAGCCGGTCGCGCAGGTCCCCGGGCAGCGCGGCGCCGGTCTCGGCATGGGTCGCGAACCGGTCGAGCACCTCGGGCACCTCCAGCCAGTGCTCCAAAAGCTGCGACGGCAGTTCGACGAAATCGCGCGCGACCGAGGTGCCGGAGATCGAGCCGTAGGTCACGTCCGAGAGGATGTTGTGCAGCGCGTGACCGAACTCGTGAAACAGCGTCCGCGCGTCGTCCCAGCCGAGCAGGGCGGGGGCGCCGGGCGCGGGCTTGACGAAATTGCAGACGTTCACGACCACCGGCCTGGTGTCGCCGCCGAGGGTCTTCTGGCTGCGCATGCTCGAACACCAGGCGCCCGAGCGCTTGGAGCCGCGGGCGAAATAATCGCCGATGAACACCGCCATGTGACGGCCCGCGCGCGTGACCTCCCAGGCACGGGCGTCGGGATGGTAGAGCGCGATGTCGAGCGGGCGGAACTCGAGGCCGAACAGCCGGTGCGCCGTGTCGAACGCCGCCTCGATCATCCGGTCGAGCTGGAGGTAGGGTTTGACCTCGGCCTCGTCGAGATCGTGCTCGTCGCGCCGCCGGGCCCCGGAATAGTAATGCCAGTCCCAGGGCTCGAGCGGCCCCTCGTAGCCGTCCGCGTGGAGCCGCGCCTCGAGCAGGGCCGCGTCGCGGGTCGCGGCCGCGCGCGCCGGGGCCCAGACCCGCTTGAGCAGTGTTTCCACCGCCTCCGGCGTGCCCGCCATCTCGGTCTCCAGCTTGAAGCTCGCGAAATCCGCGTGACCGAGCAGCCGGGCGCGCTCGGCGCGCAGCTTCAGCGTTTCGGCGGCAATCGCGCGGTTGTCGGTTTTGCCGCCCTTGGCGCCGCGCGCGGTATAGGCCTCGTAGGCTTTCTTGCGCAGCGCCCGGTCGGGCGAGGAGGCGAGGAAAGGCGTGATGAGCGAGCGCGACGTGGTGATGACCGGCCCGGGCGCGCCGCGGTCTTCGCCGGCCGCCCGCGCGGCGTCCTGCAGAAAGCCGGGAAGAGCGGAGATATCGGATTCAGACAAGTTCATGGCCCATTCGCGCTCATCTGCGAGCAGGTTTTGCATGAATTCTGTCCCCAGCGCCGCGAGCCGCGCCATGATCGCGCGCAGCCGCTCGCGGTCGTCGCCTTCGAGCAGGGCGCCTGCGCGCACGAAGCGGCGGCGGGTGAGCATGAGCAGGCGCGCCTGTTCGGGGTCGAGCTCAAGCGCGTCACGCTCCTGCCAGAGCGCTTCGATCCGCGCGAACAGCGCGGCATTCATCGAAACATCGGATGCATAGGCCGCGAGCTTGGGCGAAACCTCGCGCTGCAGCGCCTCGCGCGCCGGGTTGGCGTCGGCGCCCGCGAGGTTGAAGAACAGGCCGAGCACCTTGTCGAGGGTCGCGTCGGCAAGCTCCAGCGCCTCGATCGTGTTGGCGAAGCTGGGCGGCTCCGGGGTGTCGGCGATCGCGGCGACGTTCTCGCGCGCCTCGGCGAGGGCCGTGTCGATGGCGGGGGCGAAGTGGTCGTCGGTGAATGCACCGAAAGGCGGCAACGCGAATTCGCCGGTCCAGTCCTCGAGCAGGGGGTTGGTCATGGGCGTCTCCTTTTGGCGAAGCTAGGCAAGCCTGCGGGCCGCGGCAAGGCTCAACCTTTGTCACCGCAGACCGGGCAGTCCTTGCGCGGCGCGGTGCGGATCACCCGCGGCTCGGCGTCGAGCCCGTCCCACAGCAAGCAGGCGCGACCGCAGCGGATCGCCTGCGCCGGTGAGGATCTTGATGGCCTCGGTGGCCATCATCGTGCCGATCACCCCGGGCAGCGGACCGATCACGCCGGCCTGGGCGCAGCTGGGCGCAAGCCCGTCCGCCGGCGCCTCCGGAAAGACGCATTGATAGCAGGGCGCACCCTGCGCCGGATCCCAGACCGCGAGCTGCCCCTCCCACTGGCTGATCGCCCCGCCGACCACCGGGATGCCCCGCTGTGCGGCCACCCGGTTGACGAGGTAGCGAGTCGCGAAATTGTCGGAGCCTTCGAGCACCAGGTCGTAGTCGGCAAAAAGCGCCTCGGCGATCTCCTCGCTCAGGCGGCGGTTGTAGGGGCGCACGGTGACATGCGGGTTCTGCGCTGTCATCGCCGCCTCGGCGGAGAACACCTTCGCAAGCCCGATGTCGGCGTCGCGGTGGATCACCTGGCGTTGCAGATTGGAATTGGAGACCTCGTCGTCGTCGATGACCCCGATGGTGCCGACCCCGGCGGCGGCGAGATAGAGCAGAACCGGACTGCCGAGCCCGCCGGCGCCGACCACCAGCACGCGGGCGTTCTTCAGCGCCTTCTGCCCCGGCCCGCCGACTTCGCGCAGAACGATGTGGCGGGCGTAGCGGTCGAGCTCGGCCGGGCTGAAGGTGCCTTGCGGGGCCGCGTCGGGGGTGGGGGCCGGGTCCGCGGCCCGCGCGCGCAGCCAGGCGAGACCGCGGCCATAGAGCGCCACCAGCGCGAGAGCGCCCGCGAGCGTGGCCCAGCCGGCGAAAGAGCCGCCGAACAGGCCGGGCAGGGCATGGCCGGGCGGGAAGACGGCATGGGTGAGCAGGATGAGGACGAAGACCGCCGCGGTCAGGCCGATGCGCAGCGTCCGGGGCAGGCCAGCCCAGCTTCCAAGCCCCCAGATCGCAACCATCGCGATGAGAAACAGGATCATGTGCGGGCCGTCATTTGCGCCCCGTCGAGCCGAAGCCCCGGACGCCGCGGGTGGTCTCGCCGAGCGCCTCGGTCAGAACCCAGGCCGCCTGCACGACCGGTGCGATCACCGCCTGGGCGATCCGGTCGCCGTGGTGGACGACATAGGGCTCGATCCCGAGGTTGACGAGCAGCACGCCGAGGGGGCCGCGATAATCGCTGTCGATCGTGCCCGGCGTGTTGGGGAGCGTGATCCCGTGTTTCAGCGCCAGCCCCGAGCGCGGGCGGATCTGCATCTCGAAGCCCGCCGGGATCTCTACCCGGAGCCCGGTCGGCACGATCCTGCGCTCCATCGGCGCGAGCACGATGCCGAGGTGGCGCTGTTCCTCGGGCAGGTTGGCGCGCAGATCCGCCCCGGCGGCCCCGTCGGTCTCATAGGCCGGGAGCGGGATGTCTCTGTCGGCGCCGTTTTCCCAGATCACCCGGATCGTGCTCATGTCGTTTCCTCGTGTTCGCCGGGTTCCCCCAGGGCTTGCGCGATCCTTGCCGCGAGCTTGGCCGCGACCTGGTCCTTGGTCATGCGCGGCCAGTCCTCGCGTCGGTCCTCGCGCCCGTCCTCGCGCCCGTCCGCGCGAATGAGATGGACGGCGTTTTCGCTGCCGCCCATGATCCCCGTCTCCGGGCTCACGTCGTTCGCGACGATCCAGTCGCAGCCCTTGCGCGCCCGCTTGGCGGTGGCATTGGCGATCACGTCGTCGGTTTCGGCGGCGAAGCCGACGACCAGGTCGGGCCGGCCGCGCTGTCATCTGCGCGACAGCGTCGCGAGGATGTCGGGGTTCTCGGCGAAGTCGAGCTGCGGCAGCGTGCCCGCGGCGTCCTTCTTGATCTTGCGTGCCGCTCTCGGCGGCCACCCGCCAGTCGGCCACGGCGGCGGCGAAGACGGCGACGTCGGCGGGCAGGGCAGCCTGCGACGGCGGCCAGCATCTCGCGCGCGGTCTCCACCCGCACGACCTCGACCCCGGCGGGCGGCGGCACGTCGGCCGGTCCGGTGACGAAGGTGACGTCTGGCGCCGAGGCCCGCGAGCGCGCGCGGCGATCGCCGTGCCCTGCGCGCCGGAGGAGCGGTTGGCGATGTAGCGCACCGGGTCGATCGGCTCGTGGGTCGGCCCGCTGGTGACCAGCACGTGCCGGCCCCTGCAAGCGGCCCGCGTCGGCGAGAGCGGCGCTCGACGGCGTCACGATTTCCTCCGGCTCGGCCATGCGCCCGACGCCGAACTCGCCGCAGGCCATGCGCCCCGTCGCTGGGGCCGACGAACAGGATGCCGCGCGCTGTGAGCGTCGCGACGTTGCGCCTGGGTCGCGGCATGCTCCCACATCCGCACGTTCATCGCCGGGGCCACCAGGACGCGCTTGTCGGTGGCCAGCAGCACGGTCGAGGCCAGGTCGTCGGCGAGCCCGTGCGCCATCTTGGCGAGGAGATCGGCGGTGGCCGGCGCCACGACCACCAGGTCGGCATCGCGCGACAGCTGGATATGGCCCATCTCGGCTTCGTCGGTGAGGTCGAACAGCTCGCTGTAGACCCGCTGTGCCGCCAGCGCCGAGGCGGACAGCGGGGTGATGAACTCGCGCGCGGCCGGGGTCAGGACGGGCACGACGCTGGCGCCGCGCTCGCGCAAGGTCCGGATCAGCGTGAGAGACTTGAAGGCGGCCACGCCGCCGCCGATGATGAGAAGGATCCGTTTCCCGGCCAGCATCTCCCGCCTCCCCGCGTTGCCTGCCTCTTGTTACGGGGGATTTCAGGGCGAGACAACGTCCCGTTGCCGGGGGCGGGTCAAATCCCGGACGCTGCCTGCGCCGTGCTGCGTTTGGCGGGCCCGGCGGCACCGCTCAGGTGTTGAACCTCCACCATCGCGGCCACAAACGTCCCGGGTTTCAGTTTCTGAGCAACGGCACTTCCGGTGCGGTGGCGCGCCAAAAGACCCGCATTCTCCAGAACACGCAGGTGGTGCAACATGGCCGCCTTCTGGAACCCGGTGACCGCTTGAAGGTTTTTTACACTTCCGCCGAGTTCGGGCGCTCGATGAGGAGGCGATAGAGCCTCACACGGCGGGGATGTGCGAGGGCGTTGAAGGCGGCGGCCAGGGTCTGATCGGAAAGCATGTTCGGCTCCTGCGGTTCGAGAATTCTAGGTGCGGCAACCCGATCCCACACCGTAAAGGTTGAAGAATTGTGAACACCGGCCTGTCTTAAGGCATTGATTTTGTTGTGCCCGGGTTCGGAGAACCGACCCTCTTCCCTAGGGGACTAGGGGACTAGGGGACTAGGGGACTAGGGGACTAGGGGACTAGGGGACTAGGGGACTAGGGGACCAGGGGACCCGGAAACATCGTCTCCCATTCGACTGCCGGGACGAGGCTCGGCGGCATCCACGGAGTGCGGGTCCCGCGGCCGCTCCATCACCCGCCCTGTTCGAACACCGCGCATGGGTCTTCGCGGTCGACCCCGGGCGCATCCAGGACCATGTCGAACCCGCCATCCGGCACACCGCCGTCTTCGCCTTGCCCGAGCGTGAACACCGTCACCTCCGGGGCAACCCGCGCCAGATAACTCGGCACGCCCCAATCCTTGCGGGCGTGGCCGTTGCCGGTGATGATTGCGACCGGCCCGCCGGTCTCCTCCAACGCGGTCAGGGCGGCGCGGGCGAGAACCGCGTCGCGCAAGCGCTGGAGATCCACCATCGCCGGCAGCAGGTCGAGCGGGAGGGCGCCGCAATGCGCGTTCATCTGCAGATTCAGCCGATCAGCCAGTTGCTCGGTATCGACATCGTGGGCGAGGCCGTATCTTTCGGCTCCGTTGCCGAACGCCCGCGGTACACCGATCTGCATCGCTTCGCGGGTGTCTTCGCGCGGGACGCTGGCCCCGTAGACCGCGGCCTCCGGCGCCGCGGTGAAGATCGGGTGATACATCGCGAAATCCGGCCAACCGGACTCGGCCCAATCCAATGCCTTGGCAAGCGCCTCTGCATCGTCGCGCATGTCGGGCGTGACCCGTTCGGCTTGTGCCGGTGTCAACATCTCGAATACCAGCGCCGCGGGGGCGAGGTCGCCCACGGCTTCCGCCTGCACGCGGTGGTGTGCGGGGTTGTCGTGGACCTCGCCCAGGAGGAACACGTCGGCCGCAACCTCCCGCAGGGGCCCGGCGTCGAGCGGCGTGGCGACCAAGGGCGCGATCAGCGCGGCGAGCGGACAGAGCAAGGCGGCAACAGGTTTCATTCCCTCAATCTGGGGGGATCGCCCGCCAACCGCAAGCGCTTCCCCTTCACCGGGCGCGATGATAGATCCGGGATATGGGAACCGATCTGCCTCACCTGACCTTCGTGCTCGGGGCCGCGGCCTCCGGAAAGTCGGCCTTTGCTGAACGCCTCGTCACCGCGACCGGGCGGCCGCGGACCTACATCGCCACGGCCGAAGCCTGGGACGAAGAGATGCGGGTGAAGATCGTCGCCCACCGGGCCCGGCGCGGCGCTGGTTGGACCACGATCGAGGCGCCGCTCGACCTCGAGGCGCCCCTCGCCGCGGTCGGCGCGGACGAAGCGGTGTTGATCGATTGCACGACGTTGTGGCTGTCGAACCTGATGGCCTCCGGCGTCGATCTCACCAACGCCGAAAGCCGGCTGTTTCATGCGATCAGCAGGTGCGCGGGGACGGTCTGCGTGGTGTCCAACGAGGTGGGCGCGGGCGTCGTGCCCGACAACGCCCTCGCACGCCGGTTCCGTACGGCCCAGGGCCGGCTCAACCAGGGCCTGGCGGCGCGCGCCGGGCTGGTGGTGCAGGTCGTGGCCGGGCTGCCGCTCAAGCTGAAAGGCGATCTGCCCGGAGGGGCTGCATGAGCCGGGCGATGGCGCGCCCTGGTGGGGCCCCGGCGTCGCGCGCCTCCGGCGCGACGGTGTCGCGCGCCTCTGGCACCCCGTTGTCGCGCGCCTCTGGCGCGACGGTCTGGTGGGTGCGCCACGGGCCGACGCACCTGAAGGAAATGGTCGGCTGGTCCGATGTGCCCGCCGATCTCTCCGATACGCAGGCGCTCGCCCGGCTTGACGCGTTTCTGCCGCAGGCGCCGGTGGTCTCCTCCGATCTGGCCCGCGCGCGGGCGACGGCGGACGCGATCCAGGGCGCCCGGCCGCGCCTCGCCGATGTCCGGGACCTTCGCGAAATCAACTTCGGCGCCTGGGAGCTTCGCAGCGCTGAGGCGCTCTACGAGGACGACCCCGACACGATGAGCGCCTATTGGAACGATCCGAGCGAGATCCGCCCGCCCGGGGGCGAGAGCTTCACCGATCTCGCGGTGCGGGTGAACAGTGCGATAGACGGCCTTGTCGGATCCGGCGACCTGATCGCCGTTGCGCATTTCGGCGTGATCCTCACCCAGCTCCATCGGGCCCGGGGCGGGCGCGTGAAAGAGGTGATGGCCCAGCGGGTGGAAAACCTCTCGGTGAGCGCGCTTCGTTTCGACGGCGGCGCCTGGCACGAGGACCTTGCGAACCACCGGCCCTGATTCACCGGCCTTTAATCGTTGGCCCTGAACCATTGGCCCTGAGCCATCGGCGCTGAACGAGCGGCCCGAAAGAGGGCCCCTGAATGAGTGCCCCTGACCGATACGTCCCGCGCGGTTCGGCGGCAAAAGCCGCTTGCGGTCCTGGCCGTTCGCGCTACCGTCCCGCCCATGACCTATGATCTCTATATCGGCGACCAGGCGTTTTCGAGCTGGTCGCTTCGCGGCTGGCTGATGTTCGAGAAATTCGGCTTGCCGTTTCGCACCCACATGGCAGGTCTCTACGATGGAACCATGGCTGAAGACCTCGCGTCGCTGGCGCCCGCTCGCCTTGTGCCGGTGATGCGCACGCCGGACGGCAGCGTGGTCGGGGAAACCCTTGCGATGGCCGAAACCCTCGCCGAGCGTCACCCCGGGGCGGGGCTCTGGCCCGAAGATCCCGCCGCCCGGGCCACAGCTCGCTGGCTGGTTTCCGAAATGCACGCGGGATTCGGCGCGTTGCGCGGCGACTGCCCGATGCAGCTGCTCAAGGTCTACCGAGGCTTTGCCCCGTCGGCGGCGGTAGAGGCCGATCTCGTGCGGCTCGACACCCTCTGGACATACGCCCGCAGCCAACACGGCGGCAAAGCCCCTTGGCTGTTCGGCGCGTATTCGCTGGCCGACGTGTTCTTCGCCCCGGTCGCCGCGCGCATCGCCGGCTACGACCTGCCGGTGCGCCCCGCGGCGCGGGCCTATGTCGATGCCCACCTCGCCGACCCGGCTTTCCGAAAATGGCGCGCCGCCGGGCTCGAAAAGCGCTACGACCCCGAGCCCTACGCGCTCGATCTGCCGAGCGGACCCTGGCCCGGATAGGCTCCCGGGCAAGGCTTTCTCAGCGGGCGCAGGGCAACACGCGGATATCGGCGGCCCGCAAGGCCGACCGGTCGCTGGGCGGGCCAAGCTTTCCAACCGGACCGCGGGCGCGGAACCGGCTCTGCGCCGGACCGGCCCCCGCGTCGGCCCCGCAGTTTTCTTGGCCCGATAACCCTCGGGGGCCACGCCGCGCGTGTGTGTTGGCCACGGCCGAGCCGGCCCTGGGTGCCACGTTTCAACCGCACGTTAACCTTTCCTAAACCCCCGCGCGTTAACCATGTCGCAACGCGGGGAAACGGGAGCACGAAATGGTCGCGCGGGCCTACACGGTGGCATTCGAGGGCGTCGAGGCGCGCCCGGTCGAGGTGCAATGCGCGCTCGCCCCCGGCATGCCGGCCTTCACCATCGTCGGCCTGCCCGACAAGGCGGTGGGCGAGGCCGCGAGCGGGTGCGGGCGGCGCTGGCCGCGCTGGCCTGGCGCTGCCGCCCAAGCGGATCACCGTCAATCTGGCGCCCGCCGACCTGCCCAAGGAGGGCAGCCATTTCGACCTGCCGATCGCGCTCGGCCTGCTGGCCGCGATCGGCGCGCTGCCGGACGAGGAGATCGACGGACGATGTGCTCGGCGAATTGGCGCTCGACGGCTCGCTGATCGCGGTGCCGGCGTGCTGCCGGCGGCGATCGCCGCGGCGGAGGCGGAGCGCGGGCTCATCTGCCCGAGGCCAGCGGCGCCGAGGCCGCCTGGGTCGGCGCGACTCGAGGTGCTGGCGCCGCCGACCTCGCCGCCGTCATCCGCCACTTCACCGGCCAGACAGGTGCTTGAACCGGCCGAGCCCGGCGAGGTCAGCGGGCCCGGCGCCGGCATCGGACCTCGCCGACATCAAGGGCCAGGAACGCGCCAAGCGGGCGCTCGAGATCGCCGCGGCCGGCGGCCACAACCTGCTGATGGTCGGCCCGCCCGGCTCCGGCAAGTCGATGCTGGCCGCGCGGCTGCCGTCGATCCTGCCGCCGCTCGACCCGGCCGAGGTGCTGGAGGTCTCGATGATCCACTCGCTCGCCGGGCTCCTGACCGAGGCGGCATGCTCGCGCACCGCGGCCGTTCCGCGCGCCGCATCATTCCGCCTCGATGGCGGCGCATGGTCGGCGGCGGCGCGCGCGCCAGGCCGGGCGAGATCGCCTCGCCCATCAATGGCGTGCTGTTCCTCGACGAGTTGCCCGAGTTCCCCGCGCCGGTGCTCGAGGCGCTGCGCCAGCCGATCGAGACCGGCGACGTCATCATCGCGCGCGCCAACGCGCATGTCACCTATCCCTGCCGGTTCCTGCTGGTCGCCGCGATGAACCCGTGCCGCTGCGGCCATCTCGGCGACCCGGCCCGCGCCTGCAGCCGGCGCGCCGGTCTGCGGCGACGACTACCACGGGCGAATCTCCGGGCCGCTGCTCGACCGCATCGATCTGCACGTCGACGTGCCGCCGGTCGCCTTCGCCGATCTCGACCTGCCGTCCCCGGGCGAAGGGTCGGCCGCGATCGCGGCCCGGGTTGCGCAGGCGCGGGCGGTCCAGGCCGCGCGCTTTTCGGGCACGGCGGCGCGGGTCAACGCCGATGCGGAGGGCGCCGCTCTCGAAGAGGTGGCGCGCCGGATACGGAGGGCCGGGCGATGCTGGTGAAGGCCGCCGAGCGCTTCGGGTTGTCGGCGCGCGGCTATCACCGGGTGCTGAGGGTCGCGCGCACCATCGCCGATCTCGACGGCGCGGCGGAGGTGCGAAAGCCGCATGTGGCCGAGGCGCTGAGCTACCGGATCGCGGGTGTGATGGCGCCTGCGTGAGACTTGGCCGGGCGGCCCGCGTGCGGGAATGCAGAGGGCGGGCGAGGGGCGGGCGAACTCGGACGGGGGGTCAAGTCATTGAAGTAATTATTGATAGCGCTAACTCGAACTCCGCCCGGGCGAGGCCGGTGCGATTTCAGCGCGACGTCAATCGGCGTCCGCCCAGAGCCCGTCGATGAAGCGGGCCGCCCGGGCGATCCCTTCGCGGGCCTCCGGCACCCATCCGCCGAACAGGGTGAAGACATGCGGCGTGTCCGGCCATTCGTCGCAGGTGACCGTGGCGCCCGCCGCCCGCAATTTTTCCGCCATCCGCCGGCTGTCGTCGCGCAGGATCTCGCTGGCGGAGTATTGCAGGAAGACCGGGGGCGGGTCCGGGAACTCCGCAAACAGGGGCGAGGCGCGGGGATCGGCGGGATCGGCACCGGCAAGGTAATAGACATGGATGTCGCCCTGCCGTTCGGCCGGCAGCATCGTGTCGCGGTGCTCGTTTTCGGCGATCGAGGCGCCGGAAAAGGTGAGGTCGGTCACCGGCGACATCGCGACCAGACCCGCCGGGCGGATCCCGTCTGCGAGCAGCCCCGCAAGCAGGCCGAGCACCAGGTTGCCGCCCGCGCTGTCGCCGCCGATCACGATGTTGCCCGGGGACAGCCCACGCGCGACCAGCGCGTCGAAGGCGGCGCGCGCATCGTCCACGGGCGCCGGGAAGGGATCTTCCGGGGCGCGGCGGTAATGCGGGATCACGGCCTCGATCCGGGCGTCGCGGGCGAGGCGGGCGACCATGCCGAGGTGGGTCCACGGGCTGCCGGCGACGAAGGCGCCGCCGTGAAACCACAACAGTGCGCGGTCGTGTGGCGGCGGATGCGAGCCCGGCCGGTTTGTGATCACAAGAGCGTCGCGGCCCGCCACCTGCCTCGGAAGCGCCAGTGTCAGCGGCGGCGGCAGGAGGTATCGGGTGGTGAGCCGTTTGAACGCGGCCCGCATCTCCAGCGGGGTGGCGCGCAGGGCGGTGCGCCGCATGACCGCGCGCCCGAAGAGGTGCAGGAGCCGCAGCTGCAGGGTCATGCTCCCGACCTCATGCGCCCCACCGCGTGACCGCCCCCTCATGTCCGGCGCGCCTCGATCGCCTCCCAGATCATCGCGGCGATGTTGGTGCCGTCGAAGCGCTCGAGCTCCTGAATGCCGGTGGGCGAGGTCACGTTGATCTCGGTCAGCCAGTCGCCGATCACGTCGATGCCGACGAAGACCAGGCCCTTCTCGCTTGCAGCAGCGGGCCGATCGCGGCGCAGATCTCGCGGTCGCGCGTCGGTCAGCCCGATCTTCTCGGCCGTCCGCCGACATGCATGTTGGAGCGGGTCTCGCCCGCCGCCGGCACCCGGTTGATCGCGCCCACCGGCTCGCCGTCGACCAGGATGATCCGCTTGTCGCCCTTGGCCACCGTCGGGCAGGAATTTCTGCACGATCAGCGGCTCGCGGTTCATGCCGGTGAACAGCTCGTGCAGCGAGGCGAGGTTGCGGTCGTCGGGGTCGAGCCGGAACACGCCGGCGCCGCCGTTGCCGTAGAGCGGCTTGAGGATGATGTCGCCGTGCTCGGTCGCTTGAAGGCGCGCAAGGTGGCGAGGTCGCGCGCGATCATGGTCGGCGGGGTCAGGTCGGGGAAATCGCAGGACCAGCAGCTTCTCGGGGGAGTTGCGCACCCAGAACGGGTCGTTCACGACCAGCGTGTCCGGGTGGATCATGTCGAGCAGATGGGTGGTGGTGATGTAGCCCATGTCGAAGGGCGGATCCTGGCGCAGCCAGACCACGTCCCAGTCCGCCGAGGTCGATGTCCTGCTCCTCGCCGAGCGTGAAGTGATTGCCCTTCTCGCGGCGCACCTCCAGCGGCCAGCCACGCGCCATGACCCGGCCCTCGCGGTAGGACGAGCTGGTCGGGCGTGTAGTAGAACAGCTCGTGCCCGCGCGCCTGCGCCTCTTCC
The DNA here is from genome assembly GCA_963752895.1 of uncultured Alphaproteobacteria bacterium. Taxonomy (GTDB): domain Bacteria; phylum Pseudomonadota; class Alphaproteobacteria; order Rhodobacterales; family Rhodobacteraceae; genus CAVWAE01. The sequence goes on from CAVWAE010000006.1 coordinate 17,359, forward strand.
GTGATGCGGAAGGTGGAATCGGCGTCGATGTTGATCGGGCCGATCGGGTCCATCTGGACGGCAACCTTGAGGCGCATTTGGTGAACTCCCGCTTGGGTTTTCCCCTACATGGCCCGTGCGCGCGCCGGTGACAATAACGTGCGCGCGCCGGTGACAATAAAGCGTTGCGAGAAAACGTCGATACGGAATGGACCGCCTGGGCCCCGGGGACGCCGGGGCGTGACCGGGTCTCGGCGGTGCGGTGTTTTCCGGACACGCGCCGGGCCCGCGCGGTTCGGATCAGGCCCAGAAGTTCTCGTGGATCTCGACCCGGCCGATGCCGTCGACCAAAGCGAGGTCGAGGCGCAGATCGGTGAGCTGGCCTTGCGGCTCGCGCGCGGCGAACTCCGCCGCCGTGGCGTGGATCCGGGCGAGTTGGGCGGCGGGTGACGTGGGCCAGCGCGCGGGCGAAATCGCGCGCCTGCTTGACCTCGACGACGATCAACCCCGCCCCGTCGCCGCTGCCGTCGCGCAGCACCAGGTCGAGCTCGCCGCGCGTGCCGCGCCAGCGCCGCGCGGCCACCGGATGCCCGCGCCGGGCGTAGTCGGCCGCCACCGCGTCTTCCGCCGCCATCCCGGCGAGCCAGGACATCTTTCCGCGTGCGCGGTCCTGCTGCATCGAGGGGTCATTCGCCATCAGCTGTCCTTCTCCAACTCCAGCGCGGCCTGGTAGACCTTGCGCCGTTTGAGACCGTAGGCCTCGGCCACCGTGGCCGCGGCATCCTTGAGGCTCATCGTTTCGAGCGCGCGCCGCAGCGCCGTCTCCATCGTTTCGTCGGCGACCTGCGCCTTGCCCCGGTCGACGAGCACCACGACTTCGCCCTTGAGCGTGCGCCCTTCGAGGGCCACCACAAGCTCGTCGAGGGTGCCGCGCAGCACCTCCTCGAACTTCTTGGTGAGCTCGCGTGCGATCGCCGCCGGCCGGTCGCCCCCCGCAGTCTCCACCAGGTCGGTTAACAAACCCTCAACTCGCCTCGGGCTTTCGTAGATCACCAGCGTCGCCGGCACGCCCACGAGCTCTTCGAGCCATTTCAGCCGCGCCGCGCGGGCCGCGGGCGCGAAGCCCGCGAACAGGAACCGGTCGGAGGGCAGGCCGGCGAGGCTGAGGGCGGCGAGCACCGCCGAGGCGCCGGGGGCGGCGGTGACGGGAAAGCCCGCCGTGCCGACATCGCGCGCGAGCGCGTAGCCGGGGTCGGACACCAGCGGCGTGCCCGCCTCGCTCACGTAGGCGACCGAGCGGCCCGCGCCGATGCAGCTTCAAAAGCCCCGCGCGCCCGGTTTCGCCGGAATGGTCGTGGTAGGCGATGAGCGGACGATCGCCGAGGGCCACGCCGTGGATATCAAGGAGTTTTCGCAGGGTGCGGGTGTCTTCGGCGGCGATCACGTCGGCCGCGGCCAGTATGTCCAGCGCGCGCAGGGTGATGTCGCGGGCGTTGCCGATCGGTGTGGCAACGAGGTAAAGCCCCGGTTTCAAACCTGCAGGCAAAGAGGGGGGCTCGGGTTTCAAGGGTGGACCTGCCTCGGTAAGCGTCTATTATTGGACCGCCGGGCGCCACCCCGGCGGGGCGTTTTGGCGAAGAGGAATACAGACATGTTCGCGTTTTTGTGCGGTGCCCGCAAGTTCCCGGGCGCAATCGTCGCGGTGCTTTCGCTGGTGTGGCTCACCGCTTGCGGCGGCGGCTTCACCGGGATCGGCGGCGGCGGCCCGTCGATCGACACATCGAAACCGGTGCCGGTGGCGCTGCTGGTGCCGGGCGGCGGTGGCAACGCGGCCGACGACGCGCTCGCCAGTTCGCTCGAGAAAGCCGCGCGGCTCGCGATGTCCGAGCTCGACGGGGTGACCATCGATCTGCAAGGTCTACAACACGGCCGGAAACCCGAACCAGACGATCATCGCGACCACCGAGGCGGTACGCGAGGGCGCCAAGATCATCCTCGGGCCGGTCTACGCGCCGAACGCCGCGGCGGCGGGGTCGGCCGCGCCGGGCGTCAACGTGCTGGCGTTCTCCAACAACCCCTCGGTCGCCGGCGGCAACGTCTTCGTGCTGGGCAACACCTTCGAGAACACCGCCAACCGGCTGGTGCGCTACGCCGCCGCCAGCGGCAAGGGCAACATCCTGGTGGTCAACGGCGACAACCCGGCCGAGACGCAGGGCCGCGACGCGGTGCTGCGCGCGATCTCCTCGACCCCGGGCGCTTCCCAGGCCGGCGTGACCAGTTTCGAGGTCTCGCAGACCGGGGTCATCAACGCCGTGCCCGAGATCACCAAGGCGGCGCGTTCGTCCGGTGCCATCGTCGGTCTTCCTGACCTCCGGCACCGACGGCGCGATCCCGTATCTCGCCCAGCTGCTGCCGGAAAACGGGCTCGGGCCCGCGCAGATCCAGTACATCGGCCTCCAGCGCTGGGATGTGCCGGCCTCGGCCCGCACCCTGCCCGGCCTGCAGAACGGCTGGTTCGCGATGCCCGACCCGGGGCTCCAGGAGCAGTTCCAGCAGCGCTATCTCGCGCGCCTACGGCGTCGAGCCCGCATGCGATCGCGGGGCTTGCCTATGACGGCATCGCGGCGATCGGGGCGCTGGTGAAGGCCGGCAAGGCCGATGCGCTCACCGGCGCGGCGCTCACCCAAGGCCAGGGCTTCGTCGGCGTCAACGGCGTCTTCCGGCTGCTGCCGAACGGCACCACCCAGCGCGGCCTTGCCGTCGCGCAAGATCCAGAACAAGGAGATCGTGGTCATCGATCCCGCCCCGAGAAGCTTTGCCGGTGCCGGATACTGATCTCGCCGAACGCAGGTTCGATGCCGACCACGACGGGGCTGATCTGCCCGGCCGCCGAGATCTTCGATCCGCAGGCGCGTCGCGCGCGGCGATCGCGGCGGGCGTGGCGGCGGCCGAGGGCGATGCGGCGCGAGATCCGGTCGCATACCGTCGTCGGTGCTGCGCGCCGCGCTCGACAGCGGCCGGGCGGCGATCGCGGCAGGCCTTCGAGGCCCGCCCCTTCGACGCCGCACCCGACCATCCGGGCCTATGCCTGGCTGACCGATGCCGTGGTGCGCGCGGTCTTCGACACCGCCACGCTCTACCTGCACCCGCTGCCGAACCCGACCACCGGCGAGCGGCTCGCGGTGCTGGCGGTCGGCGGCTACGGCCGCGTCGAGATGGCGCCGTATTCCGATGTCGATCTGCTGTTTCTCTCGCCCTACAAGCTCACCGGCTGGGCCGAGAGCGTGATCGAAAGCATGCTCTACATGCTGTGGGATCTGCGCCTGAAGGTCGGCCATGCCTCGCGCACGGTGAAGGATTGCCTGCGCCTCGGGCGCGAGGACCTCACCATCCGCACGGCGCTGCTCGAGACCCGGGCGATCTGCGGCGACCGCGAGCTCGCCCGCGAGCTCGACGACGCGCTCTGGGCGCATCTGTTCAAGGGCACCGAAGCCGAGTTCGTCGAGGCCAAGCTGGCCGAGCGCGAAAACCGGCACACCAAGCAGGGCGGCCAGCGCTACGTGGTCGAACCCAACGTCAAGGAGGGCAAGGGCGGGCTTGCGCGATCTGCAGACGCTGTTCTGGATCGCGAAATACATCCACCGGGTCGAACGGATCGGCGATCTGGTCGACCTCGGCGTGTTCACGCCCGAGGAATACGACACCTTCCGGCGCGCCGACGAATTTCTCTGGGCGGTGCGCAGCCACCTGCACCTGATGACCGACCGGGCGATGGACCAGCTGACCTTCGACCTCCAGGTCGAGGTGGCGAGCCGGCTGGGCTACGAGGACCACGGCGGGCCGCCGGGCGGTCGAGCATTTCATGCAGGACTACTTCCGCCACGCCACCCAGGTGGGCGAGCTGACCCGGATCTTGCTGACCGCGCTGGAAAGCCAGCATCTCAAGCGCGAACCGCTGCTGCAGGGGCTGTTCAAGCGCCGCCGCAAGGTGCGCGCGCCCTTCGTGGTCAACCAGGGCCGGCTCTCGGTCGCCAGCGAGGAGGCGTTTCTCGCCGACAAGCTCAACATGCTGCGGGTGTTCGAGGAGGCGCTGCGCACCGGACTTCTGCTCCACCCCGACGCGATGCGGCTGGTCGCCGCCCATCTCGACCTGATCGACGACGAGGTGCGCAGCGACAAGGAAGCGGCGCGGATCTTCATCGACCTGCTGATCAAGCACGGCAACCCCGAACGCGTCGCTCCGGCGGATGAACGAGATCGGCGTGCTCGCCGCCTTCATCCCCGAGTTCGAGCCGATCGTCGCGATGATGCAGTTCAACATGTATCACGACTACACGGTCGACGAGCACACCATCCAGTGCATCCGGGCGCTGGCCGAGATCGAGCGCGGCGAGCGGGTCGAGCGAGCTGCCGATCGCCGAGCAAGATCATCAAGGAAGGCGGCATCAACCGCAAGGTGCTCTACCTCGCCGTGTTCTGCCACGACATCGGCAAGGGCCGCGTCGAGGACCATTCGATCCTCGGCGCGAAGATCGCCCGGCCGATCTGCCCCCGGCTCGGGCTGTCGAAGGAAGACACGGCGACGGTCGAATGGCTGGTGCGCAGCCACCTCCTGATGTCGGACGTGGCGCAGAAACGCGATCTCTCGGATCCGCGCACGGTCAACGGCTTCGCCAAGGCCGTGGGCACCAAGAAGCGGCTCGACCTGCTGCTGGTGCTGACCGTCTGCGACATCCGCGGCGTCGGCCCGAATACCTGGAACAACTGGAAGGCGACGCTGCTGCGCGACCTCTACCGCCAGACCCGAGTGGCGCTCGAAGACGGGATCGAGGCGTTGTCGACCGGCGCCGCGGACGACCGAGGCGAAGAAGGCGCTGCGCGCGGCGCTGCCGACTGGGACAAGAAGGACCTGCGCGCCGAGACCGCCCGCCATTACGACCCCTACTGGCAGGGGCTCTGGACCTCGCGATCACGTCATCTTCGCCGAGCTTCTGCAAGCGGGATCAGCGAAGACGAGATCCGCATCGAGCTCACCGCCGACAACGACCGCGACGCGACCCGGGCCTCGTTCGCGCTGGCCGACCATCCCGGCATCTTCTCGCGGCTCGCCGGCGCGCTCGCGCTGGTCGGCGCCAACGTGGTCGACGCGCGGACCTATACCTCGAAGGACGGCTGGGCGACGCCGGTGTTCTGGGTTCAGGACCACGAGGGCACGGCCCTACGACGAAGCCAAACTGCCGCGCCTGCAAGCGGGATGATCGACAAGACGCTGAAAGGCGAGGTGGTGCCGCGCGACGCGATGCGCGACCGCGACAAGCTCAAGAAGCGCGAACGCGCCTTCAAGGTGCCGACCAACATCATCTTCGACAACGAGGGCTCGGAGATCTACACCATCGTCGAGGTCGACACCCGCGACCGGCCCGGCCTGCTCTACGACCTGACCCGCACGCCTCGCCGCCAACAACGTGCAGATCGCCTCCGCGGTGATCGCGACCTACGGCGAACAGGTGGTCGACACCTTCTACGTCAAGGACATGTTCGGGTTGAAGTTCCACAGCGAGACCCGGCGTGAAGACGCTCGAGAACAAATTGCGCGAGGCGATCCAGCGCGGCGCTGAAAGGGCCCGGAGCTGATGGCAGGCGATCCGGCTGGTGCGTGGCTTTCTGACGGTCGGCGCCTGGACGATGGCGAGCCGCGTGCTCGGCTTCGTGCGCGACATCGTGATCGCGGCTGCGCTTGGCGCCGGGCCGGTGGCGGAGGCCTTCCTGGTCGCCTTTTCGCTGCCCAACATGTTCCGCCGGTTCTTCGCCGAAGGCGCGTTCAACATGGCCTTCGTGCCGATGTTCTCGAAAAAGGTCGAGGCGGGGGAGGGGGCGCACGAATTCGCCCGCGACGCCTTCACCGGGCTGGCGGACGATTCTGATCGTGTTCACGGTGGTGGCGCAGATCTTCATGCCGGTGCTGGTGCTGGCGATGGCGTCGGGCTTTCTCGAAGACGAACGGTTCGATCTCGCGGTGATGTTCGGCCGCATCGCCTTTCCCTACATCCTGTTCATCTCGCTCGCGGCCCTGCTTTCGGGGGTGTTGAACGCCACCGGGCGCTTCACCGCCGCTGCCGCCGCGCCGGTGCTGCTGAACGTGATCTTCATCACCGCGATGGGCCTTGGCGGGTACCTGGGCTGGGACATGGGGCTGACGCTGGCCTGGGCGGTGCCGGTGGCCGGCGTCGCGCAGCTCGTGCTGGTCTGGATCGCGGCGTCGCGCGCCGGGTACCGGCTGATCCCCGAGCGGCCGCGGATGACGCCGGAGCTCAAGCGCCTCGCGATGATCGCGCTGCCGGCGGCGCTGGCGGGCGGGGTGGTGCAGATCAACCTGCTGGTCGGCCGCCAGGTCGCCAGCTTTTTCGACGGCGCCATCGCCTGGCTCAACTACGCCGACCGGCTCTACCAGCTGCCCCTCGGGGTGGTCGGCATCGCCATCGGCGTGGTGCTGCTGCCGGATCTCTCGCGCAAGCTCAGGGCGGAGGATGACGCGGGCGGACGCCATTCGCTGAGCCGTGCGGGCGAAATGGCGCTCGCGCTGACGGTGCCGGCCGCGGTGGCGCTGATCGTGGTGCCGTTGCCGCTGGTGACGGTGCTGTTCGAGCGCGGCCGCTTCACCGCCGACGACAGCGCCGCGACCGCGCAGGCGCTGATGATCTACGGGCTCGGCCTGCCCGCCTTCGTGCTGCAGAAGGTGCTGCAACCGGTCTATTTCGCCCGCGAGAACACCAAGACACCGTTCTACTTCGCGCTGGTTTCGATGGTGGTCAACGCAGGCCTGGCGATCGGCCTCGCGCCGGTCATCGGCTATACCGCCGCCGCCTTCGGCACCACGATCGCGGGCTGGGCAATGGTGGCGCTGTTGTGGATCGGCGCGGCGCGGATGGGGGAGCAGACGAAATTCGACGCGCGGTTCTGGAGACGGCTCTGGCGGATCGGCGTCGCCTCCTGGGCGATGGGTGCGGTGCTATGGGTGCTGGCGCTCTGGCTGGGACCGCTGTTCTACACCCCGGGGTGGCGGGCGGGCGCGCTTTTGATCCTGGTCACGCTCGGCGCCGCGAGCTACTTCGCGCTCGGCCACGCGATCCACGCCTTCCGGCTCTCGGATTTCCGCTCTGCCATGAAGCGCTGATCGGCGCTGGCGGGCGCCGGTCGCTGTCACCCGCACCTGACCCGCCCGGCGAAGCGCCTGGGGTGTGCGCCTGTCTGTCGGCGCGGCCAAAGGGGGCGGTGTCGCGGGATCCCGCGCCCGTTACCGAAGATCGAGGTGTAATATTTTCAATGCATTGGCGCGCATGGGCCGGCACCGCCCCGTGAACCGGCGAAACCGCCACCCGGCCTAGTCGAACATCTCTTCGTCGCGCACGCCCCACAGATCGGCCTTCGCCACCCAGCCCTTGAAGCCGCCGGCCTTGCCCTGGCACCAGTCCGCGCCGCACCGGTCGAGGGACACGATCACCCCGGTCTCGAGCTCGGCGTTGAGCGGGGACGCGGGGTCGGGGCGGGTGTGCAGGAGGGCCCGGGGGCTTTCGACCAGCCCGGCGCGGCCGCCGGACAGCAGCGTGTAATGCACCCAGCCGCCGACCCCGTCGTGGTCGCGCACCCGGCGCCAATGTCCGTATTCGCCGACCACTTCGAGCGGCATGCCCTTTGTGGTGAACACCCAGTCGATCCGGTGGGTCAGCGACGGCCCGCGCCGCACGTTGGCCTCGCTCGCTTTCAGCGTCACGAAGCGCGGCAACGGCAGGTTGGTCACCGGGCCGCGCCCGGACGCGGTCTGCGCGTCAGCCGCCGACATGGCGAGCGCCATCACGCCCGCCGCAAGCCAAGACCTGAGAAAACTCCGCCGAAATATGCCCATAACTCTGCTCGCCTGTCCCGGATCCCGGCCTCGCGCCTGTCCCGGCGCTTGTGCGAACCCGCGTTCAGTGCCACGATGCCGCAAGGTGTGAAAAATGCAAGGGGCGGGAGGGTCTCGATGGCAGGGAAACGGCTCAGTGTTGTCGTCACGCGACGATTGCCCGAGGCGGTCGAAGCGCGGATGTCGGAGCTTTACGACGTGACGCTGAACCCCGAGGATGGCCCGTTCGACCGCGACGCGCTGGCGGCGGCGATGGCGGACGCGGATGTGCTGGTGCCCACGATCACCGACCGGATCGACGCCGATCTCGTCGCTGGCGCAGGCCCGCGGCTGAAGCTGATCGCGAGTTACGGGGCGGGGGTCGACCATATCGACCTCGACGCCGCCGAAGCGCGCGGCATCGCGGTGACCAACACGCCCGGCGTGCTCAACGACGATGTCGCCGACATGACCATCGCGCTCATCCTCGGCGTCACCCGGCGCATCCCCGAAGGGCTTGCGCTGATGCAATCGGGCGCCTGGAGCGGCTGGGCGCCAACGGCGATGCTCGGCGGCCGGATCAAGGGTCGCAAGCTCGGCATTCTCGGCATGGGCCGGATCGGCCGCGCCGTCGCCCTGCGGGCCCGCTGTTTCGGCATGGAGGTGCATTACCACAACCGCCACCGGCTGCATGAGGCGATCGAGGCCGAGCACGCTGCCACCTACTGGCCCAGCCTCGACCAGATGGTCAGCCGGGTCGACATCCTGTCGATCAACTGTCCGCACACGCCCTCGACCTTTCATTTGATGAACGCCCGCCGGCTGAAGCTCATGAAACCCGACGCGGTGATCGTGAACACCTCGCGCGGCGAAGTGATCGACGGCAACGCGCTCACCCGGATGCTGCGGGCGGGAGAACTGGCAGGCGCCGGGCTCGATGTGTTCGAACAGGCGACCGGCATGAACCCGCGTCTGCGCGCGCTGCCCAACGTGGTGGCGCTGCCGCACATGGGGTCGGCCACCCGCGAGGGCCGCGACGAGATGGGCGAGCGTGTGATCTTCAACATCCAGGCCCATGCCGACGGGATGCGCCCGCCCGACCTGGTGCTGTCGGGGATGGTGTGAGCGGACACTGGCCGCCCGAAGGTCTCACACGCGCGGTGCGGGACGCGGCCAGGGGGACGGGCTGGACCGCCTGGTCCGGCACCCTGTCGCGGGTCGACGATGGCATCGCCGTCCATGTCTACGAATTTGCCATGCAGCTCCGTTTTCTCGCCAAGCCGGTTGCCTGGGATACCTGCCTTTGGCGTCTGCTCGACATCGAAGCCTATCCGCGGAACGCCGCGTCGCGCCATTTTCGCGGCGTCTATGCCCACGTTCCCGCGTTGGCCCTCCGCCAGCTCACTGCGCGCGATGGTGCGGGCATCGCTGCCGAGATCCTGGACTTTGCGCAAGGAGAAGCGGAGCGCGTTGACCGGGCGCGGCTTGCCGACTTCTCATACCTTCTGGGGCAGGATGCCGACCGGACCGGACGCGACGATTTCGCCGTGACCGAGGCGGTCTGGCACCTGGTCGAGGGCAGGACCGGGGCGGCGCGTGAGATTGCCCTGGCGGTGGCGCGCGGGGCGCGGCGGCCGAGCTACCGGGTGAGCGCGACCCGGGACGGCAAGCCTCTGCCCTTCTTCGACGCGCTCCTGGCCGAGACCGAGCCCGGCCGGCCTTGACGCAGGCGGCGGGGCCGCGGGCAAGGGCGCGTGGGAACGGGCGGCAAGGGAAGCTTCAACCACAGGCCCATGCCGACGGGATGGGCCCGCCCGACCTGGTGCTGCAGGGGATGGTGTGCCCCCCCGGCTTTGATTTTCGCCCGAATGTGGGGCAGGATGTCGCAGGCGGCCGCCGCTTGCGCCCGCCGGATAACAAAAACCACCACCGGGAGAGATCATGACCACCATCAGAAGACTGTTCGCCACGCTTGCGATCGCCGTCCTCGGCCTCGCCGCGACATTTGCGGCGGCCGAGGCGTCCGACCGCTACGGCACCCAGAAGGCCGTCTACCACATCAACGGCACCGGCGGCGCCGAATCGAAAGCCTACCTCGGCGCGCTGCGCAACATCCAGAACCACCTCAACGCGGTCGGGGCGGACAACATGGAACTGCGCGTCGTGCTGCATGGCAACGGTGTGGGGCTGCTCGCGGAGGCGCTCGCCAACGAGACGCTCCAGACGCGCGTGGTCGAACTCAAGGGGCAGGGCGTTGTGTTCAATGTCTGCAACAACACGCTGGTCGGACGCGACATCGACCCGGAGACCGACCTGTTCGATGTCTGGGAAGACGATATCGTGCCGTCCGGGGTCGCTGAACTGGCCTACCTGCAGCAGCAGGGCTACACTTACGTGAAACCCTAGGCGTTCACGCCGCGCAGGCGGGCAAACGGGTGGCAGCGATGCCGCCCGTTTTGCTTTTGCCTGTTTCGACCGTTGACGCACCGGTGATCCGGACCGAGAGTCCGGCCATGTCACGCACGGCCCCCGCCCCCCTCATGCTCTGCGCCCTCCTCGCGCTTTCCGCCTGCGCCCGCCCGCTTTCGCCGACCGAGACCCTGGTCGCCAAGAGCCTGTTCGGCGACACGCTCGACACCTCCCGGGTGACCGTCACCGCCGGGGTCGGCGCGCTGCCCTTGCCGCAGGCGCGCACCACGGCGGCCGGGCCGGCGATGGCCGAGGCACGCGCGGCGCCCGACGATCTTTGCGTGCGCAAACGGTCGACCCGCCGTCATTGGACCTGGCCCGCCGCCTTCGTCCTGCGCGAGGACGTGTTCTTTTCCTACGATTTCTACCTCGCCGACACGTTCCGCGGCTTTCCCGAGAGCGTGCCCTACCCGACCGCACTGATCATGGCGCATGAGCTGGTGCATGTCTGGCAATGGCAGAACCGGGCGCGCACCGGCTACACGGTGCAGGGCTCGGCGGGCGAGACGGTCGAAAACGTCGATCCCTACTGGTTCGTGGCCGACCGCGACGCCGAGTTCCTGACCTATGGCTACGAGCAACAGGGCGCGATCGTGCAGGATTTCGTCTGTTACGCGCTGTTCGACGCCGAGGATCCGAAGCTCGACGAGATTGCCGCGCTCTTGCGCCCGGTCCTGCCGGTGGACGATTTCCTGGCGAAGCTCGACGCGGCGCGCTGACAGGCGTGAGAAGGGGCGCCATGTCCGACGCCCGTCCTTTTCTTGGCAGAAATACTGTGGGGGTCTCGCGGGGGGGGGGGGTCTGGGGGGCTGGCCCCCCAGCCGGTCGCCCGGCGTCAGCCGGGCGAAACCCCTCAGATGCTTTCGTAGATCGGGAACCGCGCGGTAGAGCGCGGCCACCTTGGCCTTCACCGCCGCTTCGACCGCGCCGTTGCCCTCTTCGCCGTTGGCGGCCAGCCCGTCGAGCACCTCGACGATCAGTCGCGCGATCTCGCGGAACTCGGCCTCGCCGAAGCCGCGCGTGGTGCCGGCCGGCGTGCCGAGGCGGATGCCGCGAGGTGACCATCGGCTTTTCCGGATCGAACGGGATGCCGTTCTTGTTGCAGGTGATGTGGGCGCGGCCCAGCGCTGCCTCGGCGTCCTTGCCGGTCACGCCCTTGGGCCGCAGGTCGACCAGCATCAGATGGGTGTCGGTGCCGCCGGAGACGATGTCGCAGCCCGCCCTTCGACCAGCGTCGTCGGCCAGCGCCTGCGGCATTGTCGACCACCTGCTGCTGGTAGGCCTTGAACTCGGGCTGCAGCGCCTCGCCGAAGGCCACCGCCTTGGCGGCGATGACATGCATCAGCGGGCCGCCCTGGAGGCCGGGGAAGATCGCCGAGTTGATCTTCTTGGCCGATCGCCTCGTCGTTGGTCAGGATCATGCCGCCGCGCGGGCCGCGCAGGGTCTTGTGCGTGGTCGTGGTGACGACATCGGCATGCGGCACCGGGCTGGGGTGGACGCCCGCCGGCGACCAGGCCGGCGAAATGCGCCATGTCGACCATGAAGATAGGCGCCGACCTCGTCGGCGATCTCGCGGAAGCGCGCGAAGTCGATGACGCGCGGATAGGCCGAGCCGCCGGCGATGATCAGCTTCGGCTTGTGCTCGCGCGCCAGTCGCTCGATCTCGTCGTAGTCGATCGGCTGGTCCTCGCGTGCGCACGCCGTACTGCACCACATTGAACCACTTGCCCGACTGGTTCAGCGGCGCGCCGTGGGTCAGGTGACCGCCGGCGGCGAGGCTCATGCCCAGGATCGTGTCGCCCGGCTTGCAGCAGCGCCAGGAACACGCGCCTGGTTGGCCTGGCGCCGGAATTGCGGCTGCACGTTGGCGAAGCCGCAGCCGAACAGCTTGCTTGGCGCGGTCGATCGCCAGCTGCTCGGCCACGTCGACGAACTCGCAGCCGCCGTAGTAGCGCCGGCCCGGGATAGCCCTCGGCGTACTTGTTGGTCAGCACCGAGCCCTGCGCCTCCATCACCGCCGGCGAGACGATGTTCTCCGAGGCGATCAGCTCGATCTCGTCGCTGCTGGCGGCCCAGCTCGCCTTCGATGGCGCCGAAGAGCTCGGGGTCGCGCGTGGCGAGCGGTTCGGTGAAAAAGCCGGGCGCTGCGGATGTCGTTCATGGAGACCTCCTCAAGGGTCACGTCGTGTTGCCGGGTTTCTTATCGGAAATCGGCACGTGCGGAAAGCCCGCGCGACGCCGCGCCGCGGCCGCAATCGGGCCGGAGCACTGGCGCCGAGGGGAAACTTGTGCTTGTTTCGGACGCGATACCGGCGCGCACGGAAACACCATGTCGCGCCATGAAACATCGCCTTTCGCCGCCAGCCGAGGCCGCCGCGCGCGCAGGCGAGCCGCGCGAGCTGATCGAGCGCTATGGCAGACGTGCCGGCCGAGGCGGCGGATGTGATCGTGGCGCTCGGCGGCGACGGGTTCATGCTGCAGACGCTGCACGCGAACCAGGATCTGGACGACGCCGGTCTACGGCATGAACCGGGGCACGGTCGGCTTCCTGATGAACGAATATACCGAAGACGAGCTCGATCGAGCGGCTCGAGGCGGCGGAGGAGGCGGTGCATCAACCCGCTGCAGAATGCGCGCGACGCTGCGTCGACGGCGTCAGCCCACGAGGCGCTGGCGATCAACGAGGTGTCGCTGCTGCGGGCCGGGCCGCAGGCGGCCAAGCTGCGGATCACCGTCGACGGGCGGCTGCGGATGGAAGAACTGGTCTGCGACGGCGCGCTGGTGGCCACGCCGGCGGGATCGACCGCCTACAACTACTCGGCGCACGGGCCGATCCTGCCGATCGGCTCGGACGTGCTGGCGCTGACGGCGATTGCCGCCTTCCGGCCCCGGCGCTGGCGCGGCGCGCTGCTGCCCAAACGCGCGCAGGTGCGCTTCGACGTGCTGGAGCCCGAGAAGCGCCCGGTGATGGCCGATGCCGACGGGCGGGCCGCGGGCCAGGTGCTGTCGGTCGAGGTGGAAACCGCCGCCGATATCGCCCACCGGGTGCTGTTCGACCCGGGCCACGGGCTCGAAGAACGGCTGATCCGCGAACAGTTCGTCTGACGGATCTCTCCCCAATCCACTGAAACAAAACGGATTTCAACGTCTGTTATCGGATAACGCTGCCGCCGTCATGCGATAGCGGGGGGCCGTTATTGCCTGTCGTTCCGGGCCCCGTCCAGAGTTGGTTTGTCGCTACCGGGGGGCCTTGCCGTACCGGGTCGAGACACCGGCGACAGGACAACGGAACCTTATCTGAGGACGACAACATGACCTTTTTCAGCATTGTGAAATCCGCCACCCTCGCAGGCCTTCTTGTCACCATGGCCGCGCCTGGCAGCGCCGACAACAACAAGATCCGGATTTACCAGTACGGCGACGCGCTCGCCATCGGCGGGTCGCAGTCGGGGCAGTGGAACCGGCTGACCGTGACCCAGCGCGGCTGGGGCAACACCTCGATCGCCACCCAGGACGGCCGGCGCAACCGCACCGTCGTCACCCAGGGCGGCCGAGGCAACGACGTGTTCACCACCCAGACGGGCAGGTGCAACATCCTCGGCGTCGCCCAGACCGGCCGGCGCAACACCGCCGACGTCGACCAGTCGGGCACGTGCAACGCGCTCGCGGTGATCCAGACCGGCCGCGGCAACAGCGCCAGCACGGTGCAGCGCGGCACCGGCAACGTCGCGGTGATCGTGCAGGATTGAGCGATGCAGGGGCGGCGCCCGCCGCCGCCCCGACCGCGCCCGATCGGCCCCGATCGCATACCGACCAGCCAAGGAGACAGACCATGACCTCGAAACAGAACCGAAAAACCGACGGGCCCGCGCTTCGGCTTTTGGCGGCCGGCGCGCTGATCGTCGCCAGCGCCTGCGCCGCGCCGATCCTCGCCACCGACGTGGTCGGGATGGGCAAGGCGGCGGACGGAACTCCGGACGCCCATACGGGCGCGGCCGTTCGCTGCGGTGTCGCCACCGACAGCAGCGGCGGCATGACCACCTTCCGTCCCTGGGTCCGGCTCGACCGGGGGGTGCCGGGCAGCTACAACTTCGCGCTTTCCGGCGGCGGCACCGTGATCGACCAGGGCGGCAGTTTCGAGGTCGGCGAAAACGGCCACGGCCTGTTGGGCGAGGCGACGGTGTCGGGACCGGCATCCGGGTACGACGTCGCGCTCACGGTCACCGTCGGCGGCACGCGTTACCGCTGCCATGGGAGTGCCGACGACATTTGAGGATTCATTCGAAGGAGGGGAAGATGACACGCAGATTATTGAAAGCGGCGCTGGTCGCCACCGCAGTGCTGGCCGCGGCGCCGGCCGGGGCAGGGGGCAGTTTCGGCGTGACCATCACCGCCGAGAACGGCGAGGAGCGCCGCGCGATTTCGCGGTTCCTGAAGTTCTATGCCGCCGGATCCGCCGCGGCCCAGGTGATCCAGAACGGCTCCGGCAATGCCGCGGCGATCGCCCAGTCGGGCAGGGGCAACCGCACGGTCGTCTCGCAGCAGGGCAACGACCACAGCGCCACGGTCAATCAGCGCGGGCGCGGCAACCGGCTCGGCGTGTTCCAGTTCGGCGACGGCACGGATGTGAACGTGACCCAGTCCGGCCGAAGAGGCGCGACGCTGGTCTTCACGGGCGGCTGGTAACACGCCGCGCGCCACACGTTGCCGCTGCCACAGCATCGAACCCGGGCCCCTTGGCGGGCGCGGGTTTTTTTCTGGTCGATCTGCCAGGGCGCGAGGCGGTGCAGTGGCGCAGGTGCCCAATTGCTGCGCCCATCCGTCTGACACTTCGACGCGCCGGGCAAGCCCGCGTCCGGAGGGCGCCCAGCCGCAAAGACAGGGCCGGACGCCGGCGAAGACCCGAGGGACAAGATGATCGGCGATGTCCTGACCGTACCGCACGTTGGCCTGACCCTGTTTGGGTCGGCGCCCGCGCGCGACGGCGACAGCCTCGGGCTCGGAACCTGGCCGCCACGGCGACGGGCGCCGCAGCTGGCGCCGGTTGCTCGACGTCTACGCCGGTCGCGAGGCGGGGGCGCAGCAGACCCTGGCGGCGGCCGGGATCCAGGCGGGGTGGAACGACCTCGGCGCAGGGGCCTGAGCCTGCCGGCGGCGCGCCGGACCCCGCGATTTCAACCCCAGGGCGTCGGGCCGGTGCGCGTGTTTGCCATGCCACCGGGCATGTCCTGTTCGCGGCGGGCGGGCGGCGGGATCGGCTGCGACCGCTTGGGCCAAGCGGTGCGTGGAGGGGGGACCCTATTCCTTGACCGGCTTCGCCCAGGTTTCGCGCTTGCGGTAGAGTGTCGACGGGGAGACGTCGAGCACACGGGCCGCACGGGGAACCGAGCCGCCTTCGGCCCGGATCGTCGCCTCGATGACAGCGCGTTCGATCTCGGCGAGGGTCTTGCCGACGAGGGAGTCGGGGCCGATGTCGGCAGCCGGGAGCGTCTCGCGGTGCGTGCGGGCAGCGGCGGCGGTGGCGCCCGGCGTCGGCTCGCCGGGTCGCAGACCGGCCCGCACTTCCGGCGGCAAGAGATCCGGCGTGACCAGCGGTCCCTGGTTCATCAGGACGACGGTGTGGATCACGTTGATGAGTTCGCGCAGGTTCCCGGGCCAATCGTACTGCGAAATCATCGCCAGGGCGGTGTCCGAGAACCCCTTGAAGCTGCGCCCTTCGGCCTCGGAAAACTCGGCGAGACGGACCCGGGCGATCAGCGCCGGGTCGCCCTCGCGGTCGCGCAGGGGCGGCAGGTCGATCGGCGCGACATGCAGCCGGTAATAGAGCTCGGGCCGGATGCGGCCGCTGCGCAGGGCGGTGTTGGGATCGTGGCCGGTCGACACGATGATCCGGGCGCCGGGGCCGGTGGTGCCGGTCTCGGCACCCTCGATGAGACGGACGACCTTGGGCTGAACGTCGGCGGGCAGATCGGCGATCTCGTCGAGATACAGAGTGCCGCCGGCCGCGCGGGCCATCGCCCCCTGCGGGCCGGAAACCCGGCTGTCGAAATCCTGCGCGGTGAGCGAGGCACAGCTCAGGGTCACCAGCGGCTGGAAGCCGCGGGGCGACACTTCGTGGACGATGCCGGCAACCGTCGTCTTGCCGCTGCCGACTTCGCCGGAGATGAACACGGTGGCATTCGACTGCGCGACGATGGCCGCCTTTTCGAGCGCCGACAGCATGCGCGGCGACGAAGCGACAAAGCCGCGCCGGGCGAGGTTCAGGCTGTCGATCCCGCGCAGGGCCTGCGCCGGTTCGAAAGCCGCGTGCGCCGGCGCGGCGGCATCGACCCTGTGCGGCGTTGCCATCGGACGCGACGGGCGGGTCGTTGGTTTCGGGGGCGGCGGCACCCGTTTGAGCTGTTTGACGGCCGCTTCGATGGTGCGCATCAGCCGGCTTCGCGAAAACGGTTTGAACAGGCAATCGTAGGCCCCGAGACGCATCGCTTCGGCCGCGGTGTTGATCTGGTCGTTCGAGGCGACGACGACGACAACCGGCGCGGGATCGCGCGCCAGACATTTCAGAAGCTGGGTGTTGGTGAGCTTGCCTTCGAGGGTGAGCGGCATGAACACCAGGTCCGGCGCCGACAGCGCGCAGGTCTCATGTGCCTGGGAAATCCCTTCGGCCCGTACCAGCCGGCAGCCAGCATCCTCGAACACCTCTTCCGGCAGGATCCAGTCTTCCCGTCCGTCCCCGATCAGGAGGACGACAGGCCCATCCGGTTCCGCCGGTTCCTGGCCGAACCGGTCCTTCTGCGCTTTCCTGATTTCCCGCGTCACGCCGACACCTCTCGATCGCCTCCGTGACCCGTAGATATGCACGCTCGCGTTGAGACGAGCCTAACATCTCAATTCCAACGAAAAAAATCCAGCCCCCTCACGTCATGGAGACGGAGCGGGCCGACAAGGGAAACCTGTCACCGGGGAGCCGGTGCGGGAGGGCCTGATACGGCGGGCGCGGCAGGCTGGGTTGCGCCCGCCGCGACGATCGACCGGGCCGCCGGCCTGGCGCCGTTACCCGCGGCGTTCAGGCGCTTTTCTCGTGGTCCTCGGTTTCGACCTCGCGCACGACCTCGAGGGTGACCTTGCTGAAGAACGCGATCGCGACGCCGATCAGCGCCAGCGCCGGCGCGGCCAGCACCGCGGCGCCCCCGGCGAGCGCGCCGACGGTGAGCGGGATGTCGACGGCGATGTCGCCATCGGGTTCCTTGATGCGCACGCGGCGCACCGACGCCTCGTTGGCGAGCGCCTTGACCTTGCCCATGAGCTTGTCGCTGGATACCTCCACTTCTTCAGTGAAGGTCGGTTTTTCGGTGCGGGTGGTGTCGTCTTTGTCCAGAGCCATGATGATCTCCTTCCTGGGTTGACCCTTGGGATATGGGGACCGCGGGGCGCGGCGCGCAGACCCCGGCGGCATCGGGACCGGGCGGTCGGCCATTTTTGGCGCATCCGGCCCGCCTGCGCCGGCCGGAACTGGCCGACGCCCCGGGCGCGACCGGGTGACGCGCGGATTTGTGGGGGAGGTTGTTTGCCGAGGCCCGGACACCGCGCCCGCATCGGCGGATCGGCACGAAAACGGCGGCGCTCTCGCGTCTGAGAGCGCCGCCGTCGGTGTCTGCATCGTCGCTCCCGGGTCAGCCGCCAGCGTAGCCGAGGGTCTCCAGCGCGTCCTTGATCTCGTCGAGGATCGCCGGATCGTCGATCGTGGCGGGCATCTTGAACTCCTCGCCGTCGGCGATCTTGACCATCGTGCCGCGCAGGATCTTGCCCGAGCGGGTCTTCGGCAGCCGGTCGACCACCACCGCGGCCTTGAAGGCCGCGACCGGGCCGATCTGCTCGCGCACCAGCTTGACGCATTCGGCCACGATCTCCTTGTGGTCGCGGTCGACGCCGGCGTTGAGCAGACGAAGCCCGAGCGGCAACTGGCCCTTGAGCTGGTCGCGACGCCGATCACCGCGCACTCGGCCACGTCCGGATGCGCGGCCAGCACCTCTTCCATGCCGCCGGTCGACAGCCGGTGGCCGGCGACGTTGATGACGTCGTCGGTGCGCGCCATGATGAAGAGGTAGCCGTCCTCGTCGATGTAGCCGGCGTCGCCGGTCTCGTAGTAGCCCGGGAAACGCGTCGAGGTAGGTCTTGCGGAACCGGTCTTCGGCGTTCCACAGCGTCGGCAGGCGAGCCCGGCGGCAGCGGCAGCTTGATGGCGATGGCGCCGAGCGTGCCCGGCGCCGACCTCGTGGCCGCCCTCGTCGAGGATCTGCACGTCGTAGCCCGGCATCGGCACCGACGGCGAGCCGAGCTTGACCGGCAGCTGCTCGATCCCGAGCGGGTTGGCGGCGATCGGCCAGCCGGTTTCGGTCTGCCACCAGTGGTCGATGACCGGCACCTTGAGCTGCGCCTCGCCCACTGGATCGTGTCGGGGTCGGCGCGCTCGCCGGCCAGGAACAGCGCGCGCAGGCCGGACAGGTCGTATTTCTTCACGAACTCGCCGTTCGGGTCTTCGCGCTTGATCGCGCGGAAGGCGGTCGGCGCGGTGAAGAAGCTCGTGACACCTTGTGCTCCGCGATCACCCGCCAGAAGGTGCCGGCGTCGGGCGTGCCGACCGGCTTGCCCTCGAACACGATGGTGGTGCCGCCGTGGATCAGCGGCGCGTAGCAGATGTAGCTGTGGCCGACGACCCAGCCGACGTCGGAGGCCGCCCAGAACACCTCGCCCGGATCGACGTTGTAGATGTTCTTCATCGTCCAGTTGCAGCGCCACCAGGTGGCCGCCGGTGTCGCGCACGACGCCCTTGGGCTGGCCGGTGGTGCCGGAGGTGTAGAGGATGTAGAGCGGGTGGTTGCCCTCGACCGGCACGACAATCGACCGGGCTCGGCGCCGCATCGGCCTCGGCCCAGTCGACGTCGCGGCCCTCGACCATGTCGGCGGGCTCTGCCTCGCGCTGCAGGATGACGCAGAGCTCGGGCTTGTGCTGTGCACTGGTCGATGGCGCTGTCGAGCAGCGGCTTGTAGGCGACGACCCGGCCGGGCTCGATGCCGCAGGAGGCGGCGATGATCACCTTGGGCTGGGCGTCGTCGATCCGGACCGCCAGCTCATGCGCCGCGAAGCCGCCGAACACCACCGAGTGGATCGCGCCGATCCGGGCGCAGGCCAGCATGGCGATCAGCGCCTCGGGCACCATCGGCATGTAGATGATGACGCGGTCGCCCTTGGTGATCCCGCGCTGGGCGAGGCCGCCGGCGAACGTCGCGACCCGCGCCTTGCAGCTCGCCGTAGGTGATCTTCGCCTGGCGGCCGGTGATCGGGCTGTCGTAGATGATCGCGACCTGGTCGCCGCGGCCCGCCTCGACATGCCGGTCGACCGCGTTCCAGCAGGTGTTGACCATGCCGTCGGCGAACCATTCGTAGAGACCGTCGCCCTTGTCGGACAACGCTTTCGACGGCGGTTTGTCCCAGTCAATGGCCTTGGCCGCGTCCATCCAGAACCCCTCCGGATCGGCCTGCCACGCATCGTACACCTCTTTGTAGCCCATGCGGCTCTCCTCCTCGATCTGTCGCAACGTTGTTACGGAGCCAGCGGCGCTCGGACAAGATGATTGCGCCAGCAGGGTGTGGATTTGTCGGTGACATTTGCACCCGCCGCCCCGATTGGCCTGCAAAGTTTTGCAAAGTGCAGCAGGTTATTCAGGTTGGCGGGAAAGGCGGCGGATTTTGCAAACTATTCGCCCGAGGTTGCAAAGAATTGGGAATCGGCCCCAAGGGCTTGCACAAATCGCGTGTCCCGGGCAACGTGGCGTTCAAGCTTTAGCCGGGGGGCCTCATGCAGCGTTTTCGTCTTTTCCAGTTCGTGCTTGCGACACTTGCCATGGGTCTGATCGCCGGGCTGGCCGCGGCGCCGGTCCGGGCGCAGACCTGGAGCGTGGCCGAGCCCGGCGACGGCGCCGCCAGCGCCCGTATCTGCCCGTTGGGCGAGGAAGGCTCCGACAATTTTCTCTGTTTCCGGCTGGAATGCGCGGCCTTCGAACCCCTGCACTTCGCGCTCGACGTCGCCGGACGCGGTGTGGCGACGGAGAAACTGGGGGTCACCGTGGGGGTCGATGGCGGCGATGTCGGCGCGCTTACCTTCGCCCCGCACGCGCTGGACGGCTACACCCGCTACACCGCCAGTTTCGACCCGCGCCTTCACGAGGAGATGGTCGATTTGCTGCAACGCGGTCTGCGCGCCTCGCTGAGGCTCGACTGGCCCGACGGCGTGCAGGACGTGGAGATGGGGCTAACCGGCTCGTCCGACAGTCTCTATACGGTGATGCAGACCTGCCCGATGCCGTCACCACCGGTGGACAATCCCGCGAGCCTGGTGCTCGGCGAAGTGGTGGCCGCCTGCGGTGAACTGGGCGGCACCGTCGCGATGGAACCCGGGTTCGAGCGGCGTGAAGACCTCGACGGCGACGGCCGCGAGGATCTGGTCATCGACTACGCCGCCGCCGCCTGCACGGAATTGGCCACGCTCAATTGCGGCTCCGGCGGCTGCACGGTGGGCTTTTTCCTGGCGCGCGACGAGGGCTATACCCGGATGTTCGCCGACGTGATCCGGGGGTACGAAGTGTTCCCCGGCGGCTTCCTTGCGCTCGATCTGCACGGCACCGCCTGCGGGCTCTACGGTTTCGAGGCCTGCCGCAAGGTCTTCGACGTCGCCGGCGACGCGCCGGTCCTGGTCGAGGAGATCGCCGGCCCCGAGGCCGAGACGATGACCGTTGCGAGCGCCGGAGATGCGGCGGACGCCGGGGCCGACACCGACGCGCCAACCGACGCGCCCACCGACGCGCCCACCGACACGCCCGAAGCGATTGTGGTCGCGGTGACGGAAGGGGTGACCGTGGAGCCCGAGACCGTCGCGACCGCGGTCGAGGCCCCGGAAGAGGCCCCGGTTGAGACCGCGGTTGAGAACTCGGCCGAACCGATCATCATCGAAATCCCGGTCGCCGACGCCCCGGTGGTTGAAATCCCCGGTGCCGATGTGCCGGTCGTGGACATCCCGGTGGCCGAGGCGCCCGTCGTTGAAATTCCGGTCGCCGATGCGCCCGCCGCGGCAGCGTCGGACACCGCGCCGGACGCGACCCCGGCGGCGGAGGATGTGACGATCGCGGCTGTTGCCCCGGAAACCGCCCCGGTGGTGCCGGCGGCCCCGGCGACGGTGATCGTCGCGGCCGCCGCGACCGGAGACGAAGACGACGGCCCGCGCTCGCGCCACGATGCCGGACCGGCCCCGGCGGTGCCCGCGGCAGCCGAATTCCGCGGCGACGGGACGCTGGTTGTGCCCGAAGAGGCGGCTCAGTAGCCCACGCTCCGGGCTGGATGGGGGGCGGCCGACCCTGCGGGCGGTCGCGCGCCGCCGCGCGCGATTTGGCTTGCGCGCCGTGGCCCGGTGACTACCCTTGGTCCAACCGGTCAAAAAACGAAAGCCCGCCGATGTCTGCACCCACCTCTCTTGTCGACGAAGCGAAAACGGTGCGTGAGAACGCCCACGCGCCCTATTCGGGCTTCAAGGTCGGCGCGGCGATCCGCACCGCATCGGGCCGGGTTTTCACCGGTGTGAACGTCGAGAACGCCGCCTATCCGGAGGGCACCTGCGCCGAGGCCGGCGCGATCGCGGCGATGGTCGCGGCCGGGGAGACTCAGATCGCCGAGGTGGCGGTGATCGGCGACGCGCCGGACCCGGTCACCCCCTGCGGCGGGTGCCGCCAGAAGATCGCCGAGTTCGCGCCGCCGGGCGTGCCGGTGACGATGGCCAACCTGAAGGGCGATGTGCTGACGATGAAGATCGAGACGCTTCTGCCCATGGCCTTCGCCAAGGCGCAGATGGAGACCGGGGAATGAGCCGCGCCTTCCTGGTGGTGCTCGACAGCGTCGGCATCGGCGGCGCCCCGGATGCCGACAGCTTCTTCAACGACGGCGTGCCCGACACCGGGGCCAACACGCTCGGGCATATCGCCGAGGCCTGCGCCGCGGGCAAGGCCGACACCGGCCGCGCCGGGCCGCTCGCCCTGCCCACCCTCGACGGGCTCGGGCTTGGCGCCGCGCTGGAGCTCGCCTCCGGGGTGCGCGCACCGGGCCTCGGCGCCGCGCCGCAGGGCCTTTGGGGCGCGGCGACCGAGGTGAGCCAGGGCAAGGACACGCCGTCGGGCCATTGGGAGATCGCGGGCGTTCCGGTGCCCTTCGACTGGACTTATTTTCCGGATGCCGCGCCTGCCTTTCCTCGGGACGTGACCGCGGCGCTGGTTGCCGCCGGCGGCGCTGGCGGGGTGCTCGGCAACAAGCACAGCTCGGGCACAGTGATCCTCGACGAGCTCGGCGCGGAGCACGTCGCGACCGGCCTGCCTATCGTCTATACCTCCGCGGACTCGGTGGTGCAGATTGCCGCCCACGAAGAGGCCTTCGGGCTCGACCGGCTCTACGAGATGTGCGAGGCGGTCGCGCCGATGCTGCACGGCATGCGGGTCGGACGGGTGATCGCGCGGCCCTTCGTCGGCGACGCGCAGACCGGCTTCACCCGGACCACGAACCGCAAGGATTTCTCGCTCGAACCGCCGGACCCGCTTCTCATGGACTGGGCCCAGGCGGCGGGCCGCCCGGTGCACGCCGTCGGCAAGATCGACGACATCTTCGCCCACCGCGGCATGGACAGCGGCATCCACGGCACCGATGCCGACCTGTTCGAGGCGCTGGTGGGGTGGGGCGAACAGGCCGAGGCGGGGGCGCTGGTTTTTGCCAATTTCGTCGAGTTCGATTCCAGATACGGCCACCGGCGCGATATCGCGGGCTATGCGCGTCACCTCGAATGGTTCGACCGGGAACTGCCCCGGTTCCTCGCCACCTTGCGCGCGGGCGACCTCGCGATCTTCACCGCCGACCATGGCAACGACCCCAGCTGGATCGGCACCGACCACACCCGCGAGCGGGTTCCGGTGATCGGCTGGGGCGTGGGCGCGCGCGGCGTTGGACAGGTGGGGTTCGCCGATATTGGCGCGAGCCTGGCCGCCCATCTCGGGCTCGACGCGCGCGGGGCGGGGACGAGTTTCCTGTGACCGGATACGGCATGCTCCGGTCAAGACCTGGTGCCGCCCCGGCGTCAGCCGGGGCCCCCGCGCCGCGTCAGCGGCGCCCCCGCCCGCCGCAGGCAGGCGGCGAAGCTCATCTTGCCGCGTCAGCGGCGCCCCCGCGCGCCGCAGGCGGCGGAGCCCGTTTTGCCGCGTCAGCGGCGCCCCCGCTCGCCGCAGGCGCAGGATACACCATGAGTTACAAGGACGTCCCCAAGGTCGAGATTCACCACCACCTCGAAGGGGCCGCGCCGCCGGCCCTTGTGCGGGAC
Source organism: uncultured Alphaproteobacteria bacterium (assembly GCA_963752895.1). Lineage (GTDB taxonomy): Bacteria > Pseudomonadota > Alphaproteobacteria > Rhodobacterales > Rhodobacteraceae > CAVWAE01. Next base: position 41,099 of record CAVWAE010000006.1, read on the forward strand.
ATGGCGCGCGCGCGTGGATTAGACATTTCGAACATTTTTGACGCGAAAGGCGGATATTCCTACCGTGACTTCTTGCAGTTTCTCAATGTCTACGAGGTGGCGACCCGTCCCTTCTCCTCCCCGGACGACTACGCGCTCCTGATGGCGGTCGTGGCCGGTGAAGCGGCGGAGCAGGGCGTCGTCTACCTCGAGACCTTCCTGTCGCCCGACTTCTGCGGCGGCCGCGATCCGGTCGCCTGGACGGAGTATCTCGCCGCCATGATCGAGGCCGCCGCCGCCGCCGAAGAGCTCGGGATCACGCTGCGCGGCATCGTCACCGCCGTGCGCCATGCCGGCCCCGACGCCGCCCGCGAGACCGCGCGCTGTGCGCAGGAGACGGCGGGCGATTTCATCGTCGGGTTCGGCATGGGCGGCGACGAGAACGCCGGCGCCACCGCCGAGTTCGCCTATGCGTTCGACATGGCCCGCGAGGCGGGGCTCAGGCTGACCAGCCACGCCGGGGAATGGGCGGGACCTGCCTCGGTGCGCGATGCGCTCACCCACCTCAAGGTCGAGCGGATCGGCCACGGCGTGCGCGCGATCGAGGATCCGGAGCTGGTGGCGCTGCTCGCCGACACCGGCACCGTGCTCGAGGTCTGCCCCGGCTCCAACGTTGCGCTCGGGGTCTACCCCTCCTGGGAGGCCCACCCGATCGCGCGGCTGCAGGGCGCCGGTGTGAAGGTGACCGTCTCCACCGACGACCCGCCGTTCTTCCACACCACCATGACGCGCGAATTCGAGGAACTCGAGCGGGCGTTCGGCTGGGGCCTGAGCGAATTCGCCGCGCTCAACCGGGTGGCCCTTGAGGCTGCCTTCTGTGATGATGTCACCCGCGCAGAGATTGCCAAGAGACTGGAGCCCGCCGATGCTTGACCACCTGATTGTCGTGAAACACCCGCTCGTGCAGCACAAGCTCACGCTGATGCGCCAGAAGGACACCTCGACGGCCGTGTTCCGCCAGCTCCTGCGGGAAATCTCATTGCTGCTCGCCTATGAAGTCACGCGCGAACTGCCGATGACCACCCGGACCATCGAGACGCCGCTCAAGGAAATGGAGGCGCCGATTCTCGCCGGCAAGAAAATGGCGCTGGTCTCGATCCTGCGGGCGGGCAACGGGCTTCTGGACGGTGTGCTCGAACTGATCCCGTCGGCCCGGGTCGGGTTCGTCGGGCTTTACCGCAACGAAGAGACGCTGGAGCCGGTGCAGTATTACTTCAAGGTGCCGGCCGAGATCGAAGACCGGCTGGTCATCGTCGTCGACCCGATGCTTGCGACCGGCAACAGCTCGGTCGCGGCGGTGGACCTGCTCAAGGAGCGCGGGGCGAAGAACATCCGTTTCCTCTGTCTGCTGGCGGCGCCGGAGGGCGTCGAGCGGATGGGGAAAGCCCATCCGGACGTGCCGATCGTGACCGCAGCGGTCGACGAAAAACTCAACGAAAAGGGCTACATCGTGCCCGGCCTCGGCGACGCGGGCGACCGGATGTACGGAACGAAATAAGTGCAATTCCGGCCCAATTAGGCGGGATTCCACCCAAAAATTGGTTCGAATAGTACCACCCTCTGGACTCGCGGCGCGCGACCCGGCACAGTGGCGTCACATATGTCGGGGGACAGGGACATGAAATTTCCAGCATCGTTGGGTGCGCTGGCCATGGTGGCCGCGTCGATGGGCACCGCTGCCACGGCACTGACACTCGCACAGGCGGCCACGCCGGCCGAAACACCACCCGGCAGCTATTCCAAAGACGTCTACGTCGACAGCCGCGGCTGCGTTTACGTGCGTGCCAGTATCGGCTCGGCAGTGAACTGGGTGCCGCGGCTTTCGCGTGACCGCGAGACGGTGGTCTGCGGCATGACGCCGAGCGCCGCCGTCGCCAGCACGACCGCGACCCCACCGGCCCCGCCCGCGCCGCCGCCGCCGGCCGCCGTGATGGCCGCGCGCGCGCCGTCTGCATCGGCGATGCACGATGTGCCGGCGCCGCAGCCAGCGTCCTATGCCATGCCGGTCCCCGGGGCCGGCCAGGGCGCCGGGTCCTACGTTGGTACCGGCACGACGGCCGTCACCCGGACGATGGAAGTGACTTGCCCGACCGATGGGTCCAGCGCCCGGGTCCGGATCGGGGGCGACACCGTTGCGGTCAGCTGTCCGCCGGGCATGACGCGCGCGACCTCCTATGTCGTGACCCATGCCGATGGCAGCCGCTCGCGGCTGGTGGCTCATCCCGCCCAGGCCGGCACGGGCCTCGCGACGGGACATGCGCAACCTGGCGGGCGGGTCATCATCGGTGGGGTGCCGCCCGGTGCGCCCAACACCGCCTTCGGCAACGGCTACGGCATCACCACGTCGGCCGGGCCGGTGGATCCGGTGCCGAATTCCGCCTACACGGCCGTTCCGGCCGCAACCGGGCGCCCGGTCCAGATCCCGGCCGGGTACCGCCCGGCTTGGGAAGACGACCGGTTGAACCCCTATCGGGGGCCGCGCACGCCCTACGGCGATGCGCAGATGGGCGCTGTGCTCGATACCTCCAAGGTGCCGATGACGGCGGCCGAGACGACGGCCGTGCGGACCGCGACGGTGCGGACGGTGGTTGTCAGCAAGAGCCAGCCCGACGCGGCCGCGCCCGCGCCCAAGGTGGCGCCGGGCGCGCGCTACGTGCAGGTCGGGGCCTTCGGCGTCGCCGGGAACGCGACCAAGGCACTCGCGAACCTGCGCGGTCTCGGCTTCGGCGCGGCGACCGCGCGGACCCGTTCGGGGTTGACCCTCGTCATGGCCGGGCCGTTCGCCAGCACCGCCGACCTCAAACGCGCCCTCAACACGCTGCGGGGCTACTACCCGGACGCCTACACGCGCGGCTAGACCCTTGCGGCGCGCCGGCAAGGATGATGCAGACCCCGCCGCTTTAGGCGGGGTTTTTTCGTCGTGCCCGGCGATGGTCGGGGTCCGGCATCGGGATCGACCGGTTCGGGTGCGCGCTATCGGGCCGTGCCGAGGTCCACACCCCTAGGGCGCTAGGCTTGTTATGTGCCACGGCGAGTTGAAACCGTTCTATATCAGAGGCTTGGGTTTCAAATCCGTTAACCTCTCGTTGACATCGCAGGCGTCGATCACCTTTTGAAACCTACCGGACCGCGCTTGCGCAGCTTCCCGTCGAGGCGGGTCTTCCCCCGTCGTTTCTGGTGCCGCGGGGATCACTCCGCGCAGATCGCCTGAACCGCCGTCCAGTCGGCCTCGGCGATGAGCGGCTCGGCTGCGCCTGCCGGTAACGGATCGGCCTCGATCAAACCGAGCGTGGTCTCGCCGCTCTGGTCGAGGGCGAAGGCATAGGGGGTCGAGGGCACCCCCGCCGCGGCGAACCGGGCCAGCAGGGGTTCGGTCGCGACCGGCGCCGGGGCGCGGGTGAACACCACCTCGCCGTAACTGTCGAGGACCCCGTCGGGAAGCATGCCGGTGGTGAGCAGGCGCGCCGTCGCGAACGGGCCGGCGTGCTCGAGAAGGGTGAGCATCGGGTCGGTCTCGGCCGCGCGCTGCCGCTCGGCCAGGATGTAGCCCGCGGCCACGTCCGGAAGCTCGTAATCCTCGACCTGGGCCCGGTCGAGCAGGACGATCCGCCCCGGAAGATGTCGCGCGCCGGCGATCCCGGAGGCGACGACGAGCACACGGCCGGCGGTGTCCTCACCGAGGACACGCGCCGCCAGCCGGTCGAGCGCCGCCTGTCCCTTCTTGTCGGCGCAGGGGCTGCCGGTCACCCGGACGATGCGGTCGAGCACCCGCGCGCCGATGGCCGCGCGGGTGGCCTCGGGCAGGACCGAGACGGTATGGCGGGTGAGCGCGCCGGGGAGCCAGAAAACGACCAGTGCGCCGGCGGCCGCCAGCACGGTCACGGACATGAACAGCCGCAGCCGCCCGGTGCGCGGCCGGCGGCGCTCGATGGCCCGGCGCACCGTTTCGATCGCGTCGATCATCTCGGGCTCGTCGATCTCGAGCGTTTCCGGCTCGTCCGGGTCGGCCGAGGGGGCGTAGAGCGCCGGCGTTCCGCCCGGGTTCAGCCGCTGCACGGCGGGCAGCGACCAATGCGCGAGCGGCGTGTCGCTGAGGTCGGTGAGCGTCAGCGTCGCATCGCCGATCGAAACGGCAACGTTCAGCCGTTGCGCCTCGGGGCTCGCGCGCCAGAGGCCAAGGGCTTCGAGCCGCTGGTATTTCTTGAGGGCCGTCATCGGGGCCGGGGCTGCTCGTTTTTTCGGTTTTGCCGAAAGGATAACGCGGGCGGGTGGCGTGCGTCCAGTTTTTCGCACGCGGCTATGGCCGGGCCGGGGGGCCGGGCTGCCTGGCGGGCCTGCGAACGGGCAGCGTGTGGCTGCGCGGCTTCGGCGATTCGGGACCGCGGAAACAGTCTGTTGTCTCTTGAAAACAACGCGGTGGCTAGGCCATCGGTCGTGCCGCGACCTTCGGGGAACCAAGGTCGGACGGGGCATGGGACCCCGTCAAACCCCGGGATCTCTCACAGATCCTGTACCCGCTTGCGCAGTTCGAATTTCTGGATCTTGCCGGTGGAGGTCTTCGGCAACTCCTCGAAGACGATCCGCTTGGGCGTCTTGAACCCGGCCAACCGCGCGCGCGCGAAGGCGATGAGTTCCTCTTCCGTGGCCTCGGCCCCCTCCTTGAGCTCGACGAAGGCGCAGGGCACCTCGCCCCATGTCGGGTCCGGTTTGGCCACGACCGCGCAGAGCAGCACGGCTGGATGGTGCATCAGCGCGCCCTCGACCTCGACCGAGGACACGTTCTCGCCGCCGGAAATGATGATGTCCTTCGACCGGTCGGTGATCTTGATGTAGCCGTCGGGGTGCTGGTACGCGACGTCGCCGGAGTGGAAATAGCCGCCCCGGAAGGCCTCCGCGGTGGCCGTCGGGGTTCTTGAGGTACCCCTTCATCACCACGTTGCCGCGGAACATCACTTCGCCCACGGTTGCGCCGTCCATCGGTACCTGCGCCATGCTGTCTTCGTCGAGCACGGTGACATGTTCCATCATCACCTGGGCGACGCCGGTGCGGGCCTTGCGGGCGAAGCGCTCGTCTTCGGGCAGATCCGCCCAGTCGTCCTTCCAGATGCATTCGACGGTGTGGCCGTAGGTCTCGGTGAGCCCGTACATCTGGGTCACGCTGAAGCCGAGCGGCTCGATCGCCGCCAGCGTGGCGGCGGGCGGCGGGGCGCCGGCGGTGTAGGCGTTGACGATGTGGTCGAAGCTGCGCCGGTCTTCGTCCTTGGCGTTGACGATCATGTTGAGCACGATCGGTGCGCCGCCGAAATTGGTCACCCGCTCGTCGGCGATGGCGTCGTAGATCGCCTTGGCGGTGATGTCGCGGCAGCAGACCACGGTGCCGCCCACCGCCGGGATCGACCAGGTGTGGATCCAGTTGTTGCAGTGGAACAGCGGCACGATGGTGAGATAGACCGTGTCGCGGTTCAGCCCCCAGTCGAGCGACAGCCCGAGCGTGTGCAGGTAGGCGCCGCGGTGCGAATAGACCACGCCCTTGGGTCGCCCGGTGGTGCCGGAGGTGTAGTTGAGCGCGAGGCTTTCCCACTCGTCCTCGGGCATGTGCCAGCGGAAGGCTTCGTCCCTGCCGGCAATGAAACCCTCGTATTCGGTGTGGCGACCCGTCGCCGGCAGGCCAGCCTGGTCGTCGGCGACCTCGATGATCCGGGGGCCGCCGCCCTCCATCCGCGCGACGGCGGCTTCCGCGACCTCGAGGAAGGCGGTGTCGACCAGGACCACCTTGGCCGCGCCGTGACCGAAGATATAGGCGATGGTGTCGACGTCGAGCCTCGTGTTTATCGTGTTGAGAATGGCGCCTGTGGCGGGCACGCCCCAATGCGCCTCGGCCTGGGCGAGGATGTTGGGCAGCAGCGTCGCGACCACGTCGCCGGGCTCTACACCGGCCGCGACGAGCGCGGCGGCAAGCTGTGAGGCGCGCGCGCGGTACTGGGCATAGGTCAGGCGGCGGTCGCGGTCGACGATGGCGGTCTTGTCGGGAAACAGCGCGGCGGCCCGGTTGAGGTGGCTGAGCGGTGTCAGCGGCACGTGGTTCGCCGCGGTTTTCTCCAGCCCGGATTCGTCCTTCAGCCAGCCCATGTGGTCCTCCCTTGGTGGTGTTCGGGGGATTTGGCCCGAGGGGAGGGGGCGCGTCAATGCTGCAGTTGCAAAGAAATGCGCCCAAAGCCCTGTGCACTTTCTGTCATCTTGGCGAGGATACTGCGGGGGCCTTTCGGCGTCTTCTGCGAAGAGAACGCCTGCCGGGTTACCGAAAGGACATGGGACCTTTCGTCCAGGGTGCGGGGGCGCAGCCCCCGCCACGCCCGCCGCAGGCGCAGCGCCGTCAGGCGCTGATACCCGGTCCAAACGCGGATCGGGCCGACCGCCCCGGAAAGCGCCCTCGGGGCAGGTTTTCGAAGGCGACGACCGCCTGACGGCGTGCGGACGTGCGTGCGCCCGACGTCCGGGCGAAGTCCCTCAGCTCTGAAAGCCTTTCTCGATCCGGTCGAGCGTCTCCATTGCCGGCAACACCTGCGCGACCGACCCGTTCGGCTCGCGGCCTTCCCGGATCGCGGAGATGAATTCGCGGTCGATGAGCTCGATCCCGTTGTTCGAGACGGCGACATCCGAGAGGTCGATCTGGTTTTCGCGCCCATCGTAGAGATCGTCGTAGCGGGCGAGATAGGTGCCGTTATCGCAGATGTAGCGAAAGAACGTGCCCAGGGGACCATCGTTGTTGAACGACAGCGACAGGGTGCAGATCGCCCCCGAGGGGGTCTTCATGCCGATCGACATGTCCATCGCGATGCCGAGGTCGGGGTGATGCGGCCCCTGGATGCCGAAGGCTTCGGACACCGTCTCGCCGGTCTGGTACTGGAACAGATCGACCGTGTGGCAGGCGTGGTGCCAGAGCAGGTGATCGGTCCAGGTGCGCGGTTCGCCCTTGGCGTTGGTGTTGGTGCGCCGGAAGAAATAGGTCTGCACATCCATCTGCTGGATCTTGAGCTCACCGGCGGCGATCTTGTTCTGGATCCATTGGTGGGACGGGTTGAAGCGCCGCACCTGGCCCGCCATCGCGGTGAGCCCGGTCTGTTTCTGCTTCTCGACGATCCGGACGGAATCGGCGAGCGAATCCGCCATCGGGATCTCGACCAGCACGTGTTTGCCCGCTTCCATGCAGGCCACCGCCTGGTCGGCGTGCATCTGGGTGGGGGTCGACAGGATGACCGCGTCGACGTCGTCGCGGGCAATGCAGTCCTCCAGCGTGGTGCCGGCATGGCCGATGCCGCGCTCGGCGGCAAGCGCCTCGATCTTGTCTTTCGTCGGGCCCATGACCGAGGTCACGCTGACCCCGTCGATATTGGCGAGCGCGTCGAGATGTTTGAGACCGAAGGCGCCATAGGCGCCGGCGACACAGATACGCATGAAGTCCTCCTTGGAGCGGGTTCAGGGGGCAGGTTTCAGGTGTGGTTTTCGAGGATGAGATGTCCCACGGCGGTGTTCGACGCGGGCACGTGGTAGTGGCGGTGGACTTCGGTGACGTCTTCGTCGAGCGCCCCGCGCATGACAAGCCACATCACCATCTCGATCCCTTCCGAGCCGGTCTCGCGCAGAAACTCGAGATGGGTGATCCGGCGCGCGGCCTCGGGGTCGTTCACCAGCTTGTCCATGAAGTCGAGGTCCCATTCGGCGTTGATCAGCCCGGCGCGTTCGGCCTGCAGCTGGTGGCTCATGCCGCCGGTGCCGTAGATATGCACGTTGAGATCTTCGGGGTAGCTGTCGATGGCGCGCCGGATCGCCTGGCCGAGCATGTAGCAGCGGTTCGCGGTCGGGGCCGGGTACAACACGACGTTGACCGCGAGCGGCACGACCTGGACCCCCCAGTCGTCCTCCGGCGACCGGTCGCCGAACATCAGCGACAGCGGCACGGTCAGGCCGTGGTCGACCTCCATCTCGTTCATGATCGTGAGGTCGAACTCGTCGAGGATGACCGGCTGGGCGATGTGGCTTGCGAGTTTCTGGTGGTTCTTGACCACCGGCACGGGCCGCGGACCCCAACCCTCGTCGGCGGGCTTGAACTCGGCCGCGGCGCCGAGCGCGAAGGTCGGGATCACGCTGGCGTCGAACGCGGTGCAATGGTCGTTGTAGACCAGGAAGACGACGTCCGGCTTGTTCTCGGCGGTCCACTTGCGGGAGAACTCGAACCCGTCGAACACCGGTTTCCAGTAGGGCTGGTCGGTGATGTGGGTGTCCATCGCAACGCCGATGGCGGGCACGTGGGAGCTGGCGATGCCGGCGGTTATACGGGCCATCATTTCGTCCTCCCATTCGGATTTGGAGCGGTTGCCGTCGATCTTGCGGCCGCCGTCGACCATCATCTGGCGGTAATCGTCACGGCTCATGTGCGACATCTCGGCGGCAAGCTCCTGGAAGGCGATCCCGTCGAAGGCGGCGAGCTTCGAGGTGTAGTAGATGTTGCCGCCGAGCTTGAGCAGAAGGTTCCAGTCGCGATCGCGGATCGCCTGCCTCTGAACTTCGGTCATGTCGAAGCGCGCCAGGTAGGCTTCCGGGTCTTCGCGCATCGCCGCCCGATTGTCGGCGAGCCTGAGCGAGATGCAGAACTGGTTGAGCCAGTAGCCCTCGCGGGAACGGTCCGCGTCGAACACGTAGGTGCCGGGGATGTCGTCGTAGTCCTTGTCGGTCACGTGGGATCTCCTGATCGCGTGTGGGACAGAGGTAGGCATGCCGGGCCGGATAGGGAAATTGAATGCCGCCTTGCGCGATTGGTTTTGTCTATAACGAACAGCACGGCTGGGGGCTGGGAAGCGGTTTCGAAACCGCTTCGCACGCGCCTTGCAAGGCGCGTCGGAAGGCCTTTCGAAAGGCCTTCTGCCTCACCCGCGCGCGGCCGCCCGCACCAGGTCGAGAAACCGGGCCTGGGTCGGCGTCGGCATCCAGCCGGACCGCGTCGTGAGCCCGATCCTGCGCGCCGAGCCCGGCAGCGGCAGATCCAGCGGCACCATCAAGCCCTGGGTTATCTCCACCGCCGCTTGCCGGGGCGAGAGCAGGGTCAGGTAGTCGCCGCGCGTGAGCAGGCCCCGCACCAGCACCATCGAGGAGGTCACCACCGAGACCGGCGTGCGATCCAACGCGCCGATCCCGAGCGCGCGGTACAGATACGCCCCCGCCGGCGTATCTTTCGGGCCCGCGATCCACGGGTAGGTCAGTGTGTCATCCAGGGTGAGGCCGGTCCGGCCCGCGAGCGGATGGCCCGGGCGCGCCATCACCGCGAGGTGGTCGTCGATCAGGGCTTCCTGCACCACGTCGTCGGCCGGCAGCGGATCGCGCAGCGCCCCGATCAGCACGTCGAGCTCGCCGTAGCGCAGCCCGCGCAACAGCTCGCCGAAGGGCGCGTCGACCAGCCGGAGCTGCACGCCCGCCGCCTCCTTCAGGAGCGCGTCGCAGGCCAGGGGCAGGATCTCGGTGCGCGACAGCGGCATCGAGCCGACGGCGATCCGGGTGGCGTCGGCGCCCGACAGCCGGGTGAGCTCATCGAGCCCCTGGCCGAGCTCGGCCTCGGCCAGCTTGACGGCGCGCGCGAAGGCTTCGGCCGGCGGCGTCAGGTCGATCCCTTTGCGGCTTGGGGTGAAGAGACTGAGCCCCGAGAGCTTTTCGAGATCGCGCCCGGCGCGGTGAACGGAGGGTTGCGCGATCCCGAGGCGGCGGGCGGCGAGGCTGAAATTGCCCGCATCGCGGATCGCGACCAGCGCGCGCAGCTGGGCCGCGGTCACCCGCAGGTGGAAATCGGCCACCGGTTTGCCGTCACGCCGCCCGGCGAGCCGGACCGCCTTCGCCGCCCCCGCGGCGAGGTTTTCGAACATCCGCTTGACGCGAAACAGCAGGACCTCGCCTTCCCCGGTCGGAAACATCCCCTCCGCGCGGCGGTCGAGCAGGGTCACGCCAAAGCGTTTCTCGAGCCCCGAGATTGCCTGTGTCACCGCCGGCTGACTGAGGTGGACCCGGTGCGCGGCGGCACTGATCCCTTGCGCCTCGGCAACTTCCATGAAGGCGCGCAGGTGTCTCAGATTTGGAAATTCCAACGCCATTGCAGGGCCTTGCCTCTTGTCCGGAGTTTCGGTGTTTCGACTCACTATAGCAAATATTTATGGTCTCCGCCCGGGATTGAAATAGCTTCGCGGGGGCGCGGAGCGTACTCCGGGAGCACCCCCGGGCGCCCCGGTCCGGGGCCTGGACCCCGAGGAGAGACCCAGATGTCCGATCGCAAGACCGCGCTCGTCATTTCCGCCCATTCCGCCGACTTCGTCTGGCGCGCGGGCGGCGCCATCGCGCTGCATGCTGCCAAGGGCTACGACGTGACCGTCGTGTGCCTGAGCTACGGCGAACGCGGCGAGAGCGCGAAGCTCTGGAAGCAGGAGGGGATGACCCTGGAGAAGGTGAAGACGGCGCGGCGCCAGGAGGCCGAGAACGCGGCCAAAGCGCTGGGCATCAGCGACATCCGCTTTCTCGACCGCGGCGACTACCCGCTCGATCTCGGTCGCGAGACCCTCGACATGATGGTCGACATCATCCGCGAGGTGCAGCCGAAGTTCATGTTCGCGCACTCGAAATGGGACCCCTACAACACCGACCACATGCGCACGACCGAGTTCGCGCTGGAGGCGCGTATGGTCGCCCAGGCCTGGGGCCACAACCCCGGCGAGAAAGTGCTCGGCGCGCCGCAGCTCTACCTGTTCGAGCCGCACCAGACCGAGCAGATGGGCTGGAAGCCCAATGTCTTCCTCGACATCACCGAGGTCTGGGACAGGAAGCGGGCCGCGATCCAGTGCATGCAGGGCCAGGAACACCTGTGGCAGTTCTACGACGAACGTGGCCGAAAACCGCGGCAACCACTTCCGCCGCAATTCCGGCGGGCAGGCCGGCGGCAAGCCCGCCAAATACGCCGAGGGTTTCGAGGCGGTGTTCCCGCGCACTGTCGAGGAGCTCGAATGAGCGACGTCGCCCATCTTGGCCATGTCGAGGTCTATACCGACCGCTTCGACGAAAGCCTCGATTTCTTCACCCGGGTCTACGGGCTGAAACTCTCGGAGCTGGTCGACGACAGCGCCTATCTGCGCGCCTGGGACGACTACGAATTCCACTCGCTGAAACTGACCCGCCACGACACCACCGGGGTCGGCCATATCGGCTACCGGGTGGCGAGCCCTCGAGGCGCTGGAGCGCCGGGTGGCGGCGATCGCGGCGTCCGATTACACGGTGCTGGGCTGGGTCGAGGGCGACGCGGGCCATGGCCGGGCCTTCCGGTTCGAAGACCCGTTCGGCCATGTCTTCGAGCTCTACTGGGAGACCCGGCGGTTCGAGGCGCGGGGGCGACGAGCGCCCGGCGCTCAAGAATATGGCCAGCCGGTTCACCGGCGCCGCGCCGCGCCGGCTCGATCACGTCAACCTGCTGGCCGAAGACGTCGCCGAGTTTCGCCGTTTCATGGAGATTTGCCTCGGGTCGCGGGTGACCGAGATGATCCAGCTCGACAATGGCCGGCTCGGCGGCTGCTGGTTCACCGTCAACAACAAGACCTACGATCTTGCCTGCACCGAGGAGCACGGCGGCGGCGCGGGGCGGTTGCATCATGTGACCTATGCCACCGACCAGCGCGAGGACATCCTGCGCGCCGCCGATCTGTTCCTGGAAACGGGGGTGCATATCGAGACCGGCCCGCACAAGCATGCGATCCAGGGCACCTTCTTCCTCTATGTCTGGGAGCCCGCGGGCAACCGGGTGGAATTGGCCAATTCCGGCGCCCGGCTGATCCTCGCCCCCGACTGGGAGCCGGTGGTCTGGACCGAGGCCGAGCGCCGCAAGGGCCAGGCTTGGGGGCTGAAGACCATCGAGAGCTTTCACACGCATGGCACCCCGCCGGTGCCGGGGCCAATACCGGAAAAGGAGTGACCATGCAGCCGGGAACTACGGGCGTCGTCGTCCAGGAGATCGAACGTGCCGCGAAGGAGGTCGTCGACGGGCTCGCGGAGATGGGTTGCGCGACGGTGCACGAGGCGCAGGGCCGCAAGGGGCTGCTGGCGAGCTACATGCGGCCGATCTATGGCGGCGCCCGGGTGGCGGGGTCGGCGCTGACGATCCTCAGCCCGCCGATGGACAACTGGATGATCCACGTGGCCATCGAGCAGATCAAGCCGGGCGACATCCTGGTGCTCGGCACCACTTCGCCTTCGGACGCGGGCTATTTCGGCGATCTGCTCGCGACCAGCGCCCAGGCGCATGGCTGCCGCGGTTTGGTGATCGATGCGGGCGTGCGCGACGTGGCGGACCTGACCGAGATGAGCTTTCCGGTCTGGTCGAAGGCGATCGGGTCGCAGGGCACGATCAAGGAGACGCTGGGCTCGGTGAACGTGCCCGTGGTCTGCGCGGGGGAGTTGGTGAACCCGGGCGACGTGATCGTGGCCGATGACGACGGCGTGGTCTGTGTGCGCCGGGACGAAGCGGCGGCGGTGCTGGAGAAGGCGCGGGCGCGGGTGGCGAACGAAGAGGCCAAGCGGGCGCGGTTCGCGGCCGGCGAGCTTGGGCTCGACATCTACGGGATGCGCGAGCGGCTGGCCGAGAAGGGGCTGAAATATGTGTGAGCGAGGTTTCGAATTGCCTTGCGGCAATCCGACCGATGCGAGGGGCGCTGCCCCTCGCGCTCTGGACGAAAGGGCGCATGCCCTTTCGGAAACCCGGCAGAGGTTTTCTTTGCAGGAAACGTCGCGATGGCCCCGAGGTATTTGGGAGCCCAAAAAGGGACAGGGGAATGGCTGAGGGCGTGCGGGCGATGTGGATGCGGGGCGGAACCTCGAAGGGGGGGTATTTCCTCGCCGGTGATCTGCCGGCGGACGTGGCCGCGCGCGACGCCTTCCTGCTGCGCGCCATGGGCTCGCCCGACATCCGCCAGATCGACGGGATGGGGGGCGCCGATCCGCTGACCTCGAAGGTGGCGGTGGTGAAGCGGTCGCAGCGCGACGGGGTCGATGTCGATTATCTGTTCCTGCAGGTCTTCGTTGACCGGGCGCTGGTCACCGATGCGCAGAACTGCGGCAACATCCTTGCCGGCGTCGGCCCTTTCGCCATCGAACGCGGGCTGGTGGCGGCCGAAGGCGGGGTGACCCGGGTGGCGATCTACATGGAGAACACCGGCCAGGTGGCGGTGGCCGAGGTGCAGACCCCCGGTGGCGTGGTGAGCTATGCGGGCGGTGCGGCGATCGACGGGGTGCCGGGCACGGCGGCGCCGGTGCCGCTCGAATTTCGCGACACCGCGGGAAGCTCCTGCGGCGCGCTGCTGCCGACCGGCAACGTGGTCGACGTGATCGAGGGGGTCGCGGCGACGCTGATCGACAACGGCATGCCCTGCGTGGTGATGCGGGCGGTCGATCTGGGGATCACCGGCGACGAAAGCGCCCGAAGCGCTGGAAAGCGATGAGGGGCTGCGGGCCAGGCTGGAAGCGATCCGGCTGCACGGCGGGACCGCTGATGAACCTCGGCGACGTGACCGAGAAATCGGTGCCGAAGATGACGATGGTGTCGAGCCCACGCGCGGGGGGCGCGATTGCGACCCGCACCTTCATTCCGCACCGCTGCCACAAGACCATCGGCGTGCTCGGCGCTGTCAGCGTCGCCACCGCCTGCCTGATCGAGGGCAGCCCGGCCGCCGGGCTGGCGGCGACCGGCGAGGGCGACACCCGCAGCCTGCGGGTAGAACATCCCACCGGGGAGATGACCGTTATCGCCCGGCTGGACGAGACCGGAACCCCGACCTCGGCCGCCATCCTGCGCACCGCGCGCAAGCTGATGGACGGCGAGGTGTTTGGAGACTGAGATGGCAAAGAAGAAGACCCCTGAAAAACAGATCACCGACGCCGACTGGCTCGATTTCCACCCGAACCCGAAAAAACCGGACTTCGTGCTGCCGGAGGGGGCAGTGGACGCGCATTGCCACGTGTTCGGGCCGCGCGACGCCTTTCCGTTCGCGCCTGAACGCAAGTACACGCCCTGCGACGCAGGCAAGGACAAGCTGTTCGAATTGCGCGATTACCTCGGGTTTTCACGCAACGTGATCGTGCAGGCCACCTGCCACGGCAAGGACAACGCGGCGATGGTCGATGCCTGCCGGGCGGGCGGCGACCGCGCGCGCGGGGTGGCTTCGGTGGCCCTGACATCACCCGCGACGAACTCGCCGAGATGGACGAAGCCGGCGTGCGCGGGGTGCGGTTCAATTTCGTCAAACGCCTGGTCGATGCAACGCCGCGAGACGCACTTCGTCGAGGTTGCCGAGCGGATCCAGGACGTTCGGCTGGCACGATCGTGGTCTATTTCGAGGCCGCCGATCTTGCGGAGCTGGCGCCGTTCCTCGCCAGCCTGCCCGGCATCATCGTGGTCGACCACATGGGTCGGCCGGACGTGACCAAAGGCGCCGACCACCCCGATTTCCAGGCGTTCATCCGGCTCATGGACGAGAACGACAACATCTGGACCAAGGTGACCTGCCCCGAGCGGCTTTCGGTGCAGGGGCCGCCGCATTACGACGACGTGGTGCCCTTTGCCCGCCGGATCGTGGATCTGTTCCCGGACCGTGTGCTCTGGGGCACCGACTGGCCGCATCCGAACATGAAATCGCACATGCCCGACGACGGCAACCTGGTCGATTTCATCCCGCGGATCGCGCCGAGCCCCGAGGCGCAGCAGAAGCTGCTCGTGGACAACCCGATGCGCCTGTACTGGGCGAAATGACCCGCCGCAGGGCGGGAACCGGCCGAGGCCGCCGGACCGCGCCCGCACATTTGGAGAGGACAGAACCCATGGCTGACATGCCCGCGTTCGACTACCACATCGACATCCCCGGAACGACGATCTTCGACGGCAAGCAGGCGATGAAAGGCTATGCGCTGAACAAGATGTGCTATTCGTTCAACGGCAAGGCCGCGCGGGACGAATTTGTCTCCGACGAAGAGGCCTACATGGAAAAATTCGGTCTGAACGACGCGCAGAAACAGGCGATCCGCGACCGCAACGTGCTGGCGATGATCGAGGCTGGCGGCAACATCTACTACCTCGCCAAGTTCGCCGGCATCTTCCGGCTGGGCGTGCAGGACGTGGGCGGCATGCAGACCGGCATGACCACGGAGGAATTCCAGGAATTCCTCAAGAGCCAGGCCTAGGGGAGGACAGACACATGGCCAAGATTCTCGGAGGCATTTCCACCTCGCATATTCCCGCCGTCGGCAACGCGATCCAGAAGGGGCTTCAGGACGACCCCTACTGGAAGCCCTTCTTCGACGGCTATCCGCTGGTTCACAAGTGGATTGCCGAACACAAGCCCGACTACGTGATCAACATCTACAACGACCACGGGCTCGGCTTCTTTCTCGACCGGATGCCGACCTTCGCGATCGGGGCGGCGCATGAATACCGCAACGAGGACGAGGGCTGGGGCCTGCCCGAGCTCGATCCGTTCCCGGGCGCGCCGGAGCTGTCGTGGCATATCATCGAGAGCATGGTCGCCGACGAGTTCGACATCACCTCCTGCCAGGAGCTTCCGGTAGACCATGGCTTCGTGGTGCCGATGCAGCTGTTCTGGCCGGGCGCGCCGCATCACCCCGACATGCCGCGCACCGTGCCGATCAGCGCCAACACGGTGCAGCACCCGATCCCGACGCTGAAACGCGCGCTCGACTTCGGGCGCTCGCTGCGGCGCGCGCTTTTGAGCTTTCCGGAGGAGGCCAAGATCGTGGTGCTCGGCACCGGCGGGCTGTCGCACCAGCTCGACGGCCAGCGGGCCGGCTTCATCAACAAGGAGTTCGACCAGTATTGCCTCGAGAACATCGTGCATGACCCGGACGTGCTGACGAAGATCTCGCGCCAGGAGCTGGTCAAGAACGCCGGTGCTCAGGGCACCGAGTTCCTGATGTGGATGATGATGCGCGGGGCGCTGGGCGACGAGGTGAACGAGATCACCCGTAACTACCACATCCCGATTTCGAACACCGCCGCCGGGACGCTGCTGCTGGAATGCGCCTGAGGGAGTGCGCCCGGCTTGCGCCGGACGACCCGCGCCCAATCCGCTTGCGGATTGGGCCCTCTGATACCATGCCCAATCCGCTTGCGGATTGGGCCCTCTGATACCATGCCCGATCCGCTTGCGGATGGGGCCTACCCCGGGGGGCTCCGCCCCCCGACGCCTGCGGCGGGCGGGGCGCGCGGCTTCGCCGCGCGGGTCTCTCTTGACGGTGCCGGATCGTTGGACCTCAGCTCGCCCGGTCAACCCGCAGCCTCGGTCCTTTTTCGAAACTCGGTGGGCGAGAGCCCGGTCGAGCGGCGGAAGACGCGCGAGAAATGCGCCGGGTCCTCGTAGCCGAGCCCATAGCCGATCTGGCTGACCGAGAGGTTGGAATAGGCGAGGTTGCGGCGGGCCTCGCGGATGATCCGGTCCTGGATCGCCGCCGTTGCGGGTTGGCCGGTGGCCGCGCGCATCACCCGGGTGAGGTGGGTCGGCGTTACCCCGAGCCGGGCGGCATAGGCCGCGACCTGGAGATGCTCGGTGTAGTGCGCATCGACCAGCGCTTCGAAACGGCGTTGCAGCCCGGTCTCGGTCGGCGCGCCGGCCCCCGGCGCTTCCGCGGCGATGGCGCGCGCGACAAGGCCTGCGAGCAGCGCCACCCGGGCGCGCAGCTCATGTGCCCGGGCGAAGGCGCGCCCGTCGAACGCGGCGAAGATCGCGGTGATCGTGGCGCCGATATCCGCGGTGCCGTCGACCACCAGCGGCCGCGCGAGCAGCGGGCGCAGGCCCTCGCCCTCGGCCAACCCCTCGTCGAGCACCTCCGCCGGGATCGTCACCACCCAGCCCTCGGTGCCGGGCGTGAAGCTGAACCCGTGCACGCAGCCGGCGGGCACATTGGCGACGTGGCCGTTCGATAAAGTCCAAGCCTCGCCGTCGAAGGTGGCGCGCCCGCCGCCCCGGGCGATCATCAGGATCTGGTGCAGCCGGGCGTGGCGGTGGGGGACGAATTCCCAATCATGCCGCACCGAACGTGCGGCGATCGTCTCGCAATGCACGACGTCGGGCAGGTCGTCCAATTCGCCGAACAGGTTGTAGGTTTCTATGCGGTCCATGTTCGATCGGTACAAGGCGCGGCCGGTTCGGTCCATTCAAACCGTGCCCCGTCGACCCGATAATCCGCCAATTCTCAGCGAAACCACGCGCGAACGGGGAGGAGACCCATGACCGATACGACCGGGACCAATATCACCAGGACCAAGGTCGGCATCGTCGGCGGCGGCCCGTCGGGCCTGCTGCTGTCGCAACTGCTCGATCTCAAGGGGATCGACAACATCGTGCTCGAGAAACACAGCCGCGACTACGTGCTCGGCCGGATCCGCGCCGGCGTGCTGGAGCATGGGTTCGCCGAGCTGATGCGCGAGGCCGGAATGCGGTGCGCGGATGGATACCGAAGGCGAGATCCACGACGGCTTCTTCATCAACGATGGCGGCACCCTCCACCGGATCGACCTTGCCAGGCATTCGGGCGGCAAGTCGGTGATGGTCTACGGCCAGACCGAGCTGACGCGCGACCTGTACGACGCGCGCGAACAAATGAGCGGCAATGTCATTCACGAAGCGCCGACGTGGCGCTGCACGACATCGACGGCAAGACCCCGGCGATCACCTACCGCCAGGGCGACGAGACCATCCGGGTGCGACTGCGACTTCATCGTCGGCTGCGACGGCTTCCACGGCGTGAGCCGCCAGTCGTGCCGCGCGACGCGCTGCGCGACTACGAGAAGGTCTACCCGTTCGGCTGGCTCGGCGTGCTGAGCCGGACCACGCCGGTGTCGCCCGGAACTGATCTACTCCAAGCACCGAGCGCGGCTTCGCGCTGTGCTCGCTGCGCTCGTCAGGCGCAGCCGCTACTACGTGCAGGTGCCGCTGACGGACAAGGTCGAGGACTGGTCGGACGAGGCCTTCTGGGACGAGCTGACGCGCGGCTGCCCGACGCGGTCGCCGTCGAAGCTGGTGACCGGGCCGTCGATCGAGAAGAGCATCGCGCCGCTGCGCAGCTTCGTGGCCGAGCCGATGCGCTTCGGCCGCCTGTTCCTGGCCGGCGACGCCGCCCATATCGTGCCGCCGACCGGGGCGCACGGGCTGAACTCGGCCGCCTCCGACATCTACTATCTGTACCACGCGATGATCGATCATTACCTCAAGGGCGATTCGGCCGGGCTCGAAAAGCTACTCCGAAAAGGCACTCGCCCGCGTCTGGAAGGCGCAGCGCTTCTCCTGGTGGATGACCTCGATGCTGCACAAGTTCCCCGATCATCCGGAATACGATCAACGCTTGCAGGAAATCGAGCTGGCCTATCTGCTAGGTTCAGAGGCGGCGAGAGATTCGCTCGCCGAGAACTACGTGGGCCTGCCATTCTGAGCGAATCCGGCGATTGATGCAGGTCATGGCCCCGGGAAACCGGGGCGCTCATCATGTTCGAGACACAGAAATGGAGCGCGCCATGTACAAAAACATCCTCGTCCCCGTGGCCTTCGAAACCGGCCGCGACACCATGAAATCCATCGAAATCGCCGAGGCGCTGACGGAAAAAGGCGGAAAAATCACCGCGTTGCACGTCATCGAGGAAATTCCGTCCTACGTCGCGCAATACCTGCCCGAGGGGCAGATGGATGCGAATATCCAAGAAATTGAAAAAATCCTGCATAAAAGGCTCAACGAACACGCCAAAATTGTGGTAAAAGTGATCGAAGGACATGCCGGGCACTCGATTGTTGACTATGCTGGGGATAATAACGTCGATTGCATCGTGATCGCCTCGCACCGGCCGGGGCTTCAGGACCTGGTGCTGGGGTCCACGGCCGCGCGGGTTGTGCGGCATGCGCCATGTGCGGTTCACGTCGTTCGCTGAACGGCGGCAGCGAAGCGAAAGAGATATAGGGAAAGAGGCCCGGACCACCCCTCACGGACACCACCCCCAGACGGGCCTCCTGCGGGCGCATCCTTTCGGATGCGCCCGTTCTTCTTGCCGGCGGGCGTTCGCGTGCCTACCTTTGGCTCACCATGAAATGTCCTGTTTGTGCAACCGAAATGGATGAGCACGCCCGCCATGGCGTGACCATCGACCATTGCCCCGCGTGCGGCGGGGTCTGGCTCGGCAAGGGTGAACTGGACCACCTGATGGCGGCGGTGCGGCCCGCGGTGCACTTGCGGGACCCGGATCCGGCCCGTCCTGACTCGGCCCGCCCTGACTCGGCCCGTCCGGCCCCGCAGCCGGAACCGTCGCGCGCGACGCGCTATGCCCCGCGCACGAAGCCGAAACCCGACCGGGACGAGGATCGCGGGCGCGAGGCGCGCAAGTCCCCCGGAAAATCCCACCGATACGGCCGCAAGTATTCACAACGGGCCCGGCTCAAGGACGTGCTGGAAGAGATCTTCGACTTCGACTGAGGTTTGGCGCTCTCCGCCGCGGGATGTTAGGCTCGACTGACAACAGGGAGAATGCCATGCCAACGATCACCAAGGATCCGAATGTCCAGACCGTCATCACCACGTTCGAAGTTACCCCCGGCACCTGCGACGACCTGCTCGAAGAACTGCGCACCGCCTGCAACGATTTCGTCTCGAAACAGCCCGGGTTCATCGGCGCGGCGATGCATGTGAACGATGCCCAGACCCGCATCGCGAACTACACACAATGGGAGAGCCGCGACCATTTCCTGCGCACGTTGCGCTCGGAGAAGATGCGCGAATACAGCCGTAAATTCAATGATTTGTGCAAGACATTTGAGCCCGTGATGTACGAAGTTGTCACGGTCTCCGACTGACATCCGGCCGGTCCGGCGCCTGGTCACGCGCGGTGCCGGCGATCGGGTCTCCCGCCGCAGGAGGAGGGTCACATGAACAATTTCGCATCTTTGGCCCGTGCAGCGCTCGTCGCGGTGGCGGGGCTGTGCGCATGGGCCGGACCGGCCAACGCGCAGACCGTCATCGGCGGGTACCGGGCGGTCATCGGCCAGGCCGATCTCATGAATTCCCGGGGCGTGATCCTGACGCACCCCTGGCAGGTTGTCCGGCAGGACCGCGCCAACGTGCACCGGTTTGGCATCAGCCAGCCCGGCGACGAAGGCGACCCCTGGTTCGCTTCGGGCGAAATGCGCACGGCGTTGGAAAGCTGGGTGCGCTACAGCGCGATGAGCCCCGCGACCGGGGCGGAGATCATGGCGGGCGGGGGTACCATCTACGTCGAGGTCCTGGGCCAGGGGAGCCGGGCGAGCGGCGTGCGGGTGACGCTGGACGGATCGGAGCGCGGCGGGGGCGATCCCGGCGCGCCTGATTTCGGGGGCAGCGACATGGGCAGCGACCTGGGCGGCGACGATCTGGTGATCAACCCGGAATGACCGGCGCCGTCTCGTGCCCGACGGTCGGCCTATGGATCAAGGTGCGCAGGCAGGGCCGGTGCCTCAGCGCATCGGGCGGACCAGGTACCACAGGAACGCAGCCACCTCGCGCAGCACCGCCCACAAGACACGCAGCGGGTGCGACCCCTCGAATGAGGCTGCGGCGGTGCCCGCCCGGACCCCCAGCCGACGCGCGGTGAGCCAGGCGCGGGGCAGGTGCCACATGTCGCTGACGATGATCGCGCGGGCGCCCTCCGGCAGGAGGGCCCTGGCGTTGGCGAGGTTTTCGAGCGTGGTCGTCGATGTTTCTTCCAGGATCACCGCGCTGTCCGGCACACCCATCGCCGTCAGCACGTCGCGAATCGCGCGCGCCTCGCTCGGCGGGTAGCGGCCAATCGCTCCGGTGGCGACGATGCCGCCCACCGCGCCGGAAAGGTAGAGCGCCGCCGCCTTCTCGGCCCGCCGCCGCAACGCGGGCGAGGGCGCGCCTCCGGGCCAGACGGCGGCCCCGAGCACGATCGCGACTGGTTTTTCCATGCCCGAGAGGTACGCGTTTTCCGGGTGAAGGCAAAACGGTTTGCGGGTGCGCAGGCAGTTGAGCGGGCAAGGACATCGGGTGCGGCCGGTCGCGGCGGTGGCGCCAGGCCGCCGGATCAGGGCCGGACGGGCGCGCCCCCGGTTTCGGCCGACCGCGCGCCGGAACCGCGCGGCGTAGCGCGCGCCATCGCGGCGGGCGGGAGCGTGTTCATCCGCGCCTCGAATACCGCGAGGCGGCTTACGGGCGTGGGCGGGTCGCCCGGGGGGAGGGTTTTCTGGGCCTGTTGCAGGCAGCTGGGCGGCCGGCTGTCCGCCCGGCAGGGTACCGCTTGCGCCGGCCGCGTGTCGATCCGATGACGCGCGTAGCCCCGGTCGAGATCGACCGGGCCCACCTGGGCCGCCCGCCAGGCGGCGCGGGGGGCGACCGTTGCGCCGGCAAAACATTGGGCTTGCGGGGGGTGCGGCGCCACGAAGCCGGCGATGTGGAGCGCGAGACCCAAAAAGACGGGCACGAAGGTGAGGGGCGAAGGGGACATGCCGGCAGTTTAGGCACATCACGGTTAATGGCCGGTTGAAGGGCCATCGGACGCGCCGGAAAACGGTCTGGCTCGCCCGGCCCGCGGCGCCGGTTCGGCGGGACAATCCCTGTCGTCCGTGGCAGGGTGCTGGCGACGGAGGTGACCATGTCTGAAACGCCCATAATCGGTGCCCAACTCACCGTGCTCGATCTGCCGAAACACCGCGACTGGCTGATCGAAAAGAACCGCGACCTCGAACTGCCTGAGTTCTGCATGGCCGACATTCTCGCCGGCCCCGACCCGTTCATCGATATGGCCCGCAAGGCGCTCGACGGTTGGGCCGGGCGGTTGGGGATCCACGGCCCCTTCGCCGGGTTCGAGTTGGACGTGAAGGACCGCGATATCCGCACCATCGCGCAGGGCCGTATCGACCGGGCCCTCGACGTCTGCGAAAAACTGGGCGCGACCCAGATGGTCCTGCATTCGCCCTACGATCACTGGGACACCCACAACATCGACAACAAGCCGACCGAGCGCGCCCGGCGGATCTCGGCGATTGCCGATACGCTCGCCCCGGCGGTGGAACGGGCCGCGGACATCGGCGTCGAGATGGTGCTGGAGAACATCAAGGACACCGACCCCGGGCACCGGGCCGCGGTGGTCGACACGGTGGCGAGCCCGGCCCTGCGGCTCTCGGTCGATGTCGGCCACGCCTATTGGGGGCATGTCACCTGCGGCGCGCCGCCGGTCGACCGGTTCATCTCGGCGGCGGGCGAGATGCTCACCCATGTCCATCTCCAGGACGCCGATGGCTACGGCGACCGTCACTGGGTGCTCGGAGAGGGGACCATTCCCTTCGCCCCGATTTTTGCGGAGCTTGCGCGGCTCAAATCGAACCCGCGGCTGATCGTCGAGATCAACGATTTCTCGCGGGTGCGCGATTGCGTGGCGCATCTTGAGGCGCTGGGGCTCGCCCAGTAAGCCCCGCGCTTGTCTGCCAGGTCCGGGCCCGGGGTCAGGGCTGGTAGTCGCCGCCCGCTTGGATCGCCTCCCAACAGGCCTCGGCCGCGTCGATCGCCGGGCCCGCGCCCTCGAGCGAGAACTGCGCGACCCGGCTGCGGTTGGGCATCCGCACGTCGAGCCGGTCGCCCCGCGACAGCCGGTCGAGCACCGCCGCGCGCACGCCGGTGTCGATCAGATCGAGGCTCATCGACCCGTCCCAGCCCTGGCCGGTCACGATCCGCTCGTTGCTGCCGACGATCAGGTGAAACCGCAGCGGGTCGCCGTTGACGTAATCCCAGCTCACGTCGCGGATCTCGAGGAAGGCGTCGGCGTTTTCGTAGAGCGCGATGCGCAGCAGCTGGTCGAACACCGAGACCGTCTCGGCGGCGCAGAACGCCTGGCCGGTGGTGGCGTTTTCCATCGTCGCGGTGCGCCAGTCGCCATGTTCCCAGCTTTGCGTGGTGCGCAGGGTCTCGGCACTGGCGGGCAGGGCCGCGAGGACGGCGAAAACGGAGAGGAACTTGGCGAGCATCGGCGGGCCTTTCGACTGGGTGTCCGGCGCGACGTTAGCGCGGGAACCTTGGCTTGTGAACCGGGCACGCGGGTGCGAAAGGAGTGCAATCGGCGCCGCGGGTTGCTATCCCATCCCAGACGGCCAAGATTTCAGGAGATCCCCATGCGTGCCCTATCGATTGTGCTCACCCTTTTCGCCGCGTCGCTGACCGGCCCCGCCCGTGCGGCCGACCCGGTCAACATCACCCACGACAGCCCCTCGATCACGGTCGAGACGCCCGATGGCCCGGCGGTGATCTCGCGCAACCAGGACCCGGCGAACAAGCTCGAGGGCGACTGGGCGCTGACCTCGCGCGCTTGCCCGCCGTTCTGCATCCAGCCGGTTTCGCCGGCAGAGGGGGTGCGGACTATCGGGGAGCTCGAACTGATGGCGATGCTGGGCGACCCGGAGGCGGTGGTGATCGACAGCCGCACGCCGAACTGGTTCGAGGGCGGCTCGATCCCCGGGGCGATCAACATGCCCTATACAGGCATGGCGGACGAGTTGGACAAGCTCGGCTGCGAGCTCGATTTCGATGGCTTCATCTGCGAGGAGGTCCCCGAGATCGCGCTGTTCTGCAACGGACCGTGGTGCGGCCAGTCGCCGACCGCGATCCGGCGGATCATCGAGGCGGGGTATCCGGCGGAGAAGATCTCCTATTACCGCGGCGGCATGCAGGTCTGGCGGATGCTGGGGCTGACGGTAACCGGGGAATAGGCGGGTGGCTCGGCGCACCCAGCTGATCCTGTTCGGGATCGTCACCGCGCTCGGGCTGGCGGCGATCTTCCTCGGCGGCACCGGCGATCTGATGACCCTCGGCGCGACCGGCCCGGTCTATTCCATTCTCGACTCGCACGGGCTGGCCGGCGACGATGTGCTGGTGGGCGAGCTATACGCGGTGGTTCTGGCGCTGCGCCCGGCCTGGACCGTGGTGCAGGTCGTCGGGGCTGCGGTGACGCTCGTGGGCGGGTACGGGGTTCTGGAAGGCGTTGAAACCGGGGCGGTAGGGGGCCATTTGGTTGTGCGGAGTGGTGGGTTGAAACCCACCCTACGGCGGTTTTCGGGGACGTGCGCGAAGACCTACGCGAGGGGTGGGCGAACTCGGACGGGGGGCCAAGGTGTTGATCTTGTTGCCGGTAGCGCTAACTGCGCGAAGGCGGGCGAGGGCGGGCGAAGCAGGGCGTGGGAACACGCACCCGACGGGTTAGGAGGGACGCCATGGGGATCGTGACCGGTGGATGTCTGTGCGGAGATGTGCGGCTGAAGGCATCGGGGGAGCCGCTGCGGGTCGGGATTTGCCATTGCCTCGATTGCCGCAAGCATCACGGCGCGCTGTTCTACGCGGCAGCGGTGTTTCCCGAGGCGGCGGTGACGGTCACGGGGGCAGTCTCGGACTATGAAGGCCGCTGCTTCTGCCCGCGCTGCGGGTCGTCGGTGTTTGCCCGGTCCGGGGACGAGCTGGAGGTGCACCTCGGGACGCTGGACGCGCCGGATGTGTTTGTCGCCGACCTATGAGCTGTGGTGTGAGCGGCGGGAGGCCTGGTTGCCCGCGTTCCCGGGCACGGAGCGGTTCGCGCGCGACCGGGAGGGGTAAGCCCGCCGGTCCTGTGCGCGCGTGGCGGTCGTGCGGTCGGGGGCGCTCAGCCGCCGTTGGCTTCGAGCCAGGCGCGCATCCAGGCGATTTCCGCCTCCTGGGCGGCGATGACGCCTTCGGCGAGCGCGCGCACCTCGGGGTCGGTGCCGTAGTCCAGCACCGCGCGCGCCATCGCCACGGCGCCCTCGTGGTGCGGGATCATGCCGCGGACGAAATCGACATCCGGGTTGCCCGAAAACGCGATCGCCATGCCTGCGTGCATCGCGTCGTTGGCGGCGATGTAGGCGGCGGTGGCGGGGTCGTCGGCGGTCCCGGCGGCGTGGGACAGTGTGGTCCTGCGCGAGGGCGGGCAGGGCGAGGAGGAAGCCGAGGGCGGGAAGGGTGATCCGGGCGATCATGAGTGGACCTTTTCGGGTGAGAGAAACTGAGCGATTTGGGGGCAGGGCGGGGTGTCTGGCAAATCACGTGTGCGTGCGGGGGTGGGCGAACTCGGACAGGGGGTCAAGCTGTTGATCTTGTTGGGGGTAGCGCTAACTGCGCGAAACGGGCGAGGCTGGGCGAACCCGGGCAAGGCAGATGCGCACGCGGCCGGGCTGCCCGGCCTGCGGGCGTCTGCGCGGCGCGGTGCGGCTGGGCGCGCTGGGGAAGTCGCCCCGGGTCGGGATCCGCCGGTGCCGCGACAGCCGCGAATACCGAGGGGGTTCTGTCTGACGCGGTGGCGGTGTTCGACGGCGGGCGCCGTAGACGGTCACCGGGGCGGTCTTGGCTAACGACGGCCGCTGCTTCTACACGCATTCGGGCCGCGGTTTGTACGGGCGCGGAAATGCCGGCGTCGCACCTCGAGGCGCTGGAGGCTCCGCTTGCCTTCGCGCCGGTGGATCGCTTTGGTGCCGGCCGCGGGAGAGGCGGGTGGCGGTGTCGCCGCGGGGGCGGGCCGGTTCGGGTGGGACTTCGGCGGTTCGGGTGGGACGGCGCGGGTGGTGGCTGCGGGGACGGTCGCGGCCCGCCGCCCGGGCCGCCGGTTGCGCCTGTACCCCAACGGTCTCCCGCCGCAACCGGCAGTTCCATGGAACCATTCCGACCGCGGCACGTTGTTGTCCTGAAACGGAAACACAACCGCGAAAGGAACCAGTAATGGACCGCACGAGTGGTATCATTCTCGCCGCCGTCGCCACCGTCGCCGTCGTGGGCTTCGGCATCTACATGATCGACCTGGACGTGACCGACGAAGGCGCGCTGCCGGATGTCGACGTCTCGGTCGAAGGCGGCGAACTGCCTGAAATCGACGCCGATGTCGGCAGCATCACCGCCGGCACCAAGACCGAAGAGGTGACCGTGCCGGACGTGGACATCGACAGCCAGACGGTCGAGGTGGAGGTGCCGACCATCGACATCACCCCGCCGGAAGACGATTCGTAATACGAGTGACCTTGAGACACGTGGCCCCCTTCGGCTTGCGCCGGAGGGGGTTTCGTTGTGCCGGGGCCTCTGCGCGCAGGTTGATTGAAGCGGGCGTGGGGGGTAAGGAGGCGTCAATAATAATGCGAGAGCGTTTTTGGGGACGCCTGCTCCGCTGATACCCTGCTACGCCGTTGGCGTTCTCGGGAGATTGGCGGGACGCGCGTTCCCGGCGGCTTCGCGAAACACTTGAGGTGAGCAAATGCGTATCGTTCTTGTCCTGACTGTCCTGACCCTGTTGTCCGCCTGCGGGGTGCCGTTTGTGCCGTTTATTTGAGGCGGGGGTGGCGGGCTGAAGCCCGCCCTACGGTCCGGAGCCGGGCCTGGGCGAAGGTGGGCGAACTCGCCCGGGGTGTCAGGACTTTGATTTCGTTACCGATAGCGCTACCGGTGCGATGGCGGGCGAGGTGTGGTCGAACGCCCTTGTTCGGACGGTCGCGGGATGCGGGGGGGGGGGGCGTCTTTCTCGTCGGTTCGCGGTGGCGGGTCCCGGCGTAGGGTGCGTTTCACCCCATCGTTGGATGGGCGGCCGGCGGCCGAGTGTTGGGATGAAGCCAATCCCACGCTTTTTTGGATTTATTTCAAGTTATAGAACTTGAGAGCAGCCTCCGTGAGTACTTTGGTGGCTACCTGTTCCATCCCGGATGATCATGTTTCCCCTCGGCGATCAGCCCTGTTCATGGCAAGATCGGCTCTGAGGGACGTTCGGGACGGGATGCGACCATGCTGATCCATCTTCATAGCCAAGCGACGACGACTCCCAAGGTTCGGTCGGCCATCCAAGCCAGTGACGAAGCCGCCTCCGTTCTGGCGGAGCGATACGGGACGACGGAACAGACCGTCTACAAATGGCGGCACCGCGACAGCGTCGAGGATCGCAGCCACACGCCGCACCGGCTTCAGACGACATTGACGCCTGCGCAAGAGGCCGTGGCGGTCGCCTTGCGTCGGACGCTGCTGGTATCGCTCGATGACCTGCTGGCTGTTGTGCGCGAATTCCTGAACCCGAATGCCTCGCGTTCTGGCTTGGACCGCTGCCTGCGTCGGCACGGCGTGGGAAACCTGCGCGATCTGAAGGCAAAAGAACCGATGCCGAAGCACAGTGCCTTCAAGGCCTATGAGCCCGGCTACATCCACATCGATGTGAAATACCTGCCGCAGATGGCCGATGAACGTTCCCGCCGCTATCTCTTCGTGGCAATCGACCGCGCGAAACGCTGGGTCTTTATCCGCGTCTTCGAGACCAAGACGGCAGCCAACGCCCGGCGCTTCCTACGTGACCTGGAACGCGCTTGCCCACTGCGCATCCGCACGGTTTTGACCGACGAGCCATTGAACGCCATGACCGAGCCCATGGCGAGCAAAAGAACTGTTCATGGTCATCAGCAATCACCCGTCCGACGTTGCCGAGCCACTCCGTGCTTACCGTGGCGAGTCTTTCTCCTGCTCGGCATGATGAGGAATTTCAATCGGGTGCGGGCGTTTTGCTGGGTGCTTTTGCAGGCCATAATGGCACAAGTTCAATGCCGAACTGTCCTTACTCCAGACCATTCGTGGCACGGAACCACTTTGCTGTCCCCAGGGTTCATCGATATTTTCCGTGCCTCCCCGACATGATCTCCAGTCGGGGATCCCCACGTTCTATTCCAGCAATTGAAAGGGCATCGATTAGGCTCCCTTGATCGCCTTCTCGCACCCCAACGCCGATATTCACGTGAGAACCCGTAGAGGTTATGGATGCGCAGTCCCCGTGAAAAACTGCTGCGTTAGTTGAGTCACGGTCTGTGTGTCGATCGGGGTTATCTCCTGCTTCATCCCGACAACAACATCTGCTGCCAGCGGAATTTTCTTCTCAAGCTCTATGGTCAGTTCGAGTATTTTCGACCGCACTGCATATTGAAGTTCCGTGAGCGCCGCTTTCGATAGCACACCTGTCACACATCGCAGGCGTACTCCTTGTAGACTTTCCCTTGGAGTACGAGAATGAGGTCGGACGCGTTGAGTTCAAGTGTGCCACCCGCTCCGCTCTTCAGGAGGTCATCAATTGCCGCGACGCTTTGGCGCATCTCATAATTTGTCCAAGACTTCCCCCCATATTTTGCGACTACGGCACTTGGTATAGGAGCGTTGTTTATTCCCATTCCAAATGGCCCGTTAAAGGTTCCGGTGTAACTGACGGAAAGCACTCGATAGTCTGGGATACCCACGTCTTTGGGGTAGCCTTCGCTCTCGTGTCGTACCGATTCTTCGAGAACGTCGCTCCCGAGCCGAGAGGCGAGGAAGCGAAGTTTTAATGGAATAGGCCCAATTTGACTTCCCTCCTGCATCAAAGAGGACTGGATTTCTCGAAGTAAACTCATTTTTTCAATCCATAATCAACGATTATTGAGGCGTCACCTCCCCCGCTTCCCCCGCCCAGCCCTCTGCCCCGGCCGCCCGGCCGTTGAGCGGCCCTTGACCTTCGGCTCCGAGGCCGCCTCGACGGCGGACTGCCGCGCCAGGGGATCGTCGGCGACGGCCAGTTCCACCGCTTCCAGCCGGTGGACCTCGTCGCGCAGCCGGGCGGCTTCTTCGAACTCGAGGTTCTCGGCCGCCTTGCGCATGTCGGTGCGCAGCCCGTCGAGATGGGCCATCAAATTCGCGCCGACCAGCGCCTTGTCGATCTTGGCGGTGACGCGGGACATGTCGGTGTCGCCTTCGTAGAGGCCCGAGAGCACGTCATCGACGTTTTTCTTGATCGTCTCGGGGGTGATGCCGTGTTTGAGGTTGTAGGCCTCCTGGCGGGCGCGGCGGCGGTCGGTTTCGGCGAGGGCGCGTTCCATCGAGCCGGTGATGCGGTCGGCGTACATGATGACCTTGCCCTCGGCGTTGCGCGCGGCGCGGCCGATGGTCTGGATCAGGGAGGTCTCGGAGCGCAGGAAGCCTTCCTTGTCGGCGTCGAGGATCGCGACCAGCCCGCATTCGGGGATGTCGAGGCCTTCGCGCAGGAGGTTGATGCCGATCAGCACGTCGAAGGCGCCGAGGCGCAGGTCGCGCAGGATTTCGATGCGTTCGATGCGTGTCGATGTCGCTGTGCATGTAGCGCACGCGGATGCCCTGTTCGTGCATGTATTCGGTGAGGTCTTCGGCCATGCGCTTGGTGAGCGTGGTGACCAGGGTGCGGAAGCCCTTGGCGGCCTGGCGGCGGACCTCGTCGAGCAGGTCGTCGACCTGCATCTCGACCGGGCGGATCTCGATCTGCGGGTCGACGAGGCCGGTGGGGCGGATCACCTGTTCGGTGAAGACGCCGCCGGTGCGCTCGAGCTCCCACTTGCCGGGCGTGGCCGAGACGAAGACCGACTGCGGGCGCATCGCGTCCCATTCCTCGAACTTGAGCG
>CAVWAE010000007.1:0-93728 GCA_963752895.1 uncultured Alphaproteobacteria bacterium
ACCCACCCTCGGCACACAGCTGTTGGGCCGCCTGCACCAGGCACAGGCGCTGTGCCAGTACCCTGGCCGCACCGATCTGCAGTCCCACCGGCGCCTGCAGCTGCCATTCACCCGCCGTCGCCTCGCTGAACAGCAGGCGATCGAGCTTCCCTTCCCAATCCTCGCCCTTCAGCCCGCCGCTCGCCGCGAGGTCGGCCACCAGGCCCGGGGCCTGCAGCGCCAGGTTCAGCGTGTGGTTTTCGGGTTTGCCATCGAGCGCGACCGTGACGGTACTGACCGGCTTGCCCGCAAGCGCCAGGTCGGTGAGCTGCGCCCGTGCCGAACCGCCCTCGGCCTGCCAGTCGGCGCGCAGTTGCAGCGCCCCGACCTTAAGCTCATCGAACGTGATCTTCTGCCCGCTCAGGTCAACGGCGACCAGCGGCAGGCGGCGGGTGCCGCTGACCGTGCCCGCGCCATGCAGCTCACCGGACAGCCCCGGGTACAGCACCGCCAGCTCGGGCGCGCTGATACCAAAGCGCAGGTCGAGCTGTTGATCGGCGGTGCCATTCAGCGACAGGCGGTTGCTACCGGAGATGATCGCCAGCTCGCGGGCCACCAGGCGCTGGCCATTCAACTGCAGCTCGCCACCCACCTGCAGCGGCTGTCCGCGCAGTTCGCCATCGAGCTTGTCGATACGGGCGCGTAGCTGCAGCGGCGCCGCACCGGCGAGTCGACCGTCGACCCGGACCCGCCCGCTGACCCGCCCGGGATACTCGGCATTCAGGCGCCCGGGGTCGATGTCGGCGAGCTTCAGCTCGGCCGCCCAGTTCAGCTCGGGCGTCCATCCCAGCGTACCCTCGACCTGGACCGTGCCACCCAGGGTTTCGACGCGCAGCGGCGCAAGGCGCAGGCCGGCGAGATCGCCGTCGGCGTTCAGATCCAGTCCGCTGTCCGGTATCCCCTCACCGCGCACCCGTGTCTTGAGCTGCAGGCGGTAGGCACTGGGCAGACCGCTCAGGGTGAGTTGGCCGGCCGCGAGATCCACCGTCGACTTGCCCTGCAGGGGCCACGACAGCGCCTTCCAGTCACCCTTCAGGTCGAAGCCCGGCTCGGCCTGGTCGAGGGTGAGCCGGCCCTGCAGATCGAGCGGCCGCGGGGCGCTGGTATGCAGATTCAACAGCGGGCGCAGGGCCTCACCGCTCACCGTCAGCTCGGCCACCACGTCGCCCACCTCGGGCCCGGTCAGCGCCTTGTCGATCGCAAGCTGCAACTGACCCTCGACGCCATGCGGGGCACGGCCGGCCATTGCCAGGTGACCCGCCAGGTGCGCGCCCGGGTACTGCACGTCAAGATCGCTGACGTTCAGCCCGGCGGCATCCAGGCGGGCGGCCAGCGCGATGCGGTCGATGGCCAGGTCGGGGGCGACGGCAAGCCGCTCGATCAGCAGCTGGTCGAGCCGAACCTCGATTGGCAGGTCGATGTCCGGCAGCTGCGGGATGGTCGGCGGGGCATTCTCATCGGATGGCGGCGGCTCGACCCGCAGCCCGCTCAGCTGCAGCGTTTCGATGTGCAACACGCGATCGAACAGCGCCCGCGGCCGCCATTGCAGGCGCAGGCTGTCGATCTCGACGAGGCTGTCGGGCCGGCGCACCACCACGCCACGCAGGGTGATGCCATCGAGCAGCCGCCCCTCGGTGGTGGCCAACTCAAGCTGCAAGGCATCGTCCTTTACCCGGTCCACCACCTGGCGCAAAAGCCAGCCGCTGCCGGCCTCGCTGCCAAGCACGCCGAACAACAGCAGTGGCACCAGCAAGACCACCACGAGCATGCCGAGCAGCACGAAACGCAGGACACGACCGGAACGACTCACAGATCGGCACCCAGACCGAAGTGCAGCCGCCACGCGTCTTTCTTGTCGTCGCTGGGAAACGCCAGGTCGAGGCGCACCCGGCCGATCGGCGAGTACCAGCGCGCACCCACACCGTAACCGGCGCGCATCTTGATCCGGTCGGTATCGAAGGCGTTGCCGCCGTCGGCAAACGCCGCCACCCACCAGTCCTCTCCGAACACCGGATGTTCGTACTCGATACTGCCGGTCAACAGGTGCCGGCCGCCCACCGGGTCGCCCTGCTCGTCGACCGGACCGAGCGATTTGTACGCGTAACCGCGGACACTGTTGTCGCCGCCGGCAAAAAAGCGCAGCGATGTCGGCAGCTCGAGCGTGCCGTCACCAAAGGTGCTGCCGGCATCCACCCGCGCGACCACCCGGCCACCCTCGCCGAAGCGGTGTATGCCCTTGGCATTGGCGCGCAGCTGCAACATCGTGGCGGTCGAGATCAGGCCCTCGTAGGCACCACGGACCTCGAGGTTCACCCGGTAGCCGCTGCGCGTGCGCAGCAGGTCGTCGGCCTTGATACGCTCAAGGCCCAGGCCCGGCATCAGCAGCGTGCTGGTGGAACTGTCGTTGCCGGTCTGTGACTGCTCGTGCAGCAGCTCGATGAACCGTGTCTGGGTCCAGCGCTTCGACTTCAGCGTCTGGCGCGCGACCAGGCTGATGCTGTCACTGATCACCGTGTCGGTTTCCTCATGCACCAGGCCGGCACCGAAGCTGAAGCTCTCGCGATGCGGGTCACGCCCCGGTACCAGGTAATCGGCCTTCAGCCCGGACTCGACCGGTGACAGGCGCAGCTCGCTCTCGAAGCGATGCCCGCTGGCATTCAGGTAACGGTTGTCGTAGCGCAGGCTCAGGCGCGGCCCCGTGTCGGTCGAGAAACCGATGCCGGCGCGCCAGGCGTGCCGCTTGGCCGGTTCCAGCAGGACATCGACCGGCACCACGCCATCGACCGCCTCGTCGCGTCGCGCACGCACCTCGACGCGCTGGTAGTAGCCGGCATCGCTGAGCTGGCGATCGAGCGCGATCAGGGCCGCCGCGCTGTATTTCGCACCTGGTTTGAATTTGCCGAGGCGGCGCAGAAATTCCTCGTCCAGCGGCTGCTCGCTCAGGCGCAGCTCACCGAAGCGGTAGCGCCGGCCGCTGTCGGCCTCGATCAGGATCTCGGCAGCGGCCTGCTCGGGATAGATGCGCAGTTCCTGGCGCTTGAATGCGAAATCGAGATAGCCATAGTCGGCGGCGAAGGTCCGCAGGCGCTCCTTGATCTGGTCGTACTGCGCATGCTCGAGCGGCGCACCCTCGGCCAGCGGCAGTCCCGCCAGAAGCTTCTGCAGGTCGTCGTCTGTGCTGGCCTCGCCGCTCACGCTGACCGTGCGCTGGCGCACCGTGGTGCGCTCGCCGGGGCTGACCCGGAAGGTCGCGCGCCAGCATTCGCCCTCGGTGAGCAGGTCCTTGTCGACCTGCGGACGGTAGTAGCCGAAGGCGCGCAAGGCAGGCGTGAACTCCTTCTCGGCACGCTGAAACAGCCGGCGCACCCGCCACAGCGGCGACTCGCAGGTCTCCTGCTGGAGAGACAGGCGCGCGCGCAGATTGTCGGCCAGTTGCTCACCGCCCGCTTCGAGGTCGATGACAACCTCAGCCGGGCTCGGCGCAGCCAATGCAAACAGGCTTAGCAGCAGGAATGGGTTCAGTTTCACGCAGAATCCCCATGGAGGATTGAGTTTGACCACCATACAGACAAAAAAGTCACAACAACGCCGGTTTCCAAGGTACCGGGGCGGCATCGCGACGCCACCCCTGCCCACCCCGCAGGGACAATTCCGGTTATGCTCGAAGTATGACCACTTTGTTCGTTAAACGGCTGACCGTCGTCGATTGTTCTTACCTGAGCCCGGCGCGCGGACTGGTCGGCGAAAGCTGGCAGGTCGATGTCGAGCTCGACGGAGACCTCGATTACCAGGGCATGGTGCTGGATTTTGGCGAGGTCAAAAAATCCATCAAGCACAACATCGACGAGCATTTCGACCACAAGCTGCTGGTGCCCGCCGAGTACCCGGGCCTGAGTGTCAACGATACACCGCAGGGCCTGTATCTGCGCTTTACCCTCGAAGACGGGAGGGAAATCGAGCACCGTTCCCCGCGTGATGCCGTGCGCCTGCTCCCGGTCGGACGCGTCGCACCAGACCGCCTGGCGCAGATTATCGCCGACTATCTCTCACCGTTGACGCCGGACAACGTCAGCGGGATCAAGATCCGCCTTTGGGCGGAAAAAACCGAAGACGCTTTCTATCACTACAGTCACGGCCTCAAGCACCATGACGGCAACTGCCAGCGGATCGCGCATGGGCATCGCTCGAGGATCGAGATCCTGCGCAACGGGGCGCGCGACCGCGCGCTCGAAAAACGCTGGGCAACGCAGTGGACCGATATCTACATTGGCACCCGCGAGGACCTGATCGGCAGCAGCCAGCGCGACCAGGTGCCCTGCTATGAATTCGGCTACCACAGCGCGCAGGGCGAGTTCGGCCTGACCCTGCCACAGTCGACCTGCTACCTGATCGACACCGACTCGACCGTCGAAAATATCGCCCAACACATCGCCGACCGGCTGAAGGCCGAGTTTCCCGACGATCGGTTCATGGTCTACGCCTACGAGGGCGTGGACAAGGGTGCCGTGGGGATCAGCAAGACCTGATCAGCAACGATGGCCGATCAGTCGTAATCCTGGTCTTTCCAGGTGCGCAGGGCACGAAACACGGCGCGCGGCGCGCTCAGTGACTGTCCTGACCAGGCGCTCGCCGCCGCGATGACCGCGGGCTGCGTGGTGCGCATGAAGGGGTTGGTGCTCAACTCCTCGCCGAGCAGCGATGGCACGGTCGGTTCGCCGTTGTCGCGCCGTTGCCGATCGCGCGCGGTGCGCTGCGCCAACGGCTCGCTGTCGGGCTCGACCCAGTGGGCGAAGCCCAGATTCGCCAGGGTGTACTCGTGGGCGCAGTAGACCCGCGTCTGCGCCGGCAGTGCGGCGATCCGCTGCAACGAGTCGCTCAACTGCTCGAAGGTGCCACTGAACACCCGGCCGCAGCCACCGGCAAACAGCGTATCGCCACAGAACAGCGCACCCTCGCCCAGGTAGGCGATATGCCCCTCGGTATGCCCGGGCACAGCGAGCACCTCGAAAGCGATACCGAGACCGGCCAGTTCGACCCTGTCGCCATCCTGCAGGCGCTGCTCCAACGCCCGGATCGGCTCGCCGGCCGGGCCGTAGACCAGGGCATCCGGCCAGACCTGCTTGAGCCCGTCGATTCCGCCGACATGGTCACCATGCTTGTGCGTGATCAGGATCGTCTCGAGACGCAGACCGAGCCTGTTCAGGGTTTCAATCACCGGCGCTTCGTCGCCGGGATCGACGACCGCGCAGCCAGCGTAGCCCGGCCGGCTGAGCAGCCAGATGTAGTTGTCGTCAAACGCCTCGATCGGCCGGATATCGATCATTTCCGGTACAACTCGGCGGGATCGATCAACGGTGCCTTGTCGACCACGAGACGGTCACCGTCGACCCGATTGTAGAAACAGTCACGCCGACCGGTATGGCAGGCCGGGCCGGTCTGATCGACCTGCAGCAGCACCGTGTCGCCGTCACAATCGAAACGCATCTCCTTGAGCATCTGCACCTGGCCCGATGACTCGCCCTTGCGCCACAGTGCCTGGCGCGAGCGCGACCAGTAGCAGACCCGCCCGGTCTGCAGGGTCTCGTCCAGCGCGGCCCGGTTCATCCAGGCCATCATCAGCACCTCGCCGCTGTCGAACTGCTGGGCGATCGCCGGCAGCAGGCCGTCGCTGTTCCACGGCAGGGCATCGAGCGCCTCGCTGAGCGCCACGGACTGGTCGGTAGTGAAGGATTCGAGCTGCTTGAACAGGCCCATGGAAAAACCTCGGGGTGACAACTTTTTCGATCATAACGCAAGGATTACGCGGGTTCGCGCCCGTGATCGGCTAAAATGCGACACTCCATCGACTCTCGTGGCCCGCATGCGAATTTTCAGGATCTCGTTTCTCAACACCGGCAAGGTCTACCAGTTGCACGCGCAGCAGGTGGCGCAGAGCGATCTGTACGGTTTCATCGAGATTTCCGAACTGCTGTTCGGCGAGCACACCTCGGTGGTGATCGACCCGGCCGAGGAAAAGCTCAAATCCGAGTTCGGTGGCGTGCAACGCCTGATGCTGCCGATGCACGCCATCATCCGTATCGAGGAGGTCGAACAACGCGGTCAGAACAAGATCCTCGATATCGACGGTTCGATCAGCAACATCAGCCCATTCCCCATGCCGCCGAGCGACGGCCGCAGCGCCTGACCGGGAGAACCGACCGTGGACCTCGACCCCAATACGCCGCTCAAACAGCGCATCCTGCGCCAGCGCGCGACCCTGTTCAACATGCTGATCGACCCGATGCAGCGGGTTGCCAAGCGCTGCGCCAAGATCTGGGATGACAAGCCGGCGCTCGATCACCTGCTGCTCGAGTCGATCCCCAAGGTGCCGTATGTCACCTATCTCTATGCGCTGGATATGCAGGGTCGCCAGGTCAGCGCCAATGCCTCGCCGGACGGCCTGATCCTCGAAGACTTCGGTCGCGACCGCTCGCAGCGGCCGTACATGACAGAGCCTGGTATCGCACAAGGAGATGACGCTGTCCGAGGCCTATATCAGCCTGCGCGTCGGGCGTCCCTCG
The DNA here is from genome assembly GCA_963752895.1 of uncultured Alphaproteobacteria bacterium. Taxonomy (GTDB): domain Bacteria; phylum Pseudomonadota; class Alphaproteobacteria; order Rhodobacterales; family Rhodobacteraceae; genus CAVWAE01. Next base: position 6,600 of record CAVWAE010000007.1, read on the forward strand.
GTCACCGCGATCCAGCGCGTGTACCTGAAAGGCGAACAGATCGGTTACCTTGGCGGCGACTTCGACCTGCGCGGCCTGCCGATCACCAAGGACCTCTACTCCGAACCGACACGCTGGCGTCAGCTCAAGGGCGATCCGGCGATCCGCGGCCACGTGTTCGAACAGTGTCGCATCCAGAGTCGCATGGATGAGAACATCGACATGATCCTGCCGGTACTCGAGGAACTGGTCACCGAGAACGGCGTGTTCCACCTGAAGATCCATTTCTCCAGCAGCCGGGCAACCCTGTGGTTGCTCGACGACCCGTATCGCTACCAGCTGCTCGAGTTCGACGACCTGGTCGACCCGGATGTCTGCCTGGCCTTTCCGCACACCCCGTATCCGCGCGAGGCGGTGGTGCCGCAGGGCCAGGTCCGACCGATATTCGACACCTTCAAGCACCTGCGTTTCGCCGACGACACCATCTACCTGCGTTCCGGTTCGATCAATATTTTCAACGGTATCGTCGGCCTTAACTTCTCCTGCGACGGCTCGCACTACATCCCGGTGGATCAGTTTCTGGCCCGCGATTCGGAGTTCTGGGAGGGTATCGCCTGACCCATGGCAGGCGGAAATACCCATACCAGCCGCGGGTTTAAACACCATCGAGAGCGGCCGAAACTCGCGCCAAACGAGGAATGAATACGATGCAGATCCAGCAACAGATTGAACAACGCCTGCGTGAGCAGTTCACACCCCTGCATATTGAGGTGGTCAACGAGAGCCATATGCATAACGTGCCGGAAGGCTCGGAATCGCATTTCCGTGTCGTGCTGGTGAGCGCGGCGTTCGACGGCAAGCCACTGGTGCAGCGTCACCGCGCGGTCAACACCGAGCTGAAGGCCGAACTCGCGGGGCAGATCCACGCCCTGGCCCTGCACACCATGACGCCGGAAGAATGGTTCGAAAAGGGCGGCACCGCTCCCGAGTCCCCACCCTGCATGGGAGGGGAAAAGGCATGATCTGGACCCTTATCCGCTGGCCGCTGGGGCAACTGATCCTGCTGGTCGATCTGCTGACGCGGCCGAAGCTGCCGCAACGCGACCCGGCGCTACAGGCGCTGATCGATGAATCGACCCGCGAGATGGCCATCTACCAGTTCAAGGCCTGCCCGTTCTGCGTCAAGACACGCCGCGCGATGCGTCGCCTCGGTCTCAATATCGAGCTGCGCGATGCCAAGGGCGACCCGCGCTGGCGCGACCAGTTGCTGCAGGAAGGCGGCAAAATCCAGGTCCCCTGCCTGTACAACCCGGCCGCCGACGCCGACACGCGCTGGCTGTACGAATCCGCCGACGTCATCGCCTTTCTCGAGCAGCACGTCGCGGCGCTGGAGACACCCGCCACCACCTGATTTCCATGCCCGGCGGCGAGCCCGCCGGACATCCGCTTCGCCAACCCGGACCATGCGTCATGTCGATCGATCCCCAAGCCCTGGGGGCCCTTTCGGGCGTCCACCAATTGCTGTTGCAGCTTGTCGAGAATCTCCCGGCCCGAGACTGCAACCGGCGTTTCGACCCCGGACTGCCGTCGGCCGGCTGGCTGCTGGGGCGCGCGGTCTACCTGGAACTGCATCTGCTGCGCAGCCGCGTGATCGGTGACGATGACCTGGCCGCCCGGGTGCGCCACCTGTTTGCCGACGAGCAGCCCGCGAGCGAACAGGCCGAGCAGCAACTGCCGCCGCAGGACCACTTGCTGAACTGGGCCGCTGACGCACTCGACCAGGACCTGACCATGCTGGCCAACCCCGGTCAGCTGCCGGAGCACCCGCTGTTACAGCACAGCTGGCTGGCGTGGCACCTGGCGCAGCGCCATGCCCTGCTTTACGAACGCCTGCTGGCGGTGATGACCGCGCGCAGTGCGCAGCGCGATCGTGGTGACTACCTCGTCTCGGAGATACTCGAAGCACGCCTGCCGACAGACGACTCGGTGCGCATCGAACAGGGTCACTATCGCATCGGTGCGCGCGACGGTGCGGTCATGCCCAACGAGCTGCCGGTGCAGGCCGTCGAACTGCATGCCTACCGGATCAGCCGCCGCCCGGTGAGCAACGCCGAGTACCTGGCCTTCATCGAAGATGGCGGATACAACGATTCGGGTTGGTGGGACGACGACGGCAATGCCTGGCTGGCGGACCATGCCGCAAGCTGCCCATGGAACTGGCGGCAGGACGGTAACGGCCACTGGTACGGCATCGGCACCAATGGCCCACTCGAGCTGCATCCGGACGATATCGTGGCCGGCCTGGGCGCGCACGAGGCGCGGGCTTTCGCCGCCTGGGCCGCCGCGCGCGGCACGGGGCTGGCCGGCGCGGTGCCGCAGCACGAATACCAGTGGGAGGTGGCCGCCCGCCAGGGCGAGATCGAGATGTTCGGGCGCAGTTGGGAATGGTGCGCCAACCCGCTGCATCACTACCCCGGCTATACCGCCCCGGACGACCCGCTGCTGGAGACCTGCAGACCTGACGACGACGTCTACGCCCTGCGCGGCGCCTGCCTGCATACCCAGCCCAGCCTGCGCCGCAGCACCTTCCGGCACTGCGCGCCCGCCGGGCAGCGTGCACTGTTCGCCGGCACCCGCCTGGTCATGCCGCCCGGCAAGGCGGCCTGGGAATAGAACCAGACCCGGCCAGTGCGGAATTTTGTGCCCGATTCGGCAGCGGATTCAGCGCAGGATATCGAGCAGCTGGATCTCGAAGATCAGGGCCTCGTTCGGGCCGATCTTGCCGCCGGCCCCGGACTCGCCGTAGGCCAGCTCGCTGGGCACGAACACCTGCCAGTGATCACCGACCTGCATGCGCGTAATCGCCTCGCGAAATCCCGGTATCACACCGGCCAGCGGAAACTCGGCCGGCTGATCGCGATCCACCGAACTGTCGAACACGTCACCGTCGATCTTGGTGCCGTGGTAGTGCACGCTCACCGTGTCCTGCGCGCCGGGCTGTTGCCCGCTGCCCTGCTTCAGCACGCGGTACTGCAGGCCGTTCGGCAGTACCGTCACACCCGGCTTCCCGGCATTGCGCGCCAGGAAATCCTGGCCGGCCTGCAGGTTGCCCTGGTTGCGCATCGCGCGGTGCTCCAGCACCGCCGCGCGGATCTCCTCGTCGTCCATCCGCAGCGCGCGTTCCTTCATCACGTCTTCGATCGCCGCGGCCATTGCGCGCTGATCGATCTCCCCCGCCCCCTGGCGCTTGAGCGCCTCGCCGAGGCGCACACCCATGGCATAGCTGTAGCGCTCCGCCAAAGTTGTCAAACCCTCCTGAGCGACACAGACGGGTGCCAGCGCGGCGGCGAAAAGCAGAATCAAAAAGCCTTTTTTCATTGTTATCTCATACAGTTAGGGAAAATCACTCCCAGTTTCAGAATAGCTTGCCTAAAACACGTAACGCACTTCACAGATTGCACTGCCGTGCCTTAACCGGCAGCCACAGATGTCGATAATACAGGCAAGAGCACCTGCGACGGACCGAGGACCGTGATCAGCAAACTGGGCAACACCGCACTACAGGGCATCCAGCGCAGCACCCAGGGCATGACCCGCAGTGCCGTCGAGATCGCCCGCGCCGGCAAGCCGGGCGATCGCACGAACATGACGCGTGCGATCGTCGAACTCAAGCAACACGAGAATGCGGCCAAGGCCAACATGAAGACACTCGCGGCGGCCGACAGGATGCTCGGCTCACTGCTCGACGTTAAGGCCTGAACCCGGCCGGCCACCCCACACCCACTGAGCAGCCTTGCGCGACCCGCCCCGGGGCCGTTTCAGCCCGTCTCGAACAGCATCGAGTAGTCGGTCGCACGGACATCCTTGGTCAGCTGGCCGACCGAGATGAAATCCACACCGGTCTGCGCAATCGCCCCCACGGTATCCAGACTGACGCCACCGGAGGCCTCCAGCCGGGCCCGTCCGGCGTTGCGCGCGACCGCCTCACGCAACATCGCGTTGTCGAAATTGTCGAGCAGGATGCGCCGCGCACCGGCGGCCAGCGCCTCGGCCATCTCATCCAGCGATTCCACCTCGACCTCGATCATCACCGCATCACCCGCCGACGCTGCGGCCGCCGCCAGCGCCGCGCGGATCGAACCCGCGGCACGGATGTGGTTCTCCTTGATCAGGATGGCGTCGTACAGTCCGACCCGGTGATTGCTCGCGCCGCCGCAACGCACCGCGTATTTCTGCGCCAGGCGCAGCCCGGGCAGGGTCTTGCGGGTATCCAGGATGGTGGCGCTGCTGCCCGCGACCGCCGTTACATAGCGTGCCGCCAGCGACGCCGTACCCGACAGGGTCTGGAGAAAGTTCAGCGCGGTGCGCTCGCCCGACAGAATCGGCCGGGCACCACCCGCCAGCTCGCACACCAGCTGCCCGGGCGCCAGCGGCTCACCGTCGCCGGCCAGCCAGCGCAGCGTGATCGCCGGGTCAAGCTGCCGAAACACCTCGTCGAACCAGTCTCGACCGCACAATATGGCGGGCTCGCGCGCGATCACGCGCGCCCGCGCCCGCGCAGCCGCCGGCACCAGGGCAGCGGTCAGGTCGCCGCTGCCGAGGTCCTCGGCCAGCGCATCGCGCACCTGTGCCTGCAACAACGGCTCGGCCACCCGCATGCTCAACGGATGTCCAGCAACTCGACGTCGAATACCAGTGTTGCGTTCGGCGGAATCACGCCACCGGCACCCTGCGCACCGTAACCGAGCTGCGGCGGGATCGTCAGTTTGCGCTTGCCGCCCACCTTCATGCCGACGACGCCTTCGTCCCAACCGCGAATGACCATGCCGCGCCCCAGCGAGAAACTGAATGGCTCGTTGCGATCGACGCTCGAATCGAACTTGCTGCCGTCGGTCAGCCACCCGGTGTAGTGCACCGAGACCTGTTGCCCGACCTCGGCCACCGCGCCGTCACCCTCCACCAGGTCGTCATACTTGAGCCCCGAATCGGTCATCTTCTCTGCCATCACTCTCTCCTGTTGAACCCGTTGCAGGGCACGTCGAAAAAATCGCCACGCCGCCAAACCGCGACCGCAGGCGCACAAAAAACGCCGGCCCAGGTCACCGGGCCGGCGTTGCTATTGTATCCGAGCAGGGAAGATCAGGCAGGCGCAGCGCTGCTCCCGGTGTCGCGCAGGGCACCCAGCATCGCATCCAGCGCGCGATCCATCAGCGGCGTATTCAGATCATCGAGAACGCGCGCCTTGTCGCCGCGGAGCAGGATCGCGATATCGTTCACGGTCATCTCGGCCACCTTCATCCCCTTGCGGTTGACGAAGATACAGTTGTTCGACACCTCGCTGCGCCACGACAGTTTGCCGCGCACCCAGGCAACGTCACCCTGCCAGTCCAGCCACTGACCGACCGTCAGGGCGCCGGCCCGCGCGTAGTGCTCGTCCTCGATCACCTCGAGGTTCGGGCTCGGTCGCGAGCGCCATCGCTTCGGGGATCGCCTCGTCCAGCGGCAGGGTTTCGACGGTATCACTCTCACCGCGCAGTGCCGCGATATGACAGGCCTGCAGGTCCTTGAACAGCTGGCCCGCCCGATGTTGATCAAACGAGATGTTGTTCAGGCCGTCGCGCAGCTTCTTCAGCAGTTCGGGAATCGCCTTGAGCAGGCGTTGCCGGTCGACAGTCTCGATCTTCGGCAGCACGCTCCAGATCAGTTCCTCGACGGCCTCGTAGGCATGTTTCCAGGCCGCACTCTCCTCACCTTCACGCAGGAAGGCCAGCAGCATGACGTCGTGCCAGCCCTCGCGCAGGATATTGACCACCGCCAGCGGCAGGTCGGGTTGCGCGACCCGAAAATCGTTCAGCACCTCGGCTACCCGGCGACGTGCGATCAGCAGCTGCTCCTGGCCACGCGTCACCTGGTTGATGCGCTCTTCCGCCACCTCGGCACCACGCGCCTCGCGTTCGACGAAGTGGTTGAAATCATCATAGATCTCGGCGAACAGGCCGACATCATTGGAAAACTCGCCGAGGATCCGCGTCACCACGGTCTCTATCCGACCGTACAGCGACTTACTGGAACGATCGCCATCGTCGACCCAGGCCATGGCCGCGCGGGCCAGGGTGTTGAGCAGGCGTCGCGCCGGGTGCTGTTTGTTGCCGAAGAAGGAGCGATCGAGCACCGCGACCTTGAGCATCGGAATCTGCAGGCGTCCGAGCAGGGCCTTCATCGCGTCCGGCACATTGCCGTCGTCGAGGATGAAATCGAACAGCATGCCGATCACGTCGATCACGTCCTGATCGACATGGTTGAGGCGCTTCGCCGGCGCCTCGGATGAGCCCATATCGAGTTGCCGACCGAGATTGATCAGCATCTCACCCTGCAGCTGCTCGATCTCGTCCCTGCTGACCGGCGCCTCCACCGAGACCTCGTGCTGCAGTTCGTGCAGCGCGTCGACAAGCTCGTTTGAGTTGACCGCGGGCAGGTGGGCGAAGTGCGGCTGATTGCCGCTGCCCGGCAAACGACCGGAATACAGGTTGGGGGCCCCGACATTGCGCTGCATCGACAGCAGCTGGCCCAGCATACCGAGAATCTGTTCCTGGCTGACCTCGTCGCCAACCGCCTCGCCACCCGACAGCGTGCCAGCCGTCCCGTCCTGATCGGCGTCATCCTGCCGCGCGCGCTGCACCGACGGTGCAACCGGATTGCGTCGAACCCGCTGAACGATCTTCGGCAGTATGCCGGCCTCGACCAGCGCGTCGTTCAGATCATCGTACAGCCCACCGGTGTAGCCCATCACATAGCGGTCGAACAGCTTGAACACGACCAGGCGCACGCCCAGATCGCCACTCCATTGGCGCATCGCACTGCGGAAACCCTCGGCCAGGCTGTTTGGCCCGACCGGGTTCTGGCGGGTGGTGAGGTCGGGCACGCCGACCATCTGCGCAAAGCGCATGTTCAGGGCAAAAAGCTCGCGGTGATAGCGGTTCTCGGCCTTCGACACCATGCTGCTGACGGCGAGATTTTCCTCGAGTTCGTCCTCGTCGACCAGCGTCAGCTCGTCGTCGCCCTCGGCGACGGTTTTCTCTTCAGCCGCCTGCGGGTGCTGCCAAAACCCCTCGAACTGGGTCAGCTGGTTGTCGAGAAAGCCTTTTTCAATCGGTTCGCGCAGCTTGCGCAGCTCACGCATGGCATCGAAATAGCGGGTCTGCAGTACATCGCTAGCCGACTTGTCCGCCAGTTGATAGAGCTCGTCGTCGACGTGCTCGAACAGTTCCTGCATCAACCGCGGCAGGGTGTCCGTGAGGCGTCTTCGACAGGCAGCGACCAGTTCGTGCACCTTGGCATCGGTAACCCTGCGCCGTGCACCGCTGGTGTTCTGATCAAACGAGACCACATTGTCGCGTGCCATCAATTACAACCTCTGGACATCACCGTCACCTGACTGACCCGGTTGCCGGATCCGAACCTTAAAACCATTTAAGACCTGCCTCGGCCACACCTCAGTGACATTGATCACGCTTCGACGAGCAAAGTTCGGCCGCCCTCGCCAAGCGGTGACCCCGGTCACACAAGCGCAGGATTTAGCGGCCCACTGCGGCCTGCGCGCAACCAGGCCCTTCAATCGGGTTAACGGCCGGCACCATGGATTCATGACCGTTTTCGGCGGAACTGGTGTTAACTTACAGGCAGGTTACCCGATCAGCACCAAGAAATGTCCGCAAAGCCGCATCCGGACCCCAGTTTAGCCACGCTGGATCAGTTCGATTTTCACCAGCGCCTGTCCGAACTCGCCGGAACAGCCCTGGTGATGTTCAGTTCGCCCGATTGCGGCGGATGCCGGCACCTGCGCCAGGTCCTCAGCGAGGTCCGCCGCCGGCAACCCGGCTGGCGCGTGTTCGAGGTCGATGCCCAGCGTGACCTGGCGCTGACCCACGAGTTCGAGGTTTTCCACCTGCCGACCGTCTTTCTGTTCAGCGACGGCCAGTTTCACTGCGAACTGCAGGCCGAGGCCCGGCCGGCACGGATCGTCGAGGCCACCTGGCGTGCGCTCGACGCGCCGGCGCAGGAGGCGCCGTGACCCTGCCCGGTGAAATCTGGCTGCCCGGGGCAAAACACGAGCCATCGCCGAATGCGGATGAGCGCCCGGATCCGGCCACCATCGACCTGCTGGTGATCCACAATATCAGCCTGCCACCCGGAGAATTCGGCGGCGGCTGGATCCGCGACCTGTTCCTCAATCGCCTCGATCCGACGGCCCATCCCTACTTTGTCGAGATCGCGACGCTCGAGGTCTCGGCCCACCTGCTGGTCCGGCGCAACGGCGAGGTGATCCAGTTCGTCGCCCTGGACAGGCGGGCCTGGCACGCCGGGCTGTCGCAGTTCTGCGGGCGCGAGCGCTGCAATGATTTCTCCATCGGCATCGAGCTCGAGGGCAGTGACGACACCCCCTTCAGTGATGCGCAATACCGCCAGCTCGAGCGCCTGACCCGGCAGATCCGCCAACATTACCCGGCGATCGGCGCGGACCGGATCGTCGGCCATGCGGATATCGCGCCCGGGCGCAAGACCGATCCGGGCCCGCACTTCGACTGGGCCCGCTATCGCCACGCCTTGGCCGACCCCGCCGGCGCGGAACGGCATATTAGCGAAACATAAAGTAGAATCGACGCAGTTCAGACCGCCACTCGCCCCGGGACACCCACTGCGATGACCTTTCTCACCGTACTGCTCGCGCTGTTCGTCGAACGCGTATCACAGCACCACCGACCCGCCCGACGTTACCGCTGGTTCGATGGCTATTGCCGCCGCCTCGCCGCCGTGTCGTTCTTCCAGTGGCTGATGGCACGCCCCTGGGGCGCCTTGCTGGCGCTGCTGCCGATGTCTGATCCTGATCGCCTGGCTGCAGCTGTTCACGCACGGACTGGGCAGCCTGTTCGAGCTCGCCTTCGGTGTGTTCATCCTATTGTTCAGCCTCGGGCCGCGCGACCTCGCGCGCGATGCCGAGGCCTTCATGTCAGGCGCGCGACGCCGGCGAACAGCAAGCTGCGGCCGAGCAGGCGCAACAGCTGTGTCTCGGCGAGGTCCCCGGTGGACGAGCCGCGACGCAGTTTCGCGGTGGCCCGCGCGGTGGTGGTGCTGGCCACCCGTCGCCTGATCGGACCGATCTTCTGGTTCGTGGTGTTTGGCCCGGTGGGCGCCGCCGCTTACCGCATGATCCACCTGCTGGCGGAACGCCTGCAGACCGAGCAGTGCCCGCAGGAGATGCAGAAGTGCAGCGACGAGATGCGCCATGTCGCCGACTGGGCGCCCGCCCGGACAACGCGCGGCAGGCTATGCCATCGCCGGCAATTTCGACGCCGTCTCGCATGCCTGGCGCACCTTCGACTATCGATCGGTCGACGGACCGCTGACCGAGGCGGAAAATCTGCTGGCACATACCGGCCTGGCCGCGCTCGACACCTTCCCCGACGACCCCGATGAGCTGTGCCGGCGAGCATGGCGCGCAACCGGGTGGCCTGATGCCCACCCGTGGTCGAGGACGCGCTGGCCCTGGTCTGGCGCAGCCTCACGATGTGGGTGGTGGTGATTGCCGGCGGCAGCCTGGTGGCGGCGCTGGCTTGAGGGGGTCGTCCCCAGCCTGGAGGCTGCTGGCAGCGCTGCTGGCCACCCTGCTGCCCGGCCGCCGTTGCTGGTGGGCGTGCTCGTCGGCGTGCTGGCCGCGATCATGGGTGTCGGCGGCGGCTTCATCATGGTGCCGGCGATGATCTACATTCTCGGCATGCCGACCAAGGTGGTCGTGGGCACCTCGCTGTTCCAGATCATCCTGACCACCGCCTACACCACGATGATGCACGCCACGACCAACTACACGGTCGATGTCGCGCTCGCGGTGCTGCTGCTGGTGGGCGGCGTGATCGGGGCGCAGATCGGCACCAGGATCGGCGTCAAGATGAAGGCCGAGCAACTGCGCGTCCTGCTGGCGCTGATGGTGCTCGTGGTCTGCATCAAGCTCGGGCTGGACCTTCTGATCCAGCCGTCCGAACTCTACGAACTCGGCACGGGAGGGCACTGACATGACCCGGTTCCTTACCCTCCTCGCCTTCATCGCGGCCCTCACCCTGCCGGCCCGCGCGCAAACCGAAGAGATCGTCGCCGGTCTCAGCCAGAACGTGGTCTCGATCACCGCCACCTTCGTCGGGTCCGAGATTCTGATCTTCGGCGCGATCAAGCGCGAAGCCCCCGCGCCCGACAGCGTGCTTGGCGTCGCCGTGGTCGTCGAGGGACCGTCGCACCCGATCACCGTGCGCCGCAAGGCGCGGCGGATGGGCATCTGGGTCAACACCGATGCCGTCGAGGTGCAACGCGCGCCCTCTTTCTACGCGATCTCGACCTCGGGACCGTTCGATGAGCTCATCAAGGAAGGCGTCGACCGGGCGATGCACATCTCGATCCCGGAATCGATCCGCATCTTCTCCTCCGAAGAGGTCGAGGATCCCGACAGCTTCGCCGAGGCGTTGATCCGGATCCGCAAGAAGTCCGGGCTCTACAAGATCGACGAAGGCAACGTGACCGTCACCGACAACACGCTGTTCGACACCCGCATCCAACTGCCCGCGAACCTCACCGAGGGTACCTACCGGACCCGCATCTTCCTCACCCGGGGCGGCGAGATCGTGGCGAATTACTCCACCGATATCGACGTGGCGAAGGTCGGGCTCGAACGCTGGCTCTACAATCTCGCCCATGAACAGGCGTTCATCTACGGGTTGATGTCGCTCGCCATCGCCATCGCCGCCGGCTGGGCCGCCTCGGCCGTCTTCCGGATGGTGCTTCGAAGCTAGGCGGGCGGGAAGCGGGTTCCAACCCGCTTGGCAAGCGGCTTTGAAGCCGCTTGGCCCCGGCCTGACCCAGAGCGTTTCGAAAAAGTCGTTTCGCCAATACCCTGGCAAGCCCCCGGCATTCCCGGGACATTGGCGATCCAATTCGTTGTGACCATTTCCCGACGCGCGTCAGCCGCGCCCGATATAGGGCATCTTGGTCGCCATCAGGGTCATGAACTGCACGTTCGCCTCGAGCGGCAGCGTGCCCATCGCCCAGACCGCATCCGCCACATGCGACACGTCCAACGTCGGCTGCGGGTCCTCCCCCGTCTCGGCGGCGCGCGCCGCGAGGGCGGCGACCATTTCCGTGCCCGCATTGCCGATGTCGATCTGGCCGCAGGCGATGTCGAACGGCCGGCCGTCGAGGCTGAGCGACCGGGTGAGCCCGGTGACGCCATGTTTGGTGGTGGTGTAGGTCGCCGACCCCGGGCGCGGGACATGCGCCGACACCGAGCCGTTGTTGATGATCCGCCCGCCTTGCGGCGTCTGCCTGCGCATCTGCCCGAAGGCGGCGCGGGCGCAGAGGAACATCGCGTCGAGATTGACCGCCAGCGCCGCGCGCCAATCCTCCAGCGCGATCTCGTCGATCGGCGCCGGCGGGGTGAAAATGCCGGCGTTGTTGAACAGCACATCAAGGCGGCCCGCGCGGCTGGCGAATTCCGCGAAGGCCCGGTCGACCGCCTGCGGATCGGTGACATCGGCGGGCAGCACCACCGCGCGCTTCCGTCCTCCGGCCACCGCCGCGAGGCGGTCGGCCCGGCGGGCCACCAGGCCGACCATCCAGCCTTCGTCGAGATACCGTTCGGCGACCGCCGCGCCGATCCCCGCACTCGCGCCGGTGATGAGAATGCTAGCCATCCGTCTGGCCTTCCAGCGTCAGCGGAGCGGGCGCCACCACGAGGTCGTCGGTGCCGAGCAGGGCCTGCGGGCGTGCCAGGGCGTAGCGGGTGACCCAGTGCAGCCGGGTCTCGGCCCGGGTGATGGCGACATAGGCGAGCCGTTTCCACAGCGGGATCCCGGCCTCCACCCGGCCCGAGCGCGCCGCCGCGTAGAAGTCGGGCGCGAACACCTGCACCTCGGGCCATTGGCTGCCTTGCGCCTTGTGGATCGTCACCGCGGCGCCGTGCAGGAAGGCCGCGCCCATCGTGGCGGCGAAGGGGATGAAGGGTTCCTCCTCGTCGGGCTTCTCGATCTTGATGATCGAGGCGACCGAGATCCGCGGATCCTCGGCACCGATCAGGTGAAGCCGCGAGAAGCCCGGCCGTTTGCCGTCGCCCAGGAACACCGCCTGGGCCCCCTTGATGAGCCCCTTCGCTTCGAGCTCGATCCGGCGTTTGCGGTGCTTGAGCGGCAGTTCGATCCCGTCGCAGATCAAGCGGCTCACCCGGGCTCAGGCTGCCCTCGGGCGCCCCGTGGGCCGCGCGGAAGGCATGGATCAGCCGAATACGGGTCTTGTTGCGCCAGACCAGCACCGGCGAGCGGGCCATCATGTCGGCGTTGACCCGGGGCGCGCGCACGACCCGGTCGTCGCGCGCCGCCGCGTCTTCGACCATCCGCTCGAACGCCTCGAACCCGAGGCTGTCGTCGCCCAGCGCATGCGCGAGGTCGAGGATCGGGTTGTCGGTCTCCTGGCGGTGAATGCGGTGCAGCACGCATTTGGTCGCGTCGCCGAAACTGTCGAACACCATCTCGCCGGACTGGCCGACAGGGGCGAGCTGCGCCGGGTCGCCGAACAGCACGAGCGTCGGGAAGATTTCCTTCAGGTCATCGAACTGCTTTTCGTCGAGCATCGAGCTTTCGTCCACGAAGCCGATGTCGAGCGGATCGTCGCGCCGCTTCCAGCCGGCGATGAAATCCGATCCGCGCAGCCCCGCCGCCGCCAATGCGCCGGGGATCGACTTCTGGTTCTGGTAGAAGGCGTAGGCCCGGTCGAGCGCTGCGGGCGGCAGATCGGCCACCTCCGGTTTCTCGCCCTGCCCCGCCAGCCATTCGGCGATGGCCTCGTATTCGGGGGCATAGACGGGCGTGTAGAGGATCCGGTGGATCGTCGTCGCCGGGACACCCCTGTGCCGCAGCACCGAGGCCGCCTTGTTGGTGGGGGCGAGAATTGCCACCGTGCGCTTTTTCGCGGAGCGTTTGCCTTCCCAGTCGCCGGACACGGTCTCGACCCCGGCCTCGCCCAGCGCTTTCGTGAGTTCGGCGAGCAGCAGGGTCTTTCCCGATCCCGCCTTGCCAACCACCGCAAGCACGCCCGAGCCGCGCCCGGGGGGCAGGGTCGTGCCCTGGTCGATGTCGACGCCGGCGCCCCGCAGCAGCTCCGCCACCCGGTCGTGGGCCTCGGCCTGGTCCTCGGAAAACGTAACGCTGGCAACGGTGGCAAGGGTCATGGCGCGACCCTAGCTCGCCCCGCTCCCGGGCAAAAGCCAAGAAGCCGGCAGCGCGCAAGAAACAGGGCCGCGAGGCGGGGAGCGAGAGACGGGGGCCAGAGACGGAGACGGGAGACGGAGCGCGAGAGACCGGGGCCAGAGTTGGGAGTGGGAAACCGAGGCGTGCGTACCCCGCGCCCTGCACACCGGCCGGCGGCGATCAGTTGTCGCGGCGGGCCGTCTCGAGGTGAACGGTCGTGGGCGGCTGTACGGCGGCGCCTGGCTGGCGGCGGCTGTATGGCGGCGGTTGGATGGCGGCGCTTGGCTGCCGGGCTAGGCGTACATGTCGCGGGCGGGCCGGCCCCCGCGCCCCGTGCAACGCCGGGAGGCCACCGGAGGCCGCAATTCCCTGCCCGCCTTTTTCCCGGCTCAAATACTCACAAGTCCGGCAGCCGGCATCGCGTCCGGGCGCCATCGGCCGGGCAGGTTGCCTCGCCTGGGTGTCACCGGAACAGTCACACCGGTCCGCGATTGGAAAAGAGGTCGGTCACGTTTCCGGCCTCGCGTTCATACTCCACCGGGATGAGGTCCGCCTCCGGCACCAGGCATCGGCGGGCGAGCGACGAAATCTCGGCGACCGCCACCAATGCGGCGTCTTCGAGCCCCGCCGCGGTCGCATCCATGCCGTTGTGCTCGGCGAAGGCCTTGAGGTCGGCAAGAACGTCGATGATCCATTCTCTGCGCATGTCGTGTCCCATCTTTTTCCAAAGGAGCGCATTTCCAGCCCATGCGCGCTTCTGCTTCGTTCCACGCTTGCGTGTCCCCGGGCCCCACGGAGAAACGGGCGCAAAGACCTGACCGCCCGGGCCGCCGGTCACGGGCGGCCCGCCGTGCTTGGCTGCGGTGTGCCGCTTCGGAACAGGTCGTGAACACCATATGACGGAAGCGCTTAAGATTCGGTGAAAAAGAGAACAAAAAGAGACCCCCGACCAAACGGCCGAGGGTCCGGTCTGTACTGCCCGTCGCCGTCAGCGTCGGGCGTCGAGCGCTTCTTCGAGCGTTTTCAGTCCCGTCTTCGGCGATTGCACGAGCACCGCCATGTTGCCGGGCTTGTGCTCGTTGCGCAGCATCTTGATGTGCGCGTCGGGGATCTCGTCCCAGGGGAAGACCTCGGACATGCAGCGGGTCGATCCGGCGCTCGATCACCAGCTGGTTGGCCGACGCCGCCTGCTTGAGGTGGGCGAAATGCGAGCCCTGGATGCGCTTCTGGTGCATCCAGACGTAGCGCGCGTCCATGGTCAGGTTGTAGCCGGTGGTGCCGGCGCAGATCACCACCATGCCGCCGCGCTTGACCACGAAGGTCGAGACCGGGAAGGTCGCCTCGCCCGGGTGCTCGAACACGATGTCGACGTTCGTTGCCCTTGCCGGTGATGTCCCAGATCGCCTTGCCGAACTTGCGCACTTCTTGAACCAGTCCTTGTACTCGGCCGCTGTTCACCTTCGGCAGCTGGCCCCAGCAGTCGAAGTCCTTGCGGTTGATGACGCCCTTGGCGCCGAGCGACATGACGAAGTCGCGCTTGTCTTCGTCGGAGATCACGCCGATGGCGTTGGCGCCGGCGGTGTCGATCGAGCTGGATCGCCATGGAGCCGAGGCCGCCCGAGGCGCCCCAGACCAGCACGTTCTGCCCGGGCTTCAGCTCGTGCGGCGCGGTGGCCGAACAGCATGCGGTAGGCGGTGGCGAGGGTCAGCGTGTAGCAGGCCGCTCTCTTCCCAGGTCAGGTGCTTGGGGCGCGGCAGCAGCTGCTGGGCCTGCACGCGGGTGAACTGGGCGAAGGAGCCGTCCGGGGTCTCGTAGCCCCAGATCCGCTGCGAGGGCGAGAACATCGGATCGCCGCCGTTGCATTCCTCGTCGTCGCCGTCGTCCTGGTTGCAGTGGATGACGACCTCGTCGCCGACCTTCCAGCGCTTCACCTTGTCGCCGACCGCCCAGACGATGCCGGAGGCGTCGGAGCCGGCGATGTGGATACGGCGCCTTGTGGACGTCGAAGGGCGAGATCGGCTTGCCGAGACCGGCCCAGACGCCGTTGTAGTTGACGCCGGCCGCCATCACCAGGACCAGCACCTCGTGGCTGTCGAGCATCGGCACGTCGACCACCTCGACCTGCATCGCCTTGTCGGGCTCGCCGTGGCGTTCGCGGCGGATCGCCCAGGCGTACATCTGCTTGGGCACGTGGCCCAGCGGCGGGATCTCGCCGATCTCGTAGAGGTCTTTCTGCGGCGCGTCGTAATCGAGGGCCATGTGCTTCTCCTGGTCCTGTACAATCTATTGCCGCGATGCAGAATCGCGGCTGCTCATGCAGCATTACGAATGAGACCGCAAGAATGCAACAGCAGACGTGTTGGTTTTGTAATTTTATGTCGTGCCGGATGGGTCGGGTGTTCCGCCGGTCAGCGGTCGTTCCAGCGCCACATGGGCTTCGGGGGTGGGGATTTCGGCCGAGAGATGCGCGATCGTGTTGGCGTAATAGCTCAGGAGCGCGCGGTCGTCGGGGTTGACGCTGTACCGGTCGCCGGCCCGCCGGAGTACCTTGCGCAACTCCAGGTGCCGCAGCGCGAAATCGACCGCATAGTCGACCCCCGCCTTCGGCATGTGGATATGGGCGCCCCGCCCCTCCATTTCGTTCACCAGCTGTGAAAACCGCGTCGCGATCTCGTTGCGCTCCAGCCCACGCCCCTGCTGTCCGTCGTTTTCCAGCAGCACGGCCGCGACCACCGGCACCGGCAAAACCGGCACCACCGCGCGGATCCGCGCCATCAGTCGGCGCGCGAGCAGGCCGGTCGGATGGTCGGCCACGTCCGGGTTTTCTTCGATGAACCGGGTCAGCGACAGCGGCTGGCCGAAGCTCACACTGGCATAGCCGAAGCGGTGGAACCGGCCGGTGAGCCGCTGGAACAGATGGGTCGAGACATGTTTGACCACGTCGATGAACCGCAGGCGAAACTTGCGGATTCCGGCCGTGTCGGCGGCCACCAGCACCCGGTCCTCGATCACCCGGTCATAGTTGAGCGCGACGGGGATGAAGACCACGTCGCGACTGGCGCCCGGGGTGAACTCCTCGACCATGTAATTCAGGAGCCCCATCCGCGGCACCCCGACCGCGCCGTTGAGGCTGAGGCCGCCCTCGGGGAACATCGCCTGGGTGGTGCCGCCGGCGGTGGAGATCTGCACGTAGCGCGAGAGTACCTTGCGGTAGAGCGCGTCCTGGCTTTTGCGGCGGATGAAATAGGCCCCCATCGCGCGGATCAGGGCCGACAGCGGCCAGGTCCGCGCCCATTCGCCGACCGCATAGGACAGGTGCGAGCGTTCCGCGGCGAGCCAGGTGACCAGCACGTAATCCATGTTGGAGCGGTGGTTCATCACGAAGACCACGGTGGCTTCGGGGTCGACATGCTCGAGCCCGGACTCGTCGAACGCGCCGAGGCGGACCCGGTAGAAGCCGCGCGAGAGCACCTTGGCGAGCCAGATCGCGAAGCCGAAATAGGCAAAGGCCGAGAACCGGGGCACGATCTCGCGGGCGTAGCGGCGCGCCGTCTCGAACCCGACATCCTCGGGCACGTTCTCGGCTTCGGCATGGGCCTGGATCGCCTTCGCCACCTCCGGATCGTAGATCAGCCGCTGGATCATGTCGTGGCGGCGGGCGAGCTTGAAGGGCTCGATCGGCCGGGTCAGCCTTGTGTTGAGCTCGGCCACCGCGCGCTCGAGCCGCTTGCGGAAAAACCAGCGCACAGAAGGAAACAGAAAGTGCGACGCGAACGTGACGGCCGCAAAGGCGAGGATGAGCACAAGCGCCCACAGCGGCAGTTCGACCATGCGTGTCATGGCGCGCACGTTCTCACCAAACGCCGGGCGGGTCCAGCATTCGATGGCGCATCAAAGGCTTGGGCGGGGTCGCCGGGCAACAGCCCGGCCGCGGCCCCGGGCCCGGTTCACGCGTCGCGGGCGTTTGTCATGCTGCGGAATATCCGCCACGATCCGTCTTCCTGCCGGCGCAGGATCGAAATGAACTTGCCGTCGACCCGGTGGGTCTTGCCCTTACCTTGCGCGAAATCGACCACGTAGGTCCCCATCGAATAGGCATGCTCGCCCATGATGACGATTTCTTTCGGCAGAACCGAAAATGCATCGGTCGGGTTTTCGACCCAATCGATCTCTTCGTGCAGCAACCGATCGTAGTCCCGCACCGACCCGTTGGGTTACAGCCGGAGGCCCTCGGGATCCCAGAGCGATATCCACATATGCGCATCGCTCTCGAGCACGGCGGTCTCGTAGATCACCCAGAGCGCCTGGATCGCCGCTGGGTCTGCCGCCTCGTCAACCGGTCTTTCGGCCACCGGTACGGTGATCCCCAACGGGAATACAGGGACAAGTTTCTCGATCAATGGCTCATGCCTCGCCTTCCTTCGTTTCGTGTTCGCTCGGAAGGTAAACTATCATCCCCCGGTATTCCGTCGTTGAACAGGGCTCAACGCCGGGCTCGAAAACATGTGATCGCGCAGATCTGTTCGAGTTGACGTCAGGCGTGGGCCGGGTGACGGAATTCGAGGGGCGACCAGACAGGCCGCCCCGCATCGCCGTCACTTGGTGTTCGCGCTCGCATGGTCGCGATAGATCTTCCAGGCGCCGTCGGGTTGGCGCTTGAGGATCGTCAGGAACTTGCCGTCCATGTGCCCGGGAACCCCGTCCTCCGTCCAGTCCACCGAATAGGTCCCCATGCTGAAGGCCCAATCGCCGAACACGACGATTTCTTCCGGACACGATGTCCATCGCGTCGGTGTCGCCGGGCACAAACCCGGGCGCGACCAATTCAGCGAACATTTCGTAGGGGATGGACGGTTTGCCTTGCGACATCTTGATGCCGCCCGCATCCCAGAGCGCCAGCCAACGCTCGTAATCGACGGCCACGCGCGCAGTTTCATATTCGTCCCAAATGGCCGCAATCGCCGCCTGGTCGGCAGCTTCATCCGCCCATAAAGGCGTCCCCGGCAGACCCCCTGCCAACGCCAGAGCAAGACCCGAAAGGGCCGTTACCACAGTCCGTCTCATGTCACCTCTCCTTTGGGTCGGGTGCGCGGGGCGGCCTCCGCAATGGCCACCCCGAGCAGAATTCATTCGGCGTTCGCGTTGAAGATGTCGCGGAAGATCTTCCACGACCCGTCATCCTGGCGTTTCAGGATCGTCATGAACTTGCCTTCGAAACGGCCCTGTCCATCATCTTCGATTGGGAATTCGAACCAGTAGGTGCCCATCGAATAGGCCGTGTCACCAAGGATGACGATCTCCATCGGATCGATCTCCATCGCCGTGAAATCGCCCGGGTTCCACCGCTCCTCTTCGACAAGCGTGTCGAAGCTGCGCATCGGTGCACCCGGCGGCATCTGGATGCCGTCCGGATCCCACAACGTGAGCCAACCATCCGGGTCGCCCTCAACCACGTAGCCTTGGTAGCTGGTCCATAACTCCCGGATCGCCGCCTGATCCGCCGCGTCGTCAGCGGAGAGCGCCGTCGGCATCATCGGCACTGCAAGGCTGCCCGCGATGAGCACGGGAACGAATGTTTTCCAGATATGTTTCATCGTGTCACCTCCTTTGCAGTCTTATGTTATCATTAGATTACTTATCTGTCTTTGACGCCGCTCAAGGAGGTGTGCCTGACACAGCCGCTCGCGGGAAAGTTGCGGGCGGCCCGAAGCGCGCTCGCGCGCCACCGCGTTGACCTGGCACCCGCCGGACCTCCCGGACAGGCGGCTTGCGTGACCCTGCCGCAACGCCTCGCCTTTTTCGAACATGGGGCAGCGCCATATACGGTCTGCCATGCTAGAGTTATCCACAAGATGTGGATGAACCACACCTGAGCAGTTCATTGGAGGGTGCCATGTTGGCCTCGACTTTCCGGATCTTTGCCCTCTCCGCCGCGCTGGCCACGGCCCTGATGCTGATCCTCACCGTGCCGACGGCCTGAGGCGGCCCCGGACGCGGCCCAAGGTCGCGCAAGGATATTCCCCCGAAAATCGGGCTTGAGTAATTTTGTTGCTTGCGGCAGAAATGCTGCACCGCAACATGAGAGCGAGTCCCCGATGACCGAGCTGCCCCAAAAAGACCGCCCCCAGGGCCTGGCCGACGCCCGGGCCGATCGGCCGTGGCTGTTTCGCACCTACGCCGGTCACTCCAACGGCGAAGGCGTCGAACGCGCTCTACCGCAACAACCTCGCCAAGGGCCAGACCGGCCTCTCGATCGCCTTCGATCTGCCGACCCAGACCGGCTACGACAGCGACCACAAGCTGGCCACGCGGCGAAGTCGGCAAGGTCGGCGTGCCGGTCGCGCATCTGGGCGACATGCGGACGCTGTTCGACGAGATCCCGCTCGAACAGATGAACACCTCGATGACGATCAACGCGACCGCGCCCGTGGCTGCTCGCGCTCTATGTCGCGGTCGCCGAGGAACAGGGCGCCGATGTCGCCCAGCTCCAGGGCACGGTGCAGAACGACATCATCAAGGAATACCTCTCGCGCGGCACCTATGTCTTCCCGCCGAAGCCCTCGCTCGCGGCTGATCACCGACGTCGCCGCCTATACCCGCGAGCACCTGCCGAAATGGAACCCGATGAACGTGTGCTCCTACCATCTGCAGGAAGCGGGCGCGACGCCGGAGCAAGAGCTCGCCTTCGCGCTCGCCACCGCCATCACGGTGCTCGACGACCTGCGCGGCAAGGTCCCCGCCGAGCATTTCCCCGAGATGGTCGGGCGGATCAGCTTCTTCGTGAACGCCGGCATCCGGTTCGTCACCGAACTGTCGAAGATGCGCGCCTTCGTCGATCTCTGGGAGGAGATCACCCGCGAACGCTACGGCGTCGACAGAGCCGAAGTTCCGCCGCTTCCGCTACGGCGTGCAGGTCAACTCGCTCGGCCTTACCGAGCAGCAGCCGGAAAACAACGTCTACCGGATCCTCATCGAAATGCTCGCGGTCACGCTGTCGAAAAAGGCCCGCGCCCGCGCCGTGCAGCTTCCCGCCTGGAACGAGGCGCTCGGCCTGCCGCGGCCGTGGGACCAGCAATGGTCGCTCCGGATGCAGCAGATCCTCGCCTTCGAGACCGACCTGCTCGAATACGACGACATCTTCGACGGCAACCCGGCGATCGAGCGCAAGGTCGAGGCGCTCAAAGCACGGCGCGCGCGCCGAGCTTGCCCAGATCGACGCGATGGGCGGCGCGATGGAGGCGATCGACTACATGAAGTCGCGGCTCGTCGAGTCGAACGCCGAGCGGATCGCCAGGATCGAAGCGGGCGACACCACCGTGGTCGGCGTCAACAAATGGACCGAACACGCCCCCTCGCCGCTCACCTCCGGCCCCGAAGCGATCATGGTCGCCGACCCGGAAGCGGAAGCCGAGCAGGTGGCGCGGCTCGAGGCCTGGCGCAGCGCGCGCGACGCGGGCGAGGTGCAACGCACGCTCGGCTGGCTGCGCAAGGTCGCCGCGTCCGGCGAAAACATCATGCCCGCCTCGATTGCGGCCGCAAAGGCCGGTGCGACGACGGGCGAATGGGGCGATGCGGTGCGCCAGGCCTTCGGCCAGTACCGCGGCCCCACCGGCGTCTCCAAGGCGCCCTCCAACCGCACCGAGGGGCTTGACGACATCCGCGCCCGGGTCGATGCCGTCTCCGACGCGCTCGGGCGCCGGCTGAAGTTCGTGGTCGGCAAGCCGGGCCTCGACGGCCATTCCAACGGCGCCGAACAGATCGCGGCGCGGGCGCGCGATTGCGGGATGGACATCACCTACGAGGGGATCCGGCTGACGCCCGAGGAGATCGTCGAAAGCGCTCTACGCGATGGCGCCCATGTGGTCGGCCTGTCGATCCTGTCGGGCAGCCACATCCCGCTGATCGAGGAATTGATGGGGTTGATGCGGGCGGCGGGCCTCGGCGGCGTGCCGGTCGTCGCCGGCGGGATCATTCCCGAGGCCGACGCGGACCGGCTGCGCGCGATGGGTGTGGCCCGGGTCTATACGCCCAAGGATTTCCAACTCAACGTGATCATGGACGACATCGTCACTCTGGCCGATCCACGCGCCAAGGCGGCGGAGTGACCGGCGGGACCGACCGCGCCGTCATCGCCCACGTCACCGGCCGGGTACAGGGGGTGAGTTTCCGCGCCTGGACCCAAAGCCGGGCACGGGCTCTGGGCCTCGCGGGCTGGGTGCGCAACGAAGCCGATGGATCCGTCACCGCGCTGATCGGCGGAGAATCATCCGCGGTCGACGAAATGGTCGAGGCGTTGCATATCGGCCCGCGCTGGGCCAACGTCACCGGCGTGGCGATCGAACCCGCCGAAATGCCCGAAATTCCGCCCGGTTTCCGCATAACCCGCTAAAATCATTCGAATTTAAATCGGTTATCGCAGGGAAACATCCGGCGCCATCCCGGTTTTCTCCGGGTATTCAACTATCAAGTTTTCACTTTTCCTACATTTTCTCTTTAAAACTGTTTCGCCGCCTGTTATCAGCTTTTGAATAATCGGTTTAACCAGTTTCCAGACCCCCACGGAGAATCCCATGAAGGCCGAATTGAAGCAGATGACACGCAAGCAACTCGAGAAGCTGCGGGCGGATGTCGACACTGCGATCAAGGCGCTTGACGCCAAAGACAAGAAAACCGCGCTGAAAGCCGCCCAGGCCGCCGCCAAGGCGCATGGGTTTTCCCTCGACGAATTGACCATCGCCGAAAAGGGCGAAAAGCCGGCCCCACGCGCGCGGCGTGCGAAAAGCAACGCCGATGGCCGGGCCAAGGTCGCCCCGAAGTACCGCAATCCGAACAACCCGGACGAAACCTGGTCGGGTCGCGGACGCGCGCCGGGCTGGATGTCGGCGCATATTCAGGCGGGCGGCCAGAAAGACGATCTCGCGATCTGAATTTCCGCCCTGATACCAAGTGAAATAACAACCGGGGCCTTTACGTGGGCTCCGGTTTTCTCATTCATGGGTCCATGAATAACTGGTTGTCAGGCCGTCGGTTTCCTCGCCTCATGCGCGAAGTCGAGATCGCGATTTATCTGATTCACAATTCCCGCGACCCGGAGGACTATTTCTTCCTGTTCGATTTCGAGGAATTCGTTGCGCGCTCCGAAAGCGGCCTTTTCGTGCGGCCCGCATTGCCGATATTCGCGGGGCGCGATGATTTCAGCCGCACCGAATTCGCCCGCCAGTTTCGCGAAGTCTTCGCCACGGAGTTCGACCGGATGCGGCGCGACCTGACGTCCGGCACGGGACAACGCGGGTGGCTCGACTGGAAATTCGTCGGGGTCTCGGCGGTCGACGGGATCGGCGGGCTGGTCGCCAACCCGGTTCTGGCGGTCGCGCTGTCGGTCGGGCGACGCGCCTTCTCGGGCTTGTCGATGCCGAAACTGCTGTCCGGCAAAGCGCCCGAGGCGAAACTCGCCGACAAGATCGAGGGGACCAAGTCGTTGGTCGAGGACGCGCTTGCCCGGATCGATGTCACGATCCATCCCGAGCGCTACGACCAAGCCTGGCGCGACAGCCACAAGGGCCGGATCTCCGCCATGGACCGCGATGCCTGGCCGCTCCCGGCCTATGTGCGCACCCATCTCGACCGGGGGAAAGCACGGCCTGGTGGTAAGCCCA
Organism: uncultured Alphaproteobacteria bacterium; assembly: GCA_963752895.1. GTDB lineage: Bacteria > Pseudomonadota > Alphaproteobacteria > Rhodobacterales > Rhodobacteraceae > CAVWAE01. The sequence continues at coordinate 29,516 of CAVWAE010000007.1, forward strand.
CGTCCCCCCTGTTCGCCGCCGGCCGAGCCGGTATAGTCCGGGGGCCAGACAGAGGAGCGGGCCATGACAATCCACATCGGGGCCAAGGCGGGCCAGATCGCCGAAACCGTGTTGATGCCGGGCGACCCCTACCGGGCCCGCTGGGCGGCGGAAAACTTCCTCGAGGGCGCCGAACTGGTGAACGAGACCCGCGGGATGCTGGGGTTCACCGGCACCTGGCGCGGCAACAGGGTCACGATTCAGGGCTCGGGCATGGGCATGCCGTCGCTGTCGATCTACGCCAACGAGCTGATCCGCGACTACGGCGCCAAGACCCTCATCCGCATCGGCTCCTGCGGCGGGATGCAGAAGAACGTGAAGCTGCGCGACGTGGTTCTGGCGATGACCTCGACCACGCTCGCGACCCCCTCCTCGGGCCTGTTCCGCGAGCTGAATTTCGCGCCCGTGGCCGATTACGGGCTGCTCAGCGCCGCACACGCGGCCGCCAAGGCGCGCGGCGTGGCCACCCATGTCGGTGGGATCTATTCGTCGGACGTGTTCTACGATGAACGCCCGGATCTCACCGAACAGATGACCCGCCACGGCGTGCTCGCGGTGGAAATGGAGGCGGCCGAGCTCTACATCCTCGCCGCCCGCTACGACGTGCGCGCGCTGGCCGTGCTCACCGTCTCCGACAGCCTGGTGACAGGCGAGGCCCTGCCGTCGGAGGAGCGCGAGAAGAGCTTCGGCGACATGGTCGAGATCGCCCTTGAAGCCGCCTTCAACTGAGTGTTTCCCATGGATTTCAATGACAAACTGGATCGCCTGGCCAAGCTCGCCGTCGGCTTCGGCCTCGGCCTCAAACCGGGGCAGGAGCTGGTGATGACCGCCGATATCGGCGCGCGCGACCTCGCCAACCGGATCACCCGCGAGGCTTATGCCGCCGGGGCCAGCAACGTGGTGACGCTCTACAGCGACGACGACCGCCGTGCTGGCGAAATACGAACACGGCTCCGACGCGGCGATCGACACCGCGCCGGGCTGGCTGTTCGAGGCGATGGCCGGCGCATTCAACGCCGGCGCCGCGCGCCTCGCGATCGCCGGCGACACGCCCGGGTTGCTCGCCGACCAGGATCCCGCCCGGGTTGCGCGCGCCAACACGGCCCACGCAAAGGCCCGCAAGCCGATGCTCGACGCGATCGTGTCGGGCGAGGTCAACTGGAACATCGTACCCTTCGTCACCGAGGGCTGGGCGCACCAGGTCTTCCCCGGGCTGACCCGCGGCGCCGCGGTGGAGCGGTTGTGGGAGCACGTATTCCAGGCGCTCCGGCTCGACATGCCGGGCGACCCGATGGCGGCCTGGGAGGCGCATTTCGCCGAGCTGGCCCGCCGGCGCGACCACCTCAACGCGGCCCGTTTCGAGGCGCTGCATTTCGAGGGCGGCGGGACCGATCTCACGGTCGGGCTCGCGAAAGGCCACCGCTGGGTCGGCGGCGGCAACAGCCTGCCGGACGGCACCGCCTATGCCCCGAACCTGCCCACCGAAGAGGTCTTCACCATGCCCGACCGGACCCGCACCGAGGGCCGCGCGGTGTTCACCAAGCCGGCGGTGATCGGCGGCACCATCGTCGAGGGGCTGGTGGCGGAGTTCGCCGGCGGCAAGGCCATCAGCGTCGAGGCCGACAAGGGCGTCGAGGTGGCCCGCAACCACTTCGCCACCGACGCGGGCGCCGGCCGTCTCGGCGAGGTGGCGCTGGTGGCCGAGAGCTCGCCGATCGCGCGCTCCGGCGTGCTCTATTTCAACACCCTGTTCGACGAGAACGCCGCCTGCCACATCGCCTTCGGCAATGCCTACGCGATGAACCTCGACGCGGGTGCGGACCGTGTGCTGGCGGGGATGAACGAGAGCCAGATCCACCACGATTGCATGATCGGCGGACCGGAGATCCGGGTCACCGGCATCGCCGCGGACGGCACCCGCCGCCTTGTCATGGACAAGGGCGAATTCGTTATCTGAGGGAACAGACATGAAAAAACGCAAACTGGGCCGGCACGGCCCCGAGGTTTCGGCCATCGCTTACGGGGCAATGAGCTTTGGCGGGTTCTACGGGCCCACGAGCCGCGCGGAAAGCTTCGCCACGCTCGACGCGGCCTGGGAGATGGGGATCGACTTCCTCGACACTTCGAACATCTACGGGCCCTACACGTCGGAAGAGGTGATCGGCGCCTGGACCGCGGACCGGGGCAAGCGGTTCAAGATCGCCACCAAGGGCGGCATCGTCATCGGCGCGCCGCGCGGCACGGTGGACAATTCCGAAGACCACCTGCGCGCCGAGCTCGAGGCCTCGCTGATCCGGCTCGGCATCGACCACGTCGCGCTCTATTACGTGCACCGGCGCGACTGGTCGATACCAATCGAAAAGGTCACCGAGACGCTGCTGAGATTCAAGGAGGAGGGGCTGATCGGTGCGATCGGCTTTAGCGAGATCGCGCCCGCCTCGCTCAGGCTCGCGCACACAGTTGGCCACGTCGACGCGGTGCAGTCGGAATACTCAGCATGGTCCCGGCAGCCCGAGCTCGGGATGATCCAGGCCTGCGCCGAGCTTGGCACCGCGTTCGTGCCGTTCTCGCCGCTCGGGCGCGGCATGTTCACGGATGTGGACCTCGATCCCTCCACCTTCGGCGAGAAAGACTTCCGCCGCGCCAACCCGCGCTTCCAGCCACGCAATCTCCGCCAGAACATGGAAGCTGTGCGCCGCCTGCGCGCCTTTGCCGCCGACCGGGGCTGGACCACGGCGGCGACCGCGCTGGCCTGGACGCTCGACCGCGGCGACCACCTGATCCCGATCCCGGCCACCCGCTCGGTGGCGCATCTCCTGGAGTGGAAAGGTGCCGACGAGATCACGTTCTCGGACGACGACCGGGCCGAGCTCGACCGGATCCTGCCCCCGGGCTGGGCGATGGGGGACCGCTATTCCTACGGCCAGCTCATCGGCATCGAGCGCTACTGCTGATTTCGAATTGGCTCACGCCAATCCGACCCGCGCCGATCCGCTTTGCGGATCGGGCCATCGGAAATCGCCAGGGGCTTCGCCCCTGGCCGCCTGCGGCGAGCGGGGCGGGGGCTTCGCCCCCCGGTCTCAGTTCGGAGGTTGGTCCGGGACCCGCGCCGACTTCCTGCGCCCGAACACCCCGGGGCTGCCCGGCGGCGCATACCATTCCTCGTTGCGGGTCACGATCATCGTCGCGGCCAGGGCGAGGAAGGCCAGCGTCGCCCCCGCGAGCAGCGCGTAGTCGGTCGATTCCAGGATCAGCCAAAGCACCCCGTAGAGCACCACCAGCAGGACGGCCAGCACCAGCGTGCGGCGCCCGAGTTTGAGACCGATCCACCCGAACATGACAAGCAGCGCGATGGTGGCGCCCGAGGCCAGGAGGTAGGCCGGGCTGAAGCCGATATGCTCGGCATAGGCGATCATCAGCAGCACGAAGATCGCCTGGGCCAGGCCGATCAGGATATACTGCACCGGGTGCACCGGGCGCGCCCGCTGGCCCTCGATCAACAGCACCGTCAGGAAGGTCAGCGCTATGGTGAGCAACCCGTAACGCGCCGCGCGCCAGGCCTTCTGGTAGAAGTCGTTGGGCTGGTAGAAGCTCACGCCGAAGGCGATCGCGTCGCCGGCCTCGCCCATCACCCCCGCGCGCGCCACCTGCGGCACCGCGCGGGCGAGATGCGGCACGGTCCACAAGGCGTGATAGCCGTCCTCCCTCACCGTGCGCTCATCGGGCAGAAAGGCGCCGGTGAAGGCCGGGTCCGGCCAGTCGCCGGAGATCTCGACCCGGGTGGACCGGCCGACCGGCGCGATCATCAGCCGTTCGGCCCCGTTCAGCCCCAGCCGCAGGCTCACGTCGCCACCGCCCCGGATATCGCCCACCGCGGCGACGATCCCGCCCCGCCCGGTGAGCGGCTCCAGCGCCATGGCCGTGCCGCCGATCTCCAGCGCCGCCGCGCCCCTGAGCGCGCGGTTGGAGGAGAGAAACATCTCAAGCCGTGCCTCGTCCCAGAGCACCTCCTCGCCGTCCTCCAGGGCCGTCTCGATCCCCTCGGCGGGGAAGTCGAGCGTCAGCCCCACATCGGCGGTATAGACCGGCACCTCGAAGATGCCCCGGTAGCGCACCTGGGTCTCGGTGGTCAGGATCGCGTCGAACCGGCCGGGCAGCAGCACCAAGGGCGGCCGCTCCTCGATCCATGTCTCCTCGAAGGTCTCGAGGATCGGCTGGCCGCTTTCGGGGTGGACCTCGACGCGGCCGGTCGCCGGGTCGACCACTTCGCGTTTGCGGATCTCCGTCACTTCGCGGCGGACCGGGATCACCAGTTCCGGCCCCGACAGCACCTGGCTTCCGCCCCATTCCTCGCCGACCGCACGGATCGTCTCGCGCGAATAGTCGCGCCGCGCGTCGACGATCGAGGACACCATTTGCACGGGGATCGCCATGAGCACGGCCAGAACGGCGACGATGAAGAACCTGATCCCGGCCGAGCGCAGCATGTGACGTCCTCCAGATTGTTGCCGGCAGGCTAGCGCGTGCGCCCGCCCGGCACAACGCCGTGGCTGCGGTCGTAGTGGTTGGGCGCAGGGCTCTGCCAGCCGTCAAGCGCGCCCGGCGGCGGGGCGAAGATTTCGACCAGCAGCGGGTAGCAGGTGGCGGCGTCGGAGGAATGCCCGGTGCTGCAATCCCCGCCCGGACAGGTCGACAGCGCGCCGACCAGGTCGATCTCGGCGAAAAACTCGAGGTGATCTCCCGGGTGCACCGGGCTCGCCTTCATGAAGTATTGTCCGGTGTCGCGGGTGAAGCCCGTGCACATGAACACGTTGAGCACATCGTGCACGTGCGGCTCGGCCTCGGCCAGCGGCACGCCGAGATGATCCGCCAGCGCCCGGGTCAGGTTCGAGTGGCAGCAGTAATGGTAGGGATCGCCCGTCAGCAGGCAGTTGGTGTAGGGATCGCAGCGGGTGCCGATCGACGTCATGCACCGAGGCGCCGAAGGCATCGATCCCGTACCAGTCGAGCGTGTCGTCGGTGATCGTCGCCATCGGCCGCAACGACGGGAAGCCCGACCACAACCGGTCGCCGGTGGAGAGGTGGGTGCCGTGCAACGCACGGGCCTTGCCGGAATAGAACCGTTCATCGAGGTCGTGGGCGTTCCACAGGTTGAGATCGCCCACCTGCGGCCCCTCGACGCTGCGGATCCGGAAGAACTGCCCCGCCTTCACGCCGAAGGTGCGGGCGTCGCGCGGGGGAACCCGCAGCTCGCCGACCTTTTCGGCCGCCGCGCGGGCGCGCCGGTAGAGCCGCAGGTCCGGTTCCGGCAGCCGCTCCGGCGGGTAGACGATCACCGGCGCGCGGGAGCGCGCGGCTTCGGCGTGCCCGGGCGCCCGGTGCTCGGGGTGGTCCGGTTTCATCGCGGCTCCTTTCGCTGGCGGTCTACCTTTGCCATGCACGCCCGGGTTGTCGAGCGATTTCCCGATTGGGAAGGCCCCCGGGGGTTCTGTTGAGATCCCCGCGACCAGGACCTGGCGCCGTGCCAGGAGATAGTCGCGCCACCCCAGCCGCGACCGGTGGCCGCGTCTCCCATCAAGCCGGAGCCGCCGCAGAACTCTACGGGCCCGAATTCCGCGCAACCCCGCTCAATGCCGGTGGCCAAACGGTGGATATCGCCGCGCGCAGCGTTGGCGCGCGCGCATCAGCGACGAACCCGCGGCGCTCACCGCCGAAGCCGCCGACGGGCGGCAGAAGTTCGACCGTTTGCACTGTGACCTGGATGTCCGGCGCGATTGCCCACCCGGCCAGCGTCGGCGCCCCACACGGCGTGCCCGGAAACACATTGTCTCACAGGATTAAACCCCGGGGAAAGGTTCGATACGTTATAGTCTGCGGGTATTGAGAACACCTGGGGGGGTGCGGATGTTTCTTCCATTCAAGAGATTGGCGCTCTTTCTGGCGTCTGCGATCCTGTCAGCCTGCGCACATACGACCGTCGGGCCAGGCTTCACCGACGAAATCGCCGAGGTCAATCCGCGCACCTTCACCTGCTGCGCCGAGCCTGAGAAGTTCTATCCCGAAGATCTCGTCCGGACCGCGTTCGGCCTCGCCGACGACCTCGGATCGCGGGTGGCCGGCAAGATGTACGGCAGCTACCAGGAAAAGGGTTTCCCAGGCCGGCTGGCCGGCAACAGGGCGGCGGAGGCCGCACTCCTGGCCCGGCTCCAGCCGCTCGATCTCGTGTTGACCGGCAACAAGAGCTACCTCTGGGGCAACATCATCCCCGGCCGTTTCTCGCATGACGTGGTCTATCTCGGCACCGAAGCGCAGCTGCGGGCCGCCGGGCTGTGGGATCTCCCCGGCCTTGCCCCGCTGCGCGGCGATATCCGCGCCGGGAAGCTGTTCATCGAGGCGAAGACACCGAAGGTCGGCACCACCACCGCGGCCAAGGTGATCGAAGCCGACGCCGCCGTCATCCTGCGCCCGACCCTGTCCGCATCGGCGCGGCGCCAAGCCTACGCGACGCTCGCCGGCAGCCTCGACCTGCCCTATGACTACACCTTCGAGGTCGCGACGACCGACCGGCTGGCCTGCACCGAGCTTGTCAATCTCGCCATGCCCGGCCTGCGCATCGCCACGCGCATGGCCTATGGCCGCAACGTCATCTTTCCCGATGAGATCGTGGCCCAGGGGATCCGGGGCGAACGGTTGCGGCTGATCGGCTACTTGGTCGGCACCGACAGCGGCTTTGCCTGGCGCAACACCCATTCGCTGATGGCCGATATCGCGGCCTATTGGGGCATTCCGGGTTCGAATCCGTAAACCGCCCGCGAAAACCGGGCTTCCGCGACGTGATACCGGTGCGTTTTGTGCTACGCAGTGACACGGAGTAGCACAGATCCGACCGGGCTCAGAAAAACGCCTGCATCCCGGTCTGCGCGCGGCCGAGGATCAGCGCGTGGATGTCGTGCGTGCCCTCGTAGGTGTTGACCGCCTCCAGGTTCATCACGTGGCGGATCACGCGGAACTCGTCGGAGATGCCGTTGCCGCCGTGCATGTCGCGCGCCATGCGGGCGATGTCGAGCGCCTTGCCGCAGTTGTTGCGCTTGAGCAGCGAGATGATCTCGGGCGCGGCGGTGCCCTCGTCCATCAGCCGGCCGAGCCGCAGGCAGCGCCTGCAGGCCGAGCGCGATCTCGGTCTGCATGTCGGCGAGCTTCTTCTGGATCAGCTGGTTGGCGGCCAGCGGGCGGCCGAACTGCTTGCGGTCCAGCGTGTACTGGCGCGCGCGCGTGCCAGCAGAACTCGGCCGCGCCCAGCGCGCCCCAGGCGATGCCGTAGCGCGCGCTGTTGAGGCAGCCGAAGGGGCCCTTCAGGCCCTCGCACGTCGGGCAGCAGCGTTCTCCTCGCGGCACGAACACGTCGTCCATCACGATCTCGCCGGTGATCGAGGCGCGCAGCGACGAACTTGCCGTCGATCTTCGGCGCGGTCAGGCCCTTGCATGCCCTTCTCGAGGATGAAGCCGCGGATCTCGCCGTCTGCGTCGTCCTTCGCCCAGACCACGAAGACGTCGGCGATCGGCGAGTTGGTGATCCACATCTTGCTGCCGGTGAGCCGGTAGCCGCCGTCCACCTTCTTGGCGCGCGTCGCCATGCCGCCGGGATCGGAGCCGTGGTCCGGCTCGGTGAGGCCGAAGCAGCCGATCCACTCGCCGGTGGCGAGCTTGGGCAGGTACTTTGCGCTGCTGCGCCTCGGTGCCGAACGCGTAGATCGGGTACATCACCAGCGAGGACTGCACGCTCATCATCGAGCGGTAGCCCGAGTCGACGCGCTCGACCTCGCGCGCGATCAGGCCGTAGCAGACGTAGGAACCGCCGGCCCGCCGTACTCCTCGGGGATGGTCGGGCCGAGCAGGCCGAGCTCGCCCATCTCGCGGAAGATCTCGGGGTCGGTCTCTTCTTGCGGAAGGCCTCGAGCACGCGCGGCGCGAGCTTGTCCTGGCATAGGCGCGCGCCGCGTCGCGCACCATGCGCTCGTCTTCGGTGAGCTGGGCGTCGAGCAGGAACGGATCGTCCCAGTCGAAATGTCCCAGCTCCGGGCGGCTTTTGGCAGGCAGGTCGTGCGGCATCCGGTGTCTCCCTCGTTTGCACCGGTATTGCGCAATATCCTGAGCAATGCTAGGAGAAAGTTGCGCAACGCGGACGGGACAGCACCATGGACGACGAGTTCGACACCGGCGGACGGCTGAAAGCGCTGCGCCAGGCCGCGGGCCTCAGTCAGCGCCAGCTCGCCGAGCGCGCGGGCGTGCCGCACGGGCAGATCTCGATGATCGAAACGGGGCGATCCTCGCCCTCCGTCGCGTCGCTCAGGCGCATCCTCGGCGGGCTCGGCACCACCATGTCGGCCTTCTTCGAACCCGACGAGACGCCACCGCAAAAGGTGTTTTTCCGCGCGGGCGAGCTCACCGATCTCACCGGGCGCCTCGGCACCGGCGTCGCCATCGCGCAAGTGGGCGACGCGCTGGCGCACGGGCTGCAACTTCTCACCGAGACCTACGCCCCCGGCGCCGACACCGGCGAGGCGATGCTCGACCACGAGGCCGACGAGGGCGGGATCGTGGTGGCGGGCGAGATCGAGGTCACGGTCGGGGATCAGCGCATGGTGCTCGGCCCCGGCGACGCCTATCTGTTCGACAGCCGCGCGCCGCACCGGTTCCGCAACCCTGGCCCGGTGCCCGCCCGCATCATCTCGGCCTGCACGCCGCCCTATCTGTGAAGGAACGCCGATGAAACCGCTCGAAGGCCTCAAGGTGGTCGAACTCGCCCGCGTGCTCGCCGGCCCCTGGGCGGGCCAGGCGCTGGCCGATCTCGGCGCGGACGTCGTGAAAGTGGAAAGCCCGGCGGGCGACGACACCCGCGCCTGGGGCCCGCCCTTCATCGAGCGCGAGGGCGACCGGACGGCGGCCTATTTCTACGCCGCAAACCGCGGCAAAACCTCCGTCGTGGCCGATTTCTCGACGCCCGAGGGGCAAGACACCGTGCGCGGTCTGGTGGCCGACGCCGACATCGTGATCGAGAACTTCAAGGTCGGCGGGCTCGCCCGCTACGGGCTCGACTACGCAAGCCTTGCCCCGCTCAATCCGCGCCTGATCTATTGTTCGATCACCGGTTTCGGCCAGGACGGTCCTCGCGCCGCCGAGCCGGGGTATGATTTCATGATCCAGGGGCTCTCGGGGCTGATGTCGATCACCGGCATGCAAGACGGCGCGCCGGTCAAGGTCGGGGTCGCGGTTACGGATGTGGTCGCCGGGCTCTATGCCTCGATCGGCATCCTCGCCGCGGTCGAACAACGGCACCGCACCGGGCGCGGCCAGCACGTCGATCTCGCGCTTCTCGACAGCGCCGTGGCGCTGCTCGCCAACCAGGCGATGAACTTCCTCGCCACCGGGCAGGCCCCGGGACGGCTCGGCAACGCCCATCCCAACCTGGTGCCCTACGACGCGCTGCCGGTGGAAGACGGGCACGTGATCGTCGCCGTCGGCAACGACCGGCAGTTTGGTGCGCTCGCTCGGCAACTCGGGCTCGCGGCGCTGGCCGACAACCCGCTGTTCGCCACCAACGCCGCCCGGGTGGAAAACCGCGAGATCCTGATCGGCGTTCTCGCCGAGGCCACCTGCGCCTGGGAGGCGGAAACCCTGCTCGCCGCGTTGCGCGACGCCGGCGTGCCGGCCGGTCCGATCAACGACATCGCCGCCACTTTCGACGACGCCCAGGTCGCGGCCCGGGGGCTGCAAATCGCCCCCGAGGGCGTGCCCGGCGTGCGCGGACCGTGGCGGTTCTCCGATGCGGAGCTGGCGCTGGACAAGAGCGCACCGGTGTTGCCACGCACAACGTAGCGCCGATTAGGCGGGATGAACGGGACGGCCCGGGGTTTCCTTCATCCCCGCGCGCTCGCCGCGATAAAGGCTGCACATCCGCCCCGCGCTCCGGGCCGGCGGCAGGCCCGATTGTCCTGTCACTGCCGCCCCGCGACGTCCCGCACTTGAAACTAACTGACCGGTCAGTTAGTTTCTTGCCATGCCCCGCCCCAACTCACCCGAACCGAAGTTTCGCCGCCGCGCCGAAGACCGGCCGGACGAGTTGCTCGACGCGGCGCTGACCCTGTTTGTCGCACAGGGCTATGCCCACACCTCGGTCGCGCAGATCGCCGCCGCGGCGGGCGTGTCCAAGGGCGCGGTCTATCTCTATTTCCCGTCAAAACAGGCGATCCTCGAGGGGCTGGTGAAACGCGCGGTCACCCCGGTCGCCGACCGCGCGCTCGCCGAGGCGAACATCGCCCGGGGCGATCTGCGCGCCACGCTGAGGTCGCTGCTGGCCAGCATCGTCGCCGGCCTGTCGGACCCGAAGGTCTTCGCCGTCCCCAAGGTCGTCATCCGCGAGGCCGTCATCGCGCCCGAGATCGCGCAAATGTACCGAAACGCGGTGCTCGACCGGGTGCTTCCCTTCGCGATCGGGCTGATCCGCCACGGCGTCGACAGCGGGCAGCTCAGGCCCGTCGACCCCGAACTCACGCTGCGCACGATCATGGGGCCGATCGTGCTCCACCTCATGCTCTCGGAGATCTTCGGCATCCGCCCGGAGCGCGGCCTGGCCCTCGACGCGCTCGCGGAAAACCACCTCGATATCCTGCTCAACGGGCTGTTCGCCCGGGAACCCGAAAGCCACCCAGATGTTTGAAAGCGCCCTCGCCTGGCTCACCACCACCTTCGCCGCGCTCCTGACCGCGATCGTCCCCGGCTACGGCGACGATCCGACCCCGGTCTACAACGGCTATGTCGAGGCCGACTACGTCTATGTCGCGCCCTCGGTCACCGGCCGCATCCGCACGCTCTCGGTGGCCGAAGGCGACGCGGTCACCGTCGGCGCGTTCCTGTTCGACATGGACGCGAGCCAACAGCGCGCCTCCCTGCGGGCCGCCAACGCCCGGGTCGCCCAAGCCGAGGCCAACCTGCGCAACCTCGAAACCGGCTCGCGCGAGGCCGAGATCGCGGTGATCCGCGCCTCGCTCGAAGAGGCCCGCGCGGCGCGCGCGCTGGCCGAAACCACGCTCGCGCGCACCGAGAACCTCGCCCAGCGCGGCATCGTCACCCAGGCCAGGGTCGATACCGACCGCAGCGCGCTCGACCAGGCCAACGCCCATGTCGCCCAGCTCGACGCCCAGCTCCGGGTCGCCGAACTGCCGGCGCGCGGCGAGCAGGTGATCGCGGCGCAGGCGACGCTGGACGCCGCGCGCGCCGACGCCGAGGTCGCCGCCGCCCGGCTCGACGACATGCGCACAACGGCGCCGATCACCGGGCGGATCGAAAAGGTCTACTATACCGTCGGCGAGGTCGCCTCCGCCGGCACGCCGGTGGTGTCGATCCTGCCGCCCAACGCGCTCAAGGTGCTGTTCTACCTGCCCGAGACCGTGCGATCGAGCTTCGACGTCGGCGACAGGCTCGCGCTCAGCTGCGACGGCTGCGCGGACGGCATCGACGCCAGCATCACCCGCATGGCGTCCGACCCGCAGTACACGCCGCCGATCATCTACTCACGCGACGAACGCCATCGGATGGTGTTTCGCGCCGAGGCGCGGCTGGCGCCCGGCACCGGCCTCCTGCCCGGCCAACCGGTCAGCCTGGAACGCCCGCAATGACCGCCTCAGATTCAATGGGGGCGCCGGCCATCTCGGTGAAAGGTCTCACCAAGATCTTCGGCAAGACGACGGTGGTCGATCACGTCGACATGGACGTGCCGAAAGGCGCGATCTACGGCTTTCTCGGCCCCAACGGCTCCGGCAAGACCACCACGATCCGCATGATGTGCGGGCTGCTCACCCCGGACGCCGGGGAAGGCACGACGCTCGGCTACGACATCCGCAAGGAAACCCGGGCGATCAAGGAAAACGTCGGCTACATGACGCAGAAGTTCTCGCTCTACGGCGATCTCACGATCCGCGAGAACCTCGATTTCATGGCCCGCATGTACCGGCTGAAGAACCGCCGTAAGGTGGTGGCGCACACGCTCGAAACGCTCGGGCTCACGAGCCGCGCGGGCCAGCTTGCCGGCACGCTCTCGGGCGGCTGGAAGCAGCGCCTTGCGCTCGCCGCCTGCATGCAGCACGAACCGCAGCTCCTGCTGCTCGACGAGCCGACCGCCGGCGTCGATCCCAAGGCGCGGCGCGATTTCTGGGACGAGATCCGCCGGCTGTCCAGGCGGGGCGTCACCGTGCTGGTCTCGACCCATTACATGGACGAGGCGATCCAGTGCGACTACATCGCCTATATCGCCTACGGCAAGAAGCTGATCGACGGGCCGGCGGCGGAGATCCCGGCCCGCGTCGGCCTCACCACCTGGCGGGTCTCCGGCCCGGACCTCACAGCACTCGAAGACGCGCTCCTGGAAGACCCGCGGGTCGAACAGGTCGCCCGTTTCGGCGCCCAGCTCCACGTCTCCTCCACCGATGCCGCGGGGCTCGACGCGGTGATCGCCGAGCGGTCAGAAGTCAACGGTTTGCACCGCTGGGAGAAAAAGGAGGCCGAGCTCGAAGAGGCTTTCATCTACCTGATGGCCACGGCGGCCGATAATTTCGCCCCGGGACAATCCGTGAAGGCGGCGCGCACATGAGCCTGTTCTCGCTCTCGCGCTTCCGCGCCGTCGTGGTCAAGGAATTCGTCCAGATGCGGCGCGACCGGATGACCTTCGCGATGATGATCGGCATCCCGATCATCCAGCTCGTCATCTTCGGCTACGCGATCAACGCCGATCCGCACAACCTGCCGACGATGATCGAGATGAACGATCAAAGCCCGGTGGCGCGCGCGGTGGTGGCGGCAATGGATGCGTCCGACTATTTCGACTTCCTCGGCTACACCACCGGGGCCGCCGAGGGCGACCGGGTCTTGCGTGACGGGACCGCGAATTTCATCGTCGTGATCCCGCCCGATTTCGAGCGCGACATCATCCGCGGGCTGAGCCCGCAGATCCTGCTCTCGGCCGATGCCTCCGACCCCACCGCGGTCGCCACCGCCATCGGGGCGCTCAACGGCGTGGTCGGCGTCGCCATCGCGGAAACGCTCGATGGCCCGCTCGCCGCGGTCGCGGGCGCGCCCGACCCCTTCTCGGTCGTCACCCACCGCCAGTTCAATCCCGAGGGGCGCACCTCGACCAACATCGTGCCCGGCCTGCTGGCGATCATCCTGGCCCTTACCCTGGTGATGATCACCGCCGTCGCCATGGTCCGCGAGATCGAGCGCGGGACGATGGAAACCCTGATCGCCACACCGGTGCGCCCGCTCGAGGTGATGTTGGGGAAAATCCTGCCCTACGTCTTCGTCGGCTACATCCAGACCGTTGTCTTCCTCGCCGCCGGCGAGCTGCTGTTCGACGTCCCCTTCCTCGGCAGCCCGGTCGCCTTCTTCATCGCCTTCAACATCTACATCGTCGTCAATCTCGGCCTCGGCTTCCTGATCTCGACGCTTGTGAAAACCCAGATGCAGGCCATGCAGATGAGCTTTCTGATGATCCTGCCGACGATCCTGCTGTCGGGCTTCATGTTCCCCTTCGCGGGCATGCCCGGTTGGGCCCAGACCATCGGCACCGCGATCCCGGCCACGCATTTCCTGCGCATCGTGCGCAAGGTGATGCTGAAAGGCGCCGAACTCAGCGACATCGCGCCCGACCTGCGCGCCATCGTCCTGATCGGTGCGGTGATCGTCGCCATCGCGATGCTGCGCTACCGTCAGACGCTCGACTGAGGCGCCGCCGGCAGGGCGCGCCGGGTCCGGAAAACGGGGTCGGCCTGACAACGCGGGTGCCCGGAAAATCCGGGTGCGCCCGCTGCGCGAAAAACGGTCTGCGCTTTCCAATGGATGAAGACGTCCAGAGGGAGACACACCGATGCTACGCAACCTGCCGTTCCGCCGCGCCGCCCTGGCGCTTGTCCTGCCGCTGATTTCCGCCCTGCCCGAGCGCGCCGCCGCCTACGACCACGATATCCTCTACACCCAGGTCCCGGGGTGGAGCATCGTCGCCCACAAGTATTCCGGCGAGTTCGGCGGCTGCTCGGCCTGGACCGAACAGCCGGGCGGTTTCCAGCTCCATCTCGTCAATTCCGGCACCGACTGGCGGCTCGCGACCACCTTCAACCCGGCCGACCACATCTCCGGCGGGATCGACATCGACGGCCAACGCTGGACCACGGATTACTACAGCGACGGCGACCTGCTGGTGAGCCCTCTGAACGGGTCGATCATCGACGCCGCCGCCGCCGGACACCAGATGCGCCTGACCGTCGGGGGCAACGTGCTGACCTTCTCGATGGCCGGATCGCGCAGCGCGATCTACGCGGTGTTCGACTGCCTGCGCCAGCCCTGGTAGCCCTGCGCGGGACGGCGGCGAAGCGGTTTCGAAACCGCTTCAAAACGCGTTTCGAAACGCGTTCGCACGGCGCTTGCAGGCGCCGTCGCCTACCTCAGATGACAGGCCACCTGGTGATCGCCGCCCTTGTGCGCGAGCACCGGCTTGGTCTCGGCGCAGCGCGGCTCGGCGATCGGGCAGCGGGTGCGGAACACGCAGCCCGAGGGCGGGTTCAGCGGCGACGGCAGGTCCCCGTCGAGCAGCATCACCGCTTGCGCCTTCTCGAGCTTCGGATCCGGGATCGGCACCGCCGAGATCAGCGCCTCGGTATAGGGGTGCATCGGGTTGGCGTAGAGCTCGTCCGAGCGGCGCGATCTCCATCACGTGGCCGAGGTACATCACCACCACCCGGTCGGAGATGTGCTTCACCACGCGACAGGTCGTGCGCGATGAAGATCAGCGCCAGCCCCAGGTCGCTGCCTGCAGCTCCATCAGCAGGTTGATGATCTGCGCCTGGATCGACACGTCGAGCGCCGAGACCGGCTCGTCGCAGATGATGAGCTTCGGGCTCGAGCACCAGCGCCCGGGCGATGCCGATGCGCTGGCACTGGCCGCCGGAGAACTCGTGCGGATAGCGGTTGACCAGGTTGGGCAGCAGGCCGACGCGTGTCCAGCAGCTCGCGCGACCCGCGCCTTCATCTCCGCCGCGGCGAGGTTCGGGTGATGGGTCTTGCAGCGGCTCGGCGACGATCTGGCCGACGGTCATGCGCGGGTTGAGCGAGGCCAGCGGATCCTGGAAGATCATCTGCATTCCTTGCGGTGCTTGCGCATCTGGCCGGTGTCGAGCCCGACCAGCTCGTCGCCCAGCCAGACCACGTTGCCCGCCTCGCACCGGCACCATCTGCATCACGGCGCGCGCCAGCGTCGACTTGCCGCAGCCGCGACTCGCCGACGATGCCCAGGCGTCTCGCCGGGGTTCAGCTCGAAGCTCACCCCGTCGACCGCCTTGAGCTTGCGCGGTGCGGTCCAGGGCCAGGCCCCCGGCGTCTTCACGTCGAACCAGACCTTCAGGTCGTCGACTGTCAGGATCGGGGCGGTCACGTCCTTCATGCCAGCTCCTCCAGGCTACGGTGACAGGCGCGGGTGCGGGTCTCGAACCCTTGCGCGCGTTCCAGCACCGGGCGGTTCACCCAGCAGCCGTCGTCGGCAAACTCGCAGCGCGGCACGAACGGGCAGCCCGCGGGCATGTTCATCATGTTGGGCGGCTCGCCGGGGATGGTCTCGAGCGCCGCGGTCGTCCTTGTCGAGCCGCGGCACCGCGCTTGAGCAGGCCCAGCGTGTAGGGATGCGTCGGCCGGTCGAAAATCGCCTCGGTCGGTGCCGTGCTCCATCACCTGGCCGCCGTACATCACCAGCGTTTCCACGCAGCTCCCGGCGACCACGCCGAGGTCGTGGGTGATCAGCACGATCGCCATGCCGAACTCCGTCTGCAGCTCCGCCAGCAGCGTCAGGATCTGCGCCTGCACGGTCACGTCGAGCGCCGTGGTCGGCTCGTCGGCGATCAGGATGTCGGGCTGGCAGAGCAGCGCCATCGCGATCATCACCCGCTGGCGCATGCCGCCGGAGAACTCGTGCGGATACATCGTCACCCGCGCCTTCGCTTCGGGAATGCGCACCGCGTCGAGCAGCCGCACGCTTTCGGCAATGGCGGCCTTCTTCGAGATCCCGCGGTGATGCACCAGCACCTCGGCCATCTGGTCTGAGACCCGCAGGTAGGGGTTCAGCGAGGTCATCGGATCCTGGAAGATCATCGCGATCTTCTCCATCCGGATCCGGTTCATCTTCGCCGCTTCGAGGTTCAGGATCTCCATGCCGTCGAGCTTCGCCGAGCCGGTGGCGCGGCCGTTCGAGGCCAGCAGGCCGGTGATGCCGAACACCAGCTGGCTCTTGCCGGACCCGCTTTCGCCGACGATCCCGAGGGTCTCGCCGCGGCGCAGATCGAACGAGATCTGGTCGACGGCCGTGACCGTGCCGTCGGGCGTGTCGAAACTGACCCGCAGGTCGCGCACTTCGAGAAGTTCAGTCATGGCCCAGGCCTCCTAGCGGTCTTTCGGGTCGAGCGCATCGCGCAGACCGTCGCCGATGAAGAAGAAGGCGAAGATCGAGATCACGAAGAAGCCGAGCGGGAAGAAGAGCTGCCACAGCGTTCCGTAGCTCATGGTCGAGGTGCCCTCGGAGATCAGCGCGCCCCAGCGAGGTGAGCGGCTCCTGCACGCCGAGGCCGAGGAACGAGATGAAGCTCTCGGTGAGGATCATCTGCGGCACCAGCAGCGTGGCGTAGACCACGACGACGCCGAGCAGGTTGGGCACGATGTGGCGGCGCACGATGGTGAACCAGGGCACCCCCGTCGCCACCGCCGCCTCGATGAATTCCTTGTTCTTGATCGACAGCGTCTGGCCACGCACGATCCGGCTCATGTCGAGCCAGGCGGTGAGGCCGATGCCGACGAACAGCATCCCGATCGACCGGCCGAACACCACCAGCAGCAGGATCAGCACGAACATGTACGGGATCGACATGGCGATATCGACGAACCGCATCATCGCGCTGTCGACCCGGCCGCCGACGAAGCCCGCGACCGCGCCGTAGGTGGTGCCGACGATCACCGCGATCAGCGCGCCGACGACGCCGACCATCAGGCTGATCCGGGTGCCCTGCACGACCCGGTTGAACAGATCGCGGCCCGAGTCGTCGAAGCCGAAGAAGTGGCCGTTGGAGAGCGAGGGCTTGCCCATTTCCTTGACGTTGCCGAGCACGTCCCAGTCGATGGTCTCGTTGTCCCAGGGGCTCAGCGCGTGGCCGAAAAAGGCGAACCCCGCGACCAGCGCCAGCACGATCAGCGAAACCATCGCCGCCTTGTTGCGCAGGAACCGGGTGCGGGCGTCGGCCCAGAGCGAGCGGCCCTTCACCTCGTCCATGCGTTTGGCCATCTCGGCCGTCTTCGGCTGTTGTGGATTGAGGGTCACGTTTGTCATGCCTGCCGCCCCTTCACAGCCGGATCTTCGGGTCGATCCAGGCGTAGAGGATATCGACCACCATGTTGAACAGGATCGTCATCGATCCGAGCAGGAAGGTGAGCCCCATCATCACCGCGTAGTCGCGGTTGAAGGCGGCGTTGACGTAGAAATACCCGATCCCGCCGGTCGAAAAGATCGAATCGATGATGAAGGAGCCGGTGACCATCGCGACGAAGGCCGGGCCGAGGTAGGAGACCACCGGCAGGATCGCGGGCTTCAGCGCGTGGCGCCAGATGATGACATTGTCGGGCAGGCCCTTGGCCCGCGCGGTGCGGATGAAGTTCGAGCGCAGCACCTCGAGCATCGACGACCGGGTGAGGCGGGCGATCGAGGCCATGTAGGAGGTCGACAGCGCGATCACCGGCATGATCAGGTGGTTCCACTGGCCGCCGTTCCAGCCGCCACCCGGCAGCCACCCCAGCCAGAGGGTGAAGATCAGAATGAGGATCGGCGCCATCACGAAGTTGGGCAGCACCTGCGCGCCGATGGTGAAGCCGACCGCGAAATAGTCGAGCCAGGTATTCTGGCGGATCGCCGCGGCGATGCCCAGCGCGCCGCCGACGATGATCGCCAGCACGAAGGCGATGGTGCCGTAGGTCAGCGTCACCGGGAAGCCCTGCGCGATGATGTCGTTCACGGTGCGGTCCTTGTACTTGTAGGACGGCCCGAAATCGAACTCGGTGACAATGCCGGTGATGTAGCTCAGGAGCTGCTTCCAGGTCGGCTGGTCGAGCCCGTATTTCGCCTCGATATTGGCCAGCACCTGTGGCGGCAGCGGACGCTCCGAGGTAAACGGCCCACCCGGTGCGAACTGCATCAGGTAGAACGACAGGATCAACAGGACGAGCAACGTCGGTATGGCGACGGCGAGTCGCCGGATGATGAAGCTGAACATGTGAAGTGGGTCCCCGGAGATATGCCGGACGCCGCGAGGTCTCCCCCGCGACGTCCGTCGGCTCTATTAGTGGATCACTCGGCGACTTTGTAGAGGTCTTTCGAGTACCAGTTCTGTTCCACGTTCTGCACCGGCCAGGACCCGGAGATCGCCGGGTTCATCATGTAGACGCCCGCGTAGTGGTAGATCGGGATCACCGGCATCTCTTCGGCGAGGATTTCCTCGATGCGGGTGTAGCTGGCCGACGGGTCGTCCATCGACTTGGCCTCGTCGAGCAGCATGTCGACTTCGGCGTTCGAATAGCCGGCGTCGTTGTAGCCCGAATTCGGTGTGCACGAGGTCGAGGAAGGTCGAGGCCTCGTTGTAGTCACCGCACCAGGCGCCGCGGGCGATCTCGAAATCGTGGTTGCCGCGGGTCTCGAGGAAGGTCTTCCATTCCTGGTTCTCCAGCGTCACTTCGACGCCGAGCGCCTGCTTCCACATCTGGCGACCGCGATGGCGATCTTCTTGTGGGCTTCCGAGGTGTTGTAGAGATAGGAGAACGACAGCGGGTTGTCGGGGCCGTAGCCGGCTTCCGCCAGAAGCTCCACCGCCTTGGCGTTGCGCTCTTCCTGGGTCCAGGTCCCGTAGTCAACCGCCGGCGGCTCGAAATTGGCAGTCGCGGCCGGTGAGAAGGTGTAGGCCGGGAACTGGCCGCCCTGGAGCACTTTCTCGACGACGATGTCGCGGTCGACGGCGTAGGCGAGCGCCTTGCGCACGCGCACGTCCTGGGTCGCTTCCGGTCCGAGGTCGGTCAGGTTGAAGTTGAAGTAGTAGTTGCACAGACGCGGGAAGCTCAGCGCCTCGTCCGGATATTCCGCCTTCAGCGCCGGGTACTGGCCGGCCGGCATTTCGGTCCGGTCGAGCTCGCCGGCCAGGTAGCGGGTGAGCGCCACGTTCTCGTCGTTGATGACGAGCGCCACGACCTCTTCGATGATCGTGTTGTCGTTGTCCCAGTACATCTCGTTGCGCGACGCGCACCGAGCGTTCCTGCGGCACGTGCTCGGTGAGCACATAGGCGCCGTTCGAGACGATGTTTTCGGGCGCGGTCCAGTCGGCGCCATGCTCCTCGATCACCCAGGCCGGCGACGGGAAGGTCGACGCATGGGTCGTGGTGAGCGGGAAGTAGGTCATCGGGCTGGCGAGCGTGACTTCAAGCGTGTGGTCGTCGATGGCCTTGACGCCGAGGTCTTCGACCGGCATCTCGCCGCCGGTCACGGCTTCGCCGTTGGCAAGGTTCATGACCGAGACAAACCACTGGTAGGGCGAGGCGGTCTCGGGGTCGGCAAGGCGGCGCCAGCCGTAGACGAAATCGCCCGCGGTCACCGGCTTGCCGTCCGACCACTTGGCTTCGGGGCGCAGGGTGAACGTGTAGGTCAGCCGGTCGTCCGACAGGGTGTGGTCGAGCGCGACACCGGGCACGAGGTTGCCGTCGGCATCCTGGTTGTAGAGGCCCTCGAACAGGTCGCGGACGATCTCGGAACCCGACACGTCCTCGACGATCTGCGGATCGACCGAGCTGTGCTCGTCGAGCACCCGGTAGGTGAAGGTCTGGTCGTCGGCGAGCGCCGAGCCGTCGGGCGCGGTGCCGGCGGCGAGCGCGGGGCTCGCGAAGGCGAGCGCAGACGCGAACAGGACCGACTTCATGGAGATGTGCATGGGTTTGTGACTCCTCTCTGTTTTTTGGGTCACACGCGCAAGGCATCGACTTTCGGTGAAGGGACTCACCGCCCGGCACGCGCATGGCGGGCAGTCTAGCTCCAAGCCCGCAGCATGGACAACTCTTTCCCCGGACTCGCGGATCCGCCCCATGACACAGATCAAACCGGGGGGTTCTCAAGGGTTTGGCGCGCGGTGTTTGCCCGGAGATGCGAAACTCTTACGCAACGTCATGGCGCTGACTTTGACCTCCCGGTAAATCTTGCCAATCCAGACCTTGCGTGCGACTCTCACGCGCACAGCCCGCGAGAGGGGAGGAGACATGAAGACCGATACCGTGCCCACGGGCGGGAAGACGGCCCAGCTTCCCCAGGCGGTCGAAACCCGCAACCCCGGCCAGCCGCTCGACATGGACTGGGTGATGTCCGCCCAGGCCAACCGCTCCGCCATCGAACGCCGCGCCGGGACCATCGGCGCGCGGCGGTCGGTCAAGAAGCAGCACCAGGCGGCCTGGCTGCTGAAGGCGATCAGCATGATCGACCTCACCACGCTGGCCGGCGACGACACCCCCGGACGGGTGCGACGGCTCTGCGCCAAGGCGCGCCAGCCGGTGCGCGCAGGACCTGCTCGACGCGCTCGAGATGCCGCGCGATCACCACCGGCGCGGTCTGCGTCTACCACGAGATGGTGCCCACCGCCGTCGAGGCGCTCGCGGGCACCGCCATTCCCGTTGCCGCCGTCTCCACCGGCTTTCCCGCGGGGCTGTCGCCCTACCGGCTGCGGATCGCCGAGATCGGCGAGAGCGTCAAGGCGGGTGCCGGTGAGATCGACATCGTCATCTCCCGCCGCCACGTGCTCACCGGCAACTGGCAGGCGCTCTACGACGAGGTGCGCGAGATGCGCGCCGAATGCGGCGCCGGCGCACCTGAAAACCATCCTCGCCACCGGCGAACTTGGCATCACTGCGCAACGTCGCGCGCGCCTCGCTGGTCTGCATGATGGCCGGCGCCGATTTCATCAAGACCTCCACCGGCAAGGAAAGCGTCAACGCCACCCTGCCCGTCAGCCTGGTGATGATGCGCGCGATCCGCGACTATCACGAGCGCACCGGCTACCGGGTCGGCTACAAACCCGCCGGCGGCATCTCGACGGCGAAGGATTCGCTGACTTACCTCGCGCTGCTCAAGGAAGAACTGGGCGACGCCTGGCTGACGCCGCATCTCTTCCGCTTCGGCGCCTCGTCGCTGCTGCTCGACATCGAGCGCCAGCTCGAACACCACGTCACCGGCCATTACTCGGCCGGCTACCGACCACGCCATGGCCCGCTAGAGCTACCATGCATGACCATCAAGGACATCTTCGACACCATGGATTGGGGCACGGCACCCGAAAGCGACGGCGAGGTTCAGGCCTGGCTCGAGGCCCACGACCGACGGTTCGGGCTGTTCATCGACGGCAAGTGGACCGCCCCCGGCGAGACCTTCGAGGCGCGCAACCCGGCCAATGGCGAATTGCTCGCCGAGGTCACCAAGGCAGGTCTCGACGACGTCAACGCCGCCGTCGCCGCCGCCCGCAAGGCGCAGGTGAAATGGGCCGCGATTTCCGGGCACGCAACGCGCGAAATACCTCTACGCGCTCGCCCGGCTGGTCCAGAAGCATTCACGCCTGCTCGCCGTGCTCGAGACGCATGGACAACGGCAAGCCGATCCGCGAATCCCGCGACATCGACGTGCCGCTGGTGGCGCGCCATTTCTACTACCACGCCGGCTGGGCCCAGCTGATGGAGACCGAGCTGCCCGACCGCGAGCCGATGGGCGTGGCGGGCCAGATCATCCCGTGGAACTTCCCGCTGCTGATGCTGGCCTGGAAGGTCGCGCCGGCGCTGGCCATGGGCAACACCGTGGTGCTGAAACCCGCCTCGGCCACCTCGCTCAGCGCGGTGCTGTTTGCCCAGCTCACCCAGGAGGCCGGGCTGCCGCCGGGGGTGTTCAACATCATCACCGGCGCCGGGCGCATCGGCACCGTGCTCTGTCGAGCACCCGGACGTCGACAAGATCGCCTTCACCGGCTCCACCGAGGTCGGGCGGATCATCCGCCATGCCACCGCCGGCAGCGGCAAGAAGCTCACCCTCGAGCTGGGCGGCAAGTCGCCCTTACATCGTCTTCGACGACGCCGACCTCGATTCAGCGGTCGAAGGGCTGGTCGACGCGATCTGGTTCAACCAGGGCCAGGTCTGCTGCGCCGGCTCCCGGCTGCTCGTGCAGGAGGGCATCGCCGACCGCTTCTACGACAAGCTGAAGAAGCGCATGGACAAGCTCCGGGTCGGCGACCCGCTCGACAAGTCGATCGACATCGGCGCCATCATCGACCGGGTGCAGCTGGAGAGCATCGCTCAGATGGTCGAGCAAGGCGGCAAGGCGGGCGAGGTCTACCAGGCCGCCTGCACCGCTCCCGAACCAGGGCTGCTACTACCCGCCGACGCTGTTCACCGGGCTGTCACCGGCGGCCGAGCTGATGCAGGAGGAGATCTTCGGCCCGGTGCTCGTCGCCACGACCTTCCGCACGCCCGCCGAGGCGGTCGCGCTGGCCAACAACACCCGCTACGGGCTGGCCGCGACCGTGTGGAGCGAGAACATGAACCTCGCGCTCGACGTCGCCCCGAAACTCGCCGCCGGCGTGGTCTGGCTCAACACCACCAACGTCTTCGACGCCGCCGCCGGGTTCGGCGGGGAGCGCGAGAGCGGCTTCGGGCGCGAAGGCGGCTGGGAAGGGCTGCTCGCCTACACCAGGCCGAAGGTGAAAACCAAACCGCTCACCCCGCTGGTCGCCGTCCCGGCCCCGAAAGCGGCCGAGGTCGACGCGCTCGACCGCACCGCCAAGTTCTTCGTCGGCGGCAAGCAGGCGCGGCCAGACGGCGGCTATTCCCGGGCGATCTGGTCGAAACGCGGCAAGCTGTCTGGGCCATGCCGGGCTCGCCAACCGCAAGGATGTGCGCAACGCCGTCGAGGCGGCGCGCAAGGCCGAGGGCTGGGGCAAGGCCACGGCGCATCTGCGCGCCCAGATCCTGTTCTACATCGGCGAAAATCTCTCGGCGCGGGCGGAGGAATTCGCTTCCCGGATCAACGGATTGACCGGCGCGCGCAACGGCGCGCGCGAGGTCGAGCTGGCGATCGAGCGGCTGTTCACCTGGGCCGCCTGGTGCGACAAGTACGATGGCGCGGTCAAACCCGTGCCGATGCGCGGCGCGGCCCTGGCGACGCATGAGCCGGTGGGGGTCGTGGGCATCTTCTGCCCCGACGAGGCGCCGTTGCTCGGCCTCGTCTCGCTGATGGCGCCGGCGATCGCGATGGGCAACCGGGTGGTGCTCGCCGCCTCGCAGCCCTACCCGCTGGCCGCAACCGATTTCTACCAGGTGCTTGAGACCTCCGACGTGCCGCCGGGCGTGGTCAACATTCTCACCGGGTTGCACAACGACTTCGCCACCGCGCTCGCCGGTCATCTCGACGTCGACGCGATCTGGGCCCATTCGGGCGCCGATCTCTCGGCGCTGGTGGAACACGAGGCCGCCGGCAACCTCAAGCGCACCTGGGTGAACAACGCCCGCGCGCGCGACTGGTTCGGGGCGGACGGCGAGGGCCGCGAGTTCCTGCACCACGCGACCGAAGTGAAGACCACCTGGATCCCCTGGGGCGAATAAGCCCGCGCACGCGGGCTTGCGCCCGGCGGACAGGTCCGGACCAGGATGACGAGGCAAGCGCCTGTGGCTGGGCGCGCGGGCGCTCTCATGAGAAAACGGCCGGCGTTGGCCGACGGCCCCCGGCGCAGTTCGCCCACCAAATACCCGTTAGCGGTACCATGAACAAGATCAAAGGGTTGACCCCCTGTCCGAGTTCGCCCACCCGTCGCGCAGTCCTCGCCCGCCCCCGCTTCTTTGGTTCCAAAGACCCTCGGAGGAGCGTCACGCCCGGGGCGTGCCTTCAGCCCGGCGGGGCAGCGCCCCCTCGCCTCGGTCGCCCAGGCGCAAGCCGTGTCGAGACCTCAGAGCAATTCGTCCAACACCAGCGCCATGACCCCTGCCGAAATCGACCATGTCGTCGATCCCGATCCATTCGTCGGGCTGGTGGGCCAGGTCGAGCACGCCGGGCCCGTAGGCGATGCAGTTCTTCAGCCGCCCGATCCGGTCGATGTGCTTTTGGTCGTAGGTGCCGGGGCTGACCACGAAGTCGGGCCGCGCCCCCAGCACCTTTTCGATCGCCGCGGCGGTCGAGCGGACAACCGGCGCGTCCGGATCGGTCATCGACGGCACGACCTCGTGCATGTCGCGGATCTCGTAGGAAAACCCCGGCCGCTCCGCCTTCACCCGTTCCATCAACGCCCGCACCTCGTCCTTCACATCCCGCAAGTCTTCCTCGATCAGGAAGCGGCGGTCGATGACGATGGTGCAGCGGTCGGCGACGCAGGGGGCCGGGTAGCCGGTGAAGCCGGGCTCGGGCACCGGTTCGCCGCCGTGGATCGAGTTGACGTTGAGCGTCGACTGCTTCGCCCCTTCCGGCACCACCGGCATGTCGGTGCGTTTCTGCGCCAGCAGCGGGTAGAGATTGCGCTCCATCTCGTCGAGCACCGCGCTCATGTGCCGGATCGCGCTGTCGCCGAGGAAGGGCATGGAGCCGTGGGCGATGCGGCCGTGGGTCTCGATCTCGGCCCACCAGACGCCGCGATGCCCGAGACAGATCCGGTCCTTGTTGAGCGGTTCGGGGATGATGACGTGCTGGACGCGGTCGGGGTTGAACCGGCCCTGTTCGGCGAGATACGCGACGCCGCCGTAGCCGCCCGATTCCTCGTCCGCCGTGGCGCTCACCTCGATCGCACCGGCGAAATCGGGGCGCGCGGCAATGAAGGCCTCGGCGGCGATGATCGCGGTGGCGAGGCCACCTTTCATGTCGCAGGTGCCGCGGCCGTAGATCCGGCCGTCCGCGATCTCGGCCCCGAAGGGATCGCGGGTCCAGCCCTGCCCCACTTCGACCACGTCGTGATGGCCGTTGAAATGCACCGTCTCGCCGGGCCCGGCGCCGTCGTAGCGCGCGACCATGTTCCAGCGCGGGTAGCGCTCGCTGTCGCCGATGGCGCCCTCGGCGCGGATCAGCTCGACCTTCCAGCCATGGGCCTCCATCCGCGCGCCCAACCAGCCGCAGAGCTCGAAATAGTGCCGCCCGGGCGGGTTCAGCGTCGGGATCCGCACGAGGTCTTGCGTGAGGGCCACGAGCGCGTCGCGGCGGGCCGCGACTTCGGCGAGAATGTTGGCGGTGGGATCGGTCATGGCGCGAGGCTAGGCCCGGGGCCCCCGGGGTGCAACGGAAAGCGCGCCTTGCCTGGAAATTTGCGCCGCCAGCCGGGCTGGGCGAAGAGCGGGCGAACTCGGACAGGGGTCTAACTATTTGTTTTTTATGATGCTAGCGCTACCTGTTTTTTTGGGCGAACCAAGGGATGCACGGGGGCCGGGACCGGCGGTCCGTACCCCGCCCCAAAGCCTTTACGGGCCGGTTGAGCCGGTCTTTCGCACGGCTGCCGCGACAGGGCTCCATCCACACATCGCCCTCGCGGTTTTCGACAGGGACCGCGTCACGTTGAACGTCTGTGGTCCGGACGACATGGTCATTCACCACAACATCACACGAAGAAAAGATCACCTTTGCTGTCTACGCGAATTTGGCCGCTTGATCCTGCAATGTGACAAGAACTTCCATCGCCTGCTCGCACATGTCCGACGGAACGAATACATGGTCGTGGTGAAAGGCGGCAATCATGTTGCAGGGGATTTCATTTTCCCCAAGAGCCGACGCCACGGCGGCCGTCAACCCAACCCCGTCCAGCGACGAAAACACATCGAGCGTTATGCACCGCATGGGCATTTCCGCGTTCATCTTCGATTTTCTTGCCAATTCGACCGAAATCAACAGCGACAGGCCTTCGTTTTCCCGGAAGGTCGAAACGGCTTCGGGCGACAGCGAAGCACCAAGTGCAGGATTATCTGTCGTTACGAATACGAACTCCCCGGGCTGCAATACCGGCGTCATCCCGGCAATCATGTCGTAGGCGGTTCGAGCTATCTCCGGCATTTGTTTGTTCCCACGTGGTTCGCTCCGCAGGGTTGCAGCCCGCAACCGCGCGCGCAATGCGTTTCCCGGTCGCGCCGGGCCGGCAGCGGTTCTTTCGGGCGAGGTGATCGCGGCCCGGGTCCGGGCCGAGGAAACAGCATACCTGGCAACAGGTTTGCCGCCCGCTCTGAAGCGTTTTCATCGCCGGTATCCGGCGCAACCGCCGCGACATGCCGACCCGCGCCTCGTATTGGCCGAGATAGCCCGAGACGCGCGCGCCCATCTTGGGTAACTTAGGGCGTGATAGCTTCGAAAAACCCAGAAGGTGTTAAATGGTTCCCGGTGATTGCCTTCGTCCAGTCGTTACCTGTCTCGCCCTGCTCGCCGGCAGCGTGGGCCATGCCCAGACCGCCGACGCGCCCGACACGGGGCTCCTGAACGACCGGGTTTACACCCCGGATTGGGACGGCATCTGTGCGGAAGGCGTGGCCCTCGGGGAAGGATGCGACAATATCCGGGGGCGCGAGATCGTCGATGCGGCCGCGCCGCCCTGGAGCGCGATCGGGCGGGTCAATTTCGCAAGCACCCTCGTCAGGGGCCATTGCACCGGGACGCTGGTGGGCGAACGTGTGGTCGTGACCGCGTCGCATTGTCTTTACAATCAGGCGCGCAAGTCCTGGATGCCGGCGCACAGCATCCTGTTTGCGGCCGGCTATCAGCGCGGCAGTTTCGCGGCATTGTCGCGGGTCGAGAGATATGTGCTCGACGCGGCGAACGATCCGGCGAGCCGCGACTTCGCGGGCGACCCGTCGCAGGATTGGGCGCTGTTGATCCTGAAGGATCCGATCGGCCGAGACACCGGTTTCGTCGACCCGGGCGCGGTCACCGGCGAAGCGCTGTGGACGACCGAACTGATCTTCGCCGGCTACCCGGCCCTGCGCAAACACGTGCTGTCCGTCGAGCGCGATTGTGGTGGCGCCGAGTATGTGCGCGGAGGCCGGATCCTGGTGCAGCAATGCGCGGTGATGCGCGGCGATTCCGGCGGTCCGATCTTTGCGGTCGATGGCGACGCGCTCACCCTGGTCGCGGTGTTGTCCGGCGTGATCCAGGACGGGACATCGCTGGTGAGCGGGAGCGTGCCGGTTGCGGTTTTCATCGACGCCCTGCAGCGTGAGCTTGGGCCCGAGGCCGGGTTGCCGGATGTCGAAGCGCTGCCGGCGGCTGCGGTTTCCGGGTCCGCGCCCGCGCCCGCGAAACCCGCGCCACCGCCCGCGCCCATTCCGACCTACCCACCGCCCCCGCCGCATGGCCGCTAGGGCATGTCGCTCAAGAGTGGGAACCGGCCTTGAACTTCTCGGAGATGCGAAATCAATGAGTTGGAGCCGGTCGCGCGCATCCAGTTGAGCGCGACATGCTCCGGGTCGCGCCCGGTTGCAGGCCAACGGAGACCGGCAGCCTGACCAACCGACCCCGGCGCATGCCCGCCAGCAGACCCGTCACCACGCCCGTCAGTAGAACAGCATCATCACGCCCTGGCTCACGACCAGGAACAGCACCGTCATGATCCCGCCCGAGCGCAGGAAATCGGCCACCCGGTAGCCCGCGGGCGACATCAGGAGCGCGTTGACCTGGTGGGTGGGGATCAGGAAGGAGTTGGAAGTCGAGACCGCGACCGTGAGGGCGAAGATCGCCGGATCGCCGCCCGCCTCGAGCGCGATGGAGATCGCAAGAGGCACGAGCAGGACGGTCGCGCCAACGTTGGACATGACCAGGGTGAACGCGGTCGCGAGGATCGCGACGCCGACCTGGAGCGACCAGATCGGCCAGCCGTGCAGGAGCGACAGAACCTTGTGCGCGATCCAGTCCGCGGTGCCGGTATTCTGCACCGCCATGCCGAGCGGGATGAGCGACGCGAGCAGGAACACCGTGTTCCAGCCGACCGCGCGGTAGGCCTCGTCGAGCGACAGAACGCGGGTGAGGATCATCCCGGTGGCGCCCACGAGCAGCGCGAGCGAGAGCCGCAGATCGGTGAACAGCACCAGCGACAGGGCGATCAGGAAGAAGGTGAGCGCCCAGCCCATCTTGCGCGGGCGGGTCTCTTCCTCCTCGGGGAAGTCGGAGGTGACGACGACGAAATCCTTGTTGCTCTTGAGGTGCGAGAGCATGTCCCAGGGGGTGTGCACGACCAAGGTGTCACCGGCCAGGAGGGCCACGCTGCCGAGCGAGACGGCTTCGTGTTCGGCGGTCTGCACGTGGCTCATGGTCTCTTCGCCGCGGTGGATGGCAAGCAGGCTCATGCCGTAGCTCGAGCGAAACCGGAGGTCCTTCGGGGTCTTGCCGATCACGCTGGCGCCCGGGCGCACGACGATCTCGGCCACGCCTGCGCGCAGCGCGGCGAAATCCTCGCCGAATTCTTCCAGCGACGGTTCGACACTGAGCCCGTAGATGTCGCAGAAATCGTCGATCACCTTCTTGCGGCCGAGGATCGCGAGGCGGCAGGGCGCGAGGATGGTGGTCGTGACCCGCGGGTTGATGACCTTCTGGCCGGCATAGTCGGTGCCGATGATGTAGAGGTGATGGGCGTTCATGATGTCGTCGATGGTGTGACCGACGAGGATATTGCCCTGAGGCACCACCACCTCGACCATGTCGGATTTGAGCCCGTAGGTGCGCTTGAGATAATCGGCGACCGATTGGCCGGTGGTCGCGGCGTCGTCATGGGCGCGCGCCGGCAGCACCCAACGGCCGAGCAGGACGAAGTAGAGAATGCCGGTGACGATGAGCGCGGCGCCGATCGGCGCCGGTGCGAACAGCGTGAAAAGCTCGATGTGCTTCTCGGGCGGATGATCGGCGTTGATGGTCGCGATCAGGTCGTTGAGCAGGATCATCGGCGAGGAGCCGACCATCGTCATGGTGCCGCCGAGGATGGCGGTGAAGCCCATCGGCATGAGAAGTTGCGACAGCGGGATGCCGGTGCGCGCCGAGATCCGGCTGACGACCGGCAGGAACAGCGCCGCGGCGCCGACGTTCTGCATGAACGATGAGATGATGCCGACGGTGGAGGAGATGATCGGGATGATCCGGGCCTCGCTCTTGCCGCCGATCTGCAGAATCCAGGCTGCGACCTTGTTCATGATGCCGGTCCGGTCGAGCCCGGCGCCGATGATCATCACCGCGATGATCGAGATCACGGCGTTGGAGCTGAAGCCGGTGAACAGTTCGCTCACGTCGGCGAGCCCGTCGAGCCCGGGCACGTAGCTCAGGAGGCCGATCAGCACCATGACCGACAGGGCGGCGAGGTCGACCCGGACCACTTCGCTGACGAACAGGAACATGGTGAAGGCCAGAAGGCCGAGCACCACCATCATTTCGGTTGTGAGTGCGACTGCCTCCAAACCGGTCTCCTCCCCTGTCTTCGCTCTCGTCCCGCCTCCCGAACGGGGTTTCGTTCGACTTTAAGCAATCCGCGCCGCAAACAAAGTGAAACATGCGATTTTGTTTCTATGTCACGCAATTTCCACTGTTTTGGCGGTTTTGCGCCTCCCCCTGCAATTGAAATCGCGCTACTCTCTCCCCAACTCGATGTAACACCCCTTTACTTTAGCGAGGACTTCCATGGCCGCCAATCTCGACGCCCAGATCAAGGAAAGCCAGGCCCAGGTGGCCGAGGCGCAATCGAAGATCTCCGAGCTGACCAGCCGGATCGAAACCGCGCGCGCGAAGGCGATGTCGGGCGACGACATCTCGATCGACATCGAGAACGCGACGCTCGATGACGTTCACGCGCATACCGATCTGATGAACGCCAATATCGCCGAGCTGATCATGGGGCTCGACGACGTCACGGCCGGGTTTTCCAAGGATTTCGACGAGATGCGCTCGAAGACGGCCTGGGAAGGCTTTGTCGGGGTGTTCTCGCAACACCGCGCCGACAGCCTGCGTCAGGAGCGGATGCGCACGGCGAATATCGACGACAAGCTGCAGGACCTGATCGCGAAATCCGACACCATCGTGGCGCTGCTCCAGAACCAGCTCGACGTGCTGAACGAGCAGAAGACCCGGGTGGAGGGCAACCTGACCGAGACGCTGGACGACCGCGAAGTGACGGTGGGCGAGCTGGAGGCCGTGCGCGCCGAGATCCAGGGGATGGACCCGAAGATCATCGAGCTCGAGAACAAGATCGGCTCGACCACAGATGCCGCCGCGCGCACCAAGCTGGAGACCGAGCTTGCCGAGCTGAACGGGACCTACAACGCGTTGGTGCAGCAAGAGCAGGTGAAGCTCGCGCGCTCGCAGACGCTGGAGCGCTACATCGAGAAGGGCAAGACCTGGGTCGACTCGCTGCAGAACCAGGCGGCGACCCAGATGGTGCTGATCAACAAGCTGCAGACGGACACCAAGCAGCGGGTGGTGCTCTACGACGCGCTGTCGAAGTCGCTGAAGACCGCGCAGCAGCAGGACGTCGCGCACCGGATCAACGAGATCGGCGTCGAGACCGACAAGGAAGCCCAGGCCGCGATGGCCGCCATCGGCACCGCCACCAACCAGAAGATGGCCGACATGATGGAGGCGCACGAGGATCACATGGTGTTCGCGCGCGAGGTGCTGGAAGCCAAGGCGCGCGCCGACGAGCGGTTTGCCCGCCGGTTCGCGGCGATCGTGGAGAAGCACGACAGTAATTTGTACGGGGAGTGAAAACCGTCGCCGCAATCGCGACCCTCGTCGCGCTCGTGGCCCTCGCGGTGATGAGCCTCGCTCCGCCCGAGCTCGTAGGCGCGCGCTCTGGCTTGGGCAGCCTCGCGGGTTGGGTTACCGCGGCGGCCCTCGCCGTGGTCGCGGTGACGGGTGGTTGGATCTGGCTGCGTGACAGACGGATGAAGAAATGACCGGCGTTGAAACCAACTCTGACCCGGCCGACACGCCCAGGCACGGGCTGTTTCGCGGCGCGCTGGGTGCGCTTGAGTACCAACTGGCATCGAAGGAGTTCAATGGCACCTTCACAAGACCTGCCCAAGACAAAGGTGTTGGTTTCGCCTTGCTGCCGTTTTTCCCTTGGATGCTCACACCCACGATACTGATAGTGGTGTTTTTGGAGCCGGTTTCGTCTGCATTGGGCACCTCAGGACACGATGCCATTGAGTTCGTGGTCAACGCTGCGACAGTGTACCCGATGTATGCAATGTTCTCAGCCCTCTTCTCGTTGATGCTCTTGGCGCACTTCAGCCCACACTTCAGGATCTTTCATCCACCGAGACCCGGATACCCCGGCGCCTTGACGAGTTGGACCGCAAGGCGGCTGGCGATTGTCCACTATGCCCGTTTCCTGCGCCGTTTCGTCTTCCCTTGGGAGTGGTACATTGGCCGACCTTGATCTCACCCGCGACCATATCGAGCTGGAGGACACCCGTGTCACCCGGCGCTACTTTCGCCAAGTTCCAGGCGATCACCGGGCACATGGCGCGGGTGGCGGCGCAGTTCGAGGCGGAGGGGACGCTGAACCGCCAGGAAGTGGACCTGCTGGCGCGCTACGTGATCGCGCTCGGCTACACCTTCCGGGCGCTGGCCAACAAGTATCACATGGTCGGGCGCACCGAGGGCACCGGCCCCGGCAAGCTGACCTTCGACCGGCTGGAATTGGGCTTTCCGGTGCACGCCGAGCTGATGCAGATGGCCTCGGATGCGGCCCAGGCCGGCCGGCATCTGAAGAGCCTGCCGTCGGAGGCCGCGCTCAAGCGCGAGATGGTCGAGGAGATCGTCGGCAAGCTGCAGGTGCCGACCAAGCTGCAATACGCGATGAGCCAGCGGCTGTATTACGAGGAACTGGCGCGGGGCGAGCTGTTCTGGCCGCAGATGGACCCGGACGTGGTCTGGCTCGGCAACGACGGCACGGGGCGCGAGGTGCGGCGGCGCTATCTGGTGCACTGGGCGGTCTATGACAGCACGGTCAACATCCCCACGGTCTACTTGATGGACGTCGAGGACACCGGCCGCATCGCGCTGCCGAAGGACGAATGGCGCTGGCCGCAGGCGCAGGCGCATCTGATGGCGCAGGCGATGGCGGGGCTGAAGCTGGTGACCATCGCCGGCGGGTTCGACAAGGATTTCGACGATCTGCACCCGAAGCGGCTCAGGCGGTTTCATCTCGGGCCGATGTACAGCTCGGCCTTCACCCGCCAGACCGGGCCCTTGAAGGCGGTTCTGGAAGAGGCGAAAGCGCCCGCGGGCGAGGACTGGGCGCTGGCCTGGACGATGGAGGACCTCGTGAGCGAGCGGGTGGAACTGGAGAAATCGGGCTGGTTCGGCTCGGTGGAGCGCGAGATCTTTGCGCTCGACCCGTTCGAAGGCGCGGCCGATAGCGGGCGCACGAGGATGGACCGCGCGATCATCCTGCCGCAACGGCCCTTTCAGGTGCTGGCCGAGAAGAACCCGCCGGGATTCCGCGACGTGCGCAAGTTTGTCGTCAGCCCCGGAGGGCGGGTGTTGAGCTACCGATGAAGACGCGCAGAACATCGCTTGGCGTCATGATCTCCGCCGCTCTGCTCATGGTGCTGTCCGGGTGCGGCGAGACGCTCACATCGTTGGAAAACCGGGTGGACCGGTCAGGTGCGGACGCCTCGGTGACAGAGATGCGGCGTTTCCTGTTGGATGACGGCTTCACGCGAACGGACAATTCCGAGGCTGATCTTTGGGCAGCCGAGCGCACGCAAGCTGGCACGGTGACGACGATCCCTGACGGCGCCGAGTGCTACAGCCGTCGGCCGAAACGCCTCGGCGGAGAATACTGGGTGTGCTTTGCCGGTGGCCCCGAAGCCCAGGTGAATTGGCGCGAGGTCTTTGGCTACGCCTACTGGTGATGCGACATGAACAGATTTCGGATCAAACACCGTCTCCGAGCGGGACACAGAGCAGCCCAGTGCAGCGCCTG
Organism: uncultured Alphaproteobacteria bacterium; assembly: GCA_963752895.1. Taxonomy (GTDB): domain Bacteria; phylum Pseudomonadota; class Alphaproteobacteria; order Rhodobacterales; family Rhodobacteraceae; genus CAVWAE01. Next base: position 62,624 of record CAVWAE010000007.1, read on the forward strand.
AGCGCCACTTGCGTTTTTGAGCAAACTTGAAGAGGTAGAGAATGTCATTGCCGGCCGATCAGATGGAACTTCGCGAGGAAGAGATCCGGGCGCATTACGAAGCCGCCGCGGCGATGCTGGAGGGGTTCGACCATACCCCCCGGATCGCCAAGGCGAAGGTGGAGGCCCCCGCCAAGCAGCGCTCGCCCGGCGTGGGCACGGCGCGGCGGCGGTTTCGCTCGACCACGCCAGGGCTGGTGACGCGCTCGACCGCGCGCCCCGAAGGGGTGCGGCTGATCGAGCGGATCGAGCAGACCGACGGCGGCGACCCGATCCTCTCGCCCGGACAGGCGACGGTGCTGCACAGTTTGCGCCGCGCGCTGGCGATCGCGCTGGCGATGGCCGAGGGTTACGGCGAGCAGACCGGGCTTGTCGAACTCAAGAAGCAGAACCTCGAAGCGGCGCTGCCGAAGTCCAAGCAGGCCGGGTTTGCCGAGCTGCTGGTCGGCGAGGCGCTGGTGGCGCTCTCGGTCTTCGCCAACGCGACCGCCTTCTTGCTGTCGCCGCATGCGAGCGAGGTGTCGGTCGAGATCGGGGCCGTCGAGGAGGTGCTGACGGACAACGCCGGGATGGCGCTGCACGGCGCGCTCTGGGAGCTTGACCAGGAGATCGCGCTGTTTGCCGAGGACGAGCCGCGCCTCGTGGCGACCGTGATGGCCTATGCCGAGCAGCTGATGGAACGGGTCAACTTGCGGGCGCAGACCGCGACCCGGCTCGAAGCCTTCACCAGCGCCAACTACCGGGTCGAGGCGGACGATCTCACCATCTCGGGCTTCACGCCGAGCCGCAAGGCGCGCGGGACCAAGCTGACGATGGAGTTCGTCAAACCGCACCAGGTGGTCGGCAACCACATCGCCAAGTACCAGGCGATGAAGCTCGCCAAGATGCTGATGGCCTACGATTTCGAGCGGAAACTGAACCCGTTCGCCGAGCTCGGCGGGTTCATCTTCACCTTCATGGGCGACGGCATGCCCGGCACCGGCAAGACCACCCTCATCAAGATGATGGCGGGGCTGATCGCGGGCTATTGCGAGAATGCGGGCTTTGCGTTTCGCTACCAGAACCTGTCGACCGAGAGCATCGACAGCTACCAGGGCAAGTCGGCGCAGAACGCCAAGGCCTTCATCAACAACGTGCTCGACCCGGCGGTGATCGGCTTCGGCACGATCGACGACATCGACCAGCTCGCGGGCAAGCGCGGCGACCGGCAGTCGTCGGCGGGGCAGTTGGAGATTACCGCCGTGCTGATGGAGAGCTTTGCGGGCGCGAATACCGTGGTGCGCGGCAACTGTACCTTCGGGATGTTTTCGAACTACCCCGAGAACGTGGACGACGCGTTGCGCCAGCGGGCCGGGGCGCGGTTTCTTGTCGACGGGCCGCAGACGCGGGACGATTACATCGACATCCTGGCGCTGCTGATGGGCAAGAACCATGCAATCCCGCTTGGCGATCACGAGGTCTACGCCGCGCAGGAGATCAAGCGCGCTGTCGCGATGAGCTTCGAGCGGCATGCGCGGCCGCAGGAGCAGGGGCTGGAGCGGGTGTTCGACCGGGTGTCGAAGGACATCGGGCAGCTCGACACGATTGCCAAGCTGGGGACCTACCTCAAGGGCATCCAGGAGGCCGACGACCGCTTTACCGGGCGGGCGATCAAGAACATCACCGACGCGGTGAAGGTGCGGGCGATGGATTTCGAGCTGCCGGACGAATGGATGGAGGAGCCCGATCTGTTCCTGTTCAAGTCGTACGACGAGAAGAAGGGCATGATCGAGGAGCTGCGCCAGCCGATCACGGTCGAGATGGTGATCCAGGAGATCAACCGCTACGCCGACTCTGAGTTCCGCTATGCCGACAAGTCGGACGAGGCGGCCATCGAAAGGATGGTGCGCGACTACGGGCTCACCGAGGAGGCCAAGCGGCGGTATCTCGCGAGCAAGGAGTAACGCCCTTGTTCCACGCCGGATTTTTCTCGCCGCTCCTGACCCAGATCGCGCTCCTCGAGGCCGCGCTGGCGGTGTTCGCCGCCGTGGTCGGGCGGGCGGGGTTCGGGCCCGGGATGGCACGGGTGGCGCTGGTCTGCCTCCTGGCGCTTCCGGCGGCGGCGGGGCTTGACGGGCTCCTCGGCTGGGTCTCCGGCACCGAAGACCCGGTCGACGTGGCGCTCGACGGACGCTGGATCGGCGTGCTGGGCGCAGGCGTCATGGCGCTGGTGACGGCACCTTTCTGGGCGGGTGCGGGAGCGGCCACATTGTGGCTGCGGGCGCGGCTGCGGGCGCGGCTCGTGACGCGGCGGGGGCTTTCGCGATGATCGATCCGGGCGGCACCATCGGTTGGGCCAACACGTTCCTGCCGCTCGCCGTGCTGACGCTGCTTGCGGTGGCCGTGCCGGTGGTGACGGTGCCGCGCGGAGTCATGGTCCAGGGGCGGCTGGCTTTGGGCATGGCGCTGGCGGCGGTGGTGGTCTTCGCGGCGGCGATGGGCTGGTTTGCGGTGTTTCACTGGCGCGCGAATGAGGCGTTTCGCTGGGGTGCGGTGCTGGGGCCTTCGCTGATGACGGCGGTGGCCTGGGGGCCGGTCTGGGCGCTGGTCTGGCTGGTGCGCGCGCAGGGGGTCGAGGCGCGCAAGGGCGCGGCTGCGGCACGGGCGGGGCTGGACCTTGGGCCGGGGGACTGAGAGGATGCGCGCGACGGCGGAGGTTTGGCGATGGACGTTGTGATTTTGGCGGGCGTGACGCTGGTGGCCGCGGTGGCCGTGGCGCTGGTCGCCTATTACATCGCCCGCTGGATGGCGGCGGCGGAGGAGCTTACGGCCTGGCCGATCCTGCTGGCTATTTTGGCGTCTCTGGCGGTGCTGCAGGGCGCGGCGAAGCTCGCGGTGGTCGTGGACGGGGTGTTTGCGCGGATGGGCGTGGATGCGGCGACGGCGTTGGGCGGGCAGTTCCGGACGGTGGTGTTCGCGGCGAGCTTCGTGCCGATTGCGGCTTACGTGGTGACGTTTTTGCTGGTGTTTCGGCGGGTGAAGGGGGTAGCGAGGTGAAGCAGCATAACCTCAACGTGACAGGGAGGCGCACCTGGACCGACGGAGTGGGCGAGAAGCGCGCGCCCCTTTGGGGTTCGGCGCGGGCGCCTTCCCGGGTCGTCAGCAAACGGGTGCGTCGCGAGGCGTTTTCAAGACTTGGAGCGAACTAGCAACCATGCCGGGAAAAGAACTTTTTGAAATCGTTGGCATATCCCCTTTACTGCTTGCTATACTGCTTGCTTTCTGGAAGGGGGACGACGCGATTTCGGAAGAACTTCGTTCGGACATCTCCGATGCCATCAACGAGACCGCCAAAAAAACCGATCGACGGGTCTTTCTTGCGGCCTTAGAAGCACAATTCAAACGAGTTTTTTCGGATAGTCATCTGAGTTGGAGTTGCCTCTCCAGATCCACACTAGCAAGTTTCTTTTTCCTTGCGGTTATTGGCCTAGCACTTGGAATACTCTACGGCGCAAGCGTGCCGTTCTATATCGCTGTTTTCATAGTTGCGGCAATTCCAAACTCCATTGGCGATTACATTAGCCTTGGTGAGACACGATATGTACTCCGACTGGTCCGCCAAAAAAAAATAAGTCCTTTGGGAGGAGTCTTGGTGGACTCGATTTTAACTATGATCATTTTTTATATTACCTTAATCGCACTTTCGTCAAACGAAACCATCTTTTTGTGGCTAAATGATATCACTCCGAGCACAACCGAATTCGGGATAGCGAAAGATGCCCTACTGCTGGGCCGGGAGGTCCACCTCGCCGGACTCGTCCTACTCGCACCATTGTTGACCACATATTTGACTTCCGTGTGGGTTTGGTCAGCGGCCATTGGGGTGCTATTGCTGCGGGTTATTCCGGTTCTATCCTATTCGTTGCCCGTTGATTCAAAGCCCATTCGATCAATCGGAATTGCGGCAATCATAGCTGTTATCCCTCTTTGGATATTTGGAGTTCTCGCAATCAACATAGTAAAGATGCTATCATGAAACGCCTCATCGAACGCGGCCTGATGTTCGGGAACCTGATCCGGATCGACAGCCCGGCGCTTGTCGAGCGCTACAACCGCGCGCTCATGCGCCTGACCAACCAGCGCACCAGCCTTGAAGACTTCCACATCGACATCTCGGGCTATTCCTACGAGATCGGCGAGGAGTTGGGCGACCATTTCTACCTCAATCCGGGCGGGGTGAACCGGATGTTCATCATCCTCACGGTCGAGCAGAAGTCGGCGCCGCTGCTGAACGCGCAGTTCTCCACCTCGCGCGGGATCCTGCGGCAGTTCATCGAGGACAACGAGGCGAAGCTCTTTGCGCTGACGGCGCAGGATGCGGTGGCGGGGGAGCTGGACAACTCGGTGTTCGAGGCCTCGAACCCGGCGAAGCTGTTCGACATCCGCAAGGTCACCGTCGTCGCCGACACCACCCAGAGCCATGTCGCCAATGCCCGCAAGCTGGCCGACAAGATCGAGACCTTCCAGGACAAGGACGGCGCCTGGTATGACGACGTGCTGATCGCCGAGATGATCGAGCTGGCCAAGACCACCGGCGACGTGACCCGCCAGCCGATCGACCTCGAACGGCCCGATCTACGAGCAGGGCAATTTCTGGACCGCGCATTTCGGCGGCATGTACATCTTCCGCGATACGCACTACCCGGCCGCGATCACCGTGCGGCCGCGCGACGAGATCGGGCCGATGCCGGTCGAGACCTTCGACCTCACGATGCGCAACGGGATCGCCAGCTTTCTCGAGGTCAACGACCTGGTCGAGCCGGTGATCAAGGCGCGCGGGGTCGATGGCGCGTCGATCCTGCGCCAGAAGATGGAATTCATCCTGGTCGACGCGGCGGCGAGCCTCGGCGTGGAGATCGACGGGTTCGATGCGCGCAGCCTGCACCGGCTGGCCCAGCGCCTTGGGCCCCGCCTGCCCGAGGAGTTCGCCAAGCTCGGCGAGCTGGTCCGCTGGGCGCTGAACGGCGGGCGCTGGCCGCGGATCGCCTCGGACAACCCGGCCTATTTCTACACCCTGCGCGCGCGGGCCGATCACCCCGACCGCGACCTCATCAACCAGCTCTTGTCGGAGCTGACGCCGCTCGACGTGCGCCAGCTGTTCATCACCCACAAGCCAGCGTTCTATGCCGCCTACCGGACCTGGCCGGACGCCAAGAAGGAGTTTGTCGCCGAGTTTCTCCACCGCGACTATGCCGCCAACAAGGCCGGTGCGCGCGATGCGCTGTTCGGAGGGCGCGGAACCGGAGGTGAAACCGGAGCGGCCCGCTGGCAAATCCCGCCCGGAACGTGATATCGTCGACCTCGTCGGGCCCTGGGGGTCGGTGCTCAGGAGGTAAGCTTATGATCGGTGCCATCCGTTTGATCGTCTTCGGTTTTCTGGCGCTGAGCGTCATCTACCTGGCGGTGTCGGTCTACTCGCGCTCGATCCGGCGCGAAAAGCTGGAGGACCGCTGGGCGGAAGATCACCCGGGCGATGATGACAGCCCGGAGCGGGATGCCTATATCGATGAGGGCATGATCCAGTACAACCAAGGGCTCCGGCGCAAGCTGATCCTGCTCGTCTATATCATTCCGGCCATCGCCATCGCGGTGACCATGTTCATCGTGAACGCCACCTGAGCCCGAAGGGGGGCCCCATGCGCTTTGTCAGAAACATCCTTCTCGCCATCGTCGCGGTCTTTGCGCTGGTGATTGCGCATTACACCCTGCCCCAGCACGACGTGGTGCGGGTGGTGAACACCTACCAGGAACGCCAGGACCTCGGCGACTGGACGCGGATCTTCTGGTCGAACCCGGACGACCAGTCGGGCACGCTGGTCAACCGCGACGTGCAGTTCATCCAGACGGTGCGCAAGAAGAGCTTCCTGTTCGGCTTCATCCCGCGCGACGCGGAAGGGGTGATGGTGTACCGCAACGAAGATACCGGCTGGCGCTGGCCGCCCTACTTCAAGTTCGACACCGCCAGCCTGCAGACCGAGGCGGATGATCTGCGCTCCACCCCGGAAGCGCCGAAATGGGCGGTGATGACCCATTACGGCTGGCGCAACGAGCTGATTTCGGCCTTCCCCAACGCGGTGGCGATCAAGCCGGTGGACGGGCCGCGGCCGACGGTGATCCCGTGGTTCAACATCGTCTTCTTCGTGGTGCTGATCGCGCTCTTGCTGTTCATCCGCGCGATGTGGCGGCAGTTTCGCGAACGCACCATCGACCCGGCCCTCGACGACACCCGCGACGCCTGGGAAAAGGTCGACGAGTTTGCCGATGAACGGCGCGGGCGGGTGTCGCGCTGGTGGCGGAGCTGGACCGGGCGCTGACCCGCTGACCCTGCCGAACCCGAGCAACCCAAGGGCGCGCGCCTTTGGCGCACGGGGACCCCGGGGGGCGAAGCCCCCCGCCCCGCCCGACGCAGGCGCGCCGCCGAAGGCGGCGTAATCCCCCCAGCCTGACCCCATCAAAGGCGCCGCCGTCCGGTGGCGCCCCCGCGCCCGCGCCAGGCGATCGCCCCGAAAGGGGCGAAAACCCTTGCCCCACCCCCGGCTTGCGCGTTCTTATGGGACACCCCCCGGAGCAACGCCCGGAGGACCGACAGGAAGGACGCCCATGAAACAGCTCTCCCTCGCCGCCGCGCTGGCGCTCACCGCCAGCGCCGCTCTTGCCCAGCAGGACACGATCACCATCGGCATGGTGCTCGAGCCTCCCAACCTCGACCCCACCGGCGGCGCCGCCGCGGCGATCGACGAGGTGGTCTATGCCAATGTCTTCGAGGGGCTCACGCGGTTCGGACCGGACGGCGCGGTGCTGCCGGCACTGGCGACGGGATGGGAGGTGAGCGAGGACGGCACCGTCTACACCTTCACCCTCGCGCAAGGCGTCACCTTCCACGACGGCACGACGTTTGACGCCGAGGACGTGGTGTTCAGCCTCGACCGGCGCGCGGGCGGACAGACTCGACCAATGCCCAGAAGGCACTGTTCGCCGGTATCGCCAGCGTCGAAGCGGTCGATCCGGCGACCGGTGAAGGTCACGCTGACGGAGCCCAACGGCAATTTCCCGTTCAACATGGCCTGGGGCGACGCGGTGATCGTCGCGCCCGAGAGCATCGAGACGGCCGCGACCGCGCCGGTCGGCACCGGTCCGTTCAGCTTCGGCGAATGGGTCCAGGGCGACCAGGTGACGCTGACCCGCTACGACGGCTACTGGGGCGAGCGCCCCGGCGCTGGCGACCGCCACGTTCAAGTTCATCTCCGACCCCAACGCGGCCTTCGCGGCGATGATGGCCGGCGATGTCGATGCCTTCCCGAACTTCCCGGCGCCCGAAACGCTGGGCCAGTTCGAGGCCGATCCGCGCTTTACCGTGATCGTCGGCTCGACCGAGGGCGAGACCATCCTGGCGATGAACAACAAGGCAAGCCGCCGCTTGATGACGTCCGGGTGCGCGCAGGCGATTGCCCATGCGATCAACCGCCAGGACATCATCGACGGCGCGATGTTCGGCTATGGCACGCCGATCGGCACCCATTTCGCGCCGCACAATCCCGACTACGTCGACCTGACCGGGCTCTCTGCCTACGATCCCGAGCAGGCGAAGGCGCTGCTCGCCGAGGCCGGCGACGAGGTGCTGGCCCTGCGGCTGATGTTGCCGCCTCCGACCTACGCACGACGCGGCGGCGAGATCATCGCGGCGCAGCTGCGCGAGGTCGGCATCGAGACCGAGATCACCAACGTCGAATGGGCGCAGTGGCTCGAACAGGTGTTCAAGGGCAAGGATTTCGACCTGACCATCGTCAGCCACACCGAGCCCGCCGACATCGACATCTACGCCCGGCCGGAGTACTACTTCCAGTACGACACGGATCCCGATTTCCAGGCGCTGATGGCCGAGCTTGTCGGTCACCGTCGGACCCGGCAAAGCGGACCGAGCTCAACGCAGCGAGGCGCAGACGATGATCGCCGAGGATTACGTCAACGGCTACCTGTTCCAGCTCGCCAAGACCGGGGTGGCGAACGCCAAGATCCAGGGGCTGTGGGAGAACGCGCCGACCCAGGCCAACGACCTGACGGGCGTATCCTGGACCGAGTAGGCGTTCAGGCATGAACAAGGGGGGCGTCGGGGCGATCCGGCGCCCTTTTCGATTTGGCGGGGGCTGCGCATGACGTCGCTCAACGCCGGCTTGCCAACATTAAGTTATCATCCGCTTATGAAAGAGCCGACATCATCTCCGGACCGCACTTCTCCCCGCGCAACGGTCCTCGCTGCATTGTCGATTGCGATTGTGGCAGTCGTACCTCTCTACTTCATTGGACCCGTTGAATTGGAGGCGACGGAGTTCCCATTTCCAAATGTTGCCCGGGCTTTTGCTGTGGTCACGTGGGCGATGACCTTCGGCACTTTCGTCTCACTTTTCATTTCGAACCGGCGTCGCCTACTATCTGTGTTTCGTCCCAACCTGGGCCGAGTCATTTCAGCGCTGTTGATGACACCCATTACTCCGGTCGAAGTCTTCTACTGGTGGCCGTACACGCTGGTGCTTGCAGCAACCGACCCCGACTTCCCGAACGCCGCCCGCCTTGTCCCCGTTCTAGTTGCCGTGTGGTATGGCATCGCGTGCTTGATCATATCCGGAGTCCGAGAGCGATTGTGGCGACCATTCCTTTTCGCGCTTGCCTATTGGGCCATGTACGCTGCTGCTCTGTTCGGGTTGTTCCCGCTATACTAAACTCCGACCAATCTCGGTCGGTGTGCGGTCCATAACTGTCGCGTTTGGTGGAGTGGGATAGTCGCTGTCACCGATGTCTCCCTTTTCTACTTGTTCGCCGCGCCGTGCCCTCCGCCCATGCTGCGCTTCGCCCTTTCCCGCGCCCTGTCGCTGGCCCTATCGCGCGTGGTCGCCTCGCGGGCGGTCCCCTGCGAAACCTCCCGGACACATCGACCCTCGCACCCACCCCGCATGACCCATCTCAAATCCGCCCAGCGCTGCCCGTGTTAGGCTACGCCCATGTCCGACCCCGAAGCCCTCCCGCATCGCGCCGACCGCCGCACCACTGCGCTCGGGGTGCTCACGATCTTCCTGCCGCTATTCGCGGTTTTCCTGTGGTGGACGGTCGCCCACTCGGCCGCGGGGCTCCCCGCTTTCTGGGCGACGATTGCGGCGGGATTGGCCGCGGTCGGGCCGGCGGTCTTGTTGGCCGAGCTTCTGGCCAATGTCACCCGCCTTCACACCGTCTTCCACTTCCACTGGAGCCGGGTCGTGCACGCGGCGCTTCTGGGGTTCGTCACCCCGGTTGCCGTGATCAACGGCTTCCCGACGATTGCGGGCACCACGGCGCTGGTCGGGGTGTTCGGCGGTCTGGGCGTGGGGATGTCGCTCGGCGAGAGCTTGCGGGGCATTCTGGCGCTGCTGGTCGTCGTGCCGCTCGCCGCGCTCGCCTGGTACCCGGTGGTCTGCCTGCTTGCGTCGGGCATTCCGGACCACCGGCGCCGGTTCATGGCTTTCGTGCTTTTGTGGTGGTCGGTTTACGGGGCGCTGGCGCTGTTCGGCCTCTGGCTGGTGCCGGTCTGGCTCGTCGCCTGATCGGACGGCTTGGCTGTCGCCGGTGCATTCCTCCCTTCCCCTGCCCGCTCCCCGTCCTAACCTCCGCCCATGTTGCGTTTCGCCTTCACCCGCGCGCTTTCGCTCGCCCTCAGCCTCGCGGTGGCCTCGCTGGTGATCTTCGCGGTGATCGAGGTGGTGCCGGGCGACCCGGCGAGCTACATGCTGGGGATCAACGCCGACGCCCGAGACGGTGGCCGCGCTGCGCGACGAGCTGGGGCTGAACGGCTCGCTCGTCGAGCGCTACCTGGGCTGGGTCGGCGGGCATGCTGACGGGCGATTTCGGCACCTCCTATACCTACCGGATGCCGGTGGCGGACCTGGTCGCCGAGCGGCTCTGGGTGTCGCTGCCGCTGGCGCTCTATGCGCTGGCGCTCTCGACGCTGATCGCCTTTCCGGTCGGGCTATCGCGGCGGCGCGGCGCGGGCAGCGCGGCCGACTACGGCGTCATGGGCGCCACGCAGCTGGGCGATCGCGGTGCCGAACTTCTGGTTCGCGATGCTGCTGGTGCTGGTCTTCGCGATCAACCTGCGCTGGTTCTCGGCCGGCGGCTTTCCCGGCTGGGACGAGGGGCGTCGGGCCGGCGCTGCAAGGCGCTGACCCTGCCCGCCATCGCGCTGGCGCTGCCGCAGGCGGCGATCCTCGCGCGGGTCATGCGCTCGGCGCTGCTCGAGACGCTGGGCGAGGACTACATGCGCACCGCCCGCGCCAAGGGCCTGACGCGCCGCCAGGCGCTGTGGCGGCACGCGCTGCGCAATGCGCTGATCCCGGTGCTGACCATCATCGGGCTGCAGTTCTCCTTCCTGCTGGCCGGCGCGATCATCATCGAAAACGTGTTCTACCTGCCCGGTCTCGGGCGGCTGATCTTCCAGGCGATCACCCAGCGCGACCTGATCGTGGTGGAAAGCGTGGTGATGCTGCTGGTCTTCGCGGTGATCTTGGTCAACTTCCTCGTCGATCTCGCCTATGCGGCGGTCGATCCCCGGCTGAGGCGGCGGGCATGAACCGGGGCGCGGTGCAGCTCTGGCTCGGCGGCGGCTTTGACGCTGCGTGTTCCTGGCGGCGGCGCTGGTGTCGTTTCGTCTGGACGCCGCTACGACGTGGACAGCGCTGTCACATCCCCGACAAGCTGCCGCCCGGCCTCCGCGACCACCTGCTCGGCACCGACCATTTCGGCCGCGACATCCTGTCGATGCTCATGGTCGGCGCGCGCACCTCGATCGCGGTGGCGCTGGTCGCGGTCGGCATCGGCATGGCGCTCGGCGTGCCGCTCGGCCTGCTCGGCCGCCGCGCAACCGCGGCTCGCTGATCGACGAGGTGATCATGCGCGGCAACGACCTGATCTTCGCCTTCCCGTCGCTGGTCATCGCGATCCTGATCACCGCCGTGTTCGGCCCCGGCGCGTCAACGCGATCATCGCCATCGGCATCTTCAACATCCCGGTCTTCGCCCGCATCACCCGCGGCGCCGCGCTGTCGCTTGTGGACGCGCGACTTCGATCCTGGCCGCGCGCGTCGCGGGCAAGGGCCGGGCGCGGATCTCGGTCGAACATATCCTGCCCAACATCATCAACCTGCTGATCGTGCAGGGCACGATCCAGTTCACGCTCGGCATCCTGGCCGAGGCGGCGCTGTCCTACGTCGGCCTCGGCGCGCAGCCGCCCACCCCGAGCTGGGGCCGGATGCTGGCCGATGCGCAGACGATGATCTGCACCGCCCCGCACCTGGCGATCCTGCCCGGGCTCGCCATCGTCACTCACGGTGCTGGGGCTGAACCTGATGGGCGACGGGCTGCGCGATGTGCTCGACCCGCGGCTGCGGAGGGCGCGGCGCATGATCCTGCTCGCGATCAGGACCTGTCGCTCGACATTCACGGCGACGCCGATCCTGCGCGACGTCACCCTCGATATCGCGCCCGGCGAGGTCACCGGGCTGGTCGGGCGAGAGCGGCTCGGGCAAGTCGATGACCGCGCTGGCGATGATGGGCCTGCTGCCGACGGCGCGCAGTACCGTGTCGGGCCACGCCTGGCTCGACGACAGGCGACGTGCTGGCGAAAAGCGAGCGCGAGATGTGCAGCATGCGCGGCAACCGACATCGGCATGATCTTCCAGGAACCGATGACGGCGCTCAACCCGGTCAAGACCATCGGCGACCAGGTGGCGGAAACCCTGGTGCGTGCACGGGCGCGCCTCGCGGCGCGAGGCGCGGACATCGCCCGGGCGCGGCTCGACGCGGGTCGGCCTGCCCGCCGAGCGACTTTCCGCTGACGCGCTACCCGCACGAGCTGTCCGGCGGCCAGCGCCAGCGGGTCGTGCATCGCCATGGCCATCGCGCTGCGCCCGAAGCTGCTGATCGCCGACGAGCCGACCACCGCGCTCGACGTGACCACCCAGGCGCAGATCCTCGACCTGCTGCAAGGGGCTGGTGGACGAGGAAGGCATGGGCCTGTTGCTGATCACCCATGATCTCGCCGTGGTCGCCGGACATGGCCGACACATGTGGCGGTGATGCAGGAGGGGCGAGATCGTCGAACAGGGGCCGACCGAAAGCCTGTTTCGCGCGATGACGCACCCCTACACGGCGGCGCTTTTCGCGGCCTCCTCGCATCAGCCCGCGCGGGCGGCGCAGCGCGCAGCGAGACGCCGCTGCTCGAGGTGGAGGACGTGGTGCGCGACTACCGCACCGCGCGGGTCGGGCTGTTTGGCCGGGCGGGTACGTTTCGCGCGGTCGACGGCGTGACCCTGCGCGTGAACCGGGGCGAAAGCCTCGGGCTGGTCGGCGAGTCGCGGCTGCGGGAAATCGACCCTGACCCGGGCGATCCTCGGGCTCGATGCGCTCCAGGGCGGCCGGGTGCGGCTGGACGGAAGCGGACGTGCACGCCGGGCCCCACCTCGACCCCGGTCTGCGCCAGCGGATGCAGGTGGTGTTCCAGGACCCCTACGGCATCGTTCAACCCGCGCCGGAAGGTCGAGCGGCTGGTCGCCGAACCGTTCCACCTGCTGGACGGCGCGGCCGCGCGACATGCGCGGCGCGCGATCGGCGCCGCGCTGGCCGCCGTCGGGCTCGAGGAAAACGCGATGGACCGCTACATCCACGAATTTTCCGGCGGCCAGCGCCAGCGCATCGCCATCGCCCGCGCGCTGATCACCGACCCGGAGCTGATCGTGCTGGACGAGGCGGTCTCGGCGCTCGACGTGTCGGTGCGCGCCCAGATCCTCGATCTGCTGGCCGAGCCTGCAGGCCGAGCTACGGGCTCGCCTATCTGTTCATCAGCCACGATCTGTCGGTCGTGCGCGCCATCACCGACCGGGTGCTGGTGATGAAAGCGGGCCGGATCGTCGAACAGGGGCCGACCGAAACGGTCTTCACCGCGCCCGACCACCCCTATACCCGAAGCTTGATCGCGGCCACGCCGCGCATTCCCGCCGATTGGCAAGGAGGCCTTGATGCTTGAGAACCTCTGGTTCGACCAGACGAAAATGTACGTGAACGGCGAATGGGTCTGGCCGGTGCACTACCGCCAATTGCCGCTCGAAGACCCTTCGACCGGGGACCAGATCGGCACCATCGCGCGCGGCGAGGCGCAGGACATCGACGCGGCCGTCGCCGCCGCCCAGGGCGCGCTGGACGGCGACTGGGGGCGGATGACGGCGGCCGAGCGCGGCCGGATCCTGACCCGGATCGGCCAGCTGGTGCTGGCCCGGGTCGACGACCTCGCGCGCATCGAGGCGCTGACGTCGGCAAGCCGCTGACGCAGGCCCGCGCCGACGCCCTGGCGCTGGCGCGCTACATGGAGTTCTACGGCGGCGCGGCCGACAAGGTGATGGGCGAGACGATCCCCTATCTCGACGGCTACACCGTCTACACGCTGCGCGAGCCGCATGGCGTGACCGGCCACATCGTGCCCTGGAACTACCCGATGCAGATCATCGGCCGCTCGTCGGCGCGGCGCTGGCGATGGGCAATGCCTGCGTGCTGAAGCCGGCCGAGGAGGCCTGCCTGACCGCGCTCGCCTTCGCCGCGCATCGCCGAGCGAGGCCGGCCTGCCGACGGGCGCGCTGAACGTGGTGCCGGGCCTGGGCGAAGAGGCCGGCGCGGCGCTGGCCGCGCACCCGGGCGTGCACCACATCTCCTTCACCGGCTCGGTCGCGGTCGGGCGGCTGGTGCAGGCAGCGGCGGCGGACGAACGTGGTGCCGGTGACGCTGGAGCTCGGCGGCAAGTCGCCCGCAGATCGTGTTCGACGATGCCGACCTCGACGCGGCGCTGCCGTTCCTCGTCAACGCCGGCATCCAGAACGCCGGCCAGACCTGCTCGGCCGCGACCCGCATCCTGGTCCAGCGCGGCGTCTACGACGAGGTCGTGGCGCGCATGGCCGACCGCTACCGCGGCACTGCGTCGTCGGCGCCGGCGCTGGACGACGCCGATCGTCGGGCCGCTGATCTCGGCGCGGCAGAAAGACATCGTCGAAGGCTATCTCGCGCAAGGCGCGAAGACCTGCGTGTCGCCGGACAGGGCAGCGTGGCGCCAGACGCTCCGGACGGCGGCCATTACGTGCCCGCCGACGCTGTTTGCCGAGGTGCCGCCGGACCACCCGCTGGCGCAGGAGGAGATCTTCGGCCCGGTGCAGGTGGTCATCCCCTTCGACGACCGAGGACGAGGCGGTCGCCATCGCCAACGGCACCGACTACGGCCTGGTGGCCAGCGTCTGGACCGCGACGGCGCGCGGCAGATGCGGCTGGCGAAGCGGCTCGCGCGCCGGCCAGGTCTTCGTCAACAACTACGGCGCCGGCGGCGGGGTCGAGCTGCCGTTCGGCGGCGTCGGCCAGTCCGGCCACGGGCGCGAAAAGGGGTTCGAGGCGCTGTACGGCTTCTCGAGCGCTGAAGACGGTGGCGACGAAGTACGGCTGACAGGGCGGTCCGCCCGGCGCGCCTTTTTTCTGGTCGAAACACTTCCGGGGGGTCCGGGGGCGTAACCCACCCGTCGTTTGTAGAACGGCAGCGTTGCGCTCCGGTTCCAAGCGATGTGTCAACTCAACCGGGGGAACGCCCCCTTGGCCTTCCTCCCCCCTCCGGGGGGTCCGGGGGCGGAGTCCCCGGCCGGTCGCCGCGTACGCAGCACGCGGCGAAATCCCTCAGACCACCCGCCCCTCGCGTGCCCAGGACAGCGCGTCGTCGAGCCGGTCGTCGCCCCAGAACAGCTCACCTTCGACCACGAAGGACGGCACGCCGAACAGACCAAGCCGCGCCGCCTCGTCTGTCGCCTCGGCGAGCGCCGTGACGGTCGCGCGGCTTTCGGCCAGCGGCAGCACTCTGTCGGGGTCCTGCCCCGCCGCCCTGAGGCTCGCCGACAGGTTCGGCTCGTTGCCAGCCATCTGGCCCTCCTGGAACCAGCGCCTGTAGGTCTCGATCACGTAGACCCGGCCCCACCCTTCGGACATGCCGATCAGCGCCACCTGGTTGGCAAGCGCGAGGTTGTCGAGGGGATAGGGCACGGGCAGGCGGGCGGCGAGCCCGTATTTCGCGCAGCGCCGCTCGATGTCGCGCCACATGTAGGTGGCTTTCGCCGGCTTCTTCGCAAACGGGATGTTGTCTTGCGCGTTCATCATCTCGCGCACGTTGAATGGACGCCAGGTGAAGTCTGCGCCGGTTTCCTGCGCCACGGCGTCAAGCCGCATCACCGTGAGGTAGGTATAGGTGCTTCCGATCGAGAACCAGAAATCGATCTGTTTCATATCGCTCTCCGTCAAAGCCTCCAGTTTCGGCGCCGCCCTGCCTTCTGTCAAACCGGCGCCGGAAAATCGCGTGGACCCGTCAGGCTGCGCGTGCCAGTTTGCCCAAATGTCCCTCCTGCGCCTTTCAAACCGCGATGCCCGCCGCCTCTGGCTTGCCCAGACCCTGTTGACGACCGGGCCGCGCGATCCGCTCGAGATCGTGCAGGGGCTCGGGTTCGTGCAGATCGACACGATCCGCAACGTGGTGCGCGCGCAGGATCATATCCTGTGGAGCCGGGCCGGCGCGCGCTACCGCGAGGAAGGGGTCTGGCGGCATTTGAGGTCCCGTGCGCTGTTCGAGCATTTCACCCATGACGCCTCGCTGATTGCGGTCGATGTCCTGCCCGACTGGGCGCGTCGGTTCCGCCACCTCGGCGCGCGCACGGCGCAGTCCGATTGGTTTCACTCCGGCCTGGGGCAGGCGGAGATCCGGGCGATCCGGGCGCGGATCGAGGCCGAGGGGCCGCTGTCGACCCATGCGTTCGACAGCAAACACGAGGGGCCGAAGGAGATGTGGGCCCGCCCGCCGCACAAGAAAGCGCTCGACCAGATGTGGTATGCGGGCGAGCTCGCGACGGCGCACCGGGAGAAATTCGTGAAGTTCTACGACCTGGGCGAGCGGGTATTTTCGGGCGGATGCGACAGCGGCAAGCCGGAAGCGGCGCAGATCGACGCGCTTCATGCCCGCGCCATGCAGCACCTCGGCATCGCCACGCCGTCGGAGCTCATGAAGTTCTGGGGGGCGACCAGCCCGGCGGAGGTGAAGGCCTGGACCGGCCGCGTGGACCTGCGACCGGTCGAGGTGGAAGCGGCGGACGGGCGGATCTACACCGCGCATGCCCTGCCCGACATCGCCGACCGGATCGCCGCCGCGCCGGAGCCCGGCGCCCGGGTGCGGCTCGTGAACCCGTTCGACCCGGCGGTGCGCGAGCGCGACCGGCTGGAGCGGCTGTTCGGCTTTGCCTATCGCAACGAGATGTTCGTGCCGAAGGCGCAGCGGGTCTACGGCTATTACGTCTACCCGCTGCTCGAGGGCCTGCGATTTGTCGGCCGGGTCGAGCTGAAGGCGGATCGCAAGGCGGGCGAGATGCGGGTGGCGGGATATTGGCCGGAACCGGGGCTGCGTCCGTCGCGCGCCCGCGCCGGCCGGATCGACGCGGAGCTTGACCGGTTTCGCCGCTTCGCCGGGCTCGAACGCACGACCTGGGACGAGGCTTGCCCCCGGCCCTGACCGGGTGCAGGCTCGCCCGAATAGCGACGGCCAAAAAGGGAGAGGGTCATGAGAACTCGAAGGCAAGACGGCGATCGTGACCGGGGGCGGCTCGGGCTTTGGCGCCGGGATCGCGCGCAAGTTCGCGGCCGAAGGCGCACAGGTGATGGTGGCCGATCTGAACGAGGCGGCCGCGAGGGCCGTGGCCGAGGAGATCGGCGGGCTGGAGGTGCCGGTCAACGTCGCCGACGGCGGCCAGGTGCGGTCGATGGCGCATGCGGCGAAAGCGGCCTTTGGACGCATCGACATCCTCGTCAACAACGCCGGCGTCACCCACCTGCCGGGGCCGATGGAAAGCATCTCGGAGGAGGATTTCGACCGGGTGCTCGCGGTCAACGTCAAGGCCGTCTATCTCGCCGCGCGCGAGATCGTGCCGTTGATGAAGGCGGCGGGCACCGGCGCGGTGCTCAACGTCGCCTCGACGGCGGCGGTCTCGCCGCGGCCGGGGCTCACCTGGTACAACGCGTCGAAGGGCTGGCTGCTGACGGCCACAAAGTCGATGGCGGTGGAGCTGGCCCCGGCCGGCGTGCGGGTGAACGCGATCCTGCCGGTGGCGGGCGAGACGCCGCTTTTGCAGAGCTTCATGGGGGAAGACACGCCGGAAATCCGGGCGAGGTTTCTCTCGACCATCCCGCTCGGGCGGTTCTCGACGCCGGAAGACATGGGCAACGCCGCCTGTTTCCTGTGTTCGGACGAGGCCAGCATGATCACCGGGGTGGCGCTCGAAGTGGACGGTGGGCGCTGCATCTGAAGGGTTTCGCCCGCGCGGGCCGGTGACACGCCGGGGGCGTTGGCGATGGCCAGCTGCGCGCCTTCGGAGCGACGGACCCCGAAGGGGATTTTTCAAGAAAAGGGACGATGGGATGAAGCCGGGTGCGAGGAACCTGATTACCGATGTGGCGGGGCTGCGGGTTGGCAACGCCGAGGATCACGCGGTGAAGACCGGCACGACCGTGCTTGTCGGCGATGCGCCGTTCGTCGCCGCCGTGCATGTCATGGGCGGCGCGCCCGGGACCCGCGAGACCGACCTGCTGGCGCCGGACAAGCTGGTGCAGGAGGTCGACGCGCTGGTGCTCGCGGGCGGATCTGCCTTCGGGCTGGATGCGGCGGCGGGCGTCGCGGAAGCGCTGCGCGCCGCGGGGCGTGGCTTCGACGTCGGCGGGCAGAAGGTGCCGATCGTGCCCGGGGCGATCGTTTTCGATCTGTTGAACGGCGGCGACAAGGGTTGGGACGAAAGCCCCTACCGGCGCCTTGGGCGCGCGGCGCTGGCCGCCACGGATACGACGTTCGCCCTCGGCTCCACCGGCGCGGGGACCGGCGCGACGACGGCCGATCTCAAGGGCGGGCTCGGCTCGGCGTCGCTGGTGCTCGAGAGCGGTCATACCGTCGGCGCGCTCGTGGTGGTGAACGCGGTGGGCGGCGTCGCCGGGCCGGAGGGCCAGTTCTGGGCGGCCCCCTGGGAGATGGCTGGCGAATTCGGAGCGCGCGGACCGGTCACGGGCTTCGATCCGGGCGCGGTGCCGGCGACGAAGATCGGCCAGATGGAAGCCACGACCGTCGCCATCGTCGCGACCGATGCGGTATTGACGCAGGCCCAGGCCACACGGATGGCGACCGCCGCCCATGACGGCATGGCCCGCGCTATCCATCCGAGCCACACGCCCTATGACGGCGACCTGGTCTTCGCCGCCGCCACCGGTACGAAACCGCTCACCGACCCGGCACAGGACCCGCTTCTGCTCGGTCATGCCGCCGCCACCTGTCTCGCGCGGGCCATCGCGCGGGGGGTCTACGCGGCCACGCCGGCGCCGGGCGACGTGCTGCCGACATGGACGATGCGTTTCGGCGCGGCTTGACGCGGATCAAGGCCGCGCGCGACCATGCCGCTTACGTTGCATCGGTAACGACAATTCAGGAGCGTCCCCATGTTTCGCGCGACCATGTTTTCGCTGACCCTGATCGCGGTGGCCAACCCGGGCCTTGCCGACGAGGTGAAGGACACGCTGTCTTCGGCGCTGCAGGCCTACGAGGATGGCGATATCGAATATGCCATCGAGGAACTCGACTATGCCCGGCAATTGCTCCAGGAGCTGTCGTCGCAGGCGCTTACGAGCTTTCTGCCCGAGCCGCCCGACGGCTGGACGCGCGAGATCAGCGAAGAAGGGGTGAACGCGGGTCTCGCCTTTCTCGGCGGCGGGGTCGCGGCGGAGGCGGACTACGACAACGGCAGCGAGACGTTTTCGGTCGCGATCATGGCCGACAACCCGATGGTCGCCGGCTTTGCGCCGATGGTCGCCAATGCCGGGCTGTTGGGGATGAAGATGCACCGGGTCGGACGCGAGAAGTTTTTCGAGAACGACGACCAGCTGATCGCGCTCATCGACAATCGCATTCTGATCCAGGCCGAGGGGGCGGACCCCGGGGTGATGATCGAAATTCTCGAACGGATCGACTTCAAGGCGCTCGAGGAATTCGGCGGCTGAGCGGCGCGCATTGGTTCCTTGAGCGATGATCGAGGGGCGCGGGACCGGCAACGGGTGCTGCGCGGGTGGATGTCTGCGCCGCCAAACCTGACCAAAAGCCCGAGGATACGCTGCCAACCATCTTGCTGATATGGACCGACGATCTCCGCTTCACCTGGGACCGGCTGCCCGGGACACCGGGGGCGGTTTCTCGGGAGACCCGCGCGTGCGGGACGTGCGCGCCGCCCCACCTGCGCGCGCAGGGTCAGGGTGCAGGGTCAGGGCGCAGGAAACGGGAATTCCGGGTCTCGCCGAGCGCATCCGGGGACGCGGAAGGCGGGCCGGGCACGGGCCAGACGCGCGCCGACAAGGGCCGACCGGGAAACGACGCCGCTACTCGGCGGCAGCCGCGACCGCGCCCGGGGTGAAGCGGAAGGTGTAGGGCGCGCCGGGGCGGGTGACATCGACCACGGCGCCCTCTGCCCAGTCCGCCGGATCCGCCTTGGCCCCGTTCATCAGCATGACCTGCCCGTCGGCGGTGTCGAGCGTCACGTTGGTGCCGTTCTCGAAGACGTAGGTCACGGTGCACAGCGGTTGGTCGCAGCTGACGGTTTCGCTGCAGGACCAGCTCGAGACCTCGACATCGTCGCGCAGGAAGCTGCACCGGTTGCCGGTCGTGGCCGGGGCGACGGCCTGCGCCTCGGCCTCGGGAGTCGCGGCTGCCGCGACGATTTGCGCGGGCGGGGGCGCGGGGGACAGGGCAAGGGCCGGATAGGCGGCCTCGGTCATCGCCGCTTCGGAGAAACAGAAGTGAAGCCCGGCGCCCTCGTCCGTCAGACACCCCTGTTCATCGGGCACCGCCACGGCGCCGTCGAGGGTGTAGACCCCGCCGCGGCGGGTGATCACGGTCTCGTTGCCGCTCTGCCAGGCGAGATCGATCAGGCAGCTCATGCCGCCTTCGCCCTCGATCTCGGCGCAATCGGTGCGGCGGGTGCAGGTGCCCTTTTCGATCAGCCCTTCGCGGTCGCCGTCCGCCACCCAGGACAGGCAGTGTCCGGCCTCGCCGCCGCCCAGCGTGGTGTCGGCAATCGCGGCCGGGACCGAGGGCGCGTCGGACGGGGCTTCGGGTGCCGCGGCGGTCTCGGTGGGGACCGCGCCGGCGCCGTCACCGTGGATGCAGATCGTTTCTTCGTCGTCGGTGGTGAGGTAACAGCGTGAGGCGCCATCCTCGAGCCGGGTCGCCGCGTGGCCATTGACGACAAACCGGAGCACCCCGCCGGCATCTTCCTCGACAATGGTGATCGTCGAGCCGTTGGCGACATTGGCGGTGGTGGTCGTGCGGTCGCCGGTTTTCGATGAGGTTACGGAGCAGGCGCGCTGGTAGTTCCAGTTCGGGTAGTCGGGGTTGCGGTATTCGCACTCCGCGCGCGTCTGGGCGAAGACGGCGGCGGGCAGGACCGCGCCAAGCAACAGGAGCGGGGCGAGAGCGGTATGGGACGGGCGCACGTGGGAACCTCCGGTTTTGCGAGATATTTGCGCGGGTTCCACCCCACTTGTCAAATGTCCGCAGGCCTGACAATGGCGGCAACCCGGCCCCAGCTGGGGCGAGCGTCGGGCCGTTCACGGCGAAGTGAGTCACCCTTGGGTTGATCGCGCCGGGGACGCGGGCCGGATCGGGCATGGGTCGGCGGTGCTGCGCAGGCCTCGCGACAGCGGCGCATGGGCGCGAGGGGGGCGCGCAAGCAGGTGCCGGACACCTGCTTGGCCGACCTGTCCGCGATCGTGGCGGATGGAAACCGGGGCGACCCCGTCGCGTGCGACCCCCAGCTCGGCGAACGGGCGGCAACCAGGCGCATCACCCGCGTACCGGTGCCGGAACTGCTGACCGCCCGCTCGACGACGGTCTCCCAGTGGTCGGCCGGGACGCGGGGCGTGACCTCACTGCCCGACCTGACCGCGACCGGCGGCGTGGTCATCGGCGGGGACGACACAGCCCGGGTCTCGACCGACAACGACTGCGTCGACGATGATCGGGGCGGGACGGTGTTCTACTCGGGCGGCATGCTCGACCGAAGCCGGGTTTTCAAACTGTGCGCAGGGAGCGGTTCGCCCCCTGTTTCTGACCGACCGGATTTTCTTTGACCCGCCGCAAGACACCGCATAGCAAGGATAGGCCGCCGATCCCGGTGGCGCATTCTCGGGGCGGGGTGCAATTCCCCACCGGCGGTGAAAGCCCGCGAGCGCCTTGCGTTTCATCCGAAACGCGAGGGTCAGCAGATCCGGTGCAATTCCGGGGCCGACGGTGACAGTCCGGATGAAAGAGAATGGCGAGGCGCGCGGGCTTTCGGGCACGTGTGGTCTCTCCTGTCTGCCTTCGAGTGCCATTGGAACGCGAAAGGACAGGGGCCATGGCTCTCACGATTTCTCAACCCGCCCGCGCCGCGGGGCTGATGGTGGCGGCGGGGGTGATGTTCGCGCTCGTCAACACCGCGCTCCAGGGCGCGACGATGAAGGCGGGCGCTGGCTCGACCACGGTCGCCTTCTGGCAATACCTGATCGCGCTCGTCTTCTTCGCGCCGTGGATCTGGCAGAACCGCCAGGCGGTGCTGGCGACGAACCAGCTCGGCGTGCACGTGGTCCGGGTGGCGCTCGGCGCGATCGGGGTGCAGCTTTGGGTGATGGGCCTGGCCCAGGTGCCGATCTGGCAGGCGATCGCATTGATCCTGCTGTCGCCTTTCTTCGTCACGCTCGGGGCCGGGCTCGTGCTCGGGGAAACGGTCACCTCGGCGCGCTGGGGCGCGGTGATCATCGGCATGCTGGGCGGCGCGATCATCCTCGAGCCCTGGTCGGACCGGTTCCAGCTCGCGGCCCTCTTGCCAATCGGCGCCGCCGCCTTCTGGGCCGCCTCCTCGGTCGCCACCAAGCACCTCACCCGCGAAGACGGCGCGGCGACGATCACCATCTACCTGCTGTTGCTGCTGACCCCGATCAACTTCGCGCTGGCCGTGGGCCCCGGGTTCACGCTGCCGACGGCGGCGATCTGGATGGTGCTCGCGGCCGGGGTGCTGAGCGCGGGGGCGCAATTTGCGCTCGCGCGGGCCTATACCTTGGCCGATGCCGCCTTTCTGCAGCCGTTCGACCACCTGAAGCTGCCGTTCAACGTCGCGCTCGGTCTCGCGGTGTTCGGCTTCGCGCCGGCGGGATCGATGTGGATCGGGGCGGCGATCATCATCGCCGCCAGCGTCTGGCTGTTGCGAAAGGAAAGCGTGGGGACATCGCCGGGTTGACCGGCGCTCACCGCGCGACGGGCAAAGCGCGCCCTCGGCGATCCGGAAGACGGCAAGACCCGAGGTGCGGCTGTGTGCGCAATCGCGGCATCCTGTACGAGGGGTGCCTGTCAGTCCGGGTCCCGGGCGCAGGCATCGGGGCGGGTGGCCCGCCCGGTGGCGCGCGCGGGCGCGCAGCCCGGTGCCTTCAGGGCGCGATGCCGGCCTGGATCACGTCGTGGCCGGAGAACAGGCGCCGGGCTGCGGCCCTGTCGGCCGCGTCGGACCGCATGCCTTCCACGATTGCCTCGTAGATCTCGGTGTAGACCGCCCACCACGCCTTCGCGAGGCCGCGATGGTCGTGTTGCGGCAGGAATTCGATCAGCACGTCGAGAAACACCGCGCCGAAGACCGGGAACATCTCTTCGCGAACGCCGACACGCCGATGGATCCGGCCGAACTCGAACAATTCCGCCTGCAGATCGCGCCCGGCCTCGAGGCCTTTCAACATCATCGAGAGCGCGGCAAAGAGCATCATCTCCTGACGTTTCGGGTCATGGATGAACATCGCCCGGGCCTCGGGAAGCTCCTCGAACAGGCGCTGGTAGAAACGCGCGGTAAACCGGCACCGGACCGCGCACAAATGCTCGATACAGATCGAAATCGTCGCGGCGTTGTGCGCCTTCATGGTGTCGCTCCTCCGATGGGATCACTTGGCGGAAGGGTTGCGGGCCAACATCTAACAAACGGTTCGCGGGGCGACGCCGAAGGGCCCTCGGCGCCCTGACGCACCCAAAAAAGAAACAACAATTTTCCGAAAAGTTCTGGCGTCGCTCACGACAGGCCTGGCGAGCAACATGGGCAGGTTGACGCCGCACCCGCCCCGAGCGGTAGCAGTGCCCAGGAGACGCATGGACCCTCAGTGCGCGCCCGCAAGCCGGTTTGCGGCGCATTTGACCCGGACCGCAGGCGCGTGAGGGACACCGGGGCCGACACGATTCCGGGTCGAAAATGGGTTCGGGACGATCCACGACGGGGGCGTTTTCTTCACCCGCGAAACGATGTCGTGGGTGACTGGCGGGCCGAACCCGCCAGTCCGGGCCACCTTGCGGGGCGAAACCTGCGACGGATTCGTCAGCCGCGTCAAAATCACCCGGGACGAATCGGTTGCGGGCGGTGACAAGGCGGCCGAAATGGACGACGGTTGGGGCCGAGTCTGATTGGATTACCAACCAAGAGAGGATCGTTGAAATGGGTGTTCTGACCAAGATCGCGGGCGCGACGCTCGCCCTCGGAATCGCTGCGCAAACCGCGGCGGCGACCGAACTGAAGCTGGCCGACTTCCAGCCGCCGACGCATTTCGTGGTCGACAAGGTCTATGCCCCGTTCGCCGAGGCGATCTCGGAGGCGACCGGCGGCGACGTGACCGTCGAGATCTTCATGGGCGGAGAACTCGGCCCGGGCCCGGCGGAGCAATACAACCGCGTCGTCGACGGGGTGGCGGACCTCGCCTTCAGCCTGCCCGGCTACACCGCGTCGAACTTTCCGATGACACTGCTCACCGAACTGCCCGGCTCGATCGACGCCGAGACCGGCACCGACCGGATCCTCGCCAACATCGACATGTTGTCGGACGAATACCGCCGCGTGGTGCTGGTGGCGCTGTGGAACAACGCGCCGAACCTGCTGTTCATGGCCGAGAAGCCGGTGGACACCCTCGAAGACCTCGCCGGGCTCAACATCCGGGTGCCGTCGCGCAACGCAGGTCTCGTGGTGCAGGCCTGGGGCGCCAACCCGGTGTCGATGCCGGCGCCCGAGATCTACAACGCCATGCAGACCGGGGTGCTCGACGGCGCGATGATCGACGCGACCACGCTCGGCGCGTTCAGACTCGCCGAGGTGACCAGCCACATCACGATCGGCATGGACAGCACGATCTCGGACTTCTTCATCGTCATGAACCGCGACGTGTTCGAAAGCCTCGACGAGACCGCGCAGGCGGCGATCCTCGAGGCGGGCAAGGCCGCCTCCGTCAACGGGCACGACGCCTGGAACGGCGTGGCCGGTGGCGCGCTCGAGGCGTTTGCGGCCACCGAGGGCAAGCAGGTGATCACTCTGTCGGACGCCGAGGCCGCGAAGTTCAACGCCGCATCGACCGCCGCCGTGGAGCAGATCCTGGCCGACGCCGAGGCCGAGGGGCTCGCGGCGCGCGCCTTCGTGGAAGCTCTCCAGGCCGAATGACCGGCGGACGCGCCCTGTCGGTTGCTGCCTGGTCGACCCTGTTCGGCCAGGCAACCCGCGTGCTCGCGGCGCTCGCCGGGGTGATCCTGGTGTTCATGGTCGGGCTGATCGCCTTCGGCGTTCTGATGCGCTACGTCGTCGGCCAGCCGATCCTCGGGATCAACGAGATCGTGCAGCTCGCCGCGGTGGCGCTGGCGATGCTGGCGCTGCCCTACACCACCCATGTCCGTGGCCATGTGCGCGCCGATATCTTCGACCGACCGCTTGGCCCCCGGGGCCGTTTCGTCGGCGACCTGATGACCCGGACACTCTCGATCGTCACGCTCTGGGTGTTGGCGGGCCGGGCCTGGGACAAGGCCCTCGACGCGCTCGAGTTCGGCGACGCGACCAACATGCTCGGCCTGCCGATCTGGCCGGTCTACGGCTTCGTCGCCGCTAGCGGTCGCGCTCACGCTCGTGGTTCTGGCGCTGCAGTTGCTCGCCATTCTCTTGAGCGGGAAAGCCATGGATGACTGATCTCGCCTTTGGACTCCTCGGCTTCGTCGGGCTGTTTCTCCTGATGATCCTGCGCACGCCGGTGGCTTTCGCGATGCTGATGACCGGCTTTTTCGGCATCTGGATGCTCGACGGGCTGCGGCGCGCCGGCGCGGTGCTTTTGACCGAGACCTATTCGTCGGTGGCGAACTATTCGCTCGTCGTGGTGCCGATGTTCGTGCTGCTCGGCAATGTCGCCTCGGAAGCCGGCTTCTCGCGCGGGCTCTACGACGCGGCGCATGCCTGGGTCGGGCGGATGCGCGGCGGGCTCGCCACCGCCTCGGTGATCGGCTGCGCCGCCTTCGCCGCGGTTTCGGGCTCGTCGGTCGCCACCGCCGTCACCATCGGCCGGGTGGCGCTGCCGGAAATGAAGCGCCTCGGCTACGGCCCGGCGCTCTCGACCGGGTCGATCGCGGCGGGCGGCACGCTCGGCTTCCTGATCCCGCCCTCCACCGGGTTCGTCATCTACGCGATCCTGACCGAGGAATCGATCGGCCGGCTGTTCATGGCCGGGATCCTGCCGGGCCTGCTGATGCTGGGCTGTTTGCCGCCGCGATCTGGCTGGTGACCTGCGCGACCCCGCCGCGGGTCCGCGCGGCGAACACGTCGCCATTGCCCAGCGCTTCCGCCTCTCGCGCGCGCGCTGCCGCTGATCTCGGTCATCGTGCTGTCGATCGGCGGCATCTACCTCGGCGTCTTCACCCCGGTGGAAGCCTCGGGCGTCGGTGCCGGGTTGATCCTCGTCATCGCGCTGGTCGGCCGCGCGCTGGACCTCGCCGGGCTGCGCCGCGCCGTCATGGAAACGGTGCACACGTCGGCGATGCTCTACATGATCGTGATCGGCGCGAATGTGCTGAACCCGTTCCTCGCGCTGACCGGTGTGCCCGAGGGCTGGGGGCGGGCCTCGCGGCGCTCGGTCTCGGCCCTTACGGCACCCTGCTGGTGATCCTGCTCAGCTACGTCGTGCTCGGCATGTTCCTCGACGGGCTGGCGATGCTGGTCATCACCGTTCCGATCTACTTCCCGGTCGTCACAGCGCTCGGGTTCGACCCGATCTGGTTCGGCGTCGTCGCGGTCATCGTGATCGAGATGGGGATGATCACCCCGCCGGTCGGGCTCAATGTCTTCGTGGTGCGCAACGTCGCCAAGGACGTGGCCCTCGGCACGGTGTTCCGGGGGGTGTTGCCGTTTCTGGTGGCGATGGTCGTCTGCCTCGGCCTGATCATCGCCTTCCCGGGCATTGCACTGTTAATTCCAAACTCGATGTACGACTAGAGTATGGTCAAGATCGCGTAGGCAGACTGCGAAATACCCGGGCACAACGGCAATTCCGGAGGTGGGAATGGATCTGGACAAGCAGACAGACCACGGCGCGCCGCTGCGGGGCGGGCTGGTAGCGGTGCTGTCGACGTCGATGGTCGTTGCCTGCATCCTGTGGAACCTCGACGCGCCGATCCGACTGGGCTTCGCGGTTCTGACCCAGCAATACATGGCCTTCCAGCTCGGCCTGGCGCTTACCCTCGCCTTCGTCCGCTTCGGCTGGCGGGGCGACGACAAGCCCGGGATCGGGCGCGTCGACGGGCTGATTGCCGTCGTGGCCTTCGCCACGCTGATGTATGCGGCCTGGGATTTCGCCTGGCTGCTCAAGGAACAGGCCTACCGCCCCTGGCAGATCACGGTGATCGGCGCGGTGGTGGTGCTGGCCGTTATGGAGGGTATCCGGCGGCGCGCGGGCTGGATGCTGTTCTCGATCGTCGGGGTATTTCTCGGCTACGCGCTGATCGCCGACAAGGTGCCGGGCCGTCTGATCGGCAAGGCGCTCACCCCGGAACGGCTGGTGCAATACGTCGGCTTCGACCCGAACGCGGTGTTCTCGACGCCGCTTGCCGTGGGCACGATCATCGTCCTGCTGTTCGTCTTCTTCGGCCAGCTCCTGTTCGCGGCCGGGGGCGGGAATTTCTTCACCGATCTCGCGATGGCGCGCGACCGGCCGGTCGCGCGGCGGGGCCGCGAAGATCTCGGTGGTGGGCTCGGCGCTGTTCGGCTCGATCTCCGGCAGTGCGGTGTCGAACGTGGTCGACCACCGGGGTCGTCACCATCCCGCTGATGCAGCGCGGCGGCTACACCAAACGCGACGCCGGCGCGATCGAGGCTGTGGCCTCGACCGGCGGCCAGCTCACGCCGCCGATCATGGGTGCTGCGGCCTTCCTGATGGCCGAATTCCTCGACATTTCCTATTTCACCGTGGCGGGCGTGGCGCTGCTGCCCGCGGCGCTCTACTACGTTTCGGTGTTCACCCAGGTGGACCTCATCGCCGGGCGCGACGTGGTGACCTCCGCCGAAACCGACATCCTGCCCGCGCGCGCGGTCCTGCGCGAAGGCTGGCATTTCGCGGTGCCGTTCGGTCTGCTGCTCGCCGGGCTGTTCTGGTGGCGGCTCGATCCCGAACAGGCCGCGCTGCTCGCCTCCGTCGCCATCGTTGTCGTCGGCCTCGCTGCGCGGCTACCGCGGCAAGCGCCTCGAGCCTCGGCACGCTCGGACGGGTGTTTGTCGACCACCGGCGAAAGCATGGTCAACCTGATCCTGGTCGTCGCCGCGGCGGGCTTCGTGATCGGGGTGCTCAACATCACCGGGCTCGGCTTCGCGCTCACGCTGGTGCTGGTCGACACCGTGGGCGCCAGTATCTGTCGCGCTGCTGATCGTCTCGGCGCTCATCTGCATCGTGCTCGGCATGGGCATGCCGACGTCCGGCGTCTACGTGCTGCTCGCGGCCCTCGTCGCGCCGTCGCTGGTGCAGTCGGGCATCTCGCCGATCGCCGCCAACCTGTTCATCCTCTATTTCGGCATGATGTCGATGATCACCCCGCCGGTCGCGCTCGCCGCCTTCGCGGCGGCGACGATTACCGAAGGACGATCCCTTGCGCACCGGGGTCGCCGCGATGCGGGTCGGCTGGGCCGCCTTCATCATCCCGTTCCTGTTCGTCGCGACGCCGGAACTGCTGATGGAAGGCGACTGGCCCGCCATCGCCCTGGCGCTCACGCTGTCGGCAGTCGGCGTCATGGCGGTGACCGCCGGCATCGTCGGCTTCTGGGGCCGCCACCTCGGCCCGTCGCTGCAGGCTCGCCTTCCTCGTCACCGGCGGTCTCGCCCTGCCGCTCGGGTTCCTCGGCAATGCGCGGATCCCCACGTCCTCGCCGCGCTCGCCGCCATCGGGCTGGCGCTGGCTCTTCGAGCAAGTCTACGCGACCACAAAAACACGGAACCGGGAGAACAGAACCATGATCAAACACACCACGACGATCGACCGGCCTCGCCCTGGCGGCGGACTCAACGGGCCTCGCGACCGGCGCCGCCGCCCAGGTGGTTACCGTCGCCTCCGGCGCGCAGGGCTCGATCGCCTACAACACGGGCCAGGCCGTCGCCAAGGTGGCCAACGAGGCCGGCATCACCGCCCGCACCCAGCCGCTGGTCGGATACCTGCCGCTGGTCCATTCCGGCGAGGTCGACTTCGGCTTTTCCTCCGGCGTCGAGGCCGGGTACGCCTTCGAAGGCACCGGCAACTACGACCGGGCGCATCCCGAACATCCAGCTCGTCGGGACCATGTTCAACCTCACCACCAGCATCATGGCGCCCTGCGATCTCGGGCTCACGTCGGTGGCCGACGCTCAAGGCACAGGCCGGCGATCTCCGGATCGCGTCGGAGTACACCTCGTCGACCATCATCTCGTTCTACATCATGGGCGCGCTCGCCAACGGCGGCATGAGCTATGACGACTTCCAGCAGGTGCCGGTCGCGAGCTTCGTGGCCGGGATGCAGGCGCTCGGCGACGGGCTTGTCGACGTCGCGCTGGTGTCGCTCAATGCCGGCGCCGGTCAGCAGGCGGCGGTCAAGCTCAAGGATCGGGGCGGTCTGTGCTACATCTCGCTCGACGACAGCGACGCGGGCGTGGCCGGGCTGAAGACCTTCTGCCCGCACGCCAATGTCACCGCCCGGGACGCAGAACGAAAAGCTCAACGGCTTGCAGAGCTACGGCGCCAACCTGATCTCGATCCCCTGGGTGATGATCACCAACGGCGACGTGTCGGACGACCTGGTCTACGACCTCACCAAGGCGCTGGTCGAGAACAAACCGGCGCTGGCCGAAAGCTTCGGCCTGTTCAACGGGTTCACCCCCGAGACGATGGCCCCGGCCTCGGTGGTGTCCTACCACGCCGGCGCGCAGCGCTACTTCGACGAAGCCGGCATCGCCCACGGCCAGTGAACCCGATCAGCCCGGGCGGCACCGCTGCCCGGGCCCCATTGCCCGTACCCTGTGACCCGCGATGCTCACGAGGTGGAAGACCCTCACAGCCGCCGACGGCCACCCGTTCGACGCCCGGATCGGACCCGAGGGCGGCGCGACCGCCGGGGCGGGATCGTCCAGGAGCTCCTCGGCGTCACCGACCACCCGAAGGGCGGGGCGATCCGCTCCTGCGTTCCTCGGTTGCGCCGTGGCGATCCCGGCGAAGTTCGACCGCCGAAACCCC
The DNA here is from genome assembly GCA_963752895.1 of uncultured Alphaproteobacteria bacterium. GTDB lineage: Bacteria > Pseudomonadota > Alphaproteobacteria > Rhodobacterales > Rhodobacteraceae > CAVWAE01. Next base: position 92,366 of record CAVWAE010000007.1, read on the forward strand.
GGCGCGGTGATCGCGTTCGATCAATTCGCCGAGGGGCGCGCGCTGATGCTCGCCGCCAAGCTCGACCAGACGATGATGGACATCGACGCCACCCGCGCGGCGCTGGCGGCGCAGGGCGGCAAGGTGGGGATGATCGGCTTTTGCTGGGGCGGCGGGCTCGTGTTCCGCGCGGCGCAGGTGCTGGATGTGGCCTGCGCGGTGTCGTTTTACGGCACCCGGCTCAAGGATTACCTCGACCGGCCGCTGAAAGCGCCGGTCCAAGGCCATTTCGGAAAGACCGACGACCACACCCCGCCCGAACTGGTGGCCGAGACGCAGGGTTTTCTCGGCGACGCCTTCGAGGTCTTCACCTACGACGCCGGTCACGCCTTCGCCAACGACGCCCGCCCGGCTTATGTGGCGCAGGCCGCCGAGGCGGCACATGCGCGCGCGGAGGCCTTTCTGGCGGCGCATATCGACTGACGGCAGGGCCGGCGCCGGCCCGCCTGCCAAGAAAAACCGGGCGCAGGATGGCCCCGCGCCCGGTTTGACTTGCCGATTGTCCCGACGATCCGGGATCAGGCTTCGATGGCCTTGCCTTCGAGCTCATTCAACGAGGCGATCTCGATCCGGCGCGGCTTCAGCGCTTCGGGCACTTCGCGCACGATTCATCAGAACTCGACATCAAGGAATCGAATGCCCTTTGCAATATACCGACCATGTAGCGTGCTTATTAGACTATTAAAGATAGCGGAGAATTATTGTATTATTAGCTATTTGTACTGTATACGACGACCTTCATCATGCTGCCTTTGGCAGATTTTGCTTCTTGGATCGACCAAAGATTCGCTGGACGGCAAAGCCACCCCAGATGCGAGCCGTAAACGCCACGGCGCGACACAATTGAAAGACGACAAAGCAGGCCCACACTTGTTCAACGGTACCTTGCCGATGCTTAATTTGCAGCAGTGCGGGAGGTAAGAGGGCCGTCGACACCATGTAAGTGCCAGCCAAAAAGGTAAGCTCGAGGCGGGCCAACAAGACGCCTTCCGAGACGGCCACGGGCGCCCAGAAGAATGCCCCCATCCACAAGTACTTGGCGAGGGGTTTGACCGCGTTCTGAATCGTCGCGTCGGTCGTGATCACGTTGCCAAAAAAGGCGGGAATCAGAGAGGCCGCGCTCGCGACGCCCGCGGCCGCCACAAAGCCAATGGGGAATGATGATGTCGCACCGTCGTCGAGTAAATCGAGAAAGTCGGTCGTCAGGCGGGCATTGAGAATCTGGTCAGCCTCTGTCAAGTAAATGTAGCGGAATCTGCCCTTGTCGCCCTTTCCAAGATAGGGCGTGGGATCTGTATCACCCACAAGCGCATCTCTCAATCCA
>CAVWAE010000008.1:0-327947 GCA_963752895.1 uncultured Alphaproteobacteria bacterium
ATCGCTATGGCTTTGCGGCCGGCGCCCTCAATTATGCCGAGTGTGTCTGCGAGCCCCGTGTCGGTGCGCCGGTCGAGACAGGCGACATCGGCGCCGCACTGGGCGAGGCCCAGCGCGATGCGCTGACCAATGCCGCTGCCGGCCCCGGTGACGAAGGCGACGCGACCCGAAAGATCGAAGAGCTTTGGCGCATTGAGTTTAATTTCAGACATGTTTTCCTCTTGGAGTATTCGCGCCACGGCACCGGCGTGTGGAGTAGGTTACGGGGCGCAGGGCCTCACGACATTATCAGGCCGCCATCCACGTTGATCGTCTGACCGGTGATGTAGTCGGCGTCTTCGCTGGCAAGAAAGGCGACGAGCCCGGCGACGTCCTTGCCTGTGCCCGCGCGCTTCATCGGGATCTTCTCCTGGACCCATGAGTTGATCAGCTCACCCGGCTTGTAATCGCCCAGCATTTCGCCCCAGACCCTGTCGTTGTAGTCCCACATCTCGGTCATGATGATGCCGGGGCAGATCGCGTTTACGGTGATGCTGTCGAGCGCCACTTCCTTGGCGAGACTCTGGGTAATGCCGACCACGCCCATCTTCGAGGCGGCATAGTGCGGCGTGTAGATGAAGCCGTCGCGGGCCTGGCCGGAGGCGGTGTTGATCAGACGTCCGCCCTTTCCAGAGGCGCGCATCCGCCGGATCGCTTCCTGGCAGCAAAGGAACACGCCCTTGGTGTTGACGTCGAGCACCAGGTCCCATTCCTTCTCGGTCATGTCCTCGATTTTGGCGATGGTGATGACACCTGCATTCTGGATGGAGACATCGACCGCGCCGAACAGCTCTTCGGCCTATCGTAGAGCGCAATCACCTGGTCGATCTTGGTCACGTCGCAGAGTACGGGTTCGACCTTCGCCACCGGTAGCCTTCGCCAGGGTCTCGGCCGCTTCGTCGACGTCCGCCTCGATCGAAGCGATCACCAGGTTGGCTCCTTCCTCGGCGAAGCGCTCGGCCATCGCGTAGCCGATGCCTTTGTTTCCGCCGGTCACGACGACGGTCTGACCCTCGAAGCGTTTCATATTGGTCTCCTTTCCGCACTCCGCCGAGATTAGAGCCCGATCGGCGACGTCGTTGCACGTCGCGATTTCGGATCCCGTCGGGTCCTGCGTGCGGCTGCCCTGTCCGCTGCGCCACCAATCCGCCAGGGATTGCTTCGTCAGCATTTGCGATCCGGTTTCGTGTTCGTGCGGGGTCTTGTGTTTCTGGTTCATTGCGACGAGGTATTTCACCGTCCAGTAGCCGATTTCCCACTGGTGCTGGGCGATGACGCCGGCAATGACGCCGTCCTCGATGAACTTGAGCGTTTCCTGCAGATCGTCCCAGCCGACGACGGTCACCTCGCCGGTCTTGCCGGCATTTACGACGGCACGCGCGGCGCCGATCGGGTTCGATGCATCGACCCCGAATATCCCCACGATGTCGGGATAGGCGTCCAGCGCCTCTTCAGCAAGCCGGACAGCCTTCTCCGGGTCGTCGTCGTCGTAGAGTTCCGCGACGATCTCGATCTTCGGATAGGTTGCGATGGCGTTCCGGAACCCCTGCGACTCGCGCAACATGGTTGGCGGCGGTCACACTGCCCGCCGAGGATCGCAACCGGGCCGGATTCGCCGATCTTCTCGGCGAGGAAATGGCCGAGCGCCTCACCGTCTTCGAAATCGCCCTTGTGGCCGACGAATGGAAACGCGTCATCGCAGCGGGTATCGAAAGTGACCAGGTTGATGCCGGCGTCGATCGCTTCGTGGATTAGCGGCGTCTCGGTGGCCGGGTCCAGGCAGGACACCGCGAGGCCGTCCGGCTTGCGCGCAATTTGTGCCGCAATCCGCGCATTATGGTCGGCGATGTCCGCACGCGGGGCTGAATCCCACTCGACCCGCACGTCGATGCCCGCGGTTTTCAGTTCGTCCACCGCCTTCTGCGCGCCGGCAGCCACGACGTCATACCAGGGATGGACGACTTTGGGCACGAAATACGAAGGTAAGCGCCTGTTCGATCGGCTTGATCTTGTCGGCCTGGTCATAGGCCCGCGCTCGGCCCAGCGTCGCCAGTTCCATGACGGACACGTCGTTGGCCTCGGCCCTGTCGAGAATGCCGGTCTGGCGGCCGGCCGACATCACCAGGATGCGGTTCGAGACGCCGAGCACCTCCTCGAGGTCGGAGCTGACGACGATCACTGCGACACCCCGGTGCGGCCAACTCAACGATGATGTCGTAGATCGACGACCGTGCGCCGACGTCGATGCCGCGGGTCGGTTCGTCGAGCACCACGACCTGCGGGTTCTCCTGTGCCAGCCACTTGGCGATAACCAACTTCTGCTGGTTGCCGCCCGACATCTCGTTGGCGTTCTGCCGCCCGATACCCTTGACCCCGAACTGTTCGATCTGCTTGTCGGCGAAGTCGTGCACACGGCGCTTGCCGACCCAGCCCGCCTGCGCGATCGCGTCCATGTTGGCATAGGCGATGTTCTCGGCGATCGAATGCTGCAGGATCAGCCCCTGCAACTTGCGGTCTTCGGGGACCAGCACCATGCCGTTTCGGATCGCGTCCCGCGGCCGCTTCGGCGTGATCTCGCGGCCATTGAGCAGCACCTGCCCCGCCGAGATCGGATCGGCGCCGGTCAGCGCGCGCATGAGCTCGGTGCGGCCGGCACCGACCAGCCCGGCAACGCCGAGAGATCTCGCCTTTCTGCACCGAGAAGCTGACGTCCGAGAACGCGCCGCGGGCCGAGGACAGGCCCTTCACCTCCAGCACGATATGGTCTTCGGGCGTCGGGATCTGCTGGGAACATCCGGCCCATTTTGCGGCCCACCATTGCCTCGACGATGGTGCGCACCGGCACGTCGCCCCGGTCGAATTCCTTAACCTTGTCGCCGTCGCGCATGACGACGATGCGGTCGGCGACGTGGCGGATTTCTTCAAGCCGGTGGGAAATGTAGATGATGCCGACGCCGTCGTCCTTCAGGCGTTCGACCTGCTCGAACAGCAGTTTCGTTTCGGCACCGCCCAAGGCGGCGGTTGGTTCGTCCAGGATCAGGAGACGGGCGTTGAGCGTGAGCGCCTTGGTGATCTCCACCAGTTGCTGTGCGGCGGTGGCCAGCCCTTCCACCTTGCGGGTCGCCGGCAGATCGAGCCCGAGACGGGCCAGTTGTTCCTGCGCCCGCGAGATCATCGCGGCGCGGTCGACCCGACCGCCCTTCTTTGGCCAGCGGCCGACGAAAATGTTCTCGGCGATTGTCAGGTGCGGCAACAGCAGCAGCTCCTGGTGGATCATGCCGATGCCTGCGTCGATCGCCTCCCGGGGGTTGGCGGGCGCGAAAGCCGCGCCCTGCCAGGTCATGCTCTCCGGAAGTCGGGAGGATCGTCCCGGAGATGACGTTCGACACCGTCGACTTACCGGCCCCATTCTCGCCGAGCAACGCCACCACTTCCCCGGCATGAACATCCAAATCGATTCCGTGCAGCACCTCGATCGGTCCGTAGGACTTCTTGACGTTGCGCAGGGAAAGGATCGGTGACTTGCTGTCGGTCGTCATGGCGTTGCCCTTCGTTTCACGATGCCGGACTCTACCTTACGGGTGCTTTTCGACGAACGCAGCCGCGTCGTCACAGGTCGTCAGCACGGCGTTCGGGATCTGGCGCGCGGGAACCGAGGCGCCGTTGGCAACCGCGATTGCTGAGTTGACCGCGAGCACGACCCATGGCCTGCGTGCTTTGCGTTGCCGTCACGATGAACGGGCGTGTCGCAAGCGACCAGGGATTCCAGCGCGGCGCCGTCGCCGTCATAGCCGCCGACGATGACCTGATCCGCAAGACCGGCAACTTCGACTGCCTTGGCAGCTCCCATGGCGAGACCGTCGGCCTGACCGAAGATGATCGTGATGTCAGGATGCGCCTGCAGCATGTTCTGCGCGATCTGGAAGCCCTCGTCCGGCGACCACTGCTGGCTCCACTGCTGCGCGACCAGTTCGACGCCCGGGTTTTCGTCGATGGCCATCTTGCAGCCTTCGAAGCGCTGAACTTCCGGCGTGGTGCCTTTCTGGCCGTGAATGATGACCATCTGGCCTTCGCCGCCGGCGAGACCGATGATGTGGTCGCAGACCTGATAAGCCGACACCACGTTTTCGCCGTAGATCACCGTGTCGCCCGGTTCGCCATCGGGCTCACGGTCGACGTTGATGACCGGGATGCCTTCGGCACGAGCCAGACGGGTCGGAACCGCGGCAGCGGCCGCACCGGCGGGGATGTAGATGAAAGCGTCGATGCCCTGGGTCAGAAGGTCTTGGACTTGGCTGACCTGGGTGTTGGTGTCGTTCTTGGCATCGACGACGATCACCTCGATGCCAAGCTTGGCCGCATAGCCTTCGACACCCAGCTTGATCTGGTTGAAGAAGTCAGCCTGCAGGTTCGGGACGGCGAGACCGATCTTGCTTGACTTCCGATGCCTTCGGCCGACGCGGATCCGGCGACAAAAAGCGCCGTGGTGGCGGCCAGAATGGCCTTGGTGGTGTTCTTCATTGGGTTCTCCTCCTGGGTTCGTTGGTCCGACATCTGTTCGATTGGACCTTTTTGTGGCCCGAAAACGGACCAGTTGTGGCGAGGGGGCGGATGGGCTCCGCCTCCCCGCGTTTTCAACTGCGTCGATGCTTGAACGTCTCGGCAGCGACGGCGAAGACAATGACGAGGCCGATGATCACCGCCTGCAGGAACGGCGACACGCCGAGCAGGTTCAGGCCATTTCGAAGGACACCGATGATCAACACGCCGATGATCGTGCCGCCCACACCCCCGGTCCCGCCCGACAGGCTGGTGCCGCCGATGACCACCGCGGCGATGGCATCGAGTTCGTAGGCGACGCCCGAACTTGGCTGCACCGCGTCGAGGCGCGCCGCCATCAAAATCCCGGCGAGACCGGAAAGGAATGCCGATGCGGCATAGACCAGAACGGTAGATCGCTTGACGTTGATTCCCGCCAGTCGCGCCACTTCCGGATTGCCGCCAATCGCGTAGAGAGCCCGACCGCCCTCGCGGTAGCGCTGAAAGAGGATTGTGACGATGAACACGATGAACATGACCGCGACGGTCATCGTCAGGAAGCCGCCATAGCGAATGATGGCGCTCATGTTGAACCAAGGCGCGAAGCCGATGATTTGCGACCCGTTGGTGATCATGTTCGCAAGCCCGCGCGCAATCGACATCATCGCCAGTGTTGCAATGAAGGGTGGCACCTTGAACTCTGTTATCATCACCCCCGAGGCCGCTCCCGCTAGGATCGATGCGGCCAAAGCGCCACCGATTGCGACGCCCATCGGAAGGCCAGCCTCAACATTCAGGTACCCCAGAACCATCATCGAGAGCGCCGAGTACCGACCCAACGGAAAGGTCAATGCCGCCGATCAGGATCACGAAGGTCATGCCAACAGCCATGATTCCCAGAACGGTGATCTGGTCGAGGATGTTCAGGAAGTTGCGAAACGATAGGAACGAGTCCGTCGCGATCGAGAGAAAAAGGCCCAATAGTAGCAGGCCGATGAGAGGGCCGGTTGCTCCGCCGAGCGAGAACATCTCGGAGATACGCCGTTTCTCCGGCGTGACAGTCGGCGTCGCGGTCATCGTTCCCTCCTCTTAGCGAATATATATTCACAATCGCCATATTATGCCTAACGTCGTTGTACTGGTCTGTCAAGCAGGGAGCTCTGATTTGGCTTTGAGCCTCCATCGCCGCGCGGCAGAAGGCATCGAAGAACCATGCGGCTTGACAGATATGTCGGTAGCATGTTTACTGAATGGCGAATATTTATGCAAAGGTGTGCCATGATCACTCTCACGCCCGACGACCTGCGAAAGATGGCCAACCAGATCCGGCGCCGGGATCTGCGCGCCGTTTTCGAGGCCGGTGCAGGCCATATCGGCGGCGAAATGTCTGTCACAGACCTGTTGACGGCACTCTACTTCAACGTCTTGCAAGTCGATCCGAACAACCCGCTCGATCCGAACCGCGACCGCCTCGTTCTGTCGAAAGGCCACACGGCGTGCGTGCTGTACGTCACCCTCGCCGAGCGCGGCTTCATTCCCAAGGAAGAGGTCGAAACCTTTCTCCAACCGCATTCGCGGCTCAACGGCCATCCCAATCGGACAAAAGTGCCCGGCGTCGAGACCAACACCGGCCCGCTTGGCCACGGTCTCCCGGTCGCAGTCGGCATGGCCAAGGCGGCAAAGATCTCGGGTGCCGACTGGAAGACCTACGTCATCACTGGCGACGGCGAGATGCAGGAAGGCTCGAACTGGGAGGCAATAATGGCCGCGGCCCAGTTCGGCCTCGACAACCTCACTTTGATCATTGACCACAACCGCCTGCAGCAGGGGGCGCGGCTCGCCGACACCAACAACCTCGCCCCGATCGCACCCAGGCTCGAAGCATTCGGGTGGGAGGCGGCCGAGATCGACGGCCACAACATGGAAGAGATCCTCACGGCCCTCTCGCAGGAGAGCCGGACGCCGGGCAAGCCGCGCGGGATCGTCGCCCATACCAACAAGGGCCAAGGCATCTCGTTCATGTCCGACAACGTCGCCTGGCATCACAAGGTGCCCGATGCCGAACAATACGCTCAGGCTATGGCCGAGCTTGAGGAGGCCGCACGATGAACGCCCCGACCGATACTCCCAAGCTCTACGATTGCCGCGATGCCTTCACCGAAACCCTCGAGGCCCTTGCCGCCGAGAACGAGACCATCGTCGCGGTGGTGAACGATTCCGTGGGCTCCTCCAAACTTGGCGGCTTCCGCGACAAGTTCCCGGACCGACTGGTCAACGTCGGAATCGCCGAGCAGAACATGGTCGGCGTCGGGGCGGGCCTCGCCAATGGCGGCATGATCCCCTTCGTCACCGGGGCGGCTCCCTTCCTCACCGGTCGCGCACTCGAGCAGATCAAGGCCGATGTTGCGTATTCCGAGACCAACGTAAAACTCGTCGGTATTTCGTCTGGGCTTGCCTATGGCAATCTGGGGGCCACCCACCATTCGATCGAGGATTTCGCCTGGATCCGGGCGCTGCCCAACATCGTCGTGGTCGCGCCCGCCGACCGGATCGAGACCGCCGCTGCAGTGAAATGGGCCGCGGAATACGAGGGCGGCGTGTTCCTGCGCCTGAGCCGTGTCGGCGTGCCGGACCTGCTTCCAGAAAATTATGTCTTTGAACCGGGAAAGGCCAACCTGTTGCGCGACGGGGCCGACGTGACGCTGATCGCAAACGGTGTGCTCACCCACCGCGCAATGGCCGCGGCCGGATTGCTTGAGGCGGAGGGGATTTCGGCCCGTGTGCTCAACATGGCGACCGTACGCCCGATCGACGCCGAGGCGATCGTCGCGGCTGCCGCCGACACCGGCGCGATCGTGACCTGCGAAGAGCACACCGTCTTTGGTGGGCTCGGCTCCGCCGTCGCCGAGGTCGTGGTACAGACTGTGCCGGTGCCGATGAAGCTGCTCGGCGTGCCCGGCGAATTCGCGCCCACCGGGTCAGCCAATTTCCTGCTCGACCACTACGGCATGTCCCCCGAGGGGATTGCCGCAAGCGCCGGGGAACTCGTCAAACAGAAATCTTGAGGGCCCGAATATGAACGAGCGCGTCATACTTGCCATCGACGAAGGCACGACCAACTCCAAAGCCGCGCTGTTCGAAGTGACCGGCGCGATCCTGTCCACCGGGTCGAGCCCGGTGCCGATCAGCCACCCGCAGCCCGGCTGGGTGGAGCAGAACGCCTCCCAGATCTGGGAAGCCACCATCGCGGCGATCAAGGCGTGTCTCGCGAACGGTCCGGAGGTGGAGATTGTCGCTATCGGCATATCCAACCAGCGCGAATCGATCCTGATCTGGGACCGCGCCACCGGCGCCCCACTCGGCCCCGTCGTTACCTGGCAATGCCGCCGCTCCGCGGCCGCCTGCGAGCGGCTAAAAGCCGAGGGCAAGGAGCCCGATGTCATCGCCCGCACCGGCCTGCCGCTCGACCCGCTGTTCCCCGCCACCAAGGTCGGCTGGCTCATCGAACACCACGCCAAGGACCGCGACCCGGCCGAGATCTGCGTCGGCACTGTCGACAGCTGGCTGATCTGGAAGTTCACCGGCGGCGCAGTCCATGCCAGCGACGCCTCGAACGCGGCGCGCACGCAGCTGTTCAACATCGGCGACGACCGGTGGGACGATACACTCTGCGCCCTTTTCGGCGTTGCCCGCGAAATGTTGCCCGAAGTTCACGACAGCGCCCATGTCTTCGGCACCACCTCGGGCGTCGATGGGCTCGCCGACGGCATCGCGGTCGCCTCCGCCATCGGCGACAGCCACGCCGCCCTGTTCGGCCACGGCGCCCATACCCCCGGGGATGGCAAGGTCACCTTCGGCACCGGCTCCTCGGTAATGACGACCGTGCCGGATTTCGTTGTGCCACCGAAAGGGATCACCACGACCATCGCCTGGAAGTACGCCGGCACCATCACCTATGCTTTCGAGGGCAACATTCTGGTCTCGGCCTCGATCCTGCCTTGGACGGCCGACCTGCTCGGCCTCGGCTCGGTTGACGATCTGATGGCACTCGCCGAGACCGTCGACTCCACGCTCGGCGTGTCGCTGGTGCCAGCCCATGTCGGCCTCGGGTCGCCGCACTGGGACAGTGAGGCACGTGGCCTCATTTCCGGGCTCACCTTCGGTGCCGGGCGAGCCCATGTCGCCCGCGCGGCAGCCGAAAGCATTCCTTTCCAGGTGAATGATGTGTTCGAGATCGTACGGGCGAACGCCGGCCAGGAGATCGGCCAACTGTTCGTCGACGGTGGACCGAGCCGAAATCCGGTGCTGATGCAGATGGTCGCCGACATCATCGACCATTCGGTCATCACCAGCGAAAGCGCCGATGCATCGGCCCGTGGGGCGGCCTATCTCGCCGGCCTCGCCGTTGGGGTCTGGCCCGATCTGGAAACCGTCGCCGGGCTCGAGCCGCACGCCGCCGTCCTTGAGCCGGACATGGACGTGGACGCCCGTGCCGCCGCCGTCGCCGCTTGGACCGCTGCGATCAAACGCTCGACTCTGCGCCCATGAGTGAATAAATATTCGGCCTCACTTCCACAGGGAGACGGAGCCCCCAGTGTCCAGAACCAACGAGCTCAGGCTGATTGCCCGGGTTGCCCAGATGTATCACATCGAAAAGCAACGCCAGGCCGATATCGCCGAACACCTGCGGATTTCGCAGGCCACGGTCTCGCGGATGCTGAAACGGGCGCAAGAGGAGGAGATCGTGCGCACCACCGTGGTCGCGCCGCCGGGGACATACGCCGAGCTCGAGGAGGCCTTGCGCACTCGCTTCGCGCTGCCCGAGGCGATCGTGGCCGAAGTCACGGAAGAGCGCGACGGCGCGATCATGGCCCGTATCGGTGAGGCTGCGGCGCATTTCTTCGAAGCGACGCTTCAGGCGGGGGAAATCGTCGGGGTGTCGAGCTGGTCAGAAACCATCCTGCAGATGGTGGACAACATCCATCCGATTAAAGGCAACAAGGCGAAATTCGTGGTCCAGACCCTCGGTGGCATGGGCGATCCGAGCGTGCAGACCCAGGCGACCCAACTTACCACGCGCCTCGCCAAGCTCACGGGTGCCGAGCCGCGGCTGTTGACCGCGCCGGGCGTGGCCCAATCGCGCGAGGCGAAGCTGGTGATGGTCTCGGATCCCTACGTGCGTGAGACGATGGACCTGTTTCACCGGATCACCCTCGCTATCGTCGGTATTGGCGCGGTCGAACCGTCGCGCATGCTGGCCCGCTCAGGGAACGTATTTTCGTCGAAGGAACTGTCTGACGAGGCGGAAGCCGGTGCCGTCGGCGACATGAGCCTTCGGTTCTTCGACGTCGAAGGCAAGCCCGTCGTCACCCCGCTCGATGACCGGGTCATCGGGATGCGGCTGAACGAGTTGGCGAAGGTTGATCGGGTGTTGGCGTTGGCCGGCGGGCCCGCCAAGGTCACCGCGATCGAGGGTGCGCTCAACACGGGCGTGATCGATGTTCTGGTGACCGACAAATTCACGGCTCGCCGGTTACTCGCGCGGGACGATTTGGATGTTGGCGCATTCTCCGACGAATTGTGAATGAGGCCCCGGTTCAGCGGACCGAATTTGGCGATGCAGGTTGCCCGGCCGTGGGGTGCGGTTGCGTGTCGTATTATTTCGCGCGGCTCTGGCCTTCACCGGACGCGCTTTCGCGGGGAGACGCGAGATCTCCTCATTTACCCCTGGGTCGTCCTGCCAGGGCGTTTCGCCAAAGAGGACAGTACTTCGGTGCTACGTGTTGTGGCAGTGCGGTTCCCGTATCAGGGTGAAGGGCCGAATTGCCGGCATGGGGGCCGCGAAGCACACTTTGCTCCCGCCGGTCGCATAGTATGCAGAGCCCTGTCTGAAGGTCTGGTTTGATCCGGTTGCGACTGCTGCCGACGGCTGCGGGAATGACTGGAAAGTCCGCAACTCGGTCATTGCCCTTCTCAATGTCGCTGCGGCTTGTTTGAACGTCCGCTCTTCCCGCTGCGCCGCAGCTTGGTTTACCTGCCGCAGGCGATTTCCGGCTGGACTTCATAGCCGTGAAGAGCGGTACTGAACGAAGCGACGCGGCAGATTGTTGCGCCTTCTTCGCCCGGAATTCCGGGTTCTGGTCAGTAGCAGGGTCGATTGGACCCCGCCAGATGAAGAAGGAAAACCAAATGTCCGGAACAAACACGAGAAAAACTAGCGCGAGCGCAGCTCGCCTGAAGGACACAGCAACTAAGCGCGCGCCCGGCGCCGCTCGGGTCACCAAGAAACAGCAACTGATCCGATTGCTCGGCAAGAAAGCCGGGGCGGACATCGGCACCCTCAGCGCCAAGTTTGGTTGGCAGAGGCACACGACGCGTGCGGCCCTGAGTGGCTTGAGAAAGGCCGGGTTTGAGCTGACCAAGATCGAAGCCTCGGGCGGGCAGGCGACTCGATACCGCATCGTGCAAGCGCCGCCGGAGCCAAGCACAGCCGGGTCCAAGGAAAAGGCGGTGCTGAATGTCCGGTAACCCGCATCCGGACCGCGCGCGGCTACAAATGGAATGGGAGGCGGCAATCGGTTTGTCGCCCCCACCCTTCCTCTCGGTCCGTATCATGGAAAGGGCCCTCGCCTACGAAGCACAATGCAAGGCGCAGGGAGGTCTGCCCGCCAAGATGCGCCGCGCCCTTGAAAGCATTGCCAACGGAGAATCCAGCGCGTCAATCTCTGCGTCGTCCGCGACGCTGAGCCCCGGGGCGCATCTGGTGCGCGAGTGGAACGGCCGCACCTATCAAGTCGAGGTACTGGACAAGGGGTTCCGGATGGACGGCAGGACTTGGCCATCGCTCTCGGCACTGGCGCGTCACATCACCGGCACGACCTGGTCCGGGCCGCGCTTCTTCGGGCTAACGAGCAGAGGGACACAGGTGACGTGAAGAAGATCCGCTGCGCCATCTATACGCGGAAGAGTTCCGAGGACGGGCTCGAGCAGGAGTTCAACTCGCTCGATGCCCAACGCGAGGCCTGCGCCGCCTTTATCGCCAGCCAGAAACATGAAGGATGGCTCCTGCTACCGGACCAGTATGACGACGGCGGGCTCTCCGGTGGATCCCTGGAGCGCCCGGCGCTCAAGCGGCTGCTGGACGATATCGAAGCCAATCGCGTCGACCAGATCGTCGTCTACAAGATCGACCGGCTGACGCGATCGCTCGCCGACTTCGCAAAGATCGTCGACATCCTGGATGCGGCGGAGGCTTCCTTCGTCTCGGTGACCCAGTCGTTCAACACTGCCACCAGCATGGGGCGGCTGACGCTCAACATGCTGCTCTCGTTTGCGCAGTTCGAGCGAGAGGTCACGGCCGAGCGCATCCGCGACAAGATCGCCGCCTCGAAGAAGAAGGGCCTGTGGATGGGCGGCAATGTCCCGCTCGGCTACGATCCGGATGGGCGCACGCTGCGGGTCAACGAGAAGGAAGCGGAGACGATCCGGGCGCTGTTCCGCCTCTATGAAACGCATGGCTTGATCTACCGGGTGAAACACGCGGCGGATGACGCCGGGCTGGTCACAAAACAACGTGTGACCCCGGACGGCACACGCTCCGGCGGGCGCCCCTTCACCCGCGGCCACATCCACCAGATTCTGACCAACCCGATCTACGCGGGGCGCATCCGCCACAAGGGTCAGGTTCATGACGGGCAGCATGAGGCGATCATAGCGCCGAAAAGATGGGAGGCGGTTCAGGCGATGCTGCAGGACGGTGCCGCAAGGAAACGAAAGAACGGAGCGGCCGCAAACAGGAAAACCCGGGCCTCGCTCCTGACTGGCAAGCTCTTCGATGAGACCGGGGATCGGCTGACCCCGTCGCATTCCAAGTCGAAGAACGCCACGCGGCTTCGATACTACATCTCCCACCGGCTCATCGCCCGGAGTGGCGAGGCAAACACCGATGGGTGGCGCCTGCCGGCCAAGGAGTTGGAAAGCACGATCGAGACCCTTATCCGTGGCCATCTCGTCAGATCGGGTGCCGTTCTGGAGACTCGTTCCGGATTGCCCCGCGGGCGACGTCCAGTCGATCAGGAACAGATTGGACGACATCACCGCATCGAAATGGACAGAAGACATCGTCGGGCTGGCCGCGCGCGTGGATCTGGCACCAGGCGCCATCACCATCTGCACTCTGCCCGAAGGCGCTCGCACTCCGCCTCGATGTCGATCCGGATCGGATCGCCGGCCACCTGCCCGTGATCCGTTCGCTCTTCCAGCACCGCAAGCGCGGCGTCGAAACGAAGATCATCCTGAACGGAGTCTGCCCGCCCCATCGACGCGGTCTTGCTTGGCAATATTGCCAACGCCCATGACTGGTACGGTATGATCAAAGCGGGCAAGACCTTCACCGAGATCTCCCAAACGACGGGCACGCCAAAGCGGCGCGTGCAGCAGATGCTCGACCTCGCCTTCCTGGCCCCGGACATCATCCGCGATGTGCTGGAAGGTCGTCAGCCGCTGGGCTTCACTTCTGATTGGTGCCTGCGCCATGACCTGCCCGCCGACTGGAAAAACCAGCGCGACCTCATCGCCGCTCTCTGATCCCCAACACTCACACCGTGTATCGCGAAATCGGCCACCCGAGACTTTTGCCAAATTCCGGCCCTTCCTGGCCCCCGCAAACCGTCTCGGCGAGCACCGACACACCACAAGCCACTGAAACCGCACGGCTAAAGCCGGGCACCGCGCATCAGTCTCATATTCAAGGGAAGCGTGGCTGGGGTGGTAGGATTCGAACCTACGATACACAGTACCAAAAACTGCTGCCTTACCACTTGGCTACACCCCAACGGTGCGGGCTTTCCTAGCCAAAGCATCCGCGCGCTGCAAGCCAAAAATATCACCTCCGCCCAGACCGGATCGGGGCTATTCCGGACGATCGCCGAGGGTCAGCAGGTCATCCTCTTCGGCCATGGCGCGTTCTTCGTTGACCATCTGTTCGAGCTCCTGCTCGGCGGTCGCGGTAACGTCCTGCACTTCATCACTCTCCGGGGCCGTCTCGGGCACCGCCGCCGGCCTCTTCGCGGGCACCTGCCCGGCGTCCGGCGCAGGACCGATCTCGGCGGTGAGCAGGCGGTAGGTGGGTTCGGGCATCTCGATCCCCGCACGCTCGAAGGCAAGGAGCACTTGACGGATCGCCTCGGACCGGGCGGCAAGCAGGTCGGTCTCGGTCTGGTCGATCCAGCCCACCACGCTCATGCCGATGTCGGACCCGTTGAGCGTGGTTGTCCAGGAGTTCACTTTCGGGGTCGCGAGCACGAAGGGCAGCGCGGCCACGGTTTCATCCGCCAGCGCCTTGGCAGCCGCGAGGTCAGTGCCGTAGCCGACAGCGATATCGAAGCTGAACCGGCGCTCCGGGTTGCGGCTGAAGTTCAGAATACGCGATTTGTAGACGGTCGCATTGGGGATGCGCACATGGTTGCCGTCCCAGTTCAAGAGAATGGTTGCGCGCGCGGTGAGACGGATCACCTTGCCCTCGACTCCCTCGATCTCGATCGCATCGTTCGGGCGGAACGGCTGCCGGATCGACAACAGGATCGAGGCGATGAAATTCTCAACCGTGTCGCGCACCGCGAAACCGATGGCGAGGCCGACGATGCCGGCGGCACCGAGGATGGTGGACAAGAGCGCGGTCGCACCGAGAATGTCGAGCCCCACAACCACCCCGGCGACCACCGTCAGAAGCCGGACTATGTTGCGGTAGATGTCGGCGATGAATGCGTTTGGCGCGAGGCGTTCCCAGGGCTGACGCCGCCGCGCGATGTGAAAGCCGATCCAAAGCACGATGGCAAAGGCGATCAGCGCCACCGCGATCAGCGGCAGGAAAGCGACCGTCTGCTGCGCACGGGTGACCAGGCGTTCCAAGACCGGGGCGAGCCGGTCGGAGACTGAGGTCGATAACATCACCTCGTTTTCGATCGCCACCACCCCCTCGACCCGGCTGACCAGGGTGTCGAGGTCTTCGCCGAGGGCGGCGTCGAGCGTGGTGCCGCGCAGGGTGACGATGCCCGCCTTGACGACGACGGTCACGTCCTCATAGCCGTCGAGCTCATGCAGGATGTCGCGGATCCGCGTCGCGATGGCCGCATCGGTCGCGGCCTGGGTGGCGGCCGAAGTTCCCTCCTCGGTGGAGATCGTGCCGTCCTGGGCAACGAGGGGGGCCGCAAAGTTCAGAGCAAGAAGCAGGAAGAACGTGCGTATCAGGGGCATGGGCGGATCCGGTCGGGTTTCGGTCTGTCGTCGTGAAAGGGCTATCTGAAAGGTTTCCCGATCATGCCGCAAGCCCGGCGTGGGCGCGGCGGATCTTGGCCATGTCGAGCCCGGCCCCGGTGATCGCGTCGAAAACGAGGTTGAAATGCCCGGCGCGGGTGAGCGCGGTCGTCGCCGGATGGCCGCCGCCTGCGAGATCGACCAGCTCATGGCGCCCGAACCGGCCAGCGGCGGTCTCGGCATGATAGATATCGCCGGCGACGCGGCTGTCGAAGATCACCGCCGCATCGGCACGTGCGGCCGGCCCCGAGACGACACGTTCGTTGAGCTTCAGCGCACGGCCGAGATTGCCCATGTGAGACGGAAACCGGGTCTCGTGGGGATACTGATGCTCGGAAAACGTGATATGGGGCGACACCATCAACACCCGATCGAAATCCACCACCTGGCTCACCAGCATCACACCGTAGCCGCCCATCGAGAACCCGATGCTGGCGGCGCTCGAAAAGCCGTCGGCATGGGCCCCGATCACGTCCAGCGCCGCCTCGGTCTCACGGTTCAGGAACCAGTCGTTCTGGCGGCAGTGGAGATGCAGGTGGGTAAAACCGCAATCGGCATAGCGTGAGCGGCGGTTGATCCGTCCGAAGCCCGGCTTGTGCCGCGACCAGTAGTCATAGGTGACCATGAGTTTCGCGGTCCGCGGGCCCCGGACCGAAACCCGGAGCTTCTTGCCCTCGAACAGGTATTCGGGCTCGTACTCGCCCGTCGGCCGCGGCCGCACCTTGTCGGCTCCCCGGGTCATCCTGCGCCTCGACCGACGCGCGGCAGGGACCAGGCCCCGGGCGGGGCAAGGTTCACAGCGCCGGGTTGCCCACAGGGACGATCCAGGAGCACCGCACTGGCAGCAAGCGCCACGGGCGCCGCAGCGACCTGGTCCCTGCCTGCGCGTGTCATCCCGACACCTGTTCGCGCAGGATCGACGCGGTGAGCGAGATCATCAGGTAGATGCCCGCAAACACCAGGAAGGCGAGGATCGTGTTTTCGAACGCGCGCGGATAGGTCGGCTGGTCAGGCGCGACCGGATGCACGCCCATTTCGAGGTAACGGGTCTGCTTGTTGGCCTCGATCCGGGCGCTTTCGAGCTGTTGCAGCGCCTGCTGCATGAGCAGGGTACGGGTCTCGAGATCGGATTGGGCGACGGCGAGCTGGCCGGAGATCTGGGCCAGGCTCTCACCGGTGCTGCCGCTCGTCGACGTCAGTTTCGAGCGCAGATCGGCGATCAGCGCCTCAAGCCGCGAGATGTCACCCCGCACACCGTCGACCCGGGCCTGGTTGGGCCGTGAATTGTCGAGCAACTGCTGGAGCTGCAACCGTTTCTCGTTGACCTGGGTTTCCAACGCCGTGACCTGGCTCATCACCGAACCGGTCTCCGACGTCGGGTCGAGCACCTGGAGGTCGGTTTGCAGTCGGAGCACTTCGGCCTGTGCTTGCGCCCGTTTGGTCTCGGCTTCGGCGTAGCTTTCGACGGCGCCCGCCATCTGGTCTTCGCGCAGCCGCTGGGTGAGGTTGTCGACGCGGGCCTCCGCATACTGTATCAGCGCCTCGGAAAAGGCCGCGCTGGCCTCGGGACTCGCGGCGACGACTTCGAGCTTGATGATCCCCTCGGTCGGATCGAAGCCGATCTTCACGTAGCGCTGGTAGAGCTTGTAGGCCGCCTCGTTGGAGGCGTCGGCCTCGAGCCGCTGCAAGGGATCGATCTCCGGGTTCTGGAAATGTGCCTTGAAGCCGAGATCGGCGCTGAGCCGCAGCATCGCGTCGCGCGAACTGAGATAACTCTGGACGGTGACCGAATCCTGGCTCGTGGCCAGACCCGAGCCTGCGAACAACGACCCCAGCCCCCCGGCCGCACCACTATCGGCCTTCTGGATCACGAACTCGGACTGGGTTGCGTACATCGGCGTGGCGATGGCGTAGAAATAGTACCCCGCGACGAGTGTCGGCAGGAAAACGAAGAAGGTCAGCCGGGTGACCAGGAGCAGGAGCTTGCGGCGCCGGCGCTTGACGATGTCGCGCTGGATGTCCATGACCGAGCGCGCCCGTTCGGCCGCGTCGAGCACGCTGGTCGATGGCAGCTGCGGCGGCCCGACGCCAGCCGGCACGGTCTGCGGCAACCGGGCCAGCGCCTGCGCCGCGCCGGCGGTGGCCTGGGGGCGCCCGTCAGCCTGGTTCGCAGCCTGCCCGGCACCCTGCGGCGACGCGCCGTCGGCCGAGACGAGTTCGATCATGTTTGCGCGGTGGAATGGGTCGATTCCCGCGGCCCTGAGCAGCCGCACGGCGTCGTAGTCCGACGTGGCCGGCAGCCCGTATTTTTGCGAAAGACGACGGGCCATGCGCAACTGGCGCCCGGTGAGACCCTCTTTTCGGATCGCGGCGATGTCGGTGTCCGCCCCCGGCGGGGCCGGGGAAACGGCGCCGGCGTCTTGCGCTGCCGCGCCATCCGTCGTTGCGGCTGTACCACTCCGTCCGGCCGTCGCAAACCCGTCGGCGGGAAATCCGTCCTCGGCGCCGTCGAGCATCAATTCCTCGAGCGGATTCAACCGGCGCGGTCCCGGACCGGGCTGCGGCGCGGGTTCGGACGCGGGCGCGCCCGCCTCCACGGCGTCATCATGCGCGGCATCGACCGCCGCCGCGGCCTCGGCCGCGCGCGCGCCGGAGCGGCGGATGCGGAATTTCTTAGCCCTGGGTTTCGTAGTCATAGAGCTGCTTCGCTTCTTCCAAGGTGTCGAACAGGTGGAGCTGGCCTCCGTGGAGGACGGCGGCGGAACGCGCGAATTTTTCGAGGGTGCGGGCCTGGTGGCTGACGATGACCACGGTGGCGTTTTCAAGCCGTTCGCGCAGCACGTCGCCGGCCTTGCGGTTGAACTCGGCGTCGGTCGTCTGCGGCATCCCCTCGTCGATCAGGTAGATGTCGAACTCGAGCGACAGCAGCAGCGAAAAGGTGAACCGGGCCCGCATCCCCTGGCTGTAGGTGCCAACGGGGAAATCGTAATATTCCTCGAGCCCGCAGAGCCAGCGCGTGTAGGCCTCGATGTAGTCGGGATCGAGCCCGTAGAGCCGGGCGACGTAGCGGGCGTTTTCCTTCGCCGAGAGCTTCGAGATCACCCCGCCCATGAAGCCGAGCGGGAAAGACACCCGGGCCGTCCTGTAAATCTCGCCTTCGTCGGGCTTTTCCAGCCCCGCCATCATGTTGACGATCGTTGTCTTGCCGGAGCCGTTGGGCGCGAGAATGCCAAGCGAATTGCCCAGCTCGACGCGAAAAGACGCATGGTCGAGGATGACCTTGCGTTGTTTGCCGGTCCAGAACGACTTCGAGACGTCCTTGAATTCGATCATGCGGTTTCCAGCCTCGGAACACTGCTCTCTGGCGTCTGGGGTCGGTTCTACCCGATCTTCGTTAACGCCAAGGATATATTGCCCCATTTGGGCGCCATTATGTCGGACATCGCGCGCCCGACACAACGGCCAGGCGCGGTTTTCACCGGAACTGGGGCAAAAAACCTGCGCTTTTGTCGCTCTTTTCGAAACAGACGGCGAATTCTGCGCTCGAATCAGCCTTTTTGTTTCTCAACGCGGAACAATCGCCCGGCGAGGATCGCGATCCCGGCTGCAGCGAAGGAGAACAGCGCGCCCATCTTGGCGGCGTCCTGCACCGGCCCCGGCTCGAACGCCACGGCGGCGATGAACAGCGCAACGGTGAAGCCGATCGCCGCGACGAAACCGATCACCACCAGGTCCACCACCCGCATGCCTGCAGGCAGGCCCAGGCCCATCGGCTTTGCCGCGATCCAGCCGAACAGGAAGATCCCGGTCGGTTTGCCGAGGAACAGCCCGGCGACGACCAGCCACGTCGGTTCGCTGATCGCCGAAAACTCGACACCCGCGTTGGCCAGACCGAACAGCAGGAGCACGATGTCGACAGGGTAGCGCAACGCGTGTTCCATCACGTTGAGCAGGTCGGTGAGATAGCGTTCGGCCCCCGAAAAGATGCCGAAAGCGCGGTCGGCATGCGGGATCGCGGGGACCACCGGCAAGAGGCCGAGCGCCGGGTGGATGCCGGACTGGGCGAAGCCGAACCAGCTGACGATCCCGGCGAGCACGTAAGGCCAGGGGCCGAGGTATTTGCGCATCCAGGTCGAGTTCGGCCGCGCCTGGTTGCCGCGGTCGAGCCGCCGGGGCAGGAAGTTGAACGCAAGGTAGACCAGCGCCGCCGCGCCGAAAGACATGAGCAGCCAGGCCGGCGCCAGCTCGGCGGTCGGGTAGAAGATCGCGAGGATGATGAGACCGCCCGCATCGTCGGCGATGGCGAGCAGCAGGAGGAACCGGACCGCCGGATGCCCCGCCCCGAAGACGATGCGGCCAACGAGGTAGGAAAAGGCGATGTCGGTCGCCGTCGGCACGGCCCATCCGCGCGCCACCGCGTCGTAGGTGTCGGAGCCCATGAGCATGGCAAGGCCGAGATAGACGGCGATCGGCCCGACCATGCCCCCTGCGGTGGCGATCAACGGCGAGGCGGCCTTGCGGCCCCGGAGCGAGCCGTTCTTCAGGATCACCGCTTCCCAGACTTCTTTCGCCGCGATGGCGAAGAACAGGGCCATCAGCATGTCGTTCACGAGGTAGTGGAAGGTCATCACCTTCTCGACATCGCCCACCTCGTAGTGTTGGGCGGCATCGCCGTAGGCCAAGGTCCAGCGTTGAATATCGGTGCCGATCCAGGAATTGAACCAGATCGGGAACTCGACGACGTGGTGGTAGCCATGCGGGTCGACATTGGCCCAGAGCAGCGCGGCCGCGGCGCCGACGAGCAATAGGATCGAGTAGTCGCTGACGAAATTCCAGACCCTGTACATGCCCGCGTCCTGCTCCCGACCGCCCGTTCCCGGCGTAGTTAAAACGTTCGCCGGGCTGGCACAATAACAATGCGGATCGAATTGGACGCAAGCAGTCGCACCGCGCTGACCCTGAGACAGGTCAGCGCGGCGCTGGGATGATGTGCGCCGAACTCGTGCCCCCCGCACTCCAGAACTTTGGCGCGCGTTAACATTCGCTGCCAATCACAGCGCCAATAGGGAGAATGCCGGGCGCAAACGCGGTAACAACCCGCCATTTCCGCAAGATTTCCGTCGAATGTGACCGATGTCGTCTGGCGGTGGCGATCACGCAGCCACCGCACCCCACAGAAGCCCCGCGATGATCGCGCCGGTCACCGCCAGCCCGAGATAGGCGGCGAAGACACGCGGCTTCACCAGCGCCCAGACCGCGATTGCCGCCGGTATGCAGCTCACGCCGCCGGCGATCACGAAGGACATCGCCGCGCCCGCGCTCATGCCCTGCTCAAGGAGCCCCGCCACCAGCGGCACTGCGGCATAGCCGTTGAGGTAGGCGGGCGCGCCGACGAGGGCCCCGAGCACCACGGGCTTGCCCCCGCTGCCGCCGAGCACCTGGGCGATCAGATCGGCCGGGACGTAGCGGATCATCAGCGCCTCGATGAGGTAGGCGAGCAGGAGCCATTTGCCGAGGAACAGGATGTTCTCGAGCGCCGTCGCCCGGAAGGTCGCGCGCCGCTCAGGATCAGGCCAGAATTTCCAGACCACATCGCCCGAAAACGGCTTGTCGGTCGAACACGAGGAGGGGGTCGCGCTTAAAGACGCGCAGCCGCAGCTCGCGACCGATGCTTTCTTGAGTGGGTCGGCAAACAGCGTGGAGCGCGCCAGCGCCTTCACGGTAAAGCCCCCGAACAGCCCGAGGCCAACCGCCGACAGCGTCTTGGCGATGGCAAAGCCCAGACCCAGCTCACCGGACGTGATCAGGAACATCGCCGGGTCCATCAGCGGCGACGACAGCCAGAAAGCCATGACCGCCGACAGCGGCGCCCCGACCGCGAGCATGGCGGCGATGAAAGGGATGACTTCGCACGAGCAGAACGGCGAGAGCCCTCCCATCAGCGCCGCGAGCACGATCATCCGCACCTCGCGCCCCTCGAAAGCGCGCGCGAGCAAATTCTCCGCCCCCGTCGCCTTCATGTAAGCCACAGCGAGGACTGCGAAGATGATGAAAATGCCGGTATGCCCGATCGCACCGCCGGCAAATTCGATGGTCGGCCATAGCGCCTCCGGAGCGAGCACGGCCAGTCCGGCGGGGATCGCGATGATCGCCACCCAGGCCCAGTCGGGCTTGAACCGGGCGGCGACGGATTGCGCAGTGTCAACCATGGTCGTGCACCTTTTCCGCGGGAGCGTCGGCGCAACATTCCGAGAGAAGATAGTCCGACAGCGCCTGCATGGTGGTCATATCGGCGGCCCCGACAATGATCGAACGACCGCGTTTTTCCTGTGTCGCGAGCCCGGCGCCCGCAAGGATCTTGAGGTGATAAGTCAGGGTCGACCCCGAGACGCCGGTGCGCTGCCCAAGCTCACCCATGCTGAGGCCGTCCGGACCGGCACGCACCAGGCTGCGCAGGACGGTGAGCCGTTGTTCGGAGCCGAGCGCCGCGAACGCCGAGGCCGCGACTTCGACGGGAAGGCAGGTGATGGCGAGGGATTCCTGTTTCATGTTTCTAGAAATATCGAAATGTTTTTCGGCGTGCAAGAATATTTCGATGATTATCGAAATATCTCGATGCGGGGCGGCCGTGCAGACATCCCGGCAGGGCACGATCATGGCGCCGGTGGCAGATGTCGCGCGCGCTATCCTGAAGTCCCTGATCGGCGCGCAGCCCGCGTAATGTTCAGCATCCTTTTCAAACCCTTCCCTGAAACTCCGCCGGTCCGCCCCGTGGCCCGAAACCCGCCCGCGATCAGATCCGACCGCTCCGGCTTGCCCCGCGGCCGCCCCGCCCCTATCTCCCCGTCATGCCCGCCCTCGCCGACCAGATCAGCGCCTGCCGCCTGTGCGCCGACCGTTTCAACTCCACCGCCACGGCGCACCGCCCGCGCCCCGTTGCCTGGTTCTCGCCCACCGCCCATGTGCGGATCGTCGGCCAGGCCCCGGGCATGCGGGTCCACGAGACCGGGTTGCCGTTCAACGACGCGTCCGGAGACCGGTTGCGCGACTGGATGGGGATCGACCGCGCCACGTTCTACGACCGGACCCGGATCGCGATCACGCCGATGGCGTTCTGTTTTCCCGGCTACGACGCGCGCGGCTCCGACCTGCCGCCGCCGAAACTCTGCGCCGCCACCTGGGCCGACGCCGTCACCGCGGCGTTGCCGGGCGTGCGCCTCACCCTGCTGGTCGGCGCCCATGCCCAGCGCCACCACCTGGGCACCCGCACCAGCCTGACCGACACCGTGCGCGCCTGGCGCGACCTTACGCCCACCACCTTTCCCTTGCCTCACCCGTCCTGGCGCAATACGGGCTGGCTGAGAAAAAACCCGTGGTTCGAAGCCGAGCTGTTGCCGGTGCTGCGTGCGCGGGTGGAAGACGAATTGGGAGGATAACCGATGGCCATGACACCGCTCGACCAGGTCCACGCCGGGATGATGGACAACCCCGACGACGACGCGCTGCGTCTGAAGTTCTACCGCCGGCTCGCCGACACCACCTTGTTCCTGCTGCTCGAACGCGAGCCCGCGGCCGAGGGTGCGCCGCTCGACCCGGAAATCCTCGAGATCGACAACAAGGAAGCCGCCAACATCGACCGCTATGCGCTGGTGTTCGATACCGAGGAGCGGCTCGCTTCCTTCGCGACCAGCTACAAGAACGACGCCCTGCCCTATGCCGCCCTGCCCGGCCGGGTCATCGCCCAGTCGCTGGCGGGACAGGGCGTGGGGCTCGCGGTCAATCTCGATGTCGCGGTCTCGTCGATCCTCTTGCCCGCCCAGGCGCTCGACTGGCTCTCCGATACGCTGGCCGCCGAACCCGAGCCCGGGACAGGCACCCTCATCGCCATCGGCCCGCCCGTCGGCCTGCCCGACGGGTTGATCGAGGGGCTGGAAGAAAAGCTGGTGTCGGCGGCAGGCCTCGCGAGCCACGCGGTATTCGTCAAGGGCACCTATTCGGACGACCGCGAAGGCTGGCTGCTCGCATTCGTCGATGCCCAACCGGGCGCCGAACCGGCTCTCGCGCGCGCCACCCACGAGGCGCTGATCTTCTCCGGCACCGATCTCGCCGCGGTCGATGTCGCCTTTTTCGCGTCCAATGACCCGATCTGCGAGCACCTCGACCACATGGGATTGCGCTACGAGTTCCCCGACCCGGAGGCCGGCGAGCACGACGAAGACGGGTTCGAGGAAATTCACGCCGGGCCCGGGACCGACCCCGACAGCCCGCCGATCCTGAAATAGGGCGGCACCGGGCGGGGGCCAACCGCCGCCGCCGGGTGGGTTTCGGCCTGGAAACCGGCAGCGGGCGAAGGGTGGGCGAACTCGGACACGGGGTCAAGGTTCTGAATTTATTACGTTTAGCGCTAACTGCCCTTTTTGCGGGCGAAGGGGTGGGCGAAGCAGGTCGACCCGGCCCGGGATTGCCGGGCTGAAGCCCGGCATACGGGAGTCCCCGGGGGTGGCCCTACGCTGCGCCTGCGGGAACAAGCGGCAACAATGGCTGGCTACACCCAGCAATTGTTGACGCTTCGGAAAACAGGGGACGATCTCACACCAGACCGGCTCACCCCCGGCTGGTTGGTTTTGTGCTACACGGAGTCACAAGCCCCGCCACCGGCGGGTGACACGCGCGCAGCGCACCGAACATGCGTATGTCAGCGCAGCGCGCCCCGAACCGGCGACAATCGCGCGGACACGCCCCAGGGGCGCCGTCTCACAGGAAAAAGAAACGCCGCGCGCGATTACGCAGCAAAGCGCCCTATTCGGCGCTGCCCGCCGCTTCCTCGAGCGCCACGAGACGTGCTTTCAGCGCCTCGTTTTCCTCGCGCGCCTTCTGGGCCATCGCCCGCACGGCGTCGAACTCTTCGCGCGTGACGAAATCCCGGTCGGCAAGCCAGCGATCCATCCAGCTTTTCATCGCCGTTTCCGCCTCGGTCTTGGCCCCCTGGGCCACGCCCATGGCATTGGTGAACAGCTGCTGAAAATCATCGAGCACCTTGTTGCTGGTCGACATGGCTACCTCCTTCACGTTTCGCTCTATATGGACCCCGGTGCCCCCAACCACAAGGTTGACACCCCCCGCGGCGGTGCCCAACAAGGCGGCATGTGGATGGCCATCGATTTCCCGAACCTGAGCCCCGAGATCTTCGCGATCGACCTCGGGTCGTTCCACTTTGCGCTGAGGTGGTACGCGCTGGGCTACATCGTCGGCATCCTGATCGGCTGGTGGATCATCGCCCGCGCCATCGCCCGTCCCGCGCTGTTCGCAAGCGGCGCGCCAATGACGAAAGAGCAGCTCGAGGAGCTGGTGACATGGATGGTCGTCGGCATCATCGTCGGCGGGCGGCTCGGGTTCGTGCTGTTCTACCAGCCTGGCTATTACCTTCAGAACCCGGCCGACATCGTGAAGGTCTGGCAGGGCGGCATGGCGTTTCACGGCGGCTTCCTCGGCGTGGTTTTCGGCGTGTGGCTGTTTGCGCGCCGCCGGGGCCTGCCCACCGCAACGCTCGCCGACCTGCTCGCCATCGCCACCCCGCCGGCGCTCGGCCTCGTGCGGATCGCCAATTTCATCAACGCCGAGCTCTGGGGCCGGCCGACCGAGGCGCCCTGGGGCGTGATCTTTCCCGGTGAGGCGCGCACAGGCCTGCGCGACAGCCGAGGCCGCTCTGCGCCCGCCACCCCTCGCAGCTCTACGAAGCCGGGCTCGAAGGCGTGGTGCTCGGCGCGATCCTGTTGCACCTCGCCTTCCGCGCGGGCTGGCTGAAACGCCCCGGCCTGCTCGCCGGCACCTTCTTTCTCGGCTACGGGCTGTCGCGCTTCATCGTCGAATTTTTTCGCCAGGCCGACGCCCAGTTCATCACCGAAGGCAACCCCTGGGGTCATGTCTTTCTCGGCATGACGATGGGCCAGCTCCTGTCGCTGCCGATGATCATCGTGGGGC
Source organism: uncultured Alphaproteobacteria bacterium (assembly GCA_963752895.1). Classification (GTDB taxonomy): domain Bacteria; phylum Pseudomonadota; class Alphaproteobacteria; order Rhodobacterales; family Rhodobacteraceae; genus CAVWAE01. The sequence continues at coordinate 24,874 of CAVWAE010000008.1, forward strand.
TCGCCACCATGGCCTGGGCGCTGCGGCGCGCCCGGGCGTGAGCCTCGGCGAAAGCCTGGCCGCCAGTTTGGCCGCGCGCATCCGCGCCTCCGGGCCGATGAGCCTTGCCGACTACATGGCCGAGTGCCTCACCCACCCGAGCTGGGCTACTACACCACCCGCGACCCGCTGGGCGCGAAGGGCGATTTCACGACCGCGCCGGAGATCAGCCAGATGTTCGGCGAACTGGTCGGTCTGGCGCTCGCCCAGGGCTGGCTCGACCAGGGCGGCGGCACGGTCACCCTTGCCGAGCTCGGTCCCGGACGCGGCACCTGATGGCCGACGCGCTGCGCGCGACCCGCGCGGTGCCGGGGTTCCACGATGCCGTGCGACCTCCACCTGGTGGAAGCCTCGCCGACACTGCGCGAAAGCCAGCGCAAAGCCCTCGCCGGGTTCGACCTCACCCACCACGACAGCGTCGCCGAGCCTGCCGGACGCCCCGCTGCTGCTCGTTGCCAACGAGTTCTTCGACGCCCTGCCGATCCGCCAGTTCGTCCGCGCGGCGGGCCACTGGCGCGAACGGGTCGTGGGCCTCGAGGGCGACGCACTCGCCTTCGGCCTCTCGGGGCCGGTCGATGTGCCGGACCTGGCCCACCGAAGCGACGTGACGGACGGCGGATCTGGTCGAGATCTGTCCCGCGCTCCCCGCGATCATGGGCGAGATCGAGGCCCGGATCGCCAGCCCACGGCGGCGCGGCGCTGATCGTCGACTACGGCGATTGGCGCTCGCTGGGCGACACGCTCCAGGCCTTGAAGGCGCACGCTTTCGAGCCGCCGCTGGCCCATCCCGGCGACGCCGACCTGACCGCGCATGTCGATTTCGAAGCACTTGCGCGCGCCGCGCCGGGCGCTCGCGGCCGTCGCGCCTGACGCCCCAGGGCGTGTTTCTCGAACGCCTCGGCATTACCCTGCGCGCCCAGGCGATCGCCCAAGGGCTCACCGGTGACGGCGCTCGAGGCCCATGTCGCCGCGCATCGCCGCTTGACGCACCCGGATGAAATGGGAAACCTGTTCAAGGTGCTCGGATTCACGCGGGCGCAGGGGCCGATGCTGCCGGGACTGGACACATGACGCTGGAAATCATCACCTCGCCGAGCCTCGAAGGCGTGCGCCACGGGTTCTTCACCCGGCGCGGCGGGGCGTCCTCCGGGATCTATTCCGGGCTCAACTGCGGCGGCGGCTCCGACGACCAGCGCGACGCGGTTGAACTCAACCGCGCGCGGGTGGCCGCGGCAATGGGCGTCGCGCCGCAAGCGCTCGCCAGCGTCAACCAGACCCATTCGACCGACGTGCTCACCGTGACCGAACCCGGTCCCGACCCCCGGCCCGAGGCCGACGGCATGGTCACGGCCACCCCGGGGGTCGCGCTCACGGTGCTCACCGCCGATTGCGAGCCGGTTCTGTTCGCCGATCCCGCGGCGCAGGTGATCGGCGCGGCGCATGCCGGCTGGAAGGGGGCGCTCGGCGGGGTGCTCGAGGCCACCGTCGAGGCGATGGTCGCGCTTGGCGCCACGCGCGAACGGATCGTTGCCGTGATCGGCCCGACGATCGGGCGGACCGCCTACGAGATCGGTCCCGAGTTCCGCGACCGTTTCGTCGAGGACGACCCCGACAACGCCCGCTATTTCGTGCCCGGAGAGGGTGACAGGGCGCTGTTCGACCTGCCGGGCTACGGGCTGAAACGCCTTGCCGCCGCCGGCGTGGCCCGGGCGGAATGGACCGGCCATTGCACCTATAGCGATCCGGTGCGGTTCTATTCCTTCCGCCGGTCGGTGCATCGCCGGGAAGCCGATTACGGCCGGTTGATCTCGGTCATCCGGCTCTGAGGCCTGGTCCGACGGGACAACAATCGGCCGGATCGCCCACCACCGTTGCCGACAATTCGCCTGCGAATGTCCCCTGCCCTGCCCAAAACCTGCCCCATTCGGCCGCCACAAACGGGACCGACGACATCACTTCCGGGACCGACCGGACAGAAGGGCAGACCCATGCAGAAGCACCGCTGGCTGATCGCCATGATCGAGGCCGCCGAAGACGAGACCGTGATCCTGCCCTGGAGCCGCGCGCGGGGCCGCAAACGCCGCAAGGCCGCCGCCCGCGCCCGCGCCAAGGCCGCCTGAGCGCGTCCCGCCCGTCTTGATTCGGATCCGGATACTGTGAGGGTTTGGGGCTAGACCCCATGGCGCGCACGCAGCGGTACCCGCCGCGGCGGCCTGACCGCCCTCAGTTTTCGGCGTTGACCCGCGCTTCGAGCACATCGAACGGCACGCCGGGCTCGTGCTTGGCGTCGCGGATGACCAGCGAGGTCTTCACGCTGGCGACGTTATCGGCCGCGGTCAGCTCTTCGGTCAGGAAGGTCTGGAAGGTCGACAGATCGGGTGAGACGCATTTCAGGATGAAATCCACCTCGCCGTTCAGCATGTGACACTCGCGCACCATCGGCCAGTTGCGGCAGCGCTCCTCGAACGCCGAGAGATCGGCTTCCGCCTGGCTCACCAGCCCGACCATGGCAAAGACCTGGACTTCGAAACCGAGTTTGCGGGCGTCGACCGTGGCGTGATAGCCGCGGATGAACCCGAGCTCTTCGAGCGTGCGCACCCGGCGCAGGCAGGGTGGCGCCGAGATCCCGACCCGCTTGGCCAGTTCGACATTGGTCATCCGCCCGTCAGCCTGAAGCTCGGCGAGAATCATCCGATCGATCGGATCGAGTTTTGTGTGCGGCATCGTCTGGCCTTCATGAACCCGTTAGTTGCGCGGAGACTATGGCTGCGGGCAAAAATGCGCAATAATCTTTCGCACCGGCGAAATATCATTTCTCACAATAAAATGCATGTTTGCCCAGAGGACAGCACGTCGCAGGGGGTTTCGGCCATTTGAGCGGCAGACTATATCGACGGCAACCCGAGAAATCCGAAAGGCTCCCCCATGTCAGACACGCGCCACACCAAGGTTCTCATCATCGGTTCCGGTCCCGCGGGCTATACCGCGGGCGTCTACGCCGCGCGCGCCATGCTGTCGCCGATCCTCGTCCAGGGCATCGAGCCCGGCGGTCAGCTCACCACCACCACCGACGTCGAGAACTGGCCCGGGCACGCGACCATCCAGGGCCCCGAACTGATGGTCAACATGGAAGCCCACGCCAAGGCGATGGGCACCGAGATCATCTCCGACATCATCACCGAGCTGGATCTGCAAAACCGCCCCTTCACCGCGAAGGGTGACAGCGGCACCGTCTACACGGCGGATGCGATCATCCTCGCCACCGGTGCGCGCGCCAAGTGGCTGGGCCTGCCGTCGGAAGACAAGTTCAAGGGCTTCGGCGTCTCGGCCTGCGCCACCTGCGACGGGTTCTTCTACCGCGAAAAGCCGATCGTGGTGATCGGCGGCGGCAACACCGCCGTGGAGGAAGCGCTGTTCCTCACCAATTTCGGCTCCAAGGTCACCGTGGTGCACCGCCGCGACGAGCTGCGCGCCGAGAAGATCCTGATCGACCGGCTGATGAAGAACCCCAAAGTCGAGATGGCCTGGGATTCGGTCCTGAAAGAAGTGGTCGGCACCGATATGCCGATGGGCGTGACCGGCGTGAAGATCGAGAACGTGAAGACCGGCGAGGTAAGCGAGATCACCGCCGACGGCGTGTTCATCGCCATCGGCCACGCCCCGGCCTCGGAACTGGTGAAGGACCAGCTCGAGACTGCACAATGGCGGCTACGTGAAGGTGGAGCCGGGCTCGACCCGCACCTCCGTGCCCGGCGTTTTTGCCGCCGGCGACCTCACCGACCATGTCTACCGCCAGGCGGTGACCTCGGCCGGCATGGGCTGCATGGCCGCGCTCGACGCCGAGCACTGGCTGTCGGCGCAGGACGACGCGATCAGCGATCCGAAGCCGGAGATGTCGGCGGAGTAAGCGGCGGGGCAAAGCGCTTCGAAGCGCTTTGGGCAAGCGCCTTCGAAGGCGCTTTACACGCGATTTGGAAATCGCGTCGCCAAGGCCGTTCGAACGGCCTTGCGGCGGGCTCGTGCCGGGTCGCGGTTACTTCGCGGCGGCGGTGACCGGCGGCACCCGCGCCAGCGGGCTGAGGTTCAGCCAAACCGGGAAGGCACGGCGGGCGGCGGCATCGCCAAGGACTTCGAGCAGCCCGTCGTCCAAGGCTGATCCGAGTTCTGATGTCGCCGCGGTAGACCCGGATCAGGTCCGCGACCGTGGCAGACAGATACAGATCGACGCCGCCGCCCGGATCATCGATGCAGAGCTGGCAGCGGCCGTCGTCATTGAGGTACCACCACCGCCGTTTGCCGTCAGGTTGGTCGGTGAAGTCGATCTGCACGACGGCGCGACGGCCGAAAGCATCGTGGCGAGCTGACCGTTCCAGCCCCCAGAGCAAAAGGTCGAGGTCAATCTCGTCGTCGACGAGATCGCGCCGTGCCCAGCGTTGCCCCCAGATCCCCATGGCCTCGATGATCGGGGTGAATTCCTGCCCCGCCTCGGTGAGCAGGTAGCGCCATCCCCGCCCTTCGCGCCGGCGCTCGACGATGCCCTCGGCCTCGAGCTGTTTGAGGCGTTGGGACAGCAAGGTCGGCGACATCATCGGCACGCCGCGCTGGATTTCGGAAAACCGCGTCGCGCCCCAACTCAGGTTGCGCAGGATCAGCGCGGTCCAGCGCTGACAGAAGACCTCGGCCGTCTTTGCGACGGGGCAGAACTGGCCATAGCGGCGCATCGGCTCCTCCCTCGAGCAGAGTTTACTCCATTTTCTGCAGTATCGACAGCCGCGCGGCCCTGCGATCCTCGGAAACGGCAAAACGAGGAGGACATCATGACGACAAGTTCCCTGGCAGACACCGGACAGGTCTCGCGCTCTGCGGCCGAGATCTACGACACGGTCTTCGTCCCGGCGCTGTTCGGCCAGTTCGCGCCCTGGCTCGCCGACGCGGCCCGGATCGCGCCCGGCGAGCGGGTGCTCGACGTCGGCTGCGGGACCGGCATCGCGGCGCGCGCCGCGCAAGCCAAAACCGGCCCGCGCGGTCTTGTGGCGGGCGTCGATATCAACGACGGAATGCTCGCCCGCGCGCGGCGCAACGGCACCGGCATCGCCTGGCACAAGGCCCCGGCCGAGGCCCTGCCCTTCGGCGACGCCGGCTTCGACGCGACGCTGTGCCAGTTCGCGCTGATGTTTTTGGAGAACCGGACCGAGGCTTTGAAGGAGATGGCCCGGGTCACCCGGCCCGGGGGGCGCATCGCGGTGCTGGTCTGGGCCACGGTCGACGAAAGCCCGGGCTACCGCGACCTGGTCCCGCTCCTGCGCGAATTTGCCGGAGACGCGGCCGCGGATGCGCTCACGGCGCCCTTCGTTCTCGGCATGGAAGCCGACGTCGCCGCGGCGCTGGCGGACGCGGGCCTCGCCCCCCCAGCCCCGCGGGACATGATCGGCACTGCGCGGCATCCGTCGCTCGACGCCTGGATCGACACAGAACTTGGCGGCTGGACGCTCGCGGAACATGTCACGCCGCCGCAAATCGCCGCGCTGAAAGCGGCCGCGCGGGAGCGCCTTGTGCACCACGTCGGCCCGGGCGGGAAGGTTGCCTTTCCCGCACCGGCGCGCCTCTACCTGGTCGATCGCGGTTGAGAAGATGCCCGTCGGCGCGCCCGGCCCACCGGCGGTCGCGCGCCGACGCGCGGCTGCCCAAGCGGGCCCGGCCAAGTCCGGATGTCGAACCCGCATGGCGGGATTCTTGCCGCACCGGCCCAAAATATTCTGCACCGCTTGAATTCCGCCGCATTCGCGCTGTAGATGCGCGCGCGAAGGGCCGCCCGGAACCGCCGGATATCCGCGGCCCCACGAGCAGAACCTACAAAGGCCGATGAGATGATGTTGCCCAACCTCGCTCCCATCCCGGAGCTCTACGTCTCCTACGACAGCGCCCAGAAGCTGAAGGTCGAGGCGGCCGACCTGGCCAGCTGGGACCTGACCCCGCGCCAGATCTGCGACCTCGAGCTGCTGATGAACGGCGGCTTCAACCCGCTCAAGGGGTTCCTGTCCGAAGACGATTACGACGGCGTCGTCGAGAACATGCGCCTGGCCGACGGCACGCTCTGGCCGATGCCGATCACGCTCGACGTGTCCGAGGACTTCGCCGACGCAGCTCGAGCCGGGCCAGGACATCGCGCTGCGCGACCAGGAAGGCGTGATCCTCGCCACCATGACGGTCACCGACAACTGGACGCCCGAACAAGGCGCGCGAGGCCGAGAAGGTCTTTGGCGCCGATGACAGCGCCCACCCGGCGGTCAACTACCTGCACAACACCGCCGGCAAGGTCTATCTGGGCGGCCCGGTCACCGGCATCCAGCAGCCCGTGCACTACGATTTCCGCGCGCCGCCGCGACACGCCGAACGAGCTGCGCGCCTATTTCCGCAAGCTGGGCTGGCGCAAGATCGTGGCCTTCCAGACCCGCAACCCGCTGCACCGCGCGCACCAGGAACTGACCTTCCGCGCCGCGCAAGGAGGCGCAGGCCAACCTGCTGATCCACCCGGTCGTCGGCATGACCAAGCCCGGCGACGTCGACCACTTCACCCGCGTGCGCTGCTACGAGGCGGTGCTGGACAAATACCCGGCCGCGACCACCACGATGAGCCTGCTGAACCTCGCCATGCGCATGGCCGGCCCGCGCGAGGCGGTCTGGCACGGGCTGATCCGCAAGCAACCACGGCTGCACCCATTTCATCGTCGGCCGCGACCATGCCGGCCCCGGCAAGAACTCGCAGGGCGAGGATTTCTACGGCCCCTACGACGCGCAGGACCTGTTCCGCGAGCACCAGGACGAGATCGGCATCGAGATGGTCGACTTCAAGCACATGGTCTACGTGCAGGAACGCGCCCAGTACGAGCCCGCGGACGAGATCGAGGACAGGCGCGTGACGATCCTGAACATCTCGGGCACCGAGCTGCGCCGCCGTCTGCGCGAAGGGCTGGAGATCCCCGAATGGTTCTCCTTCCCCGAGGTGGTCGAGGAACTGCGCCGCACCCGGCCGCCGCGGGCCAAGCAGGGCTTCACGGTGTTCTTCACCGGCTTCTCCGGCTCGGGCAAATCGACCATCGCCAACGCGCTGATGGTCAAGCTGATGGAGATGGGCGGGCGCCCGGTGACGCTGCTGGATGGCGACATCGTGCGCAAGAACCTGTCGCTCGGAGCTGGGCTTCTCCAAGGAGCACCGCGATCTGAACATCCGCCGCATCGGCTATGTCGCCTCCGAGATCACCAAGAACGGCGGCATCGCGATCTGCGCGCCGATCGCGCCCTACGCCACCACCCGCCGCGCGGTGCGCGAGGATGTCGAAGCCGTTCGGCGCCTTCGTCGAGGTGCATGTCGCGACCTCGATCGAGGAATGCGAACGGCGCGACCGCAAGGGGCTCTACAAGCTGGCGCGCGAAGGCAAGATCAAGGAATTCACCGGCATTTCCGACCCCTACGACGTGCCCGAGAACCCCGAACTGCGGCGTCGACACCGAGAATGTCGACGTCGACAACTGCGCCCATCAGGTGCTGCTGAAGCTCGAAAGCATGGGGCTGATCGCCGGGCAATAGGCGCGGCAACCGGATTGAACGCATAGGCCGGGGCGGCACGCTGCCCCGGTTTTTTTCTTTGGTCGGCATGTGGCGGCTTCGATTTTGGCTGCCAAAGTCGGCCCCGCTTCGCGCCGGAACCGCATTGGCGGCTCACATGACCCCCATCCGAAACAACCCGCCCTCGCGGGCGCGTGCCCGGCGCGCGGTGCCCTGCTCTCGCCTTTCCTTGCGCGCGAGGCCCGGGACCTCCGTGCGAGCCTGCGGACCACCGACCACATCGCCGCCTGCGCCGACGAGACATCCGGGTCGGTCATCCCCGACGACGACGAGCGCAAAGCGTTTTGGGAAGCCCACAGACAGGGTGAAATCGATCACCCCGGCGCGGCGGTTCCGTGTCGCCCCACGCGTCAACCAGAACACACTTGACGTTAAGGATACTTTACATCATATTGAGTTAAAGTTTCTTAACATCACGTCAGTGATTCTTTCCAGGGAGGCCCCCATGCCCTTCGGACTCAAATCGATCTGGTTTCAGCTGGCAACCGAGGTGGCCGTCATCGCCTGGTTCCTCACCCGGTTCTCGGGCGCCCACGCGGCCGGCGCCTTCGACGGCCCGGAGGGGCTCATCGTACTCGGCAAGACGATCTTGTGGTTCATCGCCGCCACCATCGTCGCGATGATCGCGGCGCATATCGTCGGCGTCATCGTCCTGGCCATCGCCGAAGGCGGCAAGGAGCCCGACACCACCACCGACGAGCGCGACCGCGCCATCGAGGCCAAGGGCGAGAAGGTGTCCAATTCCGTCGGCGGCGTCGGGTTCCTCGGCGGCATCCTCCTGATGACCTTCGGGTCCGCCGTCCCGGTGGTGATCGCGACCATGTTTGTCGGGTGTCTGTTCGGCGCGATCGTCGGAAACATCGTCAAACTGCGGGCCTATGCGGAGGGCTGACCATGGTCAAAGACGCGAAGAAACTGAAGATCGGCAACAACATCCGCCGCCTGCGCTTCGACGCGGACGAGATGACCCAAAGCCGAGCTGGCGGCGGCCACCGGGGTCACGCGCCAGACCATCGCCGCCATCGAAAAGGCCCGCTACGCGCCGACTTTGGAGCTCGCTTTCCTGATTGCCGACGCCTTCGCGAAACCGCTCGACGAAGTCTTTTTCCGCGAAGAATGAAGGCCCCGGAAAACACGGAGGAAAACATGTCCCGTCTACTCGACCTGCTGTCGGACCCGATGCGGCTCGCGCTGCTCGGCGCACTGTTGCTCATCGGCTGGATCGCGCACTGAGGCCCGGCGCTGCCCAATGCTGGTGATTTCCCTCACCTCGATCCCGCCGCGCTACGGCCAGCTCCCCTTGGTGCTGGACGCCCTGCGCGCGCAGGGCGCGGACCGTGTGACGCTTGTGATCCCGCGCACATACGCCCGCTTCGCCCAGGCCCCCCTGCCCGCGCTGCCGGATGGTGTCGATGTGCTCCGGACCGGGACCGACCTCGGCCCGGCCGGCAAACTTCTCGCCCCCGCCGCCGCCTATCCCGGTGCGGATATTCTCTATTGCGACGACGATTGGCTCTACGGCCCGGGTTGGGCCGACGCCTTGCGTACAGCCCGCGGGCCGGACCGGGTGGTCGCCGCAAGCACCTGGGCCACCGAGCGGATCGGACGTCTGGGCGGCACCGTCGCGCAGGGGTTCGCCGGCGTGCTCCTGGCCGCCGACCAGGCCGCGCGCATTCCGCCGCCGCCGCCCGTGGCCTGGGCGGTGGACGATATCTGGCTGTCGGGATGGTTTGCCGGGCTCGGTCTTGGCGTCACCGAGGTGCCGGCCGCCCGGGCCTTGGCGACCCCGCTGGCGGACCCCGGTGGGTTGCAGGGCAGTACCGACCGCGACGGGGCAAACCGCGCCGCCGCAGCGCTCGTTCACGGCATGTTCGGAACCTGGCCGGCGCGGTGAAAGCCGTTTCGAAACGGCTTGCAACGCGGTTTCGAAACCGCGTTTTCAAGGCCCTTCGAAGGGCCTTGGCCGCTCAATGCACCGTCACCGGGGCGAAATTGTTCTGCCGCGCGAGCACGAAAGCCATGTTCCGGTCGCGCACCAGCGCCAGCCGCGTGCCTTCCGCGTTGTGGACGGCGTAGAGCTTGTCGAGCCCGCCGACTTCGCGCTGCACGTCTTCTGGCAGGTCTTTCACCGCCACTTCCCGCACGTAGACGATCCGGTCGGCACTGTCGGGTAGTCCTTCATATTTCACGTCCATGACGCTCTCCTTCCTCTCTTGGAGGCCCCCACCCAAGGGACTACCCCCGGCTGATCTCGATGGTCTGCACCCGTTTTTCATGCTCGGCCCGCTCGAGATCGATGTGCAGAAGCCCGTTTCCGGTCGCGGCGCCGATCACCTCGACACCATCGGCCAGCACGAAGCTCTTCATGAACTGGCGTGCGGCGATGCCACGGTGCAGATACACCCGGCCCTCGTCCTTGCCGGAAATCCGGCCGCGCACCACGAGCTTGCGGTCTTCCACGATGATCGACAGGTCATCGTCGGCAAATCCGGCCACCGCGAGGGTGATCCGGTAGGCGCGTTCGCTGACCTGCTCGATATTGAAGGGAGGATAGCCCTCGGTGCCCGATTTCTCGGCCTGCTCCAGCATACGCTCGAGCTGGTCGAAACCCAACAGGAAGGGGTGGGACCCCAGCGTCATCTTGGTCATCTACACGTCCTTTTCCAAAGCGACCTGCCGCGCGGGCCCCGGTTTCGGCGACCCGTGTCTGGAAAAAATATGGGGGCGCGGCGATGGGCCCGCAAGAGGGGCAAAGCGCTTTGGATTTCAGGGGACTCGGCGTAAGTTGTTCCACAGGCTGTCGAAAAAAGAACTGGGAGCCATGAGCAAAGCCAAGGAAATGGACAACGACGAGGTGCTGCGCGTCGAGCTTGAAGTGTTGCGCCAGGAACACCGCGATCTCGACAGCGCGATCGAGGCGCTCGCAGACCGCGCCGCGTCCGACCAGCTCACCATCACACGTCTGAAGAAGCAGAAAGCTCGCGCTCAAGGACAAGATCGCCCGGATCGAGGACAAGCTGACCCCCGATATCATTGCGTGACGCGGGGGATGACGGGTAGAAGGCGCGCTCCGGACAGGGGCTTGTCGCGGCGGCGGGAGACGGATCCGGCGCCGGTCGCGGCAGGTAACGCGCAGGCGCGAGGCACGAATGGCAGACGTGAAAGTGGGCATCATCATGGGCAGCCAGTCCGACTGGCCGACCATGAAGGAAGCGGCGAACATCCTCGACGCGCTCGGCGTCGCCTACGAGGCGAAGATCGTCTCCGCCCACCGCACCCCCGACCGGCTCTGGGACTACGGCAAGACCGCCGCCGGGCGCGGGCTTCGGTGATCATCGCCGGGCGCCGGCGGGGCGGCCCATCTGCCGGGCATGATGGCCTCGAAGACCCGGGTGCCGGTGATCGGCGTGCCGGTCCAGACCAAGGCGCTGCTCGGGCGTCGACAGCCTCTATTCCATCGTCCAGATGCCGAAGGGCTTTCCCGTCGCGACCATGGCCATCGGCGCCGCCGGCGCGGCCAACGCCGGGCTGATGGCGGCCGCGATCCTCGCGATGTCGGACGACGGCGCTTGCCGACCGGCTCGACGCCTGGCGCGCGGCGCTGTCGGCCTCGATCCCGGACGCGCCCGACGCGATGACTGAACCGCTTCGCCGCCCGCTCGACCGGGCGCCACCATCGGCATCCTCGGCGGCGGCCAGCTCGGCCGGATGCTGTCGGTGGCGGCGTCGCGGCTGGGGCTGCAAGACCCACATCTTCGAGCCCGGCGCCCAGCCGCCCGCGGGCCAGGTGGCCGACCGGGTGACGACCGCCGGTTACGACGACGAAGCGGCGCTGCGCGCCTTCGCGCGACAGCGTCGACGTCATCACCTACGAGTTCGAGAACATCCCCACCGAAGCGCTCGACATCGCTCGAGGCCTGCGCTCCGGTCCATCCGGACCGCGAGGCGCTGAGGATCAGCCAGGACCGGCTGGTGGAGAAGGGTTTCATCGACGAGCTGCGGGCTGCCTGTCGCCCGCCACGCCCCGGTGTTCGACCTGCTCGACCTCACCGGCGCGATCGACACGGTCGGCCTGCCCGCGATCCTGAAGACCCGGCGCTTCGGCTATGACGGCAAGGGCCAGGCGCGGCTGAACACCAGCGCGGACGCAGCGCAGGCGATGGACGCGATGGGCGACGCCCCGGCGATCCTCGAAGGCTTCGTGCGAGTTCGAGCGCGAGGTCAGCGTGATCGTCGCGCGCGGTATCGACGGCGCGGTCGCGAGCTTACGACCCGGGCGAGAACGTCCACGAAGACGGGATCCTCGCGACCACCACGGTCCCTGCGGCGCTGGACGAAGACCGGCGCCGGGCGGCCCGCACCGCCGCCGAAACCCTCGTCTCCGCGCTCGGCTATGTCGGCGTCATGGGCGTCGAGCTGTTCGTGACCGAGGCGGGGCTGGTGGTGAACGAGATCGCGCCCCGGGTGCACAACTCGGGTCACTGGACGCAGAACGGCTGCGTGATCGACCAGTTCGAACAGCACATCCGCGCGGTGGCCGGCTGGCCGCTCGGCGACGGGGCGCGGCATTCGGACGTGGTGATGGAGAACCTGATCGGGGACGATATGGCCCGGGTGCCGGCGCTGGCCGCCGATCCCGGCGTGGCGCTGCATCTCTACGGCAAGCGCGAGGTCAAGCCGGGGCGCAAGATGGGGCATGTCAACCGGGTCACCGGACCGGCGAAAACGTAGCGCCTTCGCTCGGCGTCGGCCTCATCGCCGCCGGCGGCGGCTCTTTTGCGTTACGATGGGCGAGGACGTCCGAGGGACGGAGGAGCAAGGCCCCGGCCTCACTCGTAGCCCGCCTCCTCGCGCACCCGGTCGACGACCTCGCCCCAGGTGATGTCGCGGTCGAACCGGCCGGTTTCGAGGAAGCTCACCACCTCGGCAATCACCAGCGGGTTCATCATCATGAAGGTGTGTGTCACCGGCAGGGTGATGTGATCGGTCATGCCCTCGATCATGGTGCTGTCGACAGAGACCTTGCCGTCGTCCTCACCCTCGATCAGCGCGGAGAACACCGGGTTGACGGAACGGTTTCCGGCGATCACCCCAAGTTCGAACGCCGGGAAGCCGGCGCTGTTGGGCACCGAGTTCGGGGTCGGTCCCGAGCTCCAGCACCGCCGGACCGTTCAACCATTCGAACGGCTCGAAATCGCCGAGCTGGTAGTCGACGAACGCATCGACCAGCTGCGAGCCGCGGTTGGGCGGCGCCAGCATGACGACCCGTCCCATATGCGCCGGCCGGTTGTCGCGCAGCCAGACCCGCGCGAGGATCCCGCCCATGGAATGGGTGACGATATGGGTGGTTCGGTCGCCGCACTCGGCCACGGCCGCTGGCAGCGCCAGGTCGACCAGCTCCTCGATCGGCGCGGTGGTCGAGGGGTAGCCACGGTTCACCACCTTGTATCCGAGACCGATGAGCGCCTCCTCCATGACCAGGAGCGAGGCCGGTGTCCGCGCCAGCCCGTGCAGCAGCACCGCGCAATCGCCCGGGGCGGCCGTGGCGGCGGCGGGCAGTGCGAGACCGAGGCTCGTCAGGAGGGCAAGAAGCTTGCGCATGCGCCTGAGATAGGCGCGGGCGCGCCCGGATGCGAGGGGCGACGCCGTGACGTGGCGTCCAAACGGCAAAACGCCGCGCATCGGGTGCGCGGCGCTTTCCCCTGTATCATCGCCGGATCAGGCGGCCAGGTCTTCGCGCTCCAGCCGGATCGTGCGCGCCACCAGGGCCCCGCCGCCGACCAGGAAGATCGCCATCACTGCGAGCCAGCCGATCCACGGGATCATGCAGACCAATGCACCGATCGCGGCGCCGGCAAAGGCGGCAACCGCGCGGTCTCCGGTGCTCGCCGGTTCACCGCGGCCCGCCACACCGGTCGCCCAGACGCCCAGCGCGTAGGTGCCGATCACGTAGCCGGTGAGCGCGAGCAGCACCGCCGCAATCAGCGACAGAGGGATCAGCAGGATGCCGAACCCGGTCATCGCCAGCAGCACCACGGAGCCGATCAGCGCCGAAAGGCCGACGGACCCGACCACACCGGTAAACACCGGACGTGCGATCGCCCGTGCCCTGAGGCCCGCGAGGAAGTTGGGCGCAATCGCCGCAAACAGCGTGCCCAGCAGACCGACGACGATCACCCCGCCGATCCAGTTGCGCAGCCGTTGCAGGAAGCTCGGACGCTCCATGCCCGGCATCCCTTCGATGTTTTCGAACTCCTTGGTCTCGTGGATGAAAATCTGGTCGCTGCCGGCCACCCGGTCGGGCACTTCGACGGCGTCCGGGGTGTCGGTGTAGACATGCAACTCACCCTCGACCCGGGCATCGTTGCCCCAGTTCACGTTTTGGCCGGCGAGCGCCATGTCCCCCATCACGGCCGCGTCGATCCGCACGTCTTCGCCGCCGATCATCGCATTGCCCGCCACCGGCGCGCGCAGCTCGATCGACTGTCCGCCGGCGCGCAGATCGCCCGACACCGGTTCGGTGATCGACAGGTTCTGCCCGAAGATGGTGACATCGCCCGCCACCGGCGCATCGACATCGACATCCTGCCCGGCGCCGTAGAAGTTTTCGCCGACCCGGCCTTCGAGGGTGACGTTCTGTCCGGCCATGTGGGCCGAACCCTCGATCTCGACCGTCGCGGTAACCGACTGGCCAGCGGCGAACAGATCGTCGACCGTCTCTCCGGTCACCACGACCGTGCGGCCACCGACATAGGCATCGCCGCCGAACCGCCAGTCGCCGCCGTCTTGGGCCAAAGCCGGTACCGCCGCCAATCCGATCACCAATGCAGGAAGAAATTTGCGTAACATGGTTGTCCCCATTGTTGAATGTTACTGCCATTCACATAGGGGCGGACACCCAGAGTTGTAAGACGATGCGACAAAGAAACGTGGGCGCGAAATATGCCCCTTTCCTGATGTGTTGCGGATCGAGACCTGCGGTCGCGCGCACCCGCAGGGCGATCGTCTGTTTCGCGCCCAATGCCGCCTGTCTGCCGGGCCGCTGTCCAACGTCGTCGTCCAAGGGGCAGCGTAGAAAAACCAGGCGCGGATAACGGCGATGGCCGGCAGCCACCGGGGGGCTATCGGCAGGTCCTGGCCGGATCGTCCTTGATCATCGCGCAGATGATCCTCTGGCCCTTGGCCTGACCGTATCTGGTGAGAACGCCGCTCTCGAACGCGCGCCATTTCGACTGGCTGTCTTGAACGGCCGCGATGACCGCATGTGCGAAATCGTCATTGCCCGCCGCCCGCGGCGTCTTGCCCCTGCCGACCGACCCTGCGGCCAGGTTGATCCTTCCCTTGTCCTTGTTCAGGACGTCATGGCGGACCCGATTGCCGCAAAACACCGATTCCGGGACACCTTCGAAACACCCTGACATCAGCCCGTTGGGAAAGGCGACGTTGCGTTGGTTGATCCAGGGGGCCGGCCCACGGTTACCCAACCCCGGCGGATTTGCGATGCTTGTCGGTGCGCTCGGATTAGTGTCGGTCCAGTTCGTATGCGAATAGAAATCCTGGCTCGCATGCAGCGCCAGCCCGAGTTTTTCGAGCACATTGCATTTCGCACGCCCGGGTCTGCCGTTGTAAACGCAGGATAAAATCGTCGGGATTTGCGAATCGTCGATCCGCCCCCGGCTGTCCAGCAAGGCTCCGGCGGCCACGATTGCCGCGTCGATATTCTGGAAGATCCATTGCTGACACGACGTCAGAACCGCCTTTGCCTGCGCTTGGCTGTTTGGATAGCCCGCAACCGGCAGAAAATCACCGTTGTCGCAATGCGCAAAGCTTGATCCGCTGATCAAGCCGCGATCGGGCCGGTCGGGGGCGCCCACGGCACCGAAGGACCCTTTTTTGCCGGCGATCTCGTCCAACGTGTCCGGTTCGAACCCGTACCCCTGCAGCGCCAGCCGCGTGATTTTTTCATGTTCGGCCGATTGCCCCAACCCGTTGATCGTCCCGAATGCATTGCCGACCGGCGCCAACAGCTGACTGCCCGCGATCACGATCAGAGCAGCCGCCAGCCGAATTTTTGTACCTTTGAACATCGCTTGAAAAATTCCCCGTCTGAATTGCGTCGCTAAGTATGGGCACACAGACGGAATTGCTGGAAGAATTTCTTTGCGATGTCGGGTCCGGTGTCTCCGTCGATGCCGCGGCGTCGCGCGCAAACCCCGCTCCCTGCACGTCAGGACGCCGCCAAAGGAGGTTTCGTCGGCACGCCAGACAGGCGCGATGTCAGCGCCGCCGCTGTATTCTGCGAGGGGATGCATCCATGGGAACCCCGGGCTCGACACGCCACACTCCGGGCGCGGCAACGTCTCCGGTAAGGGGCTCGGGGGAATAGCCTGGGGGAATAGGGGGCCGTTTTTCCCGCCCCCAAGGAAAAGGGGCCGCCCGCGGGCGACCCCTCGTGTTGTTTCTGCGAACTGGCTGCGCTGTCGGCAGATCGGGCCGCTGGCCCGATCGCCTGTCGCGACAGACCTTTTCGAGGCGGGGCCCCGAAAAGGCTGTTACATCATGCCGCCCATGCCGCCCATGCCGCCCATGTCGCCGCCGGCATCGCGCGGCGCCTTCCTTCTCGGGCTTCTCGGCGACCATCGCCTCGGTGGTGATCAGCAGGCCGGCGACCGAGGCCGCGTCCTGCAGCGCGGTGCGCACGACCTTGGCCGGGTCGATGATGCCGGCCTTGACCATGTCGCCGTATTCGTCGGTCTGGGCGTTGAAGCCGAAGGTCACGTCGTTCTGTTCGCGCATCTTGCCGACGACCACGGCGCCGTCGACGCCGGCGTTCTCGGCGATCTGGCGCAGCGGCGCCTGGAGCGCGCGGCGCACGATGTCGATGCCGGCCTTCTGGTCGTCATTGTCGCCCGTCGAGGCCTGTCGAGCGCCTTGGCGGCCTGCAGCAGCGCGACGCCGCCGCCGGGGACGATGCCTTCCTCGACCGCGGCGCGGGTCGCGTTCAGCGCGTCGTCGACGCGGTCCTTGCGCTCCTTCACCTCGACCTCGGTGGCGCCGCCGACGCGGATGACGGCAACGCCGCCGGCCAGCTTGGCCAAGACGCTCCTGCAGCTTCTCGCGGTCGTAGTCCGAGGTGGTCTCCTCGATCTGCGCCCGGATCTGGGCGACGCGCGCCTCGATCTCGGCCTTCTTGCCGGCGCCGTCGACGATGGTGGTCTCGTCCTTGGTGATCGTGACCTTCTTGGCCGTGCCGAGCATGTCGAGGGTGACGTTCTCGAGCTTGATGCCGAGATCTTCGGAGATCACCTGGCCGCCGGTCAGGATCGCGATGTCCTGCAGCATGGCCTTGCGGCGATCGCCGAAGCCCGGCGCCTTGACGGCCGCGACCTTCAGGCCGCCGCGCAGCTTGTTGACCACGAGCGTGGCCAGCGCCTCGCCCTCGACGTCTTCGGCGATGATCAGCAGCGGCTTGCCCGACTGCACCACCGGCTTCGAGCAGCGGCAGCATCGCCTGCAGCGATCGAGAGCTTCTTCTCGTGCAGGAGGATGTAGGGGTCCTCCAGCTCGGCGATCATCTTCTCGGCGTTGGTGACGAAGTAGGGCGACAGGTAGCCGCGGTCGAACTGCATGCCCTCGACGACTTCGAGCTCGGTCTCGAGGCTCTTGGCCTCCTCGACGGTGATGACGCCCTCGTTGCCGACCTTCTGCATCGCCTCGGCGATCATGCTCGCCGATCTCGGCTTCGCCGTTGGCGGAGATGGTGCCGACCTGGGCGACTTCGTCGCTGGTCGTTGACCTTCTTGGGCGGCTGCCTTGAGGTCCTCGACGACCTCGGCGACGGCCATGTCGATGCCGCGCTTCAGGTCCATCGGGTTCATGCCGGCGGCAACCGCCTTCACGCCTTCGCGGACGATCGCCTGGGCCAGCACGGTCGCGGTGGTGGTGCCGTCACCGGCCACGTCGTTGGTCTTGCGAGGCGACTTCGCGCACCATCTGCGCGCCCATGTTCTCGAACTTGTCCTCGAGCTCGATTTCCTTGGCGACGGTCACGCCGTCCTTGGTGATGCGCGGGGCGCCGAACGACTTGTCGATCACGACGTTGCGGCCCTTGGGGCCGAGCGTGACCTTGACCGCATTGGCGAGGATGTCGACGCCGCTGAGCATGCGGTCGCGGGCGTCGGTGCCGAATTTGACGTCTTTGGCAGCCATGTTGCTGGCTCCTGTTCAGAATTCTTGAATAATCCGGGTCGGCGACTCAGGCGATGACGCCCATGATGTCGGATTCCTTCATGATCAGCAGGTCTTCGCCGTCGAGCTTGACCTCGGTGCCCGACCACTTGCCGAACAGGATGCGGTCGCCGGCCTTGACGTCGAGCGGCGATGCAGCTTGCCGTCTTCGTCGCGCGCGCCGGGGCCGACGGCGACGACTCTCGCCCTCCTGCGGCTTTTCCTTGGCGGTGTCGGGAATGATGATGCCGCCGGCGGTCTTCTCTTCGCCTTCGACGCGGCGGACGAGCACGCGGTCGTGCAGGGGAGTAAATGCCATTTCAGGGCTCCTCAGCTCTGGTTTTCGTATCAGCCCGAGAGCACCTCCCGGGCTTTGGCACTCACCAGGGGCGAGTGCTAACGGCGCATAGCTAGGGGGGGGCGGTAGAGCTGTCAACAGGGGGAGAGCGGAAAATCGCACGCCCCGGCGAAGAGAAAGCCCGGGGCCCGGAATGGAGGGCGGCCGGGCCGCCCCCCATCGGTCTGTCATTCACCGGCCGCGGGACTTCCCCGGCAGGGGGATCGGCTTTACGGATCGGACGGTGCCGCCCTTGCCGGGTTGGCCGGGAAGATGCGCCGGCGTCCGGTTCGGTTTCGGCGCGGGCGGGGTTTGCCCGGCGCGCAGGCCGGACAGGCCCGCCGGCTTGGCGGGTTTGGATTTGCGGGTCATTCAGAGACCTCCGGTAACGATGGAAAACGCGCGCGGTTGCGCGGGGTGCAGGCCCGTCGAACGGGCGTGTCAGCCGTGCAGGATCATCGTCAGGGTACTCCTCGAGAAGAGTTTCACGGTCGGCACCGGCAAGCGGGCCGGCAGGTGCAGCGGGATTACAAAGCGGACTTGATCATCGGCTCGAAGCTCCTCTCGAAGAACCCGGAGGGTGCCACGGCGGCCGCCTTCCTGTCAACGCGCCGCCGGGCATCGCGGGGGAGACGCGATTTCGAAATCGCGTGGCGAAGCGGTTTCGAAACCGCTTTGGCGCCCCGAGCGGCGGGCGCGCTCCGAACCAGCCCGGGGAGCAGCCCCGACGGCGCGGGCGCCACACCCGGACGAGAGTACGCTGGCCAGGGCAGCGGCATGCTAGGGTCCCGCAAGACCGGCCGCTCCGTTCAGCGATCCGATCACATGTCCGGTCGCTGTGCCGGTGACCAAGGAGGACGTGAGATGAACGATGATATTGCAGCGTGGTTCGACGAACTCGCCGACGACCAGCGTGTGCTGGCCCTGCAATTGCGCGCGCTCGTGCTGGCCCATGCCCCGGACCTGCGCGAAGACCTGAAGTGGGGACAGCCCTGCTACGCGGCCCGGTCGCTGGTCTGCTACATCCAGAAAGCCAAAAGCCACGTCTCGCTCGGCTTCGGCAACGGGGCGGCGCTCGCCGATCCCGAAGCGCAGTTGCAGGGCAGCGGCGGTCAGATGCGGCATGTGAAGATCCCGCTCGGCACCGAACCGGACCTCGAGAGCCTCGGCCGGTTGATCGACGCGGCGCTCGCGCTCGACGCGGCACGCTGACCCCAGCGCTCAACCGTCCTTTGCAAAGGCGTCGAACGCCGCGCCCCAATCGGGGTGCCAGCGCGACAGCGGCGGGCGGTTTTCGATGATGTCGCCGATTGCCCAGGCCATCCGCTTTGCGTCGATCTCCCGGCTGACCTCGTTGTCCGGGCAGAGGATGTAGAAGTCGCCGACATTCATGCCCTCAATCAGCGCATCGGCCACCTGCCCCGGCTCCCAGGCGCCCGCGGGCTTCTCCACCCGGTCGCGCCGGGTGAGGTCGGTGAAGGTGAAGCCCGGGATCAGCAGGTGCGCGCTGACCTGTCGGGTCCGCCTCGCGGATCTCGTGCGCGAGCAGCTCGCTGAAGGTCTTCACCGCGGATTTCGCCACGTTGTAGGCCGGGTCGCCCGGTGGCGAGGTGATGCCCTGCTTGGACCCGGTGTTGACGATCGCGCCGGGCTTGCCGCGCCCGATCAACCCGGGCGCGAAGACCTGGGTGCCATGGATCACGCCCCAGAGGTTCACCTCGAGGATCCGGACCCAGGTTTCGGGGCTTGCGAACAGGGTCGAGCCCGGCTGGATCGCGGCGTTGTTCATCACCAGATCGGCGCCGCCGAACGCCGCGTCGACCCGGGCGCGCAGGGTTTCGACCGCCGCCCTCTCGGACACGTCGCAGGGCACCCCCAGCACCTCCGGCGCCCCCGCCGCGCGCACCGCCTCCGCCGCGACCGCAAGCCTGTCCTCGCCGAGATCCGCGAGCACAACCTTCATGCCGAAGCCGGCGAAACGGCGGGCGGCGGCGAGGCCGATGCCGGCCGCCCCTCCGGTGACGACGGCGGTGTTTCCGGGCGCGAAGACGGGATGGGTCATGGGCTTTCCTCCTGTGCTGCGCAAGTCTACGCCGGGGACGGGTCCGGCGGAAGTGAGGCCGGTCGCCGCCCCCGGAAACGGGCCCCGGATCGTCCGGGGGTCGCGGGGGGGGCTTGCCCCCCGGCCTGCCCGCCGCAGGCGAAAGCCCGGCTTGCCGGGTTTGTCCCGCTGCCGCCGCCCGCCTCATCCAGGCGGGTCTTTGGCACCAACCCCCGTGTCCACCCCCGCGGGCGCCAGCCCGTAGACGCCAGGGGAGACCCGCTCGAACCAGCCGTAATGGTTCGTGCGCATCATCTCGGTCGCGCGCGCCACGCCCGTGGCCTTTGCCACCACCGCCCCCTTGCTGGCCCCATGTGCGGCCAGGTAGGCCGCCAGTTTTTCCGCGTCCTGCCGGTAGGCGGTCACCACCTTGCCGCCGCTGCCGCCGGTGTTCGGATCGCCCGTCCGGCGGACGAACTCGCCGAGCAGCCGCGCACGGCGCGCGGGCGATTTGCGCGGCCGGAACGGTTTCGGATCGGCGTGCACCTCGACCACCCCGTCGGCGAGCCGCACCGAGAGCACCCCGATACAGAGGCGCCGGCAGAGCTCGACATTGCCCTTGAACGCCTGCCACCCCGCCCGGCCCGTCCAGCGCGGCACGGCGACATAAACCGCATCGGTGATCTTCTGGCGGGCGACGGCCTGTTGCAGGAGCTTGAGCGAGAACCCGGCCTTGAGTTCGACGACCACGACGTCGTCGCCCATCACCCCCACCACGTCGGCCGGGCCCACCTCCGCCTTGACCTCGTAGCCGGCGGCTTCGAGATGGGCTTTGACGGGCGCGTAGAGATCGGTTTCGCGGATGGCGGTCATGGAGCCTTGCTACCGGGTTTGCGGCGGTTTGAGAATCCGGATTTCGGTTGGCTTCGCCATTCGACCCGCACCCGCGCCGCTGGCGGATTGGACCAGCGCGTCGCTGTGGCGGTTCCGCCGCCGTCACGCCGCCGGGCGCCACCACGTACAGGGGGGCGTCGCCCGATGATCCGGGTCCGCTCGATATTTCGCGGGCAATGTACCCGATGGCCGCAAAGACGGCTGAGTGACGCCCCCGCACCCTGGACGAACGGGCAATTGCCTTTGCGGGACCCCGGCGGTCGATTTCATCGACAAAATCGTCGAGAGGGGCCGACGTGTTTCTCCCGGGAAAAAGCAGGACCCGACCATGCCGCACCTGCAAAGTGACGCGTGACAAGGCGCGCCCGGGACCGTATACAGCCGGGCGAAATCACCCAAGTTGAACGGATGCTCCCATGACCACGCTCGTCTTCGGCCACAAGTCGCCCGACACCAATTCCACCGGCTCGCCCATCATCTGGGCCTGGTATCTCAACGAAGTGAAAGGCGGCGAGGCCGAGGCGGTGCTGCTCGGCGAGCCGAATACCGAGGCCGCCTTCGTGCTCACCCGCTGGGACGTGCCCAAGCCCCGGATCATCGCGGATGTCGAGGCCGACCAGGCTTGCGTGATCGTCGACACCAACAACCCCGCCGAGCTCCCCGCCTCGATCGGCGCCGCCGACGTGCGCCAGATCATCGACCACCACAAGCTTGCGGGCGGCCTCGAGACCAAGGGCCCGATCGACATCACCATCCGTCCACTGGCCTGCACCGCGACGATCCTCTACGACCTGATGGGCGACGACACCGCCAAGATGCCTGATTGGGTCCGCGCGATGGCGCTCTCGTGCATCCTGTCGGACACGCTGGAATTCCGCTCGCCGACCACCACCGATCATGACAAAGCGGTGGCCGAGGATCTCGCGCATGAGCTGGGCGTGTCGATCCCGGACTACGCCGAAGAGCTGTTCGCGGCGAAGTCGGACGTGTCGGCGTTCTCCGATGCCGAGCTCTTGCGGATGGACTCGAAGGAATACGCCGTCGATGGCACCAAGTTCCGGGTCTCGGTGCTGGAAACCACCGCGCCGCACGATCCCGCTCGACCGCAAGGCGAGCCTGATGGAGGCGATGGAGGTGGTGGCCAAGGAAGACGGTGTCGACCAGGTGCTGCTGTTCGTCGTCGACATCATCAACGAGGAAGCGACCCTTCTGGTGCCGAATGATCTCGTGAAGCGCGTGGCCGAGAAGAGCTTCAACGTTTCCGTCGCGGGCGACAGCGTGGTTCTGCCGGGGATCATGAGCCGCAAAAAGCAGATCATCCCGAACCTCAAGGTCTGAGTCTACGACACCGAGAAGAACGGGGCGCCCGGTCGGGCGCCCTTTTTCGTTCAGAGCGTGATCGCATCGAGCCACGCGCTCTCGACCGGGCGGAACGCGCCGTGCGCCCTGAGCTCGGCCATCACCGCCGGCATATGCGCCGCCCCGTAGACCACAGCGATCCGCCGGGGCGTTTTACAGGCCTTTTCAAGCTCGCCGCGCAGCATCCGGGCCAGGTTGGCATCCCGCGCATGCAGGATCACGGAGAGCGGCCCGCCGGCCGGCGTGTCATGGGCAAGGATGACATCGCGGTCGTGGAGATCGGTCGTGCATTGCCGACGTGCGAGCGTTGCGCGGCTGGCGGTGAGGCGAAGCCACAGCCCGTAGGCGGGCGCGCCGAGCGCGATGGCGAGCCGCTGCCAGGGCGGCAGGGCGCGCCAGAGCCGTTCGAACTCGGCCGGGCTCACATCGGCGAGGATCACCTCGGCCCCGCCCGGGTCCGGCCCGATGGCTGTCTGGGCGACCAGGCCGAGGCGCTTCAAAGGCGCCCACCGATAGGCCCGGGTGAGCAACCAGACCGAGCGCGCGCGCACGCCCTCCACCAGCACGACGTCATGCGCCAGGGCCTCCGATGCGACACGGTCAAAGAACCCGGCTTCGCCGATATGGATCATTGGAAACAGCGTAACTTCGGCCGGATGGTCGGGCGCGGCGAGCCGGTGTCGCGCGGATCTGAGGCCGAGGACCGAGCTTTCGAGGAATTGCATCTGCCACCTGTCAACACTGCCGCCAACCCCGCCGCCGTCGTTTCGGCAAGCGTACCAGCCCCGACAGGCGGGGACGACGACCCGCCGGGACGCACCCGCCGGACCTTACGGCGCGACCCCGCGGGACATCACCCCGCCGGCTGAACCGGCTGATACCCCTGGCGGCCGACGATCTCGATCATGCCGCCGGCGGCGGAGATCACCGTGTTGTCGAGCGTCTGGGCGAGGTACATGCCCGCGGCCTGGGTGCGCGCGCCCGAGCGGCAGACCAGCACGATGTCGCGCCCGTCGGCGATGTCGTCCTTGATCGCATCGACGAAGCTTTGCGGATCCTGGAAGGTGATGAGCTTCGCGCCCTCGATCACCCCGGTCTGGTACCATTCGGGCGGCGTGCGGATGTCGACCACGAGCGCGCCGGACGCCGTCATCTCGTCGACTGTCATCACCTTGTGCTCAAAGCCCTCGATCTGGGGCGGGCGGCCGAAACCGAACATCTGCGTCTCCTCTTTTGGCCGTGTTCACCGGCCCTGTCGCTTACCGATCACTCTTACATTCATATCATGTAATATGAAATTCGGGAGTCCAATCCCCTCCCGCCCGCGTCACGCGGCCGCAGGCAGGATGCCACGGAATGCAGCTTTCCGAAACCGGCGATCAGCGCGATCAGCGCGCGATCAACGCGTTATCAACTCGGCGGCACCGTCTGGTAGCCCGCGGCCATCACCTTGCGGATGCCGCCCTCGATCGAGACGATCCGGTTGGGGATCTGGCGGGCGAGGAAATCGGCCACCACCTGGGTGCGGTTGCCGGAATTGCAGATCAGCACAAGGTCGCGCCCATCGGCGATCTCATCGGCGATCTGCGGCAGGAAGCTGCCGGGCTTGTTGAAGTCGAACTCGATCAGTTGCGAACCTTCGATCACCCCGGTGTCGACCCATTCCGGCGGCGTGCGGATATCGACCAGCAGCGCGCCATCGGCGGTCATCTCGGAAACCGGGAGGAATCGGTGTTCCCACCCGCCCGCAGCCCTGCTGGAGCGCGCCATGACCATGGCCCCGACCCCGCCAAGCACCAGCGCGCCGGCGCCGGAGAAAATCAGGTGACGTCTGTTCACTTCACTCATAACCGCCCTCGAATCTCGAATTCGAAAATGTCTATATGTGGTTTTGCCGGCCTCGTCCATTGCGACGACGGGCATTTCCCATAGCTGTGATCCCACGTCATCTTGGCAAAAATATCCTTAATTCGTGTCCTTTCGGTCACCGGCGCTTCTCCCCGCGCCGTAAAAAAAACGCATCCCGGTGACCGCTGCCGGCGGGTGGATCGACCGAAAACGCCGCGCTGCGGCATTCATCGGCGCCCGGCGCAGGGCGCGAATCGGGAAACCTCCGTTTTTGCACGCGGGTTCGCGCGATAACCGAAGCCAAATCCGCGACGGATGTCGCGCCCGCCGCGGGCCGGGAAACCCCGGGTCACTCCGGCACGCGGGCCCGGGTCTCGTAGAGTTCCAGGGGAAGGTCGTCGGGGTCGCGGAAAAAGGTGAACCGCTTGGAGGTGTATTCATCGACGCGCACCGGCTCGACCGGCACCCCGCTTGCCTCGAGCCGGGCGATGACGGCGTCGATATCGGCGACCGCAAAGGCCAGGTGCCGCAGCCCCCGCGCCTCGGGCGCGGTCGGCCGTGCGGGCGGGTCCGGGAAGGAGAAGAGCTCGATCTGTGCGCCGTCGGGCAGGCCAAGGTCGAGCTTCCACGATCCGCGGTCGGCGCGGTAGTTTTCCGCCACCACCGTGAGCCCCAGCACATCCGTGTAGAAGGCTTTGGAGCGCAGGTAGTCCGAACAGATGATCGCGGCGTGGTGGAGCGACAGCAACATGTGGCTACCCTGGTTTCGGATCCCGTGCCCCCGGCCGGGACATGGGCGGAAGTTTCGGTCGCCGCGGCACGCCCCGTCAACCGCAATCGCCGTGGCGGCGCCATTGCGGCTGGCTCTTCGCGCGACCCCGTGCGATACGAAAAACCATCGCATATGCCCCGGAAAGGAGCCGCCATGACCCGGATCGTCGAGACGCTGGCCGAGATCTCCGCCCCCTATGACGCGTTGCTCTGCGATCTCTGGGGGTGTGTCCACGATGGCGAGAACCCGTTGACCGAAGCGGTCGCGGCGCTGCGCGACTTCCGTGCTGCGGGCCCCGGCAGGAAAGTGATCCTGATCACCAACTCCCCCCGGCCGAAAGAAGCCGTCGCCGCGGAACTCGACCGCATGGGTCTGCCCCGCGACACCTGGGACAATATCGCCAGCTCCGGCGACACCGCCCGCGTGGCGATGTTCCGCGGTGCCGTCGGGGCCAAGGTCTGGTTCATCGGCGAACCCCGCGACGACGTGTTTTTCGAACCGTTGGCCGATATCACCGACGCGGTGGCGATCGAGCGGGTGGCGCTCGAACAGGCGGAGGGTATCGTCTGCACCGGTCCGTTCGATCCGCTGGCCGACCCGGAGGTCCTGCGCCCGCAACTTCTCTGGGCCAAGCAGAAGCGGCTCAAACTGCTCTGCGCGAACCCCGATGTGGTGGTCGACCGCGGCGGGGTGCGCGAATGGTGCGCGGGCGCGGTGGCCGAGCTGTACGATGAGATGGGCGGCGAGAGCCTCTATTTCGGCAAGCCCCAGCCGGCAATCTACGATCTCGCCCGCACCCGGCTCGCCAATGTCGGCGGCACCATCGACCCCTCGCGCATCCTGGCGATCGGAGACGGCATCCGCACCGATATCAAGGGCGCGCTCGGCGAAGACCTCGATTCGCTCTTCATCACCGGCGGTCTGGCAGCCGTGGAAACCGGAACCACCCGCCAGCCGGACCCGGACAAGCTCGAAAAGTTCATTGCGGACGAAATGGTCACGCCCACATTTGCCGCCGGTTTTCTGCGGTAGCGAAACTCCGGGCTTGATTTTCTGCGATTGCAAAGCAATGTTGTTGCCCAACAGGCCACGCAAACGTGCGAAAATTACCCGGAGGACCGGATGTTGGACAATTTGCCCCGCGGCACGATCGTCATCGAGGATCTCGAGATCGGCATGATGCGGTCGATCAGCAAGGAGGTGACGGACCGCGACATCGAGCTGTTCGCCGAGGTTTCGACCGATCGCAACCCCGTGCATCTCGACGAGGATTACGCCCAGGACACGATCTTCGAAGGCCGAATCGCGCACGGGATGCTGACCGCCGGGCTGATCTCGGCGGTGATCGGCGAGCAGTTGCCGGGGCACGGCACGGTCTATCTCGGCCAGTCGCTGAAGTTCATCGCCCCGGTGCGGCCGGGCGACGTGGTGACGGCCGAGGTGACGGTGATGGACATCGAGTTCGCCAAGCGCCGGGTGCAGCTGAAGACCGAATGCAAGGTCGGTCACCAGTTGGTGCTGCGCGGCGAGGCGACGGTCCTGGCGCCGTCCGGCAAGTTCGACTGACGCCGCGCCGCCGGACCGGCTTCGGACCCGCCCGGGTATTTTTGCCAGGATGAAAGGGCGGCGCTTGCACGGGGCCCGGGTGCGGGATAACCCGTGCCCCATGCGGATCGTGAGAGACTGGCAATTCGTCGAACAACAAGACCGGGGCGCCTCGGCCGCCATCGGCAATTTCGACGGCATCCACCGGGGCCACCAGACGGTGATCGACATCGCGCGGGGCGCGGCGGCCGGTCTCGGCGCGCCGCTCGGCGTGATGACCTTCGAGCCGCACCCGCGCCAGTATTTCGCCCCCCAGGGCCCCGCCTTCCGGCTGATGAACGCCGAGGCGCGCGCCCACCGGCTGGAATGGCTCGGGATCGACACGCTCTATGAGCTCAGTTTCAACGACACGCTCTCGGCGCTCTCGCCGGAAGAGTTCAGCCGCAAGGTCATCGCCGAAGGGCTCGGCCTCGCCCATGTGGTCATCGGCGAGGACTTCCACTTCGGCAAAGGCCGCGCCGGCACCGCGGCGGACCTCGTGGCCTTCGGCGAAGCGATGGGCTTTGGCGTGACCGTGGTGCCGCTGATGCACGACACCGGCGAGGAAATCTCCTCGACCGCGATCCGGCGGGCGCTCACCGACGGCCGCCCGCAGGACGCCGCCCGCATGCTCGGCCACTGGCACCGGATCGACGGCAAGGTGATCCGCGGCGACCAGCGCGGGCGCCTGCTCGGCTACCCTACCGCCAACATGTCGATCGAGGGCCTGCATCCGCCCCGGTACGGCGTCTACGTGGTCAAGGTCGACGTGCTGAGCGGGCCCTACAAAGGCGAGTATGGCGGCGCGGCGAGCGTCGGCGTGCGGCCGACCTTCGGCGAGAAACGCCCCAACCTCGAGAGCTTCATCTTCGACTTCACGGGCGACATCTACGGCGAGCACCTGTCGGTCGCGCTGATCGACTACCTGCGCCCGGAAGAGAGGTTCGACAGCGTCGAGGCGCTGATCGCGCAGATGGACGCCGACTGCACCCGGGCGCGCGCCGTGTTGGCCGGGCTCTGAGCGCGCCACTGCGCCCGGTTAGGGAATAACGCGCCCGCCGTGCTACCGTCTCCGGATTGGCGGAGGAGGCGTTACCGTGTTTGACAGATTCCCCGACCCGACACCGGGCCGTCTGTATCTCGCCGAGGGCGGGACCGAGACGGAGATCCTGTACAAACACGGCTACGAGTTTCCGCATTTCGCGGTGTTCGAACTCCTGAACAACCGCCAGGCGAAACGCCAGCTCGAGGACATGTTCGCCAGGTATCTCGATACCGTCGCCGAAACCGGCTGGTCTGCCTTGATGGGCGGGCTCGACTACCGCGCCAGTCCGGACTGGGGAAAGCTGCTCGGCTACTCGCCCGAGGGACTCAGGGAAATGCAGATCCGGTGCATCGAGTTTCTGCGCGAGGTCGCCCGGCCCTACGACGGGCAGATCGACGAGATCCGGATTACCGGCGTGATCGGCCCGCGCGGCGACGCCTATGCGCTCAACCAGACGATCACCGCAGACGAGGCCGAAGACTACCACGCGCCCCAGCTGGAAACCCTCAAAGCACTCGGCGTCGACATGGCCTGGGCTGCAACCTTCAACAACGTGCCCGAGGCGGTCGGCCTGTCGCGCGCGGCGGCCAAGATCGGCGTGCCGGTCTGCGTGGCCTTCACCCTTACCGACACCCATCGGTTGCGGTCCGGGCCGAGCCTGAGGGAGGCGATCGAGGCGGTGGATGTTGAGACCGGCGATCACAAGCCCACCTGCTACGGCATCAACTGTTCGCACCCGCTGGAATTCGAACCGGCGCTGGAACCGGGCGACTGGTTCAAGCGGGTCCGCAACATCCGCCCGAACGCCGCCGCGATGGACAAGATCTCGCTGTGCAAGCTCGGCCACCTCGAAGACGGCGATCCGGTCGAACTCGGCCGCCAACTCGGCGACCTCGCCGCCCGCCACCCGCATATCGACATGTGGGGCGGCTGCTGCGGGACATGGGACCGCCACCTCGGCGAAATTGCCCGGAGTGTGTCGGCGGCGCGGAGCTGACCCAAGCGGATCCGCACACGGGCACGGCGACGCACCGGGCCCACCGCACGGCGGAGCTCGAATTGACCCCGGCGTGGTTTCGGGTAGCAACGCGCCATGCGGACCAATCGTGAAACCCTGATCGCCTCGGCCATCGTGTTCGGCACCGGCGCGCTCTGGGGCTTCTACTGGCTGCCGGTCCGAGCATTGGCCGAGATGGGCCTGGCGGGCGCCTGGGGAACCGTGGCGATCACCTGCGCCGCGGTGTTGCTGCTTCTGCCGGTCGCGGCCATCCGCGGCCGGCGGCTTTTGGGGGCCGACCCGCTCGCGCTCGCCGCCTTCGCACTCGGGGGCGTGGCCTTCACCCTCTATTCGGTCGGCTTCGTGCATGGCCGGGTGGCGATCATTATCCTGTTGTGGTTCCTCACCCCGGTGTGGAGCACCCTGATCGGCCGTTACCTGATCGGCTGGCCCACCCCGCCCCTGCGGCTCGCCGCGATCGCCCTGGGGCTCGTCGGGCTCTGCGTCATGCTCGGGGCCCAGGGCGGTCTGCCTCTGCCCCGGGGCACCGGCGAATGGATGGCGCTCGTGGCCGGCATGATCTGGTCGGTGGCAACGACCGGAATGCGCGTCCGCCCGGCGTTGCCCGCCCCCGATGCGGCATGCGTTTTCGCGTCCGCAGCCCTGTTGGCGGCACTTGGGCTGGCCCTCGCACTCGATCCGGCCCCGTCTCTCGCTGCAGCCGGTCGCCTCGCCGCGTCCGCTGCGATCGCCTTTGCCGCCGGTGGCCTTTGGTGGGTGCTCTCAATCGCCGGCCTGATGTGGGCCACCGTGCGCCTTGAGCCCGCGCGGGTAGGCATCCTGCTGATGGCCGAAGTCCTGGTCGGTGCGGTCTCGGCCGCCCTGCTCGCGGGCGAGACCCTGGCTCCGTGGGAATGGGTCGGCGGCGCAATGGTGGCGGTCGCGGGGTTGCTCGAAGTCTGGCCGGTGCGGCGCGCCTAGCCTGCGCCTGCGGACGTTTCCTGTACGACCGCCCTTCCCTTTCGCCCCACCTTGCGCGAGGGTCGCGCGGATGACAACTCAGCCACGCAAACGCTTCTGGGAGCTCCCCCTCGCCAAGCTCCGCCCCGAGGAATGGGAGGCGCTGTGCGATGGCTGCGGCAAGTGCTGTCTCAACAAGCTCGAAGACGACGACACCGGCGAGGTCGCTTTCACCAAGGTTGCCTGCCGGTTGCTCGACGGCGACACCTGCCGCTGCGGGCAATATGACATCCGGCTGCAATTCGTGCCCGAATGCATCGTGCTGACCAAGGAAAGCATCGCCAAAGTCGCCTATTTCATGCCCACCACCTGCGCCTACCGGTTGCGCCACGAGGGCAAGCCGCTGTTCGACTGGCACCCGCTCGTCAGCGGTGACCCGGCAAAGCGTGCACGACGGCCATTCGGTGCGCGGCTGGACGGTGCCGGAGTTCGAGGTCGACGAAGACGACTGGGAAGACCACGTGATCGAGGATCAATGACATGTATTTCGCCTCCGACAATGCAGGCCCCGTCCACCCACGGGTGATGGAGGCGCTCACGGCCGCCAACGACGGCTACGCCCTTCCTTACGGCGCGGATACGATCATGGACGAGGTGCGCGCCCGGGTCCGCACCCTGTTCGAGGCGCCCGAGGCGGCGGTCTATCTGGTCGCGACCGGGACGGCGGCCAATGCGCTGGCGCTGGCGACGCTGTCGCAGCCCTGGGAGACGATCTTCTGCACGGCCCCCGCGCATATCCAGGTCGATGAATGCAATGCGCCCGAGTTCTACACCGGCGGCGCCAAGCTCACCCTGGTGGATGCGCCGGACGCCAAGATGCGCCCCGAAGACCTGCGCGCCGCCATCGACGGCGAGGAAAACCGCGGCGTGCACGGGCCGCAGCGGGGACCGCTCTCGCTCACCAACGTGACGGAATTCGGCACCGTTTACAGCGTCGCCGAGCTTGCGGCTCTGACGGCGGTCGCGAAGGACCATGGCCTCGCCACCCACCTCGACGGCGCGCGCCTCGCCAATGCGCTGGCCGCGACCGGGGCGCGCCCGGCGGAGATGACCTGGAAGGCGGGCATCGACGCGGTGAGCTTCGGCGGCACCAAGAACGGGCTGATGGGGGTCGAGGCGGTGGTGCTGTTCGACCCCGCCCGCGCCTGGGAGTTCGAGCTGCGGCGCAAGCGCGGTGCGCATCTGTTCTCGAAGCACCGCTATCTCTCGGCGCAGATGCTGGCCTATCTGGAAGACGATCTGTGGCTCGACATGGCGCGCGCGGCCAACGCCGCGAACGCCCGCCTCGTCGCGGCTCTGCGGGCGACGGGCGTGGTGGATTTTGCCTACGCGCCGGACGCCAACATGAGCATCGCCGCATTCCCGCGCGCGGCGCACCTGCGGCTGCAGGGCGCGGGCGCGCAATACCACATGTGGGAAAGCCGCCTAGACGGCGACGACCCGGACGAAAGGCTCGCCGCCCGGCTGGTCTGCGACTGGTCGGCCCGCGCGGAGGACACGGCGCGGTTCGTGGACCTCGTGCGGGGTTAGAAACGGGGCGGGCCGGACACCGGAAGGGCCCGACCCGTTCAGCCATTGCGGGCGCGCGCGGTCAGCCCTTGGCGCCGCCGAACTCTTCCCAGGCCCGCAGCGCCTGCGCGGCGTACATCAGCGAGGGGCCGCCACCCATGTAGACGGTCACGCCCAGCATTTCCTCGAACTCCGCCCGGGTGACCCCAAGCTTCACCAGCGCCTTGGTGTGAAAGCCGATGCAGCCGTCACAGCGCAGCGCAACGGCGATGCCCATCGCAATGAGTTCCTTTTCGCGCTCGGTGAGCGCCCCGTCGGATCCGGCGGCGGCTTTCGCCATGGCCGAGAACCCCTTCATCGTGTCGGGGATATCCTTGCTGAGCGTGGCGATATGCGCGGAGATGTCGGCGACGACATCGGGGTATGCAGAAAGAGCCATGAGGGCCTCCTTGGTAAATATGCAAGTATATCGATGTGTGTTGTATCGCGAGGTGAGCCTGCGGAATTTGCGCTAGATCAAAGGCATACCGGCCATTCCCCCGCCGCATGGCGCGACAACCGGGGTCAAACCTTCAGGAAATTCGCGATCTCGGCGGCAATATTGCCCGGGTGGGTGAGCGGCGACATGTGCCCTGCCCCCATCACCACCACCCGCTGTGCCTGCGGCACCCGGGCCGCGAGCGCGTCATGCACGCGGTTGACGATGGCGGGCGAGGCACTGCCTTCGATCAGCAGGACCGGCTGGATGATGTCCTCGAGCCGCCCCGGCGCGGTCAGCCCCGGCGCATCTTCGGCGGTGACCTCGCGTTCCTCGCCGATCCGGCCGATCTGGCGCACCAGCCGCGCCCGGGCGCGGTCGCTGAGGCTGTCCCAGGGGGCGTCCGCGTTCATCGCCGTCTGGAAGATCTGCGCGGCCTTCTCGTCCTCGCCCGCGGCGAGCGCCGTGTCGAACCCGGCCATCGCGGCCTGGTGGTTCTCCCAGGCGCGGGTTTCCTTCGCGAGCGTGAACAGCGGTGGCTCGATCAGGGTGAGCGAACGGACCCGGTGCGGCAGATCCAGCGCCAGCCGGAGCGCCACCGTCGCGCCGTAGCTGTGGCCGACGATATCGGCCCGGCCGTCGATCAGGTCGGCCGCGATCATCGTCGTGAGCGTGTGCAGCCCGCCCGCGCCGCCGTCGCCGTTCCACGCGGCGCTGTCGCCGTGCGACGGCCGGTCGAACGCGGTCATCGCGAGCTTCGACAGCAGCGCCGCCTGGACTTTCGCCCAGGTCGCGACCGAGCCGAGCGAGCAGTGGATGAAGAGCACCCGGCGAACGCCGCCGCCGAGCCGAACGACATGCGTCGGGAAGCCGGCAATGCGTTCGGTGCTCGCCAAGTCAGCCCACCCCGTCGAGATGATCGGCGAGATCGTCGATCCGGTCCTGTCCCCAGAAAACCGCGCCGTCTTGCGTGACGAAGCTGGGCGCGCCGAACACGCCCGCTGCCACGGCCTCTTCGAGATTGCGGCCGTAGACCTCGGCGCCGGTCAGAAGCCCGGAATCCGCCAGCGCAGGATCGAACCCCGCGCCCTCGAGCGCGGCCTTGACCACGTCATCCTCGGCGATGTTCTTCTCCTCGGCCCAGCAGGCCGCGAGCACGGTTTCGACCAGCGCGAACATGTCGCCGCCGCCCGCCGCCTGGGCCGCGATGATCGCGTAGGAGGCGGGCGCCGCGTTGGTCGGGAAATGGGCGGGTTTCACGTTGATCGGCAGCCCGGCGCGTTTTGCCTGCCGGGCCATGTCGGCGAGGCGGTAATCCTGGCGGGCCTGCGGGCGCTGGCCGACCGGGGTGCCGCCGGTGCGCGCGAACAGCGCCATGATGTCGAGCGGCTTCCACCGCACGTCGAGCCCGCCGGCCTCGACAAGGGCGCGAAACCTCGGCAGCGACAGGTAGGTATAGGGCGAGATCGTCGAGAAATAGAAATCGAGCTGGGACATTTTGTTACTCACGCGAGGGGAGATGTGGTCAGAACCCTAGCCCGGTGTTAAGCGAAGTCAACGCGCGCCGTCGCGATTCTGTTACAGAAATGCCAGGGACCGGACAGATGCCAACCATTAACGAACCCAAGCTCATCTCGGGCAACGCGAACCGCAGGTTGTCCGAGGCCGTCGCCCGGCGGATGTCGGTCCATCGCGGCGCCAAGGTCGACCTGGTGAGCGCCCGGGTCGAGCGGTTCAACGATCAGGAAATCTTCGTCGAGGTGCACGAGAACGTGCGCGGCGAGGACATGTTCATCATCCAGCCGACCTCGAACCCGGCCAATGACAACCTGATGGAGCTCTTGATCATCTCCGACACGCTGCGCCGCTCGTCTGCGTCGCGGATCACCGCGGTGATCCCCTATTTCGGCTACGCCCGGCAGGACCGCCGGTCGCGCGCCCGCACGCCAATCTCGGCAAAACTGGTGGCCAACATGATCACCCAGGCGGGGATCGAGCGGGTGCTGACGATGGACCTGCACGCCGCCCAGATCCAGGGGTTTTTCGACATCCCCGTCGACAACCTCTACGCCAGCCCGATCTTCGC
Organism: uncultured Alphaproteobacteria bacterium; assembly: GCA_963752895.1. Lineage (GTDB taxonomy): Bacteria > Pseudomonadota > Alphaproteobacteria > Rhodobacterales > Rhodobacteraceae > CAVWAE01. The sequence continues at coordinate 58,737 of CAVWAE010000008.1, forward strand.
CCTCGACATCAAGCACCACTTCAAGGACTGCCTCGAGGAGGTGATGGTGGTGAGCCCGGACGTCGGCGGCGTGGCCCGCGCGCGCGAGCTCGCCAAGCGGATCGACGCGCCGCTCGCGATCGTCGACAAGCGGCGCGAAAAACACGGCGAAGTGGCCGAGATGACGGTGATCGGCGATGTGCGCGGCAAGCGCTGCATCATCATCGACGACATCTGCGACACGGCCGGAACACTGGTGAAGGCGGCCGAACTGCTGCTGGAATCCGGCGCCAAGGAAGTGCATTCCTATATCAGCCACGGGGTGATGTCGGGCCCGGCGGTCGAGCGGGTCTCGAACAGCTCGATGAAGAGCCTGGTGATCACCGACACGATCGAGCCGACCGCGGCGGTCTCGGCGGCGCCGAATATCCGGGTGGTGCCGACGGCCCCGGTGTTCGCCCAGGCGATCCTCAACATCTGGGGCGGCACCTCGGTCAGCTCGCTGTTTGACGATGCGACGCTGGAACCCTTGTACGAGACCGCCTACCCGTAGCACCGGCCAGATGACCGGGAGGGGCACGCTGCCCCGTCGTGGCCCGGGACGATCCGGCCCGGCCGGACCGGAACCCCGGCAGGCGATCTTGCCAGGATCGCCGGGGCGGCCCGAGGCAATATCAAGCCAATAATGACCGGCGGGCGAAGGGTGGGCGAACTCGGACAGGGGGTCAACTGCCTGTTTTTGTTACCGGTAGCGCTAACTGTCTGCGTGCGGGCGAAGGGCGGGCGAAGCTTGTCCGACGCGGCGCCGGGAGGGAAGGGTAGCGGCAAGGCCGCCCGGCCCAAGCGCGACGGGAATTGCCAGTGCGGTCGACTTCAGGACCTGCCTCCATTTCAGGACCTGACCCCACTTCGGGACCTGACCCCATCTCAGGACCTGGCCGCGCGGCGCACGAGTTTCGGACCCGGGAAAAGGTGCGGGCCGGCGTGCGCCGGGACCGGTCGGCGGACCGTCAAAGGTCCGCCCGGTCTCCCGGGCGCCGCCGGCCCGCAGGTTGGAAGCGCGCCTCACCGATCAGAGAAGATCGGCAAGCTCCTCCTTGCGCGCCTCCTGGTAGTGATCGAACTGGCTGGTGAACCAGGCCGTGCCCCGGGTGGATGACCCGAGCGCATTGAACAGCTCGTCCTCGGCCGTTGTCGGCAACAGCGTCTGGAACACGTCCCAGCCCGCCGCGCTCTCATGCGCCTCGAAGCCGAGCACCTGGCCTTTCATGCCCGAGACGATCGGCACCAGCTGACCGGAGAACACGGATGGCACGTGGATGTCGATCTTCATGATCGGCTGCAGGAGCACCGTGCCGACATCGCCGAGCGCCTCCTTGATGGCCATCTTGCCGGCCATCTTGAAGGCGAAGTCGGACGAGTCGACCGAATGCGACTTGCCGTCCTTGAGTTCGACCGAGATATCGACCACCGGGAAGCCGTTGGGGCCCTCGACCAGCGCCTCCTTGGCGCCGGTCTCGACCGAGGGGATGTAGTTGCGCGGCACCGCGCCGCCCTTGACCGACTCGTTGAAGACGAAGCCCGAGCCGCGGGCTTCGGGCTTGAGCTCGACGACCACGTCGGCGAACTGCCCGGCCCCGCCCGACTGCTTGCGGTGGCGGTAATGGACCTCCTTGCCGCGGCGGATGGTTTCGCGCAGCGCCGGCGGCACCGGGCCATCCTCGACCTCGATGCCGAAATCGTCGTTCAGCTTGGCCATCACCCGGCGCAGGTGCAACGGCCCCTGGGTGGCGAGCACCGGGCTGCCCGACTTCTCGTCCTGGCTCACGCCGAGCCCGGGATCGATCTCGCGGAGCCGGTCGAGCGCGGTCGAAAGCCGGCTGTCGTCCTTCTCGTGCACCACCGTGACGATCCGGCGGAAGGCCGAGGGATGCGGCTGCGCCCAATCGGGCAGCGGCTTGGCCGATTTCTTCGAGAACATCTGCCCCGCGGCGAGGTGGTCGGACTTGACCGTCAGGCCGATCGCGCCGGGCTCCAGCGCGGCCAGCGCCGTCTTGGCGTCGAGATCGGTGATCGAGCCGACATTGTCGCCGCCCAGCGTCTGGCCGCCGGACACCTTGCCGCCGATCGCGCGCACCAGCACGGTCTTGCCGAGGTGCTTGACCACGTCGGCCACGGCGCTGACCGCCACCGCCTTGCCCGCCAGCCGCGCGCTGGCGACTTCGACCGCCGGGGCCTCGTGGCGCAGCGCCTTCATCAGCCGGGTGATGCCGTTGCGATGCTCGGCCGAGCCAAGGAAGGCGGGCACGAGATCATGATGCTGCAGGGTTTTCGAGGCCACGTCGTAGACCTCTTCGGGCATGACCTTCTGGTCCTCGATGATCTCCTCGAGCAGGGCATCGTCGAAATCGGCATAGCTCTCCAGCAGCTCGGCGCGGGCCTCTTCCTCGCGGGCGCGCACCGCGGCGGGGATTTCCATCAACGTCGAGGCCCCGCCCTCGTGGAATTTCCAGGCGCGTTCGGACACCAGGTCGACCACGCCGACGATGTCTTCGCCCTCGCGGATCGGCACTTCGCGCAGCACGATATGGTGGCGCGAATAGGTCTGCAGCGCCGAAACGATTTCCGACATCCGGCTGATCGGCACATCGGTCTTGTTGATGAAGATGATGGCGGGCACCCCGGCTTCCTCGATCATCCGAAGGTAGGGTGCGGCGAGCACGGCGCCATCGGCATCGGAGGGCACGCAGAGCACGACCGCGTCCGAGGCCGCGAGGGCGGGGCCGACGGGGGCGATGTTCTCGGTCCCGCCGGCGATGTCGATTGCCGCCCAGTCCTCGCCCATGAACCCGAAGGAGCGGACCGCGGCGACGCCCGGCACTTCCAGCGTTTTCCCCGGAGACCCATCGAGACCGACAAGCGCTTCGAGCAACGTGGATTTGCCGGCAGACGATGGGCCTACGACGGAAAAGACTCTCATGGCGGAACTCCTTCGGATGAGTGGTACAACCCTAATGCTTCGCTCGGGGACCACCTTGCGTCAGATCAAAAAAACCGGCGCGTTGGCGGGCAACAGGTGGCATAGTGTGCGCGAATCCCAGGCAGAATGACAAGGCCAACCGATGCTGCGATTTCTCTCTTTTCTGGCGGTGATCCTCGCGGTTGCGGGGCCGGTCGCGGCACAACCTTTCAGCCAGTCGATGGCGCAATGCGCAGGGCTCTTCGAAGGCGTTCGCAACGTGATCAGCAAGCCCGGGAACCTCGAAAAGCTCGACGCGGCGGCGGCGGCGTTTTCGGTGGCGGCGGTGGAACAGGCGCGCGCGGAGGGCCAGGCTGACCCGGAGGCCTGGGTGGCGCAACACCAAGGCGAGATGCGCACGGAGTGGGAAGCCTACGGCGGGTTGGCGGCGTTCAGCCAGGACTTCGTCGATTGGGTCGACTATTGCCGCTCCTTCGCCGACGACCGCGGGATCGACATGAGTTTTGACTGACGCGCGCCGGGCGCCGGCCGCATCGGCCCAGCGGCGCGCCCTTTACTTCATCCTCGCCACCATCCTGCTCGATGCCATCGGCGTCGGGCTGATCTTCCCGATGATGCCGGACCTGATGGCGCGGGTGGGGGCCGGGACCGACACCGCCTCCGGCGCGGTCTACGGCGGGGTGCTGATGGCGGCCTATGCGGCGATGCAATTCGTCTTCGCCCCGATCGTCGGCGGGCTCTCGGACGCCTATGGGCGCCGGCCGGTGCTGATCGTGGCGCTGGCCACGCTGGCGGTGGACTATGTCATCATGGCGCTGGCCGGGACCTTCTGGGTGCTGCTGCTGGGCCGGGTCCTGGCGGGGGTTGCGGGGGCGACCTACATCACCGCGACCGCCTTTATCGCCGACATCTCGCCGCCCGAAAAGCGCGCGGCCAATTTCGGGCTGATCGGGGCGGCTTTCGGGGTCGGGTTCGTGATGGGGCCGGCACTCGGCGGGGTGCTCGCGGCCTGGCACATCACCGCACCTTTCTGGGTGGCCGCCGCCTTCTCCGCGGTCGGGGTGGTGTTCGGCCTGATGGTCCTGCCCGAAAGCCTCGCGCCCGCCAAGCGCCGCCGGTTCGCGCGCTCGGACCTCAACCCGTTCGGCGCGATCCTGGACGCGTTTCGCCTGCCCGGCCTCGCGCTGCCGCTGATGGTGCTCTTCACCTTCGAGTTCGCCAACATGGTCTACCCGACGCTGTGGGCGTTCTGGACCCGCGAAGCCTTTGGCTGGTCGGCCGCGCTGATCGGCGGCTCGCTCGCTTTCTACGGCATCGGCGTGGCGTTTACGCAAGGCGCGGTGCTGCCCGCGCTGATCCCGCGGATCGGTGAATACCGCACCCTGATCTTCGGCGCGGTGGCCGGGATCTTCGCGCTGGTCGCGCTCGGGCTGACCCCGCCGGCGATGCTGGTGTTCGCGCTGATCCCGATCTCCTGCCTCGCCGACATGGTGCCACCGACGGCGACGGCGATGATGTCGAACCTGGTCGCCGAGGACCGCCAGGGCGTGCTCCAGGGGGTGATCGCCTCGCTGGGCTCGATCGCGGCGGTGGTCGCCCCGCTGATCGTCACGCCGCTGTTTCGCGTCTTCGCGGCGCCGGATGCGCGGCTCTACATGCCGGGCATGCCGTTCCTCGCCGCCGGCGGGCTGCTGATCCTGGTATTCCCGGCCTTTCTCGCGCTGAACCCGAAACGCCGCGGCTAGGGCGACGGCCGGACGCGCGGCCGCGGTCCCTTGCGGGGTCGCGCGGAAATGGGGCATCCTCAGCGTCAACCAGGGGCGGGCAACAGGGGGCGGGCTCATGTGGCGGATCAGAACCCACCGGATGGGGATCGACCAGGGCTCGCGGGTGCTGTTCTCGGATTTCGAACATGACGGCGAGATGTGGTCGGGCGAAGGCGACCGCGAGGTGCGGGTCTGGGTGGAGTTTTCCGAACCCTTCCAGGCGCCGCCGGCGATCTCGGTGGGCCTGTCGATGTGGGACATGGACCACTCCACCAACCCGCGGATGGACATCTCGGCCGAGGACGCCACCGAAAACGGCTTTCACCTGGTCTTTCGAACCTGGGACGACACCCGTGTCGCCCGCGTGCGGGCCGACTGGACGGCAATCGGCGAGGTGACGCACGAGGACGACTGGGACCTGTCGGGCTGAACCTGCCCGCGCCGGCAGGCTACGGGCGCGCGACGTGCCAGACGCCGCCGACACCGTCACCCGACATCTGGCCCGGCTGCATGTCCTGCACCCAGAGATAGAGCGGGTGCTTCTTGTGAGCGACCTGCATGGTGCCGTCGGTCCGCGCGATCAGGCTGTAGTCCTTGCCGAGCTTGGTTCCGGCCGGCGCCAGCAGCGGCGGCCAGTTCTGCGCGCAGCTGCCGTAGCAGGACGACATGCCGGGGCTGTCGTTGTCGAAGGTGTAGAGCGTCATCTTGTGGGCATCCATCAGGAACAGCTGGTCCCCGATCTTGCCGGTCACCGCCGGGGCGCCCATCGCCATTCCGCCGTCGGACGCCGCCATGCCGCCGCCTTGCGTGTCGCCTTTTTTCTCATGGTACCCGGCCTGGGCAACGCTGGCGGTGCCGATAACAAGGGCAGCGACAGTCAACGTTTTCAACATCGTCATATCTTGTCTCCCCGTGGGCTGCTCTGCGGAGTGCAGGCGCGAAGTATGCCACGGGCGGGCATCGGGCAGCGGTCACAAGTCCGGGCCTCACGCAAACGGGATCGCCGGGGTGACAACGTCGCGCCCCCGCGCCACGAAAAAACCCCGCGCCACGGCACGGGGTTTCTTCACTGTCCTGCGGGGTTTGCCCCTCGCATTTCTTCCGTCAGTCGACCTTGGCGGTCAGCCCAAGCTCGCTCGCCACGACGGCGATGTCGCCGACGGCCTTGGCGAAGGCGTCCCGGTTCTCGTCGGTCGCGGTCGCGAGCGCCGCCTTGGCCGCGTCGACGAACTCGTCGATCACGTCCTGGGTGACCTCTTCCACCGGCATCGCCCGTTCGGCGAGCACCGAGGCGCCCTCGGGCGAGATCTCGGCGAACCCGCCGGTGACGACGTATTTCTCCACTCCGATCGTGCCCTGAACAGTCACGATGCCGGGGCGGATCGTGGCGATGGTCGGCGCATGGTTTGCCATGGCCGTGAAATCGCCGTCGGCGCCCGGGATCTGCACCGCGGTGGCCTGGCCAGAGGCCAGACGCCGCGCCGGCGAAACCAGGTCGTATTGCATGATGTCAGCCATCTTGGCCTCCTGTCGCCTCGATCCCCCGCCCCGGTCGGGCGCGGGGGGAACTTGCTTACGCCGCTTCGGCTGCCATCTTCTCGGCCTTCGCGATCACTTCGTCGATGCCGCCGACCATGTAGAAGGCCGCTCCGGCAGGTCGTCGTACTCGCCGTCGACAGATCTCCTTGAAGCCGCGGATCGTGTCCTCGAGCGGCACGTAGCACGCCCGGCGTGCCGGTGAAGACCTCGGCCACGAGGAACGGCTGCGAGAGGAAGCGCTGGATCTTGCGGGCGCGGGCCACGGTCAGCTTGTCCTCTTCCGAGAGCTCGTCCATGCCGAGAATGGCGATGATGTCCTGCAGCTCCTTGTAGCGCTGCAGGATCTCCTGCACGTCGCGGGCGACCTCGTAGTGCTCCTCGCCGACGACGCGCGGGTCGAGGATGCGGCGAGGTCGAGTCGAGCGGATCGACGGCCGGGTAGATGCCGAGCTCGGCGATCGCGCGGCGAGAGCACCGTGGTCGCGTCGAGGTGGGCGAACGCGGTCGCCGGCGCCGGGTCGGTCAGGTCGTCGGCCGGCACGTAGATGGCCTGCACCGAGGTGATCGAGCCCTTCTTGGTCGAGGTGATGCGCTCCTGCAGCTCGCCCATCTCGGTGGCCAGCGTCGGCTGGTAGCCCACCGCCGAGGGGATGCGGCCGAGCAGCGCCGACACCTCGGAGCCCGCCTGGGTGAAGCGGAAGATGTTGTCGACGAAGAGCAGCACGTCCTGGCCCTCCTCGTCGCGGAAGTACTCGGCCACGGTCAGGCCGGAGAGCGCGACGCGCGGCGCGGGCGCCCGGCGGCTCGTTCATCTGGCCGTAGACCAGCGCGGCCTTGCGATTCCGCCAGGTCGTCGAGCCGTCGATGACGCCCGGACTCGGTCATCTCGTGCTAGAGGTCGTTGCCCTCGCGGGTGCGCTCGCCGACGCCGGCGAAGACCGAGTAGCCGCCGTGCTCCTTGGCGATGTTGTTGATCAGCTCCATGATGAGCACGGTCTTGCCGACGCCGGCGCCGCCGAACAGGCCGATCTTGCCGCCCTTGGCGTAGGGCGCGAGCAGGTCGACGACCTTGATGCCGGTCTCGAGCATCTCGACTTCGGTCGCCTGCTCGACGAACGCCGGCGCCGGCGCGGTGGATCGGCGGCGCGTCTGTCGGCCTCGACCGGGCCGCGCTCGTCGACCGGCTCGCCGATGACGTTGATGATGCGGCCGAGCGTCTGCGTCGCCGACCGGCACCGTGATCGGCGCGCCGGTGTCGCGCACTTCCTGGCCGCGCACGAGGCCGTCGGTGGCGTCCATGGCGATGGTGCGCACCGTGTTCTCGCCGAGGTGCTGGGCGACCTCGAGCACCAGGCGGCTTGCCGTTGGTTGCTCGGTTTCGAGCGCGTTCAGGATCGCCGGCAGCTCGCCGTCGAACTGCACGTCGACGACGGCGCCCGATGACCTGGGTCGACTCTTGCCGATTGCTGCTCGTTTGCCATTGGTCGCTGTCGTCTGCCGGTTCCTTGCGTCCGTTAGAGCGCTTCGGCGCCCGAAATGATCTCGATCAGCTCCTTGGTGATCGCGGCCTGGCGCGCGCGGTTGTAATTCGAGCGTCAGCTTGTCGATCATGTCGCCGGCGTTGCGGGTCGCGTTGTCCATCGCGCGTCATCCGCGCGCCCTGCTCGCGCGGCGCGCGTTCTCGAGCAGCGCCGCGGAAGATCTGCGATGGCGACGTTGCGCGGGCAGCAGCGTCGGCGAGGATCTCCTCCTCGGCCGGCTCGTACTCGTAGACCGCTGCCGGCGTCGCTCGGCCTCGGCCTCGTCCTCGGTCGACGGTGGCCGGGATCAGCTGCTGCGCCGTCGGCGTTCTGCGTGATCACGCGACTTGAACTCGGTGTAGAACGATCGTCGCCGACGTCGAACTCGCCGGCCTCGAACGTCGCGATGATCAGGTCGTCGGCGATCTCCTGCGGCGTCGTCGAAGTCGAGCTCGCGCACGGCCGGTCGAGATCGACGTGATCGATGATCGTGCTGGCCGTAGTCGCGCGCGCAGCTGCTCGACGGCCCTTCTTGCCGACGCATGAGGATCTTCACCGTCTTGCCCTGCGGCGCGCAGCTGGTCGGCATCGGTCGCGCGCGAGCTGCACGATCGTCGAGTTGAAGCCGCCGCACAGGCCGCGGTCGGCGGTCATGACCACCAGCAGGTGCACCTCGTCGCTTGCCGGTGCCGGCGCAGCAGCGGCGGCGCGGCCGTCGGCGCCGGCGCGCGGCCGGCGAGCTCGGCGAGCACGGCGTCGCATGCGCTCGGCGTAGGGCCGCGCGGCCTCGGCCGCTTCCTGCGCACGGCGCAGCTTGGCCGCCGCGACCATCTGCATGGCCTTGGTGATCTTGCTGCGTCGCCTTGACCGAGTCGATCCGGTTGCGGAGGTCCTTCAGGCTCGGCATCGCCAGCCTCTCCTCGCGATCAGCCGGCGTTCAGCGCGAAGCCTTCGGCGAACTCGTCGATGCGCGGCCTTCAGCTTCGTCGGCCAGCTCGTCCTTCGAGCCTTGCGGTCGTCGTTGCGGATGTCGTCGAGCAGCGTCCGTGCTCGTTCGACGCGCAGGTGGTCCAGCAGCCCCTGCTCGAACCGGCCGACCTCGTCGACACCGGATCGTGTCGAGATAGCCGTTCACGCCGGCGTAGATCACGCACGACCTGCTCTTCGCATCGGTCAGCGGCGCGTACTGCGCCTGCTTCAGCAGCTCGGTCAGGCGCGCGCCGCGGTTCGAGCAGGCGCTGGGTCGCCGCGTCGAGGTCGGAGCCGAACTGGGCGAAGGCCGCCATCTCGCGGTACTGCGCGAGCTCGCAGCTTGATCGAGCCGGCGACCTTCTTCATCGCCTTGATCTGCGCGGCGCGAGCCGACGCGCGACACCGAGAGGCCGACGTTCACGGCCGGGCGGATGCCCTGGTAGAACAGGTCGGTCTCGAGGAAGATCTGGCCGTCGGTGATCGAGATCACGTTGGTCGGGATGTAGGCCGACACGTCGCCGGCCTGGGTCTCGATGATCGGCAGCGCGGTCAGCGAGCCGCCGCCGTTCTCGTCGCTCAGCTTGGCCGCGCGCTCGAGCAGGCGGGAGTGCAGGTAGAACACGTCGCCCGGGTAGGCTTCGCGGCCCGGCGGGCGGCGCAGCAGCAGCGACATCTGGCGGTAGGCGACGGCCTGCTTGGAGAGATCGTCGTAGACGATCAGCGCGTGCTTGCCGTTGTCGCGGAAGTACTCGCCCATGGCGCAGCCGGTGTAGGGCGCGAGGAACTGCATCGGCGCCGGCTCGGAGGCGGTCGCGGCGACGACGATCGTGTACTCCATCGCGCCGTTCTCCTCGAGCGTCTTGACGACCTGCGCGACGGTCGAGCGCTTCTGGCCGATGGCGACGTAGATGCAGTAGAGCTTCTTGGACTCGTCGTCGCCGCTGCGTTGATCGCCTTCTGGTTGATGATCGTGTCGAGCGCGATGGCGGTCTTGCCGGTCTGGCGGTCGCCGATGATCAGCTCGCGCTGGCCGCGGCCGATCGGGATCATCGCGTCGATCGCCTTGAGGCCGGTCTGCATCGGCTCGTGCACCGACTTGCGCGGGATGATGCCCGGGCGCCTTGACCTCGACGCGGCGGCGCTCGGTCGGCCTCGATCGGGCCCTTGCCGTCGATCGGGTTGCCGAGCGCGTCGACCACGCGGCCGAGCAGGCCCTCGCCGACCGGCACCTCGACGATGGCGCCGGTGCGCTTGACGGTGTCGCCTTCCTTGATGTCGCGGTCGTCGCCGAAGATCACGACGCCGACGTTGTCCTCTTCGAGGTTGAGCACCATGCCGCGGACGCCGCCCGGGAACTCGACCATCTCGCCGGCCTGGACGTTGTCGAGGCCGTAGACGCGGGCGATGCCGTCGCCGACGGACAGCACCTGGCCGACCTCGGCGACCTCGGCCTCCTGGCCGAAATTCTTGATCTGCTCCTTGAGGATCGCGGAGATTTCGGCGGCGCGGATGTCCATTGTCCATCAGACCTCTTTCATGGCGATTCTGGAGTGCGTTCAGCTGCGTGCGGAGCGAGCTGTCGATCATGCGGCGAACCGACCTTGACGACAAGACCGCCGATGAGGCTTTCATCGACGGCCAGATTGATCTTCACATCCTTGCCGACCGCGGCCTTGAGGGCCTTGGCGAGCTTGTCCTGCTGCGCCTTGGTCATCGGCTTGGCGGCGGTCACCTCGGCGGTCACCTCGCCCTTGTCCTCGGCGATGGCCGGGCGCAGTGCCTTGATGAACTGGGGCAGCACGAACAGGCGCCGCTTTTCGCCCATCACGCCGAGCACGCCGGTCATCGCGGCCGAGAGCTCCATCTTGCCCGCCAGCGCGGTGACGGCGTGGGTCTGCTCGACGCGCGAATAGACCGGCGAGGTGATCATCGCGGCGAAGTCGGGGCTGGTCTCGAGCGCCGCGGCCAGCGCGTCGAGGTCCTGTTCGACGGCGGCGAGTTTCTTGTCTTCCCTGGCCAGTTCGAAAACGGCCGTAGCGTATCTCTGGGCTATGCCAGTCGAAAGCGAAGCTTCGGACACGTCCACCCCTTCCATGTCTTTAGCCCCATCGTTCCTGCGCCAAGCAGGACGGGGCGGCCTCTCGATGCCGCAATGATGCGTGCCATCTGAAATCGGCGTGTCTCTAGCAGAGGGTTCAAGCTCCCGCAACACTGTTGCTCAGGTTTTGCGCCAACATGAAAGGATATATCGCCAGACAGGCCGATCAGTGGGGCCGAGGCATCACATCCAGAAGTACGAATGTAAATCCGGGACCGTTTGTTGGACAGGTTCTGGGGCCTGCGGGGCGCATCGGCCAGACAGATTCGCGCCGCGCGCCGTCCGGGCGCGACGGCATCGGCTCGCGCCGGCCACGGTGTTGCCGGGGGCGAAACAGACAGGTGTGCCGAGGCCGAATGTCGACCGGTGCGCCGGGAAGATCGGGGGCGATTCTGCGCCCCGGCGCCCCTGCCCCACCGGCTGGCGCCGGAAAGCGGCGGACGCGCCCTCATGTCCGACGGCTGGGTTCCGGCACCCCGAGCCCTTCGAGCACCCCGAGCGGCTTTTTCACCCGCTGACCCAGCCCCGGCCGGCGCGGCGCGGGCACCTGTTTGACCGCCTCGACCATCAGCACACCGCCGGCGACCCCGAGCGGGATCGACCGCCCGAGCCCTTCCCAGGCCCGGCCGGTCTTGAGCCAGAAGCGTTTCGGCGACGGCGGCTGGAACAGCACGCCCGCGTGGCGCTCGATGACGAAGCCGTGGGTGCGCAGCTGGATCTCGAGCTGGCCCACCGTGTAGGGCCGCCCGAAGCCGAACGGCGTGGCGTCGGAGCGCGACCAGAGCCCGGCGCGGTTGGGCACCGCAAACAGCACCGCACCGCCGGGGCCAAGGGCGCGGTAGGCCTCGGCGAGCACCGCGTCGGGCGCTTCGCTGACCTCGATCCCGTGCATCATGACCAGCTTGTCGATCGCCCCGTTGTCGATCGGCCAGAGCGCCTCCTCGCAGAGCACCGAGACATTCGGCTGCCCCTTCGGCCAGGCCATGACCCCCTGCGGCGCGGGCATCAGGCCGATGACCCGCCGGGCGGTATCGAGATAGGGGCGCAGGAGCGGCGTGGCGAAACCGTAGCCGACCACGGTCTGCCCCTTGGCCTCGGGCCAGAACGCCTGCATCTGGTTGCGCACGGCCCGTTGCGCCGCGCGGCCCAGCGCGGAGCGGTAGTAGAAAGCCTGCAGATCCTGCACATCCAGACGCATGGGCTGGGACACTAGCCCATTGCGGGGGATTCGCCAGAGGGAAAGGTTTTCGCAGGGGGAGACCGGCGGATTGGGGGCCGCCCGCCGTGCGGACGGCGGGCCCCGGGCATGAGGGCGCCTGGGGTTTTCGGACCAAAGAAGCGGTCAGGGCTTCGCGAAGACCAGGATGAGGTTGTTGGCGGGGAGCTCCAGGCGGGCGGTCGGGGACAGTCCGGCGGCGGCGGCGGTTTCGGTGACCCATTCGACCGACTTGTAGCCGGTTTCGGGGTCGGCGGCCTGGAGCTGTGCGTCGAACCGGGCGTCGCCCTCGGACCGGTAGGCACCATGCTCGCGGAACGGACCGTAGAGGCAGAACACCCCGCCGGGCGCCAGCGCGCGGGCGGCACCGGCGATCACGTTGGCCGCCTGCGGGGGCGGACACAAGGTGCAGGAGGTTCGACAGATAGACCGCCGCGTAGGCCTGCGCTGCGGGGCCCGCCTGCCAATCCGGCGTGGCGGCGTCGAGCGCGGCGGCGGGGCGGATGTTGCCAAGCCCCTCGGCCCGGGCCCAGGCATCGATCGAGGCGCGGCGTTCGGGGGCGACATCGCTGGGCTCCCATGTGAGCCCTGGATTGGCGCGCGCAAGCGCCACCGCGTGCTCGCCGGTGCCAGCGGCGATTTCCAGCACCCGCCCCGCCGCGGGCAGGTGGCCCGAAAGCGCCGCGACGATATGCGCCGCGTTGCGGTTCGCGGAGGGCGCGCTCAGGCGCGCATCGCCCCCGCGGGGCGCGTGGGGCTCGGCTTGGCTATGCACTGACGACATTCCCGGTTTGCTGGTCATCGTGAGATGTTGCACATAGGGGCCCGATTGGGCAAGAATTGCGCCATCCAAGGAGGCCCTCCAGGATGACCCTCGAGCTCGAAACGATCCCCTGTCTCGCCGACAACTACGCCTTTCTCGTCCACGACCGCAAATCCGGCGCAACCGCGCTGTTCGACGCGCCCGAAAGCTGGCCGATCCAGCGTGAACTGGAACAGCAAGGCTGGCGGCTCACCCATATCTTCCTCACCCATCATCACGGCGACCATATCGACGGCGTGGCCGACCTGGTCGCGGCCTACAAGCCGGTGGTGATCGGCGCGGCGCGCGATGCCCACCGGCTGCCGCCGCTCGACGTGGCGGTGGAACCCGGCCAGACCTACGACATGCAGGGGCGAGAGGTGCAGGTGATCGACGCGGCCGGGCACACCAAGGGCCACATCGCCTATTACCTCCCCCGCCTCGGCGCGGCGTTCACCGGCGACAGCCTGATGGCGCTCGGCTGCGGCCGGCTGTTCGAAGGCACCCCCGCCGAGATGTGGGGCACGCTCACCCGGCTGGCCGACCTGCCGGACGACACGCTGATCTGCTCGGGCCACGAGTACACCGCCGCCAATGCACGCTTCGCGGTCACCGTCGAGCCGGACAATCCGGCGCTGGCCGAGCGGGTGAAGCTGACCACCCGCGCGCGCACGCTCGGCACCCCGACCGTGCCCTCTTCGCTGGAACTCGAGAAGGCGACCAACCCGTTTCTGCGCGCCGGCGACCCGGGGGTCAAAGCCGGGCTCGGCATGCAGGGCGCGGCGGATGTCGATGTGTTCGCACATATCCGCGCGGCCAAGGACAAGTTCTGAACGCCGCCGACGGGCCGCCTTGCGGCCGACCCCGGTGCGGCGCCCGGCCGGCGGGAGCCGGTCGGCAACGCGGTAGACCGATGCGGTGCGACCTGCCACCGGAGCGTCGCCCGCCGCCTGCCGCTGGCTCTTTGGCGGACGTCGGCCGCCGCAACAGGCGGGTCCGGGGATTGGTCCTGGGACTGGCGATGCCCCCTAGAGGAACGACTGAAGCAGCAGTCTCGCGCTGCCGGTCAGGTCCGCGACGGCGGCCTGAGACAGGTGATCTCCGTCGCGGAACAACAGCGTCTCCCCCTCGAACAACGGGCACCGCGACGGGCCGCAGAGGTCCTTCAGGAACGGAACGTAGACCGTGTTCTCGGTCTCTTGCGCAAAGGCCATGAGACCCGGTTCGTAGACCTGGCGTTGCGCCTGCGCCGCGGCGGTTTCGAGGCCCGAAAGATCGGCGCGCCCGAACCGGTGCGCCCGCAGAAGGGATTTGATGTTCAGCGCTTCGCCGCTCGGAACATCGTCGAGCAGAACGATCTTGATGCCCGGAAGGCTCTCGGAGAACCGGCGAAGCCCGTGCAACGTGGCCGTGGCATTGTAGTGGGATCCGCTGCCGTCGTAGCTGTCGTCTTCCCAGATATCCCCGGAATGCCGGTAGGTGTATCCACTCATCTGGTGCAGCCAGAACCCGGTGACGAAGACGGTCGTGATCTCCTGCCGGCTGGTGATGAACGCGACCAGAACGTCGGCCTGCTCCCCCAGTTCAGGCTGCCACGTTTGGACACGCCGAGAAGCGGTCGGAAATCCGAGTTCGTGTACTGGTAGCCCGCAATGCCAAGCTCCCGCGCGGCGCCGAAAATCGTCGGGCTCAAGACACCCGCATGGCTGTCGCCGACGAGGACGAAACTCGGCGCGGCGTCGGCGGCGCCCAGGACGCAGACATCGCCGCGCCGCCCGCGATCCGGGGTCACGAAGTGGCACCCCGGTCCGTCGTCCGCCTCCTCTTCGCTGGTCAGGGCGAGGAATTCCGCGGGCATGCGGCCCGGGAGGCCGTCGGTCTTGGCGATGAACCCGCCGGCAACGACGGCAACCGCGATGCCGGCGAGCGCGCCGGACAATATCTGCGGCCGAACAAACCGGTGACGGTCGCGAAAGGGGGCCTCGACGAAGCGCCAGGAGAGGTATCCGAGCGCGATCGACAGAGCCACGCAGATCACCCCCTCGGTCGCCGTGGGTTCGCGGCCCGTCACGTAGAAACGCAGCGAAAGAACCGGCCAATGCCAGAGGTAGACGGAATAGGAGATCCGGCCGATGAAAACGAAAGGCCTGGTGGACAGAAGCCGCGACACCGGGGTTGTGCCCAGGCCGCCGGTCATGATGAGCAGCAGCGCCCCGAGACAGGGCAGCAGCGCCGCAAACCCGGGAAAGCGGGTTTGCGGACCGTAGACCAGCACCGGGACGACGATCGCCAGGAGCCCCGCTACCGCCAGGAGGGTCTGCAACCAGAGCCGGGGCGCATGCGGCTTCAGCCATCCCCAGGCCGCGGCCATCGCCAGCAGCGATCCCAGGAACAGCTCCCACATGCGGTACTGCGGCAAATAGAAGGCCGCCTCGGGGGACCGGCTCGTCGCCCACACCGACATGGCAAGGGAGATCGCGGTCAGGAGGGCGAGCATGGCGAAGACCGACCACGCCCGCAAGGTCCGAAACAAGGCCCAAAGCAGCACGGGGAAGACCACGTAGTACTGCTCTTCGATGCCCAGAGACCAGGTATGAAGGAGCGGTTTGAGTTCCGCCGCCTCGGTGAAATAGCCAAGCTCGCTGAAGAACCAGACGTTGGACAGAAACAGCGATGCCGCGGCAAGGCTCTTGCCGAAAGCGTCCAGATCTTCGGGGATGAAAATAGCGATCGCGGCAAGCGTGACCACGCTCATCATCGCGAACAGGGCGGGCAGGATGCGGCGTGCACGCCGTTCGTAGAACCCGAGGATCGAAAAACGATTTTCGTCGATTTCCCGCAACAAGATGCTGGTGATCAGGAAACCGGAGATCACGAAGAACACGTCTACGCCGACGAAACCGCCGCCCAGCCCGAGCCCCGCGTGAAAAACCACGACCGGCACTACAGCGACCGCGCGCAAGCCGTCGATGTCTCGTCTATATTCGAGCGCCACGAAGACCCCTCACAAAAACACTTATTTTACCAGATGAGGGGTCGCTCGAGACGTAAATTATATTAATCGAACTATACCCCAGCCCCCCGATTACAACTTCGCCGATTTCCGCCCGCCGTTCAAGTATTCGTCGCGCTCGGCCTGGGGCGCCCAGCGCTATAATCGTGCCTGGCACGATCTCTGTGTGAATTTGTCGCACGGCGCGCATTCGGTCTCGATCAGGTTGAAAGCACAAAGCTTCGAACGGCGGCGCGGCATCCTGACTGGGGCCCCACCGATCCGGCCTCCCCGCCGGCCCGCCCGGCAGCAACGGAAGCGGGCACCGGAAGCCTGTCTCCGCACCGGGAAACCCGCTACGGTGTTTTCACAGACGCGAACAGATCATCACCACCAATTCTCCGGGGACCGCCACCGATGACCGATTTCCTGATGCTTGCCTTCATCTTCCTCGTCGCCGGCGTGGTCTCGGTGCCGATCGCTTCGCGGCTGGGGCTCGGCTCGGTGCTGGGCTACCTGATCGCCGGGATCATCATCGGCCCGATCCTCGCGCTCCTGCATGTCGACGTGGTCTCGATCCAGCATTTCGCCGAGTTCGGCGTGGTGATGATGCTGTTCCTCGTCGGGCTCGAACTGGAGCCGAAGCGGCTGTGGGGGATGCGCCACAAGCTGGTCGGGCTCGGGGGGCTGCAGGTCGGGCTGACGACGCTCGCCGTCGCCGTCGCCGCCTTCCTGTTCGGGCAGCAGACCAGCGTCGCCGTCGCCGTGGGCCTGGTACTCGCGCTCTCTTCCACGGCGATCGTGCTGCAAACGCTCAACGAAAAGGGGCTGATGAAATCCGACGGCGGCCAGTCGGCCTTTTCGGTGCTGCTCACCCAGGACATCGCGGTGATCCCGATGCTCGCGCTGATCCCGCTTCTGGCGATGCCGGAACTTGTGGAGACGGTCCAGCACGGGGCCGAGCTAGCCGGGGACGACCACGGCGGCGAGAGCTTCAGCCTCGTCGCGGGGCTCACCGGCTGGCAGACCACGCTGGTGACGCTCGCGGCCATCGCCTTCGTGGTTTTCGCCGGCTCCTACCTCACCAGCCCGATCTTCCGGTTCATCGGCCGGGCGCAATTGCGCGAGTTGTTCGTGGCCGCGGCGCTGATGATCGTCGTCGGCATCGCGGTGCTGATGTCGCTGGTCGGGCTGTCGCCCGCGCTCGGCACCTTCATCGCCGGCGTGGTGCTCGCCAACAGCGAATACCGCCATGAGCTCGAAAGCGATATCGAGCCGTTCAAGGGCCTGCTGCTGGGGCTGTTTTTCATCACCGTCGGCGCGGGGATCGACTTCGAGCTGCTGATCGCGGGCGCGCTGTCCATCGTCGGGCTCACGCTTGGCCTGATCATCCTGAAAGCCCTGGTGCTGTTGCTGCTGGCGCGGGTCTTCAAGCTTCAGGGCTACGACAAGTGGCTGTTCGCCCTCGGCCTCGCCCAGGCGGGCGAGTTCGGCTTCGTGCTTTTGAGCTTCACGGTCGCCAACGGGGTGATTCCCGAAGCCCTCGCCGACCGGCTGATGCTGGTGGTGGCGCTGTCGATGCTGCTGACGCCGCTCCTGTTCATCCTGCTCGACCGGGTGATCGCGCCGCGCTACGCCCGCAGCGAGGCGCGCGAGGCCGACGAGATCACCGAACAGGGCACCGCCATCATCGCCGGCCACGGCCGGGTCGGCGGCATCGTCAACCGCATCCTGCGCGGCATGGGCGTGACCACGACGGTGATCGACTATTCCTCGGACCATCTCGAGATTCTGCGCAAGTTCGGCTTCCACGCCCATTTCGGCGACGCCACACGGCCCGACCTGCTGCACGCCGCCGGGATCGAGCAGGCGAAGATCCTCGTCATCGCCATCGACGGGCGGGACCAGATCACCGAGCTGGCGCGCTACGCGGCCCAGACCTGGCCGGATCTGCACGTGATCGCCCGCGCGGTGGACCGCAACCATGTCTACGATCTCTGGTCGGTCGGCTGCCGCGACATCATCCGCGACACCTACGACAGTTCGCTGCGCATGGGCCGCTCGGCGATCGAGGCCCTCGGGCACGACCGCGACGAGGCCCAGCGCATGGTCGACGCCTTCAACGAGATGGACCGCAAGGCGATGATCGCGGTGGCGGATGTCTACGACATGAACATCCCGGCACACGAAAACCAGGCCTATCTCGACGCCATCAAGGCCATGCGTGACGATCTGGAAGAACAGCTGCGCGGCGCGATGCGGCCCGATCTCGCGGACAAGGACCGGGCTTGAACACGCCTGAACGGGCCCGAATCTCGGGAAACGCCTCCGATTCTTTTCCACCCCGTTGCGCGGCAGGCGGGCAAATCATGCACCGCGCGCAACGACAGGCTGCGCGCGCCACCCGCAACCACACCGGGTTGCGAAACGCGCTGGGACGCCTAAATGTTGCGCAGCACTTGGCCAATAACCTGGCTCACGGCAGGGGCGAAACAAATTCGTGAGCGGCAAATTCGCAAAAAAGCCTTGAAGACGCGCCGCGAACACCGAACTTTAATCCTAACAGATCAGGGTCGGGGGTGATCCCTGCGCTGGAGAAACCACGAGGAGGGAACAAGGTGCCATCCTTTTCCAATACGCTAGAACAGGCCATCCACGCCGCCTTGGCCCAGGCCAACCAGCGCCGCCACGAGCTCGCCACGCTCGAGCACCTGCTGCTCGCGCTGATCGATGAGCCGGACGCGGCCCGGGTGATGAAAGCCTGCAGCGTCAACCTCGAAGAGCTGCGCGGGACGCTGGTCAAGTACATCGACGAAGACCTCACCACGCTCGAAACCAATATCGAGGGCTCCGAAGCCGTGCCCACCGCCGCCTTCCAGCGGGTGATCCAGCGCGCCGCGATTCACGTGCAAAGCTCGGGCCGCACCGAGGTGACCGGCGCCAACGTGCTTGTCGCGATCTTCGCCGAGCGCGAATCGAATGCCGCCTATTTCCTGCAGGAACAGGACATGACCCGCTACGACGCGGTCAATTTCATCGCCCACGGTGTTGCCAAGGATCCGTCCTACGGCGAACCGCGGCAGGTGACCGGCACGCCGGAGTTCGACGACGAGGCCACTGATGCGGACGACGATGGCGATGCGCAGGGCGACACCGCGCTTGCGAAATACTGCGTCGATCTCAACGCCAAGGCGGGAGAGGGCAACATCGATCCGTTGATCGGGCGCGACGACGAGGTCGAGCGCTGCATCCAGGTGCTGTGCCGCCGGCGCAAGAACAACCCGCTGCTGGTCGGCGACCCGGGCGTCGGCAAGACCGCCATCGCCGAGGGGCTGGCGTGGAAGATCGTCGGCCACGAGGTGCCCGAGGTGTTGGCCGAGACCACGATCTATTCGCTCGACATGGGCGCGCTGCTGGCGGGTACCCGCTATCGCGGCGATTTCGAGGAGCGGTTGAAGGCCGTGATCAACGAGCTCGAAGCGCATCCCGATGCGATGCTGTTCATCGACGAGATCCATACGGTGATCGGCGCCGGCGCCACGTCCGGCGGCGCGATGGACGCCTCCAACCTGCTCAAGCCGGCGCTGCAAGGCGGCAAGCTGCGCTGCATGGGCTCGACCACCTACAAGGAATACCGCCAGCATTTCGAGAAGGACCGCGCGCTCAGCCGCCGGTTCCAGAAGATCGACGTCAACGAGCCGTCGGTCGACGATACGGTGAAGATCCTGCGCGGGCTGAAGCCGTATTTCGAGGACCATCACAACGTCAAGTACACCGCCGAGGCGATCAAGTCGGCGGTGGAGTTGTCGAGCCGCTACATCAACGACCGCAAGCTGCCCGACAGCGCCATCGACGTGATCGACGAGGCGGGTGCGGCGCAGCACCTGCTGACCGCTTCGAAGCGCAAGAAATCGATCGGCGTGAAGGACATCGAGGCGATTGTCGCCAAGATCGCCCGGATCCCGCCGAAAAACGTGTCCAAGGACGATGCCGAAACCCTGCGCGACCTCGAAGCCGGGCTGAAACGCGTGGTCTTCGGCCAGGAGAAGGCGATCGAGGCGCTGTCGTCGGCGATCAAGCTGGCGCGCGCGGGCCTGCGCGAGCCGGAGAAGCCGATCGGCAACTACCTGTTCGCGGGCCCCACCGGCGTCGGCAAGACCGAAGTGGCCAAGCAGCTCGCCGACAACCTCGGCGTCGAGCTTCTGCGCTTCGACATGTCGGAATACATGGAGAAGCACGCGGTGATCGCGCCTGATCGGCGCGCCGCCGGGCTATGTCGGCTTCGACCAGGGCGGGCTTCTGACCGATGGCGTCGACCAGCATCCGCATTGCGTGCTGCTGCTCGACGAGATCGAGAAGGCGCATCCGGATGTGTTCAACATCCTGCTGCAGGTGATGGACCACGGCGAGCTGACCGACCACAACGGCCGCACGGTCAACTTCCGCAACGTGGTGCTGATCATGACCTCGAACGCGGGCGCGACCGAACAGGCGAAGGAGGCCATCGGCTTCGGACGTTCGCGGCGCGAGGGCGAGGATACCGCCGCCATCGAGCGCACCTTCACGCCCGAGTTCCGCAACCGGCTCGACGCGGTCATCGGCTTCGCGCCGCTCGGCAAGGATGTGATCCTGCAGGTGGTCGAGAAGTTCGTGCTTCAGCTCGAGGTCCAGCTGCTCGACCGCGGCGTGACCATCGAGCTGACCAAGAAGGCCGCCGAATGGCTGGCCGACAAGGGCTACGACGACAAGATGGGCGCGCGCCCGCTGGGCCGGACGATCCAGGAGCACATCAAGAAGCCGCTGGCCGAGGAACTGCTGTTCGGCAAGCTGACCAAGGGCGGCATCGTCAAGGTCGGTGTCAAGGACGGCAAGATCGAGCTCAAGATCGAGGAGCCCAAGCGCGCGCGGATCTCGTCGAAGAAGAAGCCGCCGCTGCTCACGGCTGACTGAGCGGGACCTGGAACAAAAGAACCGGGCCGGCCCTCGTGGGCGCCGTTCCGACCAGTAGGACATGACGACATGGAGCCTGCCGGCTGAGAAGTCGGCAGGCTCTTGATTTTCGGTCATATTTCCGGCCACTTTTTTCCGGCCACTTTTTCCGATTGACAGATGAAACGCGCGGGAAGTTCGAACTTCCCGCGAACGAGCCGTTTTTTTCGGCTCCGATTTCCTGTTCGGCCAGATCGGCCAATGTTGGATTTAGCGCAAGCTCTTGGCCCGTCGCACAAAAGGACCAGCGAAGTTGAAGAGCCTTTCAGACCTTACGCCCGGGTAAACATGCCCCGAGATCTCGGGCGACACAGACCTGAACTGCTGCGGCGGCCCCGACTGCGGCAACTACGGTGTGCCACCGGAGACCGTGAAGCACGCGTTCAAACGGCGCGGCGCGTATCAACACCGAATGACCGCCGCGATTTCCGATCCGAGGATTGGTGCCGGTCTCGGGCGCTACAGGATGGTTTCGGAAGTTCGCGAGGAGCTTTGCCGGGAGACAGATGTCTTCGAGTTCTCGGGGGATCCGATCGGATGGACCGACGGACGCGCGCTCGAATGCCAACACTCGCATGGCAACTCGGAGTGCGGCATCCAGTTCAGCCTCCTGCCAAACCGGCATTTCGAGGCAGCACTCGACCGCCTCATGACCCAGAATGGATCGCTGCGCGGGCCGAGCTGCGGCCACTGCGGCCAACGCTATTTCGATGCGTCAGAGGAGTTCATCTTCAACGGGGCACACGACAAGCCAGCGAAGCGCAATGGGCCCAATGGAAAGGTGCCCAGAACCGTTGGAATGAAGTCGGGTGCACAGGCTCGGACAAGATCGGTTCGGATGATCCACAAGCCTTGCCGCGGGAAACCAGGAGCGAGATTCACGGTCTCGACCGAACATCGTCGACAGTTGAATCGCGCCGACAACATCCAGATCCTGACTCTTCCTCGTGATTGGCGCCGGCGCGCACGACTTGCGAAGGATCCTGCGCGCCCCACGCGGTGAAACCGAACCCGGGATGTCGCGAATCTATGATCGGATATTTCGGCTCGAACGGGTGCGCCTCGCCTACGAGCAGGCGCAACTTCGGGAGTGGCGCAAGCGCGTCGAGCGACAACGGAAAACGGACAAAAAGCCGTATGTCCACACCCGCATCGCTCACGACGGCATGTCCGTCGGGGTGAACTGGGAGACCCGCGCTGACCGGCGGATCACGCAGCTGAACTGCGCCGTGAGCGCCGGTATCCGCTCGGGGTATGTCGTTCGCTGCGATGTCGACTTCGACCCGACCGTGGATCCGGCGGAGGCCGTCGAACACGCCTGCTTCGGCGCCGATCAGCACGCCGCCCTGAGGAAGGTCTACTGCACCGGTTCGGACTCCTTCACCGCGCCGTTGATGGCCTTCCAGCGTCCGACTGGTCGCTTTGATGAACCGGCGCTCTTGGCCGCAGCGGAGTCCCGTCTCAGGCTCTTCGCGGGGCGAACGGCGCAGGCATTCGACGCCAGGGACCTGCCTTTTTCCCGGGAGGCCGGTGACACGATGCAGAACACGATCCAGCGCGCTGACAATATCGAGTTCCTCTGCACTCACTGGTTCAACCTTGTCGGCAGGGAGCGCGACAGCCGGAACAGCTTCGACGGCATCATGACGAGGGACACCTACGCCAAGGCCGCTTCGCTCGCGGCTTCGAAGCCCATGGTGCCGTCCGGAAAACCGACGATCGCGGGCGAACAGGAGGCCGCAATGGCGCGGGTCATTCCCCATATCTTCCGTGAAGAAATCCTTGCTGATCGGTTCGAATGGGCGGTGATCGGCTTCGACGAGGACGCCACGATCGGGAAAATCGAAGCCCGCAAGAATGCCTACAACGAAAGCCTCAATGAATGGCGGCAGTCGCATCCTTCGATGACCTGCTGGGAAGCGCTACAGAGCTGGACCGCGGACAACCTGACGCCCGCTGTTCGGTGCGCCCGGGACGGCTCCATCAGCCCGTGGCCGAGTTCGAACTTCGCCTCGAATGCCTTTCCACGCCTTTGGCTCCGCAGCCCAGTCCCGAGGGCCAACGAGGTCGACAAGACCATCGGCTTTCCGATCCTGTCGCCGCGCTACAGAGTGGCGTTCAAACGGCGCGGGACCGACTCCACGACCGACGATGCGGAGTTGCGGGCCGCCATCACCCGTCGCGTGGTCATGGCCACTCTGCAACCGGCCTCAAGCTTCATGAACGCGGATCCGGGAGCGGCTCGGTATCGTGCAACGCGTCGGTGCGCGCAGCGCCCGGAAGGGACCGAGCTACATCAACGGTGCGGCCTACAGCCCGCGCGTGCTGATCGCCCTCATGAACATCTGGCGCGTGCACTACACTTTCGTCGACTGGCGGACCTACACCGCTCCGACCGAGCAAGAACCAGAAGATGAACCGGCGGAGATCCGAATGCGCAGCCTGCCCATTCCGGGCACCGACCGGAGCGTTGTCGTCCCGGTTCGCCGGTCCGTCGAGGTGACTCGGACGACGCCCGCGATGAGACCGGGCATCCATAGGTCGGCTGAGGCCAGCCGGATCACCGAGGACATCGCCCACGCCGAAGAGGCGATTGCAGCGCAAGACGGGTCCGGCGAATTCGCATCCAAGGTGAATGATCGGCGCCGGGACGAGAGATCCTACCTGCCGAATCTGGCGTGCATCCTCTACCAACCCTGGCTCTTCCACGGCACCCCGATGTGGCCGAAGTTGCAAGGCCGGTAAGATGCGAACACGTCGACAAATGGCAGCCCCGGCGGTTCTGGTTCGTGTGGTCGGATGCAATGCTTGGGTGCCCAATTCCGACGCCAAGGTCTTGTCATGACTTGGTATTGGTGACGTCTCTGGCAGGAAATCCACTTCGCGGCCGCCGAGACATTTTCGGCGCCGCAGCGTAGCTCAGGAGCGCGCGAAAAGTTGAAGGTGATCGGGTGGTTGGTGTTGGCGTTCTTTTCGCTCGCGGCTCTCGTGGCCCTCTGGATTGCGATCAGCCTTTTTAACCACAAGGTCGTGAGCCCATGGCTCTACGAGCGCACGACCCGGGCGGCGGATGCGGCCAACGATGCCTATTGGGCCGATGGCATCGCACGGATCTACACGCTCGAAGCGAAAATCGAGATCGATTGAGAGATCTTCACGGCGACCTCGGAGCTTGCCTGTGCGCCGAAATCCTCCACCCGGCCACTGACGTTGAAAAACAAACGGGAATACCGGCGCAGGACCACGGGTAACGGGCACTGGCTCAAGGTCTGGGGGTTTGGAGCCGACGCGCTTTCGATCCGCCTCCCCGATGGGAGCCAGGTCGACTTCTCCTTCCGCCGGGACGCCTGCCAGAGATTGCCGCGCACTTCCCTGCCGCGCGGTTTTCCAAGCCCCCTCGAGGGCACGGCCCGCTTCGTCTATGTCGAGGTGGCAGAACCGCCGGGTGGTCAGTGCAACGTGTCGGTTTCGAAGGGTCCCGTCCCCATCAGCGCGCGCACCATCTTTCCGGTCTCGGCCGTGTCGGCGCGTGAGGTCAGACTGCGTGACGTCCTCTCGCGCGACGCTTATGGCGAGGCAGGCGATCGCTATCCCCGCAGCACCGTGGGAAATCCGGATAACACATCCTCCCGTTGGTTGGGCAACTGGCACCGCGAGCGGTCCTGCTGGAGCAAAGGCGCCGACCGGGGCTCCGCAGACTGCACTTGGGGCGGCCAGCCTGCGCGTGCGCCCGGTGCGGTAGGACCGGCCACACCATCCGAGTGAAATGTGCAGGCCCAGCGGCACCCGGTCACCATGTGCGAACGCGACGGTGAATCTCGCTGGCCGTGTGTCTTTGTTCCAGAGGAATCGGCCGACCTTTCGACGTGGTCCTGGTTGTCCGCGGCGCAAGGCTGGCGCAATGGCGGAACGTCGGCGAACAGGCAACAACCACTACGATTGGCCGACAACGGGCGGCGAATCTCTTCGCCGCCCGTGTCCTACAAGTCGGAATGGCTCCGCCCTCGTGGCCGGCCCTTTTCTTTGCTCGGCGACAACCCTTTCGGAAGAGTTTGAACTTGTTTCCGTCGAGATCGCGGAAATACCCGCCATAGAACCGGGCACCGCGCGCGCCCCTCGTCGGCGCCGCCGAGCGAAAGGGCAAGCGGGTGGACCGCATCGACCTGCGCGTGATCCTTCGCCAATAACGCGACCATCGTGCCATTGCCCACCGGGGCCGCGGCGCCGTCGAAGAGCCGGGGCACGGCGACCATTGGGGTTTGGGGGCCAAAGCCCCGGGCGATCTGATGGTCGAGCGCATAGGCGCGGCGGCCCGCCAGCGCAGAAAAAGCGGGTCGAAAAGGCCGGCGGCTCTGGTCAGGTCATTCCACCCGACAGTGATGAATCCGATCATTGGGTGTCTCGTCTTCCGATTGCGGGGTGTGGCGCCCGGGACGGGCGGTGGTCCGTGACAAGAATCACGGCGCAGCGCGCCGTGGGCATGTCAGGCAATCATGCCACCAAGGTTCGCCGCGCCGCCCCCAACGCCAAAAGCGCGCCGCTGCCGAGCGCTGACTGAGGCTGGCATAGGCGTGACGGGGCCGGCCTTCGGGTCGGCCCTTTCTTGGCCGGGACCGCGTGATCCGGTGCCGATTTGATCGGAGTATTTTCGCCAAGAAAAAGGGGAGATGGGTGCGCGGCTTGCACGGCGCAGGCGCCAGACGCAGGCTCGCGCCATGAACCCGCTCCCCGCACTTCTTTTCGCGGTCTTGCCCCTGGCCCTTCAGGCGGAACCGAAGCTCGGCCTGCCGCTCGACTGCACGCTCGGCGAAGACTGCTTCCTGCTCAACCATGTCGACCGCGATCCCGGGCCGGGTGCCGCGGATTTCACCTGCGGGCCGGCGAGCTACGACGGCCACAAGGGCACCGATTTCGCGCTGGCGTCGTTTGCCGCGATGCGCGCGGGTGTGGCGGTGCTGGCCGCGGCCCCCGGCGTGGTGCGCGGCCTGCGCGACGGCATGCCCGACCTCGGGATGCACGGCACGCCCGCTGACCTGCTCGAAGGCCGCGATTGCGGCAACGGCGCGGTGATCGACCACGGAGACGGCTGGGAAACGCAATACTGTCACCTCGCGAAGGGCAGCCTGGGCGTGCGGGAGGGCGACCGGATCGAGAGGGGCGCCGAGATCGGGCTTGTCGGTTTTTCGGGCGTCACGGAGTTTCCGCATGTCCACCTCTCGGTGCGCAAGGCCGGGGTCACGGTCGACCCGTTCGACACCGACGGCATACGAGTTTGCGGCGCTGACGACGGGCCGGGAGACGATCTCTGGCTCG
The DNA here is from genome assembly GCA_963752895.1 of uncultured Alphaproteobacteria bacterium. Taxonomy (GTDB): domain Bacteria; phylum Pseudomonadota; class Alphaproteobacteria; order Rhodobacterales; family Rhodobacteraceae; genus CAVWAE01. The sequence goes on from CAVWAE010000008.1 coordinate 84,903, forward strand.
CGCCGCCGGGCTACCAGCCGGGGGGCGTGGTCGCCGCCGGGATGTTCACGCAAGTGCCGGACTATGATGCGGTCAAGGACGGCAGCGCCCACCGCGCCGCGCTGCCGGCCGACGCGCCGGCGCTGGTCGGCTGGACCCTGGTGCACGGGGCGTGGGCGGGCGATGTGGTGGAGATCACCCTGACCGCGCCGGACGGCACGATCTACCATCGCCACGAGGAACGGTTGGAGAAGGCCCAGGCGCTGGTGATGCGCGCGGCCGGCCGCAAGCGCCCGGACGGCGGCTGGGCGCCGGGCGATTGGCAGGTGCGCACGACGGTGACCCGGGCCGGCGCGCTGCATGGATGCCGCGCGCGCCGTTACCCGGGTGTTCGCGGTAGGCTCCGGCGGATCGGACAGGGGCCGGAAATCTCCGATCATCTCCCGGTAGACGGCGATCCGGGCGCGGATGCGGTCATCGATCGGCAGGGCGTCGGCATCTTCCAGGTAGGCCGCGGCCCGGCTGTAGAGCGCGCCCTCCCCCGGCAGGGCATCGTCGAGCCCGGCGAGCAGATGGCGCATCGCCTCGATCCGGACCTCGGCCCAGGCGCGGTCGCGGGCGCCGTCCAGCATCGCCTGCAGCACGCCGCAGACGAAGGCCCGGCATTGGCCAGGGCGGGTCGTGTAGATCCCACAGACCCCGGCGGTGTGGAAGGCGCAGGGTTGCGGCAGGCGGCCGCCCGGTTCGGCGCCGTCGGGCACCGCATCCGCCGGCTCCAGTTCGACCGCATAGAACAGCGACCCGTCGCAGCAGAGCCCGCAGGACAGGCACAGGGCCTCGGCCACCGGCCCGGCCCCGGGTGCCGCGCCTGTGCTCATTTCTCGGTCAGCTTGAGTTCGATCCGGCGGTTGGCCGCGTAATCCTGAGGGCTGTCGCCCAGCGGCCACCGGTTGGAACTCGCCAAAGCCCGTGGCGGCCAGGCGGTCGGGCGGGAAGCCGAGCTCGCGGATCATGTAGTTCACGACCGACAGCGCGCGCGCCTGGCTGAGCTCCCAGTTGTCGGCATAGAGACCGCCGGCGCCGAGCCGCGGTCTTGTCGGTATGGCCGTCGACCCGGATCACCCAGTCGATCTCCTGCGGGGATCTCGTCGGCGACCTCGGACAGGGTTGCCGCCACGCGGGCGATCTGCGCCTGCCCGCCCGCCGACAGATCGGCGCTGCCGGGCGGGAACAGCACTTCGGAGGAGAACACGAACCGGTCGCCGACCACCTGCACGCCCTCGCGGTCGCCGAGGATCTGGCGCATCCGGCCGAAGAACTCCGAGCGGTAGGTCGCGAGATCCTTGGCCTCTTCCTTGAGCGCCTCGGCCTCCTCGGCGAGCCGTGCCGCCTCTTCTTCCGCGCGCCGGCGCTCGGCCGCTTCAAGCTCGGCGCGCTTGCGTTCCTCGGCGGCGACACGGGCAAGGGCGGCGTTGAGATCGGAGCCCAACCGCTCGATCTGCACCTGAGCGGCGACATCGCGGGTTTCGTAGTCGTCGAGCAGGGCGCGCAGCTGGGCGAGCTGGGTGCGCAGCGCGGTCATCTGTTCGTTGAGCAGCGCCATCTGCCGCTGCGCCTCGGTGCTGGTGGCCTTTTCGTCCTCCAGCGCCCCGGCGGCGGTGGCGAGCAGGGCGGCCTGGCGCTCGGCCTCGGTCATCGCCGCCGCCGCGTTGGTTTCGGCGGCAAGCTTGGCGGCCAGCGCCTCGGCCAGGCGCTCGCGCAGCTCCGCCATGCTGCCGGTGGTTTCACGCAAGGTCTCGTTCTGCAACAGCGCCGCGGCCAGCTTCTCGTCGAGCGTGGCGTTGGCGGCTTCGGCCGCGGCGAGCAGGGTCAGCGTGTCCTCCGCCTGTTTGCGCGCTTGCTCGAGCGCCAGCGTCATCGCGGTGAGCTCGGTGTCGGCGTTTTCAAGCCGGGCGCGCAGGGCCTCGGCGGCGGCCGCCTCGGCGATCCGCGCCTGTTCTTCCGCGCTGAGCGCGGTTTCGGCATCGGCGAGCCGTTGCCGCAGCGCCTCGGCCGCGGCCGCTTCGGCGAGCCGGGCCTGTTCCTCGGCGGTCAGTTTGTCCGCGACGTTGGCGAGTTCGGCCGCGAGCGCCGCCGCCGCGGCCTGTTCGGCGAGCCGGGCCGCCGCCTCGTCGGAGACGGTGGTTTCCAGCTCGGCGATGCGCGCCTGCAGGGCCGCCGCCGACGCGGCGTCGGAGAGCCGCGCGGCCTCCTCTTCGGAGAGCGCGGCTTCGAGGTCGGCGACGCGCGCGCGCAGCGCCTCGGCCGCCGCAAGCTCCGCCAGCCGCGCCGCCTCCGCCCCGGAGAGCGTGGTTTCGAGATCGGCGAACCGCGCGCGCAGGGCCTCGGCGGCGGCGGCCTCGGCGAGCCGCGCTTTCTCTTCGTCGGAGAGCTGCGCCTCGAGCGCCGCGATCTTCGCGGCCAGGTCCTCGTCCGAAGCCGCCTCCTCGGCCAGCTGCCGTTGCAGGGCGGCGACCTCGTCGGAAAGCGCCGTCGCCGACGGATTTCTCGGTGTCGAGCTGGGCCAGCACCTCGGCGAGCGAGGTCTCGCGCGCCTCGAGCGCGGCCAGGGTTTCGGCGAGCGTCGCCTCGCGGTCATCGAGCGCCGCCAGGGCCTGCGCCAGGTCGAGGCGTCCTTCTCGCGAATCTGGCGCAACGCGGCGAACATCGCGTCATTGCCGCTTTCAAGTTGGGCGAGAAGCGTCGCCATCGAGGTTTCGCGCTCTTCAAGCGAGGACTGCAGATCGGCGACCAGCGCCTCCAGCGCCTCGCGCCGGGCGGCCGCCAGCCGGGCCACCTCGGTCTGCGCATCGACCTCGTCGCGCGCCCGCGCGAGCGCGAGGTTGAGCGCCTCCTGTTCGGTGATGAGCGTTGCGTTCGCGGCTTCGAGATCCTCGAGGCGGGCGGTGAGGGTTTCGCCCGTCGCGACCGCTTGGTCGCGCGCCGCGATCAGCGCGGCGACCTGGGCCTCAAACGCGGTGATCGACGATTGCGCCTCCGCGAGGGCGGCGTCCCGGGTCGCGACCTGCTGGTTGAGCGAGGCGATCAGCGCCACCTGGCGCTGGGCTTCCACTTCGGCCGACGCGATATTGGCGTTGAGCACGCCGACCTCGGCCGAAAGCGCTGCGTTGCGGTCCTGTTCGAGCCCGAGCGCGTTGGCCAGCTCCGCCACCTGCTTGTGCAGGATGTCGAGCTCGCTTTCCTGGCCGGAGATCGTCTCGCGCAGCACGAACTGCACCACCATGAAGATGGTCAGCACGAACATCAGCACCAGCAGCAACGCGGTCATCGCATCGACGAATCCCGGCCAGATCGAGGACGAGACGTTGCGATTTGCGCGCCGGGTCAGGGCCATGTCAGGCCTGCCCGCTGCCGAGCTGGCGAATCGCCCGGGTGAGCGCCGCGATGTCGCCGCGCAGCTCGCTCAGGCTTTCCTGCCGTCCGGCGCTCATTTCTTCGAGAATGCGCAAGAGCTGCACGTCGATCGATCTGAGCCGCATCCGGCTCTCCGCGTCGACATGCCCGCTGCCCTCTTCGTTGCGGCCTTCGAGCGCGGCCAGCATCTGGCTCTGCCCTTCGGCGATGCGAATGAGATAGGGGGTCGAGACGCCTTCGGCCTCGATCTGCCGGGTCAGCCGGTCCATGGATTCGGCGACTTGCCCCAGCCGTTCGTCGACCATGCCGCGCGAGTCGTCCGACCGGGCGAAAGTCTCTCGCATCGCCTCCAACTGTTCGACCATCTGCGCCGCCCAGTAGCCGCCGCCATCACCGCCGCCCGTACTCGCGCCTTCCTCGCCCGGTGCGAAGCCGAACCGGGTGATCGAGTTCAGCCAATCCTCGAACTCGCGGTAGAACCGGTTCTGGCCGTGGGAGGCGAACAGCTCGAGCAGTCCGACGATCAGCGAGCCCGCAAGACCGAGCAGCGACGATGAGAACGCGGTGCCCATGCCGCCAAGTTGTTCCTTCAGTCCGGTCTGCAACCGGGTGAAGGTCTCGATGCCGCTTTCGCCCTCGGTCGGCGCCAGGTTGCTGATGGTGTCGACCAGCGCCGGGATGGTGGTGGCGAGGCCGTAGAACGTGCCGAGAAGGCCGAGGAAAATCAACAGGTTGGTGACGTATCGCGTGATGTCGCGCTCTTCGTCGATCCGCGCGGCCACCGAGTTCGAGGATCGACCGCGCCGAGGTGGCGCCGATCTGCATCTTCGTGCCCCGGCCGCGCAGCAGCCCGGCGAGCGGCGCCAGCAGGCGTGGCAGGTTGTTCGGGTCGTGGCCCTCGCTTCCGCGCACATAGCCGCGCAGCCATTGCACCGACGTGTAGACCTGCACCACCTGGCGCAGCGTCGCGAACAGGCCGATGACGAAGACCAGGAGGATGAAACCGTTGAGGTAGCGGTTGGCCAGGAAAACCTGGATCACCTGACCTTCCCGCAAGGCGACATAGAGCCCGAACCCGAACAGGCCGAGCGCGATCGCGATCAGCATCAACTGGCGCGTTGGACGTGTAAAATGCGGTTCCGCCGCGCGGTCCGGCTGCTCCATGTGGGAGGCCCCTACCCCTTAAGAATTCCTGCCCGGCGAGGATAGGGGTTAGGTGCGGGGGCGACAAGGGCCGAGCGGCCCGCCGGGGCGGCAACAGACCGGTTCGGCGCGAGGACGATCGCGGCCTGATCGCGGCACGCGCGGGGTCCGGGCGAGGTCCGGTCGGGGTCCGGGATGCGCCCCGCGTTTCCCGGGCTCAACCGGGCGCACGGCTGCGGTGAAGGGCTCAGCCCGCCGCGTCTCCCGCAAACCAGCGTCGGCGCCAGCCGACACCGCTTGGCAGCGGGCCGCGCCGCGCCGTCGCCCGGGCCGCATCGCCCCGTTACATCGCCTCCGTTACATCGCCCTCACGACCCGGGCGAGCCAGCTGAGTTCGCTGTCTTCGATCCCGAGGTCTGCCAGGTGGTCGGCGGTGTTGAACAGGTAGTCGCGGTTGGGCCCCCGCCCGCCGACCGCACGGGCGATGATCTCGGCCTGTTCGGCAAGCGGCAGCCCGCCGCAATACTGCACGTGGTCGGGGTCGATCACGTAGGAGACGGCATCGACCGCGCGCCCGTCGTCGAGCGTTACCGGCAGGACCGTCTCGAGATAGGCCGACGAGATCAGTTCGCGTTCGCGCAATGTTGCGAGCGTTTCGTCGTGGGCCGCGGGCGCGACCCGGAACGCCATCCCGCGGCACCGGGCGCCCGCGAGCGCGTCGAGCGCCAGCACCAGCCCCGGTTCGGCCTCGCTGCCGCGGTGGTGGATCGAGCGCATGCAGAACGACCGGTGGTAGCCGTCGAGCACCGCCAGCGCCGTCTCGACATGGGCGAACCCCGGGTTCCACAGGAGCGAGCCGTAGCCGAACACCCAGAGATCCGCCGCCATTCTGGCCTCCCTGCCACTCTGCTGCTAGAACCCCTCCAGTCCTGAGCAGAGTGCCCCCCATGCGCAACCTTACCGTCTTCGATCCTCCTTCTGGTCTGTGCCGCCCTCGGGTGGGGCCTGTACTGGTTCGTCGGCGCGCAGGCCACCGAGCGCGGGCTCGCCGCCTGGCTCGACGCCCGCCGCGCCGAGGGCTGGACCGCCACCGCCGCGACCCTCGACACGAACGGCTTTCCGAACCGGTTCGACACGACCTTCGAGGCGCTCGAGCTTTCCGACCCCGAGACCGGTGTCGGCTGGAGCGCGCCCTGGTTCCAGATCCTGTCGCTGAGTTACCGGCCGACCGAGGTGATCGCCGTCTGGCCCGAGGAACAGGAGCTGCGCCTGCCCCGCGAGACGCTCGGCATCGCCGCGAGCCGGATGATCGGCTCGCTCGCGCTCGGCGTCACCCCCGCGCTGCCGCTGGAACGCCTGGTGATCGAGGGGGCCGAAGCCGACCTCGCCTCGTCGGGCGGGTGGACAGCCGCCGTCGCCGCGGCCCAGGTCGCGCTGCGCGAAACACCCGCCGAGGCCGACGCCCCGGTCTACGATCTCGCCGTCTCGCTGACCGGCTTCGCGCCCAACAGCGTCGAGCTGGCACGGTTGCGCGACCTGGTCGGGTTGCCCGACGTGATCGAAACCCTGACGGCGGAGCTGACGGTGACCTTCGACAAGGGCTGGGACATCACCGCGATCGAGGATCGCCGGCCGCAACCGCGCGAGATCGAGATCACCGCGCTCACCGCCCGGTGGGGGGATCTCGCCCTTGCAGGCACCGGCCAGATTACGGTGGACGAGACCGGCACCGGCACCGGCGAGATGGCGCTGGAGGCCACCAATTGGCGCGACATCGTGGCGTTGGCCGAGGCCAGCGGCGCGCTGCCCGCAAACCGCGCACCCCTCGTCCGGGGGGCGTTGGAGACGCTCGCGTCGCTGGCCGGCGATCCCGAACGGCTCGACGTACCGCTCCGGTTTTCGCGCGGCTTCCTCCTGATCGGCCCGGTGCCGCTCGGGGCCGCGCCGCGCTTCGTCCTGCCTTGAGGGCAAGCGCCGGCCGAATGCGCCTTTGACGGATGGTTGTATTTGATTTTCAAAGGAAACAGACTGTTTCCCCTTGAGCCCAAGACAACAAGTCCGGCCACATCCGCAGCGGTCCGGGAACGCCGAAAGCGGTTTCGGGGCGTCGCCACATCATGCCGGCATACGGCTAGTCTTCCAGCGTGCCCCAGCCACCGCCGCCCGGCGTGCGCATCTCGAAGACACCGCCGGCGGGCAGCTCGACCTCGGCGTTTCCGCCCATCTTCTCGCGCCGCCCGTCCGGTCCTTCGGCGACGTTCTCGCCGAGCGCGCCGGCCGCACCGCCGTGCAGCCCGAAGGGCGGCACGATGCGCGAGAGGCTGAGCGTGGTCACCGTGACCGGGGCCAGGAAACGCACCCGCCGGACGACGCCACAGCCGCCGTGCCATCGCCCCGCGCCACCCGAACCATGCCGGATCCGGAACGCCTCCAGCCGCACCGGGAAGCGCTTTTCGAGCACTTCCGGGTCGGTCATTCGGGTGTTGGTCATGTGGCTCTGCACGGCGATCGGTGCCGTCGAACCCCGGCCCCGCGCCGGTGCCGCCGGCGATGGTCTCGTAGTTCTGGTAAGTCGTCGTTGCCCCAGATGAAATTGTTCATCGTGCCCTGGCTCGCGGCCATCGCCCCCAGTGCGCCCAGACAGCGCGTTGCAGGTCGCCTGGCTCACTTCCGTATTGCCCGCGATCACCGCGGCCGGCGGGCCCGGGTTCAGCATCGAGCCCTCCGGCACGATGATGTCGATCGGCGCGAGGCAGCCCTCGTTGAGCGGGATCGCCTGGCCGACGAGGGTGCGGAAGCACATAGAGCACCACCGCCCGGCTGACCGACAGCGGCGCGTTGTAATTGCCCGCGTGTTGCGGACTGGTGCCGGTGAAATCGACCCGCGCCCGGCGGTTGGTCCGGTCGACCCGGACCGAGACCCGGATCTCGGCGCCATGGTCGAGCGGCAGGGTGAACTCGCCGTCCGACAGCTTGTCGATCACCCGGGCCACGCTTTCGGCCGCGTTCGCCTGCACATGGTCCATGTAGGCGCGCACCACCTCCGGCCCCCAGGCCGCGACGACCTTGAGGAGTTCGCGCCGCCCGGTCTCGTTCGCCGCCACCTGGGCCTTGAGATCGGCGATGTTCTGATCGGGCGCGCGGGCCGGCCAGCGGCCTGCGGCCAGCGCCGCGCGGGCCTCGGCCTCGAGAAACCGGCCCGCGTCCACCAGCCGGACATTGTCGATGACCACGCCCTCTTCGTCGATCCGGGTCGAATCGGGCGGCCCCGATCCGGGCGTGCGCCCGCCGATGTCGGCATGATGGCCGCGAGAGCCGAGCCAGAAGAGCAATGCGTTCACCGATGAACACAGGCGAGACCACGGTGACGTCCGGCAGGTGCGTGCCGCCGTTGAACGGCGAATTGAGCATGAAGGCGTCGCCCGGCCGCGCTTGGTCGCCCCAGGCGCGCATCACCGTGCGGATGCTCTCGCCCATCGAGCCGAGATGGACCGGCACGTGCGGCGCGTTGGCGACGAGATCGCCGCGCTCATCGAAGATCGCGCAGGAAAAATCGAGCCTTTCCTTGATGTTGACGCTCCAGGCCGTGTTGGCGAGCGTCGCGCCCATCTGATCGGCGACCGACATGAAGAGGTTGTTGAACACCTCGAGCAGCACCGGGTCGGCCTCGGTGCCGGCGGCGGAGGGCCGCGCCTTGGCGGCGCTGCGCGCAAGCACCAGGTTGCCGGCGGCATCGACCTCTGCCGTCCAGCCCGGCTCGATCACGTTGGTCCCGGTCGCCTCGCGGATGATCGCGGGACCGGCAACCCGCGCCCCGGGCCCGAGGCTTTCGCGGTCGAAAAGCGGCACCTCCTGCCAGCCATCGAACCAGGCGCGGACGTGGTCGACCGGCGCGCCGTCTCCCTGCGGTGCCCGCAAGGCGGGCGCGGTGCCGGTACTGCCGATCGCCTCCACCGCGAGCATGTCGAAGACGATGGCCCGTTCCGGGGAGTGGAAGCCGAAGCGGGCTTGGTGGGCCTCTTCAAAGGCCGCTTGCATCGCGTCGACAGACGCGAACGCCACGTCGAGCGGTTGGTGAGAGCCTTCATAGCGCAGGTGCGCGCGGCGCTGGATCACCGCCTCCGCCACGCCCTGCGCGCGCACTTCGCGCGCGGCCTCCTCGGCCAGCGCGTCGAGCCGCGCCCCGGCCTGCTCGACGCTGGCCAACGGCGCATCGAACTGCGTCTCGCGCAGGCTCCGGATATCGGCGAGCCCCATTCCGAAAGCCGACAGTACGCCCGCGTATGGATGCAGGAACACCTTCTCCATCCCCAGCGCATCGGCGACGAGACAGGCGTGCTGCCCGCCCGCGCCGCCGAAGCATTGCAGCGTGTACCCGGTCACGTCATGGCCGCGTTCGACGCTGATCTTCTTGATCGCCGCCGCCATGTTGTCGACCGCGATCCGGAGGAACCCGCGGGCAACCTCTTCAGGCGGCATCTCGGGCCCGCCGGTCGCCCCGGCGATGTCGCGCGCCAGGCTGGCGAAGCCCGCCCGCACGACGTCCGCATCGAGCGGCTCATCGGCGCCCGGCCCGAAGACGGACGGAAAATGCGCGGGCTGCAACCGGCCCAGCATCACGTTGCAATCGGTCACCGTGAGCGGCCCGCCACGGCGGTAGCAGGCGGGACCGGGATCGGCGCCGGCGCTTTCGGGACCGACCTGGAACCGGCCGTCGCGGAAGGCGAGGATCGACCCGCCACCCGCCGCCACCGTATGGATATCCATCATCGGCGCGCGCATCCGCACGCCCGCCACCTCCGTTTCGAACGAGCGCTCGTAGGCACCCGCGTAATGGCTGACATCGGTGGAGGTGCCGCCCATGTCGAAGCCGATGAGCCGGTCGTGCCCGGCCGCTTCCGCCGTGCGGACCATGCCGACGATGCCCCCCGCCGGCCCCGACAGGATCGCATCCTTGCCCTGGAACTTGTGGGCGTCGGTGAGACCGCCGTTCGACTGCATGAAGAAGAGCCCGCCGGTGGCGCGCCCGAGATCGAGCGCCGCCTCGACCTCGGCCACGTAGCGGCGCAGGATCGGCGACAGATAGGCGTCGACCACCGTGGTGTCGCCGCGGCCCACGAGCTTGGCGAGCCGCGATACCTCGTGGCTGGTGCTCACCTGGGTGAACCCGGCGGCGCGGGCAAGCGCCGCCGCCCGCACTTCGTGGTCGGGCGTGACATGGGCGTGCAGGAAGGCGATCGCGACGGCGTCGATCCCCGCGGCCCGCGCCGCCCGCAGGGCCTCGTCCAGGGCGGCCTCGTCCAGTTTTGTGATCACGTTTCCGGCGGCATCGAGCCGCTCCCCGGCCTCGACCACCCGCTCATACAGCAGGTCGGGCCGCTTGATTTGAAGGGCGAACAGGTCGGGACGGGCCTGGGTGCCGATCCGGAGCAGATCGCCGAAACCCTCTGTGATCACAAGCAGCACCCGCTCGCCCTTGCGTTCCAGGAGCGCGTTGGTGGCCACGGTCGTGCCCATCTTGACCGCCCGGATCGCGCCGTCGGGGATGGGCGCGTCGGGGGCGAGCGCGAGGCACCGCCGGATGCCTTCCACGGCGGCATCGCGGTATTGTTCGGGGTTCTCCGACAGGAGCTTGGCCGTCTCGATCGCGCCATCCGGCCGCTGGGCGACCACGTCGGTGAAGGTCCCGCCCCGGTCGATCCAGAATTCCCATTGTCCTGTCAAACGCGCGCCCTCCAGTGATCCCGATATGGGTCGGGCAGCGACCGGGAAAAGTCAATCAGAGCCTGTCGCGCAAGCTGAACCAGACCATCGCCAGCACCAGCATCGGCCAGCGCAGCGCAGCGCCGCCGGGGAAGCGCGGGGTGGGCACGCTGGCCATCAGATCGAACCGCCCGGCCGACCCCCCGATCGCCTCCGCCGCGAGCTTGCCGCCCAGCGTCGCCATCGCCACCCCGTGGCCGGAATAACCGCCTGCCGTCAGGATGTTGGGGGCGATCCACTCGAAATGCGGCATCCGGCTTCGGGTGATCGCGAGGGTGCCGCCCCAGGCATGGTCGATTTGGACGTCGCGAAGCTCGGGGAAGATCTCCAGCATCGGCGCGCGCGCCTTGGCGGCGATATCGGCGGGGAAGCGGTAGCCGTAGCTTTCACCGCCGCCGAACAGCATCCGGCCATCCGCCGACAGCCGGAAATAATTGATGACGAATTTCGAATCCGCCACCGCCTCGCGCCCCGGGATCAACTTGTCGGCGAGCGCCCCGAGCGGCTCGGTCGCGACGATGAAATTGTTGATCGGCATCACCTGGGCGGCGATCCGGCGGTCCATCTCGCCGAGATAGCCGTTGGCGGCCCAGATGAGATGGTCCGCCCGGATCTGTGCCTTGCCTGCGCCGATCCGGACCGGATCGGTCTCGGTGACCCAGTCGACCCGCGAGCGTTCGAAGATCCGCACCCCCGCGCCCTGCGCCGCGCGGGCCAGCCCCAGTGCATAGTTCAGCGGGTGCAGATGGCCGCCGCCGGCATCGAACACGCCCGCCATGATAGGCCTCGGACCCGACCCGCGCGCGGATCTCGTCGCGGGTGAGCGGGTGCATCATCTCGTAGCCGTAGTCTTTGCGCAGCTTCTCGGCATAGGCGTGGCTGTGCGCCACGAGGCGTTCGCGGTGGTCGGCGTGGATGAGGCCGGACACGAAGCCTGCCTCCGGGGCGTGGCGCGCCACCAGGTCGCGGGTGAGCGACATGCTCTCGAGAGACAGATCCCACAGCGCCCGCGCGTGCTCGGGCCCGACCAGATCCTCGAGCGCGTCCTGACCGATCCGCTGACCCGGGCTGACCTGCCCGCCGTTGCGCCCCGAGGCGCCGAACCCCACCCGGTGCGCGTCCAGCACCACCACGTCGAGCCCGGCCTCGGCCAGGTGCAGCGCGGCCGACAACCCGGTGTAGCCGCCGCCGATCACCGCGACCTCGCAGGATATCTCGCCTGCGGCCGCGGGGAACGGGTCCAACGGCATCGCGGTCGCCGCGTACCAGGAGGGCGGATATTCCCCCAGCCGGTCGTTCGCCGTCAGGATATCGAGCCCCACAGTCGCCCCTTTTTCTTGGCCGGAATACGCCCGGGGGGGTGCCATTGTCGCGCCATTGGTCCGAGTGACAATGGCGACGGGCTGGCCCCCACCCCGCTTGCGCCGGCGTTACGCCCCGGTCTTCAAAAGCCCCGCGTCCTTCACCGCCGCGTAGCCCTCGTCGAGCGATTGCACCGCGCGGTCGTACAACAGATCGATGTCCGCCTTCTGTATCACCAGCGGCGGCGACACGACCATCCGGTCGCCGACGTGACGCATGATGAGGTTGTTGGCGAAGCAGCGCTCGCGCACCATCAGCCCGACCGTGCCGGCGGGGCTTTCGAACGGCAAGCGCGCGCTCTTGTCGGCGGTCAGCGCCAGCGAGGCCATCATGCCGACGATCTTTGTCTCGCCCACGAACGGGTGGTCACCGAGCTGGTGCCATTTCTCGGCGAGGTAGGGTCCGGTCTCGTCTCTCACATGATCGACGATCTTTTCCTCTTCCAGAATGCGCAGGTTCTCGAGCGCCACGGCCGCCGCGACCGGGTGGCCGGAATAGGTGTAGCCGTGGGTGAACTCCTCGGCGCCGATCACCGCGGCCACCTTGTCCGAGACCATCGAGCCGCCGATCGGCGCGTAGCCCGACGAGAGCCCCTTGGCGATGGTCATGATGTCGGGTTTGAGCCCGTAATACTCGGTGCCGAACCAGCGGCCGGTGCGCCCGAACCCGGTGATGACCTCGTCGACGATCAACAGGATGTCGCGCTCGGCACAGATCCGGGAGATCTCCGGCCAGTAGCTGTCGGGCGGCACGATCACGCCCCCCGCCCCCTGGACCGGCTCGGCGATGAAGGCGGCGACCCGGTCTTCGCCCAGCTCGTCGATCATGGCTTCGAGCTCGCGCGCCCGTTTGATCCCGAAGTCCTCCGGGCTCATCTCACCGCCTTCGGAATACCAGTCCGGCTGGCCGATATGCACGATATCGGGGATCGGCATGCCGCCCTGGGCGTGCATCCCCTGCATGCCGCCGAGCGATGCCGAGCCTACGGACGTGCCGTGGTAGGCGTTTTTTCGGCTGATGATGACGTGTTTGTTCGGCTTGCCCATCAGGTCCCAGTAGCGGCGCACCAGGCGGATGTTGGTGTCGTTCGCCTCGGAGCCGCCGGAGGCGAAGAAGACATGGTTGAGATCGCCGGGCGCCAGCGCCGCCAGCTTGTCGGCGAGGGCGATGGCGGGCACATGCGTCGACATGAAGAAGGTGTTGTAATAGGGCAGCTCCTTCATCTGCCGCGCGGCGGCCTCGGCCAGTTCGTCGCGCCCGTAGCCGATGTTGACGCACCACAGCCCCGCCATGGCGTCGAGGATCTGTTCGCCCTCGCTGTCGGTCAGAGTGACACCGTCGGCGCGGGTGATGACCCGCGCGCCGTGCTTCGCGAGATCCGCGTTGGCGGTGAACGGATGCATGTGGTGGGCGGCGTCGAGCGCCTGAAGCTCGGCGGTCGGCAGGTGATTCGTGATCTCGTTCATCGGGTCCTCGCCATGAAATTCCTGTCCAGAATATGATCAAAAAGCGGGCTGTCAACGAAGGCCCTGCCCGTTTTCCGACACGCGGGGCACACCGGGGTCAGGAGAGCGACCGGGTGACCTGCGCGATTCCCTGTTCGATGTCTCCGAGTATCGCCGCCGCCACCCCGTCTGCGTCACCCGCGCGCATCGCCGCCAGCGCCTCGCGGTGCATGTCGGGCAGGTTGGCGGTGCCGTGGCGGCCCAGCATCACCCGCAGCGGCGGGCCGGAGCGCAACCAGAGCATTTCCGAGATCGCGATCAGCACCGCGGCGCCGGAGAGCGCATAGAGGCGCGCGTGGAACCGGTGGTTGTGCTCGAGGTAGCCGCGCACATCGCCGGTTTCGATTGCCATGTCCACCGCCGCATCCTCGGCCGCGAGGCTTTCGATGTGATTTTCTTCCATGTTTTCAACGGCTCTACGGGCAAGTTCCGGCTCGACGCTGCGCCGCACGAAGGCCAGTTCGCCGAACTGCGCCAGCGTCAGTTCGGGCACTTCCACCCGCCGGTTGCCCTTGAACACCAGCGCGCCCTGGCTGGTCAGCCGCCGGATCGCCTCGCGCACCGGGGTCATGCCGAGACCGACGCGCTCGGCCAGGCCCTGGATCGTCACAGGCTCCCCCGGCGCAAGCTCGCCGTAGAGGATCATTTCGCGCAACCCTTGGTAGGCGCGTTCGTGATCGGGTATTTTGGCCGCACCGCCTTCCACGTCCCCTCCCCGGATCAATCGCTTTGCGCTTGCGCGCGAAGTGGATAAGGTCTGGCGGTACGCTATCGCCTTGCGGACGATTTGACCATATTGTCTGCCTGTGTAGATTTGATCAAAATATGAGCCAGGCCGCAAAGGCCCGGCCAAAGGGAAAAACAGGGGAGACATCCATGCCCAAGACAAACTTGCTACTCGGCACGGCCATCGCGCTGATTGCCGGCGCCGCGACCGCCGATGAAGTGCGGGTCTACAACTGGTCCGACTACATCGACGAGGCGCTGCTCGCCAAGTTCGAGGAAGAGACCGGGCTCGACCTGATCTACGACGTGTTCGACTCGAACGAAGTGCTCGAGACCAAGATGCTCGCCGGCGGTTCGGGCTATGACGTGGTGGTGCCCTCGGGCACCTTCCTGCAGCGCCAGATCAGCGCCGGCGCCTTCCAGAAGCTCGACATGGCGAAGCTGCCCAACATCGAGAACATGTGGGACGTTGTCTCCTCGCGCACCGCGCAATACGATCCCGGCAACGAGTATTCGATCAACTACATGTGGGGCACCACCGGCATCGGCGTGAATGTCGGCAAGGTGACCGAACTGTTGGGCGAGGACGCGCCGATCGACAGCTGGTCGCTGGTCTTCGACCCGGCCAACATGGAAAAGCTCGCCGATTGTGGCGTGATGTTCCTCGATGCGCCGGCCGAGATGATCCCCGCGGCGCTCGCCTACGCCGGGGAAAACCCCGACGACCACGATCCGGAGGTGATCGCCAAAGCCGAAGGCGTCTATGGTGCGGTGCGCCCCTACATCTCCAAGTTCCACTCCTCGGAATACATCGAGGCGCTGGCCAATGGCGAGATCTGTGTCGCCGTCGGCTGGTCGGGTGACATCCTGCAAGCGCGCGACCGCGCCTTGGAGGCCGAGAACGGCGTCGAGATCGCCTATCACGCGCCGGTCGAGGGCGCGCAGATGTGGTTCGACCAGATGGCGATCCCGGTCGATGCGCCGAACCCGGAGGGCGCGCACACCTTCCTCAACTTCATCATGGACCCGCAGAACATGGCGGATGCGTCCAACTACGTCTACTACGCCAACGGCAACCTCGCCTCGCAGGCGCTGCTGGTGGAAGACGTGATCGGCGATCCGGCGATCTACCCCGACGCGGCGACGCTGGAGAACCTGTTCACCACGCGGCCCTATGACGCCAAGGTGCAGCGGGTCGTGACCCGGCTCTGGACCAAGATCAAGTCGGGCACCTGACCCACCTCCATCCGGCCCCTGCACAGAGATGTGCGGGGGCCCTTCGTCACCGGTGACTTCATGGCAGACGCCCCGCGAAAACCGCGCCCGAACCCGCTTGAAACGGAATTTGTTCCCTGGAACGACCCGGGCGCAGTGCCGCTGATCCGGTTTGAAAACGTCACCAAGCGGTTCGGTGATTTCACCGCGATCGACGCCCTTTCGCTCGACATCTACGAGAAGGAATTCTTTGCCCTGCTCGGTCCCTCGGGCTGCGGCAAGACCACGATGATGCGGATGCTCGCCGGCTTCGAGGCCGCCAGCGAAGGCCGGATCACGCTCGGCGGACAGGACATGGGGGGCATTCCGCCCAACGAGCGGCCGGTGAACATGATGTTCCAGAGCTACGCGCTGTTTCCGCACCTTTCGGTCTGGGACAACATCGCCTTCGGCCTCAGGCGCGACAGGATGCCGAAGGACAAGATCGAAGACCGGGTGAACGAGATGCTGCGTCTCACCCGGCTGGAGAAATTCACCAACCGCAAACCGCACCAGATTTCCGGCGGACAGCGCCAGCGCGTGGCGCTCGCCCGCTCGCTCGCCAAGGCCCCGAAGCTCCTCCTGCTCGACGAACCCCTCGGCGCGCTCGACCGCAAGCTGCGCGAGGAGACCCAGTTCGAACTGATGGACATCCAGGAGACCACCGGCACCACCTTCGTGATCGTCACCCACGACCAGGAGGAGGCGATGACCGTCGCCAGCCGGATCGCGGTGATGGACCACGGCCAGGTGATCCAGGTCGACACCCCGGCGCGGGTCTATGAACAGCCCACATCGGTCTACGTGGCCGATTTCATCGGTGATGTGAACCTGATCGAGGGCGTCTACAGCCAGCCGGATCCGGACCGTGCCGAGATCGCCTATGCCGAGGGCGAGCCGCCGATCTCGGTCGAACCGGTCGAGGGCCTGGGCATCGGCACGCGGGTGACCTATGCGATCCGGCCGGAAAAGATCACGGTGACCCGGGACCGCAGCGAGGACCAGAGAAACAACGCCTACGGCAAGATCATCGACATCGGCTATCTCGGCAATGTCTCGACCTATCACGTCGAACTCGCGAACGGGCAGATGGTGAAGGCGGCAATGACCAATTCGAGCCGCATCGCGCGCCGCGAGTTCACCTGGGACGACGAGGTCTGGCTGTCGTGGCGCGAGACCGCGGGCGTCGTGCTCACGGCATGAAGCGGTTTGCGCTCATAGCCCTGCCCTATGGCTGGCTGGTTGCCCTGTTCCTGGTGCCCTTCCTGATCGTGCTCAAGATCAGCCTGTCGGACACCGCGCTGGCGATCCCGCCCTATACGCCCACGCTCGACTTCGCGGGCGGTTGGGCCGGGGTCCGGGCCTTCTTCGCCGCACTCGACTTCGAGAACTTCGCCTTTCTCACCACCGACGACCTCTACTGGAAGGCCTATCTGTCGTCGCTCAAGATCGCCGTCGCCTCGACGCTGATTGCGCTGATCGTCGGCTACCCGATCGCCTACGGCATGAGCCGCGCCGCCGACGCCTGGCGGCCGACGCTGCTGATGCTGGTGATCCTGCCGTTCTGGACCTCGTTCCTGATCCGGGTCTATTCGTGGAAGGCGATCCTGGCGCAGGAGGGGTTTCTCAACCAGCTCTTGATGTGGCTCGGGGTGATCTCGGAGCCGCTGACCATCCTCAACACCAACACCGCGGTCTACATCGGCATCGTCTATACCTACCTGCCGTTCATGGTGCTGCCGCTCTACGCCGCGCTCGACCGGCTCGACGAGAGCCTGCTCGAAGCTGCCGAAGACCTCGGCTGCACGCGGATGAAAGCCTTCTGGCTGATCACCCTGCCGCTGTCGAAACAGGGGATCATCGCCGGCTCGTTCCTGGTTTTCATCCCGGTGATGGGCGAGTTCGTGATCCCGACGCTGCTCGGCGGATCCGACACGCTGATGATCGGCAAGGTGCTGTGGGAGGAATTTTTCTCCAACCGCGACTGGCCGGTGGCCTCGGCCGTCGCGATCATCCTGCTGGCGATCCTGATCATCCCGATCGTGCTCTTCATCAAGAACGAAGAGAAGGAATGGGAGGGCGAGACATGAGACGGCGCGCCTGCCCATCCGGGACATGGTCCCGCCTGCGTTGTGAAACGCCCGGGGGCCGCAAGCGCCGCGGGGTCAGCCCATGAGAAAGCTTTCCTGGTTCAACGTCACCTCGCTGACCTTCGGCTTCGCCTTCCTCTACCTGCCGATGATCGTGCTGGTGGTCTATTCCTTCAACTCGAACAAGCTGGTGACCGTCTGGGCCGGGTTCTCGACCAAGTGGTACGGCGAGCTGTTCCGCAACGAGGCGATGATGGACGCGGCCTGGGTGACCGTGCGCGTCGCCGTCGCCTCGTCGACCCTGGCGACCGTGCTCGGCACCATCGCGGCTTACGTGCTGGTGCGCGGCGGGCGCTTCCATGGCCGCACCCTGTTTTCGGGGATGCTCTACGCGCCGCTCGTCATGCCCGACGTGATCCTCGGGCTGTCGCTCCTGCTCCTGTTCATCGCCATCGGCCTCGACCGGGGGCTTGTGACCATCATCCTCGCCCACACGACCTTTTCGATGGCCTATGTGGCCGTCGTCGTGACCTCGCGGCTGGTCGCCTTCGACCGCTCGCTCGAGGAGGCCGCGCTCGATCTCGGCTGCACCAGGTTCGACGCCTTCCGGCTGGTGACGCTGCCGATCATCGCACCCGCGGTAATCTCGGGCTGGCTGCTCGGCTTCACCCTGTCGCTCGACGACCTGGTGATCGCCTCCTTCACCTCCGGGCCCTCGTCGACCACGCTGCCGATCAAGATCTTCTCCGCCGTCCGGCTCGGCGTCAGCCCCGAGATCAACGCGCTGTCGGCGATCCTGATCGGCATCGTTTCGATCGGTGTCATCACCACCTCGCTGATTTCCAAACGCGCCATCACGAAGCGCCTCGCAGAAGAAAACAGAGCCACCCCATGACAGACTTCCTGACCGAATACGCCACCTTCTGTGACACCCACGGGAGGCCTGACCGGGTTGAGCTGATGCTGTGCGACATCAACGCGATCCTGCGCGGCAAATGGCTGCCCGGCGAGGACGAGGCGAAGCTCGCGGACGGCGGCGTGCGTCTGCCGCTCTCGACCTACGCGCCCAACATCCTTGGCGAGGAGGTCGAGGCGACCGGGCTCGGCATCAGCGTCGGCGACCCCGACGGGCGGCTCTACCCGGTTCCCGGCAGCCTCCAGCCGGTGCCCTGGGCGCGCGGACAGAACGTGGCGCAGGTGATCGTCGAGATGCACGACGATGCCGGTGACGTCGCCTTCTACTCGCCCCGCCGGCAGCTCGAGAACATGCTCGCGCGGTTCCGGGCGAAGGGGCTGACGCCGGTGGTCGCGACCGAGCTCGAGTTTTATCTCTACCAGCCGCGCGAGGCGCGCGAAGACGCGCCCCTGCCCCCCGAGCGCAGCCCCGAGTTTCAGAACTACGATCTCGAAGTTCTCGACCGCACCCAGACCATTCTCGACGCCATCCGCGACGGCGCCATCGCCCAGGGCCTCGCGCCCGACACGCTGATCGCCGAATACGGACCCGGGCAGTTCGAGATCAACTTTCATCATACCGATGACGCGCTGAAAGCCGCGGACGATGCCCTGGTGTTCCGCCGGCTGGTACGCCACATCGCCCGGCGTCACGAGATGGACGCGACCTTCATGGCGAAACCCTATGCCGACTACCCCGGAAACGGGATGCACGCGCATGTTTCGCTGGTCGACGAAGCCGGGCGCAATGTCTTCGACGACGGCAGCGGCGCGCCGTCGGCGACGCTGAAACAGGCGGTGGCCGGCACGCTCGCGACGATGGAAGACCTGCAGGCGATCTTCGCCCCGCACATGAACTCCTACCGCCGGTTCCAGCGCAATTCCTTCGCCCCGCACGCCCCCGACTGGGGGCTCGACAACCGCGCGGCGGCGGTGCGTCTGCCGGAAGTGTCCGGCCCCGGTGCGCGGCTCGAACACCGGATCAGCGGCGCCGACGTGAACCCCTACCTGGTGCTGGCCGCAATCCTCGGCGGCATGCTGCACGGCCTCGAGAACCCCGATCTGCCGCTGCCGCCGCCGCTCGACGACGACGCCGGGACACATGCGGACCCGCTGACCGCGGACTGGGCGACGGCTGTCGATACCTTTGCCGACTCGGCCATTGCCGCCGACACCTTCGGCGAAGAGTTTCGCGCCATCTACACCGCCGTGCGCCGCAACGAGATCGAACAGCTCACCACCGCGATCAGCCAGATCGAATACCGGACCTATCTGGGGCGGCTGTGAAACGGCTGTGGGAGCCGCATGCCTACAGCGAGGGACCGCGCGCGGATTGCGCCTGGGGCCTCGATACCGATTGGCCGGGGGTCGACGGGGACTTTGACACCGATATCGCGGTCGTCGGCGGCGGCTACACGGGGCTGTCGGCGGCGCTGCACCTCGCCCGGGCGGGCGAAGCGGTCACGGTGCTGGAGGCGCAAGCACCGGGTTGGGGCGCGTCGGGACGCAACGGCGGGTTCTGCTGCCTCGGTGGTGCGCGGGTGTCCGACGCCGCACTGGTGCGCCGCCACGGCGCGGGCGCCGATGACGCCTGGTTTGCCGCCGAGGTCGAGGCCATCGACCTCGTGGCCGGGTTGATCGGCGAGTTCGGGATCGAGGCGGCGAGACATTCCGACGGCGAGCTGGTGCTCGCGCACCGCCCCCGGGTTTTCAACACGTTCAAGGATGAACGCGAAAGGCTCGCGCGGCGGGGCGTCGGTGCCGACGTACTGCCACCGGACGAACTGACGGCGCGCGGGCTCGCGGCGGCCGGCACCCATGGTGGGCTGCATGTCCACAAGGGATTTGCGCTCGACCCCGGGGCCTATGTCCGGGGCCTCGCCCGCGCCGCGACCGTCGCGGGGGCAGACATCCGCGCGCAGGCGCCTGTCGTGTCCTTCGGCCATGACCGCGATCGCATCCGCCTCGTCACCCCCACGGGCAGCCTTCGCGCCAAGCGCGTGCTTGTCGCGAGCGGCGGATATTCGTCCGAAGACCTGCCGCCCTGGCTTGGCGGCCGCCTGCTGCCGGTGCAGTCGAGCGTGATCGTGACCCGTCCTCTGACCGAGGCGGAACAGGCGGCGCAGGGGTGGACATCCGATCTCATGGCCTACGACAGCCGGGTCCTCCTGCATTATTTCAGGCTGATGCCGGATCGGCGGTTCCTGTTCGGAATGCGCGGCGGAAACCGCGCCACGCCGCGCACCGAGGCCCGCATCGCGCGCAAGATCCGGGAGGATTTCGCGGCGATGTTCCCCGCCTGGGCCGGTGTCGAGATCGATCATGAATGGTCGGGCCTCGTCACCCTCACCGCGCGCGGCACGCCTTTCGTCGGGCAGGTTCCCGGTTTGGCAGGCGTCTGGGCGGCACTTGGCTATCACGGGAACGGCGTGGCAATGGGCACCTACGCGGGGGCATTGGCGGCGGATCTGATCCGGGGGAAACAGCCTCTGCTGCCCTTCCCCGACGCGATCAAGGCGCCGTTGGCGCGGTTCCCGCTGGCCCCCCTGCGCCGCAGGGTTTTCGCCGCGGCCGGGCCTGTTTTGGGGCTGGTGGACCGGCTGTAGCCGTGCGCCTGGGCCGCGCCGCACACAGGGCAATCTCAGAAATCCGGGCGTGATCTCAGGAGATGTGGGCCGAACAATCGGGCCATGCCGAGGTCCTGTGCCTCAGGGTCGGAGGCATCGGGAAGACCCGTGCGTCTCAAAAACAGGTGTTCACCCGGGTGGAGCGTCATGAGGCATCTCCGGCCCGGACCGTCCTTCAGGCAGTCGGGTCCGAAAACCTGTTGTCGCGCGGGAAGCCATGGGGCGGCAGTTTGCCGACCGAGGCGCGCTTGCCGATCCACGGGCGCATGTCCACCTCGGTGCGGGTCCGGTCGCCTGCCGCCGCCCAGGAGAGGCCCTTTTCGAGATCGAAGGTGGTGATGTCGGACAGCCCGCCGTCGAGCTCAAGCACCCCCTGTTTGCCGCGCGCGGCATTATATTTCTGGAGCCGCACGCCCTTGCCGCGGGTCATCTCGGGCAGCTCCGACAGCGGGAAGACCAGGAGCTTGCGGTTCTGGCTCACGACCGCCACGTGGTCGCCCGTGACCGGTTTGCAGATCTTCGCGACCCCGCCCCCGACGTTCAGCACCTGCTTGCCGGCGCGGGTCTGCGCGATGACCTCATCGGCGGTGACCACGAAGCCGTTGCCCTCGGCGCTGGCGACGATGCAGCTTCTGCCCCGGCTGGTAGGTGAACATGGTGACGATGCCGGCCTCGTTGGGCAGGTCGACCATCAGCCGCAGCGGTTCGCCCATGCCACGCCCGCCGGGCAGGTTGGACGCCGCGAGCGTGTAGAACCGCCCGTTCCCGGCGAACACCAGCACCTTGTCGGTGGTCTCGGCGTGGAAGGCGAAGCGCGGGCCGTCGCCATCCTTGAACTTGAACTCGCGGGTCAAGGTCGACATGGCCGGACGGCGCGCGGATCCAGCCCATCTGGCTGCAGACCACGGTCAGCGGTTCGCGCTCGATCATCGCCTCGAGCGGCACTTCCTCGATCTCGCTCGCCTCCTCGATCACGGTCCGGCGCGCACCGCCCTCGTAATCCTTGCCGAATTTCTTCTTCGCGGCCCGGCAGCTCGTCGGAGATCCGCGCCCATTGCAGCTCGTCGCTTTCGAGCAGGTCCTCGAGCCCGGCGCGCTCTTCCATGAGGGCGTCGCGCTCGCGGATCAGTTCCATCTCTTCGAGCCGGCGCAGGCTCCGCAGCCGCATGTTGAGGATCGCCTCGGCCTGGACATCCGAGAGCCCCTCGGAGCGCCCCGCAAACCGGCGCGGGACCTTCGGCCCTTCGCGCTCTCGGCGAGCACGCCGCGCGCGACCGCGTCCGGGTCTTCGCGCAGTTCCAGCGCCGCCACGTCGATGCCCGCCAGCGGCGAGACGTAGTCGGTCTCGTCGGTGGCGCGTTTGATCGTCGCCTGGTGCGGGCGCGACCAGTCCTCGTACATCAACCCCGCCTTGGGGTCGTCGTCGTAGCGGATGATGTCGATCACCCGGTCGAGGTTGAGGAAGGCGATGATGAAGCCTTCGAGCACCTCCAGCCGGTGGTCGATCTTGTCCATCCGGTGCTGCGAGCGGCGCAGATCAGCACCTCGCGGCGGAGGTCGAGGAAGGCGCGCAGCACCTCCTTGAGCGAGCAGACCTTCGGCGTCACGCCCGTCGATCAGCACGTTCATGTTGAGGCTGAACCGCGTCTCCAGCTCGGAGTTGCGGAACATCATCCCCATCAGCACCTCGGGGTCGACGTTCTTCGAGCGCGGTTCCAGCACCACGCGGATGTCGTCGGCGCTTTCGTCGCGCACATCGGCCAGGATCGGCACCTTCTTGGTCTGGATCACCTCGGCGATCTTCTCGATCAGCTTCGACTTCTGCACCTGGTAGGGGATCTCGGTGACCACGATCTGCCACTGGCCGCGGCCCAGATCCTCGACCTCCCACTTGGCGCGCAGCCGGAACGCGCCGCGGCCCGGTGCGGTAGGCCTGGGCGATGGTCTCGCGGTCTCGACGATGATCGCCGCCGGTCGGGAAATCGGGCCCGGGAACGTAGTTCAGGAGCGTGTCGTCGCGGGCATCCGGCGTCTTGATGAGATGCAGGCAGGCGTCGATCAGCTCGGCGATGTTGTGCGGCGGGATGTTGGTGGCCATGCCCACCGCGATGCCCGATGGCGCCGTTGGCGAGCAGGTTCGGGAAGGTCGGCGGGCAGCACGACCGGCTCTTCGAGCCGGCCGTCGTAGTTGGGCCGGAAATCGACGGCGTTCTCGTCGAGCCCCTCCAGCAGCGCCTCGGCGACGACGGTCATCCGCGCCTCGGTGTAGCGCGCGGCCGCCGGGTTGTCGCCGTCGATATTGCCGAAGTTGCCCTGGCCGTCGACCAGCGGGTAGCGGACGTTGAAATCCTGCGCCAGCCGCGCCATCGCGTCGTAGATCGCGGCATCGCCGTGGGGGTGGAAATCGCCCATCGTGTCGCCGGAGATCTTCGCCGATTTCAGGAAGCCGCCGTCGGAGATTCAGCCGCAGCCGGCGCATCGCGTAGAGGATGCGCCGGTGCACCGGCTTCAGCCCGTCGCGCGCATCCGGCAGCGCCCGGTGCATGATCGTCGACAGCGCATAGGTCAGATAGCGGTCGCCGATCGCGCGGCGCAGCGTTTCCCGGGTTTCGAACGGTGGACTTGTCCTGATCGTCGACGTTGTCGGTCATGCCGCAGTCAATACAGGCCCGATTCGCCCCCCGCAAGCGGGACGCCTCGGGTTTTTCCGCCACAATTGCCCACCGAACGCGCGAGGCTCTGGCGCGGTTTCGCCCCGGGCGTTATTGGGGGGCCATGCGCGTGGCGAAATTCACATTGCTGACTGTTGTTCTGCTCTACCTGGGCATGATGTATTTCGGCCGCGAGGCCGGGCTGCCGGACAATCGGATCGGTCGCGAGACCTCGTTGTGGGCCGAGCTTTTCGGCGGGGACGGCGAGACCGGCCCGCTCGCGCTGCTGACCGAGCCCGCCGCGGCGCCGCCCGGCCCCGGCTGCGCAACCGGCGGCAACCCCGGACCCGGTCGCGGCACCCGCCCCCGCACCGGACGACATCGCGGCGACCGACACGCCCGAGACCGGCGCGCAACCGGCCCCGGAACCGCTGCCGGCCGTCGACCCCGCGCCCGCGCCGGAAACCGTGGCCGCGCTGGAGCCCGAGGCCGCACCAGGCACCCCGCCGGTCATCGGCACCGACCTCGCGCCTGCGCGCAGTCCGCGCCCCATCCAGCGCCCCGCCCAGCGCCCCGAACCGAGCGTGGCGATTGCCGACACCGAACCGGAGCCCCTCGCGGAGCCGGAGCCCGATCCAGTCACAGCCGCTCTCGAAGCGGTGCTCGCCGAGGAGATACCCGAACCGCCCGTCGCCGACGGCACAACGGAAGGGGCCGCGCCCGAAGCAAGGGTTGCGGAAGCGCCCGAGACCACGGTGACGGAGACGCCTGCGGCCCCGGTGGCGGAAACGCCGGAGGCCGCGGTGGTGGAAACGCCGGAGACCACGTTAGAGGACTTGCCTGAGACGGCCCCGGAGCCCGAGACGGAACCGGACGCCCGCGTCGCGACCGTTTTCGCGCCCGAGACCACCCCGCGCCCGTTGCCAAAGCCGGAACCGCCGGCGGCACCGCTGGTCGACGTCGCGCCCGCAGCCGCGCCCGCGCTCACCGAGCGGCCCCCGGGGCCTGCCGTTCCGCTCGACCTCGAAACGCCCGCTGCGCGCCGGACCCGCAGCCGTGGCCGCGGCGGCGCTTGCGGCCGACCGCATCGCCGAACCGCCTGCCGAACCGCTCGTCCCGGCCGCGGAACCGGCGCCCGACCCCGTCGCCCCGGTCGAGACCGCGCCCGACCCCGCTCCCGAAACGGTCGCCGTCGAGGCGGAGGATGCGCCCGGGGCAGCCGAAGCCGCCGCCGTCACCCCGCTTCCCGAAACCGCACCGGATAGCGCGCCGGTGGTGGACCTCCCGTCGAACCTGCGCCCGCTGCCGCGACCGCTCCAGACCCTGGACCCGCTGCCGCCGGCCGATCTCGCCGAGATCGAAGCTGCGCCGGAACCGGCGGACCTGACCGTCGAAGACCCGACCCCGGTGCAATCGGAAACCGACACCCCGCCCGACGCCGCAGCCGCAGGCGGCAGCGCCGTTATCGTCGCGGCGCCGCTGCCGGAACCGGAACCCGAACCGGTCGTGCCGACGCTTCCCGACGAACCTCAAGGCGTGCTCTACGTGTCATCGGCCGGGGTGACCGTGCGCGCCGGCCCGTCGGCGGGCGACCGGGCGGTCGACGAGTTGCCGCGCGGCAGCGCCGTGGTCGATCTCGGCGGCAAGGGCGACGGCTGGCGGATGATCCTGCTGCCGAACGGCGCCGCCGGATACGTCTCCGATTCGCAGCTTTCGCTCACCCCGGGGCAATAACGCGGCGCCCACCCCACCGAGCCGCCGCGCCTCGGCCCGACCCCGGCCCGAATTCGACCCGTATCCGGCAGGAGATCTCATGTCGCAGAAATCCATTCTCATCACTGGCTGCTCGTCGGGGATAGGGTACGACGCCGCGCACGCGCTCAAGGCCCGGGGCTGGCAGGTGTTCGCCACCGCGCGCAAGCCGGAGGACGTCGAGCGGTTGATGTCCGAGGGGCTCGAGAGCCTGCCGCTCGACCATACCGACCCGGACACGATCCGAACCGCGCTCGCGCAGGCGACCGCGCGCACCGGTGGCACGCTCGACGCGATTTTCGCCAACGGGGCCCACGGGCTTCCGGCCGCCGCCGAGGACCTGCCCACCGAGGCGCTGCGCGAAATGTTCGAAGCGAATTTCTTCGGTGTCCATGAGCTCACCCGGCAGGTGCTGCCGATCATGCGCGCCCAGGGGCATGGCCGGATCGTGTTCAACTCCTCGGGCTTCGGGTTCACCGCCTTCCCCTGGCGTTCTGCCTATGTGGCGAGCAAGTTTGCGCTGGAAGGCTATGCCGACACGCTGCGCCTCGAGTTTCATGGCACCGACATCCATCCGGTGCTGATCGAGCCCGGGCCCATCGCCACCGATTTCCGGGTGAAATCGCAGCCGCATTTCGAACGCTGGATCGACTGGCAGGCTTCGCCGCGCCGCGCCGCCTATGAACGGGACGTTCTGCCCCGGCTTTACGACAAAGGCGGCCGCGGCGATCGGTTTCAACTGCCGCCCGCAGCGGTGACCAAGGCGCTCATCCATGCCCTGGAAGCGCGCCGCCCGAAGATCCGCTACGCGGTCACCATACCGACCCGGGCCGCCGCAGTGCTCAAGCGGCTGTTGCCGGCGCGCACCTTCGACCGCATCATCACGCGGTTCTGAAGGCGGCCCGCGGGGCTGGCGGGAGCCGGTGGACTTTCGCCCGCGCAACCGCACACGCCCTGCCCGAAAGGTTACCCGCAGGTTACCACCTGATCCACGTAACCTAATGAAATATATGGAAGACGTACTCAAAGACAGACTCACTGCCCTGGGCGCCTGGGGCAGCGGGTTGGGTGGCCTCGCCACCGATAGACAGCGC
The DNA here is from genome assembly GCA_963752895.1 of uncultured Alphaproteobacteria bacterium. Classification (GTDB taxonomy): domain Bacteria; phylum Pseudomonadota; class Alphaproteobacteria; order Rhodobacterales; family Rhodobacteraceae; genus CAVWAE01. The sequence goes on from CAVWAE010000008.1 coordinate 111,217, forward strand.
CGGGACGACCGTGCGCGGGCTGCGGCGCCCTCGCGGATCAGCTTTCTCCCTCTCGCATTCACGGCCGGAACCCGTTACCACCGTCGAAACCTCAGACAAACCGGGAAGACCATGTTCCAGGACCCGCTTCTCATTCTCGTGCTCATCGCGGTCGGCATCACCACGGTGATCCTGTTCACCGGCATCGGCGGCTTCGCCCGTGGCGGCAATTTCAACCGGAAATACGCCAACAAGGTGATGCGGGCGCGGATCGTGGCCCAGGCCGTCGCCATCGCGCTCATCCTCCTTTACGTCTACATGCGCCGCGGAGGCTGACGATGGTCGTGCTCAACAAGATCTACACCCGCACCGGCGACGGCGGCGACACCGCGCTCGGCGACATGAGCCGGGCGCCCAAGCACGCCGACCGGGTCGAGGCCTATGGCACGGTCGACGAGCTGAACGCGGTGCTCGGCATCGCCCGCCTCTCTGCCAATCCGGACACCGATGCGGACCTTGCGCGCATCCAGAACGATCTCTTCGACCTCGGCGCGGATTTGTCTCGACCCAACATCGCGGGCGACGACGCAGCCGGCCACCCGGTGCTGCGCATGGTCGACACCCAGGTCGACCGGCTGGAGACGGAGATCGACGCGATGACCGCGGTACTGGAGCCGCTCAAGAGCTTCATCCTGCCGGGCGGATCGCCCCTGTCGGCGCATCTGCACCACGCCCGCACCGTGGCCCGGCGGGCCGAACGCTGCGCCACCCGGCTTGACCAGACCGAGCCGGGCGACGTGAGCCCGGCCGCGATCCGCTACCTCAACCGCCTCTCCGACTGGTTGTTCTGCGCCGCCCGCATGGCCAATGACGACGGCCGGGCGGATGTGCTCTGGGTGCCGGGGGCGAATCGCTGAAGCGCCCTGCGCGGGAAGGCTAGGCTTGCGGTTGCCACAACTCGATCGGATTGCCTTCCGGGTCGTGAATCCGGGCGAACCGCCCGATGCCCTCCATCTCCTGTTCATGGCTCACCTCGATGCCCGCGGCCCGAAGCCCGGACAGCATCGCGTCGAGGTCTGAGACGCGGAAGTTGAGCATGAACTGCCGGTCGGCCGCGAAATAGTCGGTATCCGCTGCGAACGGCGCGAACACCGTCGGTCCGGCCTCCTGCATCCAGACCGGCGTGTCCATGTCGGTCGGCGCCGGATTGACCCCGAGGTGGGTATCGTACCAGGCAGCCAGGGCCTTCGGGTCCCGCGCCCGGAAAAAGAACCCGCCGACCCCCGTCACTTTCGTCCGTGCCATCATCTTGCCTCCCCAAAAACAACGCGCGGCGCAAGCATAGCCGGACGGCGCCGTGCCGGGCCGGTCACTTTGGCGTGTGGCGATCGCGAACGCCGGATCGCGCCGCCCCTCGCAGGTCGGGCGGGTCACGGCCCGAAGACCATGCCCCCGCGCTGCGGCGGAACCGGCCAAGTGGGTGTGACCGTCTAGGTGGGTGTGACCGGCACCCAGATCTCGTAGAGCATCTTGCCGTCCTCGGGCGCATCGTCGTCCGGATAGCGCTCGAACACGGCGCCCGCGCGCTGCGCAAAGGGCGCGGCGGGCAGCCAGCTGGAGAAGATCGCGTCGAACCGCGCCGGCAAGTCGGCGATCGGTGTGCGTTGACGGAACACCGCGTACGTCCCCGCGCGCGCCTCGAGCACGCAGAACCCCTCCGGTTTTGCGCCGGGCAGCGGCACTTCGACGGCGACCGCGTAGCGGAAGGTGCCGTCGGGCTTGGCGTCGAGCGAGATCCCGTAGAGCGCGCCGTCAACTTCGCCCTCGATGCCGGCGCGCGCCCCGGAGAACCGCGCGTAAAGCGCCGGGATCTCGCCGCGCCGGGTCATGTCGAAGTTTTCCGCGAGACCGACGAATGTCCGGCCGTCGCTGTCGACGATTCTGGGTTCGGGCAGGTCGGTCATCGCTCCTCCTATGACCAACAGGATGCCAGAGTCGGGGCCACCCGAGAAGCGTTATCGCTAACGCCGCAGCTGCGGCAAAAAACGCGGGGCACGCGCGCAATAATATGTCGCTTTTGCATTGTTCTGCGGGTGCAAACGCCGCTAAACAGGCTCCCAGACTGTCCGCCCGCCGCACGTCGGCGGGCTTGCCAATGGGAGTGACACGCCAATGAAGGTGCTGGTGCCCGTCAAGCGCGTCGTCGACTACAACGTCAAGGTCCGCGTCAAGGCGGACGGCAGCGGCGTCGAGACTCGCCAACGTCAAGATGTCGCATGAACCCGTTCGACGAGATCGCCGTCGAGGAGGCGGTGCGGCTGAAGGAAGCCGGCACGGCCACCGAGGTCATCGCCGTCTCGATCGGCGTCACGCAGTGCCAGGAGACCTGCGCACGCGCTGGCCATCGGCGCCGACCGCGGCATCCTGGTCGCAGACCGACGACGAACTGTCAGCCGCTGGCCGTGGCCAAGCTGCTGAAGGCCCTGGTCGACGAAGGAGCAGCCCGGCCTGGTCATCCTCGGCAAGCAGGCGATCGACGACGACTGCAACCAGACCGGCCAGATGCTGGCCGCGCTGCTGGGCTGGCCGCAGGGCACCTTCGCCTCGAAGGTCGAGGTGGCCGGCGACAGCGCGCGACGTCACCCGCGAGGTCGACGGCGGCCTGCGAGACCGTCAAGCGTCAAGCTGCCGGCCGTGGTCACCACCGACCTGCGCCTGAACGAGCCGCGCTACGCCACGCTGCCCAACATCATGAAGGCGAAGAAGAAGCCGCTCGACGACGCAAGACGCCGGCCGATCTCGGCGTCGACGTCGACGCCGCGCCTCGACGGTGCTGAAGGTGGCCGAGCCGCCGAAGCGCCAGGCCGGCATCAAGGTGCCGGATCGTCGCCGAGCTGGTCGACAAGCTGAAGAACGAAGCGAAGGTGATCTGATGAGCCGTTCTCGTCATTGCCGAACACGACAACGGCGGCGCTGGCAACCGCGCGACGCTCAACACCGTCACCGCGGCCGCGCAGATCGGCTGGCGACGTGCACGTGCTGGTCGCCGGGCGCGGCTGCGGCGCCGCCGCCGACGCAGCCGCGAAGGTCGCCGGCGTCGCCAAGGTGCTGCTCGCCGACGATCGCGCGCTACGACCACGCGCTGGCCGAGACCGCTGGCGGCGCTGGTCGTGTCGCTGGCGGACGGACTACAGCCACATCGCTCGCGCCGGCCACCACCGTCGGCAAGAACGTGCTGCCGCGCGTCGCCGCGCTGCTCGACGTGGCGCAGATCTCCGACATCACCGCGGTCGAAGCGGCCGGACACCTTCGTGCGCCCGATCTACGCCGGCAACGCCATCGCGACGGTGCAAGTCGACCGACGCGATGAAGGTGATCACCGTGCGCACCACCGCCTTCGACGCGGCCGCGGCACGGGCGGCTCGGCCGCGGTCGAGACCGTCGACGCGCCGGCCGATCCGCGGCCTGTCGAGCTTCGTCGGCGCAGGAGCTCGTCCAAGTCCGACCGCCCGAGCTGACCGCCGCCGGCATCATCGTCTCCGGCGGCCGCGGCATGCGGATCGGCGAGAACTTCGCAGCTGCTCGAGCCGCTCGCCGACAAGCTCGGCGCCGCCATCGGCGCCTCGCGCGCGGCGGTCGATGCCGGCTTCGCGCCCAACGACTGGCAGGTCGGGCCAGACCGGCAAGATCGTCGCGCCCGAGCTCTACATCGCGGTCGGCATCTCCGGCGCGATCCAGCACCTGGCCGGCATGAAGGATCAGCAAGGTCATCGTCGCCATCAACAAGGACGAGGAGGCGCCGATCTTCCAGGTCGCCGACTACGGCCTCGTCGCCGACCTGTTCGAGGCCGTGCCGGAGCTGACCGACAAGCTCTGAGCCGGCGCCGCCAACGCAAACCCGGATCGCGCCCCCCGCGGGCGCGGTCTTTTTTCTCGGGGACCGGCACCCTCAGGCACGGCGCCCCGGCTCGTCCCTGCCATTGCAGAACAGCGCCAGCTTGTTGCCCTGCGGGTCGCGCAGGTAGCCCACGTAGAAATGCGCCCCGTAGTCGGCCCGAAACCCGGGAGCTCCCTCGTCGCGCCCGCCGGCGGCAAGCCCAGCACCGTGCAACGCGCGGACCATGACCTGGGTCGGCACCCGGAACGCCACCATGGTGCCGTTGCCGGACGAGGCCGGCTGCCTGTCCCACGGATGTTTCACATGAAAATCGGGCGGTTCGAAGGATCCGTCCCGGGGGCCGGGGAGCGCATAGCTCAACCCTTCGTTCGTGACCTCCAGCCGGTAGCCGAGGCGCGGCAGGATCGCGGAATAGAACCGCTCCGCTAGGTCGATATCGTCGACACCGACCGTGACATATCCAATCAAGTACGCCCCCTTGCTCTCCTGCCCGCCCAGGATAGGGCGGGAGCCATCGGGTGGCCAGAACGGATGCGATAAGGCCCGCCGATACCGGCGGGCCTTTTTCATTCGGCCTCAAGCCGCGCGATCGATGGCATCAGCCGATCGCATCCAGGACCGGCGCAAGCGCCTCGGCGGTCTTTTCATGCGCCACCGTCCCCAACATGCCGCGCGCGGCGGGGGCTTCCATTTCCGAATAGACCAGCCCCGCGAAACCGTCCTCGACGGCCGGCGGATCAATCACCACTTCGACGGTGGCGGCCGCGTAGGGCATGACTTGCTGCAGCATCTCGCGGTCGACGAACAGCGGATCGCTCCCCTCCGCCGTGCAGAAGGTCACGTCGTCCGGCGAATGGTCGGCAAGCCACAAGAGAACCACCGGGCTTTCGATCTTCGACACCAGCATCTTCATCCGGGCGACCCAGGCTTCCTTGAGCTCCTGTTCGACCATGGCGAACTTGTCCTCGCTGACCTCCTTGAGCCGGCCCAGCAGGTGACGCGTAAAGTTGAACTCGGTGAAGTCCACCTCGCGGTAGATCGTCTTGAGCAGGTTCGACGCCCGCAGGAAGCGATCGTTGCGGCGCGGATGCACGGCGTAGAACCGGTTCGACATGTTCTGGGCGCCGGAGACCTGCAAGACCGTCGCGGCGGCCCCGCCACAAGCATCCATTACGGTCTGGTCACCGGAATAGACATCGATCCCCGCGTTCATGTTCCCAAGGTTGACCACCTTGGTGCCGGTGATCTCCTCGGCGAGGTCGGCAAAGGGCCGCGCCACGAACTTGCCATAGGCCTCGGTCCCGCCGAGCACGGCGTAGTAACGCCCTTCCAGCCGCCGGCGCGGCCCGCGGAAGGTCAGCTTTGATTTTCCGTAGCGGCACGGAAAGTAGTCGAGGGCGCCTTCGCCCAGGTTGTCGTAGGCCATCCACCCATTCCTTCTCTTACCCGGGGCACAGATTCGCAGACAATGTTTGCCAAAAGGCTAAACCGAAAACTTGAACGATCCCGGCCATCACCGGGTCGGATCGCGACCGACGCGATCGCCGTCGCGTTGCGCAGCGGGGCACCGGGTAATGCTGCACCTGCGAAATATTCCGCCAAGACCATTCCCACCCTTCCCCGTTTTGCTCTATGGTCGCGCAAACAGGCGAGGGAACAAGCATATGGCAATCGAGACGATCGGGGTCGTGGGCGCAGGCCAGATGGGCAACGGCATTGCCCATGTGATGGCGTTGGCGGGCTACAACGTGCTTCTCAACGATATCGACCAGGGTGCGCTCGACGCCGCGGTCGAGACGATCCGCAACAACCTCGACCGTCAGGTGACCCGCGAGAAGATCAGCGCAGCCGAGCGCGACGAAGCGCTCGCGCGGATCTCGACGACGCTGAAGATCGCCGACCTCGGCGCCACCGACCTGGTGGTGGAAGCCGCCACCGAGGACGAGCGGGTGAAGGAGAAGATCTTCGCCAGCCTGCTGCCGCACCTGAAGCCGGAGACGATCCTGACCTCCAACACCTCGTCGATCTCGATCACCCGGCTCGCGAGCCGTACCGACCGGCCAGAGAAGTTCATGGGGTTCCACTTCATGAACCCGGTCCCGGTGATGCAGCTCGTTGAGCTGATCCGCGGCATCGCCACCGACGCCGAGACCTACGACGCCTGCCTCGCCGTCGTGGAAAGCCTCGGCAAGACAGCCTCGACGGCCGAAGATTTCCCGGCCTTCATCGTCAACCGCATCCTGGTGCCGATGATCAACGAGGCGGTCTATACGCTCTACGAGGGGGTCGGCTCGGTGCAGTCGATCGACCAGGCGATGAAACTGGGCGCAAACCACCCGATGGGGCCGTTCGAACTGGCCGATTTCATCGGTCTCGACACCTGTCTCGCAATCATGAACGTGCTCTACGACGGGCTGGCCGACACCAAGTACCGGCCCTGCCCGCTGCTCACGAAATACGTCGACGCCGGCTGGCTCGGGCGCAAGACGGGCCGGGGGTTCTACGATTACCGGGGCGAAACGCCGGTGCCGACGCGCTGAGCGCCGACACCCGTGGCGCGGGCGATCGTATGAAATCGGCTTCGGTGAGTTCGAAGGCGCCGCGCCGCATGACCATCCCCCGGTTTGCACCGTCTCGTGAAAACGACAGCTTTCCGGGCAACGGGCCAATACTTGCCTCTCGCGCATCGGCATAGGCCACGCCGCGACGATGGGGCGTGAACCCTTCGCGCTGCCGCACCTGGTAGACCTCGCCCGGCCGCACCCGGCCGATCGCCGTGAAAGCCTGCACCTTGTCGCTGGCGCCCACCGTGGTGCGGGGCGAGCAATAGACCAGGCCGTCGCCCGCCGCGAGGCGCCGAACCGGCGCCGCCTTGCCGTGGCCAAGCTGGCAGAAACCACCGGCGAGACCGACCCGGACCCGATCGCGGCGCGCGATTCCGATCCAGTACCGCGTCAAGCCGTCTGCGCGGTAACGGCGTGGCCGAACGGGTCGCGAAAGGCGAAATGGCGGCCGAAGGGTCCGGGTTTCGGCGGCGAAAGGACCCCGACGCCCTCCGCTTTCAACCTCTCGTGCAGCGCGTCCGCGTCGTCGCAGGCGAACCAGATCGCCGCGCCCCAGCCCAGCTGCCCCCCGGCGACATCGAGATCGACGAGAGGTTTGCGCCCCGCGAGCGGGATCGGTTTGGCGTCGAACACAACGGCATCTGGCGCAATCACGCGGCGCGGTATCGGACGTGGACCGCAGGCTCGCCCGGGCGGTTGCGCCCCTCTCCACCGACGAAGCAATTGCCCTGTTCACGCGGGTCCATGAAGCGCTGGCGCGGTCTGGCGATCGGGGACCGGTGCGGTGGCCCCTGGCGCCGTCTGGCGCGGGCAGGTGTTGGACGGGCTTGGAGCAGATGGACGCTGACAGGCCGCGAGCGCGGCCGGCGCTGTGATCAAGGGCTGGAGCGACGGCGTTTCGAAACGCCGTGAGACGCGGGCGCGCGCCCGCGTGCGAAAGCCGCTTGCAAGCGGCTTTGCCACGCCGGAAGGCTCAGTCTTCCAGTGACAGCGTGTGTTCCCTCGCCCAGGCGATCCAGCCGCGCGGGTCGGTCTTCAAGCTTTCCATCTGCGCTTCGGTGAACGGGGCGCCGATCACCGGGCCATGCGGCTTGTTGCAGACATGGACAACCTCGTGCAGCAACATTGCCTGCCGGAACGTCGCCGAGATCCGGTTGGCGATGTGATAGGTGCGCGAGTTGTGGCCGCGGAAATGGATCGGCACCACGGTCGCCCCGGAGCGGCGGATCAACTGCGCGGTGAACACGTTCCACTCGGCCTCGACCACCGGGCCGAATGCCGTTTGCGACGTTGCCACCACGCCGGAGGGGAAGATGCAGATGAGCCCGCCCGCTTTGAGCTTGTCCATCGCCTTGGCGCGCATCTCGACGCTCTTTTTCTGCACGTCCTTGTCGTAGGGAAACGGCACCGGGATCAGGTAGGAGGAGGCCGCCTCGTCGAGCCCGGTGAGCACTTCGCGGGTCAGGATCTGGAAATCCGGGCGGACCCGGGCGATGAGCTCCGCCATCACCATGCCGTCGACCAACCCGTGCGGGTGGTTGGCCACCACCACCACCGGCCCTTCCTTGGGGATGTTGTCGAATTGTTCAGCCGGCGTGGTGATCTCGATGCCCATGACATCCAGCGCCGCGCCCCAGAACTCGAGCCCTTTTGCCCCACCGCGGCGTTCGAACTCGCGCACCATGCGCACCAGGCTGATCTTGCCGGTCAGCCATTCCACCGCCTTGATGAAAAACGCCTGGAAACCGTTCTCGAATGAATTCGCGTAGGTCAGGTCCCGTTTGTCGTATTTCGGCGGGTCCGAAGCCCCGGCACGGGTCAGACCGGTGAGCGAATCCATGGCTCAGAATCCTTCTCCGAACTTGTCGACCACGAGGGCCTCGAGAGCATCCATGAGCTTTTGCGCGTCCGGACCGGAAGTTTCAACCTCGATCTGGGTTCCGTAGGAGGCGGCGAGCATGAGCAGGCCCATGATGGAGTCGCCGGCCGTCTCCATCCCGTCCTTGCCGACGCGGGCCTCGGCATCGAACAGCTCCACGGTTTCGACGAACTTGGCCGAGGCGCGGGCATGCAGACCCTTGTCGTTGACGATCTTCATCTGGCGCGACACCGTCTCGACCATGCTCATTCTCTCCCCGCGGGCTTGCCGTCGATGACGTCGATATACTTGCGTCCCGCCGCCATTGCCGCTTTCGTCGCGGTTTCGACGTTGCTTTCGCGGCTTTTCGCCAGTTTCACCAGCATCGGGAGGTTGGCACCATAGAGGATCTTCCTGTCGGTGTCGGCACAGGCGGGGAGCGACAGGTTGGAGGGAGAGGAGCCGAACATGTCGACCACCACGATCACGCCGTCGCCGGTGTCGACCGCATCGGCCGCGTCGATGATCTCGGCGGCCTTGCGCACCTTGTCGAAATCGGCCGCGATGGCAATCGCCCGGACCTGTTTGAGCGGTCCCACGACGTGCTCCACGGCCGCGAGGTACTCCGCGGCAAGCCCGCCGTGCGCGACGATTACGATCCCGATCACCCGGGTTTACCCCCCGTCTCTCCCAAAGAGGTCGCGCCCTGTTCCAACGCGCTTTCGACTTCACGATGCCTAGTTGACACCTGCCAGCCAGCCGCCGCAAGGGTCTTGGAGAGGCTTTCTGCGAGTGCGACCGAACGGTGACGCCCGCCGGTGCATCCGAACCCGATCGACAGGTGTGACTTTCCCTCTTCCGCGTAGGCCGGCACCAGGAAGGTGACCAGACCGGTGACCCGGTCGTAGAATTCCGCGTAACGCGGGTCGCTCTCGACATGCGCGGCGACCTTGGGATCGCGCCCGGTCAGCGGGCGAAGCTCGGGCACCCAATGCGGGTTGCGCAGGAACCGGACATCGAAGGCGAGATCAAGGCCGCGTGGCATGCCGCGTTTGTAGGAGAAGCTTTGCACCGTGACGTGCAGCGCGTCGCGGCTGCCGATTCCGAGCCAGCGCTGGATCTCGGCTTTCAGCTCGTGCACCGTCAGATCGGAGGTATCGACCAGCACGTCGGCCCGGGCGCGCACCGGAAGCAGCAGACCGATCTCGCGCTCGATCCCGCGGATCGGGCTTTCGTCGGGGCTGAGCGGGTGGCGGCGGCGGGTTTCCGAATAGCGCTGCGCCAGCACTTCCGCGCGGCAATCGAGGAACAGGAACTCGACGTCGACATCGGGGTCGGCGACCAGCGCGTCCACCGTTTCGACCATCGCCTCCGCCGAGAACCCCTGGGTGCGCACGTCGATGCCCAGCGCGAGCGGATGATCGAGCGGTTCCCCGGACAGCAGCCGCGGGATCAGACGCATCGGCAGGTTGTCGATCACCTCGTAGCCGAAATCCTCCAGCGCCCGGATCGCCGTCGTGCGGCCCGCCCCGGAGGCGCCCGAGACCAGCACGACGTGTTGCGAAGCGCCGTTGGCGTTTGCACGTCCCGCCGCTTCGGGCGCGGCGTCTCCTGAAATTTCATCCGTCATGCCACCAACCGCCTTTGGACAAGGCGACTATGGACCCCGCGAAGTGCGGCCCGTCAACCCTGAGAAGGTAACGGATGCGTTGGCCCATTACGTCGCGGGTGGTCGGTTCGGGCAGGCGCGCGGGCTCGGCGGCCCCCATGTCGACGATCAGCCGAAGCGGCGCGGCACCCGCGGACGGGACCTGGATGAGCCCGACGCCACGCGCCTCGATGACGCCTTCGAGCCGCTCGGGGGCGCACAGCCAGGGCCAGCCGTCGCGCGCCACGATCCGGGTACGATCGTCGGCCACGAGGCGTGCGCCGAGGGCGATGAGTTGAAGCGCGAAGGCGGATTTTCCGCAGCCCGATGGCCCCTCGATGAGCACACCGAAGCTGGCGTGGTCCGCGTCGCCAAGGACGACGGCGCTCGCGTGCTGGACGAGGGCGGCGGGCGGACCGGTTTCGCGACCGGTCACACCGGCAAGCCGACGACGAAACGGGCGCCGAGCGGTTCGGAGGTGACGTCGGCGTCGGTCGGGCGGATGTTCTCGGCCCAGATCACGCCGCCATGGGCTTCGACGATCTGTTTGGAGATCGCCAGGCCGAGACCGGAATTGTTGCCGAACTGCTTTTCGGGCCGCTGGCTGTAGAACCGGTTGAAGATCTTGGTCAGCGCCTCGTCCGGAATGCCGGGGCCGGTGTCCTCGACCACCACCAGCACGCGGTTTTCACGCTGGCGGGCCCAGACCCGGATCGCGTCGCCCTCTTCGCAGAAGCTGATCGCGTTGGTGATGAGGTTGACGAAGACCTGCGCCAGCCGCGCCTCGAGCCCGGTGATGACGATCGAATCCGACGGCGAGGTCGGTGATGAAGTCGACGCCCTTCTGGTGCGCTTCGCCGCCGAGGTATTCGGTCAGGTTGCGCAGCATCTTGATGCAGGTCGAACGCCTCTTCCTCTTCCTTCACCAGCTCCGAGTCGAGCCGCGAGGCGTTGGAAATGTCGCTGACCAGCCGGTCGAGCCGGCGCACGTCGTGGTCGATCACGTCAAGCAGCTTGTCGCGCTGCTCTTCGCTTCTTGACGAACCGGAGCGAGCCGATGGCGGAGCGCAAGGACGCGAGCGGGTTCTTGATTTCGTGCGCCACGTCGGCGGCGAATTGTTCGTTGGCGTCGATCCGGTCGTAGAGCGCCGCGACCATGCCGCGCAGCGCCTTCGACAGCCGGCCGATCTCGTCGGGCCGCGCCGTGAGGTCGGGGATGCGTACCCGGCCCGGGTTGACCCGGCGCGAGTTCTTGTCGCGGCCGATCTCGGCGGCGGCGGCGAGGTCGGCAAGCGGGTTGGCGATGGTCGAGGCCAGCACCAGGCTGAGGCCGATCGAGACCAGGATCGCGATGATGAACATCTGAAGGATCTGTTCGCGCTCGGCGCGCACCAACTCGTCGACCAGCCCGCCCGGGCTCGACAGAGCGACGGCGCCGATGACCTCGCCGTCGACAAGGATCGGCGTGGCCACAACATAGGCGCTTTCGCCGTACGGCGCGCGGTTGCTGGCGATCTTGGTGTTTCCGGCGAAGGCTTCGGCGAGAAGCTCACGCGCCTGCAGCTCGACGTCGTATTGCACTTCGCCGATGTCGCTGGTGGCCGCGATCAGCCCGGCGATCACGTCCCAGACCCGGCTGAGCCCGTCGGTGATGAGGGTGGCGCCCTGTTCGCGTTCGAGCCCGACCACCGGCCGCTCCACCTTGGCCGTCCGGCGCGCAGTCTTGCCGAGCAACCCGCCGTCGGAGCTGAACACCATGACATCGCTGCCGTCGCGGATCCGGATGTCGGCGAGCGCCGCTTCGACCGTCTCGCTGGACAAGCCGGTGCCGACCGGGCCGCCTGGCTCCGTCGGAACGCCCTGCTGGACCTCGAACACGTCGGCGACGATCTCGACCGCCATCACCAGCCCCTGTTCGCGCTGGTAGAGCAGGCTTTCGCGGAACGGGTTGAGGTAGAGAACCCCGCCGACAAGAACGACGAGGCCCAGAAGGTTGAAGATGATGATCTTGCGGGCGAGCGGGGACCGGTTGATCGCGATCAGGCTGCGGCGCTTGCGCCCTTCGCGCAATTCCGCATCGACCGAGGACGGGGTTGTGACCCAGTCCTCGCCCAACACCACCTCGGTGTCTTCGCGCGTGCCCTTAGTATCGCGCACCAAAGCGCCTCCGAACCTCTTTCCCCCCTGCGGCGTGGATACTACTCTTCGTTGTAGCGGTATCCGATGCCGTAGAGCGTCTCGATCGCGGAAAACTCGTCGTCGACCATGCGCATCTTCTTGCGCAGCCGCTTGATGTGGCTGTCGATGGTCCGGTCGTCGACATAGACCTGGTCGTCATAGGCGACGTCCATCAGCTGGTCGCGGCTTTTCACGAAGCCGGGCCGCTGGGCCAGCGCCTGCAGCAGCAGGAACTCGGTGACGGTCAGCGACACGTCGCGCCCTTTCCAGGTCACCGCATGGCGCAGCGGATCCATCGTCAGCTCGCCGCGCTCCATGACCTTGTTTTCCTCGGTGCTCGGGCATCACCACGCCCTCGATCGCTTCCTGCGCGGCGCAGCAGCGCGCGGATGCGCTCGACCAGCAGGCGCTGGCGAGAACGGCTTCTTGACGTAGTCGTCGGCGCCCATGCGCAGGCCGAGCACCTCGTCGATCTCGTCGTCCTTCGAGGTGAGGAAGATCACCGGCATGGCGGTCTTCTGACGCAGCCCGCTGCAGCAGGTCCATGCCGTCCATGCGCGGCATCTTGATGTCGAGCACCGCCATGTCGGGAAGGCGCTTGTTGAACGCATCCAGCGCCGCCTGGCCGTCGTTGTAGGTTTCCACCTCGAAGCCTTCGGCCTCGAGGGTCATGGAGACCGACGTCAGGATGTTCCTGTCGTCGTCCACCAAGGCAATTCTCGACATATTGAGAAATCCTCTGCTCTACGTTCTATCAGCCTGTTTTTCCGCGCATACAATCCAGTTTGCCTGGCAGAAGCAACACAGAAGGGCAATTCGGCGTCCCTTGTGAGTCAAATAGGCATCACTAATGGCAAAATTACGGCATCGGTCTCGGATCGTAGACAGTGGTTGCGCAAACAGACTGACTGTAGCGCTAACGCCTTTCAAGAACGGTTCCATCCCCCAGAACCCATGTTATAGCAAGGAAATGTCGCACTGCAGCATCGCGGTAGCGGCGCCGCGCGAGACTGCCCTTCGCGCATCGTTCAGACCCCAAACCCCGGCCGAATTGCCGGAGGGTACAAGGAGCAACAGATGAGCACAGGACACGTGAACCCGGCGCAACGGCTGGAAGATCAGGGCATCGACGGCCTCGGCAATGTCTATTACAACCTGATCGACCCGCAGCTCGTGGAACACGCTGTAAAGAATGGCGAAGGTCACCTCGGCAAGGGCGGTGCGGTCCTGGTCGAGACCGGCGTCCACACCGGCCGGTCGCCGCAGGACAAGTTCGTCGTGCGCACCCCGGATGTCGAAGACACCGTCTGGTGGGACAACAACAAGCCGATGGACCCGGCAAAATTCGACGTGCTCTACGCCGACATGCTGGAAGCCATGAAGGGCAAGGATCTCTACGTCCAGGATCTCTACGGCGGCGCCGATCCGGCCCACCGGCTCGACGTGCGCTTCGTCCAGGAGCTGGCCTGGCACAACCTGTTCATCCGCCACATGATGCGCCGGCCCGAGCGCGACGAGCTCGACGAGTTCGAGCCCGAGTACACGGTCATCAACCTGCCCTCCTTCAAGGCCGATCCCGAGCGCCACGGCTGCCGCACCGAGACGGTGATCGCGCTGAACTTCTCGAAGAAGGTGATCCTGATCGGCGGCACCGAATATGCCGGCGAGAACAAGAAGGGCGTGTTCACGCTGCTGAACTACATCCTGCCCGGCAAGGGCGTGATGCCGATGCATTGCTCGGCCAACCACGCACCGAACAACCCGGTCGACACCGCGATGTTCTTCGGCCTGTCGGGCACCGGCAAGACCACGCTGTCGGCCGACCCGAACCGCACGCTGATCGGCGACGACGAGCACGGCTGGTCGGAACAGGGCACCTTCAACTTCGAAGGCGGCTGCTACGCCAAGACGATCTCGCTGTCGCCGAGCGCCGAGCCGGAGATCTACGCCACCACCTCGATGTTCGCCACGGTGGTCGAGAACATGGTCTGCGACAAGGACACGATGGACCTCGATTTCGAGGACGACAGCCTGACCGCCAACATGCGCGTGCGCCTACCCGCTGCATTACATTCCCAATGCGTCGGAAAGCGCGCTCGGCGGGCATCCCGAAGAACATCATCATGCTGACCTGCGGACGCCTTCGGCGTGCTGCCGCCGATCGCGCGGCTGACGCCCGCGCAGGCGATGTACCACTTCCTGTCGGGCTTCACCTCCAAGGTGGCGGGCACCGAAAAAGGCGTCGACCGAGCCGGAACCGACCTTCTCGACCTGCTTCGGCGCGCCCTTCATGCCGCGCCGCCCGGAAGTCTACGGCAACCTGCTGCGCGACAAGATCGCCAACCACGGCGCGACCTGCTGGCTGGTCAACACCGGCTGGACCGGCGGGCCTTACGGCGAGGGCAACCGGATGCCGATCAAGGCGACCCGCGCGCCTGCTCGCCGGCGCGCTGGACGGCTCGTTGCATGACGCCAAGTTCCGCATCGACCCCAACTTCGGTTTCGAAGTGCCGCTGCACGTGCACGACGTACCCGAGGTTCTGCTCGACCCGCGCCGCACCTGGAACGACCACGCCGCCTACGACGAACAGGCCGCGAAGCTCGTGAAGATGTTCGCCGACAATTTCGAGCAATACGTGCCCTACGTCGACGACGACGTGAAGGCGATCATGCTCGGCAAGGACGCCTGAGCGCGTCACATGCCGACGCCCTGCGCCCCGGCCGCACCGCCGGGGCGTATTGATTATCCCATCAGCCCGCGCCGGACCAGGTTGAACCCGGCCAAGGCCAGGACCACCAGCATCGCCCGGCGGAACGTGGCTTGCGGCATCCGGGCCTGCAGGTGCGCGCCGAGCCAGAGGCCGGCGAGCGCGGGCAGGATCGCGGCGGTGGAAAGCGGCAGGGTGGCCGCGTTGAGCACGCCGGATTGCAGGTGCGCGATGATGAGCGCCACCGCGCCGAGGCCGTAGATCACGCCCTGCGCTCGGATCGCCTCGCGCTTTTCCACATCGATTGCCACCAGGTAGGCGACCAGCGGCGGC
The DNA here is from genome assembly GCA_963752895.1 of uncultured Alphaproteobacteria bacterium. Taxonomy (GTDB): domain Bacteria; phylum Pseudomonadota; class Alphaproteobacteria; order Rhodobacterales; family Rhodobacteraceae; genus CAVWAE01. The sequence goes on from CAVWAE010000008.1 coordinate 126,383, forward strand.
CCCCAGACCGCCGACAACCCGCCAACGAAACCCGCAAGCCCGCCCAGAGCCAACTCGTCGCGCAGCCGGTTGGCGGGATTGAGGCGCAACCGCCACCCGCCCAGTTGGAACATCGCGAAGGCGACGATCGGCACGCCGATGACCAGGAACAGGACCTGGTCGGGGATCAGGTTCACGAGCTGCGCCGAGGACGCGAGAAAAACCAGCATCATGACGATGAAGATCCAGAACCGCCGGACCACGGCGCGCGCCGCCGCCAGACCGTCGCGGAAGCTTTGGATGGCGTTGGCGACGAAGGTGGGCAGGATCAATGCTGCAAGTGCGATCTCCGGCGGCATCAACGAACCCAGACCGGATATCATGATCATCGGCATCGCAAAGCCGACCGCGCCCTTGACGAAGCCCGCCACCAGCGTGATCCCCGCGGCCGCGAACAGCAGCCCGAGCGGCATTTCCGCCATGATTCCGAGCATATCGCCCCGTCCGTGTTCCATTCCCCACGCTCGTACATAGCGGCTTTGCGGCTGCACGGGAAAAACGCTTTCCTGCGAGTTACTATTCGTGCCTTCACGTCGCAGTTCGCGAATTTTAATTGCGCTGCAAGTGCAAAATACCTATCACGAACGGGACAGCTCCAGAGGGGAGCGCCCGATCCAAAACCGACCAGACGCTGCCCAGGAGCCCGGACCAGACCATGCCCAAGGACACGCCCATGCCCGCGCCCATTCTCGACGATCTTCTCGACCTCACCAGGAACACCATCGCCCCCGCCGAAGCGGTGCTGGCGAGCGCCACCGCCCGCATCCGCGACGCGGTCAGCGCGGGCGGCAAGGTTTCGAGCGCGAAGCTCGAGGAACACCAGTCGGCCGCCCACGCCCTCGCCTGGCTGGCGACTTATGTCGAGGCGCTGCGGCAGATGCAGAAATGGGCCGAGGCCCTGTCGGCCGACGGGCAAGTTCGGCGAGATGGAGCAGCTCATCCACCAGATCGCCTTCGGGGAATACCTCTGGCAGATCCAGGGCGGCATCCCGATGAGCCAGAACGAGACCGCGAAACTCATCGACATGTTCGTCGCACCGCAGGAGATCGGCGCGCTCATGCAGCCCGCCGTGATGACGCTCGCGACCCAAGGCAACAGCGCCGCCGCGCGCGCGCGCCTGGTCGCGCTGATGCAGGACAACGCCGGCCACGCGACATTCGGCGCCACCGGGCTCGACGAAGAGCTCGAGATGATCCGCGAGCAGTTCCGCCGCTTCGCCGACGACCGGGTCGCGCCCAATGCGCATGAGTGGCACCTGAAGGACGAACTGATCCCGATGGAGATCATCGAGGAGCTCGCCGAACTGGGCGTGTTCGGCCTGACCATCCCCGAGGAGTACGGCGGCCTGGGCTGTCGAAGGCCTCGATGTGCGTGGTCACCGAGGAGCTGTCGCGCGGCTATATCGGCGTCGGCTCGCTCGGCACCCGCTCGCGAGATCGCCGCCGAGCTGATCCTCGCCGGCGGCACCGACGCGCAGAAGGAGCACTGGCTGCCGAAGCATCGCCGGCGGGCGAAGTGCTGCCGACCGCGGTCTTCACCGAGCCGGACACCGGCTCGGACCTCGGCGTCCTGCGCACCCGCGCGGTGCACGACGGCGACGACTACGTGCGTGACCGGCAACAAGACCTGGATCACCCACGCCGCGCGCAGCGACGTGATGACCCTGCTGGCGCGCACCGACCCGGACAGCACGGATCACCGGGGCCTGTCGATGTTCCTCGCCGCCAGAAGCCGCGCGGCACCGATGACGGACCCGTTTCCCGCCGCAGGGCATGAGCGGCGGCGAGATCGAGGTGCTCGGCTATCGCGGCATGAAGGAATACGAGATCGCGCTTCGACGGCTTCGAGGTGCCCGCCGCCGACCTGCTCGGCGGCGTGGAGGGCCAGGGCTTCAAGCAGCTGATGCAGACCTTCGAGGGCGCGCGCATCCAGACCGCGGCGCGCGCCATCGGCGTGGCGCAGAACGCGCTCGAGCTGGGCCTGCGCTATGCCGAGGAGCGCAAGCAGTTCGGCAAGGCGCTCATCGACTTCCCGCGGGTCGCCGACAAGCTCGCGATGATGGCGGTCGAGACCATGATCGCGCGCCAGCTCACCTACTTCGCGGCCCGGGAGAAGGACCACGAGCGCCGCTGCGACCTCGAGGCCGGCATGGCCAAGCTGCTCGGCGGCCCGTGTCGCCTGGGCGAACGCCGACAACGCGCTGCAGATCCACGGCGGCAACGGCTACGCGCTCGAGTACGAGATCAGCCGCGTGCTGTGCGACGCGCGCATCCTCAACATCTTCGAGGGCGCCGCCGAGATCCAGGCCCAGGTGATCGCGCGCCGGTTGCTGGGCTAGCCGGACGCCAGGGTCAGCACCGCGCCGCCGGCGCCGAGCGTCAGGATCAGCGGCGAAAACCAGAGGCGATCGAGCCGGGTGAATTCCGGCTCCTGCTCGGTTCCGAACAGCGGCGCGGCGTAGCTGCCCGCGCCCCTGAGAAGGAGGACCGCCGCCATGACGAGCCCCGCCCAGTCTCACCAGCCAACCCGGCAGCGACGGCGCGGCCCAACCGGCCAGGAAGGCGATCCAGACCATCCCCAGCGCGATCAACCCGACCACGGCAAAGGTGATCGCCGAGGTCGGCGTGCGCGTGATGCCCCGGGTCCCGACGACGCGCCGCGCCAACAGCGCCTCGTCGCGGACCGGCCACCAGATCGCAAGGCCCAGAGCAGATGAACCCCGCCAACGACTGCGAAGACGAAAGACAGCGATGCAGCGATGCAGCGATGCAGCGAGGATGACATGACGTTCTCCAGATCTGTACCCTTGCGTATGGTGGAGCGCCCGTCTAGTCTGTCAGTACGTATCCGTATGGAGCTTTCCTGATGCCCGAGACCCGCCCCCGCCTCACGGCCGAAGACTGGATCAAAGCCGGCTTCCGGGCCCTCTCCTCGACCGGCCCCGAAGCGCTCAAGGCCGAGGCGCTGGCCCGCACCCTCGGCGCGACCAAGGGGAGTTTCTATTGGCATTTCAAGGATGTCCCCGACTTCAAGGCGCGGATGCTCGGCCATTGGCATGACAAGGCCTTTGCCGCCGTCGCCCGCAGCGTCGATGCGAAGGGAGACCCCACCGAACGCCTCTACCACCTGGCCGAGCTCGCGGCCGCCGAACCGGAAGACTACGGCGGTGCCGCGATCGAACCTGCGATCCGGACCTGGGGCGCCTCCGATCCGCTCGTGGCCGCCGCGGTAGCCGACGTCGATGCCAAACGTCTGGCCTATCTCGCGGACCTGTTGGCCGAGCTTGGCCTTACCAATGCCGATTTTTCCCGGATCGTTTACGGCGCCTATGTCGGGATGAGCACGCTCTCGGCCGCGGACGGAACCGACAACACCGGCGCGATGAGCACGCTGATGGCCGCGATCCTCGCGCTTCAGGAGGCGTGAGCGGCGCGGCTTCCGGCGCGCATCCCGACACGAAACTCGCGCGCGCTACCCGCGCGTGAGACGGTCCACCAACCGGGCGCGCGCCTCCGGCAGGGGTTTGTCGCCCAGCGAATGTGCGAGCCTGTGGGTGAGAAAATACCCGGTGGTTCTCAGTCCTTCGTCAATACCGGCAAGATCCGATGTCACCACACCGAGCAGTTCGGGCGGAAGCGGCAGCAACCGGTCGGCCCAGGATCCGGCCCCGGCCGCACTCACTGCCCGGCCCGATCTCGGGCTGACATAGACGAGATTCTCCGGCGTGCCGATCACCGCGCAGGTGGTGAGATCGAGCCCGAAGCCCAGCGCCTCGAGAAGCGCAAGCTCCCATTGCAGGTAGGCCACCGGCCAGGCCGCGCTGTGGCCGAGAAGGTCGAGCATCGCCTCGGTGCTGGCGTGCAGCCGGGGGTGCGGTTCGCGTTCCGGCAGGGCGAACAGCAAGAGCGCCGTGATCGCGTTCAGGGCCGCGAGCGCATCCCGGTCGCTGAACAGGGCGCCGCTGCGTGATTTGGACAGTTCGACGTCAAACGATCCCAGGTGCTCTTCCAGCCGCGCGCGCCAGGTGAGATCCAGCCGCGCGCCGGGTTGCAGCACCGGGGCGAGCTTGCGCGATGTGCCGCCGCGCACCACACCGGCGTGACGCCCGCGTTCAGGCGTGAACACATCGATGATCGCCGACGTCTCGCCGTGTTTCCGGACGCTCAAAAGGGTTCCCTGATCGCGCCAGTCCATCTGCCCTCGCTTCCTGTTGCGCAAGTATCGGAGTGTCGCGGCAGGTCTGCAACCGGCGCCGGGACGCGATTTGGAAATCGCGTGACAAGCGCCTTCCAAGGCGCTTGCCCAAGGCGTTTCGAAACGCCTTGGCCCCTCAGTTGTCGAGCCCAGGCTCGTCGAGCAGGTGTCGCCCTTTCGCGTCTTCCACTTCGATCACCCAGAGGTCCGGATCGAACCCGCGCTGCTTGGCGATCGTTTCGTCCACGTCGCGCTCCTGCCCTTCCGACAGCAGATCCCAGCGCCGGGTGCCACTCATCAGGTCGACCACCCGGTGGAAGGCCCGGGCCTGGCCGTCGAGCGTGGCGAGCTTCACCAGCACCGCCCCGGCGGTCTCGTCGCCCTTTGAGACCACGTAGACGGGGATCCCCTGCGGCCTGGAGCCGGGCGAGATAGGCGCTCACCCAGATCCCCGAGGCCAGTCGGCTCACCCCTTGCCGTCCTTGAAGTCGAGCCCCATCTCCGAATAGCGCTCGGCCTCTTCCAGCCAGCCCGGCCGCACCTTGACCTGCAGGAACAGATGCACCTTGCGGCCGAGGAATTCCTCGATCTCGGCGCGCGACGCCTGGCTCACCGCCTTGATCGTCTCGCCCTTCTTGCCGAGCACGATCCCCTTGTGCCCGTCGCGGGCGACATAGATCAGCTGGTCGATCCGGGCCGACCCATCGGGGCGTTCCTCCCAGTTCTCGGTTTCGACCGTGAGCTGGTAGGGCAGTTCCTGGTGGAGCCGGAGCGTGAGCTTCTCGCGGGTGATCTCGGCGGCGATCATGTAAAGCGGGATGTCGGCGATCTGGTCTTCGGGGTAGAGCCAGGGCCCCTCGGGCATCTCGCCCGCGAGCCAGACGCGCAGGTCGTCGACCCCGTGCCCTTTCTCGGCCGAGATCATGAAGGTCTCGGCAAAGTCGTAGCGTTCGTTCATGTCGGCCGACAGCGCCAGCAGCACCTCGGCCTTCACCCTGTCGATCTTGTTGATCGCCAGCACCACCTTGCGCCCCTGGCCGATGTCCGCGAGCCCGTCGAGGATGCGCTTGCACCCCCGCCGTCACGCCGCGGTGCGCCTCGATCAGCAGCACGACCACGTCGGCGTCGGCGGCCCCGCCCCAGGCGGCCGCGACCATCGCCCGGTCGAGCCGGCGGCGCGGGCGGAACAGACCCGGCGTATCGACGAAGACGATCTGCGCCTCGCCCTCGATCGCCACGCCCCGGATCCGGGTCCGGGTCGTCTGCACCTTGTGGGTGACGATCGACACCTTGGCGCCCACCATCCGGTTGGTCAGCGTCGACTTGCCCGCGTTGGGCTCGCCGATCAGGGCAACAAATCCCGCGCGTGTGGTCATGATTTCTCCTGGCTGGGGCGCTGTCGGGATAGGGGATTTCGGGCCTGAACGCCAGCCCGCAGACACCGGGCGCTTGACCGAGGTCATGGCCCGGGTGCGGATTTATGTTATTACTATATCACTTTTTTCAGGCGGGTGAGGAGAATATGATGATCAGGTTCCTCAAATCCATCGCCGTTGGTGTGGTGATTTCCCTCATGGCGACCGCATCGCTTCTCGCCGACGGGTTTATGTTCTACGATTTCGAGTGCGAAAAGATGGGACTCGTCCGGTCACGGGACCGGTTGGTTTTCTCGGGTAACGATCCGACGGTCGGCAAAGACATCGTGTTTGCCTGCGAAGGTCGGTCCTGCGTTCAGCGGGAGAGATGGGACGATGGCAGCGGAAATACCGGGGTCAGGGTCCGATCCGTCTACTTCCCGCGCGGAAGGATGGAGTATCTATCCGTCTCGGCGTCGTGGCGGGATGGCGAAGACGTGCCTTACCACCACGTAACCTACGTGAACTCCCTGCTGCCGTGCGGGTTCTGACGATCTGGCAGGACGACCGGAGCCCGGCGGTGCGTGTCGCCGACTGGTGTCACACACCGTTTGGCGCCGGTCGCGCCAGGGCGAAGACGCACGTGCCCGTCCCTCTCAGCCCGGTGTCTACGGGTTGTTTTCGCAAAGCTGGGCCAGCACATTCGCCACCAGATCCCCGACATCTTCGGTGCCCTGCAACCGCAGCACCGGCACCGTTTGCTCCATCAACCAGGTTTCGTGCATCACCCGGCTGCGTCCGGTGAAATGCGGATCGTCGTATTGCGCGGCCCAGGCCATGAACTCCTCATGGATCCGCGCCATGTCGCCGCCGGGGTCGATCCGCGCGCCGAACCAGGCCCGTTCGCGGCGCCGGAGGCGTTCGATCCGCTGGTCCTTCGGCGCGGACAGAAAAACGATCAAATCGGCGTTTTCGATCGCCCGGTCGCCCCAGCCGCACAGCGATCCGGCGACCACCCAGCCGGCCGGACCCTGCGCCTGTACCAGCACTTCCAGGCGCTCCGGTATCGGGCGTTTGGTCGTGAACTGCGGGTTTGTCGGCATCCAGAAGGCGTCGTCGGACTCGACGAACGGGACAGAAAGCACCTCCGCCAATGCCTGTCCGAGGGTCGACACGCCGGTGCCGGAAGCGCCGGTGATATGAATGCGTGGCTCCGTGGCAGGGCCGGGCATGAAGGAGCTCCCCGGTCTTGTCTCCCGTCCGGCCAGTATGCGGGCGTTTTCTGCTGGTGCAAGAGGCCCTTTGAGCGTGGATCCGCGTCAATCGGAACCGCCGCCATAGGCCGCGAGAAACACCCGCGTGCATTCGGTGGCATGGGCCGCGCACCATTCGGCCGAGGGTAACCCAGCGTCGCCCAAGTGCATCGCCCGGGCGATTGCCCCGCCCATCACCATCCAGTTGAACAGATCGGCGGCTTCTACCGGATCGCGCAGCTGCAAGGCCCCCCGCGCCGTGTAGCCTTCCACGGCGGCGGCAAGCCGCCCGAGGGAAACCGCCGGACCGTTGCGGTAGAGATGTGCGCCGAGGTCGGGAAACCGCCCGACCTCTCCGATCACGAGCCGGCGGAGCGCCATCAGACGCGGTGTCATGACCACTTCGAGCTGCGCCCGGGCATAGGACGCGAGAAAAGCGCCGACCGGCACCTCCGCCCACGCATCGTCCACTCTTGCCCGATGGGCAGCAACCGCGCCCCCGGTCATACTGGCGATCACGTCGCGAAACAGGGCCTCTTTCGAAGCGAAGTGGGCGTAGACGGTCTGCTTTGAGACACCGGCGGCTTCGGTCACGGCATCCATCGAGGTGCCGAGGTAGCCGTTTTCGAGAAACAGGTCCTGCGCGGCGGCGAGGATCTTTTCGCGGCTCCTGGTTCGACGTTTCGTGCCCATGATCCGGTTCTACGCCGGGGCGCTTGAAAAATCAAACTGGACCGTCTAGTTTGATTAAGGAATCGTGGAGGAACCCATGACGGAAGCTTGTTGCGCCTGCGGCGCGGTCCGGATCGAACTGACCGGTACACCGATCATGACCGTGGAATGCGGCTGTTCGTCCTGCCAGACGGCAGGAGAGCGGTTCGCGGGTCTGCTGACCGACTACCGCACCACGAGGTACACGATGGTCCGCAAGGACCGGGTGGCGCTGGTCTCCGGCGAGGGGCAACTCGTCGCCCGGAGACTGAAACCCGACAGTACCACCCGCCGGGTTGTCGCCGATTGTTGCGGCGCGCCGATGTACCTGGAGTTCGAGAAGGGACACTGGCTCAGCCTCTACGCGGCGCGGTTTCCCGAAACTGCGCAGGGCCCCCTCCTGTGCCGGACGATGACCAATGATCTGCCGCCGGAGATCACTTTGCCAGGCGACGTCGCCAATCCGAAACGGCATACTTTCGGGTTCATGGCCCGGCTGATGGGGGCGTGGATTGCCATGGGGTTCCGGACCCCGGTGATCGACTGGGCCCACGAGGCATGACGCGGGGCGCGCGGCGAGAGGCCCACGCATCCCGGCGGCGCGGAACCGGGCGGGTACCTAGAACAGTTTTGGCGGTTCGCCCCTGACCTGTCCGCGTTGGGTCACCCCGTAGCGCAGGCTGTCGCCGATCCGGGTGGCGAGGGCCAGGAGGCTGTCGGCCTGAGCCGGCGTGAGCACCTCGCGCGCGGTCGCGTCAAACAGCTCGAGCCAGGCCGAGAACATTCCCGGCATCACCTCCGGGTTCGCCACATGCACCTGCATCGGGCTGCCGTCGTAGCTGCGGTCGATGCCGATGGCGTTGCGCCAGAAGGCGGCGATCCGCGCCTCGTGTGCCCGCCATTCCGGCCCGTCCTCGGCCGCGATGGCCCGGGCAAAGACCGGCCCGAGCATCGGGTGCGCCCGGATGCGGTCGTAGAACACGGCGACCAGCCGGTCGATGTCCTCGGGGTCGATGTCGAACTTCTGCATCGGGTTCTGGGCGGTCATGGGGCCTCCGGGGCGGGACGGTCAGGGCAGGCTAAAGCGTTTCGCGCAAAACCTGAATCACGGATTTGCGGGAACGCCGCGGAACGGAATGTCTGTTGCACGGGTTTCGAAATCAACCTGCGTCTCAAGGCAATCGCGATACGCCCTGGCGACGTGGGCGGGCCCGCTCAACGGGTGTCGTGCCGCGCCCCGGTCCCGGGCAGGAGCGCGAACACCCCGGTGCCGACGATCAGCACCATGCCCGCGATGGTCCAGCCGTCGAGCTGTTCGCCGAACACAAGCACGGCGAACAGCAGGGCGAAGAGCAGCCGGGAATAGCGAAACGGTGTCACCACCGCGACTTCGCCGGTGCGCATGGCCCGGGTGAGCGCCTGGTAGGCCAGAACGCCGACCACGCCGGTGAGGCCGAGGCGCAGCGCTTCGGAGGCACTCGGCCAGCGCAGCGGCCCGCCGTCCCATGCCATCAGGATGACCCCCGCGAAGGTGACGACCAGGAACCCCAGCACGCCGAGCTGGCGGGCGGTCACGGCGGGCGGGCTCATCCGGGTGGCGAGGTCGCGCCCCGCGAACCCGATGGTGGCCGCGACCGCGAACAGGGCGGTGGCGTCGAACGCGGCAGGGGGTCGGGCGGATCACCATGAGCACGCCGACGAAGCCGAGGCTGACGGCCAGCCAGCGCGACGCAGGCACCCGCGTGCCGAGAACGAGCGATGCCCCGGCGATCACGACCAGCGGCGTCGCCTGGAGAATGGCCGAGGTGGTCGCCAGCGGCGCATAGGCGAGCGCGAGGGCGAAGAACAGGCGGCCGCCGATCTCGAAGCTCGAGCGGACCAGCAGGCGGGGCCGCAGCATCTCGGCCACCAGCGCGGGCTCGCCGGCAAGACGCGACCAGGCGGCGAAGATGAACAAGTCCGGTCAAGCCGAACAGCAGCGTGCCCTGGCCGGGCGGCAAGGTCACGGTGACGGATTTGAACAGCGCGTCTTCGACCGCGAAGGCCGCCATCGACGCGACCATGAACAAGGTGCCCTGGAGGTTGGCCGACAGCGGCGCGCGGCTCACGCGCCCTCGACCTTGTCCAGCAGCGCCTTGGCCGCCGCCTGTTCGGCCGCGCGCTTGGAGCTGGCCGACGCCGTCGCCGCCTGCCCGCTTTCGAGCCGCGCCTCGATCGTGAAGGTGGGCGCATGGTCGGGGCCCGAGCGGGCGGTCTCAGTATAGACCGGCGGGGTCTGCTTGCGCGCCTGTGCCCATTCCTGGAGCGAGGTCTTGGGGTCGCGCGCATCGGCCTCGACGCTCGCGATCCGCGTGCCCCAGAGCCGCAGCACCAGCGCGCGGGCCGCTTCGAACCCGCCGTCGAGATAGACCGCGGCGATCACCGCCTCCATCGCGTCGCCGAGCAGCGCCTGTTTGCGCCGCCCGCCCGACATCATCTCGGAGCGCCCGAGTTTCAGCACCACGCCGAGATCGACCTCGCGCGCAACCTCGGCGCAGGCCTCCTTGCGCACCAGCGCGTTGAAACGCGGCGCGAGTTGGCCTTCGCTCGCGGCCTGGTCGGAGGCCAGCAGCGCTTCGGCCATCACCAGGCCGAGCACCCGGTCGCCGAGAAATTCGAGCCGCTGGTTGTCGGGCCGGGTCTCGGACCCGATCGAGCCGTGGGTGAGCGCGCGCAGGAGCAATTCGGGCCGCGCGAATGTGTGCCCGATCCGCGCCGAGAAGGCCTTGAGGTCGGCCGAGAGCTTCATTCGACCTTTTTGAAGAACCGGTCGCCGCGCCAGGTCCAGAAGTAGACGAGACGCTTGCCGGCAGAGGAGAACATCACCCGGTCGACCCGGCCCAGCAGCAGGTCTTCCGACACGAAGCCGACCCCGCCCGCCGATTGCGGGAAGCGCGAGTCGGTCGAGTTGTCGCGGTTGTCACCCATGAAGAAATAGCTGCCCTCGGGCACGGTATAGACGCCGGTGTTGTCCGGCATGCCCGGGTAGTCGTCGACGTTGAGCACATTGTGCGCAACACCGTTGGGCAGCGTTTCCGTCGCCCGCGGCTTTTCGCAGATCGCGCCCTGGCCGACCGCGCCGTTGGCGCATTTGGGCACCGTGCCGAAGCTGCCCTGGCGTTCGAACACCTCTTCGAACACCCCCGCCGGCGCCTGTTCGGCGGCCGTGTCGTTGATGTAGAGCACCCCGTCCTGCACCTGCAAACGGTCGCCGGGCAGGCCGACCATTCGTTTGACATAGTCGGTCTTGGTGACCGGATGCTTGAACACGATGATGTCGCCGCGCTCCGGGTCCGACGCGAGGATGCGGCCCGGGATCGGGCACATCGCCCAGGGGCAGGAATACTTCGAATAGCCATAGGCCATCTTGTTGACGAAGACGAAATCGCCGATCAGCAGCGTGTCCTTCATCGACCCGGTGGGGATGAAGAAGGGCTGGAAAAACACCGTGCGGAACACGCCGGCGATGATGAGCGCCCAGAAGACCGTTTTGATCGTCTCGACGAGTTCGTTCTTCTTCTCGGCCATGGATCCGCCTTTTCGCTCGGGGTGAGGGCGATATGCGGGGCACAGGGGAGGGTGTCAACCCGGGGCGAGGTCGCGGACGGGCGCCGCGCCCGCGTCGCGCGCGGGAGACGGTTTCGGCAACGAACCGAGATCTGGGGCGGTGTGTCGGCGATAGTCTATCGTCGTCAGGATGTTAACGGACCCCGGTTTCGCAATGCGCCCGTTGCGCGCATCCCGGGGAGGCGCCCGCATCCGGCGACGATCATGTGCACCGGACCCGGTCGGCGCGGCGGCCCCTCAGAGCGGCCGGGCTTCGATGACGACGAAGGCCTGCGCCCAGGGGTGGTCGTCGGTCAGCGTGACATGGACGATGGCCTCGCACCCCGGCGGCGTCATCGACGCGAGCCGCTCCGCCGCCCAGCCGGTCAACTGCATCTGCGGTTGGCCGGTGTAGAGGTTGGTCACTGCCATGTCCTTCCAGCTGATCCCCATCTGCAGCCCGGTGCCAAGCGCCTTGGAACAGGCCTCCTTCGCCGCCCAGCGCTTGGCATAGGTGCCCGCCACGTCGGCCCGGCGCTCGGCCTTGGCCTGTTCGATCTCGGTGAACACCCGGTTGCGGAACCGGTCGCCGTAGCGCTCGAGCACGCCGGCGATCCGCTCGATATTCGCAAGATCGGTCCCGATGCCGAGGATCATTCGCCCATATGTCCGACAAAGGCCTCGATCGCGCCGGTGGCCTGGTTGAGGGTGAAATCGAGCATCCGGTCGCCGAAATCCCCGGTGGCGTCTTCGTAGACCGAGACCGGCACCGAGAACAACAGGCCGGTGGCCGGATCGTACCAGGCGTTGAGCGAAGCGAAATCGACGCCCGAAAATCCGATGCCGGGGTCCAGCGACAGGACCCGGCATTGGCGCGCGCCCAACTCGTCCCAGGGCGGGCTCAGGATGAGCAGGTGAAACGGCACCGCGCCGGGCTCGATCGCGTCGATCAGGGCGACCCGCACGTCGCCGCCAGCGAAGGTGCGGCTGTAGTGTTCCCAGGGTTCGGCGAGCAGCCAGGCCGAGGCGAGCCAGTCGCAGTCGCCGACGCTTTGCGCCTGGGCCGGTGCGCTCGCGACCGTCGCCAGGGCGGCCAGGATGAGGCGGCGCAGCGCGGTCATGCCCGGGCCTCCGCCATCAGCCGGCACATCTCGCGGATCGCGCCGTCGAGGCCGAGGAAGATCGCCTCGCCGATCAGGAAATGGCCGATGTTGAGCTCCATCACCTGAGGAATCGCGGCCACCGGCCCGACCGTGTCGTAGGTCAACCCGTGACCGGCGTGAACCTCGAGCCCGAGGGCATGGGCCAACTTCGCGCCCTCGGCGAGCCGCGCGAGTTCGATGTCGCGCTTGTCGTCCTCACCGGCCGCGTGGAAGTCGCAATACGCGCCCGTATGAAGCTCGACCACCGCCGCGCCGATCCGCGCCGCCGCCTCGATCTGTTCCGCTTCGTGGCCGATGAACAGGCTGACGCGGATCCCGGCTTCGCGCAGCGGCCCGATGAAATCGCCCAAGAGGTTCTCGTTGCGCGCCACCTCGAGCCCGCCCTCGGTGGTCACTTCCTCGCGTTTCTCGGGCACGATGCAGACGGCGTGCGGCCGGTGCCGGAGCGCGATCTTCTGCATCTCGGCGGTTGCCGCCATCTCGAGGTTGAGCGGCAGGGCGAGGGTTTCCATCAGGCCTTCGATATCGGCATCGGAGATATGGCGGCGGTCTTCGCGCAGATGCGCGGTGATCCCGTCCGCCCCGGCGCCCTGCGCGATCTCGGCGGCCCGCAGCGGATCCGGGTAGACAGCACCGCGGGCGTTGCGCACCGTGGCGACGTGATCGATGTTGACGCCCAGCCTGAGCTTTCCGAGTGGTTCCATGGCCCGCGACTCCCTGTCCTGTCCGCCCGCGAGCCTAGTGCCTTTCCGGGCGAATGGGAATCCGGTTCCCGCCCTTCGGCCGGGCGGAATTCTGCGCCGCGGCAGGGGCGCTCGCCACCAGCTTCCTGGCCCGTTCGGGGGCCGCGCGAAGGGTCGTTGCGCGGTCGAGGAAACAACCCTCGGGCAGGTGAATGCCCGGCAGAGCACCGGAGTGTCGACCGCACCCTCCGGACCTGCTCTACCGGGGTTGCGCGGTCCGGGTGCCCCGAACGCGACGGCGCCCCGTTCCGGTCGCGCGCCGGGGCGGCGCTGCCATGCGCTTCCTTGCGTCCGGCCCGCCGCTCGGGCCTGTTTGCTCACGCATCGGAAATGCCTGCGCGCAAAGGCGCCTGCGCCCGGTCGATTTCCCTTGACACACCCGGATCCGGACGTCGCCTTTTCGCTTGTCAATACACATGAGAGCCCTTAAATAGGCCGTTCGAAGCCCGAAATTCTCGAATGGAGTCGCTCATGGCCCGCGTGACGGTTGAAGATTGCGTCGACAAGGTTCCCAACCGGTTCGATCTGGTGATGCTTGCCGCCCACCGCGCGCGCGAGATCTCGGCCGGGTCGCCGGTCACCATCGACCGTGACAACGACAAGAACCCCGTCGTTGCGCTGCGTGAGATCGCCGATGAGACCCAGACGGCGGACGACCTGACCGAACGGATGATCGAAAGCCAGCAGACGCAGATCGAGGTCGACGAGCCGGAAGAGGACCAGATGGCGCTGCTCATGGGTGCCGAGGCGGCCGACAAGCCCGTCGAGGACGACATGACCGAGGAAAACCTTCTGCGTGCGCTGATGGAAGCCCAGGGTCAGGGGTAAGCCTGCCTTGCCCGGACAACCTGCGCCACAGCTTCCCGAGCTCGATCCCGAGGAGCTGATCGCGCAGGTCCGCGCCTACAACCCGAAATCCAATGCCGAGAAGATCCGCGAGGCCTTCTATTACGGCATGAAAATGCACGACGGGCAGTACCGCCAGTCGGGTGAGCCCTATTTCACGCACCCGGTTGCCGTGGCCCATGTGCTGGCCGAGCAGCGGCTCGACGACGCCACCATCGTCACCGCGCTCCTGCACGACACGATCGAAGATACCAAGTCGACCACCAGGACGTCGAGCGGCATTTCGGCCGCGACGTGGCGGAGCTGGTCGACGGGGTGACCAAGCTCACCAATCTCCAGCTGTCCTCGACCGAGTCGAAACAGGCGGAGAACTTCCGCAAGCTGTTCCTGGCGATGTCGAAGGATCTCCGGGTGATCCTCGTCAAGCTCGCCGACCGGCTGCACAACATGCGCACGATCCGGCACATGCGCGCCGAGAAACAGGCGCAGAAGAGCCGCGAGACGATGGACATCTACGCGCCGCTCGCCGGCCGCATGGGCATGCAGTGGATGCGCGAGGAGCTGGAGGACCTCGCGTTCCACGTGCTCAACCCCGACGCGCGCGCCTCGATCATCCGCCGCTTCATCCGGCTGCAGCGCGAATCGGGCGATGTGATCAACAAGATCACCTCCGATATCCGCAAGGAGCTCGACAAGGCCGGGATCGAAGCGGATGTGTTCGGTCGCGCCAAGAAGCCGTTTTCGATCTGGCGCAAGATGCAGGAGAAGGACCAGCCGTTCTCGCGGCTGTCCGACATCTACGGGTTCCGCATCATCACCCATTCGGAGATGGATTGTTACCGCGTGCTCGGGGTCATCCACCAGCGCTGGCAGGCGGTGCCCGGGCGGTTCAAGGACTACATCAGCCAACCCAAATCGAACGGCTACCGCTCGATCCATACCTCGGTCTCCGGGCGCGACGGCAAGCGCGTCGAGGTGCAGATCCGCACCCGCCAGATGCACGAGGTCGCCGAGGCCGGGGTCGCGGCGCACTGGTCCTACAACGACGGCGTGCGGGCGGAGAACCCCTTCGCGGTCGACCCGGTCGACTGGCTCGCGGCGCTCACCGAGCGGTTCGGAACGCTCGGACGATGACGATTTCCTCGAGCACGTGAAGCTCGAGATGTACAGCGACCAGGTGTTCTGCTTCACGCCCAAGGGCGAGGTGGTCAAACTGCCGCGCGGCGCCACCCCGCTCGACTTCGCCTATGCGATCCACACCCGGATCGGCGACAGCTGCGTCGGCGCCAAGGTCGACGGCATCCGGGTGCCGCTCTGGACGCGGATCAAGAACGGCCAGTCGGTGGAGATCATCACCGCCGAAGGCCAGAGCCCGCAGGCGACCTGGCTCGACATCGTCGTCACCGGCCGGGCGAAATCGGCGATCCGGCGGCGGCTGCGCGAGGAAGACCGGGAGCGTTACATCCGTCTGGGCCGCGAGCTCGCGCGGGTGGCCTTCGAACATGTCGGCCGCAAGGCGACCGACAAGGCGCTGAAAACGGCGGCGAAGCAACTCAGCCTGCCGGACGCGGACGAGCTGCTCGCCCGGCTCGGGTCTGCGGAGCTGGCGGCGCGCGACATCGTGGCGGCGCTCTACCCGGAAGCGCGCGAGAGCGGGGTGATCGAGGCGAGCCGTGCCGTCGTCGGCCTCGATCAAGGCGAAAGCTTCCAGCTGGCGCAATGCTGCCAACCGGTGCCGGGGGAGCGGATCGTCGGGATCTCCTACCGCGGCAAGGGGGTGGTGGTGCATGCGATCGACTGCCACGCGCTCGAGGAAGTCACCGAAGACAGCTCGCGCTGGGTCGACCTGCAGTGGCACTCGGGCAAGCACAAGGCCGCGCATACCGTCAGCCTCAATGTGACGATCGCCAACGACGCCGGCGTGCTCGGGCGGATCTGCACGTTGATCGGCGAGCAGAAGGCGAATATCTCGAACCTGCAGTTCGTCGACCGGAAACCCGATTACTACCGTCTGATCATCGACGTGGACCTGCGCGACGTGGAGCACCTGCATGCCGTCATGCTGATGCTCGAAGCCGACAGCGACGTCGCCGAGATCCGCCGGCATCGGGACCTTGCCCGCGCGCCTTGAGTTTTAACCAGTGAAACCCCCCGTGCGGGGGTGACAAACGCCTGCGGGAGACAGGGCCTTGTTCAAGCGCAAGCCGAGAACCTGGGCACGTACCGCCCTCGAGTTCTTCTATCCGCGCGGAGGCTGGACCCGCGCGGCGCTCTACGTCATCCACCGAATCCGTCGCCTGCCCGACCCCGCGCACCGGATCAGCCGGGGCGTGGCCTCCGGGGTGTTCGTCTGTTTCACCCCGTTTTTCGGGATGCATTTCGTGTTCGCCACGGCAATTGCCTGGGCGATCCGTGGCAATATCCTGGCGGCCCTGCTGGCGACGTTCTTCGGCAACCCTTTGACCTTTCCGATCATCGCCGAGATCAGCCTCGAGATCGGCAACCGGCTGCTGGGGCTGCCGCACAATGTCCACCTGCCGCAGCTCGTCGAAGCGTTCAGCCATGCGATGGGAGACGTCGTGCAGAATTTCCGTGCGATCTTCACCGCCGATCAGGCCGATTGGGCTGGGTTCGGGCGGTTCTGGGACCGGGTCCTGTTTCCCTATTTCGTCGGCGGGCTCGCGCCGGGCCTGGTGGCCGCGATGGTCGCCTACTTCGCGACCACCCCGGTCATCACCGCCTACCAGAAACGACGGGTGAAGCGGTTGAAGAAGCGCTACGACAAGCGGATGGCCGAAGCGACGGCACGGGCCGAGGCAGCCTTGCGCGACGAGACGCGGGACGGATCGCAGTAGCGGCGGCGCGGCGAATGTGACGGGCCCGGGCGCCGGGCGCGACCCGGTGCCGGCGTCGTCGGGGGCGCAGGCGCCTGCGGCGTGGCGCCGGGCAAAATGTGCCGCGCGCGCGACGTGGCGACGGGCGCGCCGCGTGCCAGGCCGCGCCCATGAAACCCCGCGGGCGGCCGTCAGTCGGCCAGAGCGCGCACCGGGGCCACCTCGTCCTCCGGCAGCGCCGCCAGCAACTCCGCCAGCGTCCGCCCGAGGATCGGGTGGCGCCAATCCGGCGCAATCTCGGCCGCCGGCACCAGCACGAAAGCGCGTTCCGCGAGACGCGGATGCGGCAGCACCAGGGTTTCGGGCGCGGCCGCCTGTTGCTGCGCTACCGGCACCTGCGCCCATGTCTCCGCGGTGGCACGGTCGGGCAGGATCCTGTCGTCGACCATCAAGAGATCGAGGTCGAGGGTCCGGCTCCCCCACCGGACCTCCCGCGTGCGGTCGAAGCCGGCCTCGATCCGGTGCAACGCATCGAGCAGGGCCACGGGCGCCAGCTCGGTTTCGACCAGGGCCGCGGCATTGATCACGTCCGCGCCGCCACCGGCGGGGACGAAAGGCGTGCGGTAAAGCCGGCTGCGCGCGGCCACACGCAGGCCGTCGCGATTCAGGATGCGAAGCGCCATTTCGACCGTCTCGACCGGGTCACCGTGCCGTGACGTTGCGTTACTTCCCAGTGCAATCAGCGCATATGCGTTCAATTCTCGATTTTTCCCCGCTTGATCCAGAGTATCAGACCCTTATCTTTGGCCAATCGTCGCCGAACACATTTTGTGCGGTTTGCTGTTACCACCCCAGGGCCTTTGCGACGATCATGATTCGGAAGGAACGAGCATGTTTTACAGAGACGAGCGTCTCGCGCTTTTTATCGACGGCTCCAATCTCTACGCCGCAGCGAAGGCGCTTGGATTTGACATCGACTACAAACTGCTGCGCCAGGAATTCATGCGGCGCGGCAAACTGCTGCGCGCATTCTACTACACCGCGCTGCTGGAAAACGAGGATTATTCGCCGATCCGGCCGCTGGTCGACTGGCTGGACTACAACGGCTTCACCATGGTGACCAAGCCGACCAAGGAGTTCACCGACTCGATGGGCCGGCGCAAGGTCAAGGGCAACATGGACATCGAGCTGACGGTCGACGCGCATGGAGATGGCGCCGCATGTCGACCATATCGTGTTGTTCTCCGGCGACGGCGACTTCCGGCCGCTGGTCGAGGCGCTGCAGCGCAAGGGTGTGCGGGTCTCGGTGGTCTCGACCATCCGCTAGCCAGCCGCCGATGATCGCCGACGAGCTGCGCCGCCAGGCCGACAATTTCATCGAGCTCGACGAGCTCAAGGACGTGATCGGCCGACCGCCGCGCGAACCGCGCGAGCAGCGGTCCGAAAGCGAGAACGGCGCCGACGTCGACGCCTGAAGACGGCTTCGGGTCCGGCCCTGATGCCGGAACCGACAAGAAAAAAACGCCCGCGCGGGGAATGCGCGGGCGTTTTTCGTCGCTGCATCGGTCACTGCCACCCCGTGTCAGCTCGGCAGTTTCCACAAGGCCAGAGCGCTCAGCAGCAGCGCGGCCCCGGCGGCGACGGTCCGCATGGTGTTGAACAGTTGCCAGCGCGGGGAGTAATCGGCCCAGATTTCCGCCGCGGCGGTCACCTCCACGGGCACCGTCACCAGCGCCAACGCCTCGTTCATCGGCACGTTGACCGTGATGGTCAGCACGAAACATCCCAAGCCGACGATCACCGCGGCGGCGAGCAGCAGGGCCGCGGAAAGCCGCGCGCCCGCCCCGTGCGCCACCAGCGCCGCGACCGCAAGCGCCGGGGCCGTCAGGAAGAAGACGGGAAAGAACACGGCGTTGCGCACCGAGGCGTTCATCGCCTGCATCGCGGCGATGGCGGTGCGGGGATCGGCCGCGTCGAGGCCCCACATGGTCGAACAGACCCAGGCGTAGAAAAAGCCAAACAGCGCGCCCGTGAGGCTCAGCGCGATCAGGACCGTTGCCGCCGCATAAGGCGCGCTTGCGGTGGCTGTCGCCGCTGTCGGCGGTGTCATCGGTGTTGTCATGGTCATCTCGTCACTCCCTGTTTACCGTAATCACGATTACGGCTTGCCTCGATCCGTAATCGTAATTACGGTTACGGTCAACCCGCTTCCCGTCAGAGGAACTCCGATGTCCGACCGCCGCAGCCGTCGCGAGGCCGAAATCGCCGAGGCCGCCTACCGCCTGCTCGACGAGGTCGGCCTGGCCGGCACCACCGTGACCGCCGTGGCGAAGGCCGCCCGCGCCTCGAACGAAACGCTCTACCGGTGGTATGGAGACCGCACCGGCCTGTTCGCCGCCCTTGTCCGCCGCAACGCGGGCCTCATCCGCGACGAGCTTGAGGCGAGCGCAGGCACGGGCCTTGATGGTCTTGCCCGGATCGGACCGCGGCTGCTGGCGATGGTCACCGGTCCCCGCGCCGTTGCCCTCAACCGCGCCGCCGCTGCCGACGCCTCGGGAACGCTCGGCGCGGAGCTTGCCCGGGGCGGGCGCGAAAACGTCGCTCCGCTGATCGCCGCGCGCATCGCGGAGGCGCAATCGAGGGGCGCCCTCGCCGCCGCCCCGCCCGGCGAGATCGCCGAGACCTACCTCGCGCTGCTCATCGGCGACCTCCAGATCCGCCGCGCCACCGGCGCGATCGGCCAGCCATCGATGCCCGAGATCGAGACCCGGGCCGCGCGTGCCCTCGCGCATGTGAAGACCTTGTACCCGCCGACACTGGACCCCGCCCCGGCAAGCGAATAGGTGTCGGGAGCGAACAGGAGAGCCCAGATGACCAAGCCCCCGCTGACACTTTACCTCGCCGCGCCGCGCGGTTTCTGCGCCGGTGTCGACCGGGCCATCAAGATCGTCGAGATGGCGATCGAGAAATGGGGCGCGCCGATCTACGTGCGCCACGAGATCGTGCACAACAAGTTCGTTGTCGACGGCCTGCGCGACGAAGGGCGCGGTCTTCGTCGAAGAACTCGACGAATGCCCCACCGACCGGCCGGTGATCTTTTCCGCCCACGGCGTGCCGAAGTCGGTGCCCCGCCGAGGCCGCCGAGCGCGCAGCATGGTGTATGTCGACGCCACCTGCCCGCTGGTCACCAAGGTGCATATCGAGGCCGAACGCCACCACGGAAACGGGCTTCAGATGGTGATGATCGGCCATGCCGGCCATCCCGAGACCGATCGGCACCATGGGCCAGTTGCCCGAGGGCGAGGTGTTGCTCGTCGAAACCGTCGACGACGTGGCCAGGCTCAGCCCCCGTGACCCCGAGCGCCTTGCCTTCATCACCCAGACCACCCTGTCGGTCGATGACACCAAGGACGTCGTCGCCGCGCTCCAGGCGCGCTTCCCGGCCATCGTCGGGCCGCACAAGGAAGACATCTGCTATGCCACCACCAACCGCCAGGAGGCGGTGAAGGCGATCGCACCCGAGGTCGACGCGCTCCTGGTGATCGGCTCGCCGAATTCGTCCAACTCCCGCCGGCTGGTCGAAGTGGCCCGCTCGAAAGGCTGCACCTATGCGCAGCTCGTCGGCAACGCCGGCGAGATCGATTGGCGGGCGCTGGAAGGCGTGACCACCGTCGGTGTCACCGCCGGCGCCTCGGCCCCGGAACTGCTGGTGGACGAAGTCGTCCAGGGCTTCCGTGACCGGTTCGAGGTCACCGTCGAACAGGTCGAGACCGCCCGCGAGAGCGTCGAGTTCAAGGTGCCGCGGGTGCTCCGCGAAGACGCATGAGCGACCCTGAAACGGTTGCCTTCTATGACCGGGCCGCCGCGGGCGCCGGAGGCCTGCACGCCGACGGTCCGCCGGACCCTGTGTTGCAACGGTTCATCGACGCCCTGCCCCCGGCCGCCGCGGTGCTCGACCTGGGCTGCGGACACGGCATCGCCTCGGCGCATCTCGCGCGCGCCGGACACCGGGTCACCGGCCTCGATGCCTCTGCGGCGCTGCTCGACGTCGCCCGCCGTCTCGCGCCGGACGCGCACTTCGTGCGCGGCGGCTTCGACGACCTCGACGCCACGGCCGCCTACGACGGCGTCTGGGCGAATTTCGCCCTCCTGCACGCGCCCCGCGCCGCGATGCCCGACCACCTCGCCGCCATCGCCCGGGCCTTGCGCCCGGGGGGCCTGTTCCATCTCTCGATGCTGCTCGGCGCGGCGGATAAGCGCGACCGCCACGGGCGCGCTTACAGCTATTTTGCCCAAGACGAACTCGACCGCTTGCTTGCCGAGGCCGGCTTCGCCCGTTTGGCGGTCGACACCGGTGAGAAGACCGGGCTTGATGGGATCGCCGAACCGTTTGCCGCCTACCTGATGAGGACCCCCGCATGACACCTGAGTTTCTCGCAACCGCCCTCGTCGTCGTGCTCGTGCCCGGCACCGGCGTGATCTACACGCTCGCGACCGGCCTCGGCCAGGGCAAGCGCGCCGCCATTGCCGCGGCCTTCGGATGCACCCTCGGCATCCTGCCCGCGATGCTGGCGGCGATCCTCGGGCTGGCGGCCGTGCTGCACGCCTCGGCGCTGGCCTTCCTGGTCGTGAAATGGGCCGGTGTCGCGTTCCTGTTGTACCTGGCCTGGGGCACGCTGAAAGAGCGCGGTGCCTTCGACGTCTCGCCCGCCAGCTCTCCAGCCGGGGCGCGGCGGGGTTACGCCTCGATCGCGACAAAAGCGGTGTTGCTCAACACGCTGAACCCGAAGCTCTCGATCTTCTTCCTCGCCTTCCTGCCGCAGTTCCTGTCGGGCGATCCCGCGACGGCCACCGCCGAAATGGCCGGGCTCGGCGCGGTTTTCATGGGGCTCACCTTCGTGGTCTTCGTGGGCTACGGCTTCTTCGCCGCCACCGCGCGGGATGTCGTGCTGGAGAGCCCCCGGGCGATGACCTGGGCCCGGCGCGCTTTCGCCGCCACCTTCGCGGGCCTCGGCCTGAAACTCGCGCTGGAGCGGGCATGAGCGCCGACCGCGAGACCATCGCCGCCTACGAGACCCGGAGCCACGAATACGCCGAGCGCCGCACCGGGCGCAGCGCGGAGCCCGGCCTTGTCGAATTCGTCGCCGACCTGCCGGAGGGCGCCCACCTGCTTGATCTTGGATGCGGGCCGGGCGACAGCGCGCACCGGTTCCTCAAACTGGGATTCACCGTCGACGCGGTCGACGCCACACCGGCGATGATCTCTCGCGCGCGCGAACTTGGCGTCGCCGCGCGTCAGGCCACATTCGACGAGATCGACGGCGAGGATCTCTACGATGGCATCTGGGCAAGCTATTCGTTGCTGCATGCCCCGCGCGCGGCGTTGCCCGGTCATCTCGCCCGACTGCGCCGCGCCCTGAAATCCGGCGGAAAGCTTCACATCGGCATGAAACTCGGGGAAGGCGAATGGCGCGACCATCTCGGCCGCCTGTATACCTACTATTCCGAACCGGAGTTGACCGGGTTGATCACAGCAGCCGGCTTCACCCCATCGGCGCGCGAAACAAGCCGTGGGACCGGCCTCGACGGCACCGCGTATCACGGCATCTGGATCCACGCGCATGGTTGATCTCGTCGCCCATACCGACGGCGCCTGTTCGGGCAACCCCGGCCCCGGCGGCTGGGGGGTGCTGCTCGAGGCGAAACGCGACGGCACGGTCGTAAAGACCCGCGAGCTGAGCGGCGGCGAGGCGGAGACCACCAACAACCGGATGGAGCTGATGGCCGCGATCCAGGCGCTGGAAGTGCTCGAACGCCCATCGGCGATCACCATCGTGACCGATTCGGCCTACGTGAAGAACGGCGTGACCGGCTGGATCCACGGCTGGAAGAAGAACGGCTGGAAGACGGCTGCGAAAAAGCCGGTGAAGAACGTCGAGCTCTGGCAGCGCCTCGACGAAGCCCGCGCGCGCCATGACGTCACCTGGACATGGATCAAGGGTCATGCCGGCCACGACGAAAACGAGCGCGCCGACGAACTCGCGCGCGCCGGCATGGCGCCCTATAAGCCATCGAAAGGCTGAAAAGGGCCGACCCGGACGCGCCTGCGCCCAGTCCACCAGGCGACGCGGGGTCGCGCACGTCCCGGTTGGGGGAGCTTTCGAGGCTGGGCGCGGGAAACTGGCGGCTGTCGCGCTGCGAAAACCTGCATTCATTCAACAGGCTGTGCCGCCGCCGACCGGGCCCGGGCACGGACACCCGAACCAGGCCCGAGGCGCCCCCGCACCCGCGCCGCGCGATACCCGATCCGCGTTTTGCCCGACGTCAGGCCCTGGCCGGCACCAGGCGCACCCACAGAGCCATGACGACGGCGATGCCGACGAGCGAGCCGACGAGTGTCGCCCAGAACGACGACATCGACAGAAGCGCCGGGATCAGCGCGCCGCCGAGCAGCGCCCCGCCGACGCAGAGCCCGATGTTGCGGGCCTGGCCGGTTCTGAACGTGATCGCGTAATTGATGAAGCACCCGATGGCAAAGCCGATGATGATCGAGACGATGACGGTCATGAAGTCCTCCCGAAAGTAAATTCGCGCGTCCTGCCCCGCCATGATGCGGCAAGTGGGGTGAACCACAAAGCGGGAAATGGGGTTTGGCAATGCGCGAACGCGGTGCATCGCGCGCCCGCCCCGCGCCGCGTCAGCGGGTCATTTCACGAAGGTCTGCCACAGCCAGATCAGCAGCACGGCCCCCAGGACCGCACCGACGAACCCCGCCGCCATTCCGGCGAGCCCGATCAGGAACCGCAGGACCACGCTGCCGATGATCGCCCCGAAAACCCCGATGGCGATCGTCTGAAGCAGCCCCGTGTCGAGCTTCATCGCGCGGGTCGCGATGAACCCGGCAGCGGCGCCGATGATGATGAGCAGGACGAATTGCATGGGGAGGAGATAGCCACTCCGCCCGTCGATTCCAATATCGCGCCCGTCAGTTCACGACGGCAGGCGCGCCGGCTTACCCCCGCCCGTGCGGTTCCTCCCAATCGATCTCCGGGCCCACCGGCACGATCCGGTGCGGATTGATGGTGTCGTGGCTGTAGTGGTAGTGGCCGAATGTATATGCGCCGGCTTCACCGTCTCGGCCACGCCCGGCCATTGGTAGAGCTCGCGCGCGTAGGCCCAGAGGTTGGGGTAGTCGACGATCCGCCGCCGGTTGCACTTGAAATGCCCGTGATAGACCGGGTCGAACCGGACCAGCGTGGTGAACAGCCGCCAGTCGGCCTCGGTGATCCGGTCGCCCACCAGGTAGCGCTGCCGGGCGAGCCGGTCCTCGAGCCAGTCGAGGCTTCGAACAGCTCGCCGCACCGCCTCGTCGTAGGCCGCCTGCGTGGTCGCGAAACCGGCGCGGTAGACGCCGTTGTTCACGGTCGTCGTAGACCCGCGCGTTCACCGCTTCGATCTCGCGCGCGCAGCGCCTCGGGCCAGAAGTCGAGTCGTGTTGCCGGTGACCCCGTCGAACGCCGAGTTGAACATGCGGATGATCTCGGAGCTTTCGTTCGAGACGATCGTGTCTCGCTGCTTGTCCCACAGGATCGGCACCGTCACCCGGCCCGACATCTCAGGGGACGGCGCGCAGGTAGATCTCGCGCAGGAATCTGTCGCCGAACAGCGTGTCGCCGGTTGCGCCGTCGAAACCGTCGTCGAAAGTCCAGCCGTCCGACAGCATGTCCGGGTGAACGACCGATATGTCGATATGGTCCTCCAGCCCCTTCAGCGCCCGGAAGATCAGCGTGCGATGCGCCCAGGGGCAGGCGTAGGAGACGTAGAGGTGGTAGCGGCCGCTCTCGGCCGCGAAGCCGCCCTCCCCCGAGGGGCCCGGCGCTGCCGTCGGGCGTCACCCAGTTGCGAAACGTCTGGCGCGAGCGCACGAAGCGCCCGCCGCTGTCCTTGGTGTCATACCAGCTGTCTTCCCAGCGTCCGTCGACGAGTTGTCCCATGGCGAAATCCTCCTGTTCGCCCTTACCTAGGACATGGCCCCTTCGCACAAAACCTGTCTCCCCGCGCAACCGGCGTGCGCCAGCGCACAACGGCCGGGTCAACGCATCGCGCGGGGGGCGTTTGCGCTCGGTCATTGTGAACCAGCCCCGTCTCGCCTATACGCGACTCAGACGATGCCCCGCGTGCGGGCCGGAGAGGTGTGTTGCGGCGAGATCGACCCAGTCAGGGGATCAGACCGCGCAATCGTCAGATGGCAGAACCTCTTCGCACCGGTCGGCTGCTTGGAAAGGATGTGTCATGAAAGCCCTTCTCACCCTGATGTTCACGCTCCTGCCGGGGCTCGCCCTGGCCCACGCGGGCCACCTCGCCGAGGTCGCCGGCCATGACCACGTCATCGCCGGGGTCGCGATCGGGGTCGCTGCCGGGGTCGCGATCTGGGGAGTGCTGAAGGGACGCAAGGACGAGGAACCCGAGGAAGAGCCGGATGAGGCCGCCCCGGAAGAAGAACCGCAGGAAGCCTGACCCTTGACCAAGATTGGCGTGATGATCTGCGGGCACGGCTCCCGCAGCAAGGCCGCGGTGAACGAGTTCGCCGTGCTTGCGGAGAAACTGCCCGCCTACCTGCCCGAGGACTGGGCCTGCGACTACGGCTATCTCGAGTTCGCCAACCCGGTCATCCGGTCCGGTCTCGACGCCTTGCGCAGCTCCGGGGTCGAGCGCATCCTCGCCGTGCCGGGCATGCTGTTCGCCGCGATGCATACCAAGAACGACATCCCAACCGTGCTCAACGCCTATGCGGCCGAACACGGGATCGAGGTGTCCTACGGGCGCGATCTCGGGGTCGACCCGAAGATGATCGCCGCCGCCGGTGACCGGGTGCGCGACGCGATCGCCGCGGCCGACGCCGCCCAAGGCGCGGTACCGCCCGAAGAGACCTGCCTTGTCGTGATCGGTCGCGGTGCCTCCGACCCGGACGCCAACGGCAACGTCGCCAAGGTTGCCCGGTTGCTCCAGGAGGGGCTCGGCCTGGGCTGGCTCGAGGTCGGCTATTCCGGGGTCACCTTCCCGCTGGTCGAACCGGTTCTGCGCCACGCGACCAAGCTCGGTTACCGCCGGATCGTCGTGTTCCCGTATTTCCTGTTCTCGGGCATCCTGATCGACCGGATCTACGGCTTTACCGGCCAGGTCGCCGCCGATCATCCCGAGATCCAGGTCGTCAAGGCGGGCTACCTCGGCGATCACCCGAAGGTGCTCGAAACCTTCGCCGAACGGGCGATGGAACAGATCGGCGACGTGCCGCCGCCCAATTGCGGGACCTGCCCCTACCGGGCCCAGATCCTGACCCGCGAAGGCGCGCCCCCCCTGCACATTGCCCCCGAAGAGCGCGCCGGCCACCCGGCCTTCGGCGACGTGCCGCCGCCGGTCTGCGTGATGTGCAAATACCGCACGGAAGTGTTGGGGTTCGAGGCCGAGGTCGGGCTGGTGCAGGAAAGCCACCATCACCACGTCGAGGGCCAGGGCGCCTCCGCCCCGGGCTCCAACGTTGCCGATTGCACGCTGTGCGATACCTTCTGCACCGGTGAATGCCGGCTGCACACCCTTGAACACGGGCCTCATCATCACGACCACGCCCATTCCCACGATCACGATCATGGCCACCACCATCACACCCGGCCTACCCCCACGCGCAGCATCCGCACGGACCGGAATCGGCGCGCAAGCGATGAGCGACGCGCAGCGCCCGCCTCCCTTGCGCTACGCGCGTGACCCTGCGGCGATCTACGCGCAGAGTTTCGAGACCGTGCGCCGTGAGGCGCGGCTCGACCGGTTTCCGCCCGGCATGGCGGCGCTCGCGACCCGGGTGATCCACGCCTGCGGCATGGTCGAGGTGGCCGACCGCCTTGCCTTTTCGCCGCAGGCCTTCGAGGCCGGCGCCCGGGCGCTGGCAGAGGGCGCGCCGGTGCTCGCCGATTGCGAGATGGTCGCCGCCGGGGTCATCCGGCGCTATCTGCCCGCCGGCAATGAGGTCATCGTCACCCTCAACGCCGCCTCGGTCGCAGACCGGGCCGCCGCGATCGCCAACACGCGCTCCGCCGCCGCCGTCGAGCTCTGGGCCGAACACCTCGACGGCGCCGTCGTCGCGATCGGCAATGCCCCGACCGCGCTGTTCCACCTGATGGAACTGCTCGACGCCGGCGCGCCGAAACCGGCGGTGATCCTCGGCTTTCCTGTGGGCTTCGTCGGGGCTGCCGAATCGAAGGCCGAGCTGGCCCGCGATCCGCGCGGCTGCGATTTCGTCGCCCTTCGCGGCAGGCGTGGCGGCTCCGCGATGGCGTCGGCCGCCGTCAACGCGCTCGCCGCCGGCCTGCCGGAGATCGACCCATGACCGCCTGGCTGCACATCGTCGGTATCGGCGAAGACGGGCTCGCGGGCCTCGCGCCGGCCACCCGCGCCGTGGTCGAGGCCGCCGAGGTCATCCTCGGCGGAAGCCGTCACCATACGCTGACGGATGGTCTCGACGCCAGGCGGATCGAATGGCCCTCGCCCTTCGACGCGCTGCTCGGCACCCTCAAGGCGCTGCGCGGACAACGGGTCGTCGTGCTTGCCTCCGGCGATCCGCTGTGGTTCTCCGTCGGGGCCCGGATCGGCCGCGAGATCGCGCCTGCCGAGATCATCTATCACCCGCAGCTTTCCGCCTTCCAGCTCGCCGCCGCGCGGATGGGCTGGTCGATGGCGGATGTGGAAACCCTCACGGTGCATGGACGGCCCGTCGAGCAGATGATCGCCTTCATCCAGCCCGACGCGCGGCTGCTCATTCTCACCACCGGCGCCGAGACCCCGGGCCGGATCGCCCGGTTCCTGACCGACCGCGGGTTCGGCGCGAGCCGGATGTCGGTGCTCGCCAACATGGGCGGCGCAGACGAGGCCCGGTTCGACGGCACCGCTCAAGATTGGACGCACGAAGTGCCGCCGTTCAACACGCTCGCCGTGGACTGCATCGCCGCGCCCAATGCCGCGCTCCTGCCGCGCGTGCCCGGGCTGGCCGACGACCTCTTCCAGCACGACGGCACGATGACCAAGCGCGAGGTCCGCGCAGTGACCGTGGCCAAGCTGATGCCGATGCGCGGCGCGCTTCTGTGGGACATCGGCACCGGCGCGGGTTCGGTCGCGATCGAATGGATGCGCGCCGCGCGCTACGCCCGTGCCATCGGCATCGAGCCCCGCGCCGACCGCCGGGCGCTGGCCGCCGCCAACGCGCTTGCCCTCGGCGTGCCAAGGCTGGAACTGGTCGACGGCACCGTGCCGCAGGCGCTGGAAGGTCTCGACGCGCCAGACGCGGTGTTCATCGGCGGCGGGCTTTCGCCCGAAACGTACGCTGCCGCATGGTCGGCGCTCAAGCCCCTCGGCCGCCTCGTCGCCAACGCGGTCACCCTCGAAAGCCAGGCGGTTCTGATCGACCTGCAGGAGCGCCACGGCGGCGATCTCGTGCAACTCGCGGTCAGCCGGCGCAGAACCGGTCGGCCCGCGCACCGGATGGCGGCCGTTCATGCCCGTCACCCAGTGGAGCCTGGTGAAACGATGACCGGACCCGGACGGATGATCGGCGTCGGGCTCGGCCCCGGCGACCCGGACCTCGTGACCGTGAAAGCCGCCCGCACCATCAGCGAAGCCGGGGTCATCGCCTATCCCGCGCTTCCGGGCGCCGAAAGCTTCGCGCGCCGGATCGCCGCGCCGTACATCTCTGCCGACACACGCGAGCTCGTCATAGAGGTGCCGATCACCCCCGCACGCGACCCTGCGCAGGCCGCCTATGACGCGGGCGCGGCCCGGATCGCCGAGGTGCTCGAGGACGGCGTGGATGTCGTCGTGCTCTGCGAAGGCGACCCGTTTTTCTACGGCTCCTTCATGTATCTCCATGCCCGGCTCGCGGGCGCCTACGAGGTCGAGGTGATCCCCGGCATCACCTCCGTTGCCGCCGCCTCGGCCGCACTCGGGCAGCCGCTGACCGCCCGCAACGAGGTGCTCGCCACCCTGCCGGCCCCGCTCGACAGCGAAACCCTGCGCAGCCGTATGGACGCCGTCGACAGCTTCGCGGTGATGAAACTCGGCCGTCACATCGGCCGCATCCGCACCCTGCTCGACGACCTCGGTCTCAGCGGGCAGGCGCGCTACATCGAGCGCGCCACCCTGCCCGAACAGCGCATCCTGCCGCTGGCCGAGGCACCCGACCCCGCGCCCTATTTCTCGATGATCCTGGTTACGAAAGGTGCCGACCCGTGGCTCAATTCCCCGCTGTAATGGCCCCCGTCGTGATCGCCCTCAACCGGGCCGGTGAACCCACCGCCCACCGCATCGCGGCCGCCCTCGGCTTGGCCGTGCATGGCCGTGAGGCCCGCGTGGACCGGGCCGACGCCTTCTTCCCCAATGCGCTCACCCATGTGCGCGATCTCTTCGCCGCCGGTACGCCGGTCATCGGCGTCTGTGCCGCCGGGATCCTGGTGCGCGCCGTGGCCCCGCTGCTCGCCGACAAGACCACCGAACCGCCGGTGCTCGCGGTGTCGGACGACGGTGGCGTCGTCGTGCCGCTGCTTGGCGGCCACCGCGGCGCCAACCGGCTGGCGCGCGAGATCGCCGCGGCGCTCGACGGGCGCGCGGGGGTCACCACCGCAGGAGACGTCGCGCTCGGCGTGGCGCTCGACGAGCCGCCCGTGGGGTACCGTCTCGCCAATCCCGGTGACGCACGCGAGGCCATGGCGGCGCTGCTTTCGGGCCGACGGCCCCGGATCGTCGGCGACAACATCTTCGGCCTCGACAGCGACCCGGACGGTCCGGTCACGCTCACCGTGACGACGGCGCCTGAGAACGGCGGCGGCTCCGCCCTTGTCTACCATCCGCAAACGTATGTCCTGGGCGTCGGCTGTGCCCGCGACACCGATCCGGTCGAGCTCGACCGGCTCGTGACCGAAACGCTTGCCGAGGCCGGGATCGCGCCCGGCTCCCTCGCCGCCGTCGCCACGCTCGATCTCAAGGCCGACGAGCCCGCCGTCAACAAGCTCGCCCGAAAACTCGGCGTGCCGCTGCGGCTGTTTTCGGCGCCGGAGTTGGAGGCGATGACGCCGCGCCTCGCCACGCCCTCGGAGGTGGTCTTCGCCGAGGTGGGAACGCATGGCGTCTCCGAGGCCGCCGCCATCGCCGCGACCGAGGGCACCGACCTCGTCGTCCCGAAGCGAAAGACCGCAAACGCCACCTGCGCCATCGCCCGGGCAGCCAGCCCGATCACCGAGCTCAAAGGCCGCCCGCGCGGCCATCTCGCGATCGTCGGCATCGGACCGGGGCAATCGGCCTGGCGCACGCCGGAGGCCTCGAAGCTGATCGCCGAAGCCGACGAACTGGTCGGCTACGGGCTCTATATCGACCTGCTCGGACCGCTCGCCGCGGGCAAGAAACGCACCGATTTCCCGCTGGGCGGCGAGGAGGACCGCTGCCGCTACGCCCTTGAAGAGGCGGCGAAAGGCCGACGGATCGCGCTCGTCTCCTCCGGCGACGCCGGGATCTACGCGATGGGCGCCCTGGTGTTCGAACTGATGGACCGGGGGCCGGACGCGCATGGTGTGACGGATGCCGCGCGCCGGGTCGAGGTGGTCTCGGCGCCGGGGATCTCGGCGCTGCAAGCCGCCGCCGCGCGCGCCGGCGCCCCGCTCGGCCATGATTTCTGCGCCATCTCGCTCAGCGATCTGCTCACCCCGCGCCAAGACATCGTCCGCCGCCTGCACGCCGCCGCCGCAGGCGATTTCGTCATCGCCTTCTACAACCCGGTCTCGAAGCGGCGGCGCACCCTGCTCGCCGAGGCCCGCGACATCCTGCTCGATCATCGCCCGGCCGACACCCCGGTGCTGCTGGCCTCGAACCTCGGGCGGCCGGAGGAAACGCTTCGGTACCGCAGGCTTGACCAGTTGGAGGTCGACGAGGTCGATATGCTGACGGTCGTGCTCGTCGGCTCCTCGAACTCGCGCCTCGCCGCCCTTGGCGAGGGCCCGAGGATGTACACGCCGCGCGGTTATGCCCGCCGGATCGACGGAGATTTGTCATGAAGGTCTATTTCATCGGCGCAGGCCCCGGCGACCCGGAACTGCTGACCCTGAAAGCGCAACGTCTCATCGCCGCCTGCCCGGTCTGTCTCTACGCCGGCTCCCTGGTGCCGCCGGAGGTCGTGGCCGAGGCGCCGGACGGGGCGGTGGTGCGCGACACCGCGCCGATGACGCTCGACGAGACCCACGCCGAGATCCGCGCCGCCCGGGACCGCGGCGAAGATGTCGCCCGCGTCCATTCGGGCGACCCGAGCCTCTACGGCGCCATCGCCGAGCAGATCCGCCGGCTGAAGGCGGACGGGATCGCCTACGAGATCGTGCCGGGCGTGCCCGCCTATGCCGCGGCCGCCGCGGCGCTCGGCCAGGAGCTGACCATCCCCGAGATCGCGCAGAGCATCGTGCTGACCCGGATGTCGATGCAATCCACCGCCATGCCCGAAGGTGAAACCCTCGAAAACTTCGCCCGCACCGGGGCGACGCTGGCGATCCACCTCGCGGTGCGCAACATGCGCGAGATCGAACGCGTGCTCGCCCCGTTTTACGGCGCCGACTGCCCGGTCGCCGTCGCCTACCGCGTCGGCTGGCCCGACCAGATGCTGATCCGGGGAACGCTCGCCGACATCCGCCTGAAGGTCCGCGCCGAGAAAATCACCCGCACCGCGCTGATCCTCGTCGGCCCCGCGCTGGGAGAGGCGCGCGATTTCGCCGACAGCGCGCTCTACGATCCTGCGCGGCCGCATGTCCTGCGCCCGGTCGTCGGCG
Organism: uncultured Alphaproteobacteria bacterium; assembly: GCA_963752895.1. Taxonomy (GTDB): domain Bacteria; phylum Pseudomonadota; class Alphaproteobacteria; order Rhodobacterales; family Rhodobacteraceae; genus CAVWAE01. The sequence continues at coordinate 157,953 of CAVWAE010000008.1, forward strand.
TCGACCTGGTCGAGGACCATAACACCTGAACCCGGCAACAAACTTGCCACGAATGCGTCACTTGACCGAATCGGGTCGATCCCCATGCTGGTGTGTGGGGTTTGGAGGGGGTTTTCATGACGACGTTTTTGCCGAAAGAGGTTCGGGACGGGCTTGAACAGGCCCGGAGTCGCGCCCGTCGCAAAAAGGCGCGGCTGCGGGTCGCGGTGGACGAATTCACCCTCTTCCCGGTTCTGGAGTTCCGCAACGGCGGGTTTGCGCTCGACGCCGCGAACGCGCCGAAATTGCGCGGGCTGGTCGATCTCTACGAGGGCAGCCGGCACCTCTACCAGTGCCTGATCGTCGCTTCCGAAGAGGACGGCACCCTGATGCGCTACGAGTTCAAACGCTCGACCGCCGCCGTCGACCGGGCACCGCTCGATTTCGCCCGTGAAGCCACGGCCCCGGTCGCCTTGCTCGAGACCTGAGGCTCAGTTGGAGCTGTCGACGGTTGTCTCGTCCTCGAGGTGCAGCTTCATGTCGACCAGCACCTGCTGAAGCGCGAGCGTTTCGCGCAGGAGCCGCTTGGCCTCGTTCACGGTGATGATCCCGTCCTCTATGGACTGGTGGTACTCGCCCATCAGCATCGCGAACCGCTGGCTCAGCGCGATCACGTCGGTGTTGACCCCGCCCGACGGCGCATTGCGCCCTTCGGACCCGGCAGTGATCGTGTGGCCGGATATTTCCGCGAGCGCCGAGGTCACATGCGGATAGCGCGAGGCCGCCTCGATCGCGGCCACGGTGTTGATCGGCATGAACCGGTCGGCGTGTTCGGCGGCACCGGAATAGTAGCGCCCCAACGTGGCTTTCGACTTGCCCGCAAGCTCGCAGGCGGCCTCGATCCCGACGTCTTTCACGAGCGCCTCGGTGTGCTTTTTCAGATAGTCGCCCATACCGGCCATACTGTCCCCCAAGTGTCCCGTTCCGGACCCCAGTCCCCGGTTGCGGGGAAATCCCCAAACGTTTTCCCATTATTCGGATCGAATGTGAATGGCTTATTACGGGGGACTGCCAAGGTGGTCACGTCACCAGTATCCGGCGCGAAAGCGTCGGCGCGGTGGGGATTGCCGCATGTGTGCGCGGCAATGCCGGTCGGGTAATGGCCGGTGACGGTGTCCGGGAGCGTAAAGGTGCGGGGGTCTGTTCCATCCCCAAAGGCGGCAACGCCCAGGACCTCCAGTTTCCATTCCCGGAACCGTCCCCTTTCCCGCGGTCCCCGTCCGCGCTCGCTCTTGCACGAGACCGCGGGCGGCGGTACCTCAGAGCCATGGCCAAGCTCTACTTCCACTACTCCACGATGAACGCGGGCAAGTCGACCCTGCTGCTGCAGGCCGCCCACAACTACCGCGAACGCGGGATGGAGACCTTTCTCATCACCGCGAAACTCGACAATCGCGCCGGCCAGGGCTGTATCGGCAGCCGGATCGGCATATCCGCCCCGGCCGATACCTTCGAGGCCGGGGAAGACCTGTTCGCCAAGATCGCGCGCCGGATGGACGAGGGGCCCATCGCCTGCGTCTTCCTCGACGAGGCGCAATTTCTCGAACCCGACCAGGTCTGGCAGCTGGCGCGGGTGGTCGATGACCTGCACGTCCCGGTGATGGCCTACGGGCTGAGAGTCGATTTCCAGGGTCACCTGTTCCCGGGCTCCGCCACCCTGCTGGCGCTGGCCGACGAGATGCGCGAGGCGCGCACGATCTGCCATTGCGGGAAAAAGGCGACGATGGTGGTGCGCCAGGACCCCGAGGGCCGGGCGCTGACCGACGGCGCCCAGGTACAGATCGGCGGCAACGAAGCTTACGTGAGCCTGTGCCGGCGGCATTGGCGCGAGGCGATGGGCGACCAAGGGACCGAGAAAGCCCCATGAGCGACGACACCCCGGAGAAGCGGCTCGACCGCCTTCTGCGGCGCCAACGCCTGAACAGCCCGTCCTTGTGGGGAATCGCCGGGTTCTTCGCCCTACTTGCAGGAATATTTCTGTTTTTCCTGGCCGGCCCCAAGCCCGAAATTCGTTTTTTCCACGGTGAAGTTCTGGCCACGACGGTTGTTCCCAACGGGAAGCAACCCTCGGCCCCGGCTCTCGCGATCGGGGTCGGCGACGAACAGCTGTCGATCCGGTTGAAAGATCCCCTGCTATGGAAAGCTCCCGGCGAGACGATTTGCGTCGGGGAAACGTCCGGACGCTTCTTCGGCATTGTTTCTTACAAGATATGGCCAGATTGGCATTGCCGGTAGGCGCGGTTGCAGGACCTTGTCTCGTCCCTGCGAAACCGCAGGCTCAGAACAACCGGCCACCGTCCGGCACATCCTTGTCGGGGGTCAGCAGGACCACGTTGCCCGCCGCGTCCGGCAGCCCCAGCACCAGCGCTTCGGACATGAATTTGCCGATCTGGCGGGGCGGGAAATTGACCACGGCGAGTACCTGTTTTCCGATCAGGCTTTCGGGGACGTAATGTTCGGTGATCTGGGCCGACGACTTTTTCACGCCAATCCCGGGCCCGAAATCGACCCAGAGCTTCAGCGCCGGTTTGCGCGCCTCGGGGTAGGGCTGCGCGTCGGTGACCGTGCCCGTGCGGATGTCGACCTTGAGGAAATCGTCGAAGGTGATCTCGGGGGTCTGGTCGCTCATTTGCCCAGCTCCCGGCTGCGCTCGGCGGCGGCCCTGACGGCCCGCGCGAGCAGCGCGGGGAAGCCGTCGGTCTCGTTCATGAGCACCTCCAGCGCGGCCTGGGTGGTGCCGCCGGGTGAGGTGACGTTGACGCGCAGCTGCGACGGGCTTTCCTCTGCCGTCTCGGCAAGCGCCCCGGCCCCGGCGACGGTCGCCCTGGCCAGGGTCATCGCGAGGTCGGGCGCGAGACCCTCCGCTTCGCCCGCCGCCGCGAGGGTTTCGATCAGGTGAAAGACGTAAGCCGGACCGGAGCCCGAGACCGCCGTCACCGCGTCCATCTGGCGCTCGTCGTCGAGCCGGACCACCTGCCCGACGGCCTTGAGCAGGGTTTCGGCGAGGTCGAGCTGGGCCGGACGCGTCTGGGCATTGCCGATGATCGCGGTGATGCCACGGCCCACGGCAGCGGGCGTGTTGGGCATCGCGCGGATGATCGGCGTGGCCGCGCCGAGCGCGGCCTCGAAAGCGGCGATCGGGGTGCCGGCGGCCACCGAGACGAACAGGGTGTCGCCGTTACCGAGCGCTGCGAGCGTCGGCAGGGCGTCGCCCATCATCTGCGGTTTGACGGCGACGAGCACGACGGCGGGGCTTGCGGGCAGATCGGTGTTGAGATGCACCCCGGTGCCCTGGAGCCAGGCCGACGGGTTCGGGTCGATCACCCACACGGCGGCGGCCGGGAGCCCCTGCCCGAGCCAGCCCGCCAGCATCGCCGAGCCCATCTTGCCGCAACCGAGCAGGACAAGGCCGCGCGTTTCGATGTCGTTCATGGTCATGTGGTCTCCGTCTGGTTGGGGGCAGGTTAGAGCAGATCGTTTCGGGATTGAATGGGCCCGACGCGTGATCGGATCCCGGAATGTCATATCGAGCGGCCGGGCAAAGGGGCCGCGCGATTTCGCGCGCGGGACCGCGACCTGACAGGATGGCTATTATTGACTCACTTCAAGGACCTCTAGCCGATACCCTTGTATCTTTTTCCGGAGAAGGAGCATGGAGATGTCGATCGGAAGAGTCGCAAGTGCCATTCTCGCCTGCCTCGCCTTCGTCTCGATGGCCTTTGCCGGCGAACTGGAGAAGGGGTTGGAAGCGGCGGAAGATGGAGATTTTGAAACCGCATTCGGCGCGTGGATGCCAATGGCCCAGGACGGCAATTCATTGGCACAGTACAACATTGCGAAGATGTACTATCTGGGCGCTTTCGTCGAACAGGACAAACCCGAAGCCGCGCGATGGTACCTGAAATCCGCGGAGCAGGGTTTTCCTGCCGCACAACGCCTGATGGGGTTCATGTACGCAAATGGTATCGGCATTCAGAGAGACCTGTTGAAGGGCGCGCAATGGAGCAACCTGGCGGCCAAGAACGGAGACAGCCAGGGCAAAGAAAACCTTGAGGGAATCCTGACGGAACTCGGGGGGGCCAACATGGTTTGAGCCAGGACCTTGGCCTCTCGTGTATGTGGTTCACCATCGCGGCCGAGAACGGCAGCAAACACGCCGCCGACATGGCCAATTCGCTCTGCGGGGTGTCGGGCACAATCGGCGATGTCGGGGACCTGGACGCCATGAAGTCGCGTTGCGTCGAGTCGGGATACTTTGACTGCGAATAGGTACTGCGCCTCTCAGGCGCGGCGCCCCTACCCCCGCTCGTCCTGGATCTCTTCCCAGGCGTGGTTGACCGCGATCATGTGTTTCTCGGCGATCTTCACCGCCTCTTCCGGCACGCCGCGGGCGATCAACCGGTCGGGGTGGTATTCGCGCACATGGGCGCGCCAGGCGAAGCGGATCTCGTCGAGCGGCGTGTCGGGGTCGACGCCCAGCACCGCGTAGGGGTCGGGCGCGGCGTCGGGCACGAACCGGGCGCGCAGTGAGCGAAACGAGCGCTCGTCGACCCCGAAGATCGTCGCGACCCGGGCGAGGAACTCGTCCTCCGCCGCATGGTAGGTGCCATCGGCGACGGCGATGTAGAACAGCCCTTCGAGCAGGTCGCAGAGCGCCGGGTCGCGCGTGCCGAACAGCTTCGCGATCTTCTGGGCATACAACTCGAACCCGGCGACGTCGGTGCGCGCCAGGTTGAACACCCGCGCCGCGTTCGCCTCCTCGGCCCTGGGGATGGTGAAGACCTCGCGGAAGGCCGAAACCTCGTCGCGCGTCACCTGCCCGTCGGCCTTGGCCATCTTGGCCCCGAGGGCGATCACGGCGATGGTAAAGGCCGCGGTGCGTTCGGGCGGGGTGCGCAGGTTGGCGAAGACTTCGGCCAGGCTCTCGCCCGAGCGCAACGCCGCAAGCGCGTCGGTGATACGTGTCCAGAGCGACATCGGGTCAGAGGATTTTCTGCATCAGAACAAGGTCGAGCCAGTGCGCGTGTTTCCACCCCACTTCGGGCACCCGCGCGATCTCGTTGTAGCCCCGGGCCGCATGGAAGGCGATACCGGCTTCGTTGGCGCCGCTCACACCCGCGATCATCGTATGCGCGCCGCGGTCGCGGGCATGGGCCTCGACGGTCTCCAGCAGCGCGGAGCCGAGCCCGCGCCGGCGCGCGGTCTCGGCCAGCATGATCGTATGCTCCATCGACCGCGCATACCCGACGCCCGGACGAAACTGCCCGTAGGTCGCGAACCCGAGCACTTCGCCCTCTTCCTCGGCGACGAAGGTGCCGTGGCCCACATCCGCGCGCGTCAATATGAAACGAACGAGGTCGTCGGGGTCTTTCTCGACCGCGTTGAAGGTGATGGTGCTGTCGCGGATCACCGGATTCCAGATCTCGGCGATCGCTGTCGCATCCCATGCGCCCGCTTGACGGATCATCTGAGGTCCCTCTCGCCTGTGTCTGTGATCACGAGCGCGGACAGCCCGGGCGGGCCTGCGTGCACCGTTACCCGGTCGTCGTCGGTCAGCATCGACAGCGCCCAGCCCAGCCGTCCCGCATCCGGGTGGCTGAGGGTGAGCGAAATGAGCCGCGCGCCGGTGTCGGGGAGCGCGCCCGTCGGGTCGTCCCCGTCCCAGGAAATGAGCGCCGGAAACACGCCGTCGAACGGCTGTTGGCCGTCTTCGGGGACGGTGATCCGCCAGGCATAAGCCCCGCGCGTCATCGCAAGCGGCGTGCCGATGCCGTCGGGCGCCTGCGCGCACGCGGCGTCGAGATCGCCGACCCGCAGCGCCCAGGCGGCCAGGCACGGCGCCGGCTGCGGATCGCTGGCGTAGCGGTCGAGGCCGAACCAGCGCGGCCGACCGGGCGCATCGGCCCCGGGGTCGGGCGCGAGCGCCTCGGCATAGGTGCCGGGCCCGAGCGACAGCAGCCGGTTGTGCGTGCCCATGCGCGGGTGTTGGCCGCCGGGCACGGAGCCCAGGCCCAGCGCTTGCTCGACATGTCCTGCGGCCGCATCCAGCGTCCCGCCGGTCACGACAAGATGGTCGATCACACTTTGCATCCCGGCCTCCCTTCGCGCCGGAGCATGCCATGACCCGAAGGCAAACGAAATTGTTATCTTGCCGGTCCTCGCGTGCTATTGACCCGCAAGCATCATCGCCCAAATCGGGGGGAAACAAGAGGGATAGACATGATTGCCGCGATCGAGAGACTGTTCAAACACGAAGCCGCCGGCGGTGTAGCCCTGATGGCGGCGGCGGTGCTCGCGCTGATCGTCGCAAACTCCGGGTTCGCCGGGCTCTACAATGACGTGCTCGCGGCGAAGCTCTCGATCACCATCGACGGTGAGGGGCTCTCGAAACCGCTGATCCTGTGGATCAACGACGGGTTGATGGCGGTGTTCTTCTTCCTCATCGGGCTCGAGCTCAAACGCGAGCTCCTCGAAGGCAAGCTCAAGAACCCGCGCGACGTGGCGCTGCCCGGCATCGCCGCGATCGGCGGCATGGCCGTCCCGGCGATCCTCTTCGCGGCGATCAACTGGAACTCGCCCGAAACCCTGCACCGGCTGGGCGATCCCGGCCGCGACCGACATCGCCTTCGCGCTCGGCCTGCTGGCGCTGGTCGGCTCGCGCGCGCCCACCTCGCTCAAGGTGTTCCTGCTGACGCTGGCCATCCTCGACGACCTCGGCGCGATCCTGATCATCGCGGTGTTCTACACCGCACACCTCAAGGTGACCTACCTGCTGCTCGCCCTCGCGCCGCTGGCAGCGATGGCCTGGCTCAACGCGCGCGGCGCCCACCGGGTCGCGCCCATCCTGTTCCTGGGTGTGGTGCTCTGGGTGCTGGTGCTGAAATCGGGCGTTCACGCGACCCTCGCGGGCGTCATCACCGCCTTTTTCATCCCGCTGAAAGACCGTTGGGGCAAGTCGCCGCTGCATTCGCTCGAACACGGGCTCGAGCCCTGGGTCGCTTTCTTCATCGTGCCGGTCTTCGCCTTCGCCAACGCGGGCGTGTCGTTCTCGGGGATGTCGATGGACGCGATCACCTCGCCGCTCACGGTCGGAATCGTCGCAGGCCTGGTGCTCGGCAAGCAGGCCGGGGTCATGGGCGCGACCTGGCTGGTGGTCAGGACCGGGATAGCGACGCTGCCCTACGGGGCCAACTGGGCACATGTCTACGGGCTGTCCGCCCTCGCCGGGATCGGCTTCACCATGTCGTTGTTCATCGGCGGGCTCAGTTTCGACGACCCGGCGCTGATGAACGAGGTGCGGCTCGGCGTGCTCGTCGCGTCCGCGATCTCCGCGGTGATCGGCTACGCGGTTCTGATGGCCGTGAGCCGGAAAGAAGTGGACGAAGCGGAACCCGCGCTGGCGGAGTGAGCGTCCGCGCGCGCGGACGCCTCGCCCCGGCGCGCGCCGGGGCGGTCCCGGCTCAACCCGGGGTGCCCAGCTTGTAGGGCGCGAGCAGGGCCGCCACCGTTTCGCTCGCGGTGACATCGACGCCCAGCGCCCGGCCCCGCCGCGCCACCGAGCCGCAGATATGGTCGATTTCAAGCGGCAGGCCGCGTTCGAGATCGTGGGCCGTGGACGTGCGGGCCTCGGCCGGCATCTCGGTCTGCATATAGGTCCAGATGTCGTCGACGGCGGTGTCCGGCAGGGCGATCCCCTCGGCGCGCGCCACCTCGTAGGTTTCCCGGATCAACCGCCGCGCAAGGGCTGCGAGCGCGGGCGTGTCGCGCAGGGTGCCGACCCGGGTGCGCGCACCTGCGGTGATGGACGATCCGGCGTTGAACAGCAGGAACTTGGTCCAGAGGTCGACCAACACGTCCGGGCAGTCCGGCACATCGACCCCGGCGGCGGCAAGGGTATCGCGCAGGCGCGCGACCGGCGCGCTCGCCTGCCCCCCTCCAGCGCGCCGATGGTGAAGGAGCGCGGCGCGCCGTAGCGGGTGATCTCACCGGGTGCGGTGATGTTGGACAGGATCCGCGCGACGCAGATCGCCACCCGCGCCGCGCCGAAAGCCTCCGCCGCCATGTCGGGGGCATCGACGCCGTTCTGCACCGTCACCACGAGCGTGTCGGGGCCGACCGCCGGGGCGATCGCCTTGAGCGCCTCGGCGAGCTGGTGCGCCTTGACCGTGACCACGAGGACATCGGGCGTGCCGATCTCGCGGGGGTCGTCGGTCAGCACGGCAGGGCGCGCGACGGTCGTGCCCTCCGGCTCGATGAGCGTCACCCCATCCGTCCGGATCGCCTCCAGGTGCGCGCCGCGCGCGATCAGGGCGACGGGCGTGCCGGCTTCGGTCAGCTTGGCAGCCAGGTAGCCACCGATACCGCCGGCGCCCAGAATGGCGATCTTCATATCCGTCTCCCCGTGATCTCTTCCCGGTGATCTCTTCGGCGTGCTGTCGCGGGCTCAACCCGGCCGGACCGACCGGATCAGAGCGATGATCTCGCGCGCCGCCTCGGGGATGTTGGTGCCCGGCCCGAAGATGGCCGCGACGCCGGCCTTCTCGCAGGAAGTCGTAGTCCTGCGGCGGGATCACGCCGCCGCACGACCACCACGATGTCGCCGGCGCCCTGCGCCTTCAGCGCCTCGATCAGCTCCGGCACCAGGGTCTTGTGGCCGGCGGCCTGGCGTCGAGACGCCGACACGTGCACGTCGTTCTCGATGCGCCTGGCGCGCGCCTCCTCCGGGGTCTGGAACAGCGGGCCCGATGTCGACGTCGAAGCCGAGGTCGGCGAAGGCGGTGGCGATCACCTTGGCGCCGCGGTCGTGGCCGTCCTGGCCGAGCTTGACGACCAGCATGCGCGGGCGGCGGCCCTCCTCCTCGGCGAAGGCCTCGACCTCGGCCTGGATCGCTCGCGAAGTCCTCGTCGCCCTCGTAGGCCGCGCCGTAGACGCCGGAGACCGTCCGGATCTCGGCCCGGTGGCGGCCGAAGACCTTCTCCAGCGCGTCGGAGATCTCGCCCACCGTGGCGCGCGCGCGCGCCGCCTCGACGCGCAGCGTCGAGCAGGTTGCCGCTCGCCGGCTTCGCGCGCCGCGGTCGAGCGCGTCGAGCGCCGCCTCGCACCGCCGCGCTCGTCGCGCGTCGGCGCGGATCTTCTCGAGCCGCGCGATCTGCGCCTCGCGCACCGCGGCGTTGTCGATGTCGAGGATGTCGATCGCGTCCTCGCTCGTCGAGCCGGTACTTGTTGACGCCGACGATCACGTCCTCGCCGCGGTCGATCGCGCGCCTGGCGCCGCGGCCGCGGCCTCCTCGATGCGCAGCTTCGGCATGCCCGGCGTCGATCGCCTTGGTCATGCCGCCCAGCGCCTCGACCTCGTCGATCATGCTCCCAGCGCCTCGTCGGCCAGGTCCTGCGGTCAGCGTCTCCACGAAGTAGCGAGCCGGCCCAGCGGATCGACCACGTTGGTGATGCCGGTCTCCTCCTGCAGGATCAGCTGGGTGTTGCGGGCGATGCGCGCCGAGAACTCGGTCGGCAGCGCGATCGCCTCGTCGAAGCGCGTTGGTGTGCAGCGACTGGGTGCCGCCGAAGCACCGCGGCCATCGCCTCGATGGTGGTGCGCACGACGTTGTTGTACGGGTCCTGCTCGGTGCAGGCTACACGCCCGAGGTCTGGCAGTGGGTGCGCAGCATCAGGCGCTTCGGGTTCTTCGGCGTCGAACTCCGTCATGATCCGGCCCACAGCAGGCGCGCGGCGCGCATCTTGGCGATCTCCATGAAGAAGTTCATGCCGATGGCGCAGAAGAAGCGACAGCCGCGGCGCGAAGTCGTCGACGTCGAGGCCCTTGCGCGAGCGCCGCGCGCACGTATTCGAGCCGTCGGCCAGCGTGAAGGCCAGCTCCTGCACCGCGTTCGCGCCGGCCTCCTGCATGTGGTAGCCGGAGATCGAGATCGAGTTGAACTTCGGCATCTGCTGCGCCGTGTACTCGATGATGTCGGCGACGATCCGCATGCGACGGCTCGGGCGGGTAGATGTAGGTGTTGCGGACCATGAACTCCTTGAGGATGTCGTTCTGGATGGTCCCGGCGAGCTTCTCCTGCGTCGACGCCCTGCTCCTCGGCCGCCACGATGTAGCCGGCCAGCACCGGCAGCACCGCGCCGTTCATCGTCATCGACACCGACACCTTGTCGAGCGGGATGCCGTCGAACAGGATCTTCATGTCCTCGACCGAGTCGATCGCCACGCCGGCCTTGCCGACGTCGCCGGTCACGCGCGGGTGGTCGGAGTCGTAGCCGCGGTGGGTGGCCAGGTCGAAGGCGACCGACAGCCCTGCTGCGCCGGCGGCCAGCGCCTTGCGGTAGAAGGCGTTGCGACTCCTCGGCGGTCGAGAAGCCGGCGTACTGGCGGATCGTCCAGGGCCGGCCGGCGTACATCGTCGCCTGCGGCCCGCGGATGAAGGGCGCGAAGCCCGGCAGCGTGTCGGTGTGCTCGAGCCCCTCGGCGTCTCCGGCGTGTAGAGCGGCTTGACCGCGATGCCTTCGGGCGTGTTCCAGGTGAGATCTTCGAGGGGCCGGCCGCGCAATTCCTTCTCGGCCAGGGCTTCCCAGTCTTTCCTGTCGGTCATCGACGCTCTCCTTTGTTCGTTGTGTCGGTCATCGACGCACGCCTTCATTCATTGTGTCCGGCACTTTCGCGCCTATATTCAGGGGCATGGGAGCCCGTATGTTCAAAACACTGGCGTTTTCGGCCGCGCTTGCCAGCGGTCTTGTCGGCCTCGCGGGCCTGCCCGCGCGCGCGCTCGACGCGCTCAAGTGGGCGGAGGCCCATCCGGGGGTCACGATCCTGTCATCTGACGAGCTGATGATGATCGAGGCCCCGGGGGCGACGCTCGAGGATTTCCGCTGGTTCGCACGCCCGCTCGTCGTCTTCGCCGACAGCGAGAACGACCCGCGGTTCATCCAGCAGATGGAGTACATCGCGCGAGGACGGGATGACGGCTGGCCGAGCGCGACGTGATCGTGGTGGTCGACACCGACCCGGCCGCCGAATCGGCGATCCGCGACAGAGCTCCGGCCGCGCGGCTTCATGCTGGTGCTGATCGGCAAGGACGGGTTCAAGTACCTGCGCAAGCCGCGCCCTGGGACGTGCGCGAGATCTCGCGCTCGATCGACAAGATGCCGCTGCGCAAGCAGGAGCTGAAGGATTCGCGCGGGCAGTGAAATCCGGCTCACGACGATCCCCCCGCCCGCAGTGTGGGAGCGGCGGTTCCTGCCGCGATGGTGGCGAGCACCCCCAAGACGTATTTCAGCCGGTGGCCCATCCGCGCCTCATTCGAACTCCATGATCACCTCGTCCACCGCGAGGCTGTCGCCGGCGCCGGCGTTGATGCTTGGACGACCGTGCCTTTGCGTCTCGGCGCGCAGGATGTTTTCCATCTTCATCGCCTCGACGGTGCAGAGCGCCTGGCCTTCCTGCACCTCGTCGCCGACCTCGACGTCGATCTTCACGATCAGGCCCGGCATCGGGCAGAGCAGCAGCTTCGACGTGTCGGGCGGCACCTTCTCCGGCATCAGCGCGGCCAGTTCGGCCTGCCGCGGCGGTGCGCACGTAGACCTTCAGGTCGGCGCCGCGGGTGCGGATCCGGAAGCCCGCCGTCGATCGTGCCGACCTTCAGCACCAGCGGCGCGCCGTCGACGGTCGAGCACGGCCAGCGGGTCGCCCGGCGTCCAGTCGCGAGGTCACGCGCATCTTGGTGCCGTCGGCGAACGTGACGGTCGAGCCCGTCGTGTCGGCCGTCGATCGCTCACGTCGAAGCTCTCGCCCGCCAGCGTCGACCACCCAGTCGCTTGCCGACCGTGCGCTCGTGGTTGTCCATCCGGCCCGAGATCCGGGTGCGGCGGATCTCGTCGACGCGGTACATCGCGGCGACGGCGGCGGCCATGCGCTGCAGCTCGGTCCTCCGGCAGGGTCACGCCGTCGAACCCGTCGGGATATTCCTCGTCGATGAAGGCGGTGGTGATGTCGCCCGCGACGAACCTCGGATGGTCCATCACCGCCGCCAGGAACGGCAGGTTGTGGCCGATGCCCTCGACCTCGAAGCTGTCGAGCGCCACGCGCATGCGCTCGATGGCCTCGCCGCGGGTCGGCGCCCAGGTGCAGAGCTTGGCGATCATCGGGTCGTAGTACATCGAGATCTCGCCGCCCTCGTAGACGCCGGTGTCGTTGCGCACGACGTGCCGTCTCGCTCGGCGCGCCTTCCGTCGCGGCGGCCGGTAGCGCGACCAGCCGGCCGATCGACGGCAGGAAGTTGCGATACGGGTCCTCGGCGTAGATCCGGCTCTCGATCGCCCAGCCGTTGCAGCTTGACGTCCTCCTGCGCGATCGGCAGCTTCTCGCCGGCCGCGACCCGGATCATCTGCTCGACCAGGTCGACGCCGGTGATCAGCTCGGTCACCGGATGCTCGACCTGCAGCCGGGTGTTCATCTCGAGGAAGTAGAAGTTCTGCGTCGCCGTCGACGATGAACTCGACGGTGCCGGCGCTGAGCGTAGTCCGACCGCCTTGGCCAGCGCGCACCGCCTGCTCGCCCATCGCCTTGCGCGTCGCCTCGTCGAGGAACGGCGACGGCGCCTCCTCGATCACCTTCTGGTGGCGGCGCTGGATCGAGCATTCGCGCTCGCCGAGGTAGACGCACGTTGCCGTGCGCGTCGCCGAGCACCTGGATCTCGATGTGGCGCGGCTGGGCGACGAACTTCTCGATGAAGATCGCGGTCGTCGCCGAAGCTGAGCTCGCCGCCTCGTTCTTGGACGACTGGAAGCCCTCGCGCGCCTCGTCGTCGTTCCAGGCGATGCGCATGCCCTTGCCGCCGCCGCCGGCGCTGGCCTTGATCATCACCGGATAGCCGATCTCGCCGGCGATCTTCACCGCCTCGTCGGCGTCGTCGATCAGCGCCCATGTAGCCCGGCACGGTGGAGACCTTGGCCTCCTGCGGCGATCTTCTTCGAGGCGATCTTGTCGCCCATCGCCTCGATCGCGCCTGCGGGCGGGCCGATGAAGACGACGCCCGCCGCCTCCAGCGCCTCGGCGAACTTCGGCGTTCTCGGACAGGAAGCCGTAGCCCGGATGCACCGCCTCGGCGCCGGTCTGCCTTGCACGCCGTCGATGATCTTGTCGATCACGAGGTAGGACTGGTTGGCCGGCGGCGGGCCGATGTGCACCGCCTCGTCGGCCATCTCGACATGCAGCGCGTCGCGGTCGGCGTCGGAATAGACCGCGACCGTCTCGATGCCCATCTTGCGGGCGGTCTTGATGACGCGGCAGGCGATCTCGCCGCGGTTGGCGATCAGGATCTTCTTGAACATGTCCTGTCCTCTCTTTGTCGATGTCTGGGGAAGCGGGCGGGAAGGCGCTTGCAAGCGCCTTGTCCACGCGATTTGGAAATCGCGTCGCGAAGGCCGTTCGAACGGCCTTCTTCCAGCCTTGCGGTGGGAACGAAAAAATCCCGGCCCGTGTCACGCGGACACAGACCGGGAAGAAGGGGAAGGGTAACGGTTTGCTAAACCAGACAGCCGGCCGGGATAGAGCCGCTGCCATGGCGAGAAGGTAATCCCGAAAATCGGGGCGGCAACAGCGCGTTACATCCCGGTACCGGGATTGGGCGGCGGATTGCCGTCCAGAGCGGACAGGCGGCAAAAAGGCGCTCATTCTGTCCACACTTCGCTGTCGGGATCGTCGTCCCAGCCCTCATTGTCGTCGAAAGCGGCCGGAAACGAGGCCCGGGCGCGGGCCACGTCGATCCGGAGCATTGCCGCGTAGCTGGCGGTGTCGAAGGGCTCTTCGGCTGCGACGACCTCGCGGCCGAACAGCCAGCTGAGCCGCCCGGCATCGAGATTGCCGCGCTCGAAGGGCGCGTCGCCGAAATGCGCCCAGAGCGCCGCCATGAAGCCTTCGTCGGCGCGCCGGTCGGCGGGGCGGCGGTCGGCGTAGCGTTCGCGGACGGTGAGCGGCACGGCGCCTTTCTTGTTGGCGCGGCGCAGGGTGAACTGGAAGTCCGTCCCCGGCAGGCGCCCCGGAAAGCCCCGGTGTTTGGTCATGTCAGGCAGCGCCATCAGCTGTCCTCCGGGCGGCGCGCGACGCAGTCGATCTCGACCAGCGCCCCGACCGCAAGCGCCGTCACCCCCACGGTGGTGCGCGCTGGGCGGCGGTCGGCGGGAAAGTAGCTCGCGTAGGTGTCGTTGAAGGTGGCGTAGTCGCGCTCGAAGTCGGTCAGAAAGCAGCGGCACTGGACAACATGCGAGAGGTCGAGACCAAGCTCGCCGAGGATCAGCGCGAGGTTGTCCATCACCCGCGTGGTCTGGGCCGCGATGCCATCCGGGAGCGGGGCGTCGGCGCGGCCGGGTCGGTCGGCATCTGGCCGGTGAGGATCACCCAGCCGTCGCTTTCGACCGCATGGCTGAAGGGGGCGACCGGGCGGGGACCGTTCGGGAACAGGTGGAAATCGGGCATTCAGAACCCCTCCCAGATGCAGGTGCCGTCTTCGGGGCGGTAGGCCTCGAAGACCTGGGCAGCGTCCGGATCCTTCGTGCCGAATTCGACCGGGCGGTCGGAGATCGAGATGAAGATCTGCGCTGGCATGCCGCCCTCGATGCAGGTCGAGCGCGTAGGTTTCGCACAGGAAGTGCATGTCGGCCTCGAGGGATTCGTAGGGGACGAAGTCTTTCACCATCGCGAGGTCCGGTTCCAGGAACCGGTAGCGCAGGGTGTCCTCGGCCGCGATCACCTCGAAAAACGTCACGACCCGCCCCGAGGGGAGCGCGATCCCGGCGTCCTGGGCGACGGCCGGCAGGCGCGGTCGCCAGCGCGAGAGCGATCAGGGTGCGCGCCTCATCGCTGCCCCCTGCGGGCATGGGCGAGCCAGCGGGCGCGGTTGCCGCGGTGTTCGAGCACGGCGGCGATTACGGCGTCGGTGCCTGGCGGGATCGCCCCGGCGACGGCACCGCCGGCGACGATGCGCAGCCCGTCGCATCCGGCGTCACCGACACCACCGGCGCGAAGCCGCGCAGCCGCCGCAGCCTGCGCCAGACGTCCTGGCGGATCTGGTGGGCGATGCGGGCGGGCGGCGCGCACGGCAGCCGCGTCTCGGCCGAGACATCGAACCGCACCGCACCGCGGGCGAGCACCACGCCGCCATCGGCGGCGCGCGACATATGCCAGCGGCGCCGGCTCATGCGCGTGCGCCCGTCGTGGCGTCGGACGCCCGCATCGTTCGGAAACCCGGTGCACCCTCATCGCCCCCTCACAGCGGAATGTTGTCGTGCTTCTTCCACGGGTTCTCGAGCTTCTTGTTGCGCAGCATCGCGAAGCGCCCGGCAGATCCGCTTGCGCGTCGAGTGCGGCATGATCACCTCGTCGATAAAGCCGCGTCTCGGCGGCGACGAACGGGTTGGCGAAGCGCGTCCTCGTATTCCTCGGTGCGCGCGGCGATCTTGTCCGGGTCGCCCAGCTCGGCGCGGAAGATGATCTCGACCGCGCCCTTGGCGCCCATCACCGCGATCTCGGCCGTCGGCCAGGCGTAGTTGACATCGCCGCGCAGGTGCTTCGACGCCATCACGTCATAGGCGCCGCCATAGGCCTTGCGGGTGATCACGGTGACCTTCGGCACCGTCGCCTCGGCGATAGGCGAACAGCAGCTTGGCGCCGTGCTTGATGATGCCGCCGTATTCCTGGTCGGTGCCCGGCAGGAAGCCCGGCACGTCGACGAAGGTGACGATCGGAATGTTGAAGCAGTCGCAGAAGCGCACGAAGCGCGCGGCCTTGCGCGAGGCATCGATGTCGAGCACGCCGGCCAGCACCATCGGCTGGTTGGCGACGATGCCGACCGTGCGCCCTTCCATGCGGCCGAAGCCGATGACGATGTTGCGCGCGAAGTCGGCCTGGATCTCGAAGAAATCGCCCTCGTCGACGACCTTGCGGATCAGCTCCTTGCATGTCGTAGGGCTTGTTCGGGTTGTCCGGGACCAGCGTGTCGAGCGACGTGTCCTCGATCCGGTCGGCCGGATCGTCGGTCGGGCAGCACCGGCGACGCCTCGCGGTTGTTCGAGCGGCAGGAAGTCGATGCAGCCGGCGCATCTGCAGCAGCGCCTCGACGTCGTTGTCGAAGGCGCCGTCGGCGACGCGACGACTTGCGTGGTGTGGGTCGACGGCGCCGCCCAGCTCTTCGGCGGTGACCTCCTCGTTGGTCACCGTCTTCACCACGTCGGGGCCGGTGACGAACATGTAGGAGCGTGTCCTGCACCATGAAGATGAAGTCGGTCATCGCCGGCGAATAGACCGCGCCGCCGGCGCACGGGCCCCATGATGACGCAGATCTGCGGCATGACGCCCGAGGCCATGACGTTGCGCTGGAACACGTCGGCATAGCCGCCGAGCGAGGCCACGCCCTCCTGGATGCGCGCGCCGCCCGAATCGTTGAGGCCGATGACCGGCGCGCCGTTCTTCATCGCCATGTCCATGATCTTGCAGATCTTCTCGGCATGGGCCTCCGACAGCGAGCCGCCGAAGACGGTGAAGTCCTGGCTGAAGACGAAGACCAGGCGGCCGTTGATCGTGCCGTAGCCGGTGACCACGCCGTCGCCGGGGATCTTGCTGCTCCTCCATGCCGAAATCGGTGCAGCGATGCTCGACGAACATGTCGAACTCCTCGAAGCGAGCCCTCGTCGAGCAGCAGCTCGATGCGCTCGCGCGCGGTCAGCTTGCCCTTGGCGTGCTGCGCCTCGATGCGCGTCTCGCCGCCGCCCATGCGCGCCATCGGCGCGGCGGTCTTCGAGCTCCTGCAGAATGTCTTTCATCGGGCGGTCCTCCTGTCGAGTTCGGCGCAGTCGGAAGCGTTTCTCGTTGGGCCTGGGTCGTCGCCCTGTTCGAGACTTTCCGCAGCCCGCGCTGAAGCTGCACGCATTTCTCGATCAACCCGAGCCGCGGGTCGATCTCGCAACCTTCTAACGGTGCGGAGGCCGGGACCAAAGCGAATTCGGGCGTATTTGCAAAGGCGTGCCGGAAGTCTTCTTGCAAATTGCAAATTCGCAAAGCACCCGGCGCCGCGCCCGGAATCTGCGACACCCGGTCGCGGACACAAAGTGGCCTTCCTTCCGCGCCATTTCCGAACCCTGCCTGTGCAAGATGCCCTGTGCAACGGATCTGGGGAGTGATGTATGCCGAGCGAAAGCGATATCATCGAAGCGCTGCAGATGGCGCATTTCTACGCGGCGGATGCGATCAACGGCACCGGCGATGCGGCCTTTACCATCACCTACCAGTTCGAGGACAGCGATCCCCGACGATGATCGGAGCGGGCTCACCGGCTGGCGCGCCTGGACCAACGCCGAGAAAAACGCGATGCTCGCGGCCCTCGCCCATATCGAAACCTTCCTCAATGTCGATTTCGTCGAGGCAAGCATTGGAGATGAAGTCGACCTGAACCTCGGCCTGACGACTATGCCCAACGGTGTCGCCGGTTTCGGCGGTGCTGGGCTGGGACTCATGAACGGGGATTTCGCCGACTATTACGCCTTCGCGGCCTACGACAAGACACTCGACCTCACCGCCAACCTCAACCTGATCCTGCATGAGCTCGGCCATGCGCTCGGGCTCGACCACCCGTTCGACGGGGTCGCGCTCGCCGATGCCTACGACACCAACCACTACACGGTGATGTCCTATGACGCCGACCCGGAGAGCGGCGAAGACAACGACGCGATGATGCTCTTCGACGTGTTCGCGCTGCAGCAGATCTGGGGCGCCGCCGGCTATGAAACCGGCGACACCACCTACACCGGGTCGCGCACCGACAACGTCGACACCGTCTGGGACACCGGCGGCACCGACACGTTCGACGCCTCGGCGCGGGGCACCGCCGTGCGGCTCGATCTGCGCGACGGGCAATTCTCGACCTTCGGTGATTTCGAGGACGTCGCCATTGCCTTTGGCGTGACGATCGAGAACGCGGTCGGCGGCACCGGCAATGACACCCTGATCGGCAATGCGGCCGCCAACGATCTGTCGGGCAACGGCGGCCACGACCTGCTCAAGGGCTATGCCGGCAAGGACACGCTCAAGGGCGGCGGCGGCACCGACACGCTCGCGGGCGGCCGCGGCAGCGACACCCTCAATGGCGGCACCGGCAAGGACACCCTCAAGGGCGGCAGCGGCACCGACACGCTCACGGGGGGCGGCGGCACCGACAAGCTCTACGGCGGCGGCGGCACCGACACGCTGGCAGGCGGCAGCGGCACCGACAGGCTCTGGGGCGACGCGGGCGCGGATACGTTCTGCTTCAAGACCGGCGCCGACAAGGACGTGATCAAGGATTTCGAGACCGGCCTCGACAGCCTCGAGATCGTCGGCCTGGGCACGCTGGCCGAGGTGCTGGCAACCGCGACCGAGGAAAACGGCCACGTCTTCTTCACCTTCGGCGACGGCGACATCCTTGTCGTCAAGAACATGACCCTCGACGTGCTGGAAAGCGACCTGTCGGTGATCTGACCGGCAGTTTGACCGGCAGTCTGATCGGCGGTCTGATCGGCGGTCTGATCGACGGTCCACAAGCGGCGGCCCGCGCGGCGACACCGCGATGGCCGGGTGACGGGACGCTCGACATCGCGGCGGCGGCGGCGTACCCGAAAGGATGAGCGATCTGTCCCGCCCCCGATTCCTCGACCCCAGCTCTCCGCCGCATATCGTGACCCTCACGGCGCTGGCGGGGGTTTCGGCGCTGACGATGAACATCCACCTGCCCTCCCTGCCCGGGATGGCGGAGTACTTCGGCGCGGACTACAGGGTGATGCAGCTTTCGGTCGCGCTGTTTCTCGCGGGCAGCGCCGTGCTGCAACTGTTGATCGGCCCGATCTCCGATCGCTACGGCCGCCGCCCGGTGCTGCTGTGGAGCCTCACGATCTTCCTGCTCGCCACGCTCGGCTGCATCTTCGCCCCGACCGCGCAGGTGTTCCTCGCCTTCCGGATGCTGCAGGCGGTGGTCGCCGCCGGCATGGTGCTCAGCCGCGCCGTCGTGCGCGACATGGTGCCCGCGGACCAGGCGGCCTCGATGATCGCCTATGTGACCATGGGGATGTCGCTCATCCCGATGCTCGCCCCGGCATTGGGCGGGGTTCTCGATGCCGCCTTCGACTGGCACGCCAATTTCTGGCTTCTGTTCGTCCTCGGCGCCGCGCTGACCTGGCTGCTCTGGCGCGATCTCGGCGAGACCGCCGCGCCGCGCGAAGGCGGGCTGGCGGCGCAGTTCCGCGAGTACCCCGCGCTGCTTGCCTCGCCCCGGTTCTGGGGCTACGCCGCCGCCGCGATGTTCGCCTCCGGCGCCTTCTTCGCCTATCTCGGCGGGGCGCCTTTCGTCGGCTCCGAAATCTACCATCTCGACCCGGCCCGGCTGGGGCTGATGTTCGGCGCCGCGGCGCTCGGATACCTGGTCGGCAACGGCGTGTCGGGGCGCTACGCGATGCGCTACGGGATCGACCGGATGATCCTCTGGGGGACGGTCATCTCCTCCACCAGCCTTGCCACCTCGCTGACCCTGCACCTCGTGGGCCTCGCCCATCCGCTCGTGTTCTTCGGCTTCATGGTGCCGCTCGGGTTCGGCAACGGGCTGGTCATGCCCAACGCCACCGCCGGCACCCTTTCGGTGCGCCCGCGCCTCGCCGGCTCCGCCTCGGGCCTCGGCGGCGCCCTGATGATCGGCGGCGGCGCGGCACAGTCGGCCTATGCGGGCACGTTGCTCAGCGTCGAAAGCGGCGCCGCCCCGCTGATCGCCCTGATGCTCGCCTCGAGCGCTTTGTCCTTCGTCGCGATCATGCTCGTCATCCGCCGCAACAAGAGATTGGACAGCGGCTGGACCTGAGCGCGACCGGGCGCGGCCCGTCACCGACCGGCGATGCGCGCAAGCGCGATGAAACCGGCTCCGAGTCTGAGGATCACCGATCCCCGCGACGCCGGAGATCCGGTCGGACGAGTATGTAGCATGCGTGCCTTTGTCCCGGCCCCCCTGGGGAGGGACGCTCGCGGCGGAGCGGACAGAGTGATTTCAACACCTTACGCGGGTGCACCGTTCCCTTCACGCTATGCTTTGGCCGGGTTTCTGCGCCGCAGGCTTGCACGCCCACCTCTGGACGCGCCCATTTGCAAAGGCTATCCGATATATTTGCAAAGGGAGGGCGTCATGGCCACACAGAAACTCTATGCCGGTGTGAAGCTGCGCGAGACGCGCACCCGCCTCGGGCTGACCCAGAAGGCCTTCGCCGAGAAGCTCGGGGTCTAGCCTGCCCTATCTCAACCAGATGGAGAACAACAACCGCCCGGTCTCGACCGGCGTGGTGCTGGCGCTGGCGCAGGAGTTCGGCTTTGACGTCACGGAGCTATCCACCGGCGATGCCGAGCGGCTGGTCACCGACATGCGCGAGGCGCTGGCCGACCCGGTGTTTGCCGATATCGCCCCGCCGGTCGCCGATCTGCGGCTCGTCGCCTCCAACGCCCCCGCCCTCGCGCGCGGCTTTCTCGAGCTGCACCGGGCCTACCGCCAGACCCACGAACGCCTCGCCTCGCTCGACGAGGCGCTGGGGCGCGACGGCAGCGCGGTGCAGGCGAGCCCCTGGGAAGAGGTGCGCGACTTTTTCCACTACTGCGACAACTACATCGATGCCGTCGACCGCGCCGCCGAACATTTCGCGCGCGGCGGCCAGCCCGAAGCGGCCGCGGTGGCGGCGCTCGACGGGCTCGGAATCCGCGTCGAGATCGTCCAGGCCGAGCGGATCCGCGGGCTCGACCGCGAGGCCGGGCGGCTCGCGCTCTCGGCCTTCGCGCCGCCCTCGACCCGCCGGTTCCAGCTGCTCCACCAGGTCGCCCTGCTCACCCAGGACGATCTGCTGGACGCGACACTCGACCTCGCCCGGTTCCAGTCGGACGAGGCCGCGCCAGATCGCCAAGATCGGCCTCGCCAACTACTTCGCCGGCGCCGCCCTGCTGCCCTACACCCGCTTTCTCGACGCCGCCCGCGAGACCCGGCATGACCTCGAACGCCTCGCGGTGCTGTTCGGCGCCTCGATCGAGCAGGTCACCCACCGGCTTTCGACCATGCAACGCCCCGGCGCCAAGGGCGTGCCGTTCTTTTTCGTCCGGGTCGACCAGGCCGGCACGATCACCAAGCGCCACTCGGCCACCCGGCTGCAATTCGCGCGCTTCGGTGGCGCCTGCCCGTTGTGGAACGTGCACCGCGCGTTCGAGACGCCGGGGCGCTTCCTGCGCCAGCTCGCCCAGACGCCCGACGGCGTGCGCTACATCTCGCTCGCCCGCGATGTCTCCAAACCCGGCGGCTCCTTTCACGAGCCGACCCGGCGCTATGCGATCGCGCTCGGTTGCGAGGTGAAACACGCCGAGGCGCTGGTCTATGCCGACGGGCTCGACGTGGCCAATGCCGCGGCCTTCGAGCCGATCGGCATCTCCTGCCGGATCTGCGAGCGCGTGGGCTGCCACCAGCGCTCGGTGCCGCCGCTCGAACGCAAGCTGCATATCGATCCCGACGCGCGCGGTGTGCTGCCCTACGAGGTCGGGAGTTGACGACGCGCCGCAGGCTGCGCAAGCAGGCCCGCAGACAGGGGAACACCTGAATGGATCACGCCGGCACCCGCATCCTCGCCGCCCGACGGGCGACCGTCTGGCGCCACCTGACCTCGCCCGAGAGCCTCGCCTATTGCATCCCCGGTTGCGAGACCGTGACCGGCAGCGTCGAGACCGGGTTCGACATGGTGGTGCGCCGCAACCTCGGGCTGTTCACCCTGCACTTCGCGGGCACCATCGATCTTGCGGATGTCGTCCCGGCCCGGAGCGTAACGCTGACCGGGCGCGGCAAGGGCAAGGTCGCGGGGCTGGCGCGGGGCAGCGCCCGCATCCGGCTCGCCGATCACCCCGACGGCACCGAGATTACCTGGGATCTCGCCGCGCGCCTCGAGGGGCGGGTCGCCCGGCTGGGACGGCAACCGATCGAGGCGATGGCCGATGCGATGACCGCGCGCTTCGTCGACCGGCTCGAGGAGGTGTTGCAGCGAGACACCGGCGCGGACCCAGCCTGACCAAGACGAAGCCCCGCAGACGCGACCGGCCCCGCGCGCGCTGGCAGGGCCGTCATCATCGGTGTCAAATTCGGGATGCCGGTCTCAGGCGGAAAGGACCGTGTAGATCTCGTCTTTGAGGAGGGCGCGCTTCTTTTTCAGCTCCTCTTCGCGGAAATGGTGTGTGGGCTTCTCCAGCGTCTCGGCCTCGATCACCTTCTTGTTGAGCAGGTCGTATTCGGCGAGTTTCTCGGCGAAACCGGCGTCGGCTTCCCTCATCGCGGCAAGTTTGTCGGCGAATTCGGGGAAGTCGTCGGCGATTTCGTGCATCATCTCGGACATTGGCAGGGTCCTCCACTTTTTCTGTTGTGCCACGTCAAGCCTAGGCACCCGGAAACCGCGCGCTTTGACTCGGATCAAAAGACCCGCGCGTTTCCGTGTTGAACCGGGCTCAGCGCTGCGATGTCCGCCACTCCGGGTTGATCCAGGGGGTGCGGTTGTCGCGCGGCAGGACACGGCCGAGGATGTGGTCGGCCACCTTTTCGCCGACCAGGATCGAGGGCGCGTTGGTGTTGCCGTTGGTGACGCGGGGGAAGATCGACGAATCGGCAACCCGGAGCCCGTCCAGCCCGATCACCCGGGCCTCCGGATCGACCACCGCCTGCGGCTCGTCCACCGCTCCCATCCGGGCGGTGCCGACCGGGTGATAGGCGCTTTCGGCGTGCTCACGGATGAATGCATCGAGCGCCTCATCGCTGTCGACCCCGGCACCGGGCTGGATTTCGTGCTTGACGAAGGGCTCGATTGCCGGTTGAGCCATGATCTCGCGGGTGAGCCGGAGCGCGCGTGCGGAAGATCGGCCCAGTCTTCCGCGTGGCACATGTAGTTGAACCGGATCTCGGGCGGCGTCCGGGGTCGGCCGACCGCAAGCGCACCGCGCCGCGCGCGGGTGAGCGCATCGGCCCGGTGTGGACCTGAAAGCCATGCCCCTCGGCCGCCGCCTTGCCGTCGTAGCGCACGGCGATCGGCAGGAAGTGAAACTGGATGTCGGGGTATTCGATCCCGGGGGCGGAGCGGAGGAAGGCGCAGCTTTCGAACTGGTTCGACGCGCCGTGGCCGGTCTTGGTGAACAACCATTGCGCGCCGATCAGCGCCTTGCCGAGCAGGTTCCAGTAACGATAGAGCGTGATCGGCTGTTTTGCCGCGAACTGGACATAGGTCTCGAGGTGGTCCTGGAGGTTCTGGCCGACCCCCGGGCGGTCGGCGACGAGGTCGATACCGTGCTGGGCGAGATGCGCGGCAGGGCCGATCCCCGACAGCATCAGGAGTTTCGGCGTGTTGATCGAGGAGGCGGAGAGGATCACTTCGCGGGTTGCGCGGATCGTCTCGGTGCCACCTCTGATGGCCACCTCGACGCCGACCGCCCGGCCGTTCTCGATCACCACCTTGCGCGCAAACCCCCGCACCATCGTCACCCGCCCGGTCTTGAGCGCGGGCCGCAGGTAGGCGTTGGCGGTCGACCAGCGCCGGCCGCGATGCACGCTCATGTCGAAGGCGCCGAACCCCTCCTGCTGGTGGCCGTTGTAGTCTTGGGTGACCGGGTACCCGGCCTCGCGGCCGGCGTCGACGAAGGCGTGCATCAGCGGATTCCATTGCCGCGCGCGCCGCACGTGCAGCGGCCCGTCACCGCCGCGCCAGTCGGACGGTTCGGGCCCGTGCCAATGCTCGAGCCGCCGATAGTAGGGCAGCACGTCGGCGTAGGCCCAGCCGGTCGCCCCCTGCTCGGCCCAATGGTCGAAGTCGCGCGCGTGGCCGCGCACCCAGACCATGCCGTTGACGGAAGACGACCCGCCGAGCACCTTGCCGCGCGGCACGACCAGGCGGCGGTCGTTCAGGTTGGGCTCCGGTTCGCTTTCGAAGCCCCAATCGTAGCGCGCCATGTTCATCGGATAGGACAGCGCGCCGGGCATCTGGATGAAAGGCCCGACATCGCTGCCGCCGTATTCGATCACGGTGACCGAGCGCCCGGCCTCTGCGAGGCGGTAGGCCAGCGCGGAGCCGGCGCTGCCCGAGCCGACGATGACGTAGTCGTTGTGCATGTGTCTGCCTCCGGCGGGCGTATCTCCGCCACGAAAAAGGTGTTACCCGCCCGGACCTATTCGCCCCGGGGGAACCGCTGGTTTTCTTCCAGCACGTTGAGGTCCATGTGGTTGCGCATGTAGCGGTCGCGGGCGCGGTCGTTCGGCTGGAATTCCCAAGGCGTGTAGACGCCTTGGCGCAGCGCTTCGTAGATCATCAGCCGGCGGGCCTGGCTGGCGCGCACGTCGCGGTCGAAAGCGTCGAGGTCCCAGCGGTCGTCGGCCAATGCGCGCATATGGGCGAGGGTTTCGGCGTGGGCGGGGTCACCGGCGCGGTTGCGAAGCTCGTGCGGATCGGCCTCGAGGTCGAAGAGCTGCTCGGGGTCGAGCGCACAGCGGGTGTATTTCCACGTGTCCTCGACAAGGCAGACCAGCGGCGCCTGGCTCGCTTCGGCGGCGTATTCGAGCGGCACCGGCGCGCGCGCGCCGGTTGCGGCCACATCCAGCAGGTTTTCGCCATCGACCCAGGGGGCGATCTCGTCGTGCCCGACCCCGCCCAGCGCCGCGAGGGTCGGGCAGAGGTCGATCACTGATACCGGCGTGTCGATCCGGCCGGGGGTGAGCCCCGGCGCCGCCACCATCAGCGGCACCCGCGACGACCCCTCGTGGAAACTCATCTTGAACCACAACCCCCGCTCGCCGAGCATGTCGCCGTGGTCGGCGGTGAAGACCACCACCGCCTCCTGGCGCGTCGCTTCAAGGGCGTCGAGGATCTCGCCGATCTTGTCGTCGAGATAGGAGATATTGGCGAAATAGGCGCGCCGCGAGCGGCGGATGTCTTCCTCGGCAATCGTGAAACTGCGCCCGTCGTTGGCGTCGAAGATGCGCTGCGAATGCGGGTCGTGATCCTCGTAGGCCAGGGCCGGCACGTCCGGGTCGAGGCGGTCGCAGTCCTCGTAGAGATCCCAGTATTTCCTGCGCGCGACGTAAGGGTCGTGCGGGTGGGTGAAGCTCACCGTCAGGCACCAGGGGCGGTCGTCCTGGCCGCGCGCGAGGTCATAGACCTTGCGCACCGCGTGGGCGGCGACCTCGTCGTCGAATTCGAGCTGGTTGGTGATCTCGGCCACGCCCGCGCCGGTCACGCTCCCCATGTTGTGATACCACCAGTCGATCCGTTCACCCGGCTTGCGGTAATCGGGCGTCCAGCCGAAATCGGCCGGGTATATATCGGTGGTCAGCCGCTCCTCGAACCCGTGGAGCTGGTCGGGGCCGACGAAATGCATCTTGCCCGACAGCGCCGTCTGGTAGCCCGCGCGGCGCAGGTGGTGGGCATAGGTGGGGGTGGCCGCGGGCAGCTCGGCAGCGTTGTCGTAGACCCCGGTGCGCGACGGCATCTGCCCGGTCATGAAGCTCGCGCGCGAGGGGCCGCACAGCGGGCTCGGGCAATAGCTGCGGGTAAAGCGCGCCGAGCGGGCGGCGAGGCGTTTGAGGTTCGGGGTGTGCAGAAAATCGGCCGGGCCGTCGGGAAAGAAGGTGCCCGCCAGCTGGTCGACCATCAGGACGAGGATGTTGGGTTGGGTCATCGGGGCTCCCTGCCGGTCTCCATTCTCCGTGACGCCGCGTCCACCAGCACATCCGCGAGCCCCAGCACCCGGGCGCTGGCCTGCGGGCCGTCGGGCGCGCCGCCGAGCGCGTGGCGGATGTAGAGCCCGTCGATCACCGCGGCGAGCGTCCAGGCGATGTCGGGCGCCTCGGCAAACGCGAGCGGGCGCAGCGCGTGGGTGAGGTTCGACCCGAGCCGCGCCTGGTAGATGCCGAGCAGCCGGCGTGCGCCCGGGTCGGACTGGGCATGGACGTAGAAGCTGAGCCAGGCGGCGATCACGTGCGGTTCGAAATTGTCCGGCCCGAAGCTCGCTTGGATGATCGCGGCCAGCCGGTCGCGCGGGGTCGCGGCGCGGCAAAGCTCCGCGCGCACCGACGCCCCGTAGAGGGTCAGGATATGGCGCATCGCGGCGAACAGCAGGTCTTCCTTGCCGCCGAAGTAGTGATGCGCGAGGCCGGAAGAGACGCCGGCGCGCTTGGCAATGCGTGCGACAGTGACGTCGAGAGAGCCTTTGAGGCCCACTTCGGCAATCGTTGCTTTCACCAGCGCCGCGCGCCTTATAGGCTCCATTCCGACTCGGGGCATGGATATCCTCCAGAAGATCCCGGGAAAAACGATAAACTTGATTGACTGATCAATCAATAAAACAGGGAGCAACACATGAACCTCAAAGCCACCGCCGCCACCCTTGCGATCCTCGCCGCCGCCCCGGCGCTTGCCGAGTGCGACAAGGTCGTCTTCTCCGATGTCGGCTGGACCGACATCACCGCCACCACCGCCGCCACCGCCACGGTGCTCGAGGCGCTCGGCTACGAGACCGACATCAAGGTGCTGTCCGTGCCCGTCACCTACACCTCGCTCGCCGAGGGTGACATCGACGTGTTCCTCGGCAACTGGATGCCGACCATGGAGGGCGACATTGCGCCCTACCGCGAGGCGGGCACCGTCGACACCGTGCGCGAGAACCTCGAAGGCGCGAAATACACGCTCGCGGTCAACAAGGCGGCGATGGACCTCGGCATAAACGATTTCGCCGATATCGCCGGCCAGGCCGAAGCGCTCGACGCCAAGATCTACGGGATCGAACCCGGCAACGACGGCAACCGGCTGATCCTGGACATGATCGCGGACAACGCCTTCGGCCTCGGCGGCTTCGAAGTGAAGGAAAGCTCGGAAGCACGGCATGCTGGCCCAGGTCGCCCGTGCCGACGACCGCGGCGAGCCGATCGTGTTCCTCGGCTGGGAACCGCACCCGATGAACGCCAATTTCGACATGGGTTACCTGTCGGGTGGCGACGACTGGTTCGGCCCCGATTTCGGCGGTGCGACGGTCTATACCAACACCCGCGCCGGCTATGTCGCCGAATGCGCCAACGTGGGCGCGCTGCTGAACAACCTCAAGTTCACCCTGGCGATGGAAAACGAGATCATGGGTGCGATCCTCAACGACAATGCGGATCCGGCCGATGCCGCCAAGGCCTGGCTTGCCGCCAACCCCGACACCTGGAAGGCCTGGGTCGAGGGCGTGACCGCGCTTGACGGCAGCGATGGCGCCGAGGCCGTGGCCGCCGCGCTCGGCATGTAAGATCCTGTGCAGCGGGTGCGCCGGCTTGCCGGGCGGCGCACCCCTGGCGCGAAGCGGGGCCCACACCCCGCTCCGTGCGGCCCGCTTCGTTCTTCCGCCCGGCCCGACAAGAGGCTTTCGCCATGCTCCTCACCCGACTGTTCGCAACCGCCGCGCTCTGCCTCGCCGCCGCCCCCGGGCTCGGCGGCTGCCCCACCAGCGAAGACATGACCCAAGGCATCGTTCTGGCGCAGAACGAGCCCTTCTTCATGCGCGGCGACTTCAAGTCGACCCCCGAGGGCTTCGTCGAGATGCGGATCATCGATTTCGGCGGCCAGGTGCAGGAGAGCATGGCGCTCTACCGGCACGGGCTGGTGATGACCGGCGAGCATTCGCCGGCGGGCCATGTCGAGATCACTTATGTCGACGAGCTCAAGCCGATCGACACCCTGCCCGAGGACGGCAGGGTCGCGATCAGCGGCATCGCCAAGGGGCCGCTGGGCGACGCCTATGTCGAGCTGGAGCTGGAATTTCTCGGCCACAACACGGTCGCCCTCGCCGAATGCGAGTTTGCCACCTGGACGGTGGCCTCCACCCTCATCGACCGCGACGGGGCCGGCGCCTCTTTCCGGGTGGAATACGCCCCCGAGCTCGACCTCGTGCTCGCCGCCGGACAGATCGCGGCGGACGGCGCGGTGACGCCCGCCTATGCCTATCAATGGGCCGGAACCGCCGCCGACGTGGCGCGCTAGGGGGCCTTCATGGACTGGTTGACGGACTGGAAGATCCCGATCGGAAAGAGCGCGAAACGGGCGTTCGACTGGCTCCAGGATGTGGGCGAGCCGTTTTTCGACTGGTTGTCGTGGCTCATGGAAGGGATGATCGAGATCATCCTCGCAGTGCTGCAAACCCCGTTGCACCTGCCGGGCACGCTGGACGACGGCACCCGTGGCTGGATGCCGCTCTACGGCGAGGAGTATCACCCGCTGCTCGTCATCGCCGTCTTCGTGGCGCTGACATGGGTGCTGCAACGCAACTGGACGACCGCGCTCCTTGTGCTGGTGGGCTTTCTGTTCATCCTCAACCAGGGCTACTGGGAGGAAACCGCCGAAAGCCTCACGCTGGTGCTGTCGGCGGCCTTCGTCTGCATGGGGCTCGGCGTGCCGGTCGGCATCATGGCCGCGCGTCGGCCGCGGCTCTACACCTGGATGCGTCCGGTGCTCGATCTGATGCAGACGCTGCCCACCTTCGTCTACCTGATCCCGGCCATCGTCTTCTTCGGCATCGGCATGGTGCCGGGGCTGATCGCCACCGTGATCTTCGTGCTGCCAGCCCCGATCCGGCTGACCCATCTCGGCATTTCGCGCACCCCGCTGGCCTTGAAAGAGGCCGCGCAAGCCTTTGGCGCCACGCCCCGGCAACTCTTGTGGAAGGTCGAGCTGCCCTGGGCGCTGCCGCAGATCATGACCGGCCTCAACCAGACCATCATGCTGTCGCTGTCGATGGTGGTGATCGCCGCGCTCGTCGGCGCCGACGGGCTGGGCGTGCCGGTGGTGCGCGCACTCAACACGGTCAACACCGCGCTCGGGTTCGAGAGCGGTTTCATCATCGTCGTCGTCGCCATCATCCTCGACCGGATGCTGCGGGTGGAGACGCAAATGAGCGGCGCGGTCCAAGGCTCCTGCCACTGCGGTGCAGTCGTCTTCGAGGTGCGGCTCTCGGACGGCATCGACAGCGCCCGGCGCTGCGATTGCTCTCTCTGTGCGCGGCGCGGCGCGGTCGCGGTATCGGCGCCGCTGGACGGAATCCGTTATCTCAAGGGCGCGGACAAGCTCACCCTCTACCAGTTCGGCACGATGACGGCGCGAAGCACTACTTCTGCTCGGTCTGCGGCATCTACACCCACCACCGGCGCCGCTCGGACCCGAACGAGATCGGCGTGAACCTCGCCTGTCTCGACGGCCATACCCCGTTCCTTCCGCGAAGTGCTGGTGCATGACGGGCAGAACCATCCCAATGACATCGGCAAGGCGCTGGATGCCGGTCGGCTGCGTGTTCATCCCGCAAGGCGGTGACACATGAGCGCCGTCATCTTCGACAAGGTCTCGCATCGTCTTCGGCGACCACCCCGAGCGCGCCCTGCCGGCGATGGACGCCGGCAAGGACCGCGCGACCGTGCAGGAGGAAACCGGCCAGGTGTCTCGGCGTGCACGATTGCTCGCTCGACGTCGCCCAGGGCGAGATCCTCGTGCTCATGGGGCTCTCGGGCTCGGGCAAGTCGACGCTGCTGCGCGCGGTCAACGGGCTCAACCCGGTGGCGCGCGGGCAGGTCACGATCCACGACGGCGATTGGACGGCCGAGGTCGTCGGCGCCGCCTCGGCCGATCTTCTGCGGATCCGGCGCGAATGCGTCGCCATGGTGTTCCAGCAGTTCGGCCTGCTGCCCTGGCGCACGGTGCGCGACAATGTCGGCCTGGGGCTGGAGCTCGGCGGCATGGCCAAAGCCGAACGCCACGCCAAGGTCGACGAACAGCTCGCGCTGGTCGGCCTGACCGACTGGGCCGAGCAGCAAGGTCGCCGAGCTGTCGGGCGGCATGCAGCAGCGCGTCGGCCTTGCGCGCGCCTTCGCCACCGACGCGCCGATCCTGCTGATGGACGAGCCCTTCTCGGCGCTCGACCCGCTGATCCGCGCCCAGCTCCAGGACGAGCTTGATCGAGCTTCAGACCGACGCTGAGGCGCACCATCATCTTCGTCAGCCACGACCTCGACGAGGCGTTCAAGCTCGGCGACCGCATCGCGATCATGGAAGGTGGGCGGATCGTGCAGGTCGGCACCCCGCGCGAGATCTTCAGAGACCCCGCGACGACTACGTGGCCGATTTCGTCGCCCACATGAACCCGCTCGGCGTCCTCACCGCGCGTGACGTGATGGGCCCGCCCTCGGGCGTGGTCCTGGCCGAGGTGGGCCCGCGCGCGCCGGTGCGCGAGGTGATGGCGCTGCTCACGTCGGAAGCCGAAACCGTGGCGGTTGTGGAGGACGGCCAACCGATCGGCCGGATCACCCGCGACATGGTGCTCGCCCGCCTGCTCGACCCGCGCGGCTGAGACCGACCAGACGATCCGGTGCCGGGCCTGTGTGCCCGGGCGTGCTACGCCCCGGGGGGTGGTTACGGGCAGCGGAGGGCCTGTTCAGCTTGTTATCGGGGGAGAACCGGAAACAAAGCCGGGCTCGCACCGCGGCGCTGTTTCCAGAAACCGGACAATCCGGCAGGTCCTGTGTCACAGCTCCGTCTGTGCCTTCGCGAGCGCGACCCGCCGCTTCAGCACCGCCTCGCGCCAGGCGATGAAGCTGACCGCGCCGAGGATCAGCCCACCGCCGAGAATTACCCAGCCGTCGACCGGCTCGGAGAACAGCAGCCAGCCGATCAGCACCGACCACACCAGCTGAAGGAAGGTCACCGGCTGGGTCACGCTCATCGGCGCGCTCGCAAAGGCGAGCGTCATCGTGTAGTGGCCCGCGGTCGCAAAGAGCGCGACGCAAAACAGCCAGCCAAGCTCGCCCAGCGTCGGCGTGACCCAGCTCGCGAGCGCGAAGGGGGCGAGGCCGATGGTCACCGTGATCGACAGCATCGCCACCACCACCACCGGCTTCACCAGCCCCGACATCCGGCCCGCGATCAGGTAGGACACCGCGAACAGAAACGCGGTGCCGAGCATCGCCACATGACCGGGCTCGATGGCGCGCAGCCCCGGGCGCAGGATGATGAGCGCCCCGACGAGGGCCGCCAGGACAGCGAGGATGCGCCGGGCGGCCAGTGTCTCGCCGAACACCACGATTGCGCCGAGGGTGACATAGACCGGGTTGAGGTAGTTGAGCGCGGTCACCTCCGCCATCGGGATGCGTGCCATGGCGTAGAACCACAGAATCACGCCGAGGGCGTGGACGAGCCCCCGCACTGAAAACAGAGCAAGCGCGCGCCTGTCGAGACGTGCGGCAAGCAGCGGTTTCAGCACCGGCAGCAGGAAGACGAGACCGAGCAGGTAGCGCAGGAACGCGGCCTCGGCGGCCGGCACCCGGCTGCCCGCGAGTTTGACGAAGGCGGTGACCATGACGAAGTTGAGCCCGGTCGCCAGCATCCACAAGACGCCGGCAACGGGGCGGTCGGCCTTGGAGATGTGCGCGTCTGCCATGGGTGCTCTTGTCGCCCGAAGACGCCGGGAGCTGCAAGCGCGATGCGCCAGGGGCAACGACGGACCGCTTCGGTCCAGCAGAGGTGGCGTTTGCGGGCCGACGCCTCGGTGCGGGCATCACGATCCCGGCGGCCGGACCTGCGGTGTTCGCTCAAGGCCTTGCGGCCCTTGCCCGCGACCGCAGCGCCCGCGTGGCGACCTTTTCGGACAGGGACCGTGCGCGCCCATTCCCCGCCTTGCCGGGCAGGCTCTTCGGGCTGTACCCTGCCCGCCATGCGACATGGATCTTCACCGCCGAAATCAGGGACCGGCCACATCGCGACCTGCACCTGCGGCGCCGTCGAGATCACGCTCGACGCCGCGCCCATCGCCGCGCTCTCGTGCTGCTGCGACGATTGCCAGGCGGCGGCGGTCGAGCTCGAAGCGCTGCCCGGCGCGCCCGGGTTTCGCGAACCCTGCGGCGGCACCCCGGCGGTGCTGTTCTCGAAATCGGCGCTGAAGGTCACCCGGGGCCGCGACAAGCTCACCGCGCACCGCTTGCGGCCGGACGCGCGCACCAAGCGCATGGTCGCCGGCTGTTGCAACAGCTATCTCTACGTCGCCTTCGACCGGGGCCCGTTCTGGGTCGACGTCGTCAGCGCCCGGCTCAAAGGCGACGCCCCCGCCCCGCGCTGGCGGATCCAGACCCGCTTCCTCGCCGCACCGCCTCCGGACGACATCCCGAACCACCCGAAATATCCCCAGGGGCTGATCTGGCGGATCGCGCTCGCGGGGGTGCTGGCGGGCCTGCCCGGCCGGTAAAAAATGGCGCCCCGTTTCCGGCGCGCCCCCTCGGTTCGTCCCTGTCCGCGATGTCTCAGCCGAGCTGTTCCATCACCTCGTCCGAGGTCTCGAAATTGGAATAGACGTGCTGGACGTCGTCGTCGTCCTCGAGCGCATCGATCAGCTTCATCAGCTTCTGCATGTCTTCGAGCCCGACCTCGGTGCTGGTGGTCGGCTTCCAGATCAGCTTGGTCGAGTTCGACTCGCCCAGCGCGGCTTCGAGGGCGCTGGACACCTCGTTGAGGTCGGTATCGGCGCAGTAGATGATGTGGCCGTCCTCGGAGCTTTCGACGTCCTCGGCGCCCGCTTCGAGCGCGGCTTCGATCACCGTGTCGTGGTCGCCGACAGAGGCGGGGTAGACCACCTCGCCCTTGCGCTCGAACATGAAGCCGACCGAGCCGGTCTCGCCAAGGTTGCCGCCGTTCTTGGAGAAGGTCGAGCGCACGGTGGAGGCGGTGCGGTTGCGGTTGTCGGTCATCGCCTCGACGATCACCGCGACGCCGTTGGGCCCGTAGCCCTCGTAGCGGATTTCGTCGTAGTTCTCGGCATCGCCGGCTTGCGACTTCTTGATCGCGCGGTCGATCACGTCCTTCGGCACCGACTGGCTCTTGGCCTCTTTCACGGCGAGGCGCAGGCGCGGGTTCTTGTCAGGATCGGGGTCGCCCATCTTCGCGGCGACGGTGATTTCCTTCGCCAGTTTCGAGAAAAGCTTCGACCGCGCGGCGTCCTGGCGCCCCTTGCGATGCTGGATGTTCGCCCATTTTGAGTGGCCGGCCATGGGATGCTCCAAAATGTTCCGGGTTTCGCGCCTCTATATGGCATCGGGCCGGGACGGGGCAAGCCCGGGAGAGGTCAGCGCTTCGTCGGTTTGGGTTTGAGCCCGCGGGCGTGGTCCACGCATTGGGCGAACAGGGCCGACAGCCGCGGCGCGTCGGCCAAAACGTCCGCCGGAAGCGCCACGTAGCCGCGCATAACCGCGCCGTATTGCATCACCGGGCCGACACCGAACTCCGCCGCCAGAGCGCTCCGGTCGGCCTCGGCAAAACGCAGGCAAAGCGCGGCCTCCGGGTCGACGAACGCGAACATGTTCCCGTTGACCGCGAGGTAGGGCATCTTCTTGCCCTTCACCGTAAGGTCGGGCTCGACCTCGGCGAGGCGTTCGAGGATGGCGCGGATATCGGCCTGGGTGCTCATCGTCCCAGTCTACGGCGTATCGCCGCAAGCGTCACTCCGCCGTTTTTTCATGGCAATGAAACTCCCAGGGGATGCGGGGCCCCCCAACACGGCGGAAAGGTGTCGTTTGCCCGAGCAGAGTTCCGCGAGCAGGGCCGGAGCGCTGGCGGCCATGAGGCCGCGGGTGATCTGCTCGCCCGAACGGCCGAGGGCAGTCTCCTTCAAGATCCGCAGGATCGACGGCGGCCTGGTCGACATCGGGTCCCGGAGAGCCGACGAGTGGCGCGCATAGGCGGCGCCGGGCAAACAGCTCGTCAACGACCTTGATGCCGACCGCGGCCGCGCGTTCCGCGACCTCGAAACCCGCGCCCTGGGGCGGGACCGGTTGAAGCTGGAACAGCGCCCCCGGGATCGCATCGCCTTTCCCCGCTGAAAGCACTCGTGCGTATACAGCGGACCGGAGCGGGCCTGCGAGATGTTCTCTTGATGTGCGGACCGGCCCACTTGTCGCGGCGAGATCGACAGCGAAATTGGCCGCGTCGCGGAGGGGATGTCGGACCCTTTGGCGTCGGCTCGCCGATCGCACGGTCGCACGGCGGCCACGCCTACCGCGCCACCATGACCTCGATCCCGCGGGCCTCGAAAGCCTGCGCATCTGCATCGGAAATCCCGTCGTCGGTGATGAAGGTCTGCACCAGTTCGAGGGCACCGAGGCGGGTGAAGGAAGAACGGTTGATCTTCGTCGAATCCGCCACGAGGTAGACGTGGCTCGCGGCCTTGATCATCGCCTCCTTGAGCTGGAGATCGGCGAAGCTCGGATAGGTCAGACCCGCGTCGAGCGCCACGCCTGCGGTCGCAAGGAACAGTTTGCCGGCGAAGATGTTGCGGAAGTATTCGACCGACTTGTCGCCGGAGAGGCTGAGCGTCGGCGCCTTGAACTGACCGCCCGGCATGTGCACGGCGAACCCCGGGACGCCGCCCATGATGAGGGCGATGTTGAGCGCGTTGGTAATCACGGTCAGGTTCTGGCGTTGGGTCAGACGTGTCGCAACCTCGGTGGTGGTGGTGCCGGCATCTAGGATGATCGTCTCGCCGTCCGCGACCAACGACGCGGCGGCCGCGCCGATCTTGCGCTTGGCCTCCATGTTGATCTGGTGATGCAGAGAAAAACCGTGCACCTGGGCGCGCATCGAGTTGAGAAAGGCCCCGCCGTGTTCGCGGGTGACATGCCCCTCTTTTTCGAGATGCGCGAGATCCTGGCGGATGGTCGCTTCGGACACCTCGAAGGCGGCGGCGAGGTCACGCACACGGGCCGAGCCCTCTTCCTCGATCCATTCGAGAATACGCCGGCGTCGCGGCTTCGAGAGCAGCCCGGCGATGCCTTCTCCGCGTTCTATGTCCGCTCTTGCGCCCACATTGCCTCCCTTCAGGCGACCGGACCGGCCGCCGCGCGAAACCGTCCCTCCCCTAGGCCGTTTCTTCCAAGGTGGCAACCGCGCAGGACGCGCGGCGCCCCCCGGCTTCAGGTGGCCTCCTGCGCCAGGGCCACCCGTGCCTGCAGCCGGCTCTGAGCCTGGTCGATGACCACGGCGGCGACGATCACGAGGCCCTTGATGACCATCTGCCAGAACGCCGACACGCCCATCATGATCAGCCCGTCCGACAGAATGCCGATGACGAATGCGCCGACGATCGTCCCGCCGATGCGGCCCGCGCCCACCCGACATCGACGTGCCGCCAAGGACCGCGGCGGCGATGGCATTGAGCTCGAAGAATTCGCCGGTGGCCGGGTGCGATGCCTTCAGCTGCGAGGCGATGATGATCCCCACCAGCGCCGACATGAGCCCGGAGAACATGTAGACGAACATCTTCACCCGGCGACCCGCACGCCCGAGAGCGCCGCGCCGCGCTCGTTGCCGCCGGTGGCGTAGATATGCCGGCCGAGCGGCGTGCGGCTGGCGATGTAGGCGGCGACCGCGGTCGCCGCGATCAGCATCCAGATCATCACCGGGATCCCGAGCAGCGTGCCCGCGCCGATCACCGGAAAGCTCGCGGAGCCATATTCGACGCTGCCGTTGAGATTGGGAAAGGTGCGCCCGCCCGACGACAGCATCGCCGCACCGCGCGCGACGTAGAGCATCCCCAGCGTGGCGATGAACGGCGCGACATTGAACCGGGTGATCAGTATGCCCGTTGATCCAGCCGACGAAGATGCCGACCAGGCTGACGATCATGATGATCTCGACCGTGTTGAACTGGATCGACCAGCCGAACCCGAGGATCGATGCCGTAGAGGATCAGCCAGCCCGCGACCATGCCGCAAAGCCCGACGACGGAGCCGACCGAAAGGTCGATGCCGCCGGTGATGATGACGAAGGTCATGCCGATGGCCAGAAAGGCGTTGATGCGCCACGTGTTTCGACATCAGCACGGCGTTCGCGGTGCTGAGGAAGTTGGGCGCCATGACGGAGAAGTAGGCCAGCACAAGGATCAGGGCGACGAAGGTGCGCGCCTTGAGCAGGAGCAGGAGCCAATTGACGTTCTGGCGGGCCGGTCGGGTGGTTGCGGCGGTGGTGGTCATGCGGCTTGCTCCTTGTTTCTGGTCTTGTCCGGCGTCGCGGCGGCGATCACCTCGGCGGCATTCGGCGCCCGCGTCGAAATGCGCCGTGATCTGTCCGTCCGCCATCACGACGATCCGGTCGCTGAGCGCCAGAACCTCTTCGAGGTCGGAGGTGACGAAAATGATTCCGATGCCCTCGGCGGCGAGCTTGCGCATGGTCGCGGTAGATCTCGGCCTTGGCGCCGATGTCGATGCCGCGCGAGGGCTCGTCCATCAGCAGCACCTTGGGCCGGGTCATCAGCGCCTTGCCGATCACCACCTTCTGCTGGTTGCCGCCCGACAGCGACGACACCGGGTTTTCCGGGCTCGCCGACCTTGATGGTCAGCCGCTTGATGTAGTCGCGCGCGGCGGCGGCCTCTTGCGCCAGGCTCAGGTGGAACCAACGGGTGAAGGACCCGAGCGAGCTGAGCGTCAGGTTTTCGCGGATCGACAGGATCTGTATCAGCCCGTCGTTCTTGCGGTCTTCGGGCACCAGCACGATGCCACGGGCGATCCGACCGGCCACGGATTTCTCGCGCATCTCCTGCCGTTCACGAAGAACCGGCCCGAAGATTGCGGGTGTTGCGCCATCACGCATTCGAGGAACTCGGAGCGCCCCGCGCCCATCAGCCCGTAGAGCCCGAGGATCTCGCCGGCGCGCAGCGACAGCGACACATCGTCGACGAGGAAGCCGCCCCCGGTCTTCGGCAGGAGAACGTGTTCAGCTTGAACACTTCGTCGCCCAGCGCATGGCCTTTGCCTTGCGAGAAATCCTTCGATTTGCCGCCGATCATCGTCTCGACGATCCAGGGGATGTCGACCCCGTCCATCGACCGGCAGCCGGTGACCTCGCCGTCGCGCAGCACGGTGATGTAATCCCCGACCCGGATGATCTCTTCCAGCCGGTGCGAGATGTAGACGATGCCCACGCCTTGCGCCTTGAGCTCGTCGATCACCCGAAACAGCACCTCGACCTCGGTCGCCGACAGCGCCGAGGTCGGTTCGTCGAGGATGAGAATGCGCGCGTCTTCCGCCAGTGCTTTGGCGATCTCGACGATCTGCTGCTGGCCGATGCGCAGGTATCCAAGCATCTGTTCGGGATCGATGTCCTGTTCGAGGCGCTCCATCAGCGACGCCGGTGCGCCGGATCGCCTCCGCCTTGTCGATGTCGAAACCGAAGCGCAGGATCTCGCGGCCGATAAACACGTTTTCGGCGACGCTGAGTTCGGGAAACAGGTTGAGTTCCTGGAACACGATGCCGATGCCAAGGGCCACCGCGTCGGCGCGTTTGCGGATCGTGACCGGCTTGCCGTCGACGAATATCTCGCCTTCGGTCACGGTCTCCACCCCGGCGATGAGTTTCATCATCGTCGACTTGCCGGCCCCGTTTTCGCCGACAAGCACGTTGACCGCGCCCATGCGGATGTCGAAATCCGCCCGGTTCAGCGCGCGGGTGCCAGGGTAGACCTTGGTCGCGCCACGGATCGACAGGCCAATCGGGTGGTCTTCGCTCATGGCGTGACCTCTACGGCGATCGGGGTCACGACCAGCGCCTCGTCCGCCTTTTTCAGCGCCACCACGCCGGTGAAGGCAAGCGACAGGCCGGTGATGTCGCCGTCAGGCAGAGCGATCTTGCCGGAGACCCGGTCGTTGAGCGCCCGGCCGAGCTTGGCAAACTCGATCTGGTCGCGGAAATCGTCGAAATTGAAGAACGGGGCGACATCGCGCAGCGCCGAGCCCTTGATGACCGGGCCGAGCTGGACAGTCACGTCCGCCGCGCCGTCGCCGTCGGTGTCGACGGAAGCGGTGCGCGCCCGGCTGTCCAGTTTGGCCTCGACCACGCGACCTGCGTCTTTCACCGGGAAGTTCCAGGCCGCGCCCTGGCCCGACCCGCGGGTGCCGTGGGCCGCGCCGGCTTCATCGAGCCCGCCGGCGAGCGCACCCGCGAGCGCGTCGAGCGAGAGCCCGTTGTCGGTGATATAGGGCACCAGTTGGGTGTCGAACGTCTCGGCGAGGCGCAGTTCGGTGCGGGCGTCGTCGCCGCTGGCATCGGCAGCGATGGCCTTTTCGTCTTCCGGCGTATCCTTGACGATCTTGCAACCGGCGGTGCCGAGCGCGACGGCCGCGCAAAGCACCACGAGAGAAATCCTGGTCATGTGTCTTTCCCTGCGGGGAACGTCCGGCACGCAAACGCCGCGCGCCGGACGCTGGGAGGGTCACCTCACTTGAGCGCGAAGGTCTCGAGGCTCGCGGCATTGTCGCCGTTGATCAGTTCGCAGTCCATCAGCTGTTTCTCGTCGAGCCCGGTCGAGCCGGTCTTGAGATACTGGTCGGCCTGCATGACCGCCATCTGCGCCTGGGCGTAGGCCGGCTGCAGCACGGTGGCCTTGATACCGCCCGCGAGGATCGAGTCGCGCACGTCGTTGGAGCCGTCGAACCCGACCACGATCACGTCGGTCCGGCCAGCAGTTTCGAGCGCAGCCCAGGCCCCCATCGCCATGGTGTCGTTGCCCGAGATCACGCCCTTGATTTCGGGGTTGGCCTGGAGCATCGATTCCATCACGCCGTAGGCCTCGGTCTGCGACCAGTTGGCGGTCTGGCGCGCGACCATTTCGAGGTCTGGGTACTGGTCGATCACGTCATGGTAGCCTTGGCTGCGGATACCGGCGTTGGTGTCGCTCTCCTTGCCGACGAGCTCGGCATATTTGCCCGCCTCGCCCATCAGCGCCACGAATTCTTCGGCCCCGAGCTGGGCGCCCTGGTAGTTGTTCGACACGATCTGGCTCACGGCCACGCCGGTCGCGGTGATCTCGCGGTCGATCAGGAACGACGGGATGCCGGCGTCCTTGGCTTTTTGCACAGCGGAGACGGACGCGTCGGCGCCGGCATTGTCGAGAATGATCGCGACCACGCCCGCGGCAATCGCGCTGTCAAACAGCTCGGATTGCTTGTTGGCGTCGTCGTCATGGACGAGCACAAGGGTTTCGTAGCCAAGTTCAACCGCTTTGGCGGCGGCGCCATCGGCTTCGGCTTTGAAGAACGGATTGTCGTGGCTCGGCGTGATGATCCCGATCGTGTCGGCACTGGCGGCGAGGCCAGCCATCCCGCCTGCCAGACTGGCAACGGCGACGGTCATCAAGAAACGGCGTTTGAGGTTCATGTAGTTTCCTCCCAGGCATGCCCGCACCCCATCGGTACGGTTCCTCACATCCGATCCTTGCGAGAATTCACGCTTTGTCAACTTTTTTGTTTTCGTTTGCTTTCGAGTTGACCGCAATTGGCCATCAAATGCGAAAGATCGAGCTCTCGCGAAGCCAATAGAAAACAGGGGTCTGTTGCTGATCCAAGCCGTTTTACACCGTTTCTTGGCGCCATGATGCACGGGCTCTTAGGGAGAAGCTTGTTCGATCCGCTTGCCAGAAAGCGCAGTATTCGATAATAATCGAAAGTGAACGAAAGACATCGACAGGCCGACTCGGTCATACCGGGTCGTCGATCGGGAGGATAACATGATCAGAACCGTGAACCGAAAGGTCTCGCTCGGCGTGGTGATCGGCAGCCGGGCCTTCTTCAGCCCCGCGCCCTGCAAACAAGCCCGTGACGAGGTGCTGGCCCAGCTCGACAAACTGGGCATCGATGCCGTCACCCTGCCTTTCGAGGCCACCGCGAACGGTGCGGTCCAGTCGGTCGAAGACGCCAAGCTCTATGCCGAGCATTTCCGGGCGCACCGCGACGAGATCGACGGGTTGGTGATCTGCCTGCCGAATTTCGGCGACGAGATCGCGGTGTCGGAACTGATCAACCGGGCGAAGCTCGACGTGCCGATCCTGCT
Organism: uncultured Alphaproteobacteria bacterium; assembly: GCA_963752895.1. Classification (GTDB taxonomy): domain Bacteria; phylum Pseudomonadota; class Alphaproteobacteria; order Rhodobacterales; family Rhodobacteraceae; genus CAVWAE01. Next base: position 197,939 of record CAVWAE010000008.1, read on the forward strand.
CCAGGCCTCCAATGACGAGATCGACAAGGTCGACGTGCATTCGCGCCGCGACGCCTTCTGCGGCAAGCTCTCGGTGGCCAACAACTTCTGGCAATACGGCGTGCCCTTCACCGAGACCTCGGACCACACGATGGACATCACCTCGGACGCCTTCGCCGCGGATCTCGACCGGTTTGCGCGCACCTGCCGCACCGTGCGCGGCCTCAGGAACGCGCGGATCGGCGCCATCGGTGCCCGCACCGGGCCGTTTCAGACGATGCGGTTTTCCGAAAAGCTCTTGCAGGCCAGCGGCGTCACCGTCGTGACGGTGGACCTCTCCGAGATGATCGGCGCCGCCGAAGCGGTCGCGGACGACGATGCAGGGCTGAAAGCCGGGCTCGACCGGATCAACGACTACGGCACGATCCCGGCCTACATCAAACCCGAACAGGTGATGAAGCAGGCCAAGTGGACCCTCGCGGTCAACCGCTGGATCGACGAGAACGAATGCGACGCCTCCGCCATCCAGTGCTGGCGGAGCCTGCAGGACAACTGGGGCTGCGCCACCTGCCTCACCATGTCGATGATGGGCGAAGACCTGATGCCCTCGGCCTGCGAGGTCGACGTGATGGGCGCGATCTCGATGTACGCGCTGACCCTCGCCGCCGGCGCCCCTGCCGCGATCCTCGACTGGAACAACAACTACGGCCACGAAGAAGACAAATGCGTCTGCACCCATTGCGGCAATTACCCGAAGTCCTTCCTCGGGACGACGCCGGAGATCTCCGAGCTCGACGTGCTGGGCGAATCCATCGGCCGCGAGAAATGCTTCGGCGCGGTCAAGGGCAAGGTGCAGCCCGGTGATCTGACCTATTTCCGCCTGTCTTCGGACGACCGGAACGGCACGCTCAAGGCCTATCTCGGCGAGGGCGCGTTCACCGACGATCCGTTCGCGATGGATGGCGGGATCGCTGTCACCAAGATCGCGGAGCTGCGCCGGTTGATGGGCTTCGTCACCCGGAACGGTTTCGAGCACCACGTGGCCATGGTGCGGGGCCACCACGCCGAAGTGGTCCGCGAGGCTGTCACCCGCTACCTCGGCTGGCCGCTCTACCACCACGGCGGCACACCCGAACCGCAGCTTTTCGTTCCCAAAAGTTTCTGAGGCCCGCCATGACCCAAGCCTTGCGCAATGACGACACCGTCGCGCTGATCCGCGAAAAGGCCCTCTGGATGCGCCGTCGGGCGATGCGGATGGTGTATGAGAAGGGCCTTGGCCATATCGGCGGCGACCTTTCGGCCACCGATATCGTCGCCACGCTCTATTTCGGCGTGTTGAATTATGATCCGGCCCGTCCCGACTGGCCCGACCGCGACCGCTTCATCATGTCCAAAGGCCACGCGACCGGGGTGATCTACACCGCACTCGCGGCGGCGGGCTATTGGCCCGAGGCCTGGCTCGACACCTACATGGGCAACCACTCCAAGCTCAACGGGCACCCCAACCGGCAGTATCTTCCCGGGGTCGAAGCCAACACCGGACCGCTCGGCCACGGCTTCCCCGTGGCGCTGGGCATCGCCATCGGCGGTCAGATCGCGGGAAAGGACTACCGCACCTTTGTGCTCACCGGCGACGGCGAGCAGCAGGAGGGCTCGAACTGGGAGGCGGCGATGACGGCAGGTTACCGCAACGTGAAAAACCTCACCCTGATCATCGACCGCAACCATCTGCAACAGGGCCAGGGCACCGAGGACACCACCGGCCTCGCGCCGCTCGGCGAAAAGTACCGCGCCTTCGGCTTCGAGGTGGTCGAGGTCGACGGCCATAACCCCGCCGCACTGATCGACGTGCTCGGCGCGCCGGCGGGCGACCGGACCCGGCCGCTCTGCGTGATCGCGAACACCACCAAGGGCAAGGGCGTGAGCTTCATGGAGGGGCTCGCCAAGTGGCACCACGGCGTGCCCTCTGCCGCGCAATACGAACAAGCGATGAAGGAGCTGGTGTGATGGCCGACCTCGCCGCGAAACCCGAAAGCTTCGACTGCCGCAAAGCCTGGGCCGCCACCATCGAAGCGCTGGCCGCCGCGGACGAGCGCATCACCGTTGTGGTGAACGACTCGATCGGGTCGTCCAACCTCGGCGGCTTCCGCGAGACCTTTCCCGACCGCCTGGTCAACGTCGGCATCGCCGAGCAGACCATGGTCGGCGTCAGCGCCGGGCTGGCCAATGCCGGGCGCATCCCGTTCGTCTCGGCGGCCTCGTGTTTCCTCACCGGCCGTGCGCTCGAACAGATCAAGGCCGACATCGCCTATTCCGGCTACAACGTGAAACTCGTGGGTCAGTCCTCCGGCATCGCTTACGGCGAGCTTGGGGCAACGCACCATTCGATCGAGGATTTCGCCTGGCTGCGGGTGCTCGGCCAGATCACGGTGATCGTGCCGGCCGACCCCTACGAGACGGCGGAAGCGGTGAAATGGGCCGCCGCCCATGACGGACCGGTCTACATCCGCCTGAGCCGGATGCCAGTGCCGGATCTGGGCCTCACCGACCCCTTCTTGCCGGGCAAGGCGCGCCGGGTGCGCGACGGCTCGGACGTGACGATCGTCGCCAACGGTACGACCGTGCACATCGCCGCCGACGCGGCCGACACACTCGCGGCCGAAGGGATCTCGGCGCGTGTCCTCGACATGCACACGCTAAATCCGATCGACGAGGACGCCTTGCGCGCCGCCGCGCGCGCCACCGGCGCCATCGTCACGGTCGAAGAAGCCCATGTGCGGGGCGGTCTTGGCGGCGCGGTGGCCGAGTTCACCGCCGCGACACACGCGGTGCCGGTCGAGCGCGTCGGGTTCGCGGGCTTCCTGCCCACCGGCACGATCCAGTTCCTGTTCGAGGAAAACGGGCTCACACCCGCAGGTATTGCCGCCGCCGCGCGCCGGGCGATCATCCGCAAGGGAGCGTAGGATGCGCGTCCTCGCCATCGACCAGGGCACGACCAACACCAAGGCGCTGGTGGTCGACGAGACCGGCGCGGTCCTGGCCCGGGCCGCGACCCCGTCAACGTCGTCCTACCCGAAACCCGGCTGGGCCGAACAATCGGCGGAGGCGATCTGGGGGGCGACCCGGCAGGTGATCGACACCGTCGCGACCCAGGTGGCGCCGGACGGCATCGATGCCCTGGCAATCTCGAACCAGCGCGAAACCATCGTCGCCTGGGACGCCGAAACCGGCACACCGGCCGGTCCGGCGATCCTGTGGCAATGCACCCGGACCGCCGGATCCTGCGCGCAGTTGATCGCCGCCGGGCACGGCCCCGCAGTCGAAGCCGCGACCGGACTGGCGATCAACCCGATGTTCCCCGCGCCCAAAATCGCCTGGGTGGTCCGGAATCGCCCGGAGGCCGAGGCGCTCCACCGGGCCGGGCGGCTGCGGATCGGCACGGTCGACGCCTGGCTGCTCTGGAACCTCTCCGGCGGGACCAGCTTTGCGACGGATCACAGCAACGCTTCGCGCACCCAGCTATTCGACACCGCAAAGCTCGCCTGGAGCGCGGATCTTGGCGCGATCTTCGGCGCGCCCACCGACTGCCTGCCTGTACCCCTCCCCTCGGACAGCCGGTTCGGTGAGACCGCCGAGGGGGTGACGGTCCTCCCGGCCGGCATCCCCATCCATGCGATGATGGGCGACAGCCACGCCGCGCTCTACGGCCACGGCGTGCGCGCGCCCGGGGTGGTCAAGGCGACCTATGGCACCGGGTCTTCGCTGATGACGCTGACGCCGGACCGCGTCGCCTCGACCCACGGCGTCTCGGGCACCATCGCGTGGAGCGACGCCACCGGCACCCACCATGCGCTCGAAGGCAACATCTTCGTCTCGGCCCAGGCCGCGGATTTCATCGGCAAACTCCTCGGCATCGGCGACGCGCGCGCGCTCTCCGATCTCGCCCAGACCGTGGACGATGCCGGCGGAGTGAGCTTCGTGCCGGCCCTCTCCGGCCTCGGCGCGCCGCACTGGGACGAGCGCGCCACCGGGACCGTTCAGGGCATGACCCACGCGACGACGCCGGCGCACCTCGCCCGGGCCGCCTTCGAGGCGATCGCGCTGCAGATCGTCGACGTCTTCGAGGCGATGCAGGCCGATATCGGCCAGCGGCTCGATGCCCTTTCGGCCGACGGCGGCGCCTCGGCCAACCCGTTCCTGATGCAGCTCCAGGCCGACCTGCTTGACCGCCCCGTCGACCGCGCGCAGGTCGAGGAAGTCGGCGCGCTCGGGGCCGCCGCGATGGCTTTCGCCGCGGTGGGAACGGAAGTCGCCTGGGCGCGCGCCAGCACCAGGTTCGACCCAACGATGCCCGCGGCGACGCGCGCGACGATCCGCGACACCTGGGCCGAGGCGATCCGGCACGTGAAAGCCTGAGCCGCTTGCACCCGCGGCCCGGTACCGGGCGGATTCCTGAAGCGCTATTTACGCCCGAGGCGCTGCGCCGAGGTCCAGATCGCTTCCGGTCCGTTTTTTTGGGCGTGGCCGATTTCACGGCTTCTTGGGGCCGAAATTCTTCGGCACATCCGCCGCCGCGAAGATCGCGATCCTGTTGCAAATCCCGGCCTGGTTGGGCCGTGAACACGGCAAGGCTGGATACCCAGGCCAGGCTGGCAGGTGATGGTCATGGCGACAGCTCCGGTTTGTCCGCGAATCCGCCGATGGAGATTGTGCCGACGATCGTCCGCTGTCTTTATCAGCCGACTGACACTGCCCTTGGACCCCGGCGTCATCACCGCTGGAATACCCGCCGGGTGGTTAAATCATCGGTTGTGTCACGCCCCCGCCCTGCCCGCCGCAAGGCGGCAACACAGATGCCAGGCAAGCGCGTCAGCCGCGCTCGTCCTTCGGGCTGTCCATCACCACATGCGTCGTAAGCCGGCTCACCCCCTCGACCGTCCCGAGGCAATCGGTGTGGAAATGCTTGTAGGCGGCGAGGTCGGCGGCCTCGACCCGGAGCAGGTATTCGATACTGCCGGTGATGTTGTGGCACTCGCGCACCTCGTCGAACGCCGCCACCGCCACCTCGAACCGCCGCTGCGCCTGCTTGGTATGCTCCGAGAGCCCGACGGTGACATAGGCCACGAACCCCCGGCCCATCGCCGCCGGGTCGAGCACCGCGCGGTAGCCGGTGATGATGCCGGCGCGTTCCATCTCCTGCACCCGGCGCAGGCAGGCGGACGGCGAAAGGCCGACGCGCTCGGCGAGCTGGGTATTGGCGATCCGCCCGTCGCGGGTCAGCTCGCGCAATATTTTCACCCCGATCCCATCCAGGCTCATCAATCATTGCCTCCCGGCCCATCAGTCACACAATAAATGCACGCCCGTTGCGTCAGGGTTCTGCAATCCTTGCACCATGTCAATGGACCTCCTCATCGCCCTGTTCGGCTTCGTCGTGATCATGTGCTTCACCCCGGGGCCGAACAACCTGATGCTGATGGCCTCGGGCACCAACTACGGCTACCGTCCGACGGTGCCGCATCTCCTGGGCGTGGTGCTCGGCTTCTCGCTCATGGTGGTGCTGGTGGGCCTCGGGCTGATGGCCGCGTTCACCAGGCTCCCGGATCTGCGGACGATCCTCAAGATCGTTTCCATCGCCTACCTGCTCTACCTCGCCTGGCGGATCGCGCGTGCCGCGCCGCTCGATGCCGAGGCCGCCCGCACCACGCGCCCGCTGACCTTTCTGCAGGCCTCGGCCTTCCAGTGGGTGAACCCGAAGGGCTGGACCATGGCGCTGACCGGCGTCACCGCCTATGCCCCCGACCAGGGGCCTCTGGGCGGTGCTGGTGGTCTCTCTCGCCTTTCTCGTCGTCAACAGCGTTTCCGGCAGCCTCTGGGTGCTGATCGGTCAGAAGATCCGGCGGTTTCTGAACAACCCGAACCGGCTCGCGGTCTTCAACTGGACGATGGCGGCTCTGCTCGTCGCAACCCTGATCCCGGTTCTCTTTGCGTGAACCTCTTTGCGGTATCGGCCGGGGCGCGCTATCCCTCGGCCATGACAAGTGAACAGATCACCCTCTTCGCCCTCTTCGCCGCCGTCTTCGGCCTGCTCCTCTGGGGCAAGTACCGCTACGACCTCGTCGCTTTCGGCGCACTGATGTTGGCGGTGGTCCTCGGCGTGGTCGAGACGAAACACGCTTTCGCCGGGTTCGGCCATTCGGCAACACTCATCGTGGCGCTGGTGCTGGTGGTCTCGGCCGGGCTCGTGCGCTCGGGCGCGGTGTTTCTCATCACCCGCACGCTGGTCAATTCCTCGCGCGGCATGGGTACGCATATCACCATCATGGGGGTGATCGGCGGCGCGCTGTCGGCCTTCATGAACAACGTGGCCGCCCTCGCCCTGTTGATGCCGGTCGACATCCAGACCGCCCGCAAGGCGGGGCGCGCGGCGGGCCTCACGCTGATGCCGCTCAGCTTTGCCACCATCCTCGGCGGGATGGCGACGCTGATCGGCACCCCGCCCAACATCATCATTTCGTCGATCCGCGAAGACGCCCTCGGCGAACCTTTCCAGATGTTCGACTTCGCCCCCGTCGGCGCGCTCACCGCGTTGGTCGGCCTCGCCTTCGTCGCCCTGTTTGGCTGGCGGCTCATTCCGCGCCCCGACGAGGGCAGCGCCAAGGCCGATCCGATGGAGGGATACTCCGACTTCGTCTCGGAGCTGGTGGTCCCGGCAGAGTCGAAACTCATCGGCAAACGCCTGCAGGACCTCTACGGCGAAGCCGAGAAGAACGACGTGGCGATCCTCGGCATGATCCGGGACGGCAAACGCCGCTACGGCACCGCGCGCACCATGAAGCTCGAGGCCCAGGACGCGCTGGTGATCGAGGCCGCGCCCGACGCCCTCGACGAGTTTCGCGCCGCGCTCAAGCTCGAAGTCGCCGACGCGACCCGCGCCGAGCGGCTGCGCGCCGAGGGCGACGGGTTGTCCAAGATCGAGGTGGTGGTGACCGACCAGAGCCGGATCGCCGGCAAGACCGCCCAGTCGATCGGCCTCAACTGGCGCCGGCGCGCGGTGCTGCTCGGCATCTCGCGCGGCGGCAAGCCGTTCCAGAGCGCGGTGCGCAAGACCATCGCCCAACCCGGCGATATCCTGCTCTTGCTGGTGCCGCAGGGCAGTGAAGCGGACGTGACCGAGTGGCTCGGGTGCCTGCCGCTCGCCAATCGCGGCCTCATGGTGACCCAGAACCACAAGGTCTGGCTCGCGATCGGCCTGTTTGCGGCTGCGGTGGCGGCCGCCAGCCTCGGGTTCGTCTACCTGCCGGTGGCGCTCGGGATCGTCGTGGTCGGCTACGTGCTGACCGGCATCCTGTCGCTCACCGAGCTCTACGACCACATCGAATGGCCGGTGGTGGTTCTGCTGGGCTCGATGATCCCGCTCGGGTCCGCGCTCGATACCTCGGGCGGCACCGAGCTGATCGCCTCGGGCCTCGTGAACATCACGCAAGGCCTGCCCGCCTGGGCGGTGCTCACCATCATCATGGTGGTGACGATGACGCTGTCGGACGTGCTCAACAACACCGCCACCGCGATCGTCGCCGCGCCGATCGGGATCGAGATGGCCAGCCAGCTCGGCGCCAACCCCGATCCCTTCCTGATGGCCGTGGCCGTGGCCGCCTCCTGCGCCTTCCTCACGCCGATCGGGCACAAGAACAACACCCTCATCCTCGGTCCCGGCGGGTACCGGTTCGGCGATTACTGGCGGATGGGACTGCCGCTGGAGATTCTGGTGGTGGCAGTGTCGATCCCGCTCATCCTGGTGTTCTGGCCGTTGTGAGCGGGACGGCGTTTGCAAACGCCGTGAAACGCGGTTTCGAAACCGCGTGCGAACGCCTTTGCAAAGGCGTTCTGCCAGCGCTCAATCCTCGGCGAACGGGTCGGGGCGGGGATGCGCGGCCAGCCAACCCGCGCAGGTCTCGACCAGCACTGCCTTCCAGTTCTCGCGCGTGACCCCGTCGACGTGGCCCTGTTCCCCCGTCGCCTCGACCTCGCGGACCGCGTGCTTGAGCGAATAGAAGATGTGCAGATCGGGCGTTTCGTGATCGAACCAGAGGCGCGAGACCAGCTTCAGCGAGGCAAAGTCGTCGCCGCCCGACGCGATGATGTCTTCAAGATGCCCCCAGGCGAGCCAGCGGGTGGCTTCGCCCTGGCTGCGCGGCGCCACCAATCCCTGTTCGCGCACGATCTGCGCCACGAGGTCGGAGATTTCCGACCAATGGAACGGCGGCGTGAGCGCGGTCAGCGCCCAGATCCCGTCGGAGTAGCGCTCGCCGTCCACCATCGCCCAGCCCCAGGCCACCGCCGGCGCCGCCATCTCGATGGTCAGCGCGTGAAGCGCGAGGATGTCGGCGGTCTGGCGGCGTAGGTCCGGCATGGTGTTCTCCTGTTACCCCGCATCTGGACCCGGCGCGCGCGGGGGTCAATACGGCGCGGGTCGACCTTCAGGCCAGGTTGCTCTCGCCTTGCGCAAGGGCGCGCAGGCTGACGCCGATGACCACAAGGCTCAAGACCAGCCAGAGCCCGCCCCAGAGCATGGTCGCGCCACCGATTTCCTCGGCCAGCATGCGTGCGTCGGACCGCATCCCGGCCCGCAGGATCGTATCGCTGACGATGTCGTAGGGCACGTAGATCATGCTGGCGAGGCCGATCACCCGGAGCACCAGGTCGGCCGCGAGACGCGGCAGGAACCGCGCGCCTGCAAGCATCGCCCCGCCCGCCGCCAGGCAGAACAGCAGCGCGAAGCCCTCGCGGATATAGAGCGCCGCGACGATCAGGAGCACGCCGCCGAGGACGCCCAGCACCACCCTGTCGGCGGTCGAGCGCAGCGCGGCTGCGAAGACGGCGAGCCCGAGCAGCAGCGAGCCGAGGTAGCCCGCCGTCAGCACCGCGAACCGGCTGCCGCCGCGGGTCACCGCCAGCCCGCCCTGGTCGGCGGTGACGGTGAGGCTCTCGATGCTGCCCCCGGTCGCCACCGCCGCCAGCCCGTGCGAGAGCTCGTGAAACAGCACCACCAGAAGTTTCAAGGGCAGCGCCACCGGCGTCCGCCAGAGCGCGAACACCAGCACCGCCAGCGCCAGCATCTGCCAATGTCCGCGCAGCCAAGCCACGTCAGAGCGGCCAGAACCGCGGGATCAGCGCCGAGGCGAGCAGACCCATCGAGAGGTTGAGCGGGATCCCGACTTTCAGGAAATCGGTGAACCGGTAGCCGCCGGGGCCATAGACCATCATGTTTGTCTGGTAGCCGATCGGGGTGGCGAAGCTCGCCGAGGCCGCGACCATGACCGCGATCACCAGCGGGCGCGGATCGATCCCGAGGGCGCCGCCGAGCCCGATGGCGATCGGCGTGACCACCACCGCGACCGCGTTGTTGGAGACCAGCTCGGTCATCACCGAGGTCATCAGATAGATCGCCCAGACGATCAGGAAAGGCGGCAGCTCGGCGAGATACGGCGCGAGCGCGCCGGCGATCAGCGCGACGGCGCCCGAGCTTTCCAGCGCCGCGCCGATGGCGAGCATCGAGAAGATGAGCGCGAGGAGCCGGCCGTCGATGAAGGAAAATGCCTCTTCGGCGTCGATTGCGCGGGTCAAAAGAACCACCGCCACGGCAACGACCGCCAGCGCGAGGATCGGCGCCACGCCGAGCCCGGCGAGCGCCACCAGCCCCACCATCGCGCCGAGGGCGACAGGCGCATGGCCCCGGCGGAACGCGCGGGCAGAGGGTTTGGAGACATCGACGAGGTTCATTTCCTGGGCGAGGCGCTGGATGTCTTCCGGCGTCCCCTCGAGCAGCAGCGTGTCGCCGACCTTGACGGTGACGCTGTCGAGCTGGCGGCCGATGTTCTGGTTGCGCCGGTGAACCGCGAGGGGATAGACGCCGAACCGGCGGCGCAGGCGCAGCGCGCCGAGCGTGCGCCCCACCATCTTGCAGCCGGGCGTGATCAGCACCTCGACGGTGCTGGTCTCAACGGCGCTGACCTGGTCGACGCGCTTGAGCTCCTTGGTGCGTTGCAGCGACAGAAGCTCGGTCATCTGGGTGCGCAGCACCACCCGGTCGCCGAGCTGGAGCTTCACCCCTTCAAGCTCGCGCCGGAGCGAGGTGTCGCCGCGGATCACGTCGATCAGGCGCACGCCGTCGCGCTTGAACAACTGCACGCCCAGCACCTCACGGCCGATCAGGTTGCTCTCGGGCGGGATCACCGCCTCGGTGAAGAACTTCTTGCGCGACCGGTCGGTCAGCAGCGCGGCGAGCGAGGAGCGCTCGGGCAGCAACCGGCGGCCGAAGAGCGCGAGGTAGATCATCCCCCAGGCGACGAGGATGATCCCGAGCGGGGTGATCTCGAAGATGCTGAAGGGCTCCATCCCGTTCTGGCGCGCGACGCCGTCTACCAGGAGGTTGGTCGAGGTGCCGATGAGCGTAAGCGTGCCGCCGATGATCGCGCCGTAGGACAGCGGGATCAGCAGCTTCGACGGCGCCAGCCCCATGCGCTTGGCGAGTTGGGTGAAGACCGGGATCATCACCACCACGACCGGGGTGTTGGAGACGAAGGCCGAGGCGACGATGACGAAACCCATGAGCACGGCCAAGGCCAGGAGCGGCCGGTCTTCCGCCTGGCCTTCGGCGGCTTTGGTGAACCAGTCGAGCGCCCCGGTGCGCACCAGCGCGCCCATGATCAGGAACATGCAGGCGATCGTCCAGGGGGCCGGGTTCGAAAGCACCGCGAGCCCGGCCTCGTAGGGCAGGACACCGGTGACGAGCAAGAGCGCGACGCCGGTCATCGCGACGACTTCCGTCGCCCAGATCTCGCGCAGGAAGGCGACGAACATGAGGGCCACCACCACGAGGGCGATGATCGCATCCGTCCCCGGTGAAAAATCGAACAGGTCCATATGTTTGTCCCGGCTGTACCGCGCCATTCTCCCCCGGGCGGGCGGCGGCGGCAAGGGGCGGCGCGCGGTCTGTCCCCAATCTGAAAACCCGATGCGCCTTCATCCCGGCGGAAACACGCCGGGCGCGCGCAACCCGCGTCCCCGGGCGTCCGCCCTAGGGTCCGTACTCATAAACGGGATTCACGTTGTCGCTGATCCGTGATTCACTGTCTTCGGCGAAGGAGGCAGAGGGATGGCACGTTTTGATCTGACAGACTTCGAGTGGGCGCTGATCCAGCCGCTCCTTCCCAACAAGCCGCGGGGCGTGGCGCGGGTGGATGACAGGCGGGTGCTGAACGGGATCTTCTGGATCCTGCGGACTGGCTCGCCCTGGCGCGACCTGCCGGAGCGCTACGGCCCCTACACCACCGTCTACAACCGGTTCAACCGCTGGGCCAAGGCGGGCGTCTGGGTGCAGGTGTTTGAAACCCTTGCGGAAAAGTCCCCGGACAGCATGCAGTTCATCGACAGCTCCATCATCCGGGCGCACCAGCAGGCGGCGGCTCAAAAGGGGGGTCGGATCACACCCTCGGACGTTCTCGTGGCGGATTGAGCACCAAAATCAACGCCATGGTCGACCATCGCGGTCTGCCGCTGGCGATCACCCTGTCGCCGGGCCAGGCCTCGGACAAGGCGGCCGTGGCTGATCTGTTGGCGTCCCATCCCGCGCCGGGAGATGTGGTCGCCGACCGAGGCTATGACGCCCGCGCCATCCTCGATCTGATCGCCGCACATGGCGGACGCGGTCACATCCCGACCCAACGCGACCGGAAGGTCCAGCGCTCGGTCGATCCCGCGATCTACCGCCAGCGCAACCTCGTGGAAAGGTTCTTCAACAAGCTCAAACACTTCCGCAAGATCGCCACGCGATACGAGAAGTCCGCCCGAAACTACCTCGCTGCCACCCTCATCGCCTGCACACGACTTTGGGCACGGCATTATGAGTCCGCATCCTAGGGCGTCGCAGGCTCCAGCACCCCGCCCTCACGGATCGGTTGCACGCGGACGGCGCGGCCGGTGGCGTCGTCGGTCTCGACGTAGAGCCCGGACAGCGTCGCGTCGCCCATCGCCGGGGTGAAGCGGTTCTTCGCCATGCCGGTCACGAACCGGCGCAGCGGCTCGGCCTTGTCCATGCCGATCACCGAGTGGTAATTGCCGCACATGCCCGCGTCGGTCAGGTAGGCGGTGCCGCCCGGCAGGATCATCGCATCGCCGGTCGGCACGTGGGTGTGGGTGCCCACCACCATGCTGGCGCGCCCGGCGAGGAACTGGCCCATCGCCATCTTTTCGCTGGTCGCCTCGCAATGCACGTCGACGAGGATCGCCTGCGCCTGGCCGCCGAGCGGATAGGGTTTGAGCGCCGTCTCGATCGTGCCGAACGGGTCCTCGAAGGCGCGTTTCATGAACACCTGGCCGAGGACCTGGGCCACCAGCACCTTGCGGCCGCGCCGGTCGGAGAACAGCCGCGCCCCGGACCCCGGCGCGCCCTTCGCGAAATTGAGGGGCCGGATGATGCGCGGCTCCTCCTGGCAATACCCCAGCATATCCTTCTGGTCGAAGGCATGGTCGCCGAGGGTGACGACATCGACACCGGCGGCGAAGAAGTCCTTCGCATGGGCCGCGGAAAGCCCCATGCCACCGGTCGCATTCTCGCCGTTGACCACGACGAAATCGACCTTCCAGTCTTCGCGCAGGCGGGGCAGGCGTTCGGTCAGCGCCCGTCGGCCGGCGCGTCCGACCACATCACCGAGAAACAGGATCTTCATGGCTCATGCCTAGGAGGAAGCGCGGGCGGGTGCAACCGGAACGCCGGGGCGTCCCGGCCCGGCCGGTCGCCGGGCCGCGCCCGGGGGGACCAGGGGCTTGTCTGGCCGAAGGATCGTGGCTTGCGCGGTCTCTCCTCGAAGGGGGGCGCAGCTAAACCTCTGTAAACCGAAGAAAACAGTATGTTTCCATTGCGGTTTCCGTCACGCCGGCGGCGGATTCCTCACCTGATTTCGCCCCGGAACCGCGCAGGCTGCCGGTTCGATCCCAGTCGCCGGCACCCTCGCCAGGAAGGGCCAGGCTTTTCCCCTGCGGACCGCCCTGTGGCCACGGCAAGCAACTGGAATCCCAAGGAAACACTCTATTTCGACAGGAGATCCAATCCCATGGAGTCGTCAGAACCGCAGCACTTCCGCATCGGTCACGATCACGTCGAGCGGCTGGTCGGTCGGCTCCAGGGGCAGGTCTTCGGCTTCCTGCGCCGCGTAGGCGAAGCCGACCGCAACGAGCGGTCCCCGCGCCCTCAGAAGCTCGAGCGTCCGGTCGTAGAACCCGCCGCCGTAGCCGAGCCGCCCGCCGGACCGGTCGAAGGCGACGAGCGGCACGATCACCACCTCGGGCACCAGCGGCTCGCCCGCCACCGGCACAGCGGCACCGAAGGGACCGGGCTCCATCGCGCAGCCGGGGCGCCAGGTGCGAAAACCGAGCGGCGCGTCCTTCGCTTCGATCACCGGCACGCCCACCGGCCCGTGCGCCGCCATCGCCGCCATCACCGGCAGCGGATTGATCTCGGTCCGGATCGGCACGAAGCCGGACAGCGGCTGGCCGCGCCAGGCGGCAAGCAGGTCGGCGAGCCGCTCCTGCGCCGGGCCGTCCAGCCCGCGGCCATGCGCCAGCGCGCGCCGTTCGAAAGCGGCCGCGCGCGCGGCTTTCTTGATCTTCGTGAGCGTCACAGCAGAAGCACCCCCGCCAGCCAGAGGAACGCGAAAAAGCCGACCACGTCGGTCACCGTGGTGACGAAGGCGCCCGAGGCGAGCGCCGGGTCGACACCGATCTTGTCGAGCAGCACCGGAACCCCGACCCCGGCGAGCCCCGCGACCACCAGGTTGATGACCATCGCAATGGCGATGACCAGCCCGAGCATCGGGGTGCCGAACCAGACGGCGCCGACGATCCCCATCACGACCGCGAAGATCAGCCCGTTGACCAGGCCCACCATCACCTCGCGGCGGATGACCCGCCAGACGTTGGCGGTGGTGAGGTCCTTGGTCGCCAGCGCGCGCACCGCGACGGTGAGCGTCTGGGTCCCGGCATTGCCGCCCATCGAGGCGACGATCGGCATCAGCACGGCGAGCGCGACGAGCTGGGCGATGGTCGCTTCGAACTGCGCGATCACCAGCGAGGCGAGGATCGCCGTCACCAGGTTGACGCCGAGCCAGGGCAAGCGCCGCCGCGTGGTCTCGATCACCCCGTCGGAGATCGAGCTTTCCTCGTCGACCCCGGCGAGGCGCAGGATGTCTTCCTCGTGCTTCCTCGTCGAGCACGGCCATCGCGTCGTCGATGGTGATGACGCCGACCAGCCGCTCGTTCTCGTCGACCACCGGGGCCGAGATCAGGTGGTACTGGTTGAAGGCATAGGCCACCTCGCCCTCGTCCTGCAGCACCGGGATCGGTGCGGAAGCTGTCCTCGGTGAGGTCGTGCAGCGGGCGCTCGCGGCTCGACGCACAGGATCTTGCCCAGCGTGACGTAGCCCGTCGGCCGCATCCGCGGATCGACCAGGATCACGTGGTAGAACTGCTCGGGCAGATCGTCGCGTCGACGCGCAGGAAGTCGATCGCCTCGCCCACCGTCCAGTGCTCGGGCGCCGCGACCATTTCGCGCTGCATCAGGCGGCCGGCGGAGAACTCCGGGTAGGTCAGCGCGCTGCTCGACGGCGATCCGGTCGGCGCGCTTCGAGCGCGCCCAGGATCGCCTCCTGCTGCGGCGTCCTCGAGGTCTTCGATCAGGTCGACGACATCGTCGGTTTCGAGCTCGCGCACCGCGTCGCGTCAGCACCGACGGGCTGCAGCGCGTCGATCACCTCTTCGCGGATGCCCTCGTCGAGTTCCGACAGGATCTCGCCGTCGATACTCGACGCCCGCAGAGCCGGACAAGCTCTCCCGGGTCTCGTCATCGACCTGTTCGAGAAGGTCGGCGATGTCGGCGCGCGTGAAGCGGCTCCAGCAAGCGCGTCGACGGCCGCGACATCCCCGGCCTCGACGGCGGCCGAAGTACCGGCCGCAAGGATTTCGCGAGTGCGATCTCGTAGTCGCTGCCTCTTCGGGTGCGTAATCTTGGTGCTGTTCGTCTGCCATGCCAGCCTGCCCTGCTCTTCGCGGACAATAGGCGATGCGGCACCTAGGAACATGAGGGCGCGGCACACTGACGGCCGCAATCTGTTGCTCGACGACACCCGGGGCCGTGCATTTGCGTTCCGAGCCGGCGAAGTGGCCCGGCGTAACGCCAGGAACGGCAATTGCACCTCCTCCTCGGCCAGACACTGACCTTCACGGGCGATCCGTTCCACGCCGATCCGGAGGCGCGTGGTACACCATGCGCGACGGGGGCGGTCGCCATCGAAGCGGGCGGATCGCGCGCCGTGGGCGCCGGCCGACGATCTGCGCACAGCCTGGCCGGAGGCCGCGTCACCGACCATGGCGACGCTGATCCTGTCCCCGGGCTTCATCGACGCGCATGCGCATTATCCGCAGACCGCGATCATCGCCAGCTGGGGCAAGCGGCTGATCGACTGGCTCGAGCACCTACACCTTCCCCGAGGAGATGCGCTTCGGCGATCCGGACTATGCCGCACGGGATCGCGAAGCGGTATTTCGACCTGACGCTCGCCAACGGCACGACCACCGCCGTGAGCTTCGCCACGATCCACCCCGAAAGCGTCGATGCCTTTTTTGCCGAGGCCGCGCGCCGGGGCCTGCGCGCGCTCGCGGGCAAGACCTGCATGGATCGCAACGCGCCCGACGAGCCTGCGGACACGCGCCCAGAGTCGGCCTATGACGACAGTCGAAGCGCCTGCTCGGAGACGCTGGCACGGGCGCGACCGCTTGGCCTACGTCATCACTCCGCGGTTCTCGCCCACCTCCTCGCGCGCGCAGCTCGACGCCCTCGGCGCGCTCTGGGCCGAGCATCCCGAGTGCCTGATGCAGACCCATCTCAGCCGAGCAGCACGACGAGATCGCCTGGGTTCGCCGAGCCTGTTTCCCGACGCGCGCGACTACCTCGATACCTACGAATCCGGTTCGGCCTGCTCGGCCCGGGCGCGCCTTTATGGGCCACGCGATCCACCTCTCGAACAGCGCGAGACGCGACCGTCTGACGGAGGCCGACGCCAGCCGTGATCCATTGCCCGACCTCCAACACCTTCATCGGCTCGGGGCTGTTCGACATGGACGGGCTGATGCAGGACGGGCATCCGGATCGGGCTTGGCGACGGACACCGGCGGCGGCTCGTCGTTCTCGATGCTGCGGACCATGGCTGCGGCCTACGAGGTCGCGCAGCTACGCGGGCACGGCGCTGCACCCGGCGCAGCTGTTGTGGCTGGCGACGGCCGGGTCGGCCGATGCGCTGCGGCTCGGCGACACCATCGGCACGCTCGCACCCGGGTTTGAGGCCGATCTCATCGCCGTCGACCTCGCCTCGACCCCGGCGATCGCCCAGCGCTCCGCGCGGGCTGAAACCCTGTGGGAAGCCGTGTTCCCGACGATCATGATGGGCGACGACCGCGCGATTGCGGCAACTTACGTGGCCGGGCAACGGGTCTGACCCGGTCCCGTCCCCCCGGTCGAGGCCAGGCCGCGCCCGGGGCCGGTTGACTTGGCCCGCCACGTCGCGCTTGGTGCGGACAAATGGAACCGGCGAGGCGGACATGCACGAAGAAAGCAAGCGGTACATGCAGGAGGCGTTCCGCACCCACGCGGGCGACCGCGCGCCGGGGCGCGTGCTCGATGTCGGCGCGGGCAAAAAGGTCGGCTATCACCGCAGGCTCTGGGAAGGCAGCGGCTGGACCTACCACGGGCTGGATTTCGGCGCGGGCCCGAACATCGATGTGCAGCTCGACGATCCCTGGATCTTTCCCCTCGAGGACGCCAGCTACGACGCGGTGATCTCGGGCCAGATGCTCGAACACAACGAGTTTTTCTGGCTGACCTTCCTCGAGATGGCACGGGTGCTGAAGATGGGCGGGCTGATGATCCACATCGCCCCTTCGCGCGGGCTCGAACACCGCGACCCGCAGGACTGCTGGCGGTTCTACCGCGACGGGATGACGGCGATGGCAAAATGGGCCGGGCTCGACTGCATCGAGGCGACGACCGACTGGGCGCCGGAACATTTCGCTTTCATCGAGAAGTACCGCAGGTATGCCCGCAGAACCCGGTACCTCGAAGCGACGATGCGCAGCGCCGACACGATCTGGGGCGACACGGTCGGGGTGTTCGTGAAGACCAGCGAGACCGGCGTTTCGCAGGGGATGGACTACATCCGGCGGTTCGCGGCGCTGCACCCCGGGCAGACGCAAACCGAGACCGAATGACCGACACCGCGCCGCCCGACCGGCCCGGCTACCAGTGCGGCGGTCTCTCGTCGGCAAGCGGGACCGTGCCGCCCGCCTCGACCTCGCGCTCGGCCTCGCGGTTCATCAGCATCTGCACCCGCCGCGTAAGCCGGTCGATCTCGCCGCTCTGCCGGGCGAGCACTTCGGAGAGGTCGTCGACCGTCCGGCTGAGGTGCGCCACGGTTTCCTCCAGCGCCGTCACACGTTCGTTCATCTAGAGCCTCCCTGTTGCCCCGCCTGTTGCTACCGTGCCCGCCGTCGGCTAGACCGCGCGCGAGATAAGCACAAGGTAGTCGCATGGCGAAGCAGAAAAAACAGCCCCGACCCAAGGCGGAGACGCCGAAGGGGTTCCGCGACTATTTCGGCGCCGAGGTCGACCGAGCGCAACGCGATGCTGCGACCGATCGCCGGGGTCTACCACGCTCTACGGGTTCGATGCGCTCGAAAGCGCCGGCGGTCGAGACCGTCGAGGCGCTGGGCAAGTACCTGCCGGATGTCGACCGCCCGAATGCCGGCGTCTTCGCCTGGCAGGAAGATGCGGACGAGAGCGACAGCGGCGACTGGCTGGCGCTGCGCTATGACCTGACCGCGCCGCTGGCCCGGGTCTATGCCCAGCATCGCAACGACCTGCCCACGCCCTACCGGCGCTACGCGATGGGCCCGGTCTGGCGCAACGAAAAGCCCGGGCCGGGGCGCTACCGGCAGTTCTACCAATGCGATGCGGACACCGTCGGCTCGGCCTCGATGGCGGCCGACGCCGAGATCTGCGCGATGCTCGCCGATACGCTGGAAGCGGTCGGCATCCCGCGCGGCGACTACCTCGTGCGGGTCAACAACCGCAAGGTGCTGAACGGGGTGCTGGAGGTGATGGGCGTCGCCGACGAGCGAGACCGCGCGAGGCCGTGCTGCGCACCATCGACAAGTTCGACAAGGTCGGCGAAGCGGGCGTGCGCGAGCTGCTGGGCAAGGGCCGGCTCGACGCCTCGCGGCGCCTATCATCGACGGGGTCGGGCTGTCGGCCGAGCAGGCCGCGAGCCGGTGCATCGGCCTTCCTGACCTCGCAAGGCGCGGACAACGGCCGGCGACGCTGGCCGAACCTGCGGGCCGTCGTGGTCCGACAGCTCGGCGATCGGCGCCGAGGGCGTGGCCGAGCTCGAAGCAGATCGCGGAGCTGCTGGCCGCCCAGGGCTACGGCGCCGACCGGATCGTCATCGACCCCTCGGTCGTGCGCGGCCTCGGCTACTACACCGGCCCGGTCTACGAGGCCGAACTGACCTTCGAGATCACTCGACGAAAAGGGCCGCCCGCGGCAGTTCGGCTCGGTCGCCGGCGGCGGGCGCTATGACGACCTCGTCAAGCGCTTCACCGGCCAGGCGGTGCCCGCGACCGGCGTCTCCATCGGCGTCGACCGGCTGCTGGCGGCGCTCGCGCGCCAAGGGCCGGATCGGCAATCGACGCCGCCGGCCCGGTCGTCGTCACCGTGATGGACCGCGACCGGATGGCGGATTACCAGGCGATGGTCGGCCGAGCTGCGCCAGGCCGGCATCCGCGCCGAGGTCTATCTCGGCAACCCGAAGAACTTCGGCAACCAGCTGAAATACGCCGACAAGCGGGCCTCGCCCGTCGCGGTCATCCAGGGCGCCGACGAGACGGACGCGCGGCGTGGTCCAGCTCAAGGACCTGATCCTCGGCGCCAAGATCGCCGAGAATCGCGACGCTCGAGGAATGGAAGGAGCAGCCCGCGCAGTTCGAGGTGGCGCGCGACGATCTGGTGGCCGAAGTGCGGAAGATCCTGGCGGCCACTGGCCACGATGGCTGACACCATGCCGGAACGCGCCGACAAGGGCGCTGTGCGCGCCGAGGCCCAGCGCCTGTGGCGCGGCTTCGCCGGCGCGGGCGCGATCGAGGTCGACCCGCCGATCCTGCAGCCGGCCGACACGCTGCTCGACCTCTACGGCGAGGACATCCGCGCGCGCGCCTACGTCACCCCCGACCCGGTGCGCGGCGAGCCGATGCTGCGGCCCGACTTCACCGTGCCGGTGGTCCAGATGCACATGGACAACGGCGCCGAGCCTGCGCGCTACACCTATGCGGGCGAGGTCTTCCGCCGCCAGGAGGACGACGCGCACCGGGCGCACCGAATACATCCAGGTGGGCTACGAGGTCTTCGACGGCGTCCGACCCGGCCGGCGCCGACGCCGAGGTCTTCGCGCTCATCGCCGACGGGCTGACGGACCTGGGGTTGCGCGCCGCCACCGGCGACATCGGCGCTCGATCATCGCCGCGGTGCGCGGGCTGACGACCACCCCGACCGCCGCAAGGCCGCGCTGATGCGCCACATCTGGCGCCCGCGCCGGTTTCGGTGCCTGCTCGACCGCTTCGCCGGCCGCGCCGCCCGCGCCGGAAGGCCGCGCCGCGCTGATCGCCGCCAGGAAGCCGCCGACGACCGACGCGCCGATGATCGGGCTGCGCAGCCCGGGCCGAGATCGACGAACGGATCGCGGCTCTGCGCGAGGACGCCGGCGGCGCCGCCGATCCCCGAGGCACGAGGTGCGCGATCATCGCCGATCTGCTCGCCCTGCGCGAGCACGCACCGACGACATCGCTCGAACACCTGCACGACCTCGCCGTCGACCTGCCGGCGCTCGCGCCCGCGATCGCGCGGTTCGAGGCGCGGCTCGAGGCGCTGGCCAGCCACGGCATCGACGTGAGCCGGCTCGATTTCGAAGGCTAGCTACGGCCGCACGACGCTGGAATACTACGACGGCTTCGTCTTCGGCTTCTACGCCGAGGGCCGCCCCGACCTGCCCCCGGTCGCCACCGGCGGGCGCTACGACGCGCTGACCCGGCGGCTCGGGCCAGGGCCGCGAGATCCCGGCCGTCGGCGGGGTGATCCGCCCCGAACTGGCGCTCGCCATCGCGGGAGGCCGGACATGAGCGTGAAGCTGGGCGTGCCGTCCAAGGGCCGGCTGATGGAGAAGACCTTCGACTGGTTCGCCGCCCGCGGCATCACGCCTGACCCGCACCGGCTCGGAGCGCGAATACGCCGGCGCCGTCGACGGGCATCGACGGGCTCGAACTGGTGCTGCTTTCGGCCGGCGAGATCCCGCGCGAACTGGCGGCGGGGCGCATTCACCTGGGCGTGACCGGCTCCGACCTCGTGCGCGAGAAGCTGGCGCCTGGGACGACGAAGGTGCGCGAGATCGAGCCGCTGGGCTTTGGCCATGCCGATCTGGTGCTCGCGGTGCCGCACGCCTGGGTCGACGTCGACCACGCTCGACGACCTCGACGCGGCGGCGGCGCGCGTTCCGGGCCCGCGCACGGGTTCCGGCTGCGCATCGCCACCAAGTACCACCGCCTGGTGCGCGACTACCTGCGCGAAGCACGGGGTCGCCGATTACCAGCTCGTCGACAGCCAGGGCGCGACCGAGGGCACGGTGAAGAACGAGACCGCCGAGGCGATCGCCGACATCACCTCGACCGGCGACACGCTGCGCGCCAACCACCTCAAGGTGCTGGCCGGCGGCCCGGTGCACCGCAGCCAGGCGACGCTGTTCAAGTCGCGCAAAGCCCCCTGGACCAACGACGAACGTGCGACCTTCATGGAGCTGTGCCGGATGCTGGGGATCGAGAGCGGGTGATCCGGCCCGGCGCCTGACGGCGGGCGAGATACCTTGATGCGCGCCGCCGCCGGTGGCTCACCGCGCTCCTTCGGTCCGGCACAGGCCCCGGGTTTTTTCAGACCCAAAGAAACGCGACGGGCGACGGGTGGGCGAACTCGGACAGGGGTCCAAGTCATTGTTATTCATAACGATAGCGCTAACCTTGATTTCGCGCGGGCGAAGCGGGCGAAGTCCTGTCAGACCTCCATCCAGATGGTCACCGGTCCGTCGTTGACCAGGCTCACCTTCATGTCGGCGCCGAACCGGCCCTGGGCCACCTCGATCCCCTCGCCGCGCATCCGCTCGGCGAAGTACTCGTAGAGCCGCGCGCCCTCGCCCGGGGCCGCGGCGGTCGAGAACCCGGGGCGGTTGCCGCGCGAGGTGTCGGCGGCGAGGGTGAACTGGCTCACCACCAGCGCCGCGCCGCCGGTGTCCTTGAGGGCAAGGTTCATCTTGCCGGCCTCGTCCTTGAAGATCCGGAGCTTGGCGATTTTCGCCGCCAGCGCCTCGGCCTGGACCTCGCTGTCGCCCTGCATGGCGCAGACCAGGATGAGCAGGCCGGGCCCGATCTCGCCGATCATGGCGCCGTCCACCCGGACGGCGGCTTCGCTCACCCGCTGGACGAGCGCTCTCACGCGCGGAAGCCAGTTCGTGCGCCCAGGGCGGGTTGGCGCCCGCGCGGCTCACGGTGACCGCCGCGGCGGCCACGCCGAGCTCCAGCGCCGGGATGAGCGCCGCCTCGGTGATGGCCGAGAGCGCCTCCAGCGTCAGCAGCCCGCCCTGGTGCAGCCCGGCAAGGAGCCCGGCGCTGAAGGTATCGCCCGCGCCGACCGTATCGACCACCTCGACCTTCTTCGCGGCGACGAAGCAGCTGCCGCCCGACCAGTGCGCCGTCACGCCCTTGGAGCCCTCGGTGAGGCAGACGAGCTTCGACCCCGCCTCCAGCAGATCGCCCGGCTGCATTCCCAGCCAGTCGAGGTCTTCGTCGGAGGATTTGACGATGGTCGCCGCCGCCATCATCCGGCCGATCCGGGCACGGTAGGCGGGTTCGTCGGTGATGAAGCTGGGGCGGATGTTGGGGTCGATCATCGTCACCCGCGCCCCCGCCTCGCGCAGCATCAGGCTTTCGTAGGTCGCGCCGCAGGGGTCGGGCGGCAGCGAGATGCCGCCGAAGAACATCGCTTCCACGGCTTCGGGAATCTGCCGGCAGATCGTCGACCGAAATCATCCGCCCGGCGGTGTTCTCGTCGTAGAAGGCGTATTGCGCATGGCCGTCGGTGAGCGTGACGAAGGCGAGCGTGGTGGGCCGGTTCGAGCGGATCGCGAGCGACGCGTCGACCTTCGAGGCCGCCAGCGTCTCGTCGAGGATCTGGCCGAACAGATCGGTCGATATCCCGGACAGAAACCCGGTCGGCGCGCCGAGCCGCCCGAGCGCGATGGCGGTGTTGAACACCGAGCCACCGGCGTAGGGCGCGAAAGCCTGTTCGCCTTTCGTGGTCTCTCTCGGCAACATGTCGATGAGCGCTTCGCCGCAGCACAGGATCATTTCGGCCTCCCTTGGATCAGTCTTTGGTTGCTTAGCGCGGTGGGCGGGTCGGGGCAATCATCGAGGGCTTCTCAGGCCGAAGTCGCCGCGAGATCGTAGCGTTTGCATACGGACCCGTCCGGTTTGCGCCAGGTTCGAAACCCCATCGCGGCGTAATAGGCGCGGCCAGCGGCGTCGGAGGTGCCGATCGTGGCGTCGATGGTGACCAGTCCGGCCCCTGCCGCCGCGTCGCGGCTGGCGGCGAACAGGGCGCGCCCGCCCCCCCCTGCGCGCCACGCTCGGGGAGATATGTGTGCCGATGATGCCCCAGCCGGTCGGGACGTCGAACGGGTTGCCCTCCCAGGCGCGTTTCAGGGCCAGGAAGCCGGCCAGCACGCCGCCGACGATGGCGACGGTGCAGGCCACCCGCGCCGGGTGCTCGATGTAGCGCGCGCGCACGAAATCGGCGTCGCCGTCGACCCCGGTGCCCTTTACCGCGATGATCTCGACCAGCACCCGCGCCATGGCGGCGGCGTCGGGGGACGTGGGGCGTGGCTCACCGGTCATTTGCAGCCCGGCACCGGTCGGCTCGGTCTTGGCGCGCATCCCCGGCAACGAGGGTTGGCCCCCGCCTTTTGGTGGCAGCCCTCCGCGGTCGCGGGGCGGATCTCCATGTTACTGGTTCTGCGCGGCGAAATAGCCGATCACCCCCGCCACGATCAGCCCGAGGATCACGGCAAAGGCGATCTTCCAGGCCGACCAGGGCCGCTCGCCCTGCACCTTGCCGGTGCGGCCGTTGACCACGAAGCGGTAGGTCTTGCCGCGATACTTGTAGGCGGCCATCCAGACCGGCAGCAGGATGTGCTTGAAGGTGACGTCGCTGTACGGCTGGTGCTGGATGTCGTGCGATCACGCTGCCGGTCGCCGCCGATGTCGAATTGCACGTCGCGCGGATCACCGCGTCCATGATCTGCGCGCGCCTCGGTGAAGCCCTCGCGCAGCTCGACCGTGTAGCCCTCGGCGCGGAACCCGGCGAGGTATTCGGGCCGATAGGGTTCGAGCGCGGCGAGGTCCCAGGGCTCCAGCGCGTCGGTGTAGCGCTTCGGCAGGGATTTCGAGGCCAGCACCAGCACGTCGTCGAAGAACCGCGCGACCCGGCCCGAGGCCGGGCTCCAGCGCACCTTCTGCTCGCGCACCTGCGCGGCTTGCCGTCGCGCACCACCGTCTGGTCACGTAGTAGACGGTGCCGCGCTCGCCGCGATAGCTTGAGCTTGGTGTCGGCGTCGAAGGTCCAGTAGGGCACGTAGATGCCGGTCATCCTGCGGCCCTTGCGGGCGTATTCCTTGAGCCCGTTGGGCGCGAACCAGAGCCGGCCGAGCCAGTCGTTCATCGCGCTTGTGGGCCTCACGCTCGGTCGAGCTCGAACGGCAAGCAGCCCTTTGCGGTTTGATCTGGCGGTGCGGCGCCGGTGTCGGCCACCACGGGCGTCGCGCAGAACGGGCATTCGGTGGCATGGACCGCGCCGTCGAATTCCACATGCGCGCCGCAGTTCGGGCAGGAGGCGAAGCGCAGCTCCTCCATCTCCGCCTCGGGCAGTTGCGCGTCGAGCGCGGCGCGGAAATCGAGCTCGCGGATCCCCTCGATCCGGCCCTGGCCGCCGTGGCCCTCGATGACCTCGGCATAGCCGCAATGATCGCACATCATCTGCCCGCTGTCGGCATCGAAGCGCAGATCGGCGCCACATTGCGGACACGGAAAACGGTGTTCTTCTTCGGGGCTGCGCGGTTCTTCGAGCGTGATGGCATCGACCATGTCGGTCCCTCGGAAATGGCGTTGTCCGAGTGTGGAAGCGCGCGCAGCGGCTTTCAACCGGTATCGTTACAAATTTTACCAACGTTTACGAAACCGCTCACGGATTCCGCGCGCGGCGATGTAGGACGCCGCCGACAAAGATCGGAGCGAGAGACACATGGACACCCACACCACGGCCACCGCCATCCAGAAAGCCATCGGCGCACATGGCACCTGGAAGCTGAAATTCCGCACTGCGGCGCGTACCGGCGTGCGGCCCGCCCCCCTGCAGACCATCGCCGCCGCCGACCAGTGTGCGTTCGCGCGGGTGTGGAAGGCGCTGGCGCCGGAGCTCGAGGGCGACGCCGGTTTCGCGGCGATCCGGGTCCTGCACGCCGACTTCCACGCCAGTGTCGGCCGCATCGCCCAGTGCATCGTGGCCGGCGACAGCGCCCGGGTGTCGTTCGAACTTGGCGAGGGCGGGTCGTTCGAGAGGTGCTCGCTGGCGCTGTCGAACCGGCTGGCCGATTGGGGGATCAAGCTGAAGTACCGGTCGCGGCCGGCGGGTGTGCCGCCGATCAGCCGGCGCTGTGCTCGAAACTGACGAGCTGCGCGACCTGTTTGGCCGAGGCGCTGGTGAACCGGATCACGTGGCAGAACAGCCGGGTGGTGCCGTCGCGGGTGACACGGCCCGAAACCGATCCGGCGCGGCCGTGGGTGACCACCTGCTCGACCCGGATGAGGTCCGCCGCTCGCGGCGGCCGCGGTGGCCGCAATCGCAGCCCGGCCGGTGACCGCGCCTTCCGGCCGGTCCCACTCGCGGCTTCGGCCAGCACCGCCTGGTCAAGCGTGCCGACCCCCATGAGCGCGAGCGCGATCTGTTCCGCGCGCGCGTTTCCCGGGGAATGGCCGCAGTCGGGACTGCGCCGCACCTCTGTCACCGAGACCGGCCCCCCGTGAGCCAAACCGTCAGCCAAACCGTCAGCCGACCGGCGGGGGCGGCGGCGGCATGACGGTGAAGAGCTGCGCCAGCTCGGACACGTCGCCGGCCTTTTTCCAGCCGTCCTGACCGGCGGTCCAGACCAGGGTGTCGCGGGTGACCGAGCCGTCGCCGACCTTCTGGCCCATCGTCGCCCGGCTGAACGGACCCGAGGTTTCGCCGTCCTCGGCGATGTGCCAGACATGTTCGACCGGCGGCGGCGGCGGCGCGGGCAGGCGGCGGCGCAGGGCGGCCTGCTTGGCGGCTGCCGCGCCCGGCATGGCCCCCAGGGCCTGGCCATCCCGGCCATCCCCATGCCGAGCCCACGCCCATCCCGGCGCCCATCGCGCCATCGCGGGGTTTTCGGCGCGGCCCATCGCTTCGGCGGCGGCGAACTGGCATGTATTGCGTTCAGATCGCCGACCACCCCCATCGACGTGCGCTTGTCGAGCACCTCTTCCACCGCGGCGGGCAGCGAGATGTTCTCGATGTAGAACTCGGGCATGGTCAGCCCGTACTGCGACGATCGCCGG
Organism: uncultured Alphaproteobacteria bacterium; assembly: GCA_963752895.1. Taxonomy (GTDB): domain Bacteria; phylum Pseudomonadota; class Alphaproteobacteria; order Rhodobacterales; family Rhodobacteraceae; genus CAVWAE01. The sequence continues at coordinate 223,748 of CAVWAE010000008.1, forward strand.
CGACGATCGCGTCGGCGACCAGCTTGCCCAGCTCGGCGGTGTTGGCCGCCATGTCGAGCACCGGGATGCCCGAGCCCGCGACGATCCGGCTGAACTCCTGCACGATGATGTTGCGGATCTGGTAGCTGATCTCGTCCGTGGTGAACTCGCCGTCGGTGCCGACGATCTCGGTCATGAACTTGGCCGGGTCGGCCACCCGCACCGAATAGGTGCCAAAGGCGCGGATGCGCACCGGGCCGAATTCGGGGTCGCGGCACATGATCGGGTTCTTGGTGCCCCACTTCAGGTCGGTGAAGCGCGTGGTGTTGACGAAGTAGATCTCGGACTTGAACGGCGACTGGAAGCCGTGATCCCAGTGCTGCAGCGAGGTCAGGATCGGCATGTTGTTGGTCTCGAGCATGTAGAGACCGGGGGTGAACACATCGGCCAGCTGGCCTTCGTGGACGAAGACCGCCGCCTGGCCCTCGCGCACGGTCAGCTTGGCGCCGTACTTGATCTCGTGGCCCTCGCGCTCGAAGCGCCAGACCATCGTGTCGCGGGTGTCGTCGGTCCAGTGGATGACGTCGATGAATTGGCCGGTGAGGAAATCGAGAATGCCCATGGGAAGACCTTTCGGGGTGTGCTTTGGCGCGAGGATAGCACCGGGGCCGGGACGGGCCAACCGGCGATGCAGCGGGGAAATTTCGCGCGCGCCCGTCACGGGGCCCGAAAGGATTTTCGAAAATCCTTGCAAGCGGCTTCGAAGCCGCTTCGCACGCGATTTCGAAATCGCGTGGCCGCTACAATCCGGCGCGGGACCCAGGCCGCGACCCAGCCGCCCTCGGTCCTTGCGACGTCGCGGCGCGTTGGCGTCGATACTCGGCCAGCGCGTCCCTGAGGAGAGTGAAAGTCCCGTACGGCACCATCGCACTGACGATCGTGAGCCGGCCGCCCGAGTGCCGGATTTCGATATGGTCGCCCGAGTCCAGCCGAATGAGCGTGACCTCGGACATCTCGGAAAACGGGATTGTCACGTCGCGCGAGAAGGGGTTCTTGGGACAGGTGACGCCCGTTTCGGTGATGATGAGCTTGCGCGCCGGCCTGATCGCAGCGACGAGCCCAACGAGCCCGATGAACAGGAATACCGCAAATATGGCGACAAGGACCCAGAGAAAGCCTTCCGGCACGGGACCGCGATAGTCGAGGACGGTCCCCCCGGCCCGGACCAGTTTCACCTTGTACAGGTAGACCCACAGGCCAATTCCACAAAGAACGATACCCGCGGGAACCAGACAACCCAGACGCGGCCGATAGTCGAGCGTCAACGTCTTACCCAAGGGCTACGCCCCTTGCGCCATCAGCTCCGCCGCAATCTGCTCGACGATGGGCCGGGCTTCGTTCTCGCGCATCCCCGGCCGCAGCCGCCGGTCGTAGAGCATCCGCAAGAGCAACTCGTCGTGCCGGGTCATCAGCCCGAACTCCTCGTCGTCGTTGAAGATCGAGGGCCGCGCGAGGGCGTAGTCGTTGGACAGGCCGAGCCCCTGGGCCAGCTCTTCGTGGATGCAGGAGGTGCGCAGGAGGTCGGGGTGTTCGGCGCGGATCACCGCGATGGCGTGGCTGTAGGTGCCGTCGCCCTCGGGGTCGGTCGCGAAGGCGAGGCAATAGGTCGAACGCGGCAGGTTGACCACCGTGTTGAGCGCGGTGTTCGAGATGTTGGGCACGATCGCGCGCAGCACCGGCGCCAGCGCGCGGCGTTCGTCCTCACCGACGATGAACACCCGGAAATTGCCCGCCCCCGCCTGCACCTGGCGCACCGGGTGGCCGCTCGCGCGCGCCAGCCGGGTGACGAAGCGCGAGACCTCGGCGGAGTCCTTGGCCTTGTTCTCGGGCGACACCGAGGCGCCGAATTGCACCGAGAGGGTCACCGGCACCGCCCAGCGGTGCATCCGGCTGCGGCTCTCGCGCGCGACCAGCGTGCCGCCGGCGTCGACATATTCCTCGTAGAAGGCGATCTTGAGGAAGTTGCGCACCAGATCACGCTGGGTGAAGGGCGCGTCGGTCTCGCCGGAATCGGTCCTCAGCAATCCCTGGCTGAGCAGCCCCGTCTGCACCCGGCGGTAATAGTCGGCGAGCTGTGCGCTGGCGCCGGAATCGGGCGCCGCGATCGCGGGCTCGACGGGTTGCGGCATCGCGGCCACGGGCGCGGGCGCCCCGCTGGGCGAGGTCCAGGCACAGCCCGCCAGCAGGGTGCCCCCTGCCAGCAGGATACCGAGTAGTCCGCCGGTGTGCCGCTTCATGCCGCCGCTCGCTTTCAGACCGCGTCTCCGATGTTGTGCCCCGACGCGGTGCCGCGCGCCTTGGCCGACGAGAGCGTCGCCTTGAGCTCGGCTTCCATGTTCTGCAGCTCCTTCTCGGCCTCGGCCCGCTTGGCCTTGCCTTCGTCGGCGATCTGCAGGCTTTCCTCGATGGTGGCGATCAGGTCGGCATTGGCCGACTTGACCGCTTCGATGTCGAACACGCCGCGCTCCATCTCCTGGCGGATCATCTTGTTGGCCTCGCGCAGGTTCTCGGCGTTGGATGTCAGCAGCTCGTTGGTCAGGTCGTTGGCCTCCTTCACCGCCTTCGCGGCCTCGGCCGAGCGCTGGATCGTGACGGCCTGGGCCAGCTGGGTCTCCCACAGCGGCACGGTGTTGACGAGGGTCGAGTTGATCTTGGTGACCAGCGACTTGTCGTTTTCCTGCACCAGCCGGATCGACGGCAGCGACTGCATCGTGACCTGGCGGGTCAGCTTGAGGTCATGCACCCGGCGTTCGAGATCGTCGCGCGCGGCGCGCAGGTCGCGCAGTTCCTGCGCCTTGATGATGCCCTGGTCTTCGGGGGCCTGCTTCGACCTCCTTCTCCTTGGCCGGGATCGTCGTCGCGTCGAGCTCGTGCAGCTTGGCCTCGCCGGCGGCGATGTAGAGCGCCAGCTCGTCGTAGAAATCGAGGGTCTTCTCGTAGAGCATGTCGAGCGACTTGATGTCCTTCAGCAGCGTGTGCTCGTGGCCCAGCAGGTTGTCGGTGATCTTGTCGATCTGGTCCTGCACCGTTCTCGAAACTGCGCCATGAACTTGGCCATCGGCGCGGCGCGGCCGAGCAGCCTTTCCCACCAGCTGCGCTTGCGGCGCACGTCGAGCTCGGAGACGGAAAAGCCGCGGATCGTGGTGACGATGTCGCGCAGGCTGTCGCCGGCGGGGCCGACATCCTTGTTGCGCACACCCGGCCAGCATCGCCTGGCTGATGACCTGCAGCTCGGCCTGCGCCGCGGAGCCGAACGACGACGATCGAATTGGTGTTGGCCATGTCGATCTCGGCCATGCGTTTCTCGATCTCGGCCCTCTGCGGCGGGGTCGCCTCTTCGATCGGCACCAAGGCGTTTCCGGGCTCCGGCAGGATGACGGCGGTAAGCGCCTCGACGGCCTTCAGGTCTGCCTGGGCCTTTTCGCGGGTGTTGACGACTGACATTGGGGGGTCCTTTCCTATTCCCTGTCCATCCGGACGCCTTCGCGCGCCAGACGGTCACGCAGGACCTCGATTTCTACGGTGAGGTCTCCGCGGTCTTCGATAAGCAATTTCTGTGTCTTACCGGTGAAATTCGCTTCGAGATCATCGAGCAGCGTCACGTAGTCCGCCCGGGCCGCTGCGTCGCGCGAGCGCGCATAGATGTCGGCGAACTTCACCGTCGCATCGCGTGCGCCCATCAAGTAGACGCTGAGATACTTGCGCGCCGCGGTGAGGTCGCGCGGGTCGTCCTCGATGGTGCGAAACATCGCCCGCGCCGTCGACTGAAAGCTGTCCACCCGGCGTTCGAGATCGCGGTCCTTGGCCCGCAGAATTGCGTCCGACATCGCCGCGAGGTGCTTTTCGGCGCCCTCCACCGCCCGCGCCACGCGGTCGGTCTGGAAGTCGTCGACACCCTCCATCCCCTTGTTCTTCAGGGGATCGAGCCCGAAGGCGAAACTGTGCAGCGCCGCGCCCAGCACGCCGAAGATCACCGCGCTCACGATCGCGCCCTGGGCCGCCGCGGGGATGGCGAGACCGATGCCGGTCAGGATCGAAGCCGCGATCTTGCGCGGCATTGCCGGCCGGCGCGCGATCTTGCGCGCGTCATAGGCCTCCTGTGCAATGATGCCTTCGCGGGTCAGCCAGGCGGCGAGGATCAGCAGGCCGAAAGCCACCAGCCGGGCCGCGAGTCCGACCGGCTCCTGGAAAAACGCGGTCACCGCCAGCGGCAGCGGCGCGAGGAACAGGAAGTTCACCCGCCCGCCGGCTTTCGAGCGGGTCTTGCCCTCGAACGGGCTTTTGGGCGGACCCGGCGCGTCGTTTTTCTGGTCGGGGCTGTAACGCCCGCCGAAACGCTCCGCCATCACACCCCTCCCGTGATCGAGACGTAGAGGATCAACGCAAGCAGAAGAAAGAATGCCAGTTTTTGCAGGCCGGTGTCAGACAAGACTTACCCTCGGAAGCGCCCGCATGGGCGTTGCATGGTCAAGATATAGGGACTTGCCGGAAAGCTGGCCAGCGAATTTGGGGGGAAATTTGCCCGGGAAGCGGCCCCTTGCCGCAGGGTGATGGGCGCGAACCCGGGGGAGACGCGATTTCGAAATCGCGTGCGAAGCGGCTTCGAAGCCGCTTCGGCCTGCGCCCGGCCCCGCCCGCGCGCCAGATGTCCGGGATCGGCGCCATCCGGCGACCGTTTTTTGCCCGAAACCAGGGCCCCGGAAAAGCGCGATCCCTTCATCGCATCGAAAAATCGAAGCGGCACGGGACCCGACGGAACCCTACCGTCTCGGTCGCGCGCCGGGCTTGCCCCCTTTGACGGGCCCGCCAGGCCCGCCGGGCTTGCGCCGCCGCACCGGTTTCTTTTTCGCCGTACCGGTCATGTCTTCGCCGCCCCCGAGACCGAGCTGGTCGCGCAGCACCCGGGCCTTGATCTCTTCCACCGCGCCGGGCTTCAGATCGCCCAGACGAAACGGCCCGTAGGCCACCCGGATCAACCGGTTCACGGCGAGACCGACCGCCTCCATCGCCCGGCGGATCTCGCGGTTCTTTCCTTCGCGTAGCCCAATCGTCACCCAGGCGTTCGCGCCCTGCTGGCGGTCGAGCGTCACGCTCATCGGTTGGAACCGCTCGCCGTCGACGGTGAGACCGGTTGCGCAGCGGTGCGAAATCCTCGTCCTTGGGGACCCCGTGCACCCGCACCCGGTACTTGCGCACCCACCCGGTCGAGGGCAGTTCCAGCCGCCGCTTGATCTCGCCGTCGTTGGTGAGCAGCAGCAGCCCTTCGGAGTTGAGATCGAGCCGCCCGACGCTCATCACCCGTGGCAACTCCTCCGGCAGCGCCTCGAACACCGTCCGGCGGCCTTTTTCGTCTCTTTCGGTGGTCACCAACCCGACCGGTTTGTTGTAGAGCCACAGCCGCGACGGCTCCGCCTCGGCGACCGGCTTGCCGTCGACCTCCACCTTGTCGGCGGCGGAGACGTTCAGCGCCGGGCTTTCGATCAGCGTCCCGTTCACCGCGACCCGCCTCGCCTCGATCATCCGCTCCGCCTCGCGGCGGCTGGCAACGCCTGCGCGGGAGAGAAACTTGGCAATCCGCTCGCCTTTGGGGGTTTCCTTGTTGGTGTCCGTGCTGGTTTCTTTGGTCATGCCCCCTGCTAGTCCCGCCCCCTCCGCTTGTCCAGAAGACCTTGTCCAACGACACAAGGTCCGGAAGACCTTGTCCAACGAGACCAGCCGGGGCATGAGGGGCCATGACCTTCAGCAGCCATATGGACCGCGCCCTCGACGAGGCCCGCGCCGCCGCGGCGCGCGGCGAAGTGCCCGTCGGCGCGGCGCTGGTCGGACCCGACGGCAAGGTGTTGGCGTGCGCGGGCAACCGCACCCGCGAACAGGCCGACCCGACAGCGCATGCCGAAATCCTGGTCATCCGCGACGCGGCCACCCGGCTCGGCGCGGAGCGGCTCACCGATTGCGATCTCTACGTCACGCTCGAGCCCTGCCCGATGTGCGCCGCCGCGATCTCATTCGCCCGCATCCGCCGGCTCTACTACGGCGCCGCCGACCCGAAATCCGGCGGCACGGCACATGGCGCGAAGGTGTTCTCGCATCCGCAATGCCACCACGTGCCGGAAGTCTACGACGGGATCGGGGCGCGGGAATCGGAGGCCCTGCTCAAGAGGTTCTTCCGCGCGCGGCGCGACCCGTTCGACGGGGCTTGACCGCGGCGACACCGCCGCGCCTTTATGGCACGGAACCGATCGCAGAAAGGGACCAATGCTCCGGATCATCCTCGATTGGCCGCCCATCCTGTCGGCGCTGGTGTTTGTCGTCGCCATAGCCCTGCGCTCGCCTCCTACGCCGTCATGCGGGCGTTGGCCGGGCGCCACGAGTACGACGAACGCAAAGACCTCGCCGCCTCGGTCATCTTCCGGGTCAGCGCGCTGCACGGGCTCATCCTCGCCCTCGTCTTTGCGCAGGAAATCGCGAACCTCAACGAAGCAGACCGGACCACGGCGCGCGAGGCGGTGGTGGTGGCCGACACGTTCTTTGACCTGGAGCGCTACGATCCGCAGACGACCCTGAACTTGCGCCAGGCGCTCGCCAACTACGTCGCCCGGGTCGTGGATGCCGAACGGCAAAGCCTTGCCCGCGACAAATCCCTCGACATGCAGGCCTGGGACTTCTGGGAAGAGGCCTATCACGGCGCGCTGGCGCTGACGCCCGGGATCGCGCGCGAGCATTACCTGCAGGCGTTGATCCTCGACAACATCCGCGAGATCTCCGGGCTGCGGATGATCCGGGAAAACGACGCGCGCCGCGGCACCCAACCGCTGTTTCTCTTCGCCGCGCTGGTCGGCATCGTGCTCACGGCGGCACGCTATTTCACCTACCGGCCGCGCCGGCTGAACCTCGGGTTGATCGCGATTTTCGCGGCCTACACCGGGCTCGTGGTCTACTGATCGTCGCCTTTTCCAACCCGTTCCACCGGCCAGGCATGGTCGAGCCGGTGGGCTTCGAGCGGCTGTTGGAGGGCGAAATGGGCGAGATGGTCAGCCCGGTCGAGTGGGCCCGGCCGGACCGGCCGCCCCGCCGCTCTGGTTCCAAGGGTATCCGATGAGGGAGCCCTCCAGGCGCGCTACGACAGACAGCCCAGCCATCCATGCGCGCCTCTCAGACCGCGATCGGCGTCAGCACTTCCGGCTCGATCACCCGCACGCCGGGTAGCGCCGCCTTCAGCGCATCCGCGGATTGTTCGAGCACCGGGAAGGTGCGGTAGTGCATCGGGATCACCACGTCGAAGTCGAAGTATTTCTTCGCGGCATAGCCCGCCCGCGCCATGTCCATGGTGTAGTGCCCACCGGCGCACAGAAGGCCGATGTCGGGCTTATGCAGCGCGCCCATCCATTCCATGTCGGCCATGATGTCGGTGTCGCCCGAGACGTAGATCACGTGGCCCTCGCCGGCGATCATGTAGCCCGATTCGCAGCCGGCGTAGATCGGCCCGTCCGGGCCTTCGACCGAGGAGGAATGGGCGGCGTTCACCATTGTCACCTTCGCCCCGTTCAGATCGACCGTGCCGCCCTTGTTGAAGCCGACCGTCTGCAGCCCGTGACGGCTTTCCCACCAGCTCATAAGGTCGAAGATCCCGACCGCGGGAATGCTTAGCTTCGCGCAGATCGCCGGCGCGTCGGTGGCATGGTCGCCGTGGCCGTGGGTGATGAGCACATGGGTCGCGCCCGTGATCGCCTCCCCCCGCCGCATGGGCGGAAACATCGGATTGCCCTCGAGCCAGGGATCGATGAGCAGCACCGCCCCCTCTATCTCGATGCGAAAGCCCGAATGTCCAAGCCAGGTGATCTTCATGGCAACCTCCCTTCCATTTGACGAGCCCGTTCCGGGGCGCGCCGACCGCACATCGGCGCCGCCGCGCAACCGGTCCGGACCTCCACGCGCGACACCGTGATTCCGGTTCGCGGCGAAACACCCTATCTAACGGGGAAACCTTAGCACGGATCGGTGACACACGCATGGACTGGACCGCCCCCGTCGACAGCTACTGCGAACGGCTCGACCCCGCGTTCTGGGCCGAGCCGGTCAACGCCGTGACCAACGCGGCCTTCCTCATTGCCGCCCTGGTGATGGCGCTGCGGCTCCGGGGGTCGGGTCTGCCGCTGGCCTGGGCACTGGTGGGCCTGGTCGCGGCCACCGGCGTCGGCTCGTTCCTGTTCCACACCTATGCCCAGCCCTGGGCGGGGATGGCCGACACGCTCCCCATCCTGTTGTTCATCCTCACAGGGCTGTTCGCGGCGACCCGCGATTTCCTCGGCACGTCGGCAAAGGTCGCAGGCCTCGTCACCGTGGGGTTTTTCCCGTTTGCCGCGGCGACGGTCCCGCTGTTCCGGCTGATCCCCGGGCTCGGCGGCTCCGCGGGTTACGCGCCGGTGCCGCTCTTGATGGTGATCTATGCCGCGCTCCTGTGGCGCCGCGCGCCTGCGACCGCCCGCGGCCTCCTTCTGACCGCCGCCCTGCTCACCGCGTCGATCACCGCCCGCGCGCTCGACGCACCGCTCTGCGCGGTGGTCCCGCTCGGCACGCATTTTCTGTGGCACCTCATCAACGCGGTCGTGCTCGGCTTGATGGTCGAGAACTACCGGCAGCACATGGTTCTTGCCGGAGCGCTTGCCGGGCCGCGCATGGGTGAGCAAACCGGGCTCACGCCTGGGCGAACACCACCGTCCTGACCCCGTTCATCAACACCCGCCCCTGGAGGTGCAGACGCACCGCCCGCGCGAGCACCCGCGCCTCGATGTCGCGCCCCACGGCGACGTAATCCTCGGCGGTGAGCGCGTGGCTCACCCGCTCGGTCTCCTGCTCGATGATCGGCCCCTCGTCGAGATCGGCAGTGACGAAATGCGCCGTCGCGCCGATCAGTTTCACCCCGCGGTCATGGGCCTGGTGATAGGGCCTGGCGCCTTTGAACGAGGGCAGGAAGGAATGGTGGATGTTGATGACCCGGCCGGCAAGCGCCCTGGAGAGGTCGTTGGACAACACCTGCATGTAGCGCGCGAGCACGACGAGCTCGGCGCCGGTCTCTTCCACCAGCGCGAGCAGCTTCGCCTCCTGGTCCGGCTTGGTCTCCTTCTTGACCGGCCAATGGTAGTAGGGGATGCCGTCGCGCTCGGCGGTGTCGCGGCTGTCGTCGTGGTTGGAGACGATCGCGGCCACCTCGGCCTCCAGCCAGCCGACGCGGATCTGGTAGAGAAGGTGCAGGAGCGCGTGGTCGAATTTCGACACCATCAGGATGATCTTCGGCTTGCGGCCCGCCTCGGCGACCCGGGCGTCCATGTCGTAGGCGGTCAGGATCGGGGCGAGGCGCAGGCGCACGGCGTCGGAACCGGCGAAGCCCGCCGCCTCGAAGGCCACCCGCATGAAGAACCGGTTGGTTTCCGGGTCGCGATACTGGTTGGATTCGAGGATGTTCCCGCCAAGCGCCGAGATCGCTGCGGAAACGGCGGCGACAATGCCGGGCTGATCGGCGCAGGTGAGGGTGAGGACATAGGCGGAAGCGGGAGCAGTCATGCAATTCTCTCAAGGGCTTTCGGTTTGCCCCTTGATAGGCGTCCCGCCCGCGGGTTTGCCAGCACGGAAACGGCGAGAATGACCCGGATTCGTCAAAACGCCGTTTCCCATCGGACACGCGGCGTTCCGTTCCGCGCCCGACGGCGTCTCGAAGCGGTGTGCGACGCGGTTTCGAAACCGCGTGAAACGGCGTTTCGAAACGCCGTCGCCCCGCCGCCGCCCGCTTGCACCGCCCCCCGCCCACGGCTAAACCCCGGGGCAACACATCTGGAGACCAGCCTCATGTCGATCGACATCGAAACCGCCCGCAAAGTGGCGCATCTCGCGCGGATCAAGGTCGAGGAAGACCGCCTTCCCGCGCTCGCCCAGGAGTTCTCGAACATCCTCGACTTCATCGAGCAGTTGAACGAGGTCGATGTCGACGAGGTCGAGCCGATGGTTTCGGTCACGCCGATGCGCCTCAAGCGCCGCGAAGACGTGGTGACCGACGGCGGGTTCCCCGAAAAGATCCTGGCCAACGCGCCCGATGCCCGCGAAGGCTTCTTTGCCGTTCCGAAGGTGGTGGAGTGATCATGTCGGACCTGAACAAGCTCACCATCGCCGAGGCCCGCGACGCGCTGCGCCAAGGGCGACTTCACCGCCGTCGAACTCACCGAGGCCTGCCTTGGCGCCGTCGAGGCCGCGGGCGCCCTCAACGCTTTCGTGCACCAGACGCCCGAGATCGCGCGCACCGAGGCCGCGGCCGCCGACAAGCGGATCAAGGCGGGCGAGGCAACGGCGATGACCGGCATTCCGCTCGGCATCAAGGATCTGTTCTGCACCGAGGGCGTCGCCAGCCAGGCCGCGCAGCCAGATCCTCGACGGCTTCAAGCCCGACCTACGAATCGACCGTCACCGCCAATCTGTGGCGATGCCGGCGCGGTGATGCTGGGCAAGCTCAACATGGACGAGTTCGCCATGGGCTCGTCCAACGAGACCAGTCCGTTTACGGCCGTGCGGTCAACCCGTGGCGGCGCGCAAGGTGGACAACCGCAAGCTGGTGCCCGGCGGCTCGTCGGGCGGCTCGGCGGCGGCCGTGGCGGCGCGATCTGTGCCTCGGCCGCCACCGGCACCGACACCGGCGGCTCGATCCGCCAGCCGGCGGCCTTCACCGGCATCGTCGGCATCAAGCCGACCTACGGGCGCTGCTCGCGCTGGGGCATCGTCGCCTTCGCCTCGTCGCTCGACCAGGCCGGGCCGATGACCACGCTCGGTGCGCGACGCGGCGATCATGCTGCGGCGCGATGGCCGGCCACGACCCCAAGGATTCGACCTCGCGTCGACGTCGCCGGTGCCCGACTACGAGGCGGCGCTGACCGGCGACATCAAGGGCATGACGATCGGCATCCCGACGGAGTACCGCATCGACGGCATGCCGGCCGAGATCGAGGCGCTCTGGCAGACAGGGCATCGACTGGCTGACGCGACGCCGGCGCCGAGATCGTCGACATCTCGCCTGCCGCACACCAAATACGCGCTGCCGACCTACTACATCGTCGCCCCGGCCGAGGCCTCGTCGAACCTCGCGCGCTACGACGGCGTGCGCTACGGCCTGCGCGCAGGCCGGCGCCGGCGACGGCATCGACCGAGATGTACGAGAAGACCCGCGCCGAGGGCTTCGGCGCCGAGGTCCAGCGCCGCATCATGATCGGCACCTATGTGCTGTCGGCCGGCTATCTACGACGCCTATTACCAAGGCGCCCGGAAGGTGCGCACCCTGATCAAGCGCGACTTCGACGAGGCCTTCGCGACGGCGTCGACGCGATCCTGACGCCGACCACGCCCGTCCGCCGCCTTCGGCGCTGGGCGAGAATGGCGGATGACGATCCGATCGCGATGTATCTCAACGACGTCTTCACCGTGACGGTGAACCTGGCCGGCCTGCCGGGCATCTCGGTGCCGGCCGGGCTCGACGAACAGGGCCTGCCGCTCGGCCTGCAGCTGATCGGCCGGCCCTTCGACGAGGGCGATCTGCTGAATGTCGCCTACGCGCTCGAAGGCGCGGCCGGCTTCGTTTCCAAGCCCGGCAAATGGTGGTAAGGCGCGCAGGCACGCCAACCCAGACAAGGTCAGACGGGACCCAAATGCGTAACGTAAGCCTCATCGCCATGTCCCTGCTCGCGCTCGCCGCCTGCAGCCCGCAGATCCCCAACAGCGGCGTCACCGCGCCCGCGCCGGTGGCCGCCGCCCCGCGCGATGCCACCAGCACCGCGGCCGCGGTGCTGGGCGTGGCCGACCCGGCCGCAACGGCGGCCGCCCAGGCCCCCGCGACCGGCGCGCCGATTTCGGCCATGGGCGCCGACGCGGCCACCGCGGGCGTAGCGTCCGACCCGGCCGCAGCCGCCGCGATCTCCGACGAGCAGAGCTTTGCCGCCGTCAGCGCGCGCGAAACCATCGCCTCGGACGCCCAGCGGATCGACGCCAACCGCTCGCAATACGTGGTGATCGAACCGACCGAACTGCCGCCGCGCCCCGACGGCACCGGCGCCTCGATCGTGGCCTACGCCCTGGCGACCACCAACGTGCCGGGCCAGGCGCTCTACCGCCGCTCCGGCATCGCCGCCAAGGCCCGGTTTGAACGGAGCTGCACCAAGTACGGCGGTGCGGACAAGGCCCAGGAAGCCTTCCTCGACGCCGGCGGCCCCAAACGCGACCGCCTCGGCATGGACCCCGACGGTGACGGCTTCGCCTGCTACTGGGATCCCAGGCCCTTCCGCGCGGCCCAGGGCGGCGCGCCGGAGATCGTCGACCAATACGAGGTCATCGAGACCCCCGGCGAGAGCTGATGCCGCCGCGGGTTCCGGGGGCCGGTCCGGTCCCTTCGCATGTCTGCGCCCATCCCAGCCCGAATTTCGGGGCCCGGCGCGACGGGCTGCTGCCCAGCCTGGTGGTGATCCATTTCACCGGCATGGCCGTGCTCGACGAGGCGCTCGAACGGCTCTGCGCGCCCGAGCACGAGGTTTCCGCCCATTATCTCGTCGCCCGCGACGGACGCCTGTTCCGCCTGGTCGACGAGGAACATCGCGCCTGGCATGCGGGACACGGCACTTGGGGCGGGCTTGCGGACATCAATTCCCGCTCGATCGGCATCGAGCTCGACAACACCGGATCCACCCCTTTTCAGCCGCGCTGATGGACCGGCTCGAAGACCTGCTGGACGGCCTCCTGACCCGCTGGAATATTCCGCCCGAGGGCGTGATCGGCCACCAGGATTTCGCCCCGACCCGGAAATGGGATCCGGGGTCCGGTTCGACTGGCGGCGCCTCGCGCGCGCCGGGCGCGCGGTCTGGCCGGAGCCGGACACCGGGACGGACACGGCGGCGGACACGGCGGCGGACACGGCGGCGAGCACCGGCGCCCACGCGCCGGACGAAACCCGTTTCCTCGCCGCCGCCGAACGCTTCGGCTACCCGGTCGAAGCCGGGTTGGAGACCGTTCTGGCCGCGTTTCGCGCCCGCTTTCGCCCCTGGGGCCGGGGGCCGCTCGAGACGCAGGACATGGCCGCCGCCACCGACCTCGCCCGCCGCTTCCCCGTTGACGGCTCCAGACCCAGCGCCTGAAGCATTTCGCCCCATCCCTTGCGGGCATGAGGCGAAAGCTCTAGGTGACGAGAGCGCGGATGGCCGGGCGGCCGCGGATGGCAACGTTCGAGGAAAGTCCGGACTCCACAAGGCAACGGTGCCGGGTAACGCCCGGCCGGGGCAACCCGAGGGAAAGCGCCACAGAGAACAGACCGCCTGTCGCGGACGCTGGCGCGCGAGGTAAGGGTGAAACGGTGGGGTAAGAGCCCACCGCGGGGCCGGCAACGGCTCCGGCACGGCAAGCCCCACCGGGAGCAATGCCGAATAGGGATCTCACGTTGGCCGCAAGGCCGCAGGGCCGTCTTCGGCCCGGAGATCCGGGTTGGCAGCTAGAGGCGTCCGGTAACGGGCGCCCCAGAGGAATGGTCGCCGGCGGGGCAACCCGTCACAGAATCCGGCTTACAGGCCATCCGCGCGTTTGCTGTCAAATTGTGCGCCTTGCGGCGCGCAGGTTTGTTTGTTGGGGGCTTCACACCCGTCGGGCCGAAAGCACCCCTCCGGCGCGCGCGCCCCGGCAAGGTATTGATCAACCAGGGACGAGGCGGGGCCCGCCGGTTCCCGGCTTCGCCCGGGCGAAGTGACAGTTAGCGCTACCTCTATATATATCAACATGTTGACCCCCTGTCCGAGTTCGCCCACCCTTCGCCCAGCCTTCGCCCGCGCCGCTCACGGGCCGGTTCCAGACCGGTCCCGGGGCAGTTGGACGGGCGCTTTTCAAACGTGCTGGTCGATCAGGATCGGATTGCCGTCGGGATCGGTGAGGGCGATGTGGGCGGGGCCGGTGCCGTCGGGGTCCGTGTCCTGGGTCAGCGCGATGCCGGCGTCCCGGAGCTTCGCCTGGATCGCGCGCACGTCTTCGAACTCTTCGAGCGGCTGAGCGGCGGCGTCCCATCCCGGATTGAAGGTCATGAGGTTCGGCCTCGAACATGCCCTGGAACAGCCCGATGGTCGTGGTGCCGTTGCGCAGGATCAGCCAGCCCTGGTCGGCATCGCCGCCGACTTCCTCGAAGCCGAGATGCGCATAGAAGGCGCGCGAAGCGCCGATATCCTTGACCGCCAGGCTGATCGAAAATGCGCCGAGTTTCATGAGGGTGTCCTTTCCTGTCGCGGTGAACCGGCAGGATAACACGAAACCGCGGTTTGCGGTTAACTCGGGAGGCGGTGCCGCTAAAAGGCAGGTTTCAAGGATTTACCGGTCCCGGGATGGGTCCGATGAGGAGCGAAGACCATGGCGAAGCCGACCACCATCAAGATCCGCCTGAACTCGACCGCGGGCACCGGCCATTTCTACGTGACCAAGAAAAACGCGCGGACCATGACCGAAAAGATGACCGTGCGCAAAGTACGACCCGGTCGCGCGCAAGCATGTCGAGTACAAGGAAGGCAAGATCAAGTAATCTTGCAACGCGTTATTCTTCTCCGCAGTCACGCCTGCGGGGAAACGAGAAAGGCCGCGCCCAAAAGCGCGGCCTTTTCTCGTCGTGCGTTTCAGTTGCCCTGCCGGTCCATCTGCCGGAGCCGATGCTTCCGGGTGCGCTGCATGACCAGGTAGAACAGGGCGACACCGCTGAGAAATGCGCCGACGCCGACGGTAATGACCGGGCGCGCGGTGAGCGCTTCGATGATGAGGTCCATGGCCGTTTCCCTCCAAATCCTCTGGCAAGTTCTTGGAATATCGCGTGAATGCGGCGCGAAAACGGCGTGAGAGGGGAGAGTGCGGGGTTTTACCGTGCCGGGAAACAGGGCCAGTGCGGCCGGCCGCGCGCGGTCTCACGGACGAAAGAAAAGGGCCGCTCCCGCAGGACCGGCCCCAAATCTTTTCGACGGCTGCTTGCCGTTACTCGCGGCTGCCCAGGAACTGCAGCAGGAACATGAACAGGTTGATGAAGTCGAGGTAGAGGTTCAGCGCGCCCATGATCGCCGACTTGGCCAGCCATTCGCCGTCCATCGCGTGGGCGTGCTGGATGTAGTCGTTCTTGATCTTCTGGGTGTCGTAGGCGGTGAGACCCGCGAAGATCAGCACGCCGATCACCGAGATCGCGAAGTGCAGCGCCGGCGAGCCGAGGAAGATGTTCACGATCGAGGCCACGATCAGGCCGATCACGCCCATGATCAGGAACGCGCCCCAGCCCGAGATGTCCTTCTTGGTGGTATAGCCGTAGAGGCTCAGACCCGCGAAAGCGATCGAGGTCACCAGGAAGGTCTGGGCGATCGAGATTCCGGTGAAGGCCGCGAAGATCCAGCTGATCGACAGACCCATCGCCGCGGCGAATGCATAGAAGAACAGTTGCGCGCCGGCGGCGGAAAGCCGGTTGATGGCGGCGCCGAAGGCAAACACCATCACCAGCGGCAGGAACATCGCGATCCAGCCGAGGATGTTGGGCGACAGGGTCACCGGATCGCGCAGGATCGACAGGAGCGCCGGCGACGAGCCGAACGCCCAAGCCACCAGCGCGGTGACCAGGAGGCCCACGGACATCGTGCCGTAGACCTTGTTCATATGGGCGCGAAGGCCCTCGTCGATCTGGGCCGTACGGGTACCGGCCGCCGTCCGCATCGATCTCAATTCAGCCATCTCTTCAGCCTCCAGACTGGCAAATTCCATCGCGGCCCCGTCTGGGACCGCCTCAGGTGGAATATTGGCCAGCGCCGTGGCTATTTCAAGGCTTTTAGGGTCCGGCCTGGTCCGCGCGGAGGTCACGGCACCGTGATCCGTTACGGACGATCCCAGAACGGCCGGTGTGCTTCCCAGTACGCCGTGCGGCGGTCGATTCCGATGTCGCGCAACAGGTGGTCGTCCAGCTGGTCGAGCCGCATCCGCTGATGCCGGGTGGCCAGGGCCTGAACAAACCACTTGATCGGGCGAGTCTCGCGCCAGGCGCGGTGGATGTGGCTGTGATTGGCAAACGTCGCGTGCATTTATGTCTCCATGCCTCAAAAAGTCGTTTTCACACGAGAGGTGCCCCCTCCGGAGTTGACTTTACGTTGTTTCGCAACATAAGAAAAATGAATGATTGTTGGTTAACATATCACAGGATTTGATGTGTCCAGAAACCTCGACATGACCGCCCTGCGCGCTTTCGCCACCGTGGCCGAAGCGGGCGGCGTAACTCGCGCCGCCGGGCTTCTGCACCTCACCCAATCGGCCGTCTCGATGCAGCTCAAGCGGCTCGAGGAGGCGCTCGGGCGCCAGTTGCTCGAACGCGCGGGGCGCGGGGTGGTCCTGACTGCGGATGGTGAAAAGCTGCTCGGCTACGCGCGCCGGATCCTCGCCCTCAACGACGAGGTCTGGTCGCGCTTCACCGATGCCGCTTTCGAGGGCGAAGTGGTGCTCGGCGTGCCGCATGACGTCGTCTACCCGGCGCTGCCGCCGGTGCTGCAACGCTTCCACGCGGAGTATCCGCGGATGAAGGTGACCCTGGTGTCGTCTTACACCGAACGGCTGAAGATGATGTTCGGCCGCGGCGAAGCGGACATCATCCTGACGACCGAAGACGGGGTGCAGGCGGGCGGGCGCACGCTCGCCACGGTGCCGCTCATCTGGGTTGGTGCAATCGGCGGCACCACCTGGCGGACCCGGCCCCTGCGCCTGGCTTTTGAGCGCCGCAACATCTTCCGCGCCGGGGTCGAGGCCGCGTTGGACGCGGCGGGCGTACCCTGGGAGATGGCAGTGACGTCGGAAATGAGCCGCACGATCGAGGCCTCGGTCTCGGCCGATCTCGCGGTGCATGCGGTGCCGGAGGGCACGGTGCCGCCAGTCATGGAGCGGATCGACCACGCCGGCGCCCTGCCCGAGATCGGCGCCACGCGGATCAACCTCTACGTCGCCGACACGCTGCGCGGCCAGGCCGAGCGCGCGCTGGTGCGGCTTCTGGACGAGGCCTACAGCGGCTAATGGGGTGCGGGCCGGACCGCATTGGGGGTCTCGGCGCACCGGACAACGGCTGCGCGGGGCTCCTGACCGAAGCATTAACGCGGAAACTTCCCAAGCAACTGTAATTGTTATACTTTGACTACCCCAGGCCCTCCACATGCCTAGGCGCCTAGGCGCCTAGGGGTCTGGCGCTGGTCGATACAGGCGCACGGAGCTGCCTGACGGGCCGCGCCTGCGCCGCTTTCTTGCACGCCGGCCCCGCCGGTCGCACCGGCGCACCGGTGCAGGTTTTTCAGCGCAAGGCTGCCGCGGACCGCGGCCGCGAGATCACCCCATCGTCACCACGACCTTGCCGGTCGATTTCCGGGTCCGAAGCAAGTCGAAGGCCTCCTCGACACGCTCGAACGGGATCTCGTGGCTCACGTGCGGCGCCAACCGCCCCGCCTGGTACCAGTCGAGGAGTTCGGACATGCTGTCTGCCAGCGCCTCGGGGCGGAATTTCAGATAGCCGCCCCACCAGTAGCCCAGAACATCGACGTTCTTCACCAACAGGTGGTTTGCCGGGATCTGTGGCACCTCCCCGCTCGCGAAACCGACGATCAGAATGCGGCCGCCGGGGTTGGTGGCCCTGAGCGCCTCGGTGAACTGGGTGCCGCCGACCGGGTCGTAGACCACATCGGCGCCGCCCAGCGCCTTGACGGTCTCACGCAGGTCTTGCGTTTCGCTGTCGATCAGGTGATCGGCGCCCGCCGCTTGGCAGACGGCGAGTTTCTCCGGTCCCCGCGCCACTGCGATGACCCGCGCACCGAGGCGCTTTGCGACCTCCACCGCCGTCAGCCCCACACCGCCTGCGGCGCCGAGCACGAGTACGGTTTCGCCCGCGGCGAGCCGCGCCCGGCCCACCAGGCCGAGATGGCTTGTGCCATAGGCGACCTGAAACCCGGCGGCCTCGGCGAAGGGCATCGCATCGGGGATCACCACGCAACGCGCGGCCGCGACCGTCGCGCTGGCGGCGAGCCCGCCCTGGCCCGCGACCACCGCGACACGGGCGCCGACAGCCGGTTGGGTGACCCCTTCCCCCTGTTCGGCCACGACGCCCGCGAACTCCATTCCCAGTGTGAACGGCACCGGCGGCGTATCCTGGTACCGGCCCTGGGCCATCAGGAGATCGGCAAAATTCAACCCGCAGGCGGCGATTTCGACACGCACCTCGCCCTTTGCCGGGGCGCGCGCGATAACGTTGCGGAAAACGGGCGCTGTGTCGCGATCAAGTGATTGATATGCACGCATCTGACTTCCCTCGTCGCCGCGACAATAATCGCGCGCTGCCGACTTTGCGAGCGGAACCGGGGTCGTGCCAGCGTTCGTGCATCGGAACCCCCAGGAATACACGTTATGAGAGAATCATCGAGACATGCCAAGATGGTTTCGCATTTTGCAAACGTTTGTGCAAAACACGTATGGCGAGTATGCTTGAACGAATCGCCAACCGTGAGACAGATCGCCCACCGTTAGCGGTTCGCATACAACACTTTGATTTACAATACTTTTTACCTTTCGGTAAAATTATGACCAAAAAGACAGGTTGTCGGCGCATGCACGTTTGTAGTGTCTGGTACTGTTGTTGGGTCGCATGAGGAGAGTCGCATGAAACACCCTGTGGATGTCCACGTCGGGAAACGCATCCGCCACCGCCGGTGGATGGTCGGGATGACTCAGCAGCAACTGGCCGAAAAAGTCGGAATCAAGTTCCAGCAGATCCAGAAGTACGAGACCGGGATGAACCGCGTCAGTGCATCCCGGCTGTGGGACATTTCGGAAGCGCTCTCGGTGCCGATCGATTTCTTCTTCGAAGGGCTCGAAGCCGGTGCCAAACCCGCCGAGACGACCCTGCCGGGCGACATCCTCGCCGACAAGGAAGCGCTGGAACTGGTACGCTCCTACTACGCGATCCCGGAGAACCAGCGCCGCCGGCTGTTCGAACTGGCCCGCGTTCTCTCCGACGCCGCTTGACGCGCTGAGCGCCATTGGCTACCGCCGGGGGGCGTTACCCCGGTGGTGCCCATGCGTATCGAAGACCCGCACCTGCAACACGAGCTGATCGCCACGGCGCATGCCATGGCGGATGTCGCGCGTGCGGCTACGCTGCGCCACTTCCGCGCGCCCGGCCTCTCCGCGGACAACAAGCTCTCCGACGGCTTCGACCCGGTCACCGCGGCCGACCGTGAGGCCGAGGCGGCGATGCGCGACGTGCTGGCGGATCGGCGTCCGGACGACGCGATCCTGGGGGAAGAATTTGGCAGCCAACCCGGCACCTCCGGTCTGACCTGGGTGCTCGACCCGGTCGACGGCACCCGGGCCTTCCTCTCCGGCACCCCGACCTGGGGCGTACTGATTGCGGTCGGCGACGAGCGCGGTCCCCGTCTTGGCGTGGTCGACCAACCCTTCATCGGCGAACGCTTCATCGGCGGCTTCGGCACGGCCGAAGTCGTGGGGCCGCAGGGCCGACACAGGCTCGCCACCCGTCGGCCGCGTCCGCTCGAGGACGCGATCCTGTTCACGACCTTTCCCGAAGTCGGCAGCAACGCCGAGCGTGAGGCCTTCCACACCCTCGCGCCCCGCACGAAACTCACCCGCTACGGCCTCGATTGCTACGCCTATGCGCTGGTCGCTGCCGGCCAGGTCGACCTCGTCGTCGAGGCCGGGCTCGCCCCGTACGATATCCAGGGACCGATGGCGGTGATCGCGGCGGCCGGCGGCATCGTCACCGACTGGCGCGGCAAGCCGGCGCACAATGGCGGCCGGATCCTCGCGGCCGCCAACGCCGAGATCCACGCCGCCGCACTGGAAATCCTGTCGACCGCCCCCGAAAACGGCTGAACGGCAACCATTTCTTAACGCGTTTCTGCCAACATGGTCGGTGCGCGGCAGGCTGAGAGGCCGATAACCGCCCAAAGAAAAGCGACCCTGCGAGGCGGAAGGCCCCGCGGGGTCGTCCTGCGTTGCGGGTGGCGCTGCCCCGCTTGCTTGGCGAGGGAACGCCGGGCTTTTTGCATTGTCGGCCAGACCTGGGCCAGATGTCGGGTCCAATCCAACTGGCCTGCCCGTTGTCTTCCCGGAAACATCTCCAAGGGCGAAAACCAAACGTCGTTCGCGGCTTGGGACCCGGCCCCGCTCCGGGCACCCCTACCCCGGATCGACCGGACAACGGCGCGGTCTGGTGGCGCCCCGCCCGGGTGACGGGACGTACCTCAACCGTCAGGTGCGGCCGGAAGCGTCGGCGCGATCAGCACGCCAAACTTCCGGCTCGATGAAGAGCCCCCCTGTCGCTTTGTGGCACACGCCCGGGTGACGGGACCTGGCTCAGCCGTCATTTGCAAAGCGGCGACGTTGCGCCGGCCCTCCGCGTGATATCCCGTCCCAACGGCAGAACGTTCGCACTTGTTTCAGCATCCCTCCGGGGTGACGAGGTGTCGCTCAGCCGTCAATTGCAGACCGCCGAGGTTGCGCACGAGCTCCGCGTGATATCCCGTCAAAAATGGCAGAACGTCGCCACCTATTGCGGCACCCCCGCGCGGTGACGGGCGTAGCCCAACCGTCATTTGCACAGCGGCAACGTTGCGCACGAGCTCCGCGTGAAATCTCGTCCAAATGGCAGAACGGTCGCACCTGTTTCGGCACCCGGCCGGGGCGATGGGACTTGGCTCCGCCGCTATTATCAGAGCGGCGCCGTTGCGCACGACCTCCGCGCGAAATCTCGTCCATACGGCAGGGCGCCCCCACCTGTACCGGCACACCACCAGGGCAACCGGGAGCAACTCGACCGTCACTCGCGCGCCCGGTGCGTTGAGCCTGTCGTCGGCGCCAATGGTTCCGATCGACGACGCAACGCTCTCGCTTGTTGACTTGCACCCCCGCTGGGCGACCGGGCAGCCCCCACCGAACAAGCCTGCGCGCCGCAAGGCGCTCCGTTTGACAGCGCTACACCTCCTCCACGCTCATCACACCGGGAAGCGATTTCAGCGCCCCCTTGATCTGCGGGTTGAGCGGGACCGTGTCGCCAATGTCGACCTCGACTTCACCGGGCAGGGTCGGGTGCATCAGGCAGAGAGAGACCGACCCGGGCCGCGCGCCCTTGGCCTGCGTCGCGGCTTTTTCCAGCAGCGAGGCGACTGTCGCGGCGGCCTCCGCCTCGGTGACGAAGACCCTCAGCGCCATCCCGCCCGCATCGGCAACGACCGTGTCGACCGGCGCGACCGAGCGGGCGAGCAGTTTCAGCTGTTCCGAGTCCATGTTGGCCTCGACCGTCACCACCACGTTCGCCCCGGTTTCGAGATGCTCGCGCGCGGCGTCGAGCACGTCCGAGAACAGCGTGACCTCGTAGAGCCCGGTCGGGTCGGACAGGCCCACGAAGGCGAACCGGTTGCCGCGCGCCGACTTGCGCTCCTGCCGGGACGACACGGTGCCCGCCATCTTCGCCGATCAGCGGCGTACGCTCGGCCTTCTTCGTCACCTCTTCGAGCGTCAGCACGCCCTTGCGCTTCAGCGCCGGCATGTAGTCGTCGAGCGGGTGACCGGAGAGGTAGAAGCCGACCGCCTTGTGCTCTTCGCCGAGCCGCTCGGCCGGCAGCCAGTCGCTCGACCGGCGACAAGCCGGGGCTCCGGCAGGTCGTCGCCCGCCTCGCCGAACAGCGACACCTGCGCCGAGCTGCGCTGGTCGTGGATCGCCGCCGAGTAGGCCGACCAGCGCGTCGAGCGCAGTCGAGCACCCGGCGCCGGTTGCGGTCGAGCACGTCGAAGGCGCCGGCGCGCGCCAGCATCTCGAGCGGCCGCTTGCCGACCCGCTTCAGATCGACCCGCCGCGCGAGGTCGAACAGCGTCACGAAGGGCTTGTCCCGCCCTCGCCTCCGCGCCTCGACGATCAGCCGCATCGCCTCGACGCCGACGTTCTTGAGCGCGCCCGAGCGCGTAGACGGATCTTGCCGTCCTCGACCGTGAAGGTGGCCTCGCGAGCGGTTCACGCAAGGCGGCACGATCTCGATGTCGAGCCCGCGGCGCACCTCCTCGGCATAGACCGCCGAGCTTGTCGGTCAGGTGGATGTCGCAGTTCATCACCGCGGCCATGAACTCGACCGGGTGGTTCGCCTTCAGCCAGGCGGTCTGGTAGGTGACCACCGCGTAGGCCGCGGCGTGCGACTTGTTGAAGCCGTAGTTGGCGAACTTCTCGAGCAGGTCGAAGACCTCCGACGCCTTCTTCGCGTCGCACCCCGTTCTCGGCCGCGCCCGGCGACGAACTTCGGCCGCTCGGCGTCCATCTCCTCCTTGATCTTCTTGCCCATCGCGCGGCGCAGCAGGTCGGCGCCGCCGAGCGAGTAGCCGGCCATCACCTGGGCGATCTGCATCACCTGCTCCTGGTAGACGATGATGCCGTGGGTCTCTTCGAGGATGTGGTCGATCAGCGGATGCACCGAAGCGCGTTTCTCTGCCCCGTTCTTCACGTCGCAATAGGTCGGGATGTTCTCCATCGGCCCGGGCCGGTAGAGCGCCACCAGCGCGACGATGTCCTCGATGCAGGTCGGCTGCATCCGCCGCAGCGCATCCATCATGCCCGAGCTTTCCACCTGGAACACCGCGACCGTCCTGGCGCTGGCGTAGAGCGCGTAGGTTCTCTCGTCGTCGAGCGGGATCGCGTTGATCTGGTTCGCGGCGCCTTCCGCGGGCTGATAAATCTCGGTCCCGTCCGGTGCGATGTGCAGATCGCGCCCGCTTTCGTGGATCAGGTCGATCGCGTTCTGAATCACCGTCAGCGTCTTCAGGCCGAGGAAGTCGAACTTCACCAGCCCGGCCTGCTCGACCCATTTCATGTTGAACTGGGTCACCGGCATGTCGGAGCGCGGATCCTGGTAGAGCGGCACCAGCTCGTCGAGCGGCCGGTCGCCGATCACCACGCCGGCGGCGTGGGTCGAGGCGTTGCGCAGCAGCCCCTCGAGCTGCTGGGCGTAGTCGAGCAGCCGCGCCACCACCTCCTCGCGCCGCGCCTCCTCGCCGCAATCTGCGGCTCCTCGGCCCGGGCCTGCTCGATCGACACCGGCTTGACCCCCTCGACCGGGATCATCTTCGACAGCCGGTCGACCTGCCCGTAGGGCATCTGCAGCACCCGGCCGACGTCGCGCACCGCGGCCTTCGACAGGAGCGTGCCGAAGGTGATGATCTGGCCGACCTTGTCGCGGCCGTATTTCTCCTGGACGTAGCGGATGACCTCGTCGCGCCGGTCCATGCAGAAGTCGATGTCGAAGTCGGGCATCGAGACCCGCTCGGGATTGAGGAAGCGCTCGAACAGCAGCGAATAGCGCAGCGGGTCGAGGTCGGTGATGGTGAGCGCATAGGCGACCAGCGAGCCCGCGCCCGAGCCACGGCCCGGCCCGACCGGGAATGGTCTGGTCCTTCGCCCACTTGATGAAGTCGGCAACGATCAGGAAGTAGCCCGGAAACCCCATCTGCTCGATGATGCCGAGCTCGAATTCCAGCCGCGCGTGGTACTCTTCGACCGGGGCGGCATGCGGGATGACCGCGAGCCGGGCCTCGAGCCCTTCCCAGGCCTGGCGGCGCAGCTCCTCGACCTCGTCATCGGCGAATTTCGGCAGGATCGGATCGCGCTTGGCGACCTTGAACGCGCAGCGCCGCGCGATCTCGACGGTGTTCTCCACCGCTTCCGGCAGATCGGCGAACAGCGTCGCCATCTCCTGCGGGCTTTTGAAATAATGCTGCGGCGTCAGGTGGCGGCGCGGCTCCTGCTGGTCGACGTAGGCCCCCTCCTTGATGCAGATCAGCGCATCATGCGCCTCATAGAGTCTGGCTTTCGGGAAATAGACATCGTTGGTCGCGACCAGCGGCAGACGCATGCGCATAGGCCATTTCGATGAACCCGCGTTCGCTCAACCGCTCCGGCTCGGGCAATTGCCCGGTCTCGACCGGGTGGCGTTGCAGCTCGATGTAGAGACGCTCGGGATAGCTCGTGGCGAGCCGCGCGAGCAGCGCCTCGGCCTCCGCCCGGTTGCCGGTCTGCAGGACTTTGCCCAGAGGCCCCTCAGAACCGCCGGTGAGACAGATGAGCCCGTCCGAATGCGCCGCGAGCTCGTCCAGCGTCACCTGCGGCACGCCGTCGTGCTTGTCGACGTAGAGGCAGGTGTTGAGCTTCATCAGGTTCTCGTAGCCGGTCTCGTTCTGGGCGAGCAGGACCAGCGGCGCGGGCGGCTTCGCCGTTTCGCCCTGTGCCGGGGTATCGTAGGCGACGGAGACCTGGCAGCCGATGATCGGCTGCACCCCCGCGCCCGAGGCGTATTCCGAAAACTCCAGCGCGCAGAACATGTTATCGGTGTCGGTCACCGCAACGGCGGGCATCGAATGCTTCTCGCAGAGGCCGGCGAGTTTTTTGACCGGGACGGCGCCCTCGAGCAGCGAGTACTCGGTGTGAAGGCGCAGGTGAATGAATTGGGGGGCATCGGTCATGGGGGCGAGTTCTAGGTCCGTGGCCGCCGGGGGCAAGCGCGTAAAACTTAGCTTCGCCGCTAAGTTTTTATTGACAGAACGCAACGCCGAGCAAACACTTAGCAACATGGCTAACCAAATCGACTCGCTCTTCGCCGCCCTCGCCGACCCGACCCGCCGCGCCGTGGTCGAACAGCTTGCCGAGGGCGCCCAGCCGGTCGGCGCGCTCGCCGCCCCGCACGACATGGCCCTGCCCTCGTTCCTGCGCCACATCGAGGTGCTGGAACAGGCGGGGCTCGTCGCCACCCGCAAACAGGGCCGCCAGCGGATGGTCGCCCTGCGTCCGAAATCGCTCGATCCGATGGACAGCTGGCTCGATGGCCAGCGCGCGCTCTGGGAAGGCCGCCTCGCCCGGCTCGAAGCCGTCGCGCGGCGGTTGGAGCTCGAGACCAACCCGATGCCCGGAAAGGACAAGGCATGACCATCGACCACGCCCGGCTGGATTTCGACCGCGTCATCGCCTGTTCCCGCGCGACGCTCTGGCACAGCCTGATCGACCCCGAAGCCCGCACCGTCTGGGGACCGTCCGAAGGCGACGTGTTGCGCTTTACCGCAACCGACACGCGCCAGGGCGGGTGCGACGTGCATCTCTGCGGCCCGAAAACCGATCCGTGCTACGAGGTCACCACGATCTGGCACCAGATCGAAGAGCCGGATGCCGCCTGTTTCACCGAAGTGATGCACCACTTTGGCAAGCTGCTCAGCGCCTCGCAGGTCGACTACGCGTTGGAAGGCACAGAGGGCGGAAGCCGTTTGCGCCTCACAATCTGGGTCAGCTCCTTTGTCGGCGCAGGCCTTCTCAAGGGGTTCCAGACCGGCTGGGGCTCGGCGCTCGACAATCTCACCCGACACCTGGAGGCCACATGACCATCGACCACGCCGATTTCACCATCAAAAAGATCATCCCGGCGCAACCGGCCAGTGTCTTTCGCGCCTTTGCCGAGCAGGAGCTGAAACGAAAGTGGTTCACCGAGAGCGGGCCGACGTCGAAAGGCGACTATCGGCTCGACTTCCGGGTCGGCGGCACGGAGGGCGGCAGTTTCAAGGTCGCCGAAGGACCCGGCGCGGGATTGCACGAAAACGCGACGACCTATGTCGACATCGTCGAGGGCGAGCGGATCGTCTACGCCTACACCATGGCCTGGAACGGCCGGGTGCATTCCGCCTCGCTCACCACCGTGACCTTCGCCCCGACCGAGGCCGGCTGCAAACTGACCGTCACCGAACAGGGTGCCTGGTTCGCGCCGTCCGATGGCCCCGAGATGCGCCGCGGCGGCGTCGAGGCACAGCTCGATGCGCTATCCCGTCTTTTCGACTGACATTTACCCCAAGCGAACAGGAGACGACATGGACATCTTCGCCTTCAATCCCGAGACCGACCTGGAACTGGAAAAGGTGATCGCCGCCAGCCCCGCCAATATCTGGCGCTGCCTCACCGAGCCTGCGCTGATCGAGCAATGGTTCTGCCCGAAGCCCTGGCAAGCACATGACGTGGTGATGGACCCCCGCGCGGGTGGCGTGTTTCACACCCCGATGCGTGGCCCGAACGGCGAGGAGATGGACGAGGGCCCGGGGTGCATCCTCGTGGTGGAGCCGGAACGCATGTTCGCCTTCACCGACGCGATGGCCGCCGGTTTTCATCCCACCGGCAGCGGTTTCATGACCGGGGTCTACATCCTGGCCCCGACCGAGGCCGGCACCAAGATTACCGCCCGGGCGCTCCACGCCAACGTGGCGGCGCGCACCCAACATGCCGAGATGGGGTTCTTCGAGGGCTGGGGCACCGCCATCGACCAGCTCGCAGACCTGGCCGGCGGCATGTGACGGGGCCGGCGCCTTGGCCCCAACCTGCGTCAATAAAAGAATACACCCCCCGATGCGAGGGGCATCGGGGGGCAGTTGCAATGCACACGCGCCGTTAACCGCGGCGTCTTGGCAGTCTCTCAGGCGCGCCCGTAGGCTTCGGAGATCGCCACTTTCATGGCATCCTCGACCGAACGGTCGCCCCAGGTCGCAAGCTGGAAGGCCGGATAGAACCGCTCCGAATTCGCCACCGCGGAGCCGATCAGCAGGTTGAGCTGTTCCGGCCCGGCCATCTGGCCACCGGCCAACACCAGCCCATAGCGGTAGACCATCAGCCGCTGCTCGTACCAATAGGTGAAAGCCCCGGCCCAGATCTGGTCATTGGTGAGATTGAGCGCCTCGTAAAGCTCGGGAAGCCGCGCCTCGGGCGGCTCCATCTCGAAGGTGCAGATCAAGCGAAGTGTCTCGTCGTAAGCGCTCCAGGCGAGCGTGATCGAATACGTCCGCCACTGTCCTTCGACCGCCATGGCGATCTGGTCATCTGCCACGCGGTTGAAATCCCAAGCCTGCGCTTCGGCGAGGGTTTCGACAATATCAATAGGATGCAGGTCTTCCGGTTCGAGGAAGTGCTCGGTAGCCGCCATTTGGCTGTCCCTTTCTGCTCTTTTTTGAACCTCGGTGGAGCAGAAAAGCACCAAAGCTCGTTGCCTCTGAAGGGTCTGGCGTCTAACGCGCCTGATCCCTGCGCAGCACGGTGGGCTATCGGTTCTGGGCTGTAAAGCGGAAATGATTTTTTTCTTGATCTATTGGCGAATCATGCGTGTTGGCGACTCGGCGCTTATACTTTTCGAACACCGTAGGGCACACGAATTCGTAACTTTCCCGTGTGGCACAGGGAGTTGAATGCCCGATCCGATGACACGCGAAAGGCGAGAACCCATGTGTTCCCGAAGGTCGGGTGGATGCCCCGGTCAAGATACGAACGCGCCGCCCGGACCGCACACCACCCCCACCGTCCCTCCGGTCGAGGCCCGGGCGTTTCCCCCCTCTCCGCCCGGGCCACGGCGCGACCCGGCCTGGCCCGAGAGGCCGTGTCAGGCCGCGTGATTCCAGCGCCAGAACCCCGCCATGCTCGCCCGGTACCCGTCCGCCAGCGCCCGCAGACCGGGCCCGTCCAGCGCCCCCTGGCGGCTCCAGGCGGATGTCGCGACACCAAGCAGCCGCGGCATCAGCATCGGCCACAGGTGGTCGCCGTCGGGGGTGAACTCGCTCCAGAAGTTCCCCTGCACGCCGATGATCCGCCCCGCAATGTCCTCGGCGCCCTCGGGCACCGGGTTCCAGCCGACGGTTTCCTCGAGATCGGTGTTGCCGACCCCGAATGCTCCCCAATCGTCGCGTTGGCCGGTATGGGCCATGTCGAGGTAGG
Organism: uncultured Alphaproteobacteria bacterium; assembly: GCA_963752895.1. GTDB lineage: Bacteria > Pseudomonadota > Alphaproteobacteria > Rhodobacterales > Rhodobacteraceae > CAVWAE01. The sequence goes on from CAVWAE010000008.1 coordinate 251,619, forward strand.
CGTGCTGGGCCGGGCACATGACCACGTCGTAGCCCGCGCGCGCCGCGGCAACCCCCGGCTCCTGCCCGAGCCAGGCGAACAGGATCGCACCCTGTCCGATCCCGCCGTTTCGCCCCTTGCGCGCCTCCTGCCAGGCCGCGGGCCGGATACCCTCGCGGGTGAGATGCGCCCCCATCCGCGCCATCATCCAGCCCTGCACATCGTCATTGTCGGCCAGGTGCAGCCGCTTCTTGAGCGCCGCGATCGCCGGCGAGCGCTTCCAGGCGCTTTTCGACAGCTCGTCGCAGCCGAGGTGCAGATGGCCGAACGGAAACAGGCTGGCCACTTCCGAAGCCAGCGCCGGCAGCACCTCCCAGGTCTTGTCGACGGCCGGGTTGATCGTGTTGCCGGTGTATCCCATCGCAGACCCCTCGACACTGGTGTCGGCCGGGTCGCGCAGGTCGGGCATGACCCGGGTCAGCGCGAAAGCATGGGCCGGCATCTCGATCTCCGGCATCACCTCGATGTTGAGACGTTTCGCATGTGCGACGATCCGGGCCACGTCGGCCTTGGAATAGCTCCCGCCGGCACGCGGCCCGCCGCCGCGAAAGCCCGGAAACATCTCACCCTCACCGCGAAAGGCCGTCTTCTGCCAGAACGCCGGGTAGCAATCCACTTCGAGCCGGAACGCCTCGTCATCGGCGAAATGCCAGTGAAACCGGTTGAGTTTCAAAAGCGCCATCAGGTCGAGCATCTCAAGGATCGTCTCGACCGAATGGAAATTGCGCGCGCAGTCGAGCTGCTGACCGCGCCAGCCGAACCGGGGCGCATCGGCGATCCGGGCGGCGGGCAGCCTTGCGCCATGAGTGATCTGCAGGTGCCGGAGCGTCACTGCCCCGTAGAACACCCCGGCCCTGTCCCGCGCCGACAGGCGGACGCCCTCTGCGCCGATGACCAGGAAATACCCCTCCGGCGGCAGGGCGCCGTCCTCCGCGATGGTCACCGGCAATCCGTCCGGGGCGAGAAACGGCGCGTCCCGGGTCCTGGCCCGCACCCGAATCCCGGCGACCGTTTCAAACGCCTCGTGGTCGCAGGCAAAGCCGCGCCCGGCATCCACGACCCCACCGGTGATCACCTGGGCCGTCGGCGGCGGGCAGAGCAGGAGCGCGTCGGCACCGGAGGCGCGCGGTGCCGGGGCTTCGCCCGTGCGCACACCTGTTTCCGCCGACGGCAGGTTCAAAATCCCGTCCGCGTGGCGCAGGTAGGGGCCAAGCGGCAGCCAGGCACGGTTGATGGGCGGGATATCGCTTGCTGCGATAGGCCACGACCACCTCGTGCGGCCGGCCGGGCGCAAGATCCGGCAGGGCCACCTCGAGGTGCCCACCGAGCGCCGCGCCCGCTTTCCCGCCCGATATGACCTCGGCCGGCGCCATCAATGAAAAGCAGAACACCGGGGCCGACAGCGCCGCCTCCACCGTGATCGGAGCAATGGATTTCGCGGTCCTCGACCCGGACATCGAACCTGGCCGTCATGCCCGCCTCCCGGCCCGCCCGACGGCAGGGCTCACGCGGACTGTGCCGCACCTCGACAGATCCACCCACGGGGGTGGAGGATTCTTCAACACTGCCATGAACATGGCCTCACCCGAGCCCAGTTTCCCACCGCTATTCTATATCATGCCCGTCGGTCCGCGCCATCAGGGAGCGACAGGGTTTGCAGAAAACAGTTGGTCATGGCGTCAACCGGACCGTGGGCGCCGCACGTCCCGAACGCCCTTTTGGCGCTTGCCGAACGGCCCCGGGGCACGCCGGTTGGTCGAGAATTCTCTCTTCGTTTTCAAAATGATCCTAGTGCCCTAGGGGACTAGGGGGACTAGGGGACTAACGGAAGTCCTGTCCGGACACCGTCCGAAGGGCGACCCATTCCCAGCGCAGGTGCCCACCAGCATCGGCACCGCGTCCCCGACGAGCCACATCACCGCATCGACCCTGGTGCGCGCCGCCGCCGCGTCCCGCATTGCCTCAGGCCGGCCCCGGGGCGCCTGCCGGGCGGCGGCCGCTGGGCGCGTGTTGGCTGCGTTTCAAGCTCTGCCGGCGGGCGGGATCAGCTTGGCCATCTGGACATGTTTCGAACGCTTCGCACACCGTGCCGGCGCCACAGGCAGCGATGCTGTCGCAATCCGCAACACGGGCGACCCAATGCGAAACCGACCCGACCACTCCATCGAACGCCACGACGAAATGCATCTCCGATATGCCCGCGTTCGCGAAAACGGTGTCGGGATCCGGAACCAATAGGATTTCGACGCACACGTCGGCCCCAGTCATCCCCGACCTTCTAGTGAAGTCTGACCCGGGGAGCGGCACCAGGACCGGGGTCGGTCTGGGGATTGGCTGGGCGAGGAAAGGCGGCCCTAGACCCCGAAGGCCGCATGCAGCACGCCGCGCAGGGCCCCGAAGGCATCGGGCAGGCCGAGCCGGGCTTTGAGATCTTCGAGCGCGACGGTGACGGCGATCACCGCGTCGTCGACCGGCCCGACATCCGGCATTGCGAAGACCGCATCGAGCAGGCGCTCGCCGGAGAACAGCCAGGCGAGCGCCAGAAGCGTGATCGAGGCGGCGATGAACCTTGCGTTTTGCGACATGTCTTCCCCCTCAGAACTGGAAATAGATGAACGGTGCGACGCCGTCCTGCGTCACCGCGAAGAGCACCCAGACGCCGAGCCCCAGCACCACGGCCTGGACCGCGGGACCGCGCCGGGCGAGCGCCGACCGCGCGCTGTCACGCCAGGCGAGCGGCAGCCAGTTCATCGCCAGCCCGACGCCGATGAGCGACGCCGCAAAGGGCGTGAGCGCCGGCGCGGCCATCGCCTCGGACCGGCCGAACGCCGCGAAGAGGCCGAGCGCGTCCGTGAGGCTCGCGGAGCGGAACGGGATCCAGAGCAGGACTACGAAGACGAAGGCGGCGGCACCGCCGAGAAACCCCGGCAGGACGAGGCCGGCGCGGCGCAAGCTCCGCTCCGCCGCGAGACCGGCGCCGTGCAGGAACCCCCACAGAAGGAAGGTCCATCCGGCGCCGTGCCAGAGCCCCGCCAGCGTCATGGTCACCATCAGCGTCGCGGTCTGGCGCAGCCGCCCGCCCGCGGTTGCCGCCGAGCGGGATGTAGAGATAGTCGCGGATCCAGGTCGAGAGCGAGATGTGCCAGCGCTGCCAGAAGTCGCGCAAGCGACGTCGCCCGGTAGGGCTGGTCGAAGTTGCGGTGAAAGCGGTAGCCGAGCAGCAGCGCGACGCCGATGGCGATGTCGGAATAGCCCGAGAAGTCGCAGTAGATCTGCACCGCGTAGCCCAGCACCGCGGCGAGCGTCGAGACCCAGTTCTGCCCGTCGGGAAACCCGAAGACCGGGTCGACCAGCAGGACGGAGAGGTAGTTGGCGACCACCATCTTCTTGAACAGGCCCGACAGGATCAGCACGACGGCCGTCGCGCGCGCCGCCGCATCGGGCCGCACGGGCGCGTCGATCTGCGGCAGGAAGTGCGCGGCCCGCACGATCGGGCCGGCGACGAGCTGCGGAAAGAAGGAGATGTAGAGAAACACGTCGGCCGGGTTGCGCCGTGCCTGCGACCTGGCCGCGGTAGACGTCGATCATGTAGCTCATCGCCTGGAAGGTGTAGAACGAGATCCCCACCGGCAGGATCAGCGTCATCCAGGTGAGGTCGCGGGCCAAGGCTGTGTCTTCCAGCAGCCGCGTGAGGTTGAGCATGAAGAAGTCGTAATACTTGAACACGCCGAGCACGCCGAGCATGAGCGTGATCGAGATGATCTTGGCCGCCCGGCGCAGCCCTGGCCGCAGCACCGCCAACCCGCCGAGCCAGGCGGTGACCGAGACGAAGGCCATGAGCCCGGTGAAGCGGACGTCCCAGGCTGCGTAGAACACGTAGGACGCCGCGATCAGCAGCGCCTTGCGGCTGTTCGCGCGGTCCCATGTGAACCCGTTCAGCGCCAGGACGACGACGAAGAACCCGATGAACTGGAGCGTCGGGAACAGCATGGTCTATTGCAGGCTGGCAATCTCGACGGTGGAGGGCGAGAACAGGCCGGGATTGTCGCGCTCGATCGCGGCGAGGATCTCTTTGACGACGAGGGTGTAGCCCGCCCCGGTGAAATGCGAGCCGTCGCCGGACCGGATCGTCGTCCCGTTCGCGGCGTTGACGAACTCCCCTTTGGGCCCCGCGGTGAAGGCGGGCAGCGAAATGAAATGCGCGCCGGTCTCGCGCGTCACGTCCCGAAACAATCCGTTTGCCTTGGTCAACAAGGCGTTACGGTGACTGTCGGCGTCGGGTGCGGGCCCGAGCCAGTAGACCACGGACCGCTTGGCCGCGGCCACCGCGAGGATGTCGCGCATCTGGCCCTTGTAGGCCGCATCCCAGTCGGCGGTGCCATAGGCGACGCTCTGGCCGCCCGCCAGCCGGATCGGCTGGTTGTCGTTGGCGCCGAAGTGGGCGACCACGATGTCGGGCCGGTCGGTGGCGGCGAGCCCCGCGAACTGGCCGGGCCAGTCGTAGAAATCGCTCCGCGCCAGACCGGTGGAGGTGCGTCCCCGGTTGATGACGGCGACCGGCAAGCCGCGCTGGGCGACGAGCTGTTCGAGAAACATGCCGAACCCGTCGGCGAGGCTGTCGCCGATGACCATCACCCGGAGCGGGTCGGCGGCGCTCACGGCCCGGGTCACCCGCTTCGGCAGCGCCCCGTGGCCGCCCCGCACGATCGTCGTCTCGGCCTTGGCTGTCGTGTCGGTCACACCGGTTCCCTCGCTGACTTCGGGCGCCGGCGCATGGAAGGCCGCCGCCAGATCCTGTGCGCTCGCGCGCTGCAGATCGCTGCCGCAGGCCGCCGTAATGAACAGCACTAGCGGCCAAAGAACCTTACTGAATCTGGACATCTTGGAGCGCGAGCCTGCGGTTTGTGGCGATGATGATGTCGACGAGATCGTCGAGCACGGCCCGGGCGACCATGTCGTAGCCCGGCAGGGTGAAATGGACCTTGTCGGCGGCGCGCATCTTGACCAGCCGGCCGTCGACCTTGCCGCTCATCGCAAATTCGCCGGTGCCGAACTGGGTGAGTTCGTGGATGTCGACGAACTTGCCGCCCGCCTTGCGCACGGCGTCTTTCTGCAGCGCGGTGATGATCTGGTAGTTCGGTTCGAACTTGTTGTTGCCGACCACCGGCAGCCCGATCCAGAACACCTCGGAACTGTGCGCGCGGAGCGTGCCGGTGATCTCGCGCACCCGCTCGCTGTAGAGCTCATCCCAGAGCTCGGTGTTGAAGATCTCGCGCGAATTGCCGTTGCGGATGAAGTTGATGTCGTTCGCCCCGATCTGCACGACGGCCACGTCGGTGATCCCATCCTCCGGCAGGCCGGCCTTGGTCTCGTAGCGCTCGATCCATTGCGTGCCCGAGCTCTTCGCCAGCCCGTCCGAAACGGCGGTGAGGCGCACCACTTCCAAGGTGTCGCACGTGGCAAAGCTGCGCTGGAACGAAGCCCAGAGCCCGTCGGCGAGGCTGTCGCCCATCACCACGATTCGCATCGGCGAGGTCGGACAGGCCGGCGCGTTTTCCGCGCGAGCCAGCCCCCCCGTCACCCCTGCGAACATGGCGGCGAGCCCGATCACCGCCCCGATCAATCTCAATTTCATACCCAACCCCTCACGTCTCTTTTTCTTTTTCAGCCTAGCCCTGGCTGCCGAGTGAATTCGCGTAAGCCCGGATGGCCGCCTCGGTCCCCGGACCGGGCACCCCGTCAACCGCCCCACGATACAGACCCTGCTCACGCAGTTTCCCCTGGATGATCCTTACGACTTCCGCGCTCCGCTTCGCAAGCTCGGTCGTGAGGTGCTGCGTCGCGGCGGCATCACCTTGCCCAAGCGCCGACCAGTAGAGCTCGGCGGCAAGCTCGGGGCGCGCAGCGGCGCCGGTGGCCTGCTCGTAGACCTGGGCGAGATGCGAACCGGCATCGGTATAGCCGGCCGCGACGGCCTTTTCGAGCCACGCGGCGGCTTTCTCCAGAGAGGCTTCGGTCCCGACCCCGGTCATGAAATAGTGGCCGACGAAATACTGCGCCAGCGGGTCGCCCTCCTCGGCGATCTTCAGGGCGGTGTCGAACGCCTCCCGGCCGGATTTTCCCGGCACGAGATCCTTGGAATAGAGCACCGTCAACACTTCCTGGCTCAGCCAGTCGCCCTTGTCCGCCCCCGCAAGCGCGAGCTCTTCGACCCGGATCGGGTCGATCGGGCCACCGTCGACGGGCGAATAATGCGCATAGGCCGCAAGGCCGAAAGCCGCCGGCACGCCCTGCTCCATCCCGTAGGCATAGGCCGCGGCGGCGCCGGCGAAATCGCCCGCCGCCTGGGCGATCCGCCCTTCAATGACCCGCACCAGCCCATCGTCCGGGAAGGCCGCCGCCGCCCTGCCGCAGACCGCCGTGGCCTTGGCCTGGTCGATGTCTTCCAGTTTGCGCGGGCCGCCCATCTGCGGCAGCCCGGCCACCGCGAGACAGGGCGCGCGCAGGGCTTCGAGCGCGGCCAGCCGGTCGAGCACGTCCTGCACCTCCTGCGCCCCGTCGCAGACCGCGCAGCCCGCGAGATAGGCCTGAAGCTTCATCGGGTTCTGCCCCTTGAGCGCCTCCGACAACAAGCCACGTTCCGCCTGGTAGGCGCCATCGGCCTCCAGCTCGGCGATCAGCGCCCCGGCCTCGTCGGCATGGGTACAGGCGCCGCAGGTCTCGACGTAGGCACGCAAGCCTTTGAGGTCGCGCCCGGCCTGGGCCGCCAGGAAGGCACGCCGCTCCCGGTCGGCCGCCGCCGCCGCCGCATCGAGCCGTTCGATCCGCGTCAGCGCCTCGTCGCTGTGCAGGCAGAGCGTGCAATGGTCGACATAGATCGCCAGCCGTTCGCGGCGCGTGTCGTCGCGGATGTCCGCCCACATCTCGTCTTCGAGCTCGGCGATGCGCGCGCGCGCCGCCATCTCCTGCAGCCGCGCGCTGAGCCTGGCCTCGCCGGGGCAATAGGTGCAGGCGGCGAGGTAGTCGGCGAGCGCCGTCACGTTGTCGGTCCCCTCGAGGAACATCGCCTCGAACGCCTCGCGCGCGAGCCTGTCCTCGACCTCGGGCGACGGCACCAGCGGATGCGCGACAACCACCGCGCCCGGAGCGTCCGCAGCCTTGAAGATCAGGCTGTAGGCCGGCCCGCAGCCCCGCGCCACCGCGCGCTCGAGCGCATCTCCGAGGTAGTTCTCTGCTTCCGCCTGGGTCGTCGCGCCGTCGTTGTTGCCGAACGGCGTCCGGTCGCCCAACCCGCTCGCGATGCTGAGGGGGAGCGGCTGGAGCCCGGCGCAGTCCTGCGCCCCGTCGCCCGAGACCATCACCACCTGCATGTCGAACCCGAGCGGATCCAGCGCGGCGCGGAACTCCGGCATCGCCGCGGGAAAGGCGTTGTCCGGATCGACGATCTCGAGGAAGACCACCCGGCGAAAGCGCGCGTCGAAGGCCTCTGCCGTCCCGGCGAGGCGGGTCCCGAACCCGGGGATGGTGAGGGCTTCGCCGCCGAGCGAGAGCCGCGGCCCGGTATCGCCTTCGCCGAGCTCGGCGCGGATCACCAGGAAAAACTCCTCGAACGCGCCTGACGGCGCGGGCCGGGTGTCGGGGAAGGTGGTGACCGGGTTCGCGCGCAGCCGCGCGCCGAACAGCGCCTCGGCCACCGCGCCCGTCTGGGGCAGCCTGTCGAAGGTGACCAGCGCGTCTGCCGCGCGCGCCTCCGCGCCGACCGAAGCGACCGGCGCCATCCCGACGACCAGGATCCGCGCCTCGGACCCGTCGGCCATCGCCCCGATCGGGGCCACCAACGCCGAGACAGCGAAGACGAAACCGACGAGTCGGCGAAGCAGGGGGGCCAGGCGCAAGGCGAATGTCTCCAGTATGTCTGTGCGGAGCGGGGGGCGTCGCGAACAACGCCCCGAAGTTACCCAAGCGCGCCCTGCGCGACAACCAAAACGCCCCTCCCGGGCGCGCACGGCCCGGCCTGCGGTTCGGCTGGCCCGCCGTCTGTTGCGCGATGAACACAAGCGCGGCGGGCAAACCGGGGCGATCGCGCCCGGCGAAGGCGGTGTGCACGCCGATGGCCGCGCTTTTGCCCAGCGGCGAAATGCGATAGTCTTGGATCTCGCGAGGCGGGGATGCCCTGGGTTCGCACAACCCGCAAGAGCGTTGCCCGTGCCCCAGCTTCACTTGCCGAAAACCGACCGCCAGCATCTTCGAGCCGAACTGCGCGCCGCCGCCGATATTTCGGCCGGTACGAAGGACGAGATGTATGCGTTGTTCGCGCGCGCCTACGAAGCGACCGACCGGCAGCGCTTCCTCACCGACCTCGCCGCCAAACGCGACGTGCTGCTTCTGCGCGATGGCGGCGGACGGATCGCGGGTTTCACCACGCTCGCCGTGTTCGAGGACAGGCTCGGCGCAGGTGAAGACCGGGGCCGCCCGATCCGGGTCGTGTTTTCCGGCGACACGCTGGTCGATCCTGCCTGTTGGGGGTCGAACGCGCTCAATTTCGCCTGGATCCGGCATATCGCCAGCATCCGGTCCGAAGCGCCCGAAACCCCGCTGTACTGGCTTCTGCTCTCCAAGGGGTTCCGCACCTACCGTTACCTCTCGACCTTCGCCCACCAATATGTCCCGCGCCGCGACGGGCCGGACGATCCCGCGCTCGCCGCCATGCGCGACCGGCTCGCCGAGCGGCTGTTCGGGCCGGCGTTCGACAGCTCCCGTGGCATCGTCGCCCACGACCCACCCCGCGACCGGCTCGCCGCCCCCCTTGCCGCCCTGCCGCAAACCGGGCGTGCGGCCCGTGAAGCGCGCTTTTTCGCACAGCGCAACCCGGGCTATGTGCGCGGCGAAGAACTGGTCTGCCTCTGCGCGCTCGACGTCGCCAACATGCGCCCCTTCGCCCAACGCCTCTACCGCCGGGCCATGGCATGATCGCGCCGTGGCGAGAGATCCTGGCCGGCACCGAAGCGGCATTTCGCGCCTTCGAGGCCGCCCGTGCCGCCCCCGCCCGCACCCAGCGCGCCCTGCTGGGGGAGATCGTGGCGGCGAACGCCGAGACCGCATTCGGCCGCGCGCACGGGTTCGACAGGATCGACAGCTACGAGGCCTACCGCGCCGCAGTGCCGATCCGCGACTACGACGGGTTTGCGCAGGCGATCTCGGAGATGGCGGCGGGCGCGCGGGACCGGCTCTTCGCTGATCCGCTCATCGCCTTCGAACGCACCGGCGGCACAACGTCCGGCGGCAAACTGATCCCCTACGGCGCCGCCCAACTCGCCGCCTTTGCCGCCGCGGTCCAGCCGATGCTGCACGATCTCATCACCCGACATCCGGGGGTCGCCGAAGGCCGTCTCTACGCCGCGATCAGCCCCGCGACCCGCGCGCGCGAAACCACCGCCGCCGGCATCCCTGTCGGTCTCGCCTCCGATGCCGGCTATCTCGGTCCGCTTGCCGATCCCTTCGCCCGGCTGCTCGCGGTGCCGGGCGAGGTGGGCGTCATCGGCGATGTCGAGATCTGGCGGACCCGGACGCTCACCCATCTGGTCGAGGCCGACGATCTCAGCTTCGTTTCGGTCTGGAGCCCGAGCTTTTTCACCGCGCTGATCGACGCCCTGCCAGGCACCGCGGACCGCATCCTGCCGCAGCTCACACCCGCCGCGCGGGCGCGGTTCGAGCGCTGGCTGGCCGCGGGCCCCGCGGCCGGCACATCCGCACTCTGGCCCCGCCTCGCCGCGATTTCCGCCTGGACGGATGCCAGCTCCGGCCCCTTCGCCAAACGGCTCGCCGCACTCTGCCCGCAGGCGGTGATCGCCCCCAAAGGCGTGATCGCCACCGAGGGGCCCGTGACCGTGCCCGTCGGCGCGGGCCCCGGCGCCTGGCCGGCGCTCACCAGCACCTTCCTCGAGTTTCGCGATCCGGGAACCGACACCTGCCACCTTGCCGACGCCCTTACGCCCGGCGCGCTCTATGATGCGATCCTCACCACCCGGGGCGGGCTCTACCGCTACGACATCGGCGACCGGTTCAGGTGTGTGGGCATTGAGACCGGCTGCGCCCGGCTCACCTTCGAAGGCCGCGCCGGGGTCGTCAGCGACATGGTCGGCGAAAAACTCGACGAGGGCTTCGTGGCCTGCGTGCTGGAAGGGCTCGACGGTCCCGCCCGGCTGGAAGCCTGCGCCGGCCCGCCGCCGCATTACCGGCTGGTGCGCGGCCCGGGCACCACCCGCCCGGACCTTGCCGCGCTCGAACGCGCGCTCGGGCGGAACCCGCAATACGCCCATGCCCGCCGCATGGGTCAACTCGGACCTCTCACCGCAAGCGACGCCACGCTGGACCATGCCGCCGACGCCGAGGCGCGCGCCCGCAGCGGCCACAGGCTGGGCGACGCGAAACCCGCGATCCTCGTGCCGCTGCCCGTTGACCCCGATTGAAACCAAATCCGCGACCGCCTATCGTCGAGGAACGCTTCCCAAGGGACCGGTGCCCATGAAGATCACGCTGATATCGCCCAAGGGACCGCTCTACCGCCACCGCGGTGGGATTTTCGGAAAATCGCTGCGCTATCAACCCCTGACGCTCACGACGCTATCGGCGCTCGTGCCGGCGGAGCTGGACGCGAAGATCACCCTCGTCGACGAAAGCATCGGCGAGATCCCCGATCACCTCGATGCCGACATCGTCGGGATGACCGTCATCACCGGCACAGCGCCGCGGGCCTACGAGCTGTCGAAGCGCCTGCGCGCGCGGGGGGTGCCGGTCGTGCTCGGCGGCCCGCATGTCACGCTCAACCCGCTCGAGGCAGCCGGGCATGCGGACGCCATCGTCACCGGCTATGCCGAGCAAACCTGGCCCGAGCTCCTGCGCGATTTCCGCGCCGGCGCGATGAAACCGCGCTACGACCAGGCCGCCGATTTCACCCTCGATACGCCGGTCTTCCCCGAGCGCGACCGATTTCCGAAGGGCAAGTTCCTGACCCAGGCGGTGTTCGAGGCCACCCGCGCCTGCGCCCATGCCTGCGACTTCTGCGTCGCCCCCGCCGCCTGGGGGCGCAAACAGTTCCAGAAGCCGGTCGAGCATGTGGTCGAAGACATTCGCCGCACCGGCACGAAGAAGGCGTTGTTCGTCGACCTGAACCTCATCTCCGACCGGCGCTATGCCCGCGCCCTCTTCACCGCGCTGATCCCGCTCAACATCCGCTGGTACGGGCTCGCCACCTCGCTGATCGGCCGTGACCCGGAGTTGATGGAGCTGATGGCGCGCTCGGGCTGCGCGGGGCTGCTCATCGGTTTCGAGACCGTCTCCGAGGCCGGGCTGGGCGCCGTGCGCAAAGGGTTCAACACGCCCGCGCTCTACGCGCAACTCATCGCGGATCTGCACCGCCTCGGCATCGCGGTGAACGGCACTTTCGTGTTCGGCGGTGATGCCGACACCACCGAGACCTTCCGCGAGACCACCGAATTTGTGCTGGACACCGGCATCGACCTGCCCCGTTTCGCCGTGCTCACCCCGTTCCCCGGGACGCCGCTCTATGCCCGGCTCGCCGCCGAGAAGCGGATCCTGACGCGCGATTGGGAACTCTACGACGGCCAGCACGTGGTGTTCCAACCCAAGGGCATGAGCGTCCGCGAGCTCGAACTGGGCCACGAGGCGGCCTGGAAGAAGGTCTATTCCTGGCGCGCCGTCGCGCGGCGCACATTGCGGGCGGGAAAACAGGCGCCGCTCGCTTTCACCTCGAACCTCGGCTACCGGTTCTACGCCCACAACCTCGCGCGGTTCTACACCTGCGACTGGCCGGAAATGGCCGGGGCGACCGGGGCGGCCGCCTGATGCGAGTGACCTTCGTCCAGCCGGCGATCGGGCGCAAACCCGGCACAAATTACATGCGCAGCTGGCAGATGGAGCCCTTGCCCATCGCCCTGCTCGCCGGGCTCACCCCGGCGGATGTCGAGACCGCTTTCTACGACGACCGGATGGAGACCATCGACTACGACCGCCCGACCGACCTGGTGGCGATCCCCGTCGAGACCTACACCGCGCGCCGCGCCTACCAGATCGCGTCGCACTTCCGTGCCCGGGGCGTGCCGGTGGTCATGGGCGGCTTCCATGCCACGCTCGCGCCGGACGAAGTGGCGCGCTTTGCCGAAGCGGTGGTGATCGGCGAGGCAGAAGAGACCTGGGGGCAGGTGATCGAGGACGCCCGCGCGGGACGATTGCAAAAGCTCTACAAGGCGGACAAACAGCCCGACCTCGCCCTCATCCGCTACGACCGCAGCCTGTTCGCGGGTAAGCGCTACCTGCCGGTGCGGCTGGTCGAAACCACCCGCGGCTGCCGCTTCCCCTGCGATTTCTGCGCGATCCAGACCTTCTTCGACCGGACCGCCCGTCACCGGCCCATCGCCGACATCCTCGCCGATCTTCGAAGCCCCGGGCCCAAGGCGAAGTTCCATTTCTTCGTCGACGACAATTTCGCCGCCGACATTTCCTTCGCGTCGGAGTTCGCCGAAGCGGTCGCCCCGCTGGGCCTGCGCTGGGTCACCCAGATGAGCATCAACGCGGCCCATGACGAGGCCCTGCTCGCCCGGTTGAAAAAGGCCGGCTGCGTCGGCGTGCTGATCGGCTTCGAGACGCTGGATCCGGACCTCCTGCGCCAGATGCGCAAGACCTTCAACGCGATGAAAGGCGGCTACCGGGTGGCGCTCGCCAACCTGCGCCGCCACGGCATCCGCGTCTACGGCACCTTCGTCTTCGGCTACGGCCCCTACCGCGAGGAGGCGTTCCTGGAAGCGGCCGATTTCGCCATACAGGAGCGTATGTATATCGCCGCCTTCAACCACCTCACGCCGTTCCCGGGCACACCGCTGTTCAAGCGATTGCGCGCGGAAGGGCGGCTGCTCAACGAGGCCTGGTGGCTCGATCCGGACTACCTCTACAACGACCTGCCGTTCGTCCCGGAAGGCGCCGACCCCGGCGCGATCCGGCAGGGGTGCCTCACCGCCCGGCACCGGTTCTACAGCTGGCCGAGCATCGCCCGGCGCGGGCTCGACCGGGTCAACCTGTCGGACCCGGTGATGGCGAAGAGCTTCCTGCCGATCAACCTGATGCACCGGTTCGAACTCGACAAACGCGACCGGTTTCCGCTGGGCGACCCGGGCTTTCGGGGCGAACTTCTATGCGCGACATGACCGAGCCGCTGCTTACCGACGGACCCTACAGATTCGCCCGCGCCACGCCCGGGGACACCGACGAGATCAACCGTCTCTTGGCGGAGAACCCGATGGACGGCCGGGTGCAGGTGAGCCTCGAACATGCGCCCGACCCGTTCGCGGCGGATTTCGGGCTGTCGGACAACCACGTGGCCATCCTCGCGCGCCATCAGGGCGGTCAGGCCGTCGGGTATTGCGAACGCACCACCTGGGACGCCTTCGTGAACGGCGCGCCTGCGAAACTGCCCTATCTCGGCGCGCTTCGGGTCGCCGAGGCGCACCGCAGCCGTATCCGGGTGCTCCGGGGAGGGTTCGCGGCGTTGCGGGACGCCGAACGTCCCGACGAGGCGGGATTCGCGCTCACCTCCGTCGCCGAAGACAACGCCCCCGCGCGCCGCGTGCTCACCGCCGGGATCGACGGGTTGCCGCGCTACACAGAGCTTGGCCGGTTCGTCACCCTGTTCCTGCGGGCGCGGCGCGGGGCGCTGCCGGCGGGCATCCGACCGGCGCGGGCCGAAGACCTGCCCCGGATCGCGGCGCTCCTGAACCGGGTCGGCCGGACGCGCAACTTCGCCCCGGTGTGGTCGGCTGAGAGCCTCGCCGCGCTTGGCAGGAGCGGGCTGACGCCCGGGGATTTCCTGCTGGCGGAAGAGGCGGGCGAGATCACCGGCTGCGCCGCGCTGTGGGATCAGTCGACCCGGCGCCAGGCTGTCGTGCGCGGCTATGCAGGCCCGCTCGGCCGGTTCCGCCCGCTCGCCAACGCCGTCGCCCCGTTCACCGGCATGCCGCACATGCCTGCGGTGGGCGAACGGATTAAACAGGCGGCGATCAGCCATCTCGCCGCGCGCGACGGGCGGCTCGTCGCGCCGCTCCTCGCCGGCCTCAGGGGCCGCGCCTACCGGCGCGGCATCGCCACCCTGTTCCTCGGCCTGCCCGCGTCCGACCCCACGCTGGAAACCATACGTAAGCGTATGCGCGCGGTCGAACTGGTCACCCGCCTCTACGCCGTCCACTGGCCCGAGACGCCCGCACCCGCGCTCGACCCCGCCCTGCCGATCCACCCGGAAGCGGGGCTGATGTGATGCGGCACGTGACCTTCCTGCGCCCCAATCTCGGCTTCGGCACCCCGCACGACGCGATGGCGCCGCTCGTCTTCGCCATCCTGAAAGGGCTCACACCGGACCATTTCGAGACCCACCTGATCGACGAGCGGGTCGAACCCTTCGCACCCGTGGAGACCGACCTCGTGGCGATCACCGTCGAGACCTTCACCGCGCGCCGCGCCTATGAACTGGCCGACTGGTACCGCGCGCAGGGCGTGACCGTGGTGATGGGCGGCCATCACCCGTCGATGTGCCCGGACGAGGCGGCGGCCCATGCCGACGCGGTGGTGGTGGGCGATGCCGAGGGGGTCTGGCCGCAGGCTGCTCGACGACACCGCAGGCGGGCCGTTTGAAACCGCGCTACACCGGCGGCATGGGGCTCGCCGAGGGCCGCCCGCTCCTGCTCGACCGCTCGATCTGGGCGGGCCGCAGATACGCCCCCATCGAGCTGGTGCAGGCTGGCCGGGGCTGCCGGTTCGCCTGCGATTTCTGCTCGATCCATGCCTTCTACGGCACCACGCGCGCGATGCGCCCGCCGGAAGAGGTCGCGGCCGAGATCGCCGCCTTGCCGGGCAAGCGGATGATCTTCTTCACCGACGACAACCTCTACTGGACCCGCGACACCTTCCTCGCGCTGATGGCGGCCCTCGCCCCTCTCAAGCGCCGCTGGTCGTGCCAGATCACCATCGACATGGCCCGGGACGACGACCTGATGGCGGAAATGGCGCGGGCCGGCTGCGCGCTGGTGCTGATCGGTTTCGAAAGCCTCGAACCCGACAACATGCGCCAGATGCGCAAGAACTGGAGCCATGTCGGCGGGGCGTACCAAGACGTCATCGCCCGGCTGCACGCCCACGGCATCATGGTCTACGGCACCTTCGTCTTCGGCTACGATGCCGATACCCCCACCGCCTACGACGCCGCGGCCGAGTTCGCCGTCGAAACCGGCCTGGCGATCGCCAATTTCAACCCGCTGACCCCGATGCCCGGCACCGGGCTCTACGACCGGCTTGCGGACAACGGCCATCTGCTCTGGCCCGAGTGGTGGACCGACCCGGCCTACCGCTACGGCGATGCGATCTTCACCCCGAAGGCGATGAGCCCCGAGGCGCTGCGCGATGGCGCAATGCGGGCCCGTGCGCGGTTCTATGGCACCGGTTCGATCCTGTCGCGGGCCACCCGGGGATTACAGCACTGGGGCGCGAAACCGACCGGGCTGATGCTGCTCGCCAATCTGCTCTCGCGCCGCGAGATCGCCCGCAAACAGGCCCGCGCGCTGTCGTCCGATACGCCGGTCGAAACCACCCGGGAGGCCCCTGCATGAAGCTCACCCTCATCAAGCCCACCATCGGCCGGCCCGAGCACAGCCTCTATGTCGACGAGGGCCGGATGGAACCGCTCAACCTCGGGGTGCTGGCGGCCCTCACCCCGCCGGACGTCGAGGTGGTGATGTATGACGACCGCTGCGAGCCGATCCCCTACGGCGCGCAAACCGACCTCGTCGGCATCACCGTCGAGACCTACACCGCGCGGCGCTCCTACGAGATCGCCGCCGAGTACCGCCGCCGCGGCGTGCCGGTGGTGATGGGCGGCTTCCAGCCCACCTTCGTGCCGGAGGAATGCGCCAAACACGCCGACGCGCTGGTGATCGGCGACGCCGAGACGATCTGGGCTGGGGTCATCGAAGACGCCCGCGCCGGCACCCTGAGGCCGCGCTATGCCGGTCCGCCCGGCCTGCCCCAGACCGGGGTGATGACCCGGCGCGACATCTACGAGGGCAAGGGCTATCTGCCCCTGAGCCTGATGCAATACAGCCGCGGCTGCCGCTTCGTCTGCGATTTCTGCTCGGTGACGGAGTACTTCGGCCGCAAGCACTACATCCGCCGGATCGACGAAACGCTCCAGGAGATCGAGGCGCAGGACCGCAAGCTCATCTTCTTCGTCGACGACAACATCGCCTCCGACCGAAAGGCGCTCAAGGAACTCTGCCACGCGCTCATCGGCATGAACATCAACTGGGTGAGCCAGGCCTCGCTCGACGTGACCACCGACCTCGAGCTGATGGAGCTGATGGCGCGGTCGGGCTGCCTGGGTCATATCATGGGGTTCGAAAGCATCACCCGCGCGAGCGTGCGCGAAGCCAAAAAGGCGCCCAACCTCGGCAAGTTCGATGGCTACGCGACCCAGATCAAGGTGCTGCGCGACCACGGCTTCCAGACCTGGGCGGCCTTCACCCTGGGCTACGACCACGACACCGCGGACAGCGTGCGCGCCACGCTCGATTTCGCACTGGAAAACCGCTTCACCTTTGCCGCCTTCAACATCCTGATGCCCTATCCCGGCACGCCGTTCTACGAGCGGCTCGCCGCCGAAGGTCGGCTGCTCTACGACGGCGAATGGTGGCTGCACCCGGAATACCGGTTCAACGAAGCCGCCTTCGTGCCCGCACGGATGACGCCCGACGAACTCACCGAAATCTGCTTCGAGGCGCGGCGCGCGTTCAACAAGGTCTCGTCACTGCTCTGGCGGTTCTCCGACATCAAGACCAACCTGCGCACGCTGCGCCGGGCCCGCGCCTTCTGGCAGTTCACGCCGATCTTCCGGCGCGAAGTGTTCAAGAAACACGGCATGCAGTTTGGCCATTTCGGGGCGCGCTGATGAAACGGCTGCTGTCGGCATATCAGTACCTCGGGCCGCTGATCCTGACCCCGCTCGCCGCCTGGGCCTGGTTCGCCCACTACGGCGACTGGGCGCTGGCCGCGCCCGCCCTGCTCGTGCCGGTGATCCACGCCTACGTGGTCCCCGCCGTCGGGACCAACGTGCTCGGCATGTGGGAGTTCGACACCAAGATGAAGCTCGGGCGGTTCCGCCCGCACCACGGCTTCGTCTTCGGCTCCGCCACCGCGCTCATCAGTTTGCCGCTGATCGGGGCGCCGCTCGACGCCGCCGATCCCGGCGCGGCGCTCGCCAGCGCGGTTCGGGTCGGGCTGGTGCTGCTGGTCGTGAACTGGGTCTATGACGCTCTGGCGCTGCGTCACGGCATCCTCAAGGTCTACACCCCCGCCGCCCAGGCCGGCGCAGGGCCCTGGCGCGCGGCGGCCGACTACGTTGTGCCGTTCTTCGGGTTGTTCGGCGTGATCTACGCGGGCGGGCTGCGCCTTGCCGAGCCGGCGCTCGCGGGCGCCGGGGCCGCGGGCGCCGCGCTTGCCACGCTTGCGATCAGCGCGGCCTGTATCGGCCTGACCTCGGCGGTCTATGTGATCGGGTCCTTGCTGGTCTATGGTCATGCCGGGCTGCGCCCCGCGCCAAGGGAGAGCTGAGATGGACTGGTTGAGCCCCGACAAGATCAACGCGCTTGCCGCCGATCCCGCGCGCTGCATGCCGTCCGACATGCACGTCACGGTCGACCCGCGCGCGCCCTGGGTGCCCGAGAGCTTCACCCAGCTCTATTACACACCGCTCTACGAGGGGCTGCATTTCGAGCACCGGCTGCGTTACAACCAGCTCTTCGCGCTCAGGATCAACGAATACATCATGATGCTCGAAGGCGATCTGATCGACCGTCTGCTGCTGCCGCTGATGCGCCACCCCGAGATCCGGGACGACGCGGCCCTGACCCTCGCGATGCAGACGATGCTCGACGAGGAAAAGCGCCACTACGCGAATTTCGCCGCCCTCAACCGTACGGCCCGCCCCGATCTCTATCCGCCCGGAGAGGACAAGCTGTTCTCGGACCTGCCGGCCTGGACCAGGGCGATGTTCACCGTCTCGGGGCTGCTCGTCTCGAAGCTCGCGTTTTCGATGTGGTACGTGATGGCGCTCGAGGAAAGCTCGATGGCGCTGTCGCGGTCCATGCAGGGGGAGCGCGAGACCGGGACGCTGGGCACGCTGGATCCGGGCTTCGCCGAGGTTCACATCCAGCACATGAAGGACGAGGCGCGCCATATCCATGTCGACGGGATCCTGATCGAGCTGACCGTCGGTCGCCAGTCGAAGTTGCGCCGCAGGCTCAATGCCTGGGTGTTCGAGAAGATGCTCACCGGCGTGGTGACGCCCACGCGCGGCGGCTCGGGCGCCAAGGTGATCCGCCAGCTGGTGCGCGAGATGCCGGAGCTTCAGGACCGCGAGGAGGAAATGCTCACCGCCCTCGTCGGCCTGAAGTCCAACCGTGCCTTTCAGGAGAGCTTGTTCAGCCGCAAGCTGATGCCGTTCAGCTTCGACATGTTCGACGGAACGGCGGAACTCGACGGGCTTGGCAAGACGATGGTGGGGTATGACCGGCGTGCGCGATGAGGAAACGAACGTGACCGAGGAGCAGACCGCGCCCGAGCGCCCCGACCGGCTGTCGCTTGCGCTGAATGTCCTGCCCTTCGGGCTGATCGCGCTCGGCGCGGCCCTCGCCTTGCGCCTCGCCGACGGCGTCGGATCTGCCGCTCTTTTCCTCGCCTGGCTCTACCTCGCCCCTGCCGCCCTCGGCGGTCTGCTGACCCGCCTCCGGCCGACCCCCACCGGCACCTTCGGGCTCACCGACCCCGGCTACCGCCACTGGTGGCTGATGCTGCAACTGCAATTGCCGTTCAACCGTCTGACCGTCCTCGAAGAGGCGCTGCGGCTCGTGCCCGGACTCTACCCGGCCTGGATCCGCCTCTGGGGCGGGCATCTGTCGGCGCAAAGCTTCGTCGGACCGGGCGTGATGATCGGCGACCGGCACCTCATCCGCGTCGGCCCGCGCGCCGTGCTCGGCGCGCGCGCGGGCTTTGCCGGCCATATCGCCTTTCGCGACAAAGCCGGCCGCTGGCGGGTAACGGTCGCGCCCTGCGAAGTGGGCGCGGATGCCATCGTCGGAGGCGACGCCGGGATGGGGCCGGGCGCCGTGCTTGCAGACGGCGCGACCCTGCCCGCGGCGCGTCACCTCGGCCCCCACAAACACTGGCCGCCGACCCCGGGAGCCGTCGCGTGAGCGCGCGCACCGACCTGCCGGTCCCGGTGACCGCCAACCTTGTCATCGCTGCGCTCGCGGTCGCCGCCAACGTCGCCCTGCTCTGGGCCGCCAGCCACGCCGGCAGCTGGTGGGGCGTGGCGCTTGCCGCCTTTGCGTTCTCCTTCACCAACAACACGGTGTTCTCGCTCCAGCACGAAGCGGTGCACGGACACTTCCACCCGAACCGCCGGGTCAACGACGCTGCGGGCGTGCTGTTCGCCGCCTTTTTCCCGACGATCTTCCAGGTCCAGCGGATCAGCCACCTCGGCCACCACCGCCGCAACCGCACCGACGAAGAACTCTACGACTACGTGCTGCCTGGCCAGTCCTGGCTGCTGAAAAGCTACTGGATCTACTGCCTGCTGTTCGGCTTCTACTGGATGATCATCCCCGTCGCGATGCTCGTCTATGTGCTCGCCCCCTGGGCATTCCGCTCGAAAGCCTTCCTGCACGGCCCCGCCCGCTGGTGGGGGTTCGAACCCTTCGTGGCCGACATCGCCACCGCGCCGGTGGCCCGTATCTGGCCGCAGGGGCTGTTCACCCTGGCCGTGCAGCTCACCCTCTTTGACGTGCTCGACCTCAGCTTCTGGGGTTGGCTCGCGGCCTATTGGGCGTTCGGGATCAACTGGTCCTCGGTACAATACACAGACCACGCCGGCAGCCCGCGTGACGTGATCGAGGGCGCGTGGAATCTCAAGTTCTGGCCGGTGACGCAAGCGATGTTCCTGAACTATAACCTGCACCTCGCCCACCACCGCGACCCGTCGGTGCCCTGGACGCAGCTGCCCGCCCGCGTCGACCCGGACGACCCGCGCCCCTCGTTCTGGCCGATTTATCTGCGGCTGTTTCTCGGCGCCCGTCCAGCACCCCCCGGCCGCGCGCCCGACGCCCTCACCCCCAGCCAATGGCCCAAGGAGGACCCAAGTTGACCCGTTCCACCCCGCGCATCGCTCTGCTCATCCCTGCGGTTTTCGCCACGCTCTTCGCCGCCTCCCCCGCCCAGGCGCTCGACCCGGAGCAGGGCACCGAGGCCCAGCACGAGGCGCTGCGCGCGCTGAAAGCCGAGCTGGTCGAAACGGCGAACAGCCAGGATTTCGCCAGGCTCGGCGCGCTCACCAACACCCCGTTCACCGCGACCGTGGTGACCCAGGATCACTTCACTAATCTCGACGCGGCAAAGGCCTTTTTCGACGGGCTGTTCACCCGCAAGCTGCTTCGGATGGACAGCATTGCCTTCGAAGCTGAGGCCGACGCGCTGTCGACGATATACACCGGCACGGTCGCGGTCACGACCGGCACAACGGTGGAAACCTACACCCTCGCCGACGGCCGGTCGTTCGACATCGACGGGCGCTGGACGGCGCTGTCCGTCGAGGAGGCCGACGGCTGGAAGCTCGCGGCCTTCCACTCAGGGACCAATTTCCTCGACAACCCGGTGCTGAAGGCGGCGGGCGCGAGCGTCATCCGGGTGGCCGCGATGGTCGGCGGTGCCGGGCTGGTGCTCGGGCTGATCGCCGGCTGGGTCCTCGGCCGCCGCCGCCGGGCGTGACGCTCAGGTGACCGACAGTTCCGCGACCAGGTCTTCGGTCGTCACCTGCCGGCAATAGCCCTTGATCGTGCGCAGCGACCCCTCGTGGCGCTCCGGCGTGTAGGTCAGGCAGGCGTCGGTCACCTGTGTCACAAGGTAGCCCAAGTCACAGGCATCGCGGATCGCGCTCTCGACGCATTGGTCGGTCACCAGCCCCGAGATCACCAGTTGGCGCACCCCGAGATTGCGCAGCACGTAGTCGATATGGGTCGAGATGAAGACCGAGGACGAGCTTTTGGGCAGCACGATCTCATCCGGCCCGGGCGCGATCTGGTCGATCACCTTGCCGTCCCACGACCCCTTGGGCACGTGGAAGCCGGTGATCTTGTAGTCGAGCGAGCGGTCGCGCCCGTCGAGGGTCAGGCTTTCGATGGTGGTGTAGAGCACTTCGACCCCGGCCGCGCGCGCGGCCCGCTGGAGCCTTTGCATGTTGGGGATCACCCGCGCGTCGAGCTCGGAGAAATACCAGCCGTATTTCTCGGCGAAGTCGGCCTCGGCAGAGCCCGGCAAACTCAGCGCCCTTCGGGTGCGCGGAGAAATTCTGCACATCGACGAACAGGAGTGCGGACTGGGCGGGGTCAAGGGGGATATCTCGGGACAGCGTCATCAGACAGGCTCCAGGATTGAGGCGATCGCTTCCGACAGGAGGGCCGCCCAGCGCGCCACGCTCGCGCCGTCGCGCAGCTGGTCGTTGCGGATCTCGATCAGGCTGTGGGCAAGGCCGCGCGGTTCGGCGTGGCGGGGGATGAACCAGTCGGTCTCGTCCTCGATCTCGTAAGGTTCGTTGAGCCCCAGCACCAGCGCCTCCTGCGCCCCCGCGACATGCGCGATGAGCGCTTGCGCGGTGACCGCGTCGGCACGGGCGAGGAAGCCCGCGTGCCAGGCCCTGTCGTGACCGTTCATGCTGGGCGTGAAAGAGTGGATCGAGAAGGCGGCACGCCGGGGATGCCGCGCGAACCCGTCGCCAATCGCCCGGTCCAACGGGTCGAAGATCTCGCGCCGCCGGGCCGCACGCTCGGCCCTCGACGCCCGCGCATTCGCCGCGATCGCGACACCGTCACTGACGGCCGGCACCGATTGCGGCGTGTCCGGCGGCCGGTTGCAGTCGATCACCAGGCGCGAATAGCGTTGCAGGACGAGCGGCGCCGACAGCCGCGCGGCGATGGCCCGTGCCAACGCTTCGGCGCCGATGTCCCAGCCGATATGATCGTCCAACGCCTGCGGCGGCAGGCCGAGCCCGCCCAGCGCGGACGGCACCGCCTGCCCTGCGTGTTCGCACAACAGGAGCACCGGCGCGGGGCTGTCTTCGTTCATCCATTCGACCGGGTCCGGGTCCGACGGCCCGAGCAGCGCGCGATCAGCACTCATACTTTCACCGCCTTCAGCGTGGCCGCCGGGATCAGCCCGTTGGGGCGCACGACCAGCACCAACACCACCAGGCTGAGGCCGATGGGTTCGCGGAACGCCTGCCAATCGGACGGCAGGAAGGCGGCGAGGAAGACCTCGATGAAGCCGAGCAGAAAGCCCCCGGCAACCGCTCCGCGCAAGGAGCCGAGCCCGCCGAGAATGGCGGCGATGAAGGCTTTGAGCACCGGCGTGAAGCCCATCAGCGGATCGACCGAAGCGCGCTGCGAGACCCAGAGCACGGCGGCAACGCCCGCGAGCAGGCCCGACAACGCGAAAGCGGCCGAGATGACCGTGTTGGCGCGGATGCCCATCAGCCGGGCGACCGCGAAATCCTCCGCCGCCGCACGCATCGCGATGCCGTGTTTCTGGCGCTTCATGAACAGCTCCAGCAGGGTCAGCATCACCAATGTTGCGAGGATGGCGACGATCTTGTTGATGCCAATCACCAACCCGCCGAGGGTGACGCTCTGGCCGAGAAAATCGGGGATGGCGACCGGTTGCGAGCGCGCCGAGATGAAGTTCTGGAACACCACCTGTAGGATGATCGACACCGCGAAACTGGTCACCAGCATGGTCGCGCCGGAGGCATTGCGCACTGGCCGGAAGGCGATCCGTTCCATCGCCATCGCCGCCGCCATCGCAGCCAGGATGGCAAGCGGCACGGCCAGCGCGAAGGGCACCGAGGCCAGCCCGCAGAACATCAGCACATAGCCCGCGATGGTCATCAGTTCGCCATGCGCAAAGTTGATGAGACCCATGATCGAGAACACCACGGCGAGGCCCAGCGCGAGCAGCGCGTAGGTGCCGCCGAGCGCCACGGCGTTGACGCTCTGCTGCAGGATGAGATCCATCAATGCGCCCCCAGGTAGCTGTCGGCGGAGCGGTCGCGCATTTCGGCAGCGGTGCCCTGGCCGACGATCTGGCCTGAGCGCATCATGTAGGCGCGGTCGGCGATGTCGAGCGCGCCGGCAACGTTCTGTTCGACAAGACAGATGGTGACACCCTGATCGCGCAAGGTGACGATGAGCCCGAATACCTGTTCGACTACCCGGGGGGCGAGCCCCAGCGAGGGTTCGTCGAGCAGGAGAAGCCGCGGCGAACACATCAGCGCCCGGCCGATCGCCAGCATCTGCTGCTGGCCGCCCGACAGCGTGCCCGCCCATTGCTTGCGGCGTTCTTCGAGGATCGGGAAAAGGGCGAAGACCCTGTCTTGCGCGCGTCCGATTTGCGCCGGATCGGCCACCGCATAGGCCCCCATCCGCAGATTGTCCTCGACCGTCAGCGTGCCGAACACCCGGCGGCCTTCCGGCGCCAGTGTGAGCCCCGAGACCGGGATCGCCTCGGGGGGCAGATCGGTGATGTCGCGCCCGTCGAACATCGCCCGGCCCTGCGCCACCGGCACCAGCCCCGCGACCGCGTTCATCGTCGAGGACTTGCCCGCGCCATTGGCGCCGAGAAGGGCGACGATCTCGCCCTTCCCAATCTCCATGTCGATCCCGCGCACGGCCTCCACCGCGCCGTAGCGCACCCGGAAGTCCGACAGCTTGAGCAAGGGCTCCATGCGCGGCGGCCCCTACTGCATCCGCGGCGCGGGGATCAGTGCGGCGTCGGGCGCCGGCTGGCCGACCAACTCTCGCGCACCGCCGGTGACCCGGATCAGCGTCACCTCGCGCACCGGCATCCCGTCGGTGCCCGCGTAGGTGATGAGGCTGGTCGCGCCCTGGACGTTTTCCAGCCCGGCGATGGCGTCGCGCAGCGCTCCCGGCTCGGTTGATCCGGCCGCGGTGACCGCCGCCTCCAGGACTTTCACGAGGTCGTAGCCCACCGCGTTGAACACGGTCTCCGACGCCGCGCCGGTCGTCTCCTCATAGAGCGCGTAGAAGGCTTCCAGAGGGCTGCCTTCAGTGGCGTGACCGGCGGTGGTGAAGACCACGCCCTCCGCCACCTCGCCGAGACCGAAGGTGGTCGGGCTGTCGATCCCGTCGGAGCCGATCACCTGCGAGGTCACGCCGGCGGCGCGCAGCGCCTTGATGAAGGACGGGAAGTCGGGCTCGTAAGCCGAGGTCATGACCACGTCCGGCTGCGGATCGAGCGCGGCGATCTGGGTCGCGATGGCGGAGAAATCGGGCTGGCCGATGTTGTAGGTCGCCTCGCCCAGAACCTCACCACCCAACGCTGTAATCACGTCGCCGAAATAGAGCGGCAGGGTGGTGTACTGGCTGTCGGGCGAATAGAGGATGAAGGCCGTTTTCATACCCTCATCGAAGGCCCAGGAGGCCGAGACCGTCGCCTGCACGTTGTCACCGGGGAAGTTGGCGAAGACATAATCCCCGCCGATGAGCGGCAGCGTCGGCGACGAGGCGCAGGTGGAAATGGCCGGGATGCCGGCATCGGCGACAATCCCCGCGGCGGCCAGCGACGGGTCGGCGTCGCAGGGCAGCACGATGGCCTCGACGCCTTCGTCCACCAGCTCCTGCACGGTGATGGCAGTCTGCGCGGCATCCGAACGGACATCGCGCTCGACCATCTCGATCATGATCTCGCCGCCGATCCCGCCGGCTGCGTTGATCTCGTCCACGCCAATGCGAATGCCTTCCACCACCGGCGCGTCAAAAGGCGCGAGCCCGCCGGTCTGCGCGGTGGCAAGGCCGAGTTTCAGGGTGTCGGCCGAGGCGGGCAATACACCCAGCGTCAGGGCCGTCGTGGCAATCAGAAAATGTTTCATGGTCAGTCTCCTGTTGGTGTTGTGTGGGCTTCGTGGGATGTCCCGATATAGGCCTCGATCACGGCCGGGTTCCGGCGCACCTCGTCGGGCGAGCCTGTCGCGATGATCCGGCCTTCGTTCAACACGACGATCCGGTCGCACAGCGCGTTGATGAGCGCGAGGTCGTGGTCGACGAGCAGGATGCCGATGCCGAGCTCGGTGTTGAGCGCGCGCAGCCGGCGCATGAGGTCGTCTGTCTCCTCGCGGTTCATCCCCGCCGCCGGTTCGTCGAGAAAGATGAGAGACGGCTGACAGACCAGCGCGCGGGCGATTTCGACCCGGCGTTGGTCGCCGTAGGACAACGTGCCGGCCTCGGTTTCCGCCCGGGCCTCGAGCCCCAGGTGAGCGAGGGCGGCCCGGGTCCGCGCGGCGGCGTTTTCTCCACCCTTCGTCGACAGCGCCGCCACCTGGACGTTCTGGTAGACGGTGAGCACCGGGAACAGCCGGATGTTCTGGAAGGTGCGCGCGATCCCGGCATCGGCATAGCGGTGCTGCGGCAGGCGCAGAAGGTCGCGCCCGCCCCGACTGATGCGCCCCTCCGACGGCCTCAGCACGCCCGAAAGCTGGTTGAGCAGGGTTGTCTTGCCCGACCCGTTCGGGCCAATCAGCCCGAGAATCTCGCCCGGCCGGACTTCGATGCTCACATCGTCCGTCGCCACCACGCCGCCGAACCGCATGGTGAGCCCATCGCCCCGCACCGGCGCGGCCTCGGCCGGTGCGAGCGGCGCGGGCGCCACCTCCGGGTGACGCGCCGGGATCAGCCATTCCTCCCATTCCCTGAGCCCCGCGAGCCCTTCCGGCCGGCGCATCAGCGCGATGAGGATCAGCAGGCCGATACCGATCTGGGTGGTGCCGAAGATCTGCGGCACTTGCACGAAGCCGAGGTCGAGCCCGTTCTCGAGGCGGCGCAACAGCTCGGTGATGAGCGTCACCGTCGCCGCGCCGACAACCGCGCCGGTCACCGTGGTCATGCCGCCGACGATCAGCATCGCGAGCAGAAAAAAGGTGTCGGTGAAGTAGAATTTCTTGGGCGAAAAGGCACCGAGGAAATGCGCGAGCAACGCCCCCGACAGCGCCATCAGCCCGGCACTCACGATCAGCGCGATGAACCGCTCGCGCGGCACGTTGATACCGATCGCGGCGGCGGCGACAGCGTCTTCGCGCCCCGCCCTGAGCCTGAGCCCCGAAATGCTGTCGCGGTAAGCCCGCGCGACCAGCAGTGCGATCAGGCAGCCGGTAGCCGCGACCCAGATGCTCGTATCCCGTGGCACACCGAAGAAGGTCTGCGCCCCGCGCGTCACATCGCGCCAACCGATCAGAACGCCGTGCGCGATGATGAGCAAAGCCAGCGTCGCGATGGTGGCGGCGGAGCCTTCGAGCCGCCAGATCGCAAGCCCGATCAGCGCCGCCAATACCATCGTCAACCCCACCGCGGCGGCGGTGGCGGGCCAGAGCGACAGCTCGGTCGCGGCGAGCCAGTCGGGCAAAGCCGGCAGGGTCGCGCCCTTGATGTTCGTGGGCAGCGTGAGCAGCGCCGAGGCATAGGCGCCGACCCCCATGAAGGCCAGATGACCGAAGCTGAGCACGCCCGAGTTGCCGGAGTAGAGCCCCATCGCCGCGATCGCGGTGAGCGAGATGAAAAAGACGGCGACGGTCCGCTCGATCGAAGAGCCGACCGCCGCGCCGCCGGCGGCGAGCAACAGCACCACGGCGGCCAACGCAAGGAAGGCCGGAACGAGATGTGTTTTGGTCGCCGTCAGGCCCATTGGAATCACTCATGGAGGTGGGATCAGTAGACGAACGGATATTTTCAAAGTCAATCTTCCCTCCATTGACTGAAAGGTTTCTTTCATCCACCCTACCCCCGGGCGCAGCCGTGCCCAAGGGTTGGGCAGCAGGGATGAAACCGGTGTCGGTCCGCGGATGCATAGAATCCACCGCGTCGAAACTCACCGCCAGCGAACGAAAGCTGGCGGCGGCGATCCTGTCCGATTACCCCTATGCCGGGCTGGAAACGATTCAGGATCTCGCCACCCGCGCCGAGGTCTCGGCCCCCTCGATCTCGCGATTCGTCGCCAAGATCGGCCTGTCCGGTTACCAGGAGTTCCAGCGTCGGCTGATCTCGGAGCTGAGGGAGGGCAACCGCTCGCCGGTCGAGGTGCATGGCACCGGCCGCGCGGTCGATGGCGGGTATCTGGCCGACTTCATCGCCCGGGCGACGGCGCAGATGGCGGTGTCGGGCGAAGCGATCACCGAGGATCAGTTCGAACGCATTTGCGCGCTGCTCGGCGACACCCGCCACGGTGTCTATTTGCTCGGCGGACGGGTGACGGACACGATCGCGCGCTATCTGTCGTTCCACCTGCGCCAGGCCCGCAAGGGCGTGTACCACCTGCCGCCCGACCCCGAGACCTGGCCGGAATACCTCCTGCGGATGCGTCCGGGCGACGTGCTCTTCCTGATCGATTTCCGGCGCTACCAGTCGAGCCTCGCGCGCCTCGCCCATACCGCCAGCGCTGAGCGCGGCGCCCGGGTCGTGCTGATGACAGACACATGGCTCTCGCCGATCGCCCGCGATGCCGCCGAGGTGATGCCGGTGGGCATCGCCAGCGGCACGCTTTGGGACACCTACACCCCCGCGCTCGCCGTCGCCGAAGCGGTGGCGACACGGATCGCCGAAACCCACTGGGACCAGACCAAGGCCCGGATCGAAGCCTGGGACTCGGTCCGGACCACAGAACGGGAAAAAACGCCATGACGCCGACTCCGCTGATCTTCGCCGCAACCTGCGATCTCGCCGGCAAGGTCCGCGGCAAGGCCTTTCCTTCCGACCAGCTGGAGAAGCGGCTCAAGCGCGGTGTCGGCTGGACGCCCACCAACGTGATGATCAACTGCTTCGACGGTATCGGCGACGGCCCGTTCGGCGCGTTGGGCGATCTATTGCTCGTCCCCGACGCGGACGCCGAGGTGCGGGTGCGTTTCGGCGAGGACCCGGCGGAGCATTTCATGATCGGCGACATCGTCACGCTGGACGGCGCGCCGTGGGATTTCTGTACCCGGTCGCTGCTCAAGTCGGCGCTCGACAGGCTCCACGCGGTCGCGGGCGTGCGGCTGATTGCGGCCTTCGAGCACGAGTTCCAGCTCAAGGGCGAACCGGCGGTGGCCCACCAGGCCTACGGGCACGAGGGGTTCGAACTGCAGCGCGTCTTGTGCGAGACCCTGATGGGCGCGCTCGGTGAGGCCGGTCTCAGCCCCGACAGCATCATGAAGGAATACGGGGCGGGCCAGTACGAGGTGGTCATCGGCCCCGAAGCGGGGCTGCGCGCCGCCGATGCGGCGGTGATCCTGCGCGAACTCACCCGTTCGGCGGCCCGCGCGCTGGGCGAAAGCGCCACCTTCACCCCGATCCGCGATGTCGCCAGCGTGGGCAACGGCGTGCATGTCCACATGAGTTTCGTCGATGACGCAGGCGCGCCCGTGGGTTACGACGCCGACGGCCCCGGCGGCATGTCCGACCTCACCAGCGCGTTCGCTGCCGGTGTGCTCAAGTATCTCGACAGCATCGTCGCCCTCACCGCGCCCTCGGTGATCTCCTACGAGCGCCTGACCCCGCATCGCTGGTCGGCCGCCTACAATAACCTTGGCTTTCGCGACCGCGAGGCGAGCTTGCGTGTCTGCCCGGTGACCGCGAAGGATCCCGCCTCGATCGCGCGGCAGTTCAACATCGAATACCGCGCGGCCGATGCCGCCGCCTGCCCACACCTCGCCCTTGCCGCGATCGTTCATGCAGGGATCCAGGGGATCGAGGACGGGCTCGCGGCCCCGGCCCCGACCGAAGAAGACCTCTCGCTGCTTTCACCGGAGGCGCTGGCCGCGCGCGGCTTCATCCGCCTGCCCACGTCGCTGGAGGCCGCGCTTGCGCGGTTCGAGGGCAGCGCCGTGGCGCGCGGCTGGTTCCCCGACGGGTTCGCCGCCGTCTACCGCGCTCACAAACAGGCCGAGATTGCCCATCTCGACGGCATGGACACTGCCGCCCGCTGCGCGGCTTACGAAGCCGCCTATTGACGGATTTCCCGTCTGCACGGCTGCGCGCCGGGCCATGGACCGGGGGCGCCGATACCTCCGTGCTCCGGGTGGGGTGACACTTTCAGAACTCTGGGAGATTGGAGTCGCAACATTCGATCAAAGTCTTGATTTTAAATCAGATTATCACGCCGAACTGTTAACTTTGCATTGACACTCGCGTTTGGGCAATCGGGCCGCAAAGCGCGCCTCGCCGGACACCGCGCGGGCGTCTACCCGGCGATCTGCGCTTTCACCAACGCGCTCGCAGGATTGCTCAGGATCTCGTCCGGCGTGCCCACCTGTTCGATCCGGCCCATCGCCATGACCACGAGCACATCCGCCAGCGCCAGCGCCTCCTCGCTGTCGTGGGTGACGAAAACGGTCGTCAGCCCGGCGCGCGCATGGATGTCGCGCAGCAACTGGCGCAGATCCCTGCGCGACCGCGCGTCGAGGGCGCTGAAGGGCTCGTCGCAGAGCAGGAGGTCGGGCCCGACCGCCAATGCGCGGGCCAGCGCGACCCTCTGGCGCATGCCGCCCGATAGCTGACGCGGATATTTGTCCGTTGCCTCGGGCGCGAGTCCGACCTCGGCCAGCGAGGTGCGCGCCCGCGCGCGCCGCGCCGCGCGGGACGCAGCCTCGGCGAGCAGCGCGAACCCGACGTTGTCGCACGCGGTTTTCCACGGCAGCAACGCCGGATCCTGAAACGCCACGGCCAGACGGTCGCTCTCGCGGATCACCCGCCCCCGCTGCGGCACAAGGAGCCCCGCCGCGAGCGCAATCAGCGTGGATTTTCCACAGCCCGACGGCCCCATGATCGCGGTGAGTTTGCCCCTGGGCGCTTCGAAATCGACCCCCTCCAGCGCCGGCACACCGTCATAGTCAAAACCCACGCCCTCGAACCGCAACATGCTCATGACAACCGCGCGCCCGCGTCGTCGCGCCAAACCCACAGGCGGCGCTGCATAGGTTGCAGAAGGCCGAGATCGACCACCACCAGCACACAGACGACGACCACGACCCAGGCCATCGTCTGAGCGGTGTCGATCCGGGCCCGCGCCCCTGCGAGCCCGTCGCCGATGCCCCCCGCGCCCGCAAGCAGTTCGGCCATCACCGCCACTTTCCAAGACATCGCCATGGTGGTCGCGAGCGCCGGAAACAGATGGCTCGCCATGTGCGGCCCGTGCATATGGACGAGCCGCGCGGCGAAGGGCACGCGGTAGACCTCGGCCATGCGCAACAGCCCGCCGTCGAGCGAGCGCACCCCCTCCACCGCGGCGGCGAAGACCAGCGGCCCGGTGGCGACCGCGATGGTGAACACCACCGCCCAGCCGCCGCCGAACCATAGGAGCGCCATCACCACCCAGGCGATGGCCGGGATGCCGAGGAAGATGATGGCGACGGGTTGGAGTGCGGCGCGCATCCTGTCGCTGAGCCCCGCGAGCGTGCCGACGATCACGCCGGCCCCGGCCCCGCCCAGCCAGCCGGCCAGAGCATGCCCAGCGGTCTCGGCGAGAGCGGGCCCGACGCGTCCGTCGCCGACCATGGTCAGCAGCGCGCGCAGTGTGTCGTCGAGCCCCGGCAGAACCAGCGCACCGTAGGCCCGGTGCCCCCATTCCCACAGCGCCAGCAGAAGCCCGATGCCCACGAGGCCCCATAGCCGTGATATCCGGCGCGTTATCGGGCGCGGTGTCTTCACCCCCGGGTCAGCCCCAGAAGAAGGCGTCGTCGGGGATGCCGCCACCGACGATGCCGGGGTCGAGCGCCATCAGGTTCTCGAAATAGAGCGTGATATCGTCCTTGGCGTCGCGCGCCGAGACCACGTCGAGATGCACGAAGGGCAACGATTTCGCAATGATCGGCGCGGGCAAGCCGAGCAGCGGCGCGGTGGCTTCGGCCGCCTCCCCCGGGTCCGCGAGCACCTGCGCGCCGGCCTCGACGCAGGCGGCGTGCGCGGCGGCGACCACCTCCGGATGCGCTTCGAGATAGGCCTCGCTGACCGCCAGCCCCACCTGCGGGATGCGCGGGCCGCGCCCGGTGTGCGCGCCGTAGACCTCCGTCACGTCGAGCGCGCGGAACAGCGGTATGCTCTCCTGGCCCGCCCGCAGCAGCGCCGCGGTGGCGGCGGGCTCGTGCATCACCGCGACATCGCCGCGGCCTGACAGGAACAGCGGCACCGCCTCGCCGGGGTTGCCGACATAATCGAGCTCCACATCCTTGTCCGGGTCGAGCCCGGACCACTTGAGCACCATGCGGAACAACAGGTCCGGTGCCTCGTGGCGGTTGGACAGCAGCACCTTCTTGCCGGCAAGATCGGCGAGGCTGGTCACGCTCTCGTCGCGCGCCATCACGTAGAGCACGCCCCAGGTGATGACGTTGACCATCCGCGTGCCCGCACCACGGTTGTAGAAATTCGCCGCCGCATAGGTCGAAGTGGCGAAAAGCTCGAACTTGCCGGACGCGATCCCGGCGCGCATCTGGTCGGTGCTTTTCCAGATGTCGAACTGCACGCCCGGCGCCACTGCCTGCAGCACGGGCGACGTCACGGCCCGTGCGAAGACGGCCGAGGGCGAGGCGGGAATGCCCCAAACGGTGAGCGGGCCCTCGGCATGCGCGGGCCGGATCAGCCCGGGTGCGAGCGCGGCGGCGCCGAGACCCGCAAGACCTCCGAGCAGATCTCGCCGGCGCAGGTGTTGGGTGGGGAGCAGTTGCATGTGACGTTCCCGGAAGTTTGTGAGCGGAAAGGATGGCTCCCGTGGCCCAAGCCGTTTCGCGACATACTTGACTCACTGGTTTGCCGTGAAACGCTCGAAACCAATTGATGTTGTGGGCGTTTCGAAATCAACATGGGTCTCATGTCAATCTCGAAACGCTTCTAGTAGACCACGGAACCCATCGTGATGTCGTCCCAGATCTCTTTAACGGTCTGGTTCAACTCGCGTTTACGGTCCTCGTACTCGGTGTGCAGGAGATGGTGCGCCTTCTCCCCGTTCGGCTCGCCAAGGAAATCCTTGTACAGCGCCTGGACCTGCGGGTTGTTGTGCGACTGGCGCACTTTGGCCACGCGATCGACGTTGTAGATCGTCTCCCGGCGCGCCTCCGCGAGCGGCAGATACTCCTTCTTCGAGCGCAGCGACCCGCCACCGTCGACGCAGCCGCCGGGACAAGCCATGACCTCGATGAAGTCGTAGTCGGCCTCGCCGCTCCGGACCTTCTCGACCAGCGCGCGGGTGTCGCCGAGCCCGTGAACCATGGCGACCTTCACCTCGCCCACGGCACCGCCGAGATCGACCGTCGCCTCGCGGATGCCTTCAAACCCGCGCAGCCCGGTCATCTCGACCTTGTCGAGCTCCTTGCCGTTGACCACCGCATAGATCGTGCGCAGGGCCGCTTCCATCACCCCGCCGGTGGTGCCGAAGATCGCGCCGGCGCCCGAATAGGCGCTCATGTGCGGGTCGTCGAACGTCGAGGGTTCGAGATCCTTGAGGTCGATCCCCTCGCGGCGCAGCAGCCGGGCAAATTCGCGCGTGGTCAGCACCACGTCGGTATCCGGCCCCGCCTCTGAGCTGAGCTGCGGGCGCACTGCTTCGTCCTTCTTGGCGACACAGGGCATGATCGAGATCACCCGGACCTTCTCGGGCGCGACGCCGAGCTTTTCGGGCAGGTAGGTCTTGGCGATTTTCGACAGCACCTGTTGCGGGCTGCGCGTGGACGACAGCAGCGGCAACACCTCCGGGTAGTGGATCTCGGCGAAGTTGATCCAGGCCGGGCAGCAGGAGGTGAAGGTCGGCTTGCGCCCCTCCTTCAGCCGCCCGAGCAGCTCGGTGCCCTCCTCCATGATGACCACGTCGGCGGCGAAGTTGGTGTCGAGCACCACATCGACCCCGATCTTGCGGCAGGCGGCGATGATCTGGCCTTCGACATTGGTGCCGGCAGGCATGCCGAATTCCTCGCCGAACGCCACCCGCACGGCGGGGGCGAACTGCACCACGGTTGTCAGCTCCGGGTCGCAGATATAGTCGAGCGCCCGGTCGGTCTCGTCGCGCTCACCAAGCGCCCCGGTCGGGCAGACCAGCACGCATTGGCCGCAGGAGACGCACAGGCTCTCGGGGTAGCTGTCGGCATTACGCAGGGCGACGATCCGGTCGACCCCGTTGCCCTCCATCACCAGCGCATCCACGCCCTGGTGGTGGCGGCAGATCGCCACGCAGCGCTGGCAGCGCACGCAGCGGGTCATGTCGCGCACCATCGACGGTGAGGTAAGGTCGATCGGCCGCTGCTCGGTCAGCGCCCGGTCGAAGAACCGGTTCTCCTTCAGCCCGACATATTGCGCGAGATCCTGAAGCTCGCAGTTGCCGTGGCGGATGCAGGTCGCGCAATCCTGGAGGTGGTCGGCCATCAACAGCTCGACCTGGAGCCGCTGCATGTCGCGCGCCTTCTTCGAGCGGGTCTGCACGTCCATCCCTTCGCGCACGGGCGTGTTGCACGAGGTCACGATCTGCGCGGCGGCCTTGCCCGCCTGCAGGATCTCGACAACGCAGACCCGGCAGGTGCCGGGCGTATGGTCGATGTCGTCGAGCTCGCAGAGCGTCGGCACGTACATGTCATGGCGCCGGGCGCAGGACAGGATCGTTTCGTTCTCGAACGCGCGGGCTGCCTTGCCGTTGATCGTGAGCGAAATGGTCGCCGCGTCGGGGTCACGGGTGAGGAGGTCTTGGTCGGGGCCACACATCAGGCTGCTCCTTCCGGGATCGGGTGCTGGGTGACGACGGAGTAGATCCGGTAGCAGCGCATGCAGCGCTGGGCTTCGGCGTAGGCGTCGGCGTCGCTGATGGTCTGTTCCACTTCTTCGAACATGTGCTTGCGCAGCTCGGGATCCAGCTCCGGATTGTGCACGCGGTATTCGTTGCGCACCGGGGTCTCTGCCACGTCGGAGCCGAGGAACCGGTTCTCGGCAATGAGCTTGCGCATCCGCGAGCGTTTGAAGAACCGGACCGACCCGCGCTCGACCCAGTCCTCGATGTTGCGCGCAGCCTTCAGCCCCGCCGCCATCGCGTAGATCAGCGTCGACGCGCCGGTCACGCAGTCGCCGCCGGCGAACACGCCGGGGCGCGAGGTGGCGAGCGTGGTATCGGCCGCGACGTTGCGCCAACGGTCGAGCTCGATGCCGTCGGCCTCGATCAGCGTACCGTCTTCCACCTGTTGGCCGATCGCCGGGATCAGGGTTGTGCCGTTCAGAACGAACGCGCTGCCGGGGATCGGGGTCACCCGGCGCCGGCCGCTTGCGTCCGGCTCGCTCTGTTCCATCCGGGCGAGCTCCAGCCCGACGATCCGGCCGTTCTCGGTGAGGATCTTCGTCGGGTTGCACAGGGTGTGGAATTCCACGCCTTCGGCCTTGGCCGCCGTGATCTCCTCCTCCTCGGCCGGCATGTCCTCGACAGTGCGCCGGTAGATCACGTGGACCTTGTCGGCCCCCAGTCGGATCGCCGAGCGCACGCAGTCCATCGCGACGTTGCCGCCGCCGACCACGAACACTTCGCCTTCGAGCTTGAGCGGCGCGACGCCGTCGACATGGTCATGCACCTTCAGCAGGAAATCGATGCCGCTGTAGTAGCCCTCGTGGGCCGCGTCCTCGCCCTCGACCCCGAGGCTCGAGCCCGCCTGGCAGCCGAGGCCGAGAAACACCGCCTTGTAGCCGCGTTTGAACAGGTCATCGATGTCGAAGTCGCGCCCCAGCTGCTGGCCATAGAGGAACCGTCCACCGAGATCGGCGATGATGTCGGTTTCCATCGCCAGCGTGTTCTTGGGCAGCCGGTAGCTCGGAATGCCGATCTGCGCCATGCCGCCGGCCTGGTCGGCCTTTTCGAAAACATCGACGAGGAAGCCGCGCAGCAGCAGGTGATAGGCGCAGGAAATGCCCGCCGGGCCCGCGCCGATCACCGCGACCTTTTTGTGCTCGTCGAGCGGCTTGGTCTTCATGTCTTGCGTGAACTTGAGCGCGTGTGGCCCGTTCTGCTGGTCGGCCACGTAGCGCTTCAGCGTCTTGATCCCGACCGCGTCGTCGACGAACTTGCGCCGGCAGGCCTGTTCGCAGTAGCGCACGCAGACCCGGCCGCAGGTTGCCGCCATCGGGTATTTCTGGAGCAGCACGCCCAGCGAGTTCTCGGGTTTGCCGTCGCGCACATAGTCGATGTAACGCGGCACGTTCACCTTCGAGGGGCAGGCTTCGATGCAGGGCGCGGTGACGTAGGTCATGCCGTGCTGGGCCGGGATCGGCCGGTGCGGGACCAGCTCGGTTTCCATCTTGTCGCGGAAATTGCGCAAGGCGCCGAGCAGGGCGATGCCGCAGGTCTGGCCGAGACCGCAGAGCGAGGTTTCCGCCATCTGCTCGCCCAGCATTTCGATCTCTTCGAAGCTGAGCGCGCCGTCGAGCCCGCGCCGCATCTTGTCGAGCGCGTCGCGCACCAGCACCGTGCCCATCCGGCAGGGCGTGCAGGCGCCGCAGGATTGTTCGGCGGCCTTGGTCATGTAGTGGTAGAGTGCGTCGATCAGGCTCACGTTCTCGTCGAAGACGAAGAAGCCACGATCGCCCAGGAAGGCTTTGATCGGGTTGCCGGGGTCGAATTCGTCGAACCCTTTCAGCGCATATTCCGGCGAGCCGGTCTCGGACGTAGCGGTGTTCGCGTCATAGGCGACCCCGTCCCAGACCCCGAAAGCTACCTGTGTCATTCCGCTTGCGCTCCTTCCAGAGTTATTGCGCCAGCGGTGCGGCCTACCCTGCCGTCATCCGCCGGGCGCGGATATCGGGCTCCTCCCATGGAATTCCCCGCCGTTTCGCATGCCACGTCGCAAACGGCATTGATCTAGCGCAACTCGCCCGCGCTTTGCCGGATTCCGCCTGCGCATATCCTGTGCATCGGAGGAAGTTCGAGGGGGCAGTCACAGAATTCGGGCCGGGCGCGCAAGTGACCCGTCGAACCCCGTCAGGTTAGGTGATTCGGTCCCGATGCGGCCACGGCCGCCCGCTCCC
Source organism: uncultured Alphaproteobacteria bacterium (assembly GCA_963752895.1). Taxonomy (GTDB): domain Bacteria; phylum Pseudomonadota; class Alphaproteobacteria; order Rhodobacterales; family Rhodobacteraceae; genus CAVWAE01. Next base: position 287,834 of record CAVWAE010000008.1, read on the forward strand.
GCCTGTGGACAACTCGTGACAAGGACCAATTTGCCTCCCGCGCGCGCGCGGTCCTGCATGGCCGGGGTTTTGGCCACGAACTGTTGCGGAATCCCAACACCAGCCCCCACGTGTATGTTGTATAAGTGAAATTCGTTTCCGCTAAATATGGTGTAAACCTCGAACCACGCCCAGAATCCGTTCGATTTCGTAACTTTTTCGAGATTGGGAACCAAACCGTTTCCCAGTCGGCGACAACTTGCCGTATAGTGGGGTCAATAAAAAAACGAACTGTGGGTTGGTTGTCAGCCCATGGGCTTTGAGGAGCAGACATGAGTAAAAAAATTAAGGGGCTCGTTGCGAGCCTTGCGTTCGCGGCTTCGATGATTTCGACGAGCGGACCGGCATCGGCACAGACCCTCGCCTCGCTTGGGCTGGACCTGCAACCCGACCAATGCGACCTGCGGCTCGCGCGCAGCGCGCTGTCGCTCAACCTCAGCATTCCGGAAAACCTCTCCGGCGTGACCGACCTCTTCTGCGGCTGTGAAGTCGTGAGCGTTCAGATGCTCGAGTTTATCCGCAAGCACCGCCATCTCGAGGTCCTGCTTGACGAGACCTCGGAGCAATGCGCCGGCTTCGCCCGCGTGCTGACCAACGTCTCGACCGCGACGACCAGCCTGGTCCCGGGCAGCACGGATCGCAGCAATGGCGCCAACGACCGCCTCGATGACGAATCCGACGCTGGCCGCGACAACGGCGGAAATGGTGGCGGCGGCAATGGCGACGGCGGCACCGGTGGTGGCGACAACGGCGGCACCGGTGGTGGCGACAACGGCGGCAGCGGTGGTGGCGACGGCGGTGGCGGCAACGGCGGTGGCGACAACGGCGGCAGCGGCGGTGGCGACAACGGCGGTGGCGACAACGGCGGCAGCGGCGGTGGCGACAACGGCGGCAGCGGCGGTGGCGACCACGGCGGCAACGGCGGTGGTGACCACGGCGGTGGCGGCCGAGGCGACCACGATCATGACTATGATCGCGGGCACGATCGCGACCGCGGCTGCTGATCCTGATACCGGCGCATAGCCGCAGGTTCGGAATCGCACAGCAAAACACCAACGGCGCGCCTGTGAACGGCGCGCCGTTGCGATTTCAACCGTCGGTCAGCCGCTGGCGAAAATGTTCACCCAGCGCGTCGGGCGGTCGGGATCCTGCATCTGCAGAAACATATACCCGGTGTCCCGCCAGGACCGGACCTGGTTGGTGAGGTTGTCGAGAACGAAATCGCCGTCGTCGGTCCGAAACACCAGAACGGCATGCGGGTTGCGCTGCCTGTCGAGTGCGGTGGCGATGAGAAGGCGCCGCGGGTTGATCCCGATTGATACCAGTTCCCGTTTCTTGAGAAGCGCGAAGTCTTCGCAGTCTCCGCCGGTCTGTGTGGGAAGCGCCCAGTATTCGGTGACACCGTATTGGCGGTCGTCCTCGATCGCGCGCACCGAGCGGTTGATCTTTGTATTTACCGCCGACACCCGTTGCAGCGTCTCGCCCGTGGTCGCGCGTAGTTTGTCATACCTGGCGCAGGCCCATGAGTAGGTGTTGCAGATCGCTTGCGCCCCCTCTGGCGCGGGCGCGGCGCCTTTGTGCTTGATGAAATCGTTGGAAGCAGATGCGTCTTGAGTGGACACGATGAACAAGATGGCGGTGGCAGCCGCCCATACCAGTGCCGAAGCGTGCAGACGCAGCGCGCGCACGCGTTCGGCTGAAGATTGCCTCATGGCGTTCAGCCTTTCCCAGGTGACCCCTTGCTTTGGCAGCGGGGCGATTAGCTAGCGGACATCTCCGCGAGATTTCAACTATTCGCCCCGACCCCGGCGCAGACTGGGAACGAAACTGGACAAATCTCGGGCGACACAACGCTAAAACGGTGGTTTTGTGGATGGAATGTGGATCGATTCGGGGCAGTAGCACCAGAGGCGTGTGAATTGTACATCCAAAGTAGACAATTCTCCGCTCACTGCGACAAATGCGCGCGCGCGCAACCCGCAGCAAATCGACCGAAACTGCCGAATTGCAGGCAACGTGCGGGGAATCACCGGGTCATTCCATGGCTTGCAGCCGGGGCAATCGGGGAAGTATGAACCTCCTATGACGGCAGAAATCCCTCCGATCCTCGTTCTCGGTCTCGGCAACACCCTGCTCACGGATGAACAGGTGGGCGTGCGTGTGGCGGAAGCCGTCGGCCGCGACCCGCGCGCCAAGGCGTATCCGATCCGCGCGCTCGACGGCGGCACGATGGGGCTCTCGCTCCTGGTCGACATGGAAGAAGCCGGCGCGATGGTGGTGATCGACGCCGCTCAGCTCGGCGCCGCGCCGGGCCATGTCGCAACCTTCGAAGGCGCGGCCATGGACCATTTTCTGCGCACCCGGGGACGCAACCCGCACGATATCGGCCTCGACGACATGCTCGACGGGCTCAGGCTGCGCGAAGCCGTGCCTGCCCAGCGCGCCCTGGTCGGGGTGCAACCGACACATCTCGGTGTCGGCGAGGCGATGACAGAGGCGGTCGGCCGTGCCGTGCCGGTGGCCGTCGATGCGGTGTTCGAGCTGGTTGCGCGCTGGCTCAAGTGATTGTCTGACCATTTTTCCGGCGCGAAACATTCTATCAATTCAATAATTAGAATGTGTTTATGGATTGATTCAGATCAAGTCGGATCGCGGCGACCTTTGGCAATCTCCCAACCATCAGGGACCGAGTTTTCAGGTTGAGCGACATCGACGGGAGTTTCACGTGAACGCTGAAGGGCGACCATCTGGACAGGTAGATTCTGTCCGGGAGCTACGCGCGCATGTGCCGACAGGCAATGCCGGGCCGGTCCTTCAGGAGATTGCCACCGCCCTTGCCCGCCTCCTCGACACCGGCCAGACCACCACCATCGATCTTGGCGCCCTGCCGTTCAGCGCGGGCGATGAGAAGGCGCTCGAGGCCGCGCTCGGAAGCGGCGAGGTCCGCGCGACCATCGAGGCACTTGGCACCAGCCACGTACATGAGACCGGAACCCCCGGCGTCTGGCGCATCGACCATTTTGACCACCAGGGCGAGACGTTGTCGCGTTTCGTCGAAATCACCTTTGTCCCGGACATACTCAAAACCCAGGGCCCCGACGCCGAACAGGGCCTGAGCCGGCTGCAAGCAGAACTTGCGGCCCGGGACGGATCATAGAACCTCATGGAGGAGCGAAATGGCTGAGAGACCCATGCTACCGGAGTTGATGCGTGCACACGGGGTCAGCCGACGAGGGTTCCTGAAGTATTGCGCCTCGCTCACCTCGGCGCTCGCCCTGCCCCCGGCGCTGGCGCCGAAGATCGCCTATGCGCTGGAACATGCGGCCCGGCCCTCGGTGATCTGGCTGTCGTTCCAGGAATGCACCGGCTGCACAGAGGCGATCACCCGCTCGCACGCGCCGACCATCGAAGACCTGATCTTCAACGCGATCTCGCTCGACTACCACCACACGCTGCAAGCCGCCTCCGGCCATGCCGCCGAGGAGGCGCGCGAGCATGCAATGAAGGAAAACTATGGCAATTACCTGGTGATCGTCGATGGCTCGATCCCGGTCGACAACCCGGAGTATTCCTGCATCGCCGGGATATCCAACCTCGACATGCTGAAAGAGACGGCCGCCGGCGCCGCCGCGATCATCGCCGTCGGTACCTGCGCGGCGTATGGCGGCATCCCGCATGCCAACCCGAACCCGACCGGCGCCGTCGCAGTGAGCGAAATCATCACCGACAAGCCGATCATCAACATCCCCGGCTGCCCGCCGATCCCGATCGTGATGACCTCCGTCATCGCCCAGTTCCTCGCCCTCGGCCTCGACAGCATCGAGCTCGACGAGCTCGGCCGGCCCAAGGCCTTCTTCGGCGAAACCATCCACGACCGCTGCTATCGCCGGCCGTTCTATGACAAGGGCCTGTTTGCGGAGACCTTCGACGACGAAGGCGCGCGCGAGGGCTGGTGCCTTTACAAGCTCGGCTGCAAGGGCCCGACCACCAAGTCGGTCTGCGCCACCGTCAAATGGAACGACGGCACCTCCTTCCCGATCCAGGCGGGCCACCCCTGCCTCGGCTGCACCGAACCCGATTTCTGGGACAACGGCGGCTTCTACAAACCGCTTTCGACGCCTGCGGGCAACTATCGCCAGGCCGGCTACGCGGCCGTCGCGGCCGGTGCCGCGCTCGGGGTTGTGGGCGGTGCGCTGGCGCGCTCGACCAAGGCGAAGGCGGTCGCGGCCCACGAGGTCGTCGATGCGCATGATCTGGAGAAGAAGTCATGAACAACGCGTATTTCGATCTTCTGATGTGGGCCCGGGGCCCCGGCTTCAACATCGCGCTCATTATCATGGTGGGCGGTATTCTGCTGCGTCTGGTCGAGATCCTCGTGCTCGGCCGCAAGAAGGATTTCGCCAAGCCCAAGGGCAACCCGGTCTCGCAGGGGATCAAGACGATCTTCACCCGTTCGGTCGCCCGCAAGGGCATGATGAAAGAGGCGCCCGTCACCTACGTGGCCGGCTACGTCTTCCACCTTGGCTTCGCCGTCGCCTTCCTGTTCCTCGGCGCCCATATCGCGCTTATCAAGTCGCTACTCGGTTTTGGCTGGTTCGACTTCAACAAGGCGCTGATCGAGACCGCCGCGGCGCTCGCGGTGATCGCCGCCGTCGCGCTGGCCTACACCCGGATGACCGATCCGGTGCGCCGGGCGCTCACCCGCTTTGACGACTGGGTGGTGCTGGTGCTTTCGGTCCTGCCGCTCATCACCGGCTATATCGCGGTCAACCGGGTCTTCGGTGTCGATGCCACCCTGTGGATGGCCATCCATATCCTCACCGCCGAACTTCTGATGATCGCCTTCCCCTTCACCAAGCTGATGCATGCCGTCACCTTCGCGGTGTCGCGCTATTACAACGGCTCGATCCAGGGCCGGAAAGGAGCCGAATCATGACGGCCACTCTCGAACGCGGCCTCAACGCGCTCCGCGAACAGATCGACGCCCCGGTCGCAAGCTTCTTCACCTCCTGTGTGAGTTGCGGAATCTGTGCGGAAGCCTGCCTTTTCTACAAGGAAACCGGCGACCCGCAGTACACGCCTATCCACAAGCTCGAACCGATGCGCCGGCTGTGGCAAAACGAGTTCACGCTGTTCGGCAAGGCCAAGTCGATGCTCGGCCTCGGGCACAAGATCGACGACGATCTGCTGACCGAATGGGAAACCCTGGTTTACGACAGCTGCACCATGTGCGGCCGCTGCACCCTGGTCTGCCCGGTCGGCAACGACATCACCTTGATGATCCGCAAGATGCGCGAAGGCCTGTCGGCCTCCGGCCATGGCCCCGAAGAGCTCAACGGCGCCGCCGTGCGGCACACCGAGGGCACCTCGCCGATGGGCAACCTGTCGAAGGCGTTGCAGGCGCGGGTCAAGCAGGCCGAGGGCCTGACCGGGCTCGAGATCGAGCTCGACAAACCCGATGTCGACTACATGCTGCTGCTGTCGTCGCACGAAATCGCCGCCGGACCGGAAATGATCGAGTCCGTCGCGAAGATCATGAACAAGGCCGGCAAGACCTGGACGATCTCGACCGAAGGCTTCGAGGCCACCAACGTCGGGATCCAGCTGGGCAACCGCGACGTGGCCGCCAACCTGGTTTCGCGCATCGTCAACGCCGCCGAAAAACTCCGGGTCAAGACGGTCATCAGCCCCGAATGCGGCCACGCCTTCCAGGCCGTCCGCTGGGAAGGGCCGAACCTGATCGGCCGGGAATACAAGTTCGAGGTCAAGCACATCATCGAGGTGCTCGACCAGTTCCGCGCCGAGGGCAGGCTCAAGGTCAACGGCGAGAAGGACCACGGCAAGATCACCTTCCACGACCCCTGCCAGGTCGCCCGCCGCGGCGGCGTCATCGCGGAGCCGCGCAACCTCCTGAACATGGTCGCCGACAACTTCGTCGAGACGGAAGACGCCGGCGTGATGAACTGGTGCTGCTCCGGCGGCGGCGGTGTCGGCGCCAACCAGCGCGCCAACGAGCTTCAGCAGAAGGCCTTCGGGCGCAAGAAGAAGCAGATCGTGGACGTCGCCCCCGAGAAGATCGTCACCATGTGCTCCTTCTGCCATACCACGCTGGAAGACCAGCTCGAGATCAACGAGATGGATGAAATCGAAGTCGCCGGCCTCACCGAGATGATGGCCGAGTACCTGGAAGAATAAGGGAGAGGGAACATGGCAAAGAGACTGGTCGTCGACCCGATCACCCGGATCGAAGGGCACCTGCGGATCGAAGCGCAGATGGACGGCGGCAACATCGCCGAGGCCTACAGCTCCGGCACCATGGTGCGCGGCATCGAGATCATCCTGAGGGGGCGCGACCCGCGCGATGCCTGGGCCTTCGCCCAGCGGATCTGCGGCGTCTGCACGCTGGTCCACGGCATGGCCTCGGTCCGCTCGGTCGAGGATGCGCTGAAGATCGAGATCCCGAAGAACGCGCAGCTCATCCGCAACCTGATGATCGCGGCGCAATACGTGCATGACCACGTGATGCACTTCTACCACCTGCACGCGCTCGACTGGGTCGACGTGGTCTCGGCGCTCGACGCCGACCCGAAAGCGACCTCCGAACTCGCGCAATCGCTGTCGAACTACCCCAAGACCTCGCCCGGCTACTTCGCCGACGTGAAGAACAAGCTCAAGGTGTTCGTCGAACAGGGCCAGCTCGGCATCTTCGCCAATGGTTACTGGGGTCACCCGGCCTACAAGCTGCCGCCCGAGGCCAACCTGATGGCCGTCGCCCATTACCTCGACGCGCTCGAATGGCAGCGCGACGTGGTCAAGCTGCATGCGATCTTCGGCGGCAAGAACCCGCACCCGAACTTCCTCGTGGGCGGGGTGGCGTGCCCGATCGACCCCAATTCCGACGGCGCGCTGACGATGGAAGACCTCGGCGAGGTCAGCCGGGTGATCGGCAAAATGGAAGACTTCGTGAACCAGGCCTACCTGCCCGACACGCTGGCCATCGCCTCGTTCTACAAGGATTGGGGCGCCCAGGGCGAAGGCGTGGGCAACTTCCTGTGCTACGGCGATTTCCCGACCACCGGCAATTCCTGGGATCCGTCGAGCTTCCTGGTGCCGCGCGGCGTGATTCTCGACCGGGATCTGTCGACCATCCACGAGGTCGACCTGCACGCCGAGGGCGAGATCGAGGAATTCGTCGATCATGCCTGGTACGACTACCAGGGCGGTCCCGGCACCGGCCTGCACCCCTATGCGGGCGAGACCGAGTTCGCCTATGACGGGCCGAAACCGCCCTACGACCAGCTCGACGTCGACAAGGGCTATTCCTGGCTGAAATCGCCGCGCTGGAAAGGCAAGGCGATGGAAGTGGGTCCGCTCAGCCGGATGCTCATGCTCTACGGCACCGGCAATGCCCACGCCAAGGAACTGGTCGATTCGACGCTGTCGACGCTCGACGTGCCGATCGACGCGCTGTTCTCGACGCTCGGCCGCACCGCCGCGCGCACGCTGGAGACCAAGGTCTTCCTCGACTGGATGCGCGGCTGGTACGACGAGCTCATCGCCAATATCAAGACGGGCGATCTGAAGACCCACAACAACGAGATGTGGGATCCGAAGACCTGGCCCTCCAAAGCGCAAGGGGCGGGCTACATGGAGGCGCCCCGCGGCGCGCTCGGCCATTGGATCGTGATCGAGGACCGCAAGATCGCCAACTACCAGGCGGTGGTGCCGACGACATGGAACGCCGGCCCCCGCGACGCGACCGGCGCCGCCGGACCCTACGAGGCTGCACTCAAGGGTCATACGCTCGCCGTGCCCGATCAGCCGCTCGAGATCCTGCGCACCATCCACAGCTTCGACCCCTGCATCGCCTGCGCGGTGCACATGGTCGGCGAGGACGGCGAAGAGACGATGCAGATCAAGATCAGCTGACCGTCCCTCGGGACTGTCGCAAGGATCAGGCCACGCCGGTAGGGCGTGGCCTGATTTCGTCTCCGGAACTGCGTGGGGTTGGGCCCGAAGCTGGCAGGATCGGCCTGGAAAATCATGTCGGCTGCGCCGACGGTTCTTTTTGGCGCGATCGGTGTTTTCACCGCATCACGGTTAACGAGAAGTCAACACGAATGAAAACCAACCATCTGAACTGAAAAGACTTTTGTTCGCACCCTGCTCCACACCCCTAGGGCCCTAGGGGCGTGGAATGAGCGGACCCGAAACAGCGCGTTGCCCCGAAACCCGTGGGTCCGGCGATTGCACGACACCGAAAATCGAGCCCGCCGGATGCGACAGATGCCACCGGCGCGGTTCAGCCTCCGAACGTCTGCGTTTCCGGTTGGATCCGCCCCGGTGCCGCCGCCCCCAGCCGCGCCCGGTAGTCATGCGCCCGCCAATCGGCGCGGGCCCGCCATTGGTCTTCCGGCTGACGCGCAGCCAGCTCCGTGTCGATCTCCACCTCATCGAACCCGCTGCGCCGCGCCATTGCGTATTGATCGGCGATCACATGCCCCACGGCCCTGAGCCGTCCCCGGAACCCCAGGAAGTTCCAAATGTCGCGCCAGCGTGAAGCCGCGCCCATCGGCGAAACTCGCAAACGGAATGCGGATCAGGGCGATCCGGTCGAAATCGCGTGCGAGTTCGCCAAGCGCCTCCGGCAGCAGATCCACCGCCAGGTCCAGCCCGAGGTCCCGCCGCGCCGGATCGGCCAGACCTTCGGGCGCATCGAAGCCCGCCGTCCAGTCCTCGGCCCGAAACCCGGCATCGGTGACGATCACGTTCATGCCGATGCCCCGTCCCGCACGGGCCTGCCGCCCTCGAAATGGATGCCGCATTCCACCTTGCCCTGTCCCGGCCAACGCCCGGCCCGCGCGTCTTCGCCGAACCGGGTCGGTACGGTGCAGGGTTCGCAGCCGACCGAAGTGAAGCCCTTCGCCTGCATCGGGTGCAATGGCAGGCCATTCTCGGTCACATAGGCGCACACTTCGGCCCGGTCCCAATGTGCCAGCGGGTTGACCTTCACCCGCCCGTCCTGGAGCTCGAAATGCTCGAGCGCAACACGCTGCCCGCCCTGGAAACGTTTGCGGCCGGTGATCCAGCCGCCAAACCCCGCAAGCGCGCCGTCCAGCGGCTCGACCTTGCGCAGCGCGCAGCAGGCATCCTGGTCGGCCTGGTGCAGGATTCCGTCGGTATCGCGCACCAGAAGCTCGGCCGGGTCCGGCCGGATCACCCGCAGATCGGTCAGCCCCAGATCGGCCGCCACCTCGCGCCGGTAGCGCAGCGTCTCGGCGAACAACTGGCCGGTGTCCAGGAACAGCACCGGCAACGTCCTGTCCAGCTGGGCAACCATGTGGATCAGCACGACGCTATCGGCGCCGAAGCTCGAGGCCAGTGCCACCCGTCCCAGCCGGTCGTCGCTGATCGCCTGCGCAAGGACCGCGCAGGCCGGCCGATCGCGAAAGCTTGCGTTGAGCGCGTCGACGTGGGCCGACAGATCGTCCGTTTCGATGTCACGCGGCATGGGATTTCGCCTCCGGATACAGGGCTGCCTTGAACGGCGCCATTCCCAGGCGCCGGTATGTCTCGATGAAGGTCTCGTCTTCGCGGGTCCGCAGCGCGAGATAGGCGTCTATCACCCGCTCGACCGCCGGCACGATTTCCGCGTAGGAAAAACCCGGCCCCGCCCGCGTCCCGATCGTCGTCTCCGGCCCACCGTCGCCGCCAAGGGTGATCTGGTAGCTTTCGACCCCGCCCTTTTCGAGCCCGAGAATGCCGATATGGCCCAGGTGGTGGTGGCCGCAGGCGTTGATGCAGCCCGAGATCTTGATCTTGATCTGGCCGATATCGTCGCTCCGCATCGCGGGCCTGCGAAACGCTCGGCGATCTGCTTGCGCGACCGGGATCGAGCGCGCCGTTCGCCAGCGCGCAGTAGTCGAGCCCCGGGCAGGCGATGATGTCCGAGATCAGCCCGACGTTGGCGGTGGCGAGCCCGGCGGGCTGCAACGCCGCAAACAGCGCCGGAGAGGTCGGCCTTGTGCACGTGCGGTAGCACGATGTTCTGCTCGTGCGTCACGCGGATATCACCGTGGCCGTACCGCTCGGCGAGATCGGCGATCAGCTCGCATCTGGTCCGCCGATGCGTCGCCCGGCGTCGCCCCCGGGGCTTTCAGCGAGATCGTCACGATGGCATAGCCCGGCGCCTTGTGGGTGTCGAGGTTCGTGTCGCTCCAGGCCGCGAAACACCGGATCCGCAGCGCGGGCCGCTTCAAAGGCGATCCGTCGATCCATCCCCGAACGCAGGCGGCGGCAAAGTCGCGGCGATCCGGTCGACATGCGCGTCGGCAACGGTCGCAAAAGCGGGCCTTCAACAGCCCGAACTCGCGCCTCGACCATGTCGCGGATACTTCTCGATCCCGTGCTCGTGCAGGGTTATCTTGATCCGCGCCTTGTACTTGTTGTCGCGCCGGCCGAGCAGGTTGTAGACGCGGAGCACGGCCTCGAGATAGGGCAGCAGATCGGCCTTCGGCAGGAAGTCGCGCATCGTCTTGCCGATCATCGGCGTGCGACCGAGCCCGCCGCCGATCATCGATCCGGAACCCGATCTCACCGGCGTCGTTCTGCACGATCCGGATGCCGATGTCGTGCACCTTGACGACGGCCCGGTCGCCCTGCGCCGCCCGTCACCGCGATCTTGAACTTGCGCGGCAGGAACTGGAACTCCGGGTGGCAGGTCGACCATTGGCGGATCAGCTCCGCAGTCGGCCGCGGGTCCTCGATCTCGTCCGCCGCGACCCCCGCGAAATGGTCGGCGGTGACGTTGCGGATGCAGTCGCGCCCTGGTCTGGATCGCGTGCATGCTCGACCTCGGCGAGTGCCTCGAGGATGTCGGGCACCTCCCCAAGCTGCGGCCAGTTGAACTGGATGTTCTGCCGGGTGGTGAAGTGGCCGTAGCCCCGGTCGCAGTTCTCCGCGATCCAGGCCAGCTGGCGCAGCTGGTCCGGCGTGAGGCTGCCGTAGGGGATGGCCACGCGCAGCATGTAGGCGTGGAGCTGGAGATAGAGCCCGTTCATCAGCCGAAGCGGGCGAAACTCCTCCTCCGTCAGGCTGCCGTCGATCCGCCGCGCCACCTGGTCGCGAAACTGGTCGACACGCAGGCGCACGAAGGCCTCGTCGAAATCGGCGTAATCATACATGGGCTCCGCGCTCCTGTTTGCCATGGAAATAGTTGGACGGACCGGTTGCGCGGAACCGTTCGCGGAAATGCATGGGCAGCTTTGCGCAATCGTCGGCAGCATCGGCGAGATAGGGGCCGACCACCCGGGCCCCGTCCGCCTCTGCCTGGGTCAGACGGATCGCACCCTCGTCCGGATCCGAAAAGAACATGGCCCCTGCCAGGTCCGGCACCCAGCCACCGTCGGATGCGAGGAAAACGACCTCGCCCGTCAGGAGGTCGTTGGCGGTAACATATTGTACGCGGGCCGGTTGGGACATGATCGCCTCCGTTGTCCTATCTCGGGAGAATATGGGACATAATTCCGTTTTTGTGCAATAGACGGTGACAAAAAGGAACAACCTTCTGATCTGATGCGACTTGGAAGGCAGTAGTCCCGGCGCGAAACCCTCCAGGAAACCGACGTACCGGCTCGGTGCCCGCGCCATTTCGCAAGCGCAGCCGACTCACTCTCACCGGCTCAATCACCAGCATCACATCTGCCAACTGGACGCCGGAACTGTGCTCAAGAAACCGAAAGGGACCGGAAAGGCCATGCCCGGGCCGGTGTCCGCCGGCGCGTGGCCGCCCTCGAGGCGCGGTCAGACGAGGCCCCGCCCGGGTCGGCTGCGGCCTGCTTACCTCGCCGGTCAACGCAGCCCGGGGCCGCCAAACCGCACTGCCCAGAGATTGCGCAAGGCCCGGCGCGAAACCGGGCGTCCGGGAAATCCCGGGGGCTCATCCGTCCCCGATTTCGGCCCACACCCGCAATCTGCTTGGTCGATTCGAAGTTTTGACCGTATGGTAAAGTCAAATATAGCGAATCCGACCAGGGAGAAACCGATGCCTGAACTCACGACGCCAGGTGTAACCCCGGGCCGTCTCTCGGCAGACGAAATCGCCGAACGGTTCGGCGATCTCCACCCGCCGTACGACGCGCATGAGGCGCATGTCGCCGCCGCGCGGTGTTATTTCTGTCACGACGCGCCCTGCATGCACGCCTGCCCGACCGCGATCGACATTCCGCTTTTCATCCGCCAGATCGCCACCGGCACGCCCGAAGCGGCGGCCCGCACGATCTTTTCGCAGAACATTCTCGGCGGCATCTGCGCCCGCGTCTGCCCGACCGAGACCCTCTGCGAAGAGGCCTGCGTGCGCGAAAAGGCGGAAGGCGCCCCGGTGCAAATCGGCCGGCTGCAACGCTACGCGACGGACTCGCTGCAAGGCCAGGGCGTTCACCCGTTCACCCGCGCGCCCGAAACCGGCAAGCGGATCGCCGTGGTCGGCGCCGGCCCCGCCGGGCTCGCCTGCGCGCACCGGCTCGCGGTGCAAGGGCACCAGGTCCAGATCTTCGACCACAAACCGCGCGGCGGCGGACTCAACGAATACGGCATCGCCGCCTACAAGGCGCCGGGCGACTTCGCCCAGGCCGAGCTTGACTGGCTCTTGTCGGTGGGCGGTATCTCTGTCGACTACGGACAGGCGCTGGGGGCCGATCTGACGCTGGCGGCCCTGCAAGAGGACTTCGACGCGGTGTTTCTCGGGCTCGGGCTTTCCGGCGTCAACGCGCTCGCCCTGGACGGCGACCACGAGGGGTTGGCCGATGCCGTCGGCTGGATCGCTGCGCTGCGCCAGTCCGGCGACAAGACCGACATCGCCGTCGGCCGCAACGTGGTGGTGATCGGTGGCGGCATGACGGCGGTGGATGCCGCTGTTCAGACCCGGCTCCTCGGCGCCGAGACCGTCACCATCGCCTATCGCCGCGACAAGGCGGCGATGGCGGCTTCGGAATACGAACAGGATCTGGCAACATCGAAAGGTGTGCGCCTCATGTTCAATGCCGCGCCCAGGGCGCTCGGCGCGGGCACGATCACGCTTGCGCGCACCGAGACGACGGACGGCAAGCTCGTCGACACCGGCGAGGAGATCGTTCTCGACGCCGACCAGGTGCTGGTCGCCATCGGACAGACGCTTTCGGGCGTGCCGAAAGTGCTGGACCTCGCCGGCGGCAAGATCGCCGTGACCGGCGCCGGCCGCACCTCTGTGCCCGGCGTCTGGGCCGGCGGCGACTGCGCGTCAGGGGGCGACGACCTCACCGTGACCGCCGTTGCCGAAGGCCGCGACGCCGCCGAGGACATCCACGCCGCACTCATGGGAGGGGCCTGAGCCATGGCTGTATCGCACATCCATTTCCAGTCCATCCCGGTCGAGGATCAGAGCCGCGCGGTCGAATTCTACACCCGTAATCTCGGCTTCGAGGTGCACACCGACGCACCCTATGGTGACGACTGGCGCTGGATATTCCTCACCCTGCCCGGGGCGCAAACCCGGCTGCATTTCGCCGCGGCGAGCGATATCCAGGTCAACGAAAAACCGGCGCTGTGTCTCGTCTGCGACGAAGTCGATGCCGAGGCGAAATCACTTGCCGACAACGGGGTCGAGATCACCGGCGGCCCGGACGATGCACCGTGGCAACCCGGAGTGCGGTGGTTGATGATCCGTGACAGCGAGGGGAACCTGGTTCTCCTCGAAAGCATGAAGGAGGCTTGAACCATGGCCGATCTGTCCAGCGAATTCATCGGGATCAAGTCTCCCAATCCGTTCTGGCTCGCCTCGGCGCCGCCGACCGACAAGGAATACAACGTGCGCCGCGCGTTCGAGGCAGGCTGGGGCGGCGTGGTCTGGAAGACCCTCGGCGAGGAAGGCCCGCCCATCGTCAACGTCAACGGCCCCCGCTACGGCGCCATCCACGGGCCCGACCGCACGCTCCTCGGCCTCAACAACATCGAGCTCATCACCGACCGGCCGCTCGAGGTAAACCTGCGCGAGATCAAGGCGGTCAAACGCGACTACCCCGACCGCGCCCTGGTGGTCTCGCTCATGGTGCCCTGCGAACAGGAGCCCTGGGAAAAGATCATGCGCGCGGTCGAAGACACCGGCGCCGACGGGGTCGAGCTCAACTTCGGCTGCCCGCACGGCATGGCCGAACGCGGCATGGGCTCGGCCGTGGGCCAGGTGCCGGAATACATCGAGATGGTCACCCGTTGGGTGAAAGCCGCCTCGCGCATGCCGGTGATCGTGAAGCTCACGCCGAACATCACCGACGTACGCTACCCGGCCCGCGCCGCCCATGCCGGCGGGGCCGACGCGGTGAGCCTGATCAACACGATCAACTCGATCACCTCCGTCAATCTCGACACGCTCACGCCGGAGCCCACCATCGACGGCCTCGGCGCCCACGGCGGCTATTGCGGCCCGGCGGTCAAGCCCATCGCGCTCAACATGGTCGCCGAGATCGCCCGCGACCCGGAGACGGCGGACCTGCCGATCAGCGGCATCGGCGGCGTCACCACCTGGCGCGACGCGGTCGAATTTCTCGCCCTCGGCGCCGGCAACGTGCAGGTCTGCACGGCCGCCATGACCTACGGGTTCAAGGTGGTCCAGGAGATGATCTCGGGGCTCTCGCAGTACATGGACGAAAAAGGCATCGCCTCGGTCTCCGAGATCACCGGCCGCGCCGTGCCCAAGGTGCGCAACTGGAACGAATTGAACCTCAACTACGTCACCAAGGCGGTGATCGACCAGGAGAGCTGCATCGCCTGCGGCCGTTGCTATGCCGCTTGCGAAGACACCTCGCACCAGGCCATCGCCATGAGCCCCGAGCGGGTGTTCACGGTCAAGGACGACGAATGCGTCGCCTGCAACCTCTGCGTCCAGGTCTGCCCGGTCGAAGACTGCATCACCATGAAGGAACTGCCGCTCGGCGCACTCGACGAACGCACCGGCCGAAAGGTGGAACCGGCGCTGACCTGGCCGAACCACCCCAACAATACCGCGTCGAATTGCGGTGTGGACCCGGAGCCGGCCGAATGATCCTCCACGCTTGATCCTCCCTGGGGCGCGGGTCTCCTGAGCCCGCGCCCTTCCCGGGCGGTGTTTGGTTTCCACCGCCCGAAAGCCCCGCCCCCTGCGCAAGCAAGTGGCGGGGCTATTTCTTTCCGGGCGAACCAGGAACCCGACGGGATCCTGCCCGCGTCACTTGGCGACGATCATCGCGGAAATCAGCTCGGCGATGTCTTCGTAGCTGTCTTCCTGAAGAAAATGCTTGCCGTTCACCTCGTGCCAGGTCTCCACGCCGAGGGCCGCGCACACACCGGGGGCAAATCTGTTCATCCTGAGCGCCGGATCCTGTTTTCCCCAGATCACCTGTGCCGGATAGGGTCTGGCTTTCAGGCCCTTCTTGATAAACGTCTCGAACCCCTCGGTCCGTTCGAACCCCCGCATGATCTTGAGGAAGGCCCGGCCGCCATCGTCCCGTTTCAAAAGTTTCCCGTAGGCCATGATCTCACCGTAGCTCGGCGTTCCAAGCATCCCCGAGTATCGCATGAGCCCCCAGAGCACCGGTGTGCCGATCGCGGCCAGCCAGACCGACCGGATCACCGGCCAGGCAAAGGGTTCCATCATCCAGGGTCGGCGGAACGACGCGACGTCGACGACGGTGTTCAGCGCGGTCAATGACAGGATCCGCTCCGGGTTTCGGGCGGCCAGGTCAAACCCGATCGGGCCCCCGATATCGTGGACGACAAGGTGGAAACGCTCGAGGCCCGCCGCACCCAGGGCGTTTTCGACCCAGCGGGCCAGCCCCGACCAGCTGTAATCGAACGCCTCCGGTCGGTCAGCGAACCCGAGCCCGGGTAGATCGAAGGTGATCCCTTCCAGGCCACGGTCCGCGAGGGACGCGATCAGTTTCCGGTTCAGAAAGCCCGAGGATGGAACGCCATGCAGGCAGACGACCGGCGGCCCGCTGCCCTCGCGCCAGATGCGTGTATTGGCGCCGCGAACCACCAGCGGTGCGCCCTGAGCTTTCCATTGGTCGAGGATCGCATCGGGGTTCAAGGGCATCCCTCCTCAAGAAATCCTAGCGACCCGACCGGCGTCTGGACAGTCAAACGTGGGGCCAGACCCCTTGACCCGTGCACCTGCCAAAGCGGCGGCGGGTCGGATGTAGTCCACCCACCGGGCCCGCGACACGCCACCTCGCGCGGAAATCACACATTGGTCATCGGGGCCCCCGAGGCCGGCCGGGGCAGCTATGCTGGCGGGAGATCAGGAGGACACCATGTTTACACGACGCGCAACACTCGGACTTCTCACGCTCGCTCCCGGGGCACTCGCCCTTTCCTCTCGTGCTGCCCTGGCGGGCGAACCGGAGGTGTTCCAGAACCCCATCGCCATCAACGCCATCGACCCGATCGGCTATTTCACGGACGCCGCCCCGGTGCCGGGTCTCGCCGACCACGAGGTGGTGTGGAACGGGGCTGCCTGGCATTTCGCCAACGCGGAAAACGCGGCGACCTTCGAAGCGGATCCGGAACCCTGGGCCCCGGTCTTCGGCGGCTACTGCGCCTTCGCGGCCTCGCGCGGTTATCTCGCCCCGACGGTGCCCGAGGCCTGGACGGTCTACGAAGGCAAACTCTACATGAACGCCAACCTTCGGGCGCGCGAGCTTTGGCTTCAGGACGTACCCGGCAACATCGCCAAGGGTCTCGAGAACTGGCCCGGAATCCTCGGCTAGAACCTCCCTGCTTCGGCCGCACCGACAGCGCACACGCGCAAGCATGGGACGGGGTTTGCCTGTCTCGGGGCGTGCGCAGGCCGGATCAGACCGTCCCCCCCAACCGGATAGACCGCTGCGCCGCACGCCCCGGTTCCGTGCTATGTCAGGGGAAGATTTGGAGGCGCCCCCATGATCGACAATCGCCGCGTGGCGCTGGCACCGCAGCACCCGGCGCATGCCGAAGGCCTGTACGCATGCCTCCAGGACCCAAGGATCTACGCATTCCTCGACGGCGACCCGCCCCGGTCGGTCGAAGACGTCCGCGCGCGGATCGAGCGGCTCATGGAAGGCGGGCCGCCGGACGGGTCGGAAATCTGGCTGAACTGGACCGTGTTCCTCGGCGACAGCATCGTCGGGTCCACCCAGGCGACCATCCTGGAGACCGGATCCGCCAGTTTCGCCTATATCCTCTCCCCGACGGTGTGGGGCAAGGGCGTCGCCCAGACGGCGGCAGAACTCACGATGGCGGAGCTGGTGGCGAACCACGGAATTTCGCACCTGCTCGCCGACACGGAAGCGGGCAATCTGCCCTCGCAAGGACTGCTGCGCCGTTTGGAGTTTTGCGAAACCCACCGGGAAGGGCACGACATTTTCTATGCCCGCGACATCTGACGGGTGGGCCCGGAGCGCGCTGAGCCCCGAACGCGCTGGGCTGGTCGCCGGGCACCGCGCCAATTCCCAAAAAAGAAGGCCCCGCCGAAACGGGGCCTTGCTGGTCTTCTTCCGATCAGTTTACTGAAGCGCCGCGTCGGTGATCTCCATCGTGTAGGCGCCGGTCGGCTCCATGGTGATCACCGGGTCCGACCCGCCGCCCATCAGCGTCGCGACGGTGCGCTCGTAATCGGCCACGTCGAGCGCGCCGTTCGAGCCGGCGGTGAGCTTGGCGATCTCGCCCATCATCCGCACCTGGTGGCCCTCGGTCTGCGCGCCGGTCTCGTCATAGTCGAGCACGATCATCGCCGCGTCTTCCGGGTTCTCCTCGGCCCATTTCCAGCCCATCATCGAGGCCTTCACGAAGCGGACCATCTTGTCCTTGAAGGCTTCGTCGGCGAGGTTCTCCTCGAGCACGTAGAGCCCGTCTTCGAGCGTCGCCACGCCCTGGTCCTCGTACTTGAAGGTGATGAGGTCGTCGGCGCTGATGCCCGGCGTCGATCACCTGCCAATACTCGTTGTAGGTCATCGTCGAGATGCAGGCCGCCTGCTTTTGCAGCAGCGGGTCGACGTTGAAGCCCTGCTTGAGCACCGTCACCCCGTCGCCGCCCTCGGTCGAGATGCCGAGCGTGCTCATCCAGCTCAGGAACGGGTATTCATTGCCGAAGAACCACACGCCGAGCGTCTTGCCCGGGAAATCCTCGGGGCTCGGTCGATGCCGCTATTCCTTGCAGGCAGGTGAGCATCATGCCCGACGACTTGAACGGCTGCGCGATGTTGACCACCGGCGCGCCCTGTTCGCGCGCGGCCAGCGCCGACGGCATCCAGTCGACCATCACGTCGGCGCCGCCGCCCATCAGCACCTGCACCGGCGCGATGTCGGGGCCGCCCGGCATGATCGTCACGTCGAGCCCTTCGTCCGTCGTAGTAGCCGTTTTCGAGCGCCACGTAGTAGCCCGCGAACTGCGCCTGCGTGACCCACTTCAGCTGCAACGTCACCTCGTCGGCCGCAAGGGCTGCGCCCGCGGTCAGCCCCAGCGCGGCCATCGCTCCGGTCATGTACTTGATCATCGGAAAACTCCCTGATGTTTTTTCATTTACGTTGCGACGGGTGCCAGAAGGTCACCCCCCGCTCGATCATCGCCACCACGCCGTAGAAGGCCGAGCCTGCCAGGGCGGCGACGGTGATTTCTGCCCAGACCATATCAAGGCCGAGCTTGCCGACCTCGGTTGAAATGCGGAATCCCATGCCCTTGATCGGGCTGCCGAAGAATTCGGCCACGATAGCGCCGATCAATGCAAGGGTTGTCGCAATTTTGAGCCCGTTGAATACGACAGGCATCGCCGCCGGCAGGCGCAGTTTGAGGAGCGTCTGCCAGTAGTTTGCGGAATAGGTGGCCATCAGATCGCGCTGCATCAGCGTCGTTGCCGCCAGCCCCTGCACGGTGTTCACCAGCATCGGGAAAAACACCATCGCGACCACCACCGCCGCCTTCGACTGCCAGTCGAACCCGAACCACATCACCAGGATCGGCGCGGTGCCGACGATCGGCAGCGCGGCCACGAAGTTGCCCACCGGCAGCAGGCCCTTTTGCAGGAACGGCGAGCGGTCGATGGCGATGGCGGTGACGAACGCCGCCCCGGTGCCGATCGCGAACCCCGACAGCGCGCCCTTGACGAAGGTCTGCACGAAATCGACCCAGAGCACGTCCGTGGAGTCTGCGAATTCCGCCGCGATCGCCGAGGGCGGCGGCAGGATCACGCCCGGCACGCCGAGGCCGCGCACCAGCCCCTCCCAGACGACGATCACCGTCACGCCAAACAGCGTCGGCACGAAGAACCGCACCCAGCCGGCATCCTGCCAGCGCGACTTTGCCAGACGGTTGTTGACGATGTAGGCGGCGAGCCAGAAGACGAGAGAAAGGATAACGAGCGTCATGCCTGCATCCCCATCCGCTTGAGTGTCGCCCGTTCGATCAGTCCCACAATGCCCACCAGCGCCGCCGCCAGGATCGCGGCGGCAAACAGCGCCGACCAGATCTGGATCGTCTGCCCGTAGTAGCTGCCCGACAGCATCCGCGCGCCGAGCCCGCGCACCGCCCCGGTCGGCAATTCGCCGACGATGGTGCCGACGAGGGCGGCGGCGATGGAGATCTTCATCGCGGTGAAGAAATAGGGCATCGAGGCGGGCAGTCTGCAGCTTCCAGAACTGGTCGGACCCGCTGGCCGAATAGGTCGACAGCAGATCGAGCTGGTCGCGCCCCGGCGCGCGCAGGCCCTTCACCATGCCCACGACCACCGGGAAAAACGACAGATAGGCCGAGATGATCGCCTTCGGAATCAGCCCCTGAATGCCGATGGAATTCAGCACCACGATGATCATCGGCGCGATGGCGAGGATCGGGATGGTCTGGCGACGCAATGGCCCAGGGCATCACCGCCATGTCCATCGCCCGGTTGTAGATGATCCCCACCGCGAGCAGCACGCCCGCCGCGGTCCCGATGAAGAAACCGAGCATCGTCGCCGAGAAGGTGTACCAGGTGTGCAGGAGCAGCGAGCGTTTGGATAACGCCCGGCCTTGCAACGCGAGTTCACCGGTCGACCCCCACAGCTCCGCCACCACCTGGTGCGGCACCGGCAGCCGCGGCCGCTCCTGGCTCCAGGTGTCGGCAACGAGGTCTAGGCCCGAAATCGTGGTGTCGGCCCGCGCCGCCTGGTCGCGCGCCCATTGGGTGTTCATCGGGATCGCGGCGGCATACCAGAGCACGACGATGGCCGCGACGACGGTGAGGATCGGGAGGATTGACCTCATCCGTTGCCTCCCCTGCCTTGGGCGCTTCCAGGCTCAATCGTCATAGGCATGTCCCGCCCGCAAGCCTTCGCGGACCCGGTGCGCCAGCGCCAGAAACTCCGGGCGTGTCGCGGATGTCGAGCGGCCGCTCCTTGGGAAGCGGGCTCTCGATCACGTCGGTAATCCGCCCCGGCCGCGGGCTCATCACCACGATCTTGGTCGAGAGATAGACCGCCTCCGGGATCGAGTGTGTCACAAAGCCGATGGTCTTTTCGGTCCGCGCCCAGAGCGCCAGGAGCTGTTCGTTCAGGTGGTCGCGCACGATCTCGTCGAGCGCCCCGAACGGCTCGTCCATCAGCAGGATATCGGCGTCGAACGCCAGCGCCCGGGCAATCGACGCGCGCTGTTGCATCCCGCCCGATAGCTGCCAGGGGAACTTTTTCCCGAACCCGTCGAGATCGACCAGCTTCAACACCTCGGCCACGCGTTTGGCATAGTCGGCCTTCGGGAAGTCCATGATTTCCAACGGCAACTGAATGTTTCCGGCAATGGTCCGCCAGGGATAGAGCCCCGCTGCTGGAACACGTAGCCATAGGCGCGCGCGCGCCGCGCCTCGTCCGGCGTCATCCCGTTGACGGTGATCGTGCCGCCGGTGGGATGCTCGAGCGCAGCGATCACGCGCAGGAAGGTCGTCTTGCCACAGCCCGAGGGGCCGATGAAGCTGACGAACTCGCCACGGCTGATGTCGAGGTCCACGCCCTTGAGGGCATGAACCGGGCCGTCGTTGGTCTGGAAGGTGAGGTCCAAACCTTCCGCCTGGATGACGGGTTTCTTCACGTCTCGAACCCCCAAAGCTTTGGTTCTGCGAATTCCACGCTGTTGTGGCCCGGATCGCGCACGTAGATCGAACGCGCACCGTTCGGCCAGGTGAAATCGGCTTCGATATCGATGCATTCCGCCGCAAGGTGGTCCGCCCAGCCGTCGAGCGCCGCGCCGGGCACCCGAAAGCAGATGTGCCCCGCCCCCCTGGCCCCGTGCGGCGGCACCGGCAGGCTGCCGGGCGCCGGGGACTTCGCCGTTTCGGCCGGGTTGAACACGAGCACCACGGTCTCGCCCGCGGTAAAGAACACGTGCCGGGGCTTGTGCCGCAGCATCACGTCGAGGCCGACGACATCCCCGTAGAACGCTTCGGCGGCGTCGAGATCCTCGACGTAGACGGCCGCCTCGAGCACAGCTTCGGGCGCGCCGGGTCGGGTGGCAGCCATCACACCCCCGTCGCCGGGATGCCGGTGCGCTCGACGGGCCGCGGCGCGGTGAGTTCCTTCCACTTCGACAGTGCCTTGTTCACGGTGCCGTTCGGCTCGCGCGCGACGAACTCGCCGTGGCCCTCGCGGGTGCGCACCTCGCCGTCATGGATCGCCACGTAGCCCCGCGACAGCGTGAACCGCGGCAGGCCCTTCACGTGCTTTCCTTCGAACACGTTGTAATCGATGCTCGACTGCTGGCTGTCGGCCGCGATGGTCTTCTCCTTCTCCGGATCCCAGACCACGATATCGGCATCGGCCCCCACCAGGATCGCCCCCTTCTTCGGGTAGCAGTTGAGGATCTTGGCGATGTTGGTCGAGGTCACCGCGACGAACTCGTTCATCGTCAGCCGTCCGGTGTTCACGCCGTGGGTCCAGAGCATCGGCATCCGGTCTTCGAGCCCGCCGGTGCCGTTCGGGATCTTGGTGAAGTCGCCCACCCCGTAGCGCTTCTGTTCAGTGGTGAACGCACAATGGTCGGTCGCGACCACCGAAAGCGAGCCCGACTGCAGCCCCGCCCAGAGGCTGTCCTGGTGCTTCTGGTTGCGGAACGGCGGGCTCATCACGCGGCGCGCGGCGTGGTCCCAATCGGGGTTGAAGTATTCGCTCTCGTCGAGGGTGAGGTGCTGGATCAGCGGCTCGCCCCAGACCCGCTTGCCCAGCATGCCGCGCCCGGCGGATCGCCTCATGCGCCTCCTCGCAGCTCGACGTATGCACCACGTAGAGCGGCGCGCCGGCCATATCGGCGATCATGATCGCGCGGTTGGTCGCCTCGCCCTCGACCTGGGTCGGCCGCGAATAGGCATGCGCCTCCGGCCCGGTGTTGCCCTCGGCCATGAGCTTGGCCTGCAACTCCGCCACCACGTCGCCGTTCTCGGCATGCACCAGCGGCGTCGCCCCAAGCTCGGCGCAGCCGCGAGAACGAGGCGTAAAGCTCGTCGTCGTTGACCATCAAGGCGCCCTTGTAGGCGAGGAAATGCTTGAATGTGTTGATGCCGCGCTCTTTGACCACGGTCTCCATGTCGTTGAAGACCTGCTCGCCCCACCAGGTCACCGCCATGTGGAAGCGAGTAGTCGGTGTTGGCGCGGGTCGACTTGTTGTCCCAGCGCTTGAGCGCCTCCAGCAGGCTCTCGCCCTGGTTCGGCAGCGCGAAATCGACCACCATCGTGGTGCCGCCGGCGAGCGCCGCCCGCGTGCCGCTTTCGAAATCGTCCGAGCTGTAGGTGCCCATGAACGGCATCTCGAGGTGCGTATGCGGGTCGATCCCGCCCGGCATCACGTAAGCAGCCCGTCGCGTCGAGCACCTCGTCGCCCTTGAGACCCTGGCCGATCTCGATGATCTTGCCGCCCTCGATGAGGACATCCGCCTGGTAGGTGAGGTCCGCCGTGACGACCGTGCCGCCCTTGATGACTGTGGTGCTCATATTGTGTCTCCCTGTGCTCTTCATCCACCCCCCTTTTTCTTGGTGAAATACTCCGGGGGTCCGGGGGCGGAGCCCCCGGTCGGTCGCCCGCGTCAGCGGGCGAAATCCCTCACTCCACGATCTCCGCCACCTCGAGCGCCGCGTGCAGCAGCACATCCACCCCGGCCGTCGCCCAGTCCTTCGAGATATCCTCCGCCTCGTTGTGCGACAGCCCGTCGACGCAGGGGCACATGATCATCGAGGTCGGTGCCACCTGGTTGACCCAGCAGGCATCGTGCCCGGCGCCGGAGATGATGTCACGGTGAGAATAGCCCAGCCGTTCGGCAGCCCCCCGCACCGCCGCCACGCAGCCCTCGTCGAACTTCACCGGGTCGAACCCGCCGACCTTCTCGTATTCGATCTCAAGCCCCATCGCCGCCGCGATCTTGTCGCCCTCGACCCGCAGCCGCTTCTCCATGTCCTCGATCACCTCGAGTTCCGGGTGGCGGAAATCGACGGTGAACACCGCCGTGCCGGGGATGACGTTGCGCGAATTGGGGAAGACCTCGATATGCCCCGCCGCGCCCACCGCGAAAGGGGCGTGGCTGAGCGCGATCTGATCGACCTTCTCCAGCACCCGCGCCATGCCGAGCCCGGCATTGCGCCGCATCGGCATCGGCGTCGAGCCGGTGTGCGCTTCCTTGCCGGTAATCGTTACCTGTGTCCACGACAGCCCCTGCCCGTGTGTCACGACCCCGATGTCCTTGCCCTCGGCTTCGAGGATCGGTCCCTGTTCGATGTGCAGCTCGAACATCGCGCGCATCTTGTCCTTGCGCGCGCCCACCGGCTCGTCGCCTTCCCAGCCGATCCGCTTGAGCTCGTCGCCGAAGCGCAGGCCTTCGTGGTCGACCCGGTCCTTGGCCCAATCCTCGGTATGGACACCGGCAAACACCCCCGAGGCCAGCATGGCGGGCGCAAACCGCGTGCCTTCCTCGTTGGTCCAGTTGGTGACAACGATCGGGTGCCTGGTCTTCACGCCCAGATCGTTGAGCGTGCGCACCAGCTCCAGCCCGCCGAGCACGCCCAGCACGCCGTCGTATTTGCCGCCCGTCGGCTGGGTGTCGAGATGCGAGCCGACATAGACCGGCAGCGCGTCCGGGTCGGTCCCCGGCCGCTCGGCGAACATGTTGCCCATGCTGTCGACCCCGACGGAGCACCCCGCCTCCTCGCACCATTTCCGGAACAGCGCCCGGCCTTCGCCATCGGCGTCGGTCAGGGTCTGGCGGTTGTTGCCGCCGGCAACGCCCGGTCCGATCTTCGCCATCTCCATCAGGCTGTCCCAAAGCCGGTCGGGATTGATTCTGAGGTTTTCCCCTGGGTTCGGCATGGTCTTCTCCCGTCGTTCTCGTGGAATCGCGAATTGCCGACAGTGTGACCGAACTTGACCAAATGGGAAAAAGAATTTTGCGCCATCGCCCTTTTTGAGGACACATCCACGGGCCGCCGGAAATTTGGGCGCCGGTGGCGCCCAAACAGGCGGGGGGTTGCGGTGGTCCCCTCGGTCGGTGCGCTTGCACCTGCAGGCCGCGCCGCGCGGCCATGTCCAGGCTAGTTCAGATCCTGCAACAGCCGCCCATGTTTGCGGGTCTGGGCGATGACATCGCCGAAGGTCATGAACCCGCGCGACGTCAGCATCGGCAGCATTCGGCACAGCACTTCGGCCGTGGCCTGCGCATCGCCCAACGCGGTGTGGCGGGCGCTGTCGGGGATGGTCACCTCCAGCCGCGCGCACAGCGCATCGAGCGTGTGGGTTTCGCTCGCACCGAAGAGCACCGCGGAGAGTAGCACGGTATCCAGCACAGGGTGATCCCATGTGAGCCCGTCGCGGTCCTCGTGACGGCGCAGGAAGGCCATGTCGAACGGCGCGTTATGCGCCACGATCACCGCCCCTTGCGCGAACTGATGCAGCCGGCGCGCGGCCACCGTGATGTCGGGCGCTCCCGCCGCCATCTCGTCGGTCACCCCGTGCACCTTGGTCGAAGCCGCCGGGATCTTGCGCCCGGGATCGACCAGCTGGTCAAGCCGTTCGCCCGGCACGATCCGGCCATTGACGACCCGCACCGCGCCGATCTGCACGATCTCGTCCTTGTGCGGCACGAGCCCGGTGGTTTCGGTGTCGAACACCACGAAGTTGAGCCCCCGGATTCCCCTGTCCTCGATGGCGTGTTCCGACGCCGTCTCGGCGAGGTCGAAATCGTAGACCAGCGGACGGGCGGCCTCTGGTGCGATCGCCGCATGGGCATCGTCGATCAGGAGCATGTAGCCGGGGCCGTGGTACAGCGGTTTCATCCGCACGTCGAAGGTCAGCTTGCCTTGTCTGCCGCGCGCGGTCAGCGCAACCCCCGCGTCCTTTTCGTGCATTTCTGCGTGAGCCTTGCGCATTTCCTCTTCGTGGAAATAGTCGAAGATCGAGGCGTTGAGGCGGGGCACATGGATCTGCCCCAACACCTCCGCCGCCTGTCCGTCGTACAGCGTGATCTGATGCGCGTTGTTGACGAGCACAATTGCCATCGGGATTTCAGAAAGCAGCGCGGTCAGCCGTTCCTTCTCGTCCGACAGCCGCGCGGTTTCCGAGGCGACCGCCTCCGCCGCGTCGAGGGTCGACTGGCTGAGTTGGCCCGCGACGGCCCGCGCCGCGGGGCCCAGGTCGCCGAGGAATCGCGCCTGTTTGTCGTCCACCGCCATCTGCACACCTGCATGCGCCCGGGTCCGCATGCCCGCGGCCAGGCGTTCGATCGGCTTGGCCACGTTTTCGTCGAACAGCAGCCAGATGCCCACGGTGAGGCCGATCAGCCCGAACCCCGACAGGATGCCGGCCAGCACGAAGCCCGCGCCCGCGTCGTCGCCGGCCGCGCGGCGGTAGCCCACGAAGAGCGCGCCGCCGACAATCACGACGCCCGCGACGGCCAGAAACACGAAAAACAGGAAAATCCGCACCCGCAGCGACAGGAACGTGCTGAGACGGGTGATCATGCCCCGTCTCCGCACATGGTCACGACGATGGGATCGTCGCTTTCCACATCCGCCCAGTCGGCCCCGGTCACGCTGCCGTCGGCCTCGAACGAGATCCCGTCAGTCAGCGCCGCGCGACGCCATCCGGCACAATCCGCCAGCACCGGCAGCTTGTGCACCGGCGCCCAGCGGCCGAAGAGATAGACATCGCCAAGCCGGTGATCGGGCTGTCCCTCGTGGGTCCGGATCGACGGCATATCGACCGCGACGAAGCGCTCGACATAGGGCGTCACGTAGGTCCAGGGCCGGTACCAAACCCGGTGCTCGACGGTCTCGATGATCTCCATACCTTCCGGAAGGTTGCCCTGCGTACGGGGGAACCAGCCGTATTCGTTGTAGATCGCCATCGCGATCATCGCCGCCCCGGCAGCCAGCGGCATGACCCAGCGCGGCAACCGGCCGCCCATGATCTTGCCGAGCGCCAGGACGATCCCCGCCGCGGCAAACCCCGCCACGAACGTGGCGATCAATTCCCAGAACATCTCTCCTCCTCCTCCCCGGGTGCGTCAGCACCCGAAACACGCCCTTGTGCGTCAGCACCCGAAACACAGCCCCCTGTGCGCCCGCACCGGAAACGCCCCGTATGCGGCAGCGGTCCTCCCCCGCCACCGCCCGACAGGTCGGTATCAGTTCAGCATACCCCGTCCGTGGCCGATCGCCGATTGCATCGTCTTGACCACGACGAAGGCATCGCGCAGATGGCTGCGCTCGAATTCCGACAGTTCCGACGGCGCCAGGAAATTGTCCGGCGCCGCACCCTGCTTGACCAGCTCGCGCCTGGTGTTCAAGCCGGGTTTCGGCGATCAGGTCATAGGCGTCGAGCAGGTCGCGCGCGCCCGGCGCTCGAGCACAGCCCGCCGCCTGTCGCGCCGCCTCGAGCCGGGCGCGGGTGTTGACCGGCGTCGAGCCGTCCCTGCAGCGCGTAGATGCGCGCCGAGATCGACCACCGGCACGACGCCGTTATGCTTCAGGTCGAGCGTGTTCTTGTGCTCGCCCGACCGGATCGTGGCGAAGCCGCGCAGCAGCCCGAGCGGCGGCGTGTGCTTCAGCGAATTGCGCGACCATGTGCGCGACGAAGATCGAGTTCTTGCTCGCGGCCTCCAGCGTCTCGTCCTGCAGGTCGTCGAACAGCGCTGCGTCGCCGCCGATGGGGCGCAGGTCGAACATGACCGAGGCCAGCATCTGCGCCTCCGGGTCGGGCGTTGCGATCCAGCCGTCGAAATAGCCTGCGCCAGACCTCGCAGCGGCTGGCACCAGCGCGGGTTGGTCGCCATCATGTCGCCGGGGCAGTAGACATAGCCGCAGGTGTCGAGCCCGTCGGTGACGAATTTGGCGAGCGCGGCGAAATAGTCGTCAGTCGGCGTCGGTCGCCGCATCGTCGAGGATCAGGCAGTTGTCCTGGTCGCTGACGCCGGTCTGCTCCTGCCGGCCCTGCGCTGCCGCAGGCGAGCCAGAGGTAGGGCACCGGCGGCGGGCCGAGCGTCGAGCCTCGGCCAGCGCCAGCAGCCGGCGGGTGGCGGCATCGGCGATGTCGGTGATCAGCCGGGTGACGACCTCGTGCCGGTTGCCGCCGGCGACCAGTTGCACCAGCAGCTGCGGGATGCGCGGCGGTGACAGCGGCGATCTCGTCCGGCGTCGCGGCGCGCGGCGATGTCGCGCGACCAGCTCGGCCGAGGTCATCGCCTGGAACCGGGTCAGGTCGGTCTGGGTGACGATGCCCACCAGCCGCCCGCCTCGACGATCGGGATATGGCCGATGCGCCGCTCCATCATCAGCGTGCAGCACGTCGGAGCCGATCGCCGACGGGCGGCAGCGTGAGCGGCGTCGGCGGTCATCACCTGCGCCACCGGCGTGTCGAGCGGCAGGCCCTCGGCCACCACCTTGCCCGACAGATCGCGGGTGGTGACGATGCCGACAAGCGCGTCGTCCGGCGCGTGACGCAGAGCGACGAGACCCGCGCGTCGCGCATCTTGCGCGGCGGCATCCTGCGACGGTCGTGTCGGGCGCGCAGGTCACGGGCGCGGCGCCATCAGAGTCGTCGACCCGGCTGGTGGCCAGGTCGTTGCCGCTGCGGCGCGCGGCCGCGCGCGAGCGGTCGAAGAACCGCGCGAAGGCCTCGTGGTCTGCCATCAGCGCGTGAAATCGCTCGGCCGGCAGCAGCAGCAGCGTCGGGTCGGCCTCGGCGCGCGCCGAGGTCACCGCGCTGGCCGTCGCGCAGCAGGCCGCGTTCGCCAAAGGAATTGCGTGGCCCAGCACCGAGGCGGCTGACGACCACGTCGTTCTCGTCCGCAATCTCGACCGCGCCATCGTAGACGATGAAGAGCCCCGGCAGCTTGTCGCCCAGCGCGTAGATCGGCGCTGCCGGCCGCGACCTCGCGCACCTCGAAATGCGCCGCCAGCGCTGCCAGATCGCGTTCCGGCAAGCGCATCATAGGGATGCACGGATTCCAGAAAGCGCAGGATCTGCTCGGGCGGTCAGGGGCATCGCGGGTCGCCTTGTCGGTGAAACGAAGTCGTCGAACAAAGCCCTGCCCGATCTGCACCGGACAGGACCGAAAGTGCAGGGGGCGGGTCGCCGCGCCGGCAGCCCGCCCGCCCGTGGTCAGTGATCGCTGCGCCGAGCCGGCACCACGCGGGATGCGCACGCTTTCGACCAGGTCCTTGATCTCCGCGGGCGGGGCTTCGGTCATGCTCGACACCACGTAGGCCACCGCGAAGTTGACCGCCGCACCGATCGCGCCGAACGAGGTCGACTTGATCGTGCCAAGCAGCGGATCCGCATCGGTGAAGCTGTTGGTGTCCGGGGATGAAGAACCAGCCCTTGTGCAGGAAGATGTAGACCAGCGTCACAGATCAGACCGGCCAGCATGCCGGCAATCGCACCGTTGTTGTTCATCTTGGTCGAGAAGATGCCCATCATCAGCGCCGGGAAGATCGAGGCCGCGGCAAGACCGAAGGCCAGCGCCACGGTCTGCGCCGCGAAGCCCGGCGGGTTGAGGCCCAGATAGGTCGCCACCACGATCGCCACCGCCATCGCGATCCGCGCCGACAGCAGCTCGCCCTTCTCCGAGATGCTCCGGGTTGATCGCGCCCTTGATCAGGTCGTGCGAGACCGCCGACGAGATCGCCAGCAACAGACCGGCCGCCGTCGACAGCGCGGCCGCAAGACCACCGGCAGCGACCAGCGCGATCACCCAGCTGGGCAGGTTGGCGATCTCGGGGTTGGCCAGCACCAGGATGTCGCGGTTGAAGTTGGTCAGCTCGTTGCCTTCCCAGCCCTTGCTCGGCGGCGATCGCCTGCAGCTCGGGATTGGCGTCGTTGTAGTACTGGATCGCGCCGTCGCCGTTCTTGTCTTCCCAGTCCAGCAGGCCGGTCTTCTGCCAGGTCGCCATCCAGTCGTACGCGGCGTCGGTCTCGATCTGCTCGACGGTCACCGCATCACCCTCGATGCCGCCGTTCGGCCACATCATCGTCGGTGATGTTGAGACGCGCCATCGCACCGACCGCCGGAGCGGTGAGGTAGAGCAGCGCGATGAACACCAGCGCCCAACCGGCGGACCAGCGCGCGTCGGCCACCTGCGGCACGGTGAAGAAGCGCATGATGACGTGCGGCAGACCCGCGGTACCGATCATCAGCGACAGGGTGAACAGCACCATGTTGAACGTGTCGCCGTGGTGCGCGGTGTACTCGTTGAAGCCGAGCTCGCGCACGATCTCGTCGAGCTTCGCCAGCAGCGGCTCGCCCGACTGGCGGCGTGGTCGCCGAACAGGCCCAGCGCCGGGATCGGGTTGCCGGTGAGCTGCAGCGAGATGAAGATCGGCCGGGATGGTGTAGGCGATGATCAGCACGCACGTACTGCGCCACCTGGGTGTAGGTCATGCCCTTCATGCCGCCGAACACCGCGTAGGCGAAGACCACACACGGCGCCGATGAGCAGGCCGGTGGTGTTCGACACTTCGAGGAAGCGGCGAGAAGGCCACGCCGACACCGGTCATCTGGCCGATCACGTAGGTGATCGAGGCGACGATCAGGCAGACCACGGCGACGATGCGCGCGGTCTGGCTGTAGAAGCGGTCGCCGATGAACTCCGGACACGGTGAACTTGCCGAACTTGCGCAGGTAGGGCGCGAGCAGCAGGGCCAGCAGCACGTAGCCGCCGGTCCAGCCCATCAGGTAGGTGGAGTTGTCGTAGCCGATGAAGGCGATCAGGCCCGCCATCGAGATGAACGAGGCCGCCGACATCCAGTCGGCCGCCGTCGCCATGCCGTTGGTGACCGGGTGAACGCCGCGGCCGGCGGCGTAGAATTCCGATGTCGAGCCCGCGCGGGCCCAGATCGCGATGCCGATGTAGAGCGCGAAGGACGCGCCCACGAACAGCAGGTTGATTGTAAACTGATCCATCTGTCCCAGTCCCTTATTCTTCTTCGACGCCGTGTTCGACGGTCGAGTTTGTTCATCCGCCAGGCGTAGAAGAAGATCAGCACCAGGAAGACGAGGATCGAGCCTTGCTGGGCGAACCAGAAGCCCAGGTCGGTGCCGCCGACGCTGATGCCGCTCAGCATCGGACGCAGCAGGATGCCGAACCCGAACGAGACCAGCGCCCAGATCGCGAGGCTGATCAGAATGATGCGCACGTTGGCTGACCAATATGCGTTATTGGATGAGTTGTCGGACATGAGCCCTCCCCTTTCCGTTTCCTCCCGGGCATCGCGGCTCGTCCGCGAGACCGTCTCTGTCACGCCACCGGCCCCTCGGACGGTGGCGTTCTTCCTTCGGCAAAGGCGAATGGGTCGCCCATCGCGCCGCGGCGCAGTGCGCGCCCGCCAGAATTCAGGCGATCATAGTGAAGTTTGAAAATTTGTGGATTAGTTCATTATTTTCTTGGAAAAAATTGTAAATCTTTGCGGCGGGAATCTGTAAATTCAGTTAAGAATTTTACAGATCTGGAAATTCCCGTTTGAAGCCAGCACGCTCCCTTTCGACCCCGCCCCAGATCCCGGGCCCGGAGGTCGAGCCAAGGGCCCGATTTCGCGAAAACCGACCGGCAAGTGAGTTTCGGATTGCAACGCGGGCGGTCCCAACCCCGGCGCATGCCCCGCCCCGTCAGCCACGGATTCGGTCGCCCGCGGGCGGGTAAGCGCGCCGCCTGGCCGCGGCGCCCGGGAAACTTGGAGAATGCTGCTGGCGACCATCCGCCCCTCCCCCAAAGCCGCCGCCACGGAAACCTGCACCGGTCCCGCGACGGGTTTGGCCTGCGCACGCCGGCCGATCACGCCGGTGTCCCCCTGCTTTTTCGGGGGCTTTGATGCCTGACAGGCGCGCCGCGCCGCAGCGACGCTCATGGCCTGCACCGAGGTCCGAACCCGGCGCGGCCGGCGCGATCAAAGGTCACGACAACCCGCTGCCAACGGCGGTGGACGCAAAGGTCCACGAGGTGACCTTCCGGATCGCGTTCATCGCGCATGTGGTCGATCTCAAGTGCATCGCCTTCTCCAAGGAGGTGAGCAACACCCTCGACTCCCGTCCGCAACCGACCGTCCAACGCGCCGCCGACGCGGCAGGGGCCGAGGCCAAAGCGCGCCTCGAACGGCCCGCGCAGGAAGCCGAAACTGCCGATTTCCTGCGCGCCAAAGGCATCGAGACCTACACTTCGGGGTTACCGGTGGCGCGCTGATCCGCACCGTCGTTGCGGTCTCTGAGAGCATCCCCACGACGATCTTGGCCGCGCTGGTCGGGTTCATGACCCCGCCCGACGGCAGCCTGCTGTTCGTCATCACTTCCGTCTCCGGCATCCCGCCGAGGCAATTCATCCGCGAAATCCGGGGTTTTCTCGACGTTTGCTGAGCGCATTGGCGGCGCTGATCTGCGGTCCCGGCTTGGTCCTCTGGCTGCCGCGGACGGCGGGCAACGGCGCGGACCGGCGGGCGATAGCCGCCGCCTCCGTCCCGGAACGCGTCCTGCTCCATCGGCCGGGCCGCGGGAGGTGAACCGCCCCGTTCCACCCCCCGGGTCCGCCGCCCCGGCCCGTTTGCCCGGATCATTTCACCGCGCGGCCTGCGATCGGCCTGGGTCACATCGGCGGATGCTGCCCGTCGCGCGAATGCATTGGCCACGGACAGAACCCGGGGTCGACACCGCCGCGCCCGGCCCGGTTTTCGGCCCCATGACCCCGCAGCGCCGCCGCGGCGAAGAGCACGCCGAACGCGCTGCGCCGGTCTTCACCTGCCCAGTCAGGTCCGCCCTCGTCGGCGGTTACGGTGTCGCGCGCGCCTTGGAGATCGATCACCGCCAGCACGCCGCCCTTTTTGTCGTCGGCAAGCGGCCTTGCGCGCACGACCGGGATCTCGATCACTTCCAGCGCATCCCGTCCCGCCACGCTCTGCGCCCCCTCGCCGAGACTCCTGCCGCCCGGGAAGTTCGCCGTATCCCACGCCCGGCCAGGCGTAGCGCAGCCCGAAATCCGCAAGGTCGATCATGTCGAGCGTCAACGGCGCGGTGTCATGCGCGAGAGTGAAACCGGTCCTGCTGGCAGCGCCTCTGTCGGGGTCGAGCGCACCGAACGCGATCCCGATGTCGAAATCTCCCAATTCGTCGACGACCGCGTGGCTGATCTTGGCCGCCCTGCCCAGCATGTCGACACCCCGCCTGGCGTAGGCCCCCACGGAGAACCCCAAATCGCCGAAGACCTTGAAGCCTGCGCCGTCGAGTGGCCGGTTCAGGTCGAAAAACACCGCCCCGAGGTCGCCGACACTGCCCGCACCGAGACGCGTGAACTCAAAGGACAATGTCCCGTCCAGGTTCCCGGTCACGCGAACCTGCGTGGTCACCATTCCTTCGATCACGAACGATATCGAGCGCAGCATGTCGCTTCCTCCTTCGCACGGCGACCGACCACTGCCCGGACCGGGCAAGACGCGTCCCAGGGACCAGGGCGCTTCGGGTGCCAGTGATGTCTGAATTGCGCGCACGACGGACAAACCCCACGCGCCTACCCGAATGCCGGGCTGGAGAACTCACAACACGACCAACTGTACAGTGCGTCCGTGATCGTTGCGTGATTGCCACCGTGATCGCCGCCGAAGACCGCCGCAGACGGCCTGCGCCACCGGCTGGCGGCCGCCAGAATGCAGTCCACACACCTGCGTGGCGTGAGACGTGTCGCCCTTGGGGGCCGATTTGAGGCGCGCGGCGTGCTCCGGGTCTACATCCGTTCGACCGGGCGCGGTGGCTGGAACGGCACCCGGCCCCAGCCCGCCTTGGCGACCGCGACATGCGGGCTGGTCCAGCCCGCATCGGCCTGGCCCTCGGTCAGCGCCCGGGGGAGCCCCGGCTCGCGGCCCATCATCAGCGCCCCGAGGGCGGCTTCCGTCACGAACCGGGTGGCCGCGGCGCAGGCGAAGCTGGTGCCCTGCATGGCGACGGTCGACCCGTCCCGCGCCCCGTCGGACAGCAGCCCGAAATGCGCCGACCCGTCATCGCTCGGGAAGGCCGCCGTCGGCGCAACCCGCCCCCAGCGTGCGTCTCCAGGCCCAAGGCCGGTCGCGGAATACGGCGCGGGCCGGCCATCCGACAACCGAAACCCTGCAATTGCCACGACGCTGTCGTTGGCCGCGTAGGCATTCATCGTCCCGTGCCGCCGGATCGGGCTGGCGTTGTCGAAAGACACCGGCCTGCGGCCCCCGGGATAGGGGAAGGTATCGGCAAGGCGCCCGTCCGGTTCGAACCGGATGTAGTCGGGGTCTTCGAAATACGCCCGCCTTGCGTTGCGCGCCGAGGGCAGGGTCGCCTCGTCGGTCTGGATCCGGGCGCGCACTTCGAGCCGTTTGCGGCAGGAGGTGTTGCGCAGGCGGAGCCGGTACTGCCCGGCCGGCGCCCCCCTGCAGGCGGGGTCGCCAGGGACGGCCAGCCCGTCCGGCGCGAGGCAGACGAGGTACCGCAGACGGTAGGCGGCGCGGTGTTCGCTGTACACCCAGTCGCAATAGATCCGCCCGAGCCCGCCGGCGAGGTCCCGCACCGCGCGGTGCGCCGGCGTGCCGAACCCGGCCCGTGTCCCGTCCGGCAGTTCGAGGTCGATCTCGAACGGCAGCGGCGCGTCGGGCAGGCCACCATCCGCGCCGGGCCGGTACTCTGGCAAGGCCCAGATCTCGAGAAAATTGGAGGTCTCGTCGTCGGGCTGCACCCGCCAGGCCAGGTCCTACTTCGCCGTCGCCCAGATCGAACTGGGCATGACACCGCTCCAGGTTGTCGTTGCCGGCCGGCACCAGCACGATCGGGTCCGCCCCATCCGCCCCGATCGAAAACGCCAGCGCATCACCCGTCGCGCTTGCCTCCGCGTCCGGGTCCTGCCAGGGGTCGGGCGCACCGGCCTGTTTGCCGAACGAGATGTTGACGAGCAGCGGCGGCGCCGCCTCGATCTCGCCCACGGCCCGGTTCGCCGCGACAATCGCCGCATGGGTCTTCACGATCCATTGCAGCCCGTAGGACAGGTAGTAGTCGAGAAAAGCCCCGCCCTCGCCGAAGAACGACGGCGGCGGCAGGTTGACGACCAGGAGCCGCACGTTGTCGCTGAACCCCATCGGGTCGTGTTCCGGGTCCTGCCCGGCGGCGAGCCCGAGCACATGGGTCCCGTGCGCCGCGCGCCCCGCCAGCCCGCCCATGCCCTCGATCCTGTCGTGTGAAATCAACCCGAGCCGCTTGTAAAACCCGTCGTGATCCAGCGACCCGGACGGCTCCCCCGCCCCGTGCGCCGCGAGAAGCGCATCGATCTCCGCCTCGAACAGTTCTTCGCCGAACGGCAGGCCGATACGGGTCTCGTCGCGC
Organism: uncultured Alphaproteobacteria bacterium; assembly: GCA_963752895.1. GTDB lineage: Bacteria > Pseudomonadota > Alphaproteobacteria > Rhodobacterales > Rhodobacteraceae > CAVWAE01. The sequence continues at coordinate 322,735 of CAVWAE010000008.1, forward strand.
CAAAGCGCGCCCTGCTGCCAGGCCGCAAGCACCCGGCTGCGCCCGTCGTTGGTGCGAAACCGGCGATGGCCGAACCCGATGTCGATGTCGATCACACCCACCACGACGGTGGTCTTCGCATGTGCCGCGCCGAACAGCGGCAGACGCGACGGATCACTGATCGCCCCGACCCCGTCCTGCGACAGGTTCCGCGCCGGGTCGGGATTGGCCACCTCGCTGGGCACCGGAAACTCCTCGCGGCCCTCCGCCGGACCCGCCCCGCCCCGCTCGGCGCCCACCAACAACGGCGGCACCGGGATCATGGTCATCCCGTCGAGCTTTCCGAGCCTGTCGAACAACGCGACCTCCCAGTCGACATAGGGCGAGCGAAACGCGCGGTCCTGCGCCCGCCAGGGGTGCCAGCCGGTCATCGGTCCGCGCCTCCCGCTCCACGGTCCTCCCCGCCGTCCGCGCCGTCGTCTTCACCGTCGTCGTCACCGTCGCCACCCTCCGGGTCTCGGTCCGGCCATTCGAGAAGCGCCGCCTGCCACCGGTCCGCGAGCGCCGGGTTGGACGGCGCCGCGATCTCCACGTCATCGGCCGGCTGGGCATCGAGGAAGTCCGCCACATCGCGCCGGTTGAAATCCGGGTTGTGCTTGTCCGCTTCGGTGTCTTCGGGAACGGCGTTGCAGTCGAAGTCGTAACGCGCCGCAGTCCCGCCCGTGGCCATCGCGCAGATCGCCTCGCCGATGGCGCAGCCCAAATGCGCACCAGCCGCGGAATCGACCGGGAAATGCACGCCCGCGACCGTGCGGTTGACCGCGATCCGGTGCGCAAGGTCGAACAGGATGCCCGCGCCCGCGGATTTGGGTCGTTGCCCGCGCTCCAGCCGCGCCAGCACGGTGGCGATCGCAAAGGCTTCGGTGGCATGGCCCGACGGGAAGCTGCTGTGGTCGGGCGTGTCGATCACCGGCATGACCCTTTCGGAAAACGCGACCGGGCGCGGCGACCGCAGGAAATGTTTGACCTGCATCTCGACCATGATCGCCACGTCCTGGGTCAGCGCGACGAACTCCGCCGTCGCTTCACGCGCGGGCAGATCGAAAGCACTGACTGCGGAAAAGGCCGAGACGATGTCCTCGACATGCAGGAGGATCTCGCCGATCCGGTCGGCGCGCAGGTCGGAATAGGCCCGCACCCACGTTGCCTGCCGTTTCAAAAGCTCGATTTCCGGGCGCACCAAGGTGCAGATGTCCTGCCCCCCGGCCGACACCGTACACGCCGCGCCCATGTCCCCGTCGGCGCGCACAGGTTCGGCACGCACCGAGAAGCCGGACATCGCCGCACCGAGCAGGATGTCGAGCCGGCGGTCCTGCGAGAGGTATTTCAGATCGCCCGAGGGCGCGAAGCCCGTGACCTTGCGGCTCACCTGGCCGGTCCAGTCGGCGGCGATGGCATCGTGGATCGTCAACCGCGAATCGGCGATCGAGCCGTCGTCGTCATACCCTTTGCCACCGCCCTTGCCGCCGCCTTTCCCGCCCCCCTTGCCGCCGCCTTTGCCGCCACCCTTGCCCCCACCCTTACCGCCGCCGAGGAAATTCTGTGCAAAAGGCATGGTGATACTCCCATAAATTGTACCAACAGTTTTGAAATGGCACCTGTTCGTGTCAAGCTTTGTGCGAGTTTCGAGACGCGTCGGCGAATTCGCCGTCGTCCGCGCCCAGGGGATGGACGCCTTCGTCGGATGGGGAACATGAAGGACGGCACCGTCAACCTCGTGACATTCCACGTGTTCGGTGCGTTTTGCGTCACCGGCCCCAACGGGCACGACCTGACCCCGCGCAGCGAAAAGGGCCAGGCCCTTCTCGCGCTGCTCATCACCGCCCCGCACCACAAGCGCACGCGATGCTGGCTCCAGGACAAGCTGTGGAGCCGGAGCGACGCGGCCCGCGGTGCCACCAGCCTGCGCCAGGTTCTGGCCACGCTCCGTCGCGCCCTCGGGCGCTGGGGTCCCCTGCTCCAGGCCGACCGGCGCACGGTCTGGCTGGACACAAGCCTGTTCGCCTCCGACTGGACCGACCGCGCGGCGTTTGACCCGTCGACCTTCCTCGAAGGCATCGATATCGACGATCCCGAATTCGGCGCCTGGTTGGCAACGTTGCGCAATGGGCCGGCGGAGGGCGCGCTCGGTCGGCCGCTTCCGACGCCACCGCATCACCAGGCCCGGCGCTGGCGCATCGCGCTCGACGGGTCGGCCTCGTCGAGCGGGCTGGTCGCCCATCTCGAGGCGGAGCTCCTGTCGTTTTTCTCCAGAAGCCTCCTGGAAACCGGCGTCGCCGAGATCGCGGCCACCTCAAACGACACCCGCGACCCGCTGGCAATCGACATCGCGCTGGCGCTCACACCGATCGGTGAGGGCCGTTACGGGGTGCGGGTGTCCGTGCTGCGGCCCGAACGGCGGCGGATCCTGTGGTCCACCGCCGAGACCATCCGCATCGCGCCCGAAACGGTTGGCGACACCCCGTCGCTGATGGCGCTCGTCGCCAACGCCCAGGCGGCGATCATGCGCGAGATCTCGCGCGAAGCGGACCTGCCACCGGGGCTCGACATGGAATCCCGGGTCCTGGCCAGGTCCGCGCAACGCGTTTTCAGCTTCGATGCCGACACTCTCAGCCGCACCGACAGAACCCTGGCCGAGCTTCAGGATGGGCGCGAGCGGGGGGTGGTGCTTGGCATGCGCGCCCAGATCTCCGTCATTCGCGACATCGAGCGGCTGTCCGCGGCACCGCAGGAAACCGCCGAACAGGGGTTGTACCTCGCCGCCATGGCAATCGAAGCCGACCCGTTCAATTCGCAGGTGCTGTCCGCCGCCGCCAACGCGCAGGTCTTCCTGAAGTGGGATGTCGACACCGGGGCCGAGCTTGCCGAAATGGCCCTGCACACCAACCGCTCCAACCCGCTCGCCTGGTGGGCACAGGCCAACGTCGCCCTCTACACCCAATCGTTCGACCGCGCCCTGGAAAGCGCCATGACCGCGACCCGCCTCGCCCGCGGCACGCCGTTGCAGTTCTGGTGCCAGTTCCAGCTCGGCCTCGCCGCGCTCGCCGCCGGCCAGTTGGACCTCGCGCGCCGGTCGCTCGAAACCTCGGCGGCGATCGCCCCGTCCTTCCGCCCGCCCCGGCGCTACCTGCTCGCCCTCTATGCCCATCTCGGCCAATTGGATCGCGCCGGCAGGATGGCGAAAGACCTCGCGGCGCTGGAGGACACGTTCAGCCTCGATGCCTTCGCGCGCGATCACGACTACCCCGTCAGCCTCGCGCGGCGCATGGGCCTGATCGACCAGGGCGTCCTGGCCGACCTCGAACATCCGTAAGGCGTTCGGCCAGCCCACGACCCGACGGGATCGGAGATTGCGCGCTTTTTGGCGGAGGTCTCATCGGCGGACAGGACTTGCCAGTGAGCCTGGGCTTCCTGCCCTTCCGCGGCGCCAGTTGAGGCGGGCCGCCTGCCGGTGATGCGCAAACGCGCCGCGCGCAGGTGCCCTGGGCGTCAGCGACGGGCCGCCCTCAGAGCTCGGTGACGCCTTTGGTTGAAAGCGGCCACAACCCGGCAGACGCGCCTTCGACGACGAACAGGCCCACATGGTACAGCAGCCGCGACAACCCGGCATCCCAGACCACTTTTCCGGTGCCGTCGATCTGGTTGACCCATGACGGCTGGCCGCCGGGCGCGAAATACCGGCCGAAGATCAGATCGGCAATCTCGCGGGTCTTGCGGGCGGCCGCTTCGTCTCCGGTCGCGCGGGCGACGGCGGCGAAATACTTTCCGGCCTCGGTCAGCGGCCACAGCAGGTGGCTGGCCTCCGTGACCCGGCCCTCTGCATCCAGCGCGTCGAACAGCGCCCCGGCCATCGGCCCGTCCTCACGCCAGCCGAACCGCGCGGCGAAGTCGGTCATCGGCCCGACCAGCCGGCGCGCGTCCGTGTCATCCGTCAGATCCGCATAACGCATCAAGAGCCAGGCCCATTCGTATTGATGCCCCGGTTCGCGGCGCTGGCCTTGCGGGCTGTCGATCGGCTGCAGGTCGGGGCCGACGAACTCGCGCACCGCCCCTGTCGACGGGTCGATGAAGTACTGCTCGCCGGCAGCCACCAGCGTTCTTGCGCGCCCGGCCCAGACTTCGTCGCCGGTCAGCTCGAGGCAATGCAGGACGGCTTCGAGCATATGCATATGCGGGTTCTGCGCGCGCAGATCCCCGCGCCCGGCGCCGTGCGCGGCCATTCGGTCATCTTCCCACAGCGCGCCATGCGCCACGTCGGTCAGCACCGTCTCGACGAAGGATATGCACCCGTCGACGTCGTCGTCCGAAACGAAACCGGGATCGACGGCCCGAAGGGTCGCCAGGGCCAGCAGCACGAAGGATTGATCGTAGGTCCGCCGGAGCCCGGCCTCGGCATTGTCGATCCGCGAGCCGTCCGGATTGACCGCATAGCGGCAGCCGCCGTCAGGGTCGCGCAACGCGGTGGTGAGAAACCCTGTCACCCGCCGCGACGCCGCGATCAGGTCGTCCTGTCCGGTCAACCGGCCGAGCTGGGCCAGTATGAAGGCGGTGCGGGCCTGGGCCAGGGTGGTCGACGACCCACCCTTGTCCGGCAGCTCTTCGACCACCGGCGCCGGTGAGGTGCCCTCGGGAAGGGCAATCTCGAGCCAGGCCGGAAGAAAATCGTCGGCAAACCGTGCCGCAGCCTCGCATCCGTCGATCGCGCGCGGGTCCGCCATGCCGGTCATCGATCTTCTCTCCATGGTTCGCTTGCCTGCCGCCAGCTTTGCCGTAAACGGAGTAAACATAGAAGCGCGAAACACCGCAATCGCCCTTACGCAGGGCCACATCCGGTTGGGCCAAACAGCCCACCGGGGTCCGTGGCGGACCCCGCGCGGTCGAAGGCCGGCCGATGCCAGGGCTGATCCGCCGGCCCTCGGGAGCTTCTGCAAATTCCTCTCAAGACTGCCCGGGGCGTCGGCGCAATTTCCCAATGCCTTGGTGAGAGGCCGCGCCGCGACTTCGGGCGCGCCCAAAAATCTCGGCAACGGGCCGACCACACCGGTCCGAGCCAAGTTGGCGAAGGTCCTGAAGTTCCAGCCAGGCAAACGTCGCCAGCCTGCGCCGCACATGACAGCGCCGACAACCCGTGCTCTGTTGGATATGGCAAAGGATTTGGTGGAGCCTAGGGGAGT
>CAVWAE010000009.1:0-44582 GCA_963752895.1 uncultured Alphaproteobacteria bacterium
ATCACCAAACGCTTACCCGCGCACACGGATCCGGTCGGCTTTTCGACCGTGGGCGGGAAACGACGACGGAAACGTAGCTGATGTGAAAACAGAACAAGACAGGGCGACAGACACATATGCGAGAGCCAGGCATGTGCTAATGTATATGTGTATGATACGTGATGGTGGTGGTGACGATATAGGATGCAACGCCCGCGTCGGTCATGATCTTGAGCGTGACGTAGTTCTTGCCGGGGCCGCCGAGAAAGACTTTGGCATCGGTGATTTTCATGGCACCCGAACTCCCGCTGGAAGGTGTGACCGGCCCCGGCTCAGGCGGTGCCCCGGGCCGGGCGGTTGTTGGTGATGTTGAAGATCATCCCGTCGAGCAGTTCTTCGAGATCGGGCCGCGCGGCCGGTCCATTGGAAATGTCCGCGAGCATGAGGGTGCCGTCGGGGCGGATGCCGAAGGCGCCGGGTTCGGAGAACATTTCGGTGGTCTCGGCCTCCGACAGCGGCTCGGTCACGTAGAGACCGATGGCGCGCATCTCGGGCACGGTGAGGCCGTAGCAGAGATCGAAATTCCAGCCGAGCTCTTCCTTGTTGGCTTTGGCTTTTTCCTTGGTGTCGGCGGAGACGACGACCACGTCCATCACCTCAGTCCAGGCGGACAGGACATCATTCAGCTTCGACAGGAACCGCTTGCAGCGCGGGCAATGGCTGCCGCGGTAGACGAACAGCATCGTCCAGCGCTCCTTGGGTTCGCCGATGGCAATCGGCGTTCCGCCGTCGACGGTCTGCAGGCTGAGCTTTTCGAACGGTGCGTCGACGCGGGGTTTGCGATCGGACATGATAGGTTCCTTTGCTATCGGGGGCGGCAGGGCCGCGTGGTCAGTTCAGGTCGGTGACATCCGTCCAGGTGTCGCTCTTGCGGATGAGATCGATGAGTTGCTGGTACTGGCTGCCGACCTTGAAGGTGGGGTAGGGCTCGACGGTCTCGCCGCGAATGTCGCGTACGAATTCGCCCACCAGAAAGTGCCAGCATTGCTCGGTCTCGCCCGTCACGTCCGGCACCGACGCGGCGATGTCGGCGGGCAGCGGCAGCTCGGTCCAGGCCTTGTCCTCGCCGTAGAGGTAGAGCTGGCCGCTGCCGTAATGGCCCTTGAGGTAGATCGCGCCCTTGCGGCCGTAGAAGACGATGTGGTCCTCGTGGAACCGCGGCACCAGCCCGCCGTGTTTGAACAGCACCGACACCGGCTTTGCGGCAAACGGGCTCTCGAGCTGCGCCATCACGGTGTAGGACCATTCGACGTTGCTTTCGCCCCATTCGAGCGAAGGATCGTCGAGGTTCTCGGGGATGAAGTTGCGCCGCTCGGTGAAGTTGTGCACGCCCGTCGACGATGGGCGCGCGGCCGAGATCGTCGCGCACCTCGCCGGCGATCTGCAGGATCTTGTCGCCGACGACGGAGGACACGATCGACAGCGTATGGGTGAAGTTGTTGTTGAGCCGGCCGCCGCCCTCTTCGGCGCGGTGCGACCAGCCAAAGGGAATCTCGCGTTCGAGGTTGAAATGCGAGATGCATTCGACCTCGTGCGGCTCGCCGATGGCGCCCTCGGCGACCAGGCGTTTCGCGTGCAGCACCGAGGGCGTATAGCGGAAGCTCGCGGCATAGGCGGTCTTGACGCCCTTCGCCTGCGGCAAGCTCGAAAAGCTCGACCGCCGTTTCACCGCTTTCCGTCATCGGCTTGTCGACAAAGACGTGGCAGCCGACTTCGATGGCCTGCTTGATCGGCTCGTAATGCGCGCCGCCCGGCGTGGCGATGGAGACGATGTCGGGCGTGCAGGCCGCGAGGGCCGCCTGCCAGTCGGTGCCGGCGTAGGGGATGCCCATCTTCTCGGCCACCTCGGTGACGACATGCGCCGTGCGCCCGACCATGCCGACGATCTCGGCGCCGGCGCCACGGAAGGCCTCGGCATGGCCCTGTCCGGCAAAGCCGGTTCCGGCGATCAAGACTTTCAGCATGTGGGTCTCCTTGAACGGCGGGAGGCCCGAAGCCAAGGGCTCCGGGCCTCCGCCAGTGGTTTGCGATTACCCGGCCAGCAGGTTGGGCAGGGTCAGCGAGATCGCCGGGACGAAGGTGATCAGCATCAGCGCGACCAGGATGGCGAGGTAGAACGGCCAGATCGTGCGCACCGCCTTCTCGATCGGCACCTTGCCGACCGCGCAGCCGACGAACAGGCAGGTGCCGACCGGCGGCGTGCACAGGCCGAGGCCGAGGTTGATCAGCAGGATCATGCCGAACTGCAGCGGGTCCATGCCGAGGCTGTTGGCGACCGGCAGGAAGATCGGCGTGCAGATCAGGATCAGCGCCGCCATGTCCATGATCATGCCGAGCAGCAGCAGCATCGACGTTGATCATCAGCAGGATCACGATCGGGTTGTCGGAGATGCCGGTCAGGAATTCGATCGTCAGCTTCGGCACCTGGTAGAAGGTCAGCATGTAGGCGAAGGCGCCGGCGCAGGCGATCAGGATCATCACCATCGAGGTGGTGCGGACGGCCGAGATGACGGCGGTCCTGAACCTCTCCCAGGTCAGGCTGCGGTAGACGAACGATCGTCACGACGAAGGCGTAGATCGCGCCGAAGGCGCCGGATTCGGTGACCGTGAAGACGCCCGAGAGCACGCCGCCGACGATGATGACGGCGGTGAACAGGCCGGGCAGCGCCGTCGGCGAAGCTGCATCGCCAGCGCCGTCCAGCCCGGGAAGGTCTCGGCCTGGTAGCCGCGCTTGACCGCAACGAGATAGGCCGCGACCGCCAGGCACACGCACATCAGGATGCCCGGCACGACGCCGGCCAGGAACAGCTTCGAGATCGAGATGCCGCCGCCGGCGGCGACCGCGAAGATGATCATGTTGTGGCTGGGCGGGATGATGATGCCGGCGATCGACGAGGTGACGGTGACGTTGACCGCGTAGTCGGCGTCGTAGCCCTTTTCCTTCATCACCGGGATCAGGATCGAGCCGAGCGCCGAGATGTCGGCGACGGCCGAGCCGGAGATGCCGCCGAACAGCATCGACGAGAAGACGTTGACCATGCCGAGGCCGCCGCGCACCGCGCCGACCGCGGCGGAGGCGAAGCGCACCAGCCGCTGTGGCGATGCCGCCGTGCAACATCAGCTCGCCGGCGAAGATGAAGAACGGGATCGCCAGCAGCGAGAAGACGGTGATGCCGGAGATGATCCGCTGGAAGGCGATCAGCAGCGGCAGGCCCTCGTACCAGAAGGCCGCGAGCGCCGCGATGCCGAGGGCGAAGGCCACCGGGGTGCCGATGACGACGCACAGGGCAAATACGCCCAGAAGTAAAGCTAGTCCCATGGGGTGCCGCCCTTATTCTATGTGGTCGATACGGTCGTCGTGCCCCGTCAGAAAGCGGGCGAGATGACCGAGGAGAAGAGGAGGATCAGACCGCCGCAGATGGTCAGCGGCAAGGACCGGTATCCTTCACTGATCTGGATGAGCGGGATGAGCGCACTCCACTTGAAGGCCGTGAGTTGCGCCCCGTACCACAGCATCAGGCCGCCGAAACCGGCCATCAGGATATCCGTCACCAAGACGAAAACCAGCCGGACTTTGGGCGGCACGCTGGTGCGAAAGATGACAACCGAGATATGGGTGTTTTCGTGCACCCCGACCGCCGCGCCGAGAAAGGCGATGAGCATCACCAGCAGCAGCGAGTACCCTTCGACCCAGGTCGGCGTGTCGTTCAGCACGTAGCGCCCGAAAACCAGCCAGCCGAAGATGACGGTCATCACGACGAGGGCGACACCGGTGATCACCCGGATGACATACACGATCACATCGAACACCCGATCAACGAGCCGCAGAGCGGCGGGCAATTCGGAGTTGTCATTCATTTCGGTTCTCCTGAAAAGGGCGCCCGCCACCGGCAGGCCAGGTCGGGCGCCCTCGGTTTGTTACCGACCTGTCGTCACTCGGTCGTCTGCGCGAGTTCCACGAGCGATCTTCAGGTCCGGATTGGCGGCGAGGTACTCGTCGTAGACCACGGTCATCGCCTCCTGGAACGGGGCCTTGTCGGCGATCTCGTTGACCGTGACACCGGCCGCTTCGACCTCCGCGCGCGCCTGCGCGGATTGCACTCGCCCAGAGCTCACGCTGGTAGAGCGCGGCGTCCACGGCGGCCTTCTTGACGGCCTCCTGAAGCTCCGGCGACAGCGCCGCGTAGACTGGTGGGGTTCACGCAGATGCACTCGGGGATGATCAGGTGCTCGGTGAGCGAGTAGTACCGGCCACCTCGAAGTGGCCGATCGTTCTTGAACGACGGGAAGTTGTTTTCGGCGCCGTCGACCACGTTGGTCTTCAGCGACTGGTAGACTTCGGAGAACGCCATCGGCGTGGGGTTGCCGCCCATCGCCGAGATCATCGCGGTGTAGAGGTCGTTGTTCATGACCCGGATCTTCATGCCCTCGACGTCGGCCGGCGTCATGATCGGCTTCTGGGTTGTAGAACGAGCGCGCGCCGGCATCGTACCAGGCCAGCGGCAGAAGGCCGGCGTCGCTCATGGCGGCCGCGATCGATCTCGCCGGCTTCGCCGTCCAGCACGCGGTACATGTGCGGCACGTCCTTGAAGATGAACGGCAGCGAGACGACGTTGGCTTCCGGCACCATCGGGCCGATCGGACCGAGGTTGAAGTTGCCGACTTCGATCGCGCCGAGGCGCACCTGCTCGATCGCGTCGGGCTGCGTGCCGAGCACGCCGCCGTGGAACACTTCGATGGTGAGTTCGCCGCCGGTGTTTTCTTCAACCAGCTCGGCGAAACGGTCCATCGCCGCGGTGTTGGGGTGACCCTCGCTGTGGATATTCCACGCGCGCCATTCTTCAGCGGTGGCAGCGCCGGCCAGCAGGGCGACAGTGGCAGCGGTGCCAATCAGTTTGGCAGTGAGTTTGAGATACATATGATCCTCCTCGGGTGATTTAACCGGATATCAGGGGTGCGACCCGGATCGGCCGGCGCAGCGTGCGCCGTTGTCGCCGTAGCCCGGACATCGCGTTGAGCCGTGCGGCGCGAGCGCCGCGGGATTTGGGCCAATCCGCGCCATCCGGCGATGCGTGGATTGGATAAGAACAGGCGATGAAAACAGTCCGGGCGGTGCGATCGGAAACGACGACGTTACCGGGACGCTCCACACCTCTCATCATCTTCTGTGCCTCCCACCGTTCCGAATAGTGGCGCCGTTGGCATCGTGACCCATGCAAGCGCAGGGTCAGTCTGCTGTGCGCGGCGCCATCATTCGCAAAGGAGATGATACTAGTATCCCAGTTCTGTCAAGCGGCAATGAAGCCGGTTCCCCGTTTGCCCCCGTGCAAGGCGCTCAGGAGGGGCCATGCCCCCGCGGTATTCTGCCACAGTGGCGGGTTCGGAGCGCATTGTCACGCATTTGCAGGGGTCCACGCGCGTCAATTCTCCCGCAGCTGCCCGCGTTCGCTTTTCCGGCGAATCCGCCTCGGCCGACACGCCGCCCAACCGGCCGGCCAGGTCAGATTGACACGCCTCGCAATACTAGTATACCACCCCAGTCTCCCCTCATCCGCCGCCTCGGCGGCTCCGGGCGGGCAGGGCGCTATTCATCGAAACGCTGCTGGCTTCGCCGCCCGGTTCGGCCCCGAGCCGATGCCGGATACCGGCAGTTTCGCGCCCGTGACGATCCCGGCCCGGAGAGGGGCGCGCGACATGATTGAAACCGGCGCCGCCACGGCGCGACCACAGGACCTCCGGCCGTTCCGATGCAGACCAGTTCCAGCGGTAATGCCATCCCGACGATGGCGGAAGTGTTCAAACTGGCCTGGCCGCTCTGCCTGAAGGCGATCATGCTGCACGGCATCATCGTCATCGACGCCTGGCTGGTGGCGCCCCTTGGCGAGGTGGCGCTCGCGGCGATGGGGCTTGCGGGGTCGGTCGCGGGCCTTCTGCTGGGCTTCGTTTTCGCGTTTTCCACCGCCTCGCAGATCCGGGTGGCACAGGCTTTCGGATCGGGCGAGGCCGTCGCGCTCAAGACGGCGTTTTATGCAGGTCTCCTCATCAACCTTGTCGTCGCCGGGATCGGCGTGCTGATCCTGATCGTCGCGGGCGGGCCGCTCATCGCCCATTTCGCGCATACGCCCTGGATCGAAGAACAGGCGATGCGCTACCTCGGCGTCTTCCTCTTCGTGGTCCTGGCCGAGGCGGTCGGCGGTGCGCTGTCGAGCCATTTCAATGGCTGCGGCAATTCCAAGGCGCCGTTCTACAGCTACCTGATCGCGCTGCCCGTCAACGTCTTCGTCAGCGTCGTGCTGATTCACGGCGCCCTGGGCTTTCCCGAGCTCGGCGTCGTCGGCGCCGCGGTGGGCAGCGCGGTGGCCGCGGTTCTGCGCGCCGGGTTCCTCGGCTGGCAGATCTACCGTGCCGAACGCGGCTATGCCGGCGTCGTCGGATGGTGGGACGGGACGTTCGCGCGGTCGACCCGCACGCATCTGGTTTTCTCCCTGCCGATCGCCGCGACATTCGTGAGCGCCGCCCTCGCCAACAACGTCAGCGGGCTCATCTACGCCCGGCTTCCCGTCAACGAGTTCGCGGCCATGACGCTGATCACACCCTGGGTGCAGGTCGTCGGCATGTTGGGCATGGCCTGGGCGCAGGCGATCGGGATCCTGATCGCGCAGCTGCTCGGCGGCAACATCGCCGGCGAAGCGCTCGACGCGTTCCTGGGCCGGGCCTGGCGGCTCGCCTTCGTCGCCGCCGGGCTGGTGTCGGCGATCTATCTCGGGGTCAGCCTGTCGGCGGGGGCGATCTATCCGGATCTCCAGCCGCAGACCAAGGCCGCGCTCTGGAGCTTCGTGCCGGTGTTGCTGTTTCTGCCCTTCCCCAAGGGCTCCAATGCCGTGTGCGGGCAAACGCTGCGGGCAGGGGGCGACACGGTCTACGTGATGAACATCTTCATCGGGTCGCAATGGGTCGTGCGGGTGCCCGCCACGGCGCTGTTCGTGCTCTATCTCGATGTCTCGGTGAGCTGGGTCTTCGCCCTTCTGCTGCTTGAAGAGCTGGTGAAGTTCCCGGTGTTTCACCTGCGGCTGCGCACCGGGGTGTGGAAACGCCGCCTCCGTTGAGGCCGCAATCCCGGGCGCGCATGGGGCGGCGTGCGCCGCTCCGTCGGGGCGCCGATCCCGGTCAGGGGTCGAGGTAATCCTCGTGCTGGGCTGCGATGGTCGCGATCGTCCGGTCGAGGCGGGCGAGGTGTTTCATCCCGGCCTCGACGGCCGCCTCGGGCTTGCCCTGCTTGACACCCTCGGCGATGTCCTCGTGATCCTCGAGCAGTTGCGGCATGCGCTTTTCCTTGGACAGCCCGAGCATGCAGATCCGGTCGATCTTGGCTTTCTCCGCGGAAATGACCTCGAACGCGAAGTCGACCTTGGCGATCTCGCACAAGGTTTCGTGAAACTCGTAGTCGAGCGCGTCGAACTTGTGGAATTCGTGGTCGCGCACGATCTCGCGTTGCCGCTCCAGGCAGGCGTCGAGCCGCGCAGCGCCGTCCGCGTCGCACTCGGCCGCGGCGCGGCGCAGGACCTCGGCCTCGACGGCGGCGCGCACGAAGCGCGACTTCTCGATCGCCTTGATCGAGAAGCGTTTCACCTCGGTCGCCTTCTGCGGCTGGATCAGCAGGAGGTCGAGGTTTTCGAGGCGGCTGAACGCATCGCGCACCGGTTGGCGCGACACGCCGAACCGCGCTCCGATCTCGGCCTCGGAAATCTTGTCGCCGGGCCGCAGTCGGAGCGACAGGATCTCGTCGTAGAGGTGGTCGAAGATCACGTCCACGCTGGGCCGGCGTTCCTTCGCTTTGGTTACTTGCGCCATGTTGGTTGGTTCCCCGTTTGTCGTTTACCTAGTGATTTAGATGTTTGAATTCCAGTCGCTTCGAGCTTACGGCCCGGCGCGGGGCCGGGGCCATCCGTTCGCCGTGCGCGCAGGCCGGTCGGGCCAAGCCCCTCCCGCGCCCGGCGAAACGCCGACTTTTCCGCTCCTGTGCCGCATCCGGCCCTCCTTCTCCGTCGCGAAAGATTCTGTTTGATTGCCATTTGATACTAGTATACCAGTTTTGTGAAGAAATGATTCTGGGAATTTCGTTGATCCACCCCGCGGCCAAATGCAAGGTCGCGGACCGGTTGAACTTCACCGGCATCATACAAGCCAAGGAGGAGCCATGTCTGGCGTCAAGTTGGAAGGTATCGTCAAAGCCTTCGGTGCGGTACATGTTGTCCACGGAATCGATCTCGAGATCCAGCCCAAGGAGTTCGTCGTTCTCGTCGGACCTTCGGGCTGTGGCAAGTCGACCTGCCTGCGCATGGTCGCCGGGCTCGAGGAAATCACCGCGGGCACGCTGACGATCGGCGACAGGGTCATGAACCGGGTCGCGCCCAAGGATCGCGATGTCGCGATGGTGTTCCAGAACTACGCGCTCTATCCGCACCTGAACGTCGCTGACAACATGGCTTTCGGTCTGCGCCTGCGCAAGGTGCCGAAGGACGAGATCGCGACCTCCGTCAAGGAAGTCGGCGAAATCCTCGGCCTTGACCCCGTATCTCGACCGCCGCCCGGCCGACCTGTCCGGCGGCCAGCGCCAGCGGGTCGCCATGGGCCGCGCCATCGTGCGCCACCCGAAGGTGTTCCTGTTCGACGAGCCGCTCTCCAACCTCGACGCCAAGCTGCGCACCCAGATGCGGGCCGAGATCAAGCGGCTGCACAAGCGGCTCGGCGTCACCACGATCTACGTCACCCACGACCAGACCGAGGCGATGACCCTCGCCGACCGGATCGTGGTCATGGCGGACGGCAAGATCGAGCAGATCGGCGCGCCGATGGATCTGTTCAACAACCCGGCCAACACCTTCGTCGCCGGCTTCATCGGCTCGCCGCCGATGAACCAGCTCGACGCGATTGTCGAGGCCGGCGATACCGGCCCGGCCGCGAAGATCGGCGACAAGATGATCGTGTTGCCGAAACTCAAGGAGCTTGAAAACGCCGTCGGTCGCAAGGTCGTCGTCGGCATTCGCCCCGAGCACGTCTTCATCGAAGAAGGCAAGGGCGGCACCGCGCTGCAGGTCGAGATCGACCTGATCGAAACCCTGGGCTCGGAAGCGCTTCTGCACACGATGATCGGCAAAACGCCCTTCGTGGTGAAGGCCGAGACCCACGGCGACATTTCGCACCTGAGCGGGGTGAGACAGTTCCACCTCCAGCCCGAACTCATCAAGGTTTTCGACGGCGAAACCAAGCGGGTCTACGGCCACCCGGTGGGGGCCTGAGCCATGTCCCACCCAGAACACTTCTCGACCTCGACCGAAGAAATGATCGTCGAAGCGAGGGAAGCGCAGAAGCTGACCTTCGGTGACAAGACAGGCATCGTCCTGCGCCGGTTGCGCCGCGACTGGCAGATCTACCTGATGCTGGCGCCGACCATCATCTGGTTCCTCGTCTTCCTCTACAAGCCGATGTACGGGCTGCAGATCGCGTTCAAGGATTACTCGATCTTCCGCGGCGTCGCGGGCAGCCCCTGGATCGGCCTGGAGCACTTCCAGACCCTGTTCGGCAACGACCAGTTCCTCCGGGCGATCGGCAACACGATCAAGATCTCGGCGTTGAACCTGCTGTTTGGTTTCCCGGCCCCGATCATCCTCGCCCTGATGTTCAACGAATTGCTGAGCGCGAGCTTCAAGCGCATCTCGCAGACCATCGTCTATCTGCCGCACTTCATCTCGTCGGTGATCATCGCCGGTATCGTCATCACGGCCTTCTCGCCGTCGGCCGGTATCGTCAACACGATCCTGAGCTGGCTCGGCATGGAGCCGATCTACTTCCTGACCAAGCCTGAATGGTTCCGTCCGATCTTCATCGGCACCGGGATCTGGCAGGAGGCCGGCTTCGGCTCCATCGTCTTCCTGGCGGCGATCGCGGGGGTGAACCCCTCGCTTTACGAAAGCGCCGTGGTCGACGGGGCGAACCGATGGCAGATGATGTGGAAGATCACGATCCCGAGCATCCTGCCGACGATCCTGATCATGCTGATCATCCGCATCGGCAACATCATGGAAGTCTCGTTCGAGCTGATCATCCTGCTCTACCAGCCCGCGACCTACCAGACGGCGGATGTGGTCAACACCTTCATCTACCGCCAGGGTCTCCAGGCCGGCCAGTACGACATGGCTGCCGCTGCGGGTCTCTTCAACGCCATCGTCGCCTTCACCCTGGTGATGACAGCCAACACATTGTCGCGCCGTTTCTCGCGCACATCGCTCTGGTGAGGGGGACAGACCAATGAATCAATGGAACCTCTATGGGCGGAGCGACAAGATTTTCGCAATCGCGACCTCGATCCTGATCGGGTTGTTCACGGTCGCCACGCTCTACCCGTTCATCTACATCGCGGCGGTGTCGTTCAGCTCCGGTTTCGCCGCGACCGCGGGCAAGGTGGTGATGACGCCGATCGACACCACGGTCGCCGCCTACAAACACGTGCTGGTGCAGCCGGAATTCTGGCTGTCCTACCGCAACACCTTCATCTACACGATCGGCGGCACGATCCTGAGCCTGATCATCATCATTCCAGGGGCTTACGCGCTGTCGCGCCCGCATCTCTACGGGCGGCGCTTCTGGAACCTGTTCATCGCGTTCACGATGTGGTTCAACGCCGGCCTCATCCCGTTCTTCCTGAACATGCGGGATCTCGGGCTCCTCGACAGCATGTTCGGCATCATCCTCGCCTTCGCGGTCAACGCCTTCAACATCATCCTGTTGAGGAACTTCTTCGAGGCGATCCCGGACAGCTTCGAAGAGGCTGCGCGGATGGACGGGGCGAACGACTTCCAGGTTCTGTGGAAGGTGTTCGTGCCGCTCTCGAAGCCGGCCATCGCGACGATCACGCTGTTCTGTATCGTCTCGCGCTGGAACGGCTTCTTCTGGGCCATGGTGCTCCTGCAGAGCGAAGAGAAGATCCCGTTGCAGGTGTTCCTGCGGCACACGATCGCCAACCTCTCGGACGACCAGGAGTTCACCGCGACTTTGATCGACTCGCCCTACAGCGTCGAGACCGTGACAGCGGCGATCATCGTCTGCTCGATCGTCCCGGTGCTGATGGTCTACCCGTTCATCCAGAGATACTTCGAGAAGGGCATCCTTCTCGGTGGTGTGAAAGAGTAAAAAAATACCTATCGCAAAAAGGGAGGATACCTATGCGATTCACGACCCTGACCGCCGCGCTGGCTACTGCCACGGCACTTACGACCCCGGCCTTCGCCGACGGCCATATGCGGATCGTCGAAGAGCCGCTGGAACTGACGATCCAGATGAACCACGCCCGCTACCCGGTCTACGACGAAAACTGGCCGGTCGAGCAGGCGGCGCGTGAGCTCACCGGGATCCACCTCAAGGACGTGACCGTCGGCGCCAACATGCGCACCGACGAGAACACCGGCAAGTCCGAGGCCCTGAACCTGATGCTCGCGGGCGGCAACGTTCCCGACATCGTCGGCTCCAGCAACCTCAAGGACTTCGTCAACCAGTACGGCCCCGAAGGCGCCTTCATCCCGCTGGGCGACCTGATCGACGAGCACGCGCCGAACCTCAAGGCCTTCTTCGAAAAGAACCCCGAGATCAAGTCGGCGATCTCGGCCGCCGATGGCAACATGTACTACATCCCCTACCTGCCGGACGGGAAGTACGGTCGCGCCTTCTTCATCCGCTACGACTGGCTGGATGCGCTGGGGCTCGACGTGCCGCAGACGGTCGATGAGTACGAAGCCGTTCTGCGCGCCTTCAAGACCCAGGACCCGAACGGCAACGGCCAGGCCGACGAAGTGCCCTACTTCGCGCGCCAGTGGCCCGAGCTGATCCGCCTCGTCACCCTGTGGGACGGCCGGTCGTCGGGCTCCGACACCTACCACGACTTCTACGTGGAAGACGGCGAGGTCAAGCACCCCTACGCCGGTGAAGGTTACCGCGAAGGCATGAAGAACCTCGCGCGCTGGTATGCCGATGGGCTGGTCGACGCCGAGATCTTCACCCGCGGCAGCTCGTCGCGTGAGTACCTGCTGTCGGAAAACCTTGGCGGCGCGACCCATGACTGGTTCGCCTCGACCTCCGGTTACAACTCGCTCGCCGACCAGATCGACGGCTTCTCGTTCAAGGCGTTGCCGCCGCCGGCCTCGGTCTCGGGCAAGCGGGTCGAAGAGCATCGCCGGACCCCGATCAAGCCCGACGGATGGGCCATCGGCTTCACCAACGAAAACCCGGTCGAAACCATCAAGTACTTTGACTTCTGGTTCACCGAAGAGGGCCGCCGGCTCGCGAACTTCGGTGTCGAAGGTCTGCAGTACGAGATGATCGACGGCAAACCGATGTTCACCGAAGCGGTGCTGACCAGCTCCGAGCCGGTCAACTCCCAGCTCTGGGCCGTGGGTGCGCAGCTTCAGTCGCGCGGCTACTTCCAAGACTACGCCTACGAAGAACAGTGGTCGAACCAATTCGCGCTCGAGGGCATCGCGCTCTACGACGAGGGCGACTACCTGATCCCGCAATTCCTCGGTGTGGCCTTCACCCCCGAAGAGCAGCGGGTCTACGACAAGTACTGGGGCTCGGTGCGCGACTACATGCTGGAGCGCCAGCAGGCCTGGATCCTCGGCGCAGCCGACATCGAGGGCGAGTGGGACGACTACATGGCCCAGCTCAACAAGAAGGGCCTGGGCGACGTGCTCGAGGTCATGAACTCGGCCTACGCACGCCAGTACGGCGGCTGATCCGAAACAGAAAACACCCGCCCGCCGGTCTCCGGCGGGCGGGACCCCCTCCTTCTCCAACATACAGGGCACCCGGGAACCTTCGATGCCAAAGGCCTCTTCATCCGACCGTCAAGCCTATCTCGACGAACCCACCGCGGGACGTCTCAACATCCAATACGCGCCCGGTCCGGACGACACGCTCGTGGAGAACCCGCCACGGTTCACCTGGCTGCCGGTGGTCGAGGACGAAGCCACCTATGTGCTGCGTCTGTCGACCGACCCGGAATACCCCGCCAAGAAAACGCGGATGTTCACCGACATTCCGCTCAATTTCTTCACCCCCGACGCGGTGATCGAACCGGGGACCTGGCACTGGTCCTACGCCGTCTGGGATGCCGGGAAGGGCGCACCGGCGACCGCCTGGAGCACCAGCCGCAGCTTTGAGCTCGGCGCCGATCTGCCGGCAACGCCCTTGCCCGCCCGCACCGCGCGCTACGCCGGTGCCGACATGGCGCACCCGCGGCTCTGGCTTGGGCCCAAGGAACTGGACGCCTTCCGCAAGGCCGTGGCCAAAGACCCGGACCATTACGCCTGGTCGACCTTCCTTGAGAAATCGGTCCTGCCGTGGATGGACCGCGAGATCATGACCGAGCCGGTCGGCTACCCGAACCACCAGCGCGTCGCGCCGATCTGGCGCCAGACCTACATCGATTGCCAGGAACAGATGTACGCGATCCGTCATCTGGCCATCGGCGGCCATGTCACCGGTCAGCCCGAGATGCTCGAACGCGCCAAGGCGTGGCTCCTGGAAACCGCGGCCTGGGACCCGATGGGCACCACCTCGCGGGCCTATACCGACGAATGGGCCTACCGCGTCTGCAACGCGCTGACCTGGGGCTATGACTGGCTGCACGGGGAACTCACCGAGGACGAGCGCACGACGGTGCGCGCCGCGCTTCTCGAACGCACCCGCGACGTCGCCGAGCACGCCATCGTCAACGCGAACATCCACCTGTTCCCCTACGACAGCCACGCGGTGCGGTCGGTCTCCGCCGTCATCATTCCGGCCTGTATCGCCATGCTCGACGAAGAGCCGCAAGCGCGCGAATGGCTCGATTACTCGATCGAGTTCCTCTACACCGTCTATTCGCCCTGGGGCGATGCAGACGGTGGCTGGGCCGAGGGGCCGCACTACTGGATGACCGGCATGGCCTATCTGACCGAGGCGGCCAACCTGCTCAAGGCCTTCACCGGCCTCAATGTCTACGAACGCCCGTTCTTCCAGAAGACCGGCGACATGCCGCTCTACACCAAGGCGCCCGACACACGGCGCGCCACCTTCGGCGACGACAGCACGATGGGCGATCTGCCCTGCCTCAAGATCGGCTACAACCTGCGCCAGTACGCGGGCGTGACCGGGACCGGCGCCTACCAGTGGTACTACGACGAGATCAAGCGCAACGACCCGGGCACCGAGATGATGTTCTACAACTACGGCTGGTGGGACCTGAATTTCGACGAGGTGGTCTACCAGAGCCTCTGGCCGACGGTCGAGGCGGCGCCGCCCAGCGACGATGACAAGTTGCGCTGGTTCAAGGGTATCGGCTGGGCGGCGATCCAGCACCGGATGGGCGATCCGAAGGAACACGTCCAGTTCGTCTTCAAGTCGAGCCCGTTCGGGTCGATCAGCCACAGCCACGGCGACCAGAACGCCTTCTGCCTTGCCGCCTACGGCGAAGACCTGGCGATCCAGTCGGGCCATTACGTCGCGTTCAACAGCACCATGCACCAGGCGTGGCGCAAGCAGACGGTGTCGAAAAACGCCATTCTGATCAACGGCAAGGGACAATACGCGAGCCGCAACAAGGCGCTTCAGATGAAGTCGACCGGCAAGATCCTGGCGGCAGAGGAGCGCGACGATCACATCTACATCAAGGGAGACGCCACCGCGGCCTACGCGCTGGAAAGCCCCGAGGTGACCCGGGTGGAGCGCGAGGTCTATTTCTTCAACAACAGCTTCTTCGTCTTCGTCGACCTGATCGACGCCGACTCGCCGGTCGAGATCGACTGGCGGTTGCATGCCAACCAGGACTACCAGCTCGGCAAGTCCTCGTTCCGCAACACCGGCGAAAAGGCCGGGTTCTACGGCGAGGTGCTGTGGTCGGAGGGCGGCGCGCCGGTCTTGAGCCAGCAGACAGGCTTCCCCGGCGTCGACCCGAGCGAGTACGAGGGCCTGCCGGTCAGCACCTGCCTGACCGCGCGATTCCCCAAAGCCAACCGGCACCGGATCGTGACCCTGCTCGTGCCCTACCCGAAGGACGATCCGCGCCGGATCTTCCACTTCGTCGATGACCAGGGCTACGATGCCGATCTCTACTTCACCGACGCCGACGAAAACACCTTCAAGGTGGTGGTGAAGAAACTGGCCGGGACGAACATCTGATGCGGGTCCGGCCCGCCCCGGCGCAGATCAGAACGGCCTGCGCGGGGCGCCGCCCCGACATCGATGGCCGCTCCAACGGCTGCCCCGCCGCTCTTTGAAGAAACCAGCGAGAAGAACCATGAATATCAAAAACGTCTTCCCCGCCAACGAGAACGAGCTCGAGGACATGGGGGGCGGCCTGCGCCGCAAGGTCTGCGCCTATAACGACGACCTGATGGCCGTCGAGGTCCATTTCGAGACCGGCACCGTCGCAGCTGTCCACCACCACCCGCATACCCAGGTCACCTACGTGGTCTCGGGCAAGTTCGAGTTCGAGCTCGACGGCAAGAAGGTCATCGTCGGCCCGGGCGACAGCCTCTACAAGCAGGGCAATCTCCCGCATGGCGCCACATGCCTCGAAGCGGGGATGCTGATCGACATGTTCACGCCCCACCGCGAGGACTTCGTCTGAGCGCCGCCGCGCCCGCGCCGTGACACCGTCCCGGCGCGCCGGCAGGGGCAGGGCCAAGGTGGCCCGCCGACTGATCTGGAACGCAAGAAGGTAGAGCCATGAAACTTGAGGGAAAAACCGCGATCGTCACCGGCGGGGGCCGTGACATCGGGCGCGCCTGCGCGATGAAACTGGCCGCCGAGGGCGCCAATGTCGCCATCAACTACTTCTCGTCCAGCGCCGGCGCCGACAGTGCCGTCGCAGAGATCAAGGCCGCGGGCGGCAACGCCTTCGCGCTGCAAGCCGATCTCAACACCGAGGCGGGGGTCGACGCGCTTGTCGGAAAGACGGTCGAGACCTTCGGCGGCGTCGACGTGCTGGTCAACAACACCGGTGGCATCATCGGCCGCAAGACCATCGCCGAGATGCCGCTGGATTTCTGGCGCCAGGTGATGGACGTCAACCTCACTTCGACCTTCCTGATGATCCGGGGCGTGCTGCAGCACATGACCGAGGGCGCCATCGTCAACCTCGCGAGCCAGGCGGGCCGGGACGGGGGCGGGGCCGGGTCGGTCGCCTACGCGGCGTCGAAAGGCGCGGTGATGACCCTGACCCGCGGTCTCGCCAAGGAGCTTGGGCCGAAGATCCGCGTGAACGCGATCTGCCCGGGCATGATCGACACCGATTTCCACAACATCCACACCGCCGACGAAAACCGCAGGGGCTTCGAGGCGGCCGCGCCGCTCAAACGCCAGGGCGTGTCCGAGGACGTCGCCAACCTCGCGCTGTTCCTTGCCTGCGACGACAGCGCCTTCATCACCGGCGCCAATGTCGACATCAACGGTGGCGTGGTTTTCAGCTAGGGGCCCCGGCCCAGGCCACCCGGGGCATGGACGGCCGGGAGGTCCCGGTAACCGCAACCGGGACACCAGCCTGCCCGCGTTCTCCTTCCGCGCGGGCGGGCTGACCTGGCGCCCGGACGGGTCGCGCGACCCGTCCGGCAACCGCAAATACCGTCTCGCGCGGGGGCGATACCGCCGCGTGGAGTGGCGAATGGATCCGAAATCTGGTGTTGCGACATACCAGTCAGCTGATGAGAGCCTGCGAGAATGCCCGAACAGACGACATACCTGACGCGACAGCCCGACGCCGGTTTCCGCTTCCTGTCGGTCGGAGAATGCATGGTCGAGATGGCGCCCGCGCAAGTGCCGGGCGAATACCGCATGGGGTTTGCCGGCGACACGTTCAACACCGCCTGGCACCTGCGCCAGCTTCGCGCCGATGTGCAGACGGGGTTCTTCAGCCGGGTCGGGCAGGACGCGGTCTCCCAGGCGATGCTCGACATGATGATCTCGGCCGGCATCGACACCGAGCATGTGGGCCGCAGCGCCGACCGGTCGGTCGGGCTCTACCTCATCACCCTCGACGACGGAGAACGCAGCTTCTCCTATTGGCGCGGGACCTCCGCCGCCCGGCAACTGGCCGATGACCCCGCCGCGCTCGCGCGGGCCCTGCAGGCGGCCGACATCGCCTATTTCTCCGGGATCACCGTCGCCATCCTCGATCCCGCCGGGCGCGAAACGCTGCTCGCGGCGATGGCCTTCGCGCGCGACGCGGGCAAGATCGTCGCTTTCGATCCCAACCTGCGCCCGGGCCTGTGGAAAGACACCGGCGAGATGTGTGCCGCGATCACCGCCGCCGCCGCCGTCAGCGACATGGTCCTGCCGTCCTACGACGACGAGGCGGTCCATTTCGGCGACCGCGACATGGCGGCGACGGCCGATCGCTACCTCGAAGCCGGCGTCCGGACCGTGATCGTCAAGAACGGGTCCGGCCCGGTGCTCTATGTGCATGAGGGCGAGAGGGCAGAGGTGGTCCCGCCAAAGGTCGACCGGATCGTCGACACCACCGCGGCCGGCGACAGCTTCAACGCCGGGTTCTTCGCCAGCCTCGACCGGCCCGGCACGATGGCGGACCGGATCCGGTTCGGCGCCCGGGTCGCGGGACAGGTCATCGGTCAGAAAGGCGCCCTGGTGCCCGTGGACCCGGGGCCCTGGCCACCGGCCGGCGCGGCGTAGCACCGGCGCGCGGGGGCGCAGGTGGGCCGGTCCGATATGACGGCCGGCCACGGCCGCCCCGATGATCCGCTTGTGTGCGACCCTTCGCCTTTGGTGACCGCGCCCGCGAGTGTGTTCCCCATCCCGGCCCCAAAACGGCAGGGCCGGACGTTGCGATATATCCGGACGCGATGTTCCGGCCCGTTTCAGCACCAGTTCATGGCTTCGGGCGGCCCAAATCGCGACGCTCGGGAGATTCCGCGCGGTCAGGACCAGGACAGTGACGGCGCCGATTCGCGCGATGGCCCGAACGGCGCTGACAGGATCTGCCACCGGAATGGCGATCGTACGCATTCGGGCAGACCGGGCAGCCGCCAGATCGGGGGTGATGGGAACGGGAACGACCGGCACTGACGCGCGGGCGCCAACACCCCCGCGATGGTGGCGCGATCCCCCGCGCCGGGCGGCTTCCACGGGCACCGCGCGCGTAAGGCAAATATCAACATGTGTTGGGTACCTGTGGACCGTGATTTTCCGGTTTTGCGAGGGCCCATGGAAACCGATCCGCATATCTCTGCCGAACTCGCGCACCAACTGCCCGCCGACGTGAGCCTGCTCGCGCGGGACGGGGCGGTCCTGACCTTGGGCCCCGGGATGATCGAGGTCTTCGGCGCATCCGGGATCTGTGCGCCGGGCGCGCGGCTGAGCGACCTTGTCGCCGAGACCGACAGGGGTGTAACCGAGGCCGCCCTGAAGGCGTTGGTTTCCGGCGCGCAAACCCAGGCCGAATTCGCGGTGCGGTGGCGTGCGGGTACCGGCTCCGGCGAACCGGTGCGTCTCTCGCTCGTCGCCATTCGCGACCACGGTGAGACGGTCGCGGTGGCGTTCGACCTGGCCGACCGGCCGTGCGCGTCGGCCGCTGCGGCGGCCGCCCGCTGCCGGGCGCCGGACGCCCCGGAGGGTCCGCGGCACATGACCGAGGCCAGTTTCGGTGTGCCCCGGTCCTTCTGCCCCGAGACCGGGTTGGGCCAGACTTTCATCCGTCTGCCAACGCTGCCCGGAAATTCGGAGGCAATGGCGATCGGTGCCAGTGTGCCGGCCGAGATCACCCTTGCGCAGGACTTGGCCGGGGAAATGCCCGCCTTCGCCGCGACCACCTCTGGTGACGGCGACACCTTCTGGCACGACCTTCAGTTGCGGGTCCGGCGATGGAAACTGGCGCGGGTTCTCCTTTCATGATTCCGCCGCCGACATTGCCGACCGCGGCCCTCCGCCCCCGGTCTGCGGCAGTTTTACCAAGACGGACCACCTCAAGGAAGCGGACCGGCGCCCGGCCTCTGAGCAGGTCCGCGATGCCCACGATCGGCTCAACGCGCTGGCCGATACCTTCCCCGGGGCCCTGTTCGAGTTCAACGTAACGCCGGACGGCGCCGGCCGTTTCCGCTACACGAGCGCCAGGTTCGCCGAGATCATGGGCGTGGACAGGGCCCGGTTCGAACGGGATGGCAATGCCGTCTTCAGCGTGATCCGGCCCGAATATCTCGCGCGGATCCACGTCAAGGCCCGCGCCGCCGTCCGTGATGGCAGGGCGTTCCGGATGGAGGTGCAGATCGACCACCCGTCCGCCGGCCCGCGGTGGTTGACGAATTCGGCGAGCGCGGTCCACGAGGGCGACGGATCGGTCACCTGGTATGGCACCGTCCTCGACATCACCGACCAGAAGGCGACCGCCGCGCGGGCCGCCGATGCGGATGCTGCCGTCCGGGCCGAACAGGCGCGGCTCCACACGCTCGCCCGCAACGCGCCCTGCGCGCTGTTCGAGTACCGTGTCGACGCGACCGGGTTTGCCGGGTTCGACTATTTCAGCACCGGGTTTCCCGAGATGTTCGGGACAACCGCCGCGGCGCTCGAAAACGATCCCGCCGCCTTCCGGCGCTACATCCCCGCGGACGACCTCGAAGCGGTCCAGGCCACGATCGCCGAAGGCGCCCGCACCCTCGAGCCGATCAGCGTCACCCACAGGGTCGATCATCCCGACCGCGGGCCGCGCTGGGTGCTGGCGGCCGGCACACCGGTGAAGCGGGCCGACGGCACCGTGACGATTTACAGCTCGATCCTCGATGTCACCGAAGCCACGCTGGCCGACCGCCGGGCGGCCGCGGCGGCGGACGCGGTGCGCAAGACCAACGAACGCTTCATAAAGCTGACCGAGAACGCGCCCGGCGCCCTGTTCGAACACCGCCGCCATCCGAACGGTCGCGAGGAATTCCACTTCGTGAGTTCCACCCTGCTCGACATCATGGGGGTCGCAATGACCGATGTGCGGGCCGATGCCGCCAACATGTTCGCCCGGGTGCCGCCGGAGGACCGCGACAAGGTGCGGGCCGCGATGGCGCGCAGTGCCGAGACGCAGGACCGCCTCGAGATCAGCCACCGCGTGATGCATCCCGAAAAAGGGCTGCGCTGGGTGCTGATCGCGGTCGATACCGTGGCGCAGCCGGACGGCGTCAGGACGGGATACGGCAGCGTCCTGGACATCACCGAGCGGCGCGCGACCGAGCGGCGGGCCGTGCAGGCGACCGCGGACCTCGCGCACGCCCACGAGCGGCTCACGTACCTGACCGACGGGGCGACGGTCGGGCTGTTCGAGACCCGGATGCACTCCGACGGACGGATGGAGTTTCCCTATACCAGCGCCCGGTTCGAAGACCTCGTGGGGTATTCGAGTGCCGAGATCCGTGTTTTGGGCGGCGGCATCCTCGACCGGATCGAACCCGAGGACCGGGCCCGGGTGCACGCGGCGATCGAACGCAGCCACCGCGACCTGCGCCCGGTCCAGGTGCGGTTCCGGTTACGCCACCCGGACCGTGGGTCCCTCTGGCTCGAGGTCTCCGCCGGGGCGCCCAGGGCCGCGGGCGGCGGCTTCACCTGGGTGGCGGCGCTGCATGACGTCACCTGCGACGTCAGGCGCGAACACGACCTGCGCCAGGCCCACCGCCTGGCCGAGCAGATGCGCGCGCGCAACCAGCAGCAGGCGCTGCACGACGGGCTGACCGGTCTGCCGAACCGGCGCTACTTCGACGATGTCATCGCCGAGCGCAGGATCCAGGCGCAACGCGGCGGCCCGGGCGACTGCACCCTGGTGCGGCTTGATCTCGACCGGTTCAAACACGTCAACGACACCCTGGGCCACGCGGCCGGAGACAAGGTGCTGGTCCGGGTGGCCGAGGTGCTGCGCGACTGTGTCCGGGTCGGCGATTTCGCCTCACGCAACGGTGGCGACGAGTTTTCGATCCTGATGGCGGCGGGCGCCACCGAGGACGCGGCCCGCGAGGTCATCGACCGTGTGCAGCACGCGCTCGCGGAGCCGCTGATCCACGAGGGCCGGCAATGCCGTTTCGGCGTGAGTTTCGGTATTGCGCACACCGGAAACATTCTCGAAACCGGCGACGATATCCACCTGTTCGCCGATGCGGCGCTCTACCGCGCCAAGGTCGAGGGCGGCAACCGGACAGAGGCCTTCACGCCGCAGCTCCAATTCGAGATCCACAGGGACAGAGAGCTTGCCATCGCCATTCACGAGGCGCTCGAGAACGACGAGTTCGTGCCATACTTTCAACCACAGATCAGGGCGGCGGACGGCAGCCTCTTCGGCGTCGAGGTGCTCCTGCGCTGGAACCACCCGACCGACGGGATCATCGTGCCCGGCGCTTTCATGCATGTCGCCGAGCAGTTGCGCCTGGTGCCCGACATCGACCGTGTCATGATGGAGGCGTCCTGCGGAGTGCTCTCGCGGTGGCGCGCCAAGGGGTTGGTTGTCCCGAAGATCAGCTTCAACGTCTCGTCCGGCCGCATGCATGATCCCGATATCCTGGCCTTTGCCGCGAAATTCGCCGAAATCGACACCAGGGTGACCTTCGAACTTCTCGAATCGATCCTGGTCGAAGAAGAGAGCCAGGCCTTCCGCGACAACCTGAAAACCATCCGCGATGCCGGGGTGGACATCGAGATCGACGATTTCGGGTCGGGTCACGCCTCGATCATCGGCCTGATGGAGATCGAGCCGACGGCGCTGAAGATCGACCAGCGGATCGTCTTCCCGGTGGTGCGCGATTCCCGGGCGGGCGATCTTGTCCGCGCGATCGTCGAGATCGCCCGCGCGCTGGGCATAGATACCGTGGCCGAGGGCGTCGAGACCGAAGCCCATGCGCGCATCCTGCGCGAGATCGGCTGCGGGGTCCTGCAAGGGTATCACTACGCCAAACCCCTGAGCGAGGCGCAGTTCCTGGACTACGCCCGCGCCGGTCACGACCCGGCGGCGTGACACCGCAACGCGGCGCTGGCCAGGGTCGGCACCGTTGCCCGGGGGCGCAGGTCCCGAAGGCCGCCCGGCGCCGCCGCGCGCGGCGGGTTTTCGCGGTCTGGACGCGGCTTCCCCGAACGCCCATATGCTGCGTTCGAGTTGAACCAAACCGGGGACATCGGCCTTGCCAC
This sequence comes from uncultured Alphaproteobacteria bacterium, assembly GCA_963752895.1. Taxonomy (GTDB): domain Bacteria; phylum Pseudomonadota; class Alphaproteobacteria; order Rhodobacterales; family Rhodobacteraceae; genus CAVWAE01. The sequence goes on from CAVWAE010000009.1 coordinate 22,231, forward strand.
TTCGCGAACGCTTGAAAGACCTGATCGAGCATCGGGTTTTTCGAAACTTCATCCTGGGGGTCATCCTGTTCAATGCCCTTGTGCTTGGGGTGGAGACCTCTGACGTCGTGATGGCGCGGGTCGGCCCGCTCGTGCTGGCGCTGGATGCGCTGTGCCTAGCCATCTTCGTGTTCGAGCTCGCGGCCAAGATCTTCGTGCTGCGCTGGCAATTCTTCCGCGACGGCTGGAACAACTTCGACTTCGTCATTGTCACCATAGCGCTGGTGCCCGCCGCGCAGGGGCTTTCGGTCCTGCGGGCGCTGCGGATCCTCAGGCTGTTCCGGGTGATATCGGTCGCGCCGACGTTGCGCCGGGTGGTCGAGGGGCTCATCAACGCGCTCCCCGGCATGGGCTCGGTGTTTCTGCTGATGGGGGTGGTGTTCTACATCGGCTCGGTGATCGCGACGAAACTGTTCGGCGCGGCCTTCCCGGAGTGGTTCGGCACCCTCGGCGCCTCGGCCTATTCGCTGTTCCAGATCATGACGCTCGAGAGCTGGTCGATGGGCATCGTGCGCCCGGTCATGGAGAGCTACCCGTTCGCCTGGGTCTTCTTCGTGCCGTTCATTCTGGTCACCACCTTCGTGGTGGTGAACCTCGTCGTCGGCCTTGTGGTCAACTCGATGCAGGATGCCCACCACGCCGAGGCCGATGAACGGACCGACACCTACCGAGACGACGTGATCGCCCGGCTGGCCGAGATCGAAAAGCTGCTGAAGGCGCGCTGAGCACGCGCCGCCGCCTCAGTAGAACCCGATGCGGCGGACCGACACATCGGCGATGTGATCGCGCCCGTAGGCCACGACGGCGAGGCTCCGGATCGCCCCCGGCGCGAATGACTTGCTCAAGAGCCGCCCCTTGGGCGCGAAGTCGGCGAACGGGATCCGCAGCAAGGTCCAGTCCCCGGTGACCTCGAAGGCCGCCTGGTAGAATTGCCACGGCAGCCTGGTGGCGCGCGTGCGCAGGTGGAGATAATAGGTCTGCTCGTTGCCGCGGACCTCGATCTCGACCCCGCGCGCGCTGTCGGCAACCGGCTCGGATGGTTCGAGCCGCGCCTGGATGAAACCGCCGTTGTTTTCGGTGCTTACACGGCCCTGAAGGCGCAGGAACGTCTCCCCACCCTCGGTCTCAACCGCCGCCTGTCCGGTCGACACGCCCCCCATCACCTGGTCGGTGAAGAACGACCAGCGCGACGACGGATCATCGTTGAAATCTTCGGTCATCAGCGGGTCTCCTGTTGCGATCGACGCAGCCGACAGGCCGCAGACAACGGCGGCGGCAAGGGCGAGGCGGCGGGTCATGGCGCGCGCCTCGGGCCACCGAGCGCGACGAAGGTGCGCGCGATGATCGGGCGCAGCGGCAGAAACAGCCGGTAGGCGCCCTCCATCATCAACGTCACGCCGGGGATGCGGGCGAGCCCGGCAAGCAAGCGCCATCCCGGCAACTTTCGCCAGACCTCGACGAAGGCCGCCGCGCCGGACACCAGCCGGTCGTCCGGGGTGGCGACGTGGAACCGGCCGAGCAGGGTTGCGCGGTCGGTGCCGGCCGGGAGCGGCGTGCTCTCGTCTGCCACATCGACGAGATCCAGCGCACCGGTGCTGTCCTTGCGTGCATAATGGGCAATCTCGGCGCGGCACAGGGGGCAGTTGCCGTCGTAATAGATCGTGGTCTTCGCCATGGGTCTCTCCCGGTCTTCACACTGGATACGCGGCAGCGCGCTCATTGGATCGCTTGCGGTTGCGCGTCGGGCGCGCGAAAGGCGAACAGCAGCAGCGTGAGCGCGCCCGCCTTCAAGCCGCACGGCACCAGCGCGTAGAGCACGGCCAACGCGTCCAGCGCCGCGGGGTCCTGTGGGCCCGAGGGGGCAAACCCGGCGCGCGCCAGCAGCGGCAGCACAACGCCCGCGGAGATCGCCAGCGTCGCTTTGCCGACGAAATTCCAAAAGCCGAAGGCCAGCGCCTGGTCGCCCCCGGTTCGGGCCTGGTGCGCGGAAAACATCGCCGGCAGCAACAGCATGTCGGCCCCCAGCGCTGCGCCGGAGGCGAGGCAAATGACTGCGAAGGCGGCGCCGTCGCCCGCCTGCAGCGTGAAGGACCAGACGAAACTGACGATCGCGAGGCTCATCCCCAGGGCCAGTGCGCTGCGCGGCCCGAAGCGCATCGCAAGCCGCCGCCAGCCTGGCGTGGAGGCCGCCGCCGCAGCGAAGAACAGGACCAGAAACACCCCGGTCTGTGCCGCAAGCTCGAGCCGCGCTTCGACGAAGAAGACGAACAGGGTCGAGGTGACCGCCACCGGCGCCGCATTGAGGAAGGCGAGCAGGAGGAATCGCCGCACGACCGGGTCGCCGAGCAGGGCCGCCAATGGGGCCGCCCGGCGCGTGATGGTCATCCAGCGCCCGCGCATACCGCCGACGGCGAGGACCAGCGCGGCGGCGAAGACGAAGGCGAAACCGCGGTAGCCGTCGCCCGGCAGGGCAAAGGGCAGGAGACAGGCCGCGGTGATCCCGATGAGTGCGCCCGCCTCGCGCCACGTGGCCACCCGCACGTGGCCGGCCGCGGCGCCGCGGTGCACGCCGTCGGAATAGAGCAGGATCGAGAGCATCGAGAAGCCGGTGAAGGTCAGGATCAGGCAGCCCACCACCCAGACCAACGGCGCGATGGGGGCGGGCACGGCGAACAGCCCGATCATGCCGCCGCCCAGCATTGCACCGGCCACCAGCACGGCCGTGTCGCGGTACCGTCCGAGCCGCGACAGGAGCCAGCCCAGCCCGGGATCCTGCGCGAAATCGACCAGCCGCAGGGCGAGCAGCAGCCCGCCGAGCGTTTCGAGCGCGATCCCGTAGCGCGAGGCCAGGAAAGCGGGCAGGTGGATGTAGAGCGGAATGCCGGAGGCGGCGACGACAGCCGCGAACCCTGCATAGCGGGCCAGGGGGCCGGTGGATCTCGGCATGGCGGGGCGCTCCGAAATGGACATGTATGCACAGGATACGGCGGGGGCCGGCTTTCGGATGCGAAACAGGACAAGGCGCGCCCCCCGGTCCCGACGCAGGTGTCGTCGAATGTGATCCGATCGGCCCTCGGCCCGTATCAGGTGGCATGGAGGACAAGACAATGGACACATTTTCCTTGAGAGACAGCTGGGACGGCGTGATGTCGATCGAGCGCAACCCGATGCGACATCTTCCGCTCCCGACCGCGCACCTGGTCATGCAGATCCTGGCCTGGATGTGGAGCATCATCTTCTCGCTGGCGGTGGGCAGCTACATCGCTTTCGGCATCACCGTGCTGGCCCATTCGCTGGTTCTTGCCGGCGTGTTCGTGACCCTCGCGGTCTTCCGCACGGCGCAGGGCCACGCCACGCACGTCTGAACCGGCCGCGAAAAACCTGAACGCAACAGGAGACATGCTTAAATGACCCGATTGAACCGACGGCAAGTGCTCGGCTGCGCCGTGCTGCTCCCCACACTCGCGGCAGGGGGCGCCCGCGCGGCGACCTGGCAGGTGACGATCCAAGGCTTTGCCTTCAGTCCGGCTGCATTTGAAGTCAAAGCGGGCGATACGGTCATCTTCGTCAACGCCGACAGCGCGCCGCATACCGCGACGGCAGAAGACGGCGCGTTCGACACCGGGCGGATCGATCCCGGCCAGAGCGCCGAGGTGACCATCCCGGCCGGACGTCACCCCTACCTCTGCCAGTATCACCCGATGATGAAGGGCGTTGGCACCGCGACCTGAGCCGTGGGCACGGGACGGCAGAGCGGGCGGCGCCCCGAGGCGCGTTGGCGGGGCGCGACATTTGTGCGCCTTGGGCGTTTTGAGGCTTCACAATGCCGCCCGCCCGTCCGAGGTATTCGGGGCGGGCATCCAACCACACCCGCGAGCCAGAACTGAAAGCGGCGACAGACATGCCCAGGTCCACAACGCGCATCATCCGCCGCCTCGCGGTTTTCATCGTGCTGTTCGGCGCGCTCGCCGGCTATGGCTGGTGGGCGCGGCCCTGGGAGCCCAGGGCCCAGCCGGTCGCGGTCGAGATCGTGACCTCGGGGCCCGCGCGCGAGGTGCTTGCGGTGAACGGCCAGATCGTGCCCGACGACGAGGTCGTGCTCGGGGCGCCGGTCTCCGGGCAAGTCCGCGAGGTGATCGCCAAGGCGGGTGACGAGGTGGCTGCGGGCGACGTGCTCGCCCGGCTCGACGACACCATCGCGCGCGCGGCGCTCGACCAGGCGGAAGCCTCGCTCGAATCGGCCCGGATCGAGGCGCAGGCCGCCCGGACGAGCTATGACCGGGCCACCGCGCTGGCCGGCACGGTCTCGGCTCAGACCCGCGACAGTGCGCAGTTCACCGCGCAAGCCGCCGACGCCCGGGTGCGCCAGTTGACCGCTGCCCTCGACCAGGCGCGCCGGCAACTCGCGCTCTACGAAATCACCTCGCCGATCGACGGCACCGTTCTCACGACCACGGCCGAGCTCGGCCAGATGGTGGGCGCGACTTCGCTGCTGTTCACGGTCGGGAACCTGTCCGCGCCGCTGGTCGAGACCGATGTCGACGAGGTCTACGGCGCCCGGATGACGCCGGGGCTGGCCGCCCGTGTGGCCCCGGCGGGCAGCCGGGAGGCGATGCCGGCGACGGTGACCTTCGTGTCGCCGGTCGTCGACCCCGACACCGGCGGGCGAACGCTACGGCTGAGCTTCGAGACACCGCCGGACCGGCTTCTGCCGCGCGGGCTCACGATGTCTGTCAACATCGTGGTCGAAACCTTCGATGCCGCGATCACCGCGCCGCGCGCCGCGATCCTCGACCTCGACGGCGACCCTCATGTCCTGCTCGACGTGAGCGGTGTGGCACAGAAGGCGCCGGTGGAGGTGCGCCCATGGCCCGCCGAACGCCTCATCGTCACCGACGGGCTGGCCGCCGGCGACCGGCTCATCACCAACCCCCGCGGTGTGACCCCGGGCGGGCGCGTGAGCGCAGACCCGGACGGGTGAGGACGGGCGATGCTCTACCAGTTCAAGATCGGTTGGCGCTATCTCACGTCGAACCTGCTGCAGACCGGGCTTCTGGTGCTGGGGGTCGCCGTGGGTGTCTTCGTTTTCGTGTTCATGAGCGCGCTGATCGGCGGGCTCGCGGTCTACCTCGTCGACCAGACGGTCGGCGACGTGCCGCATGTGACCGTGACCCAGCCCGACATCGCGCCGGCCCGGCTCTACACCGCCGCCGATGGCGCCCTGATCGCGTCGGAGAACGCGACCGGGCGCGCGGCGATGCTGCGCAACACCACCGAGGTCACGGCGACGCTGCGCCAGCTTCCGGGGATAGTGGCCATCTCGCCCGAGATCGTCGGCAACGGTTTCGTGACCCGGGGCGCGGTGGTCAAGCCGGTCGGCGTGATCGGGCTCGAGGCCGACAAGGTCTCGTCGATCGCCGACATCGAGGGCAACCTGGTCGCCGGCTCCGCGCATCTTCCCATCGGGTCGGTGCTGATCGGCCGCAAGCTGGCGGAGGCGCTCGGCGTGGACGCAGGCCAGGGGCTGCGGCTGCGATCGGACCAGGGCGTGGATACGACCCTCACCATCACCGGGGTGTTCGATTTCGGCTTCGACCGGCTCGACGAGCGCACCGCTTACGTCAACACCAAGACGGCGCGCGGGCTCTTTGGTATGCGCCAGGGGGTGACCCAGATCGCGCTGCGCCTCGACGACCTGTGGGAGGCGCCCGACTTCGCCGCCGATGCCGCCAACGCCACCGGGCTCGACACCGTGCCCTGGACGGAAACCAATGGGCAGCTCCTCTCGGGGCTCGACGCCCAGGCCCGTTCCGGCGACATCATCAAGGGGTTCGCGCTTCTCACCATCGTCATCGGCGTCGCCAGCGCGCTTCTGCTGTCGACCTACCGGCGGCGCTCCGAGATCGGCATCATGCGCGCGATGGGGGCGTCGAAAGGCTTCGTGGTGATGGTCTTCCTCGCCCAGGGCGGGCTGATCGGGCTGGTCGGCGGGCTGGTCGGGGCTGGTCTCGGCTGGCTCGCGCTTTCCCCGTTCCCGCCGCCGGGCGAGATCGAGGCGGGCGGTTTCCCGATCGACGTCGGCCAGGGCGGGTTCGGCCTCGCCGTCGCGCTCACCGTGGCCGGCGCGCTGATCGCCTCGGTGCTGCCCGCGCGCGCTGCCGCCAAGGTCGATCCGGTCCGGGTCATCAGCCAATGACCGGGGGCGACAAATTTCTGACCGTCGAGCGGATCACCAAGACCTACGGTACGGGCGCGGCCGCCCAGGAGGTGCTGAAGGGGATCGACCTTACCCTGCCGCGCGGCCATCTCGCCGCCTTGCAGGGGCGCTCGGGGTCCGGCAAGTCGACCTTCCTGTCGATACTCGGTACCCTGATGCAACCGACGGCCGGGTCCTACCACATGCTTGGGCAGGATCTTCTCGAGGTGAGCGAGCGTGATCTCACCGAGTTTCGCAACCGCCATATCGGGTTCGTCTTCCAGTTCCACCACCTGCTGCCCGACCTCACGGCGCTGGAGAACGTGATGTTCCCAGCCGCGGTGCGGGCGGGGCGCGAAACTGGCAAGGCCCGGCGACGCGCGTCGGAGCTGCTGGCGCGGGTCGGCCTCGAAGACCGGGCCGACAATCGCGCCACCGCGCTGTCGGGCGGCCAGAAGCAACGCGTCGCAATCGCGCGCGCCCTGATGAACACGCCCGAACTGGTGCTGGCCGACGAGCCGACAGGCAACCTCGACCGCGAGACGGCAGACCAGGTGATGCAGCTGCTCGCCGAGATCAACGAAGAGGACCACACGACCTTCCTGATCTCGACCCATGACGACAAGATCGCCGCGCTATGCAGCGACCGCATCTACCTCGACGATGGCCGCATCGTGCGGGGGTGACCGGTGAACGCGGGGGGTGGCACGCCCCCGGCCCGCCTGGCGGAGCGGCGTATTTGCGCACCAATGTGACGGCTTTTGTGCTAGGTCTGCGGTGACGCTCTGGCAACGAACGACCAAGACCAATGCAGATCCTTTTCGCGCACCAGAACTACCCCGCGCAATTCGGCGACTTCGGCGCCTATCTCGCCCGAAATGGCTGGGAGGTCACCTTCGTCACCAGCGCAACAGGGGCCAAGCCGCCGCCCGGCTGCCGGATGTTGAAGATGACCCCGCACCGTGAGCCGACGAAAGGCGTGCACCGGTTCGCCTACGCGCTCGAAAAGGCGATGATCAATGGCCAGGCCTTCGCCAACGCGGCGATCCGCGCCCGGGCGGAGGGCTTGAATCCCGACGTGGTCGTCGCCCATTCCGGCTGGGGATCGGGCACTTTCGCCAAGGCGGTCTGGCCCGCGAGCAAATTCGTCTCCTACGCCGAGTGGTACTACCGCCACCCGCCAGTGGATGCGGTGCTGACCGCGCAAAGGCAGACCGAAGAGGATGCGCGCGCCCAGGCGCTGGCGCGCAATGCGCCCACCTTGCTCGATCTCGCCGAGGCCGATCTGGTGTTTTGTCCGTCGCGGTTCCAGGCCCGCCAGTTCCCCGAACGGCTGCGCCGCGACATGGTGATCATGCACGACGGTATCGACACCGACTACCACGCGCCCGCCGCCAGCCCGGCGTTGCCGAAAGCGCTGGCCGAGATCCCCGCCGACGCCGAGATCGTGAGTTATGCCACACGCGGGATGGAACCGCACCGCGGGTTTCCCGAGTTCCTGCGGGCGCTGGCGAAACTTCAGGCGCGGCGCCCGAAACTCCATGCCGTCATCGGCGGGCAGGACCGGATCGCCTACGGGCCCGCGCGCGCGGATGGACGCGGCTGGAAACAGGCGATGCTGGACGAGCTCGACCTCGACGAAGCCCGTATCCACTGGACCGGCCTTCTGCCCCGTAAGGAATTCCTGGGGCTGCTCCAGGCGACCCATGTCCATGTCTATCTCAGCGTGCCCTTCGTGTTGTCGTGGTCGATGATCGAGGCGATGAGCATCGGCTGCCCGCTGGTCGCCTCCGACATCGACCCCGTGCGCGAGGCGGCGACGCATGGCGACACCGCCCTGCTCGTCGATCACACCGACATCGATGCGCTGGCGGAAGCCATCGAGCACCTGCTCGACGACCGCGCCCGCGGCCAGGCGCTGGGCCGGGCCGCACGCGCGGCGGCGATCCGGCACTACGCGGCAAAATGGATATGGCCCTGGCGCGACCGGGTCCTGTCGGAACTGGTCCGCGCGGGCTAGCGCACCAAGCGCACGGCGGGCCACGTCCAGTTGGATAATCCCCGCCGGAGCTCGATCCGGCTTTCCCCGTCGATCCGGAGCCCCGGGGCGCCCACCGCAAGCCGGCGCGGTTCGAGGTTGAGCGGCGTCGAGCGCGGTTCGGGGTGCCGCACTGGCACCCCGCGATCGTGCAGCGCCTCAAGTTCGCATCGCGTGTTTGCGTCGCTGCCTCTCATCGCGATGCCCGATAACCCGACCTGGATGCCTGAAAACACGCAGGCCATAACATTTTGCATTCACCGGTTTCGCCGAAGGGGCGTTGTGCACGCGCACCAGGCAACGCGACGAGGGCGCCATCGGCAAAAAGGTCCCCACCGTTTTTCAGGCCGTCGCGGTGAAGTTCGGCTCGACGGTCGAAGGCAATCTGGGCGCCGGCGAGGGCAAGCCCGATACGCCCGCGATGATGAACTCCCGCGCGGCCCGCAAAGATCCGACAGGCACGGACCCTGACGCCTGGGCCCCGGTCACCTTCTGCGGCCAGCTCCAGGTGCTCGAACAGGCCATCGCCTGCAGCACCACCGCGATCCTCAAGGTCACGGAACAGAGCCCGGCGACCCAACTGGCGACCGGCGAGCCGTTCCGGCGCGCGGGCGTCCCGCCTGGCGTGATGAACGCGGTAACCAATGCGCCGAAAACGCGGCGGAAGCAGTCGCAGCGCGGGTCGGCGCGCCTGAGGTGCGGCATCTGCCGTATCATCGGGCCCATTCTCAGCGACGAAGCACAGAAGCCCTTCGGCGGCGTAAAGGATTCAGGCGATGGCCGGTTCGGCAAGGCGGCAGTGGATGTCTTGACGGCGATCCGTTGGCTGACCCACGAAGGCCGGCACCAGCCCTGCCGGGTCTCAAGCGGCGTACCGGCAGCTCGCATCCGGGCACGTGCCTTGTTTGTAAACTATGACCCAGAATATCCCCGATTTTGTCGTGGGTTTGGCAGAGCAAGGTCGCATTCTTTTTCTAGAAAGCTACATGTCGAATGATCCAACCCATGGGGGGGTGGAATGAAAGTCCTAGTTATAGACGACGATCCGGCGATCCTTGAACTCGTCGCCCAGTACTTGAGCCTGTCCGCGCAGCATGACGTGCGGGCCGAACACTCGGCGCGCGATGCGCTTGCCGCGGTCGGTGAGCCGGGTGCGGTGTTTGACTGTTTCCTGGTCGATATCCAGATGCCCGGGGTCGACGGCATCACGCTGGTCGAGTTCATCCGCGAACGTCCCGAGTACCGGCACACGCCGATCATCATGCTCACGGCGATGGAAGACAAGGATCACGTCGACCGGGCCTTCGCGGCCGGGGCGACCGACTATGTCACCAAACCGTTTGACTTCTACGACCTTCAGATCCGAATCCACGCCGCCGGGGAGGCCGCCGAAGCCAAGGCCCGCCACCTGGCCGAGGCCGGACCGGATGGAGACGATGGCGCCGCCGACCTGGTACGCGCCACGCGGCTCGAGGACCCGATCTCGCTGCCCGACGTGGACGGGGCGATCGACCATGCCGAGTTCGAGAACTACGTTCGTCAGCTCCTGAACCGGCGTCTCTACAGGGTTTCGGCCATTGCCGTGAAAATCGGCGGGGTCGAACAGATCCACGCCCAGTTCAACCCTGAAGAATTCCGGGCGTTGATCCATGACGTGGCCCAGGAAGTGCGCACCGCGCTCCTGGCCGTGGGAGGCATCCTCACCTATCGCGGCGACGGCATATTCCTCTGCGTGCCCGACCGGCGTCTGCAGGGCCGGCGCACCGCGATGCAGAAAGCTCTGAACAAGCGTCACAGGGTGGTGCATCCGACCCTGGGACGGATCCCGTCCAGCCTGTTCGTCGGCGACCAGGTTCCGCTCGGAAACAGCACCGGCGCCGGTGTGCTGGCGTCGCTGGAACTGGCGATCGAGAGCGTCGAAAAGCAGAACCCCGGTCTCGGCGATCTGCTGGATGCGTCGAAGCGATTTCTCAACAACGACCGCCTCAATGATGGCACCGGTCAATGGGACGACGGGGCGGGCGAACCGCTCGTGTGAGCCCGCACTTGGTGATTTGTCGGGGAATCGGTCACGGACATGGTGAGCGGGCGCGGGGGTAATCCGGCGTCCGATTCGTCGTGTCCGTTCCGGTGCCTGCCGAACAGGCGGGATGCCCGGATTTTGTGCACCGCGCCCAGGCCGCAATGTGACCCCGGCGCGCACGTGATGTGATTTCCCGATAGCCTGCACCGACTTGGTCGTTCGCTTCGAAATCACCGGCAGATTCAAGGCATTCAAGCATCCATGCCCCGCATGGCACGCTGATTCTCCCTCCATCTTGGTTGAAAACGGCGCGCCAATTGGCGCGTCGCCCGCACCCTTGCCCCGGCCCGCGTACGAAAAAATCGTTTCCAAATCGGCAAATATGGCGACTTTTCGGTTTGATTATGGTTTTTCCATTGAACAATTCGCGTCAGGATTCGATAACAAGTTCGAATAATGCAATGGGCTTAAAGGGTGGGTGCAGTGCCGGGGGCGATCGATCACAGCGGTAGCAAGTCGTGGGTGTTTCCAGAACTGGAACCGGCAGCGCCAGGCACGGTCGTGTCGAGGCACTTCCCGGACCTGTCGCGCCGGGTGGACGAGTTTGCGCCGGAGCCCGACGGGCGGATCCGCGCCACGACGATCTCGTTTCGGACAATGAGCCAGTTTGGCGACTTGCTGGTCAGCTTCATGGAAGCGCGCAAACGGGTGTTCATCGATCAGTTGAACTGGGATGTGCCCGTGGTCGACGGCATGGAGTTCGACCAATACGACACACCCTTCGCCAAATGGGTGGTGATCCACGAGTTCGGGCAGATCCTTGGCGGCGTCCGTCTGATGCCGACCACGGCCAGGTGCGGCATCTATTCCTACATGTTGCGCGACGCCCAGCTCGGCCTGCTCGACCCGATCCCGCGCGATGTGCTGTTCCTGGACGCACCGGTCGACACGAAGGTCTGGGAGGCCTCACGGCTGTTCATCACCGAGGAGGTCACCGCCTCCCGCCGGGCGCAGGTCCAGGGCGTCTTGATGCAGCAGATGGCGACCACGGCTGGCTGAAATGGGCGCGACCCATGTGATCGGCATCGTCCCGGCGGTGTTTTCACGCTGGCTCCGCAGGCTCGAGCTCGCTGCCGTGCCGGTCGGGCGCCGCTTCCAGATCGACGGAACCCGCAGCCAGGCCGCCCTTTTCAAGGTGGCGCAGACCCTGCACTGAGGCCTGAGGCAGGTCCGCGCGCCGAATCAAGGCCTTGCGGTCGCACGCGCTGTCGATCGGGGCCCCGCGAAAGCACCGCGGCCGCGCGCCTGCAGAGACGTGTTTTCGGCACGAAGGCGCCTGTCGGCGTTTCCGGATCGCGATAAAACAGCCACGGCGGGCTATTTTTCACGCTTGCATGATCTCGTCGTGCGAATGCCTCTTAATCGGCAAATTTCCTAGCAAAAATCGAACCTGAACGAGTAGCGCATGTGTCGCGTGAGTACGCAACCGGTGTCCGGACAAGCCGGATGCCCATCATTTTCGGATGGTTGGCTATGAAAATCCTGGCTGTCGACGACGACAGCATCATCCTCGGACTTCTCACCGAAGTACTCGAGAGCGCTGAATACGGCGAAGTGCAGACCTGCCCTTCGGCCGAACGCGCGCTCGAGGTCGTCTCCGAGGCCAAGGTGCCGTTCGATTGCTTCCTGCTCGACATCCAGATGGGTGGCATGGACGGGATCACGCTTTGCGCCCGGATCCGTGACATGCCGAAGTATGCGCGCACGCCGATCCTGATGCTGACGGCGATGTCGGAGAAATCCTACATCGACCGCGCGTTTGCCGCGGGGGCGACCGACTACCTGTCGAAACCCTTCGACCCGACCGAAATCATTGTGCGCCTCGGGCTTGCGGAGCAACTGATGCGCGAGCGCAAATCGCTCGCCGAGGCCGCCGGCGTTGTCGACAGCCTGATCGAAGTGCTCGACCGGTCGACCCAATACGATCTCGAGGAAGCGATCGACATCGGCAAGATGGACCGGCTTCTGCGTTACCCGGCTTTCGAGAATTACCTCTACCAGTCCGGCCGCGGGGTGCTGTTCCTCTCCACGGTCTTCGCGGCCAAGATCCGCAACGTGCGGGAACTTCACCACAAGCTCCCACCGCTCGAATTCAAGAACCTGCTCAGCACCGCCGCCGCCTCGCTGATCGGAAACCTCGCCGAGCACGAGGTCTTCCTCACCTACCGCGGCAACGGCGAATTTGTCGGTGTCATCCCGCGCAAAGGCCAGCACGCGCTGAAAACCCTCGGGGCCGAGATCGCCTTTGCCATCGAGGAGAGCGAAGGCAAACATGCCGGCAAGCTGCCGTCAGAGGCAAAACTGGTGATCGGTCCCGCCGTGCCGGTGCGGCTGCCGACGCGCGGTGAACTCAGCAAGGCGATCTGGACCGCGGTCGAGAAGGTCCGGATCACCGCCGATCCGCTCCTGCGCCACGAGGACAGGTCCCGTCCCGGCCGCGAGTGGGCGCACCCGTTCTCCCGGCTCAAGCGCGAGAAGGAAGAGCGCGAAGACACGCTGCGCGACGAATTCAAGGAAATGCTGCGCGATCAGCTGAGTTCCGAGATCGGGGAACACCCGAAATCCGCGAAGGCGAAGGCGCAGGCCAAACCGCGGACCAGCGCGTTCATGAAAAGAGACGCCGCGACGCTCGAAGAAGAGCATGAAGAACTCGACGAAGCTTTTCCCCAACGTCGCCAAGCCAATCGAAGAAGAAGGCCCAACCCGAAGCAGCTGCGGGCGAGCCTGGCGAGAAAGGCGGCGGGAACGCCGAAGTTCTGCCGATCTCCGGCGAGGGGCCGGGTTCATTGAGGTATTCGAATGCATGACATCGACCGCGGTGGCAACCCCACCGCAGCGCGGCTGGCCGCCCTGGCCGCGCTGCGCAACGCGCAGGCGGACAGCACGCTCGCCGAAGAGGGCGAAGCGGAGGACGCGGCACAACGCAGCGGCCACGACGGCCGCGGCCGACATCCGCGGGTGCCGAAATCCAACGTCGGCCGGACACCGGACCCGGACACCGCCACGCTCGGCCAGGAACGTGTCGGCGGGCGTCTACGCGGCCGTCGAGGCGGCGGTGAAAGAAGCCGCATCGAATTCATGGCCCGTCTGCTGGAATACCGCAGCAAGCTCGACTGCGACGCCTTCAAGGCCGCCGGCCCGATGGGCTGGCGCGTCGCTGGATGAGGCCCAGTTCGTCGCGCACCGGATCGCCGGCGTCGGCAAGACCCTCGGGTTTCGCCGACCTCGGCGATACGGCGCGACAGGCCGAAGCGGCGATCACCGCCTACAAGCTCGAAAGCACCGCGGACCTGCGGCAGGCCGCCGTCTCGCGGATCTGCAAGTTGATGGGTCTGATCGAAACCACCTGCGCCGAAAACGACGACTGCCGGGCGTGACCGCGCCGGAACCGGCGCCGCTGACCCTGGGTGAGCGCGGCGGGAAACGGATCGGCGCGAAAGCCTAGCCGGCCTGGTGCTTGTCCCAGATCTGCGCGATCTGCGCGCTCAATTCACCGATCTCGAACGGCTTCATGATCACCGCGAGCGCTCCCATGTTCATCAGCCGCTCGGCGAAGGCGGCTTCGGTCTTCGCGGTCATGAACACGACAGGCACCGCTTCGAGGCCCGGCACATCCTTAAGTCGGCGCCAGAGCTCCTCGCCGCTCATCCCGGGCATCATGTAATCGAGTAGAAACAGCTGCGAATTCAGCCCCTCGGGCTGTTCCAGCGCGGCCTCTCCGGTTGGAAATTGTTCAACCTGGTATTTCCCGACAAGCTCGAGCGCCATTTTGGTGAGCGTGCGGATGTCCTCATCGTCATCGACGTGCAGGATCCGTTCAAGCTTGTTCATTTCGAACTCCGTTCGGCGTCAGTGCGATCAGTTGGAATTTCACACTCCGCCATTCAGCGCACCGGAAATGGCGCGCGGGAGGCAAGACGTCACTGGGACCAGCTGCAACGGATACCTTCGCGCATTGTCGCCTGCATCAACTTTACGCGAGGGCCAGCCCTGCCTTCAACCGTTTTCGGCTTGCACTGATCCGATGCGACCGGCGCCGCCACGCAGGCGGACCCGCGGCGCTAGGCGGAAGCGGCCAGCGGGTGTGCCTCGGCCTCGGCTTTCGCGGCAGCCGGGATCCGGTCGAATTCCACGTAGAAGGTGGAGCCGCGGCCCAACTCGCTTTCATAGTCCACCCGGCCATCGTGACGCTCCACGATCTGCCGGGTGATGTTCATGCCGAGCCCGGTGCCGCCCACCTTGCGGATGTCGGAGCTGTCGACCTGGCTGAACTTGCCGAACACCTTGTCATGAGAATTCTCGGGAATGCCGACACCCTCGTCCTGCACGCAGATCCGCACCCGTTCCCCCCGGGGCTCGACCCGCACCTGCACGGTGCCGCCCTCGTGCGAGAATTTCAGCGCGTTGGACAGGAGGTTGTTCATCACCTGGATCAGCCGCGACTGGTCGCCCTGGATTTGCACGTCTTCCGTGGGCACGACCATGGTGACGTGAATACCGAGTTGCTCGCCGTAGCTCTTGGTGGACTCGATCGCCTCCTTCACCAGGTCGCCCACGTTGAGCGCCTCGAAGTGGAACACCATCTCGCCCGCCTCGATCTTCTGCAGATCGAGCAGGTCGTCGATCAGGTTGGCCAGCCGCTGGCTGTTCTTGGCGGCAATCGTGAGCGCGGGTTTGAGGGTGTCCGGCACCTCGCCCAGCACGCCCGTATTGAGCAGATCGAGCGACGCCTTGATCGAGGTCAGCGGCGTGCGCAGCTCGTGGCTGACGGTCGACAGGAACTGCGTCTTGATCTCGTAGGCCTTCTTGGTGCGTTCGTTCTCCTCGCGGATCAGCTGCATCTGTTCCAGCCGTTCCTGGTAACTGCGGTAGAACACCAGCGAGATGTCGATGATGAAGTAGAGCACGAAGACGATGGTGAAGAACTCGAGCCAGACGTTCGACGCAAGCGGTGGGTTGTATTTGAGGATGTCGTAGAAGGCGATGTAGACGAAGGCGCCGCCGTAGATCGTCAGCCTGAGCAGCAGGATTCCGATCATCTGGTTGTTGTTCATCGCCGCGAAGAGCGAAGCTGCGAACAGGAAGAACAGCGGTGTGAAATGCCCGCCGATGGCCTGTTGCTGGGCCACGTTGATGACGAAGAAACTGATCGTGCCGGCGCTGATGACCGTGTTGATCGTGATCTTCATCAGGATCCGGCGCCCGGTGCGGGCATCGCCGAGCTGCCACTTCTGCACGGCCGGGATCAGCAGCATGTCGAGCACTTCGGAGAACAGCACGCCCGAGTAGCAGGCAAGTGTCCGGACCGGGTCGAAATAGAAGGCGGCGAGAAGCGTCGCAGCGAGGAAGATCGCCTGGCGTTGCCAGATCAACTTGCTCGTCAGATGGACATAGTCCTTGATCCGCTGCTCGCGGCCGGTCGAGTTCGAACCAGTCGGACCATCCGGTCCCGGATTCGCCTTGAAAGATCATCGGCCAATTGCCTCGTCGCTTGGGGTCGTCCTCAAGAACCTAGGTCAGCAATTCGTTAGAAATCGGACGATGTTCGGGCGAAGTGTGAACAATCTGGCTTTGAGACGGGCCGGCGGTGCGCGTTTGTCACATCCCGCGCTGCGACGGCGTCGGTGCTGGCGGGCGGTCCGGGGGCAAACCCCCGACCCTGGCACCGGTCATTGGTTCGTATCCGGCAAAAACGTCGCTGGGCAGGCTTTCTGTTTCCAATTCGGAAACAATTTCAATCTCGGACCCGGCGCCCCGCAGTTTTGAAAGGCAGCCCGCTTGTCCGCCGTTCAGGCGCGCGAAACAATCTGAATCCTGAAGATTGTTTCCGGCCGGGGAGGGGGTCGGGAACGGGTCGAATTGGCACCGTGGGATCGAACCGCGCCACCATGCCGGTGGCCGCACCCCGAACACCCGGCAACATCAGGTTGGTCGATCTCGCAGGCAAGCGGGCACCAACACCTGAGCGGTCAATCCCGCCGACACCGCGTTCAAAAGCGCCTTGCGACGGGGCATGTCGGCAAATCCGGGCCCGACCTCGCGCGGGTCGTCTCGGCCCATCCCGGCGCGCTCCGCTCCGGAAGCGGCGTTTTGCGCTCCGGGCCCGGCTCTAACGCAGCCGTGCGCTCGCCGCGTCGAACAGCATCTGGTGGCGGTCGTCCCAGGTCAGCCCGACCTCGGATTTCTCGACCGGAACCGGGGCAGTGCTGTCCTGGCGCACGGTCGCCATCTCGCCGTCGGACATGCGCAGATGCAGGAGGGTCTCCGCCCCGAGCGCCTCTGCGTAGAGCACCGTGCCCCGTGCCTTTGGGTTGTCGTCGGTAAGCACCAGATGTTCGGGCCGGATGCCCAGGGTCTTCACCCCGCCGCCAACGCCGAACGCCGCGGCCTCGAGGAAGTTGATCGGCGGCGAGCCGATGAAGCCGGCGACGAAGGTGGTGCGGGGTCGGCATAGACCTCGAGCGGCGCGCCGATCTGCTCGGCGACGCCGGCGTTCATCACGATCATGCGGTCGGCCAGCGTCATCGCCTCGACCTGGTCGTGGGTGACGTAGAGCGCGGTGACGCCGAGCTCGCGCTGCAGCTGCTTGATCTCGAGCCGCATCTGCACGCGCAGCTTGGCGTCGAGGTTGGACAGCGGCTCGTCGAACAGGAACACCGCGGGCTCGCGCACGATGGCGCGGCCCATCGCCACGCGCTGGCGCTGGCCGCCGGACAGCTCGCGCGGCTTGCGCTCGAGGTAGGGCTTCGAGCTCCAGGAGCTTCGCCGCCGCTGCGACCCGCTCGTCGATCTCGGCCTTCGGCGCCTCGCGCGATCTTCAGCCCGTAGGCCATGTTGTCGAACACCGTCATGTGCGGATAGAGCGCGTAGTTCTGGAACACCATGGCGATGTCGCGGTCCGTCGGCTCGAGCTCGTTGACCCGCTCGCCGTCGATCCGGATCTCGCCGCCGGTGACCGTCTCCAGCCCGGCGACCATGCGCAGCAGCGTGGACTTGCCGCAGCCCGACGGGCCGACGATGACGATGAACTCGCCGTCGTCGATGTCGATCGTCGACGCCGTGGATCACCTCGATCCGTGCCGAAGCTTTTCTTGAGGTTGTCGAGGCTGACGGTCGCCATGATTCTATTTCTCGGTGTCGACCAGGCCCTGGACGAACCAGCTGCTGCATGCCGACCACCACGAACGACCGGCGGCATCATCGCCAGGATCGAGGTCGCCATGATCACCGGCCAGTCGGCGACGTCGTCGCCGCCGGGGATCATCTGCTTGATGCCCATCACGATCGTGTTCATCGACGGGTCGGTGGTGATCAGCAGCGGCCAGAGGTACTGGTTCCAGCCGTAGATGAACAGGATCACGAACAGCGCCGCGATGTTGGTGCCGGCACATCGGCAGCAGGATGTCCCTGAAGAACCGCATCGGCCGGGCGCCGTCGATGCGCGCCGCCTCGACCAGCTCGTCGGGCACGGTCATGAAGAACTGGCGGAACAGGAAGGTCGCGGTGGCCGAGGCGATCAGCGGGATGATCAGGCCGGCATAGCTGTTGAGCATGCCGAAAGTCGGCGACCACCTCGTAGGTCGGCAGGATGCGCACCTCGACCGGCAGCATCAGGGTGACGAAGATCATCCAGAAGAACAGCTTGCGGAACGGGAAACCGGAAATAGACGATGGCGAAGGCCGACAGCAGCGAGATCGACGATCTTGCCGATCGCGATCACCAGCGCCATCACCAGCTGAGTTCAGCAGCATCGTCGCGACCGGCGCGTTGACGCCGCGAGACCAGCGCCTTGCGAGTAGTTCTCGCAGAAGCTGGTCGCCCGGGCAGCAGCGGCATCGGCGGGCTGCACGATCTCGGGCTGGCGTCACGCGTCGAGGCGACGAAGGTGAGGTAGATCGGGAAGACGATGAACAGCACGCCGATGATCAGGCCGACATGGGTGCAGCCAGTAGCCCGCGCCGCGCTTTTCGACCATGCCCGGACTTGCGCTCGGGCCATCAGTAGTGCACCCGCCGCTCGACGTAGCGGAACTGGACCACGGTCAGCGCGACCGACGATCACCATCAGGATCACCGACTGCGCCGCCGAGCCGCCGAGGTCCAGGCCGACGAAGCCGTCGGAATAGACCTTGTAGACCAGGATGGTCGTCGCCTGCTGCGGGCCGCCCTCGGTGATCGCGTGGATGACGCCGAAGGTGTCGAAGAAGGCGTAGACGATGTTGATCACCAGCAGGAAGAAGGTGGTCGGCGACAGCAGCGGGAACACGATGGTCCAGAACCGGCGTCCAGAACCGCGCGCCGTCGATCGCCGCGGCCTCGATCACGCTCTTCGGGATCGACTGCAGCCCGGCGAGGAAGAACAGGAAGTTGTAGCTGATCTGCTTCCAGACCGACGGCGATCACGACCAGCCCCATCGCCTCGTCCCCGTTCAGCACGTGGTTCCAGTCATAGCCGAGCTGCCCGAGGTACCAGGCGACGACGCCGACGCGGGCGCGAACATGAACAGCCACAGCACGCCGGCCACCGCCGGCGCGACCGCGTAGGGCCAGATCAGCAGCGTGCGGTAGACGCCCGCGCCCTTGATCAGCCGGTCGGCCATCACCGCGAGATAGAGCGCGACGCCCATCGAGACCACGGTGACCAGGATCGAGAACACCGCGGTCGTCACGAAGGAGGCGCGGTAATAGGGGTCCGACAGCAGGAACTCGAAATTGCCCAGGCCGACCAATTGCATCGACAGGCCGAACGGGTCGGGGATGAACAGCGACTGCCAGATCGCCTGGCCGGCCGGATAGAAGAAGAACACAGCCGTGATGACGATCTGCGGCAGCGACCAGCAGAAGCGGCAGCCAGATGCCTTTGAAGGTGACGCGCTTTTCCATCGGACGGTGCCAGGCGCGCGCGCCCCGGGCGGAACCCGGGGCGCGCGCTGTTCGCTTAGCGGTTGGCCTGCTCGAAGCGGCGCAGCAGCTGCGTTGCCGCGCTCGACGGCGCTGTCGAGCGCCTCCTCGGCCGTCTTGTCGCCGGCCCAGACGGCTTCCAGCTCTTCGTCGATGATGCCGCGGATCTGGTCGAAGGAGCCGAGGCGCAGGCCCTTGGAGTTGGCCGTCGGCTCCTTGCGCGGTCATCTGCATCACCGCGATGTCGGTGCCCGGGTTCGCGTCGTAGAAGCCCTGCGTCCGCGTCAGCTCGGCGGCTGCCGCCGTGATCGGCAGGTAGCCGGTGTCCTGGTGCCACTTGGCCTGGATCTCGGGCGAGGACAGGAAGTTCAGGAACTCCGCGACGCCCTTGTATTCCTCGTCCGTCTGCCCGGCCATCACCCACAGCGAGGCGCCGCCGATGATGGTGTTCTGCGGCGCGCCGCCGACGCCGTCCCAATAGGGCAGCGGGCGGATTTCGAAGTCGAACTCGGCTTCGGCGTTGATGCCGGCGTAGCCGGCCGAGGATTCGGTGAACAGCGCGCATTCGCCGGCGCGGAAGTTGGCGCCGCCTTCGTTGCGGCGGCCGGCATAGATGAACTTGCCGTCCTTCGCCCACTCGCCCATCGCCGAGATGTGCTTGACCTGCGCCGGGCCGTTGAAGCGCCAGCTCGGTGTCGAGTGCCGGCGAAAGCCGTTGTCCTTCGTGGCGAACGGCACGTTGTGCTAGGCCGAGAGGTTCTCCAGATGGATCCAGCTCTGCCAGGCGGTGGTCAGCGGGCATTCGACGCCCGGCGGCCTTCAGCTGTGTCGAGCACGCTCGCCGACCTTCTCCCAGGTCGACAGGTCCATGTCCGGATCGATGCCCGGCCTCCTACAGCGCGTCGTTGTTGACCCAGAGAACCGGTGTCGAGGAGTTGAACGGCAGCGACAGCATCTCGCCGTCGGTCGTCGTGTAGTAGCCCTTGACCGAACCGATGATAGGCGTCCGGATCGAAGTCGGCGCCGGCCTCGGCCATCACCTCGTAGACCGGCTTGATCGCGCCCTTGGCGGCCATCATCGTCGCGGTGCCGACCTCGAACACCATCAGGATGTCGCGGCTGTTCGCCGGCGCGGAAGGCGGCGATGCCGGCATTCAGCGTCTCGGAATAGTTGCCCTTGTGGCTGGCGACGACCGTGTAGTCGCTTTGCGACGCGTTGAAGGTTTCGACCTGTTCGGCAAGCAGTTCGCCGAGGCGCCCGGTAAAGGCGTGCCAGAATTCAATTTCGGTCTGTGCGAAGGCCGGCATTGCAAACGCCATCGTCGACACTGTCGCAGCAAGTGTTGTTTTCAAAGAAACCATATCTCTCTCCCTGGTATGCGTTTCCGGGACCGACCGTATTGGCGAGGCATGTATGCGGCATGACAAAGACACCGCCTCCCCCGGAACCTCCCGTTCCTTCGCCAATATCAGTCCTTTGACGCTGCTCGAACCTCGGCTTCGAGCGGGCGCTGTCAAGGTCGGTTCGAGGAAGAATCAGCCAGACGCCGCGTCGTAGGCCGCGACCACCGCCTCGGCCCGCATCACGCACGTCGTCCGCCGTCACCCCGGGCGTGTAGAGCGCGGTGCCGATCCCGAAGCCGGTGGCGCCCGCGGCGAACCAGGCGGCGAAGTTTTCCGGCCCCGCGCCGCCCACGGCCCAGCATTCGGTGCCTGGCGGCAGCACCGCGCGGATCGCCTTCAGCCCGGCGGGGCCGACCAGCGTGCCGGGAAAGAGCTTGAGGCCCGTCGCCCCTGCGCGCAGGGCGCCGAACGCTTCGGTGGGGGTCATCACCCCGGGGTAGGAGGCCATGTCCGCCGCCCGGGTCGCGGCGATCACCGCCGGGTTCATGTCCGGAGACACCACCAGCGTGCCGCCCGCCGCCTTGACCTCGGCCACCTGCGCCACGTCGAGCACCGTGCCCGCCCCGATCCGGGCGCGGCCGTCCAGCGCGCGGGCAAGCGCCGCGATGCTGTCGAAGGGCTGCGGGCGAATTCAGCGGCACCTCGATCGTGTCGATGCCCGCCTCCACCAGCGCGGCGCCGATCCCGGCCACCTCGTCGGGGCGCACGCCCCGCAGGATCGCTATGATCTTCCGGCTCATGAGGTGTTCCTTTCCGACCATCGCCGCGCGGGCGGCCTTGAGCCCGGCCAGCACCATCGCGTCGGCGTCGGCCCGCTCGGGCATTGCACCCTGGGCGGCGAGCGCCGTCCGCATACAGCTCGGCGAGCGCCCCGCTGCCGATCACCGCGAGCCGTGTGCCCAGCCAGTAGCCCCGGGCGCCCGCGAGTTCGACGCCGATCAGCAGGCCGGAGGCCCGCGAGGCGGCGGTTTCGGGTCGAGCTCGACGAGCAACCCCTCGGCGCGCAGCGAGAACAGCCGCGCCGTCAGCGCCTCGGGTCGGGCCATCGCGTCCGCGACCGCGTCGAGGAAAGCGGGCTTCGGTCCGTGCGCGCCGGCGCCGATCGAATGGCGCAGCACCGTGTGCCCCGCCAGCGCGGCGAAGAGATCGCCCGTCATCACCGTGCGAAAGCTCACGATCTCGCCGGCGGAGATCTGCACCCACTTGGTGTGGGTCCCGGGCAGGCAGAGCGTGCCGTCGAAATCGGGGGTCGCGGACAGAAAGCCCGCCACTTGCGTTTCCTCGCCCCGCATCACGTCCGCGCGGGCTGGATTGCGAGACGCCGGGCAGGATCGTCACCGCGAGGCGCGGATCGGTCGTGGGCGTGGCGATCGCCTCGGCCGGGCCCGGCGGCTTGCAGGGGACCGACCGGTAGGGCGCTTCGACCCAGCCCTGCCGCGCGCCGACCATGCCGCAGGCGATCACCGGGGTGACGCGTCCGCTGTCGAGCCAGGCGTCGATGAGCGCGAGAAGCGCCGGTTCGAACGCATCGGGTGCGAGCCCGCCCATGCCGCTGTCCGACCTCGCCCGGGCCACCTCGGCGCCATCGGGCCCAAACGCCCAGGCGCGCAGGCGCGACGTGCCCCAATCGACCGCGATCCAGTCCACCCCGCCCGTCATCGAACCGGCTTCCCAGGCAGGGCGACGTCGCG
>CAVWAE010000010.1:0-70305 GCA_963752895.1 uncultured Alphaproteobacteria bacterium
CCTACAAGGGCTTCCCCAGGAACACTGGGCCAAGATACACAGCACGAACCGACTGGAGCGCTTGAACAAGGAGATCAAGCGCCGGACCAACGTCGTTGGGATCTTCCCAAATGAGGCCGCGGTGACGCGCCTGGTCGGCGCCCTGATGCTGGAGCAGAACGATGAGTGGGCGATCACGCGGCGCTACATGACGCTGGAAACCGTCGCCGCCATTTGCGACACTGCACCCATGGACCCGGCGAAAATCGCCGCCCTGTAACTGCGGCCGAGCCAAGGCCGAAGAACAAAGTTACACCAGTTCCCGGGACACTATCGAATGATCTTCAGGAGCTTTCCAAAACCCACGATATTATCTCCCGTGCGAAGACCGAACTCTGGCACCGGGTGCTGACGCATTACCTGCCGCTGTATTTTCCGGAAGCTGACCGTTTCCACCGCAGTTCGCGCAGCGATTGGTTCTTTGCCTTCCTTGAGAGGTACATCAAACCGAGATCGCCCAAATTGAACGGCAAGGTCGAACGATCGCATCGTTCAGGCGAGCAGGAGTTCTATCAGCAATTCAGCTACAAGGGCGACGTAGATCTCGAACGAAATTGCGGGAATGGGAACAATTCTACAACCTCGCCAGACCGCACGGCGCCCACGACGGCAAGACGCCTTACGAAGCGCTGCGTGAGAAGCTATGATCACTTCATTCGGTGTCCCGCCAGATCACTCAGGTTACAAATGGGTTATGTCAAATCGGTAGGGGGTCACAATTGGAAGCCGACTCACACTGGTGCCAGGAGACCAGTGTGGACTGGCACTACATCGCGCCAGGCAAGCCGATGCAGAACGGCTTCGTCGAAAGCTTCAATGGGCGGATGCGAGACGAATGCTTGCGGTCTTAGGTAGCAAATGCACCAAGTTGCCGACTGGATTGACGTCTCGATGTCGTTTCCAATGTCGGCATGTCCGACCCGTTGATCATCCAGACACTGACACAGAAGCGCGCCGAGATACTCGGGCGGATCAGGGCGTATGAGGCGCAGATCGCGCAGGCCAAGCACGATCTGGCGCATTTGAACGCGACGATGGAGCTGTTCGCCGCTCCAGAACGGCAGCGTGCCCGCTACATGGTCAGCCACGGCTTCTTCAAGAAGGGCGAGATCGCCGACATTTGCGCCCGCCATCTCGATGTTGATGGGGAGATGACAACGCGGGAGTTGGCCGAGCGTGTCATGGCTGAACGCGATCTCGACATCTCCGACAACGCGCTGCGCAATTCGGTGGTGTTCAAGGTGGTTCAGGCGTTGCGGCACGCCAAACGCCGCAAGCTCGTCCGCATGGTAGAGAAGCGCAAGGGCATGTGTGTCTGGGCCGCAGGCGACGCCGTCACGCTGCGCGTCGTTGCCAGTATCCCTTCCACGCCCGACTGACAGGCGCGGCAAGCGCCCCGCCGATCAGACGATCCGTCAGGTGGCCGTTGCTTTCCCCCCGGTGATCCTCAAGCCACGCGGCATGGGCCGCATAGGCGCCAAGATACCTTCCCTCCACCTTCAGATGCTGGCCCTCAATCATCCGCCTCAGCCGGGAGAAGAAGCTCTCGGCATTATTGGTATGAACGCCATCGCAGACTGTAAGCCTCTGAATGATTGATCCTTTGCAAGTCGAAATCCAGTTCCAGAGGGTCCCAATGTGCGGCCTCGTCGGCCGAGATGACGGAGCCGGGAGCAATCCTCTCCCGGGCGAAGTCGACGCCCTGCGCCTCTCTCAGGAAGGGTCGCGTCACAGTCCGACCGCCGCGCTGGCGCAGCACGACCACGACACGGCGCTTTCCGCTGCGGTTGCCTGAAAGCCGACGATCGACACGCTCTTCGCGGAGATTGGCAGGGCGGACATGCCCGCCGAAAGCCGCGCCATCCACCTCGACCTCGCCATCCAGCTGGATCTCCCGGAGCTCAGCGGCCAGCGCTTCGCGCAATTTGTGCATCAGCACAAAGGCCGTCTTGTGCTGCACGTCCAGGTCGCGGGAGAGCTGTACGGCTGAAAGGCCTTTGGATGCATTCACGAAAAGGCAGATGGCCCCCATGAGATCGACGAAGGACAGCTTCCGGGAGGCGAAGATGGTGCCCGAGGTCACGCTGAACTGGCGATGACAGGCTGCACATTTGAACCGGCGCCGAGTGGACAGGTCATAGACGTCAATGCACCCGCAAATCGGACAGTGCGGCTCGCCATCTGTCTCAGGCCAGCGCAGTCGGCAGAACCGGCGATAGGCAGCCTCTTCACCTTCAGAGAAAATCGACTTGAGAGACAGCGTCCGGGCTGCCGCCGAAAGCAGAAAATGCTGAGCCATCATCACCTCTCAATGCTGAGCATGTTCTCTTTATGTTCTATGCCTGCCTCCATATCAAGCCTTGGTGCATTTGCTACCTAAGAGCGAATGCTTGAATGAACACCTGTTCGACAACCTCACCGAAGCGCGACGGATTATCGAAAACTGGAGGATCGATTACAACACTCAGAGACCACACACATCGCTGGGCGGGCTGGCTCCGACCGTCTACGCCAAGCGCAACCGTTCCAACCGGCCTGCTTCGGTTGAGCTCCGCAAGGGCTCCGCTCAGCAGGCCTTGACCGCAACCATATCAACAGAAAGAAACAGGAACGGATCTTACGCCTGAATGGCCCAGATCAGGGGGCTGGGTCAATGCCAGAGACACCACGTGCTTTTCGTACAGTTCCAAGGCGTCACGCATCTCGGGTAGGAAGGAGTATCGGTTGTAGATTGCCGCGACGCCTGAGACCTGCGAACGGTGGTCGAGTATTTGTTCCGTGACATGCAGTGGGACACCAAGCCTTGCCATGGTCGAGCTGAAGTAGCGACGGAGGTCATGGAGGACCCAGTCGGTTACGCCGGTGTCTTCTCGATCCGTTTCTTCGCTTTGCTCCAGCCTTGGAAGTTGAACTCGCCCAACAAACTCTTGTAGCCCGTCATAGGTATTGTGTGCGCGCGACGAGTCTCCATGATGGAAGACGGGAAGGTGATCGTGTCGCCGTCGATCCAGTCCATCTTGAATTCTACAAATCTGGGAGCGTCGTTGACCTGTCAGACAGAGGAGTTTGACGATGGTCGAGTAGGGGGGTTGTCGTATGCCATGAGCCTGGCGATTTCGTCATCCGTCAGCACGCGGTCACGCTGCCGCGTGACGACCTTGCGGCGGGCATATGGGTTGTGGTCCGTCATGTCTCTGTCGATGCACCAGTTGAAGAAGACCTTGAGTGTGGCGATCTGGTGCGGGTCGGTCGCGGTCTTCGGCACGCCGTCGAGGGTTTTGGCGGAGATCGGTTTGAGGGAGTAGCAGGTACCGTTCGACGGTGGAAGGCCGTAGGCGCGTTGCGCATTCGTCCAGGAAGGCGCCTTCGCCTCTTCGAACGATACCGACCTGTGATCGGAGGCGGACTCACAAGGAGTTGTCTGGCTGCATGGCGTGCATCCTTTTAGTGACATCTGAGGCCACTTGCCGATTGTCTTTAGACGTCGTTGCGGGCCGAATTGGACGAAGAATGACTTGGAGCGCGATGAGCACCGGACGCCAAACCCGGGAAGCGCGGGGTCGAAGTGTTTCGTGCTGCCTGCATTTGGGGGTGGCAGGCTTCGGATCGTCAGCTCGGTGAGCGCGCTCACGGGTTTTGTCTCACTTTTGTCTCGCGAATGTGCCGCGTAGTAGGGGGTTTCTATGTGCCAGTATGGTCGCATCAATGTGGCGTAAGCAACGGAAAAGTAACGGAAAATGTTCAGATATGTTCTGGCGTGAAAATGCCGGAAAATGGATTGTGGATCCAGAGGTCCCCCGTTCAAGCCGGGGAGGCGGTACCATCCTTCCGCACCGTGCAGAGGTGCCGTGTTGGCGCGGGGACCGGGGCGGGTTGGCCATCGGTCTGCGCGTTCAGGTGGTGCGGCGCGGGCGGTTGCGCCGGGCCTGTTGTGCGGGCGGCGCGGCGTGTTGCTACAGCATGGAATATAAACATGCACAAAAGCGAATTTATATACATGTATACCGTCCGTGTTCTGCGGCCCTTTGGGGTCAATCCGAATGCAAAACGTTTCCCCACGAAAATAGCGCAACTATCGGATACTAAAGCAAAATAATTCAGTCTCGCGCTGCGTCGGAAAAAGCGCTCGTATTGACGCGGATCAAGGTCGGCGGCGGAGAAACATGGAAATGTCCGGCTGACGATCCAGCCCTGCGAGAAGGACTCGCTGTGGTGGGGGGATTAACCCAAGGGAGTGTGAAGGGTGTTTGCCCGCGCTCCCGGCGACTTGGTCGGATGACCGGTCGCCTCCCGCAGGAAGGGTCGGCATTCCGGATCGGTGGCCCGCAGCCAGAACCGCTCCGGGCCCCCGGTGTTGTACCGGTCCTCGGGGGACAGGTGCGCGCCAACCCACGCGAGATGCGGAGGTATCATGGACCGTTTTGTGGAACGTCTGGTCGGAGAGGTATTGGACAGGTTCGGGTCGGACAGAACCCGTCTGATGGATATGCTGTGGGAGGTGCAGCGCGCACGCGGGCATATCTCGGAGGACGCGATCGCGGCCCTGGCCCGCGGGCTCGACATGTCGGTCCCGGAGGTGACCGAGACGGTCACCTTCTATCATTTCTTCCGGACCGCGCCCTTCGCCCAGCACGTCATCTACCTCGCCGACACGGTGATCGCGCGGATGAAGGGCTATGACGAGGTGCGCGCAGCGCTGATCGCCGCCACCGGGGCCGATTTCGGGGTCCATGACGGGACCGGGCAGTTCGGGCTCGACGATGCGCCCTGCATCGGCCTCAGCGACCAGGAACCGGCGATGCTGTTGGACGATGTCGTGTTTTCCAATCTGACGCCAGAGAAGGTGCACGAGATCATCGCCCAGCTGCGGGCCGGGAAGACAGCGGAAGAGCTCGCCAATCCGGAGGCCTTCGACAAGACCTCGGTCGACTACGTCGATGCGGTCGCCGAGGCGAAGATCCTGAAATCCGGGCCGGTGATGTTCCAGGAGGGCCGCGACTATCCCGCGCTGGTCCGCTCGATCATCGAGCGCACGCCCGAGGAAATCATCCGCGAGGTCGACGCCTCCGACATCCGCGGCCGCGGCGGCGCAGGCTTCCCGGCCGGGCTCAAATGGCGGCTGGCCCGCGAGGCCGAAGGCAAGGAGAAATACATCATCTGCAACGCCGACGAGGGCGAGCCGGGTACCTTCAAGGACCGCGCCCTGCTGACCCACGCGGCGAAGGACGTGCTGCTCGGCATGATCGCCGCCGCCCATACCGTCGGCGCGCGCACCGGTATCATCTACCTGCGGGCGGAATACTGGTACCTGAAAGCCTTTCTCGAGGGGCAGATCGCGGCGTTCAAGGCAGACGGGCTGCTCGGGTCCGACATCTTCGGCTCCGGCCTCGACTTCGAGATCCGCATCCAGATGGGCGCGGGGGCCTATGTCTGCGGCGACGAGACCGCGCTCATCGAAAGCTGCGAGGGCAAGCGGGGCACACCGCGCGTGAAACCGCCGTTCCCGATCCAGCACGGGTACCTGGGCCAGCCGACGGTGGTCAACAACGTCGAGACCTTCGCGCTGTGTTCGCGGATCATCGAGAAGGGCGGCGCATGGTTCACCGCGATGGGCACCGAGGAAAGCTCGGGCACGCGGCTCTTGTCAATCTCGGGCGATTGCGTGCGCCCGGGCATCTACGAGATCGAGTGGGGGATCACCCTCGACGAGGTCCTGAAGATGGTCGGCGCCGAGAACGCGGTTGCCGTTCAGATCTCCGGGCCGTCGGGCGAGATGCTGCGGGTCGACAAGGACCGGTTTCGCAAGTTCTGCCACTCGGATCTGTCCTGCAACGGCTCGATGATGGTTTTCAACGGTTCGCGCGATCTGCTCGAAATCGCCCGCCATTTCACCGAGTTCTTCGTCAACGAGAGCTGCGGTATCTGCACGCCCTGTCGCTCGGGCGGCGTCGATCTCCTGACCAAGATCGACCGGGTGATCGCGGGCCGCGCCGTCCAGCAGGACCTCGACGATTTCAGGCTCTGGGGCAAGCTGATGATGCGCACCAGCCGCTGCGGGCTCGGCACCACCGCGCCCAACCCGATCCTGACGACGCTCGACAAGTTCCCCGAGCTGTACGCGGCCAAGCTCAGTGAGGCCAAAGGCGCGCTGCTCGCCTCCTTCGACATGGCGGACGCGATGAGCGAGTTCGACCGCGCCGTCGACAACCTGGTCCGGGAGGACGTGTAATGAGCTTCACCATCACGATCGACAAACGCAAGGTCCTGGTCGACGAGGGCTGCACCCTGATCGACGCGGCGGCCGACAACGGCGTGTTCATCCCGAACCTGTGTTACACCCGCGGCAAGCCCTGCCTTGGCACCTGCCGGGTCTGTTCGGTGCGGGTGAACGGCAAGGTCACCGCCGCCTGCACCGTGCCCGTGCAACCGGGCATGGTGGTCGAGGTCAAGGAGCCGAAAGTCGCCGAGATGCGCAAGCTGCTGGTCGAGGCGCTGTTTTCGGAAGGCACCCACAATTGCCCGAGCTGCGAGAAATCGGGGCGCTGCGAATTGCAGGCGGTGGCCTACGAGGTCGAGATGACCACCTCACCGTTTCCGTACCGGTTCCCGAAACGCGAGCGCGAAGACGCTGCCGACCACATCTTTCTCGAACGTGACCGTTGCATCTTCTGCCAACGCTGCGTCGAACACGTGCGCGACGAAGAGACCGGCCAGGCGATCTTCGCGATCCGCGGCCGGGGTACGAAGGCGCGGATCGAGATCGACGTCGGGCTTGCCAACAAGCTCACGCCGGAACAGGTGCACGACGCGGCCGAACTTTGCCCGGTGGGCTGTATCCTGGAGAAGGGTGTCGGCTTCGAAGACCCGATGGGCCAGCGCAAGTTCGACGTCAAATCCCTGCGCAGGCGGGTGCTGGAAGGAGAAACGTCATGACCCTCGATTCCGTGGCCAATGAAGTGATCTTCAGCCACGACCTGCCGGCCAAGGAACTCGATCCCGAGCTCCGCAAGGCCCGTGAGGCGAAGGTGCAGATCGCCACCATCAGCCTGTGCGGCTGCTGGGGCTGCAACCTCTCGCTGCTCGATACCGACGAGGACCTGGTGGAGCTTCTGTCCAAGGTCCATATCACCCGCTCGTCGTTTACCGACATCAAGCGCATCCCCGGGCAGATCGCCGTCGGGCTGATCGAAGGGGGCGTGGCCAATGACGAGAACATCGAGACGCTCGAGCATTTTCGCGAACATTGCGACATCCTGATCGCCACCGGTGCCTGCGCGATCTGGGGCGGGGTGCCCTCGATGCGCAACATGCACGGTCTCGAGGCCTGCCTGCGCGAGGCCTATGTCGACAGCCCGACCCGGCCCATGCAGAGCCCGCCGGTGGTGCCGCATCACCCCGACATCCCGAAACTCACCAAAAAGGTCTACCCGGTGCACGAGGTGGTCCAGATCGACTTCTCGATCCCCGGCTGCCCGCCCGACGGGCGCACAATGTTCAAGGTGATCGACGATCTCCTGAACGGACGCGGTTTCTCGATGCCGCCCGATTTCAACCGTTTCGACTAGGAGCGTGCCATGAGCCGCAAGCTTATCATTGATCCCGTCACCCGGATCGAAGGCCACGGCAAGGTGACGATCCAGCTCAACGACCAGAAGAAGGTCGACTGGGCGCGCCTCAACGTGGTCGAATTCCGGGGCTACGAGAAATTCGTCCAGGGGCACCCATATTGGGAAGCGCCGATGATGCTGCAGCGGGTCTGCGGCATCTGCTTCGTCAGCCACCACCTCGCCGGCGCCAAGGCGCTCGACGACATGGTCGGCGTGGGCTACGGCAATGGTGTGCAAATGCTGCCGGCGCCGGAAAAAATGCGCCGGCTCGGGCACTATGCCCAGCAGTTGCAGAGCCACGTCGCGGCCTATTTCTACCTGACCGCGCCCGAGATGCTGTTCGGCGTCGACGCGCCGCCCGACCAGCGCAACGTGCAGGGGCTGATCGAGGCCGACCCGGAGTTGGTCAAGCGTGTGCTGCGGCTGCGCAAATGGGGCCAGGAGCTCATCACCACGGTGTTCGGCAAGCGGATGCACGGAATCCACTCGGTGCCGGGCGGGGTGAACAAGAACCTCTCCACCGCCGACCGGGACCGGTTCCTGAACGGTGAAGACGGGCTGTTGTCGGTCGATGACGTGATCGAGGGCGCCCAGGAAGCGCTCAAGGTGTTCTATGCCTATCACGAGGCCCATCGCGACTGGATCGACACTTTCGCGGTCGTGCCGGGGCTCAACATGTGCCTCGTCAACGACCAGGGCAACGTCGACTATTTCCACGGCGATATCCGCGTGGTGGACAAGAACCGCGAGGTGGTCGACGAGTTCGACTACCACGACTACCTCGACCATTTCGAGGAGGCGACCGAGGAATGGTCCTACATGAAGTTCCCCTATCTCAAGCGGTTGGGCCGGGAGGCCGGATCGGCGCGGGTGGGCTGCCTCGCGCGGGTCAACGTGACGCGCGACTACGAGGCCGAGACGCCGCTGGCGCGCGAAGCGCTGGCGCGGTTCCATGACTACAACAAGGGCAAGGCCTCGAACGCGACGCTGCACACCAACTGGGCGCGGGCGATCGAAATCCTGCATTCGGCCGAGCAGATCCGGAACCTGCTCAACGATCCGGACCTCCAGAAGGAGGATCTCGTCGTGCCGCACACCGAGACCGACTGGACCGGTGAGGGGGTGGGCGTGGTCGAGGCGCCGCGCGGCACGCTTCTGCATCACTACCGGGCCGACCAGGACGGGGCGATGACCTTTGCCAATCTGATCGTGGCGACGACCCAGAACAACCAGGTGATCAACCGCACGATCACCTCGGTGGCGGAGGAATATCTGACCGACGTGGACGAGATCACCGACGGGTTGATGAACCATGTCGAGTTCGGCATCCGCGCCTACGATCCCTGCCTGAGCTGCGCCACCCATGCCGCCGGCCAGATGCCGCTGATCGTGACCATCCGCGGAGCCGACGGCGCGGTGCTCGCCCGGCGGGAGCGCTAGGTCGATGCGCGATCTGTTGGCCGAGTACGACGACGCGCGCTGCCTGATCCATGGCATCGGCAATGTCGGCCGTCAGGACGACGGTCTCGGCTGGGCCTTCATCGATTGGCTGGAGGCGGAGGGGCTGTGTCCGCGCGCGGAGAAGCGCAGGCACTACCAGATGTTCCTGGAAGACGCGGACCTTCTGTCGGGGATGGACCGGGTGCTGTTCGTGGATGCGTCGAAGGAGGCGGGGCTCGATGACTTCCGCCTCGATCCCGTCAAGCCGCGCTACGATCTCAGCTTCACCTCGCACGCCCTCACCATCCCCGCGGTGATGGCGATTTGCCGGCAGTGTTTCGACCGGGTGCCGGAAGTGCGGCTGCTGACCATCCGGGGCTATTCCTGGGATCTGACCGAAGGGCTGACGCCCGAGGCGCAGGCCAATCTCGACGCGGCCAAGGCGTTTTGCACCAAGGCGCAGGCAAAGGCGGTCGACGCGGCCTGAACCGGACCCGTCACCTGGTGATCTCGATCTCCTGGCGCAGCGTCTGGCCGTCGGGCGAGAACACGAACACCCGCCCGTCTTCGCTGACGACAACCAGGAAATCCGGCCCCCGGGTCACCGCCTGGGGTCTGACCCCCTCGGGCAGGGCGAGGGTTTCGGGCCAGGTGGTGGGCGCCGCGCCCTGGTTGAAGCGCATGACAACCACCGTCACAAGCACTATGAACCCGGCAATCATCGTCACCGACAACGCGGTGACGAGCCATTTGAGGTAGCGCACGAGTGCAGCGTCTTGCCCGGAAAGCGGAGTGTCTTCGTCCATGTCTGAGCCGTCCCTCTTGAGGGTCACCATCGCAGGGGACCCGCCCGCGCGCCTTGATAAGGCGCTGGCGCGCGATGTGCCAGAGGAAGCGGCGCTGAGCCGGTCACGGCTGATGCGGCTGATCGAGGCGGGGGCGGTGACCCTGGGGGGGGCTGTGCTGGCGGCGCGCGCCCGGGTGGCGGAGGGCGATGTGATCGAGATCGCGTTGCCCGCGGCCGCGGAGAGCCATATCGCGGCCGAGGAGATCGCGCTCGACATCGTGTTCGAGGACGGCGACCTGGTGGTGGTCAACAAACCCGCCGGCATGGTCGTCCACCCCGCGCCGGGCAGCCCCGGCGGCACGCTGGTCAACGCGCTGCTTGCCCATTGCGGCGACAGATCTGTCGGGCGTCGGCGGCGAAAAGCGGCCCGGGATCGTGCACCGGATCGACAAGGACACCTCCGGCCTTCTGGTGGTGGCGAAATCGGACAAGGCGCATCACGGGCTCGCGGCCCAGTTCGAGGCGCACAGCGTCGAGCGGCATTACCGCGCGGTGGTGCACGGGGTGCCGGACAAGGCCGATCCCCGGCTCGGGGGCATTCGCGGTGTGAGCTTCGAGCCCGGCGGGGTGGTGAAGATCACCTCGCAGCTCGCGCGTCACAAAACCGACCGCCAGCGCCAGGCCGTGGTCTGGTCGCAGGGACGGCACGCGGTGACCCGCGCCCGGGTGGTGGAGCGCTTCGGAACGCCGTCGGCGGCGGCGCTGGTCGACTGCTGGCTGGAGACCGGGCGCACCCACCAGATCCGCGTCCACATGGCCCATGTCGGCCATGGGCTGATCGGCGATCCGGTCTACGGCGGGCGGCGCAAGCTCGCGGTGAAGGCGGTGGGCGCGGCGGCGGTGGAGGCGGCGGCCGGGTTCGCGCGCCAGGCGCTGCATGCGGCGACGCTCGGGTTCATCCACCCTGTTTCGGGGGAGGAGATGCGCTTTGAGGCCCCGATGCCTGGCGACATGCTGGCGCTGGTGTCAGCGCTGCGCGGCGCAGGGCAGGCTGTCTGACAGATCCCGCACGGGCGTGAGCCGGTTGCCGATTGCGGTTTGGGACCCGGAAAAGGGGCAGGGCGCGCGCGCTTGGTGGCAAGCCTTGTATTGCCATGTCGCGCGCCGACAGCGCAATCAGATCCAATCACCACGGTCCCCCGTAACCAAGAGCACAAGGACGTGACACCTCTGTCGCTCCGACGGAATTGGGTTCATAATCCGTTCAACCTTTGTACCTAGAGGGGAAGCGCAGGGCTTGAACTGCGCGACGAATGCCTTATCTGGGATGTTAAGCCTCGATACATCGAGGGACAACATGGGAGAAAGTATGAGCAATTACGCGAACTTGCCGGCGCCGACTCCGGAAGGGGGTCTGAACCGCTACTTGCAGGAAATCCGCAAGTTCCCGATGCTTGAGCCGGAAGAAGAATACATGCTGGCCAAGCGTTGGGTGGACCACGAGGACTCGGCCGCCGCACACAAGCTTGTCACCAGCCACCTGCGCCTGGCGGCGAAGATCGCCATGGGCTACCGCGGCTACGGGTTGCCGCCAGGCCGAGGTGATCTCGGAAGCCAACGTCGGGCTGATGCAGGCGGTCAAGCGGTTCGACCCCGAGAAGGGGTTCCGGCTCGCGACCTACGCGATGTGGTGGATCACGCGCCTCGATCCAGGAATACATCCTGCGGTCGTGGAGCCTGGTGAAGCTTGGCACCACCAGCGCTCAGAAGAAGCTGTTCTTCAACCTGCGCAAGGCGAAGGCGCGGATCGGCGCGCTCGAAGAGGGCGATTTGCGCCCCGAACACGTCGCGAAGATCGCCCATGATCTCAACGTCACCGAAACCGAAGTCATCTCGATGAACCGCCGGATGTCGGGCGGCGACGCCTCGCTCAACGCGACGATCTCCGCAGACGGCGATTCTTCGATGCAGTGGCAGGACTGGCTCGAGGACGAGGATGCCGACCAGGCGAGCGACTACGAGGCGCGCAACGAGCTCGAGACCCGGCGCGAGATGCTGGTCGAGGCGATGGAAGTGCTGAACGAACGTGAGCGCGATATTCTCACCCAGCGCCGCCTGTCCGACAAGACCGTCACGCTGGAGACGCTGTCGGAGCAATACGGCGTGAGCCGCGAGCGGATCCGCCAGATCGAGGTGCGGGCCTTCGAAAAGCTGCAGAAAAAGATGCAGGAACTCGCCAACGCCAAGGGTCTGCTCGAATCCGCGTGATGCGGGTCCGATGCCGACCGGGAACGCCGCCTTCGGGCGGCGTTTCCCGTTTCGGTTCCCACGCAGAAAGGACCGCGAGATAGCACAAGGTGTCGACCCCCGGCGCGTCCGGCCCGGGGCATGATCCCGCCGCCGCCGTTCTACCGGCTGGCGACGGCGCCCGGTGCATCGAGCGCGTTAGCCGATTGCGGCCCGACCAGACGCGGCGTAGGGTCACGGGAAAGACGACAGGAGGCTTGATATGGCACAGGAACTTCGCTGGGGCATTCTCGGGGCGGCGCGGTTTGCGCGCGAGCACATGGGACCGGCAATCCACGCCGCGCGCGGCAACCGGCTGGTGGCGCTCGCCACCTCGACCGAGGTCAATGCCGTGCCCTTCGAGGCCTTTTGCCCGGGGCTCGACGTGTTTCTCGACTATGATGCGATGCTGGCGTGGGATGCGATCGACGCGGTCTATATCCCGTTGCCGAACACGTTGCATGTCGAGTGGACGAAGAAGGCGTTGAGGGCCGGAAAGCACGTGCTGACCGAGAAGCCGATCACGATGAAGGCGTCGGAGTTCGACGAGCTCATTGCCTTGCGTGACGAGACCGGATTGCTCGCCGCAGAGGCCTACATGATCGTCCACCACCCGCAGTGGATCCGGGTGCGCGAGTTGATCGAGGCGGGCGAGATCGGCACACTGCGCCATGTCGACACCGCGTTCAGCTACGACAACAGCGCCGACACCGGAAATATCCGCAACAAGCCCGAAACCGGGGGCGGTGGTATCCGCGATATCGGTGTCTACACCTATTCCTCGGTGCGGTTCGCCACCAGTGCCGAGCCGGTAGACCTCACCGCCCGGATCAAGACCGAGAACGGGGTCGACACCTGGGCGCAGGTTGTCGGCGAGATGGACGGGCCGACGGGCCGTTTCACCTATTCGGCGATGACCTCGATGCGGCTGCCGAACCGGCAGGAAGTGGTCTTTCAGGGAGAGACCGGCACGATCACCGTCTCTGCGCCGTTCAACGCCGGGATATTCGGCGTGGCGGCGATCCATGTGCGTGACGACGCGGGCACTGTGCGCACCGAACAATGGCCGCGGGCGAACCAGTATGTGCTCCAGGTCGAAAACTTCGCCCGGAGCGTGGCGACGGGGGCCGATTACCCCTGTCCGCTGGAGTTCAGCCGCGGCACCCAGGAGATGATCGACCGGGTGTTCGCAGCCGCGGTCGAGATCGGCTGAACCAGGCTCACGGGGCCCTCCGCGCCTTGATAAAAAGGGGTTTCGCTCCCATATCCGGTGAGGAAAGGGGGGCGAAATGAAACCCATCAAAACGCTTGTCCTGCTTGCCAACGATGCCACTGCCCGGTTGTTCGAAAACCTCGGGCCGGGGCGGGGTTTGACCGAAATCGAAGATTTCTCGGCAACCCTCATACCGGGTGCCGATGTGCGCTACAGCGACCGGCCGGGCCGCAATTCGGCCGCGCCGGGCATGGCCCAGCACGCCACCGCCGACCAGGCCGAGGCCGAGGAGGCGCAATCGCGCGTGGCGTTCGTGCGCGCGGTCGTCGCCGAGACCGAGGTGCGGTTCCGCGAGGAGGGCTACAGCCGCTTCGTGATGGCGGCGGCGCCGGCCACCCTCGGCGCGCTCCGGGCGCACCTGTCCGACGGGCTGCGCAAAGCGTTGGTGCTGGACGTCGACAAGGATTTCACGGCCCAGGGCCCGACCGAGGTGGTCAAACGGCTCGAGGGCCAGATCGTTTTCTAGCGTGTGGTGGCTTCGGCTGGCACAATGCCCATGTCGCCTACATTGGCCATGTCGATTGCCGCGGTCCGATGTGCTTTGGCGGGCCACGCAGGTTGGTTGGCGTGGGTTGTTCTCGATTGAACCCGTGAGATCGTCGTCAATATAGGAGAGGTCCGATGAACGAAGACAACAAGACCGAAGACGCCAAACCCGGGGACGACAGCGAACCCCAGGTGTTGGAAGAGCCCGGCACTGGTGAGGAACGCCCCGGGTCCGACCACAAAGAACCCTCCGATTGGGAGATCGAGGACGAGTCCGAGAACCCTTGGGTGCGGGGGCTGTGGATGCTGGTGCTCGCGATCCTGTTCGGGGTCGGCCAATCGATCCTGCTGCTCGGGGCCGTGCTCCAGTTCCTCTGGCTGATCTTCGGCAAGGAAAAGAACGAAAACATCGCCGCTTTCGGCAAGGATCTGGCCGATTGGCTGGCCCGCGTGGCGCTGTTCCTGACCGGCAGCACGGAAGAGAAACCCTTCCCCTTCGCGCGGTGGGGCGGCGAGGACTAGACGCCGGATTTGCCGGATCGCCCGGCGCGCGCTAAGCTGCGGGCCGGGAGGATGCGATGGCCGGCGGATGGACGCGCGACGGCGCGGTGAACGACCAGATCGAGGCTTCGATCGCCGAGGAACTCGAAAGGCTGCGTGCACGCACGGGGCCGTCGGGCGAGAGCGCCGAGGCGTGCGTCGATTGCGGCGAACCGATCCCCGAGGCCCGGCGCGCCGCACTGCCGGGGGTGAAGCTCTGCATCGACTGCCAACAGGAACGCGACGCGGCGTTCCGGGCGCGCCCGGGGATCAACCGGCGCGGCTCCAAGGACAGCCAGTTGAAGTGACGCCGGCCGCAGGTCCGGTGCGCGCGAATTTGGGACAACGAGTGGGCCATGCGCAGGATCGCGACGACGGTCACCGTCATCAGCCTGTTGGTCGCGCCGAACCTCGCGGCCGCGCAGGGGCTCGGGCGGATTGAGGCCCGAATCGGCGCCGTTGACATGCGCTGGCACACGATCACCACGGAGCGGGCCGGCGGGACCGAGGCGAGCGCCGGTCTCCGGTTCGGACCGCGGCTGACCGAACTCCAGATCCAAGGCTTTCCGGGTCCGCAATTCACGTCCACGAACGCGATCAGCGTCGATGTGCGCTACCTCGGTCCATACGCCCCGGACGCCGTGCCGATGTCGGTCGACATTCTCTACATGCCCGAAGGCATGGGCGGGCCGTTCTGGACCAGCAACGGCGCGCCCATCGCACCGACCGTGCGCGTTCTCGCGCTCGACGTATGGGGCGCGTTCGGGCGGATCGACCTTCTGTTTTCGGGTGAGCTCTGCCTGAGAAAGATCATCTCCGCCGCGACCGACCAGGGACGCTGCCGGGAGGTGACCGGGCGTATCGAGACGGAGCTGTTTGTGGACTACGGCACGCCCGGCGGCGCCCGCCGCCAGTGAAGCTCAGATCATTGTGGCGCGTTCGGCGGCCGTGGAAACCATGAGCCGTGGGTGTTGACCGGCCGGCCTCGCTCGGGTTTGCATGGGGAAACCAAAAGGGAGGGGATCCATGCCCAAATTCATGAGGCGCCTGGTCGGGCTTTGCGTCCTCACCGCCGTGCCCGCCATCGCCGCGGCCCAGGATGCGCTGCCGGTGCCCGCCGCCGACACGATGGTCGGCCGCGCGCTGGAAGCGCCGGTCAACACCCTGGCCGTCGGGGACAAGTTCTGGTGGTCGGACGACTGGTTCGATCGCGGCCTGCTCGAGGTGCCGGTGAACCACGCGGTGGTCGAGCGGGCGGTGGCCTTCGAGAACCCCGAGGACGGCACCGAGGTGCCCGCGCGGCTCTACCGGCCGGAAGGCGAGGGGCAATTTCCCGGTGTGCTCTTCCAGCACGGTCGCCGCGGGCTTGACGGTTTTGTGCAGCGCCTCGCGGTGCGCCTCGCCGCGCGCGGCTTCGTGGTGCTGGCCCCGGACGTTTACGAGGCCCGCTTTGTCGAACCCTTTCCGCTCGAGCATGACCCGGCGATGGAGGGCGACGTGGCGGCGGGGGTCGACTTCCTGCGCGCGTTGCCCGACGTCTCGTCCGACAAGGTCTGCCTCGTCTCCCACACGCGGGGCGGGTACTACACGCTGCGCGTTGCCGTCGACCGGGACCGCCAGGCCGATGCCGTCGCCTGCTACGTCTCGTTCTACCCGCATTGGCAGGATCCGAACGCGACCGAACCGGAGCAGGTCTATCGCTACCACCCCGACATCGACCGGTTGGAGATCCCGACGCTGGTGTTCATCGGCGAATACGAGCAATACCAGCGCCGCCGCTCGATCGAGACCGCGGTGGGCTTCATGAAACAGGCAGGTCGCGATGTGCGGCTCATCGTCTATCCGGGCGTGGGCCGGGGCTTCGACTTCCGCAATCCGTCTGTGCGCACCTTCGCCGATGATCTCGCGACAAAGGATTCGAACATGCGCACCGCCGCGTTCCTGCGGATGCATCTCGAATAGGGCCCCGGCGATCACCCTTTCTTGAGGGGACGTGCTCGGGCCGGGGGGCGTGCGTTGATCCGTGCTGGATTGGACGGGTCCGAGAGATAGCCGCCCCGGAAGGAGGACCCCGTGCGATACCGCCTCGAGCTCGACATCAACGCGCCGCGTGGGCGGGTCGTCGATTTGTTCCTCGATCCCGGCAACCTCAGCGCCTGGCAGCCGGACCTGGTTTCTTTCGAGGCGATCTCGGGGACCGATCCGCGTGCGCTGGGGGCAAAATCGCGCCAGGTCCACAAGATGGGGAAACGCGAGGTGGTGATGGTCGAAACGATCACGGTGCATGACTACCCGGAACGGTTTGCGGCCACCTACGAGGCCGACAAGGTGTGGAACCTCGTCGAGAACCGCTTCGTCGCGCAGGACGGGGGGAAGACGCGATGGATCGTCGACAACACGTTCAGATGCGGCGGCGTCGTGCGGATCATGGCGGTCCTGTTCCCGGGGATGTTCCGCAAGCAGACCATGGCCTTCATGCAAAGGTTCAAGGATTTCGTGGAGAGCGGCGGGTAAGGCAGGGGGAAGGCGCTTCGAAGCGCCTTCGGAAGCGGTTTCGAAACCGCTTTTTCGCCCGGTCTCAAAGCGTGCGCTGCATCACGGGGGCGGGCCCGGTGCGGGCGTCGTGGACCGCGCCGGTCTCGATCCAGCCGTACACCTTGTGAAGCCGGCGGGCGACCGGGTTGTGGTGGTCGACGGAGAGCATGGCACGCGCGGCGTCGTACTGCGCGGCCAGATAGGCGGGCAGGGCCGCCATCGCCGTGCCGCCGTAGCCCTTGCCCTGGTATTGCGCGCCGATCAGAAGCCCCCTGAGCCCGATCGAGTCGGCGGCCACGACGGCGAAACAGGACACACCCGGCGGGTCGATCTTGAAGAAGCCCACCGCGTGTCGCCTCGCCAGATGCCGTGGAAATCGACACCCGGGGTCGGTTTGCCGAGCATCTGGTCGATCGGGGCCACGAAGTCGAGCTGGTCCTGCCGCACGTCGAGGTGGCGCACCCGGTCGACCGCGTCGGGGCGGAGCGGGGCCAGGGTGACCCGCATCGGTCAGCTCATTCCCTGCGCGCGGGAACAGGTGATGCGGCGCGCCGCCGCGTCGTGGACCAGCGCGAAGGCGTCGCCCGCGAGCGGGACGATACGCGGGTTTTCAGGCGAACCGCGCATCAGCGCCGCGTGCAGTCCGGCAGCTTCCGGACCGGCCAAGGCGTTTTGGCCGTTGAGCCGGTAGTCGACGATCGAAACCTGTTCCGGCCGGTCGTTGAGCCGTCCGTCGACCACGTCCCAGCGCGATTTCAGGGCCACCTCCGCCTGCACGTAATTCCCGCCGCCGGACAGGTCGAGGCGCATGCCGCTCTCGTGCCGGCCGTCCGCATGGAACGTGCTGGACGCCGTCATCCGCCCGCGGTTGACCCCGTTCACATAGTCCTCTTCGCAGCTCCATGTGCCGGTGATGTCGAACGCCGCGAGTGGTGCGGGCGCGAGCAGGCCAAGGGCGAAGAGACCAGCCCGGATCACCCTTCCATCGCCTCCAGCTCGTCGATGAAGCCCGCGATCATGCTGAGGCCCTTGTCCCAGAACGCCGGGTCGGAGGCGTCGAGGCCGAACGGCGCCAGCAGCTCCTTGTGGTGCTTCGAGCCGCCGGCCTGCAGCATGTCGAAATACTTCTCCTGGAAAGCCGGCTTCGCGCCTCCTCGTAGACCGCATAGAGCGAGTTCACCAGGCAGTCGCCGAAGGCATAGGCATAGACGTAGAACGGCGAGTGGATGAAGTGCGGGATGTAGGCCCAGAAGGTCTCGTACCCGTCCATGAAGGCGAACGCCGGGCCAAGGCTTTCGCCCTGCACGCTCATCCAGATGCTCGCTGATCTCGTCGGCCGTCAGCTCGCCGTCGCGCCGCGCGGTCGTGCAGCTTGCAGCTCGAAATCGTAGAAGGCGATCTGGCGCACGACCGTGTTGATCATGTCCTCGACCTTGCCGGCCAGCAGCACCTTGCGCTGCGCCGTGGTCCTCGGCCCGTCGAGCAGCTTGCGGAAGGTCAGCATCTCGCCGAACACGCAGGCGGTCTCGGCCAGCGTCAGCGGCGTCTGGCGCCAGCAGCTCGCCCTGCCCGCCGGCCAGCACCTGGTGCACGCCGTGGCCGAGCTCGTGCGCCAGCGTCATCACGTCGCGCGGTTTGCCCAGGTAGTTGAGCAGCACATAGGGATGCACCTCGGCACCGTCGGATGGGCGAAGGCGCCCGGCGCCTTGCCCGGCTTCACGCCGCGCGTCGATCCAGCCCTTGTCGAAGAACGGCTGGGCGATCTCGGCCATCTCCGGCGAAAAGCCGCATAGGCGTCGAGCACGGTCGTCCGCGCCTCGTCCCAGCCGACCACCCGGTCGATCTTCCATCGGCAGCGGCGCGTTGCGGTCCCAGACCTCGAGCGTGTCCAGGCCGAGCCACTTGCGCCTTCAGCGCGTAGTAGCGGTGCGAGAGCCGCGGATAGGCGGCGACGACGGCGTCGCGCAGCGCCTCGACCACCTCCGGCTCGACATGGTTGGCCAGGTGGCGCCCGGTCTGCGGGCGTCGGCATCTTGCGCCAGCGGTCCTCGATCTCCTTTTCCTTGGCCAGCGTGTTGTGGATCCGCGCGAACAGCTGCACGTTCTCGCCGAACACCCGCGAGAGCTCGCGCGCCGCCGCCTCGCGCGTCGCCCGGTCCGGGTCGGTCAGCAGGTTCAGCGTGGCCTCGAGCGGCAGTCGTCTCGCCCTCGACGGTGAAGGTCGAGCCCGGCCATCGTCTCGTCGAACAGCTTGTTCCAGGCGGCGGCGCCGACCACCGACTGGTCGTGCAGGAACTTCTCCAACTCGTCGGAGAGCTGGTACGGCCGCATCGCGCGCAGCCGGTCGAAGATCGGCTTGTAGCGGGCAAGATCGGCATTCGCGGCGATGAGCGCATCGAGCGTGCGTCCTCGATCCGGTTCATCTCCAGCGTGAAGAAGACCAGAGGCGTGGTGACGTCGGTGACCTTGTCCTGGCAGGTTCCGACATGAACTTGCGCGCGCTCGGCGTCGGTGGTGTTCTGGTAGTAGCGCAGACCCGCGAAGGACATCATCCGCCCGGCGATCGATGTCGATCTTCTCGTAGCGCGGACGCAGTCCAGCATCCCGCCGCGTCGAGCTCGGCCAGCTTGCCCTCGTAGACCGCGGCGAAGGCGGCGCAGGCCTTGCCGAGTTTCTCGAGGTCACGGGCCACCTCGGGTGCGTCCGGGCGCCGCGTAGAGATCGGTCAGATCCCACTCGGGGAGCGCGCCGAAATCGCCGGGGGAGCCGGCACCGGCGTCGGCATCGTGAAGGGGAAACGGCAGGGGGAGGGCGCGCATGTGATCTCCTTGAATTTGGTTTGAGCCCACACATAGGGGGCGGGGTGCGCGGCGGCAATGGCAAGGCACCGCAGCGGCGGCGCAGGACACTTCCGGCCGGGTGGCGACAGGCCTCGGGCCGGTGCGTGGGGCGATGCGCGGACCGGCGAACAAGGCGCTGTGCTGCGAGACTGAAATGAAGCAGAAGTAAGGCGGATCGTGCACGTTCCTGCAACAGAAGAATGGTTTGTGAACAATTGGTTCCACTAATCAGTTCAAGTCAGCCCAAATACCCCAATTCTGCCAAATTTCCGCCAGT
Organism: uncultured Alphaproteobacteria bacterium; assembly: GCA_963752895.1. GTDB lineage: Bacteria > Pseudomonadota > Alphaproteobacteria > Rhodobacterales > Rhodobacteraceae > CAVWAE01. The sequence goes on from CAVWAE010000010.1 coordinate 20,111, forward strand.
TTTTCGGGTTTCTTTGACGGCTAGGGTATTTTGCGCCGAGCGCCGGGTTAGTCCGGACTCGCGAAGGAGAAGGGACCGCCATGCAACGGTTCGATCAAGATCGGCTCGCTTCCAACGACGCGCGGGAGACGCGCCGCGGCGCGGGCTTCCTGCGGTCGGAAGACGGCTCATTCATCATCTTTGGGCTGTTCATCTTCCTCTTGATGCTGATCGTTGCCGGGATGAGTGTCGATTTCATGCGGTTTGAAACGCAACGCACACGCCTGCAATCAACCCTCGACCGGGCGATCCTGGCCGCGTCGAGTATGGACCAGGCGCTCGATCCCGAAGCGGTCGTGCTCGACTATTTCAACAAGGCCGGGCTTGGTGACTACATCGACGCAAGCATGATCAACGTGTACGAAAACGAGCGTCTGATTGATGACGATTATGCAGGCGCTTCGGACGAGAGCCTGACTTCGCGCCGGGTCGAAGCTTCGGCCAATATGACGATTGGCACCACGTTCCTGAAATTTTCCGGAATCAACTCGCTGGGCGCCCCTGCGGCGGGCAGCGCGGAAGAAAGCGCCTCTCAAACCGAGATTTCGCTGGTGCTCGATACTTCCGGCTCGATGTCCTGGAGTTCAAGCTCGGGCAATTCGAAGATCTACGAACTGCGCAATGCGGCGAAGCAATTCATCAATATCGTGCTCTGCGATCCGGCCTTTCCGGACCGCACCAGCCCCTGCGTGGTCGAAGACGGCAAGATTTCGGTCAGCATCATCCCGTATTCCGAACAGGTCCTGGTCGGCGAATCGCTGCTGGCATCATTTAACCCGACCGACGAACACACCTATTCCTCCTGCGTCACTTTCGCAGAATCGGATTTCGAAGCGACGGCGATCACCCCGACCCAGCAACTCCAGCGCGAGGGCCACATCGACCCGTGGTCGGATGACGATGCCGCCGGCGGCGACAACAACCGCACCTGCCAGACCGACGAGTGGCGCGAGATCACCGCTGTCAGCGGCAACGCCTCGATCTTGCGTGACGCGATCGACGATCTTGGCGCCTCCGGCAACACCTCGATCGATGTCGCCATGAAATGGGGCACTGCTTTCCTCGACCCGGCGGCGCAACCGGTTGTTGACGACCTGATCACGGCCGGCTTGACGGATGAAGATTACGCTGGCAGGCCGTTCGACTGGGACGTGTCCCGCGCCGCGAAGGCGATCGTGCTGATGACCGATGGTGTGAACACCAATCAACATTACCTCTACGACGGCTTCCACGGCGGCGACTCGCCCCTGTATTCCTCGGATCACGAGGACAACGACGACGTCGAGGACTCGATCCGCGACACCAAAGGCACCGCCGACCCGGATGACGACGAGTACTACTGGCTGTTCGCAAGAAACTACATGAGCTACCCGATGGACCGACCGTATGGCGAGGGCCTGGTGCCGGTGTGCACGTCGAACTACAGCTTTGTCAGACCGTGGCGGTGGGACAACTCCAGCTATTGCACCTGGGAAGATGGCCCCGGTGCGACCGCGATGGACTACGCCGATCTGTGGAACGAATACAGCTGGGAATGGTGGGACAGTTGGGATTTTCTGCCCTCACCGGGCTCAAGGCACCGCAATTCCGAAAAGAACGATAGGCTAAGTGATATCTGCACCGCCGCCAAGGCCGAGGATATCACGGTCTTCACCATCGGCTTCGAGGTAACCACCGCCTCGGCCACGGTGATGAGGAACTGCGCCTCGTCGAACGCGCACTACTACAACGCTGACGGGCTCGACCTGGCGTCTGCTTTCGCGGCGATCGCAAGGGAAATCACCAAGCTCAGGCTCACCAACTAGGATAGAAAAATGTTTGGGGCGGGTAAAAAACTCATCAGGCGCCTGAAGGGCGCGGCATTCGGCGACGAAGGCAACGCGACGATCGAATTCGTGATCCTCTTTCCGTTGATCATGTGGATCTTCTTTTCGTCGTTCGAGGTCTCGATTTATCTCACGCGGGCGGTGCTTCTTGACCGGGCGCTCGATCTCAACGTGCGTCTGTTAAGGCTCGGGGCGATGGAGCCGGCGACCTCGGAAGAGCTCAAGGCGCGGGTCTGCGAAGACGCGCTGATCTTCGCGGATTGCCCGAACGCGATCATGATCGAGTTGACCGAGATCTCGACCACAACCTGGAACCTTCCGGCCGGCAACATCGTCTGCGTCGATCGCGACGAAGAGATCCAGCCGGCGGTAGAGTTCGATTTCGGCGGTCGCAATGACCTCATGCTGGTGCGCGCCTGCACCGTGCTCGACCCATTCTTCGGCACAACGCCATACGTCATGGAGCTGCCGCTCGATGACACCGGTGGCTATGTCGTGGCTGCCGCCTCCACATTCGTGAATGAACCGTGAGGCTGACATGGGCATGAACATCTTCACCACTCATTTCCGGGCCGTTTCGGTCCGACTCGACAGGTTTCGCCGCGAAGAGGACGCTTCGCAGTCGGTTGAGGCCGTGCTGGTCATTCCACTCCTGCTCTGGGCCTTCCTCGCGACCTACACGTTCTTCGACGTTTATCGCGCCAAAAGCCTGGCGTTGAAGGCAAATTACGCAATTTCGGACCTGATCTCTCGCGAGACCGGGCCAATGGACATGACCTACCTGCTGGGGGCGGAATCGGTCTACGAATACCTCACCCAGACGGCGCCGGACCCCTGGGTGCGGGTGACGGTGGTCTACTGCGATGACAATTGCGCCGACGTCAGCCGCCAGCTGAAAGTCGACTGGTCGAAGGCGACCGACGGTCTCCCGACCTTCTCGGATGCGGACGTGATGAACAACCTCGACCCGATCATTCCCTGGCTCTCCGAAGATGAACGGGTAATCATCGTCGAGACCAGTGTCGACTATGAGCCGCCGTTCAGCCAGAACCTGACCGGCATCGGCGAGCGCACCTTTGTCGATATCGTGATGACGCGGCCGCGTTTCGCCGGCTGGGTCTGCTGGGAAGACGAACCGCCCTGCAGCTGATGCAACTTGTGCGGACCTGCACATCGTCTCCGCGCGAGATCACCGACGGTGCGATTGCGCGCGGAGACGACGCCCCTTAGCTTGATGTGGCAAAGGAGGCGTTCATGTCCATCAGACCCGTCGTATCCACGAACACCGCCCGGCCGACCCTCGAAGGGGCCGGGGTGAAACTGCACCGCGCATTCGGCTTCCACGAGCCGGAGGCCTACGATCCTTTCCTGCTGTTCGACGATTTCCGCGGCGACCGGCCCGAGGATTACCTGGCGGGATTCCCCTGGCATCCGCACCGGGGGATCGAGACGATCACCTATGTGCTGGCGGGTGCGGTGACCCACGAGGATTCGCTCGGCAACCAGGGCACTCTCGGCGCGGGCGACGTGCAGTGGATGACCGCAGGGTCCGGTATCATGCACCAGGAAATGCCGACCCAGAATCCGAAAGGCCAGATGCACGGCTTCCAGCTCTGGGCCAACCTGCCGTCGTCGCTCAAAATGACCCAACCGCGCTACCAGGACGTCAAGGCCGCCGACATTCCGGTGGTGGTCGATGACGACGGCACCGCTGTACGGGTGATGTGGGCCGTTTCTGGGGCAAGGCGGGCCCGGTCGACGGGGTTGCCGCCGATCCGCAATACCTCGACATTTCGGTGCCGGCGGGGGTGAAAAAGACCCTCAAGGTCGACACCTACAAGCGCACCTTCGCCTATGTCTTCGAAGGCGCCGCCGCCTTCGCCGATGCCTCCGGGCCCGAGGGCGTGCTCCTGGAGAAGGAGGTGGCAGGTCAGGAGGTGAACATCCGCGATCTCTCCGGCAACCGGACTGTCGTGCGCTTCGGCACCGGTGACGAGATCACCGTGCAGGCCGGCCCCGAGGGTGTGCGCTTTCTGCTGGTCTCGGGCAGCCCGATCGAGGAGCCGGTCGCCTGGCACGGGCCGATCGTGATGAACACCAAGGACGAGATCCGGCAGGCGATGCAGGACCTGCGCAACGGGACGTTCATCCGGCCGGCACACTGAGCCGCACCGCGGCAGTCTGAACGCGACCCGGGTTGGGCGCGCCGCCCCCGGGGCGGGCGCCGCGCCCGGAAACCCCGTGGCAGGCCGGAACCGCTGGCGAGGTTTCGACAAGCAGGCTACCGTTCACCTGACAGCACCGGCCGGGCGGCCAGGTTGACGTCGGCCGGGGCAAGGCGGACGTGAAATCTGTGGCGGCCCGCACGCCGCGTGTGGCAGCCAGGGACACGCGAACATGCCGGACATCCTAGAGAACCCATTCAGAGGAAAAGGGCTCCCGGATGCGGGCCGGTATCCCGACAGCGATGCAGCCGGTGTCGCCCGGCTGCTCGCGTTGTGCCCGGCGCACACGCCGACACCGCTCGTCGACATGCCCGATCTGGCGGTGCGGCTCGGTGTGGCGGGACTTCACATCAAGGACGAGCGGGCGCGCATGGGGCTCGGCAGCTTCAAGGCCCTCGGCGCGGCGCATGCGATCGCCGTGGCGGCGGCCGAAGCCGTGGGCGATGGGCCATGGGACGCGGCTTTGTCGGGCCAGTGTTTCATCGCGGCGAGCGCCGGAAATCACGGGCTGTCAGTCGCGGCCGGGGCGCAGGTCTTCGGCGCGACGGCGATCATCTATCTCGCCGAGACCGTGCCCGAGGCGTTCGCGGCGCGGCTGCGCGCGAAAGGGGCAGAGGTCGTCAGGGCCGGGGCAACCTACGAAGACAGCATGGAGGCCGCCGTCGCGGCGGCTGCCGCGGGCGCGGGGATACTGCTCTCGGACAGCTCCTGGCCGGGCTATGAAGTCCTGCCGGCGCAGGTCATGGAAGGGTATCTGCAACTTGCGGCCGAAGCGGCCGAACAGATCGAACGGCCGCCCACGCATATCTTCCTGCAGGCCGGTGTCGGCGGGTTGGCCGCCGCGGTTGCGGCCCATGCCCGGGTTGTCTGGGGCGACGGCCCGATCATCGTCGTTGTCGAACCGGAGGCGGCGCCGGCGCTGATCGAAAGCATCCGCGCAGGTCGCGAAGTGACGACGCAGGGGCCGGTTTCGGCGATGGGGCGGCTTGACTGCAAGACCCCCTCGATGATCGCGCTCGCGGGGCTCGCGCGGGATGCAGACCTGTTTGTGACCATATCCGAGGATGAAGCGGACCTGGCCGTCGAGGCATTGAACCAGCACGGGTTCGCCACCACACCGTCCGGGGCCGCGGGCGTGGCCGCAGCCCTTGCCGGGCGCCCGGCGCCCGGGTCCGACGCCCGCATTCTGGCGATCGTGAGCGAGGGGCCGGAGGATGGGTGAGCGATCGCTGATCTTCCCGGCCGCGGAATTCCGAGAGCGCCTCATCCGTCTGCAACAGACGATGGAGGCCGCCGGACAGGACGCGCTTTTGCTGACGATACCGGCGGACGTGTTCTATGTGACCGGTTTTCTCACCCGGTTCTGGGAAAGCCCGGCGCGCCCGTGGTTTGTTGTCGTGCCAGCGCAGGGCGATCCGGTCGCCGTCATTCCGACCATCGGCCTGGACCTGATGCGGCGCACATGGATCAGCGACATCCGAAGCTGGGATGCGCCCGATCCCGTGGACGACGGGGTGAGCGTGCTGGTCGATACGCTGTCGGAGCTGGTGCCGGAGACCGGATGCATCGGCCTCCCGATGGGGCTGGAGACACATCTGCGGATGCCGCTTGGCGACTATGCGCGGGTGGTCGAGCGGCTGGCGCCACGGCGCATGGTCGACGCCACGGCGACCGTCCAGCGGGTGCGCGAGATCAAGTCGGAGGCCGAGATCGACAAGATCCACGCTGCCTGCGGGATTGCCGACCGGGCCTTTGCCGAGGTTCCGGCGTTTGCCGGGGCGGGGCGTCCGCTTGCGGATGTTTTCCGCGATTTCCAGATTGCGCTGCTGGCGGCGGGCGCCGATTGGGTCAGCTATGTCGCGGGCGGCGCGGGCCCCGGGGGCTACGGCGACGTGATCTCGCCGGCCGATACCCGGCCGCTGGCCGCGGGCGACGTGCTGATGCTCGATACCGGCGCGGTGCGCGAGGGGTACTTCTGCGACTTCGACCGGAACTTCGCCATCGGCCCGGCGCAGGACGCATCCAAGCGGGCCCATGCGGCGCTGCATGCGGCCACCGAAGCTGCGCTGTCGGCCCTGCGCCCGGGGATGACTGCGGCCGCGCTGCACCGGGTCATGACCGAGGCCCTGGTGGCGAGCGGGGCGGTGCCGCTTGGCGGACGGCTCGGGCACGGGCTGGGGCTCACCCTCACGGAATGGCCTTCGCTGACGCCGAAAGACCACACGCCGCTGCGCGCAGGCATGGTGTTGGCGCTGGAACCCGGCGTCGAGATCGCGCCGGGCCGGATCATGGTTCATGAAGAAAACATCGTCCTGCGGGCGGGCGGAGCGGAGCTGCTCTCGACCCGCACCCCGCCGGACCTGCCGGAGTTGGGGTCATGACATCCTTTCCGTATCGCCTGGTCGGGCCAATCGGCACCGAGGCCACCCTCGGGCTCATCGTGCTGCAGGCGGATGAGACCATCGAACAGGATTTCCGCAGGCTGTTCCCGCACCCCGAGGTCGCGCTGTACGTGAGCCGCATACCCTCGGGTGCGGAGATCACCCCCGATACGATTGCCGAGATGGAAGCCGAATTGCCCCGCGCGGCGTCGCTGTTCCCGCGCTCCGCGGAGATCGACGTGACCGGCTACGCCTGCACCTCGGGCACGACCCTGATCGGGGCAGACAAGGTCGCGGGCCTGGTCGCCGCGAATGTCAAAACAAAAGCCGTCACCGATCCGCTCACGGCCGCCGTCACCGCGTTCGAGGCGCTCGGGGTGGGCGCGCTCGCCATCGTCTCGCCCTACGTCGCCTCGGTGGCCGATGCGATGCGCGGTGCGTTCGAGGCACGGGGGTTTGCCGTGCCCGCGACGCTGTCTTTCGGCGAACAGGTCGAGGCCCGCGTGGCCCGGATCGACCCCGCCTCGATCCGCGAAGCGGCGTTGCAGGTGGGCGCGCGACCGGGTGTGGAGGCGGTTTTTCTGTCCTGCACGAACCTGCGCACGCTCGACATCATCGACGGGTTGGAAGAAAGCCTCGGCTGCCCGGTGGTCAGCAGCAATCAGGCCCTCGCCTGGCATATGGCCCGCCTCGCGGGTGCATCAGGATCGCCCGAGGCGCCTGGGCGGTTGTTGCGGCTTTGAGGTCACACCGGGGGCAGGGCGGTCGGGCGGCGCATCCGGTCAGCGCGAGAACGCCTGCCGCCACCGGGTCAGAAAGCGTTCCGATTTCATCTTGTCGGTGATGACGAGCAGGGGCGGGCCGAGAGGAATGAGGCGCCGCTGCCCGATGGCGCTGTCAGCCCCGGGATCAGGGTCTGCGTCGTCCAGAGGGTCGGTCAGATGGCTGGCGGCCATCGTCCGGCGGCCCTCGGCGGAGAGGATGAAATCGAGAAAGGCGCCCGCATCGGGGTTGGCGCGGTCGCCCGGCAGGATCGCGGCGCGGGCAAGCACGAGCGTGTAGTCCTCCGGCGCGACGATGCCGAGGGCCGGGTTCGAGGTTGCGGCCTGCGCGGCGTAGGAGCCGAGCACGTTGTAGGCGATCAGGTAGTCGCCGTCGGCGACGCCCGCGATGATCTCGGCCGAACAACAGGTCGCAACCGCGCCGGACCGTGCGAAAGCCTCCATCAGCGCCCCGAAGGTGGACGCTTCCTGTGCATCCATGAAGGCGAACAGAAAGCCGAGCCCGGAGGCCTCGATGTCATAGGTCGCGACCCGTCCCGCAAAGCGTGAGCCCTCGGGCCGCAACAGATCGAGCAGATCGAAGCGGGTGCGCGGCACCTCTTCGGGCGGGACGAGGTCGCGGTTGTAGACCATTACCGCGGGCTCGCGCGATACGCCCCAGACCTGGTCGCGCCAGCGCAGGGTGGGCGGCAGGGCCTCGGTTTCGGGCGAGGTCCAGCTTGCCGCGCAGCGGTCGTTGACCAGCTTGACGACCTGGTGCACGCCGGAGCTGATGATTATATCCGCCCCCGGGGTGCGCGCGGCGCAGTCGCGTTCGGTGAGCGCGTAGAGGTCGTTAGATCCCCATTGTTCGTAGACGAGGCCCAGCCCGGGCTGGGTTGCGAGAAAGGCGCGGACCGTGGGGGCGAGGATCGCAATGTCGGTTGTCGTGCGCAGGGTGATCTGCCGGCGCGCATCGGGCGGACCGAAGTGCTGAACGGCCTCCTGGGCGGACGCGGCCCAGGCCGCGATGAGCGGCGCCAGGAGGCACAGGAGGCGGCAGCGCGAGACGGGTCATGCGCCGGTCCCGGCGGGCAGAACGATCGAGATCGCGAAAGCCGTTCGGGTCCTGCGCCATCTCGAGCCGGCCGCCGAAGGCTTCGGCCACGGCCGCGGCGATCGACAGGCCGAGGCCGGCGCCGCGCGCGCTGCCGTCTTCGCCGGTCGAAAACCGTGTGCCGAGCCGCTCCCGGATCGCCGGCGGCGGGCCGGACCCGGCATCGCGGACGTACAACCGCGCGCTGTCCCCGTCGCGTTCGGCCCCGACCGTGACCGGGGGAACCCCGTGGGCGAGCGCGTTCCAGAACAGGTTCTTCGCCGCTTCGGAGAGCGAAAGCGCGTCGGCCAGAACAGGAACCGGAACCTCCCCGATCTCGAGGCGCACCTCGGCATCGGGCGCGACGTCGCGATGGTCGCCGGTTTCGAAGATGTCGAGCGCGATGGCGCGCAGATCGACGCTTTCGCGCCGCACCGCATCGCCGCGGTGGATCACCAGGGCCCGCGAGAGCATCTGGTCGAGCAGGCGGCTGAGGCGCACGGTTCCGCGGTGGATGCGCGCCACGATCTCGGCGCGGTGGACGGCGTCGTCTTCATCGGCGGCGAGGTCGGCCTGGGCGCGCAAGGCGGCGACCGGGGTGCGCAGTTGGTGGGCGGTATCCGAGATCAGGCCTTTCATCGTCGAGAATTGACGGTTCAGCCGGCCCATGAACCCGTTGATCGCCTCCAGCATGGCGTGGACTTCGCGGGGCAAGTCCGCGTCGATCGGTGTGAGGTCCTGCGGGTCGCGGGCTGCGAGCCGGGCCGCGAACCGGTCGAGCGGCCGCAGGGCCCGGCGCACCACGATGACCGCGAAGGTGAGCATCGCGAGGCCGCCGATTGCGAGCCCGCCAAGCGCGTTGCGGATGATATCGACCGCAAGCTCGGTGCGCGCGCGCAGGGTCTGGCCGACGATCACCTCGACCTGTCCGGAGAATTGACGTTCCGCGAAACGGCGGATGATCCGGATGTACCGGGCCGGTTCGCCCAGGAAATCCGCGTCGTACAGCACGGTGTCGGGTACGCGGGACGGCGGCAGGGGCAGCCTGTCATAGCCGGTGAGGACCTGGCCCCCGGGGCCGCGCAACTGGTAGGCGATGCGGTCGTCTTCGGCGAGCGCCAGGAGTTCGAAGGCCGAGACCGGCAGATCGACCACCGGCGCGCCGTCGACCACCGAAATCGAGGCGGCGATGTCTTGCGCGGCGCCGACCAGGAGCCGGTCGAAGGCCTCGCGCGCGGCGGCCTTGCCGTAGGAAAAGGCCGCGAAGGACAGCGCCACGCCGCCGACGACCAACAGGCCCGTCAACCCGATCACCAGCCGGGCGGTGAGCGACAGGGTCGGTGCGTTGGCGGCAGGGTCAGGCATCGGACCCGATCGGTTCGAGCTTGTATCCGCGCCCGCGCAGGGTCTGGATTTCGACGTCCGATCCGGCAATCCGCTTGCGCAGCCGCGCGACATAGAGCTCGATGGCATTGGCGCCGACGACGGTATCGTCAAAGGCGTAGATCCCTTCCAGCAGGCGTTCTTTCGACAGGACCTGGCCCCGGTTTTTCATCAACAGGCCCAACAGGGTGAACTCGCGCCGCGTCAGGTCGAGCGGCTGGCCGGCCAGCTGGGCGACGCCGGCGGTGGCGTTGTAACTGAGGGCGCCGACCACGAGTTCGGCAGACCGGTCGGCCTGCTCGCGCCGCCCGATCGCGTGCAGCCGGGCTTCAAGCTCGCGGTGATCGAAGGGCTTGACGAGGTAGTCGTCGGCCCCGAGGCTGAAGGCCGAGAGCTTGTCGTCGACCGAATATTGCGCCGTCAGCATCAACACCGGCGTCGTGATCCCCGCCCGGCGCATCCGGCGCAGAAGTTCCGTTCCGGTGCCGTCGGGCAGGTTGATGTCGAGGATGGCGGCGTCGTACCGCTGCACGTCGAGGCAGGCCCAGGCCCCGGCCACGTCGCCCACGAGGTCACAGGCGAGGCCGGCGCGCGAGAGGCGGCGTTGGGTCGCCTCGCCCAGCTCCTCGGCGTCTTCGACCAGAAGCACTCGCATGTCTCCTCCCTTTCCGCTCTCAGCGTGTGACAGGTTGGTGACAGGTTCAACCCGCATAATGGGGGGAGCTTTGGCGCGGGAGGCGCCGGGGCACACAGTGGAGGAACACACATGGCTCTCAAATTTGTTCGCGCGGCGGTTACCGTCGCGGGTCTCACCCTTGCCACCGGCGCCACGGCGTCTGAATGCATCGCGCCGGCCAACCCGGGCGGCGGCTGGGACTTCACCTGCCGCCAGGTCGGCAAGTCCATGCAGGATCTCGGCCTGATCGACGGCACCATGCAGGTCGTCAACCTGGCCGGCGGCGGCGGTGGCGTGGCCTTTGCCGAGGTGGTCAACAAGCGCAATGGACGACAACGACCTGATCGTCGCCGCCTCGTCCGCCACCGCGACCCGTCTGGCCCAGGGCGCCTACCCGGGCAACACCATGGACCAGGTGCGCTGGCTCGCCTCGATCGGTGCCGATTACGGCGTGATCGCGGTTGCCACGGACAGCCCGATGAAGACGCTGCCCGAGCTGCTGGACCAGATCAAGGCCGACCCGACCTCGGTGTCCGTCGCCGGCGGCTCGGCGGTCGGTGGCTGGGATCATCTCAAGGTGCTGATCGCCGCCAACGCCTATGGCATCGATGACGTGCGCTCGGTCAAGTACGTCGCCTTCGATGGCGGTGGCGAGGCGGTGACCCAGCTGCTCGCCGGCTCGGTCCAGGCCTTCACCGGCGACATCTCCGAGGCCAAGGGTTTCGTCGATTCCGGCGACATCAAGGTGCTCGCGGTCCTGGCCCCGAGCGCCTGGACGGCGATTTCGCCGATTTCCCGACCGCCAAGGAACAGGGCGTCGACGCCATCGGCGCCAACTGGCGCGGCTTCTACGCCCCGGGCGGCATGTCGGACGAGGCCTATGACTACTGGGTCGACGAAGATCGCCGATCTCTACGCCTCGGACGAATGGAAAGAGGTGATGGCCGGCAACGGTCTTGCCCCGCTCGATCTTCAGGGCGCGGAGTTCGAGGAGTTCGTCGCGGATTCCGTCGGCGCAGATCCAGCAGATCTCCAAGGAGATCGGCATCATCAAGTAAGCTTCGGTTCACGAAGCGCGCGGCGGGGCCCCGGTCCCGCCGCCGACAGGCCGACAACGGCCGCGTCTTCTCAGGGGAGGGATCACATGAGCGACCGGATATTCGGCGCCGTCGGGCTGCTGCTGGCCATCGTTCTACGCATGGGCCACGCTGCAGATCGAGGAGAGCTTTCTCTCTGACGCCGTCGGCCCAAGACCTTTCCCCTCGATCATCGCCGTGCATCCTCGGGCTCGCGTCGATCGCGATATGCCCTGAAACCCGACGCCGAGCCCGAATGGCCGCGCCTCGGCCGGCTCGCCGAGATCGCTTGCCGCCGTGGTGGTGATGGTGCTCTATGCCGAGTTTCTGCCCGTCGTCGGCTTTCGTCATCGCCACCGCCTTCGCCGCCGCCTACCTGACCTGGCGGCTCGGCACGCCGCCCGCTGCAGGCGGTGCTGATCGGCGTGCTCACCTCGGTCGGCATCTACGTGGTCTTCCACCTGATCCTCGGTCTGTCGCTCGCCCGCGGCCCGTTCGGCTTCTGAGGAGGACCCGATGGAAATTTTCGCCACCCTCGCCGACGGTTTCGCCATCGCCCTCACCTGGCAGAACCTTGCGCTGGCGCTGCTCGGGCTGCTTTCTCGGCACGATCATGGGCGCGCTGCCCGGTCTCGGACCGTCCAACGGCGTCGCCATCCTGATCCCGCTGGCCTTCACCCTGGGCCTCGGCGCCACGCCGTCGCTGATCCTGCTGACCTCGGTCTATTACGGCGCGATGTATGGCGGGCGGATCTCGTCGATCCTGCTCAACATCCCCGGCGACGAACCGGCGATGATGACCAGTCTCGACGGCTATCCGATGGCCCAGCAGGGCCGGGCCGGCGAGGCGCTGGCGCTGTCGGGCGTCGCCTCCTTCGTCGGCGCCTTCTTCGCCACCTGGGGCCTGGTCTTGCTCGCGCCGCAGCTGGTCAAGGTCGCGCTGCTGTTCGGCCCGGCGGAGTATTTCGCGCTGTTCGCGCTGGCCTTCGCGACGCTCGGCGGCATCTCCTCCACCAACCAGGCCAAGTCCGCCTTCGCCGCCGCGCTCGGCCTCGGCCTCGCGATGATCGGCGTCGACACCCAGACCGGCGTGCCGCGCTTCACCTTCGGCGAAGTGCACCTCTACGACGGGATCGATTTCCTGGTCGCCATCGTCGGCCTGTTCGCGCTGTCGGAGGTGTTCATCTTCCTCGAGCATCGCCACGGCGCATCCGACGCGGGCAAGAGCGCGGCGATCAAGATCGGCCGGATCACGCCGTCCTGGTCGATGCTGAACAGCGACCACGCCCGACCATGCTGCGCTCGCTCGGTGCTCGGCTTCATCGCCGGCGTGCTGCCCGGCGCGGGCGCCTCGCTCGGCTCGTTCATCTCCTATTCGCTGGAGAAGCAGCTCAGCGACCGCGACGGCACCTTCGGCAAGGGCGACCCGCGCGGCGTGGCCGCACCCGAGGCCGGCAACAACGCCGCCGCCGGCGGCGCGCTGGTGCCGATGCTGGCGCTCGGGCGTGCCGGGCTCGGGCACCACGGCGGTGCTGCTGGCGATGCTGCTGTCGCTCAACATCACGCCCGGCCCGCTGCTGTTCAGCAACAACCCCGACGTGGTCTGGGGCCTGATCGCGGCGCTGTTCATCGCCAACTTCATGCTGCTGGCGATGAACATCCCGCATGGTCGGCCTGTTCACCCGCGTGCTGCTGGTCCCGCCGCGCATCCTGATGCCGATCGTCGCGATGATCTCGCTTCGTCGGCATCTACGGCATCTCCGGGCTCGACCTTCGACCTGCTGGTGATGATCGGCTTCGGCGTCATCGGCTGGGTGCTGCGCAAGCTCGACGTGCCGCTGGTGCCGGTCATCCTCGGCATGCTGCTCGGCAACGCGATGGAGAACAACCTGCGCCGCGCGGTGACCATCGCGAACGGCGACTAGTCCACGCTGGTCGACAGCCCGCTCGCGATCTCGCTCTGGGCCGTCGCGATCGTCGGCTTCGTGCTGCCGCTGTTCGTCGGCCGCGTGGTCAAAGCCCGGATGCATGCCCGGCGCGACACCGAAGGCTCGACCTCGGACTGAGGGCAGGGCGCGCGCCGCACTTTCGGTGCGCGTCTGTCCCACGGGCCTCGCGGTGCGAGACCAACGCCACCACGGATCCGGTATCGGCCGGGTCTACACCGGGCAGGTGCGTCGGCGGGACGCCCGCGCGGGCCGGGGCGACATGCGGACCCGCACTTGGCGGTCAGGTCCAGCCCCGGATCCCCGGCGGTGTCAGCGCGGAAAGGCGGGCTACTCTTCCAGGATCACCAGCGCGTGGCGCTTCTTGCCGGCCGAGAGCTTGATCGGCTGGTCGAGGTCGGCGGCGGTGATCATCAGTCCCTGATCGGTCACATCCGCATCGTTCATCCTGGCGCCCTTGTCGGCGATCAGCCGTTTGGCCTCCTTGCCCGACTTCGTCAGGCCCGAACGCACGATCAGCTGAACGATGGAGATGCCGTCGGCGACCTCGTCGGCGGTGAGCGCCAGTGTCGGCAGATCGTCGCCCACGCCGCCCTTCTCGAACACTTCGCGGGCGGTGGCTTGCGCCGCCTCGGCCGCCGCGCGCCCGTGCAGGAGCGCTGTGACCTCGTTTGCCAGTACGATCTTCGCGTCGTTGATCGCCGATCCCTGCGCCGCGCCGAGCCGCGCGCAGTCGTCCAGTGGCAGCTCGGTGAAGAGTTTCAGAAACCGGCCCACGTCGGCATCGGTCGTGTTGCGCCAGAACTGCCAGAAGTCGTAGGGGCTGAGCATTTCGGCATTGAGCCAGACCGCGCCGGTCGGCTCTTGCCCATCTTCTTGCCGTCCGCGGTGGTGAGCAGCGGCGAGGTCAGCCCGAAGATCTCCTGGTCGAGCACCCGGCGGCTGAGGTCGATGCCGTTCACGATGTTGCCCCACTGGTCGGAGCCGCCCATCTGCAGCAGGCAGCCATGGCGGCGGTTGAGCTCCAGGAAATCGTAGGCCTGCAGGATCATGTAGTTGAACTCGAGGAAGGACAGCGACTGCTCCCGGTCGAGCCGCGATTTCACGCTTTCGAAGGTCAGCATCCGGTTGACCGAGAAATGCCGCCCGATATCGCGCAGGAAGTCGATGTAGTTCAGTTCGTCGAGCCAGTCGGCGTTGTTGACCATGATCGCGTCGGTGTCAGCCGTGCCAAAGGCGACGAAGTGCGAGAAAACCTGGCGGATGCCGTCGATATTGGCGTCGATCTGCGCCGGGCCCAGCAGCTGGCGTTCCTCGGCGCGGAACGACGGATCGCCCACCTTGGTGGTGCCGCCGCCCATCAGCACGATCGGCTTGTGCCCGGTCTTCTGCAGCCAGCGCAGCATCATGATCTGGATGAGCGAGCCGACATGCAGCGAGGAGGCGGTCGCGTCGAAGCCGATATAGGCCGGCACGATGCCGGCCGCCAAAGCCTCGTCGAGCCCCTGGTAATCGGTACAGTCGGCGAGAAAGCCGCGTTCGATCATCACGCGCAGGAAGTCGGATTTCGGGTGGTAGGTCATGCGCTCCGCGTCCATAAGCCTTGGTAGCGCTTCTATATCGGCGTGGGGCTGGGAGGGAAAGCCATGAAGGTGGACGGCATTCAGCGGGCGCTGGGCGCGATGTCGGGCACGTCCCTCGACGGCGTCGATGCGGCGGTGGTCGAGACCGACGGCGTGACGATATCGGGCTTCGGCGAGACCGGTTACCGCGCGTACACGCCGGATGAGGCCCGCGTGATCCGCCGCGCCTTCGGCCGTTGGCCCGGCATGCAGCGCGTCGACGAGGCGGCGGCGGTGGTCGAGCGTGCGCATATCGAACTCCTGTCCGGCTTCGAGGGGGTAGATCTCGTCGGCTTCCACGGCCAGACCCTCGCGCATGATCCCAAGGGGCAGGGCACCCACCAGGCCGGCGACGGCCAGCTCCTGGCGGATGCGCTGGGCACGCCGGTGGTGTGGGATTTTCGCACGGCGGACGTCACCCTCGGCGGTGAAGGCGCGCCGCTGGCCCCGTTTTTTCACTTCGCGCTCGCGCAGCATATCGGCGCCACCGGTCCGATCGCCTTTCTCAACCTCGGCGGCGTCGGCAACCTCACCTGGATCGATCCGGGCAAGTCGAAGCCCGAGGAGCAGGGCGCGCTTTTCGCGTTCGACACCGGGCCCGCGAATGCGTTGATCGACGATTTCATGCGCGCGACCCGCGACAAGCCGCATGATGAAGGCGGCGCCTATGCCGCCACCGGCGAGGCCAACCCGGACGTGATCGAGGATTTTCTGGCCGATGCCTACTTCCACCGCATGCCGCCCAAATCCCTCGACCGGCGCGCTTTCGCGGGGCTCGCCAAGGCGGTGAAGAAGCTGAAGGCGGCCGACGCGGCCGCGACCCTCACGCTGGCCTCCGCCGCCGCCGTGATCCGGGGCTTCGAACACCTGCCCGAGCCGCCGACCCGGTTGCTCGTCGCGGGCGGCGGGCGCAAGAACGCGACCATGATGCGGATGCTGGGCGAGATGCTGGACGGAAAGGCGGAGCCGGTCGAAGCGGTGGGGCTCGACGGCGACATGCTCGAGGCCCAGGCCTTCGGCTATCTCGCGGTGCGCGTGGCCCGGGGTTTGCCGACCTCCTGCCCGGGCACGACAGGTGTGGCCGCGGCGGTCGGCGGGGGGATCATGTCGGACCCCGTCTGAACTCTTGATCGCGCAGGAAATACGCGCGCGGACGCGAAGCGCTCGCCCGGGGCGGATTGCGATCGCAATTCGATTTCTCTAGTCCAAGGCCCGCGCCAGCGCGCAGAAGCGCTCCACGTCGATCTCCTCGGCCCGTGCGGTTGGCGGGATGCCGACGCTTTCGAGCAGGTCCGAGATCTCCGGGTGCAGCCCCTTCAGGGAGGCGCGCAACATCTTGCGGCGCTGCTGAAACGCGGTCGCGGTCAGCCGTTGCAGCCCCTCCGCCGGTGCCGGGTACCGCGGCGCCTGCAGGGCCACGAAGTGCACGACTGCCGAATGGATCTTCGGCGGCGGCGTGAAGGCTTCCGGCGGCAGTTCCATCACCAGCCGCGGATCGGTGCGCCACTGGGCGAGGATCGCGAGCCGGCCATAGGCCTTCGAGCCGGGCTTCGCCACGATCCGCGCGGCCACCTCCTTTTGAAACATGAGCGTGAGGCTCTCCCAGAACGGCGGCCAGTGCGCCGGGGTCAGCCAACGCACCAGAAGCTCGGTGCCGACGTTGTAGGGCAGGTTCGCCACCACCTTGATCGGCGGCGTGAGGCGCGCTTGCACGTCGATCTCGAGCGCATCCGCGTTCACCACTTCGAGCCGGCCGGGATAAAAGGCGGCGATCTCGGCCAGGGCCGCCATCGCGCGGGTGTCCTTCTCGACCGCGAGCACATGGCGCGCGCCTTCCGCCAACAGCCCGCGGGTGAGCCCGCCGGGGCCGGGTCCGACTTCGAGCACGTCCGCGGACGAGAGATCCCCGGCGGCCCGGGCGATCCGGGCGGTCAGGTTCAGGTCGAGGAGGAAGTTCTGCCCGAGCGATTTCTTCGCCCTGAGTCCATGCGCGGCGATCACGTCGCGCAGCGGCGGCAGGCCGTCAATGGCGCTCACCCTGCCATCTCCCGCGCCATCCGCAAGGCGGCGATCAGCGACGAGGGGTCCGCGGTGCCGGTGCCGGCGATGTCGAAGGCGGTGCCGTGGTCGGGCGAGGTGCGCACGAAACCGCAGGCCGAGCGTGACGTTGACGCCGTGGTCGAAATCGAGCGTCTTGATCGGGATCAGCGCCTGGTCGTGATACATGCAGATCGCCACGTCGTAGCGGGCGCGGGCCTGCGGCGTGGAACATCGTGTCGGCCGGGCAGCGGCCCGGCGATCTCGAGCCCGTCGGCGCGCAAGCTCGTCGAGCAGCGGTCCGATCATCTCGATCTCGTCGCGCCCCATCGCGCCGCCTTCGCCGGCATGCGGGTTGAGCCCCGCCACCGCGATCCGTGGCCGTGCGAGGCCCTGCGCCCGCAGCCCTGCGTCGGTGATGCGGATACAGGTTTCCAGCCGGTTGCGGGTCAGCGCCGTGGCGACGTCCGCAAGCGCGATGTGAATGGTTGCCGGCACCACGCGGAGCGCGTCACAGGCGAGCATCATCACCACGTCGTCCACACCCGCGAGGTGCGCGAGGAATTCGGTATGGCCGGGGAAGGCGAAGCCGGCGCCGTCCTGGAGCGCCTTCTTGTGGATCGGGTTGGTACAGACCGCCGCGGCCCGGCCCGCCCGGACCAGTTCGACCGCCTCGCGGATCGCCGCGACCACGTGCGGCGCATGCCCCGTCTGGGCCGTGCCTGGCACCCTGGGCGCGCCGAAATCGCGGGTCAGGACCGGAAGGCCCTCGCCGATCGCGTCTGCGGCCGCCTCGGGGGCAAGGATCTCCACCACCGGCGTGCCCGCCGGCAGGTGCGTCGGGTCGCCGATCAGGAAGAAGATTTCGCTGTCCTTCAGCGCGGCCCAGGCCTTTGCCGCAATTTCCGGGCCGACCCCGGCCGGTTCGCCGGAGGTCAGCGCGATCGGCAGCCGGGGCATCAGCGCAGGATTTCGATCTGGGCGTTGGCCTTCAGTTCATCGAGATAGGACTGGGCCATCGCGCCCGCGCGGCTGCTCGTGAGCTGGGCCGCCACCATCTCTTCCGTGGTCGAGCGCGGCAGCTCGTTGCCGCGCGAACACAGCATCAGCACCGCCAGCGCGCCGCCCGTGGTGGTGACGCGGGTGGAGATCTCGCCGGGGTCGAGCAGGGCGAGTTCGGCACCGAAGGGGGCGGGCACCGCCGCTTCGCGCACCTGTTCGCGGATCAGCTGTTCGGGCGGCAATCCGCGGCCATAGGGATAGAGATCGTCGCAGTCGGTCACGTCGGCGCGGATCTTCGCCGCCGCCGAGAGATTGGCGTCCGTTGCGCCGCCGGCAAGCAGCAGTGCGGCGTAGTCGACCACCGTCGCCGGGGTGCCGCCCTTCACCTCTTCGCGTTCGCGCATGTAGTAGATCCGGATCTGCTCCCCGACCGGCAACGCGCGGGTGGTCTGCCCGGGCTGGAGCCCGCGCACCGCCGCGCCGATCGCCGGCGGGAGCGCAGAGATATCGACCCAGTTCATTTCGCCCTCGTCGTTGCGGGTCCGCGAGACGGAAAACCGCTTCGCCGCCTCACGGAAGGCGTCTTCCTCGAGGCCGACAAGCCGTTCGGCGCGTTTCTGCGAGGCGCGGCGTGTCGCCGGGTCGCCGGCGGGCAGGGAGATCTCGTTGAGCAGAACACGCAGCCCGGCCGGGGGTTCGGCCTCGCCCATGGCGATGGCGATCTCGGTTTTCGAGATCGACACCATGGGGCCGAAATTGGCCTGGACGAATTCGCGCCAGGTGACCCCGGCCGCGACGAAATCGCGAAAGCTCTCCGGCGCGATCCCGCCCTGGCCGAGCAGTTGAAGGAATTGTTCGCCGGTCAGGTTGCCCCGCGCGGCAAACTCCTCGATCCCCGCGTCGATGGCTTCCTCGGAAGCGGTGACCCCGATTTTTTCGGCTTCGCGGACTTGGAGGCGTTCGTTCACCAGTTGGTCGAACGCGATTGTGCGCACGTCGCCCGGCGCACGCAGGAGGGTGAGAAACCGCTCGCGCTGCTCGAGTTCGAACACGGTAATGACTTCGCCGTCGACCGTCGCTGCGGGGGTGAAATTTTGCGCCCCGGCCGGCGCGGCAAAGAGCGCCAGTGTCATTCCGGCTGCAAGGCCCAGCGGCCCGAGCGTGTTCGCGAACCTCGTCGCGAACCCCGTCGCGATTTTCCCGGCCATCCCGGCTGCAGTCTTTCGCATCGTCGTTCCCAGCTCTGTTGTCGTCTTCTGCGTCTCGTTGTCCGATCCACCCGGCGCATCGCCCGGCACGCGCGTCGGGCGGTGCCCGGGCGCCGGGCCGTTGTCGCGGCTACATTAGTCGAGGTTCGGGCAGGGTGCGAGGGGGAATTGCGCCCCGGTCCGGGCCTGGCAACGGGTTTCGTGGGGCCGGGA
The DNA here is from genome assembly GCA_963752895.1 of uncultured Alphaproteobacteria bacterium. Classification (GTDB taxonomy): domain Bacteria; phylum Pseudomonadota; class Alphaproteobacteria; order Rhodobacterales; family Rhodobacteraceae; genus CAVWAE01. The sequence goes on from CAVWAE010000010.1 coordinate 39,602, forward strand.
CGGGTGCGGGGCGGCGCCCGCGGCCCGGGTGACCACTGGAAATGCCCCGATCCCGGCGCTAGGTGTAGGCATCGAGGCCCGCGCCGCTTACCCGCCCGGGGTGAGGGCCGCCACGACAGGAGAGCACCATGACGGACATCATCGCCCCCAGCTTCATCCCGCTCGACATCGAGCAGATCGCCGGCGCCGAAGGGCGCGTGGTTGTCCTGTCGGAGGGCGGCGGGCGGCTGAACAAGGGGGCGCGTCGGGTCGACCGTCTGACCCGCGGCGCGCTCAAACGGCTCGTCGCCTCGGAGGAATTCGCCGCGCTCGACGCCCGGTGACGCGGTCGAGATGGCCTGGCCCGCGGGTTTGACGGCCGAGGCGGTGCAGGTGGTGCGTATCGACCGCAAGATGAGCGCGGACGAGGCCCGCAAGGCCGGGGGGGCGATCGGGGCGAAGGCGCTCGGCAAGGATGTGCTGGTGCTCGCCGGCTGCGCTGCGACACACCGCCGACATCGCCCTGGGCGCGATGCTCGCGGCTTACGATTTTCGTGATCACAAGACCGGCGAGGCCGGTGAGGCGGCGGTCGGGTCGATATCGTTCGCGCTTCCCAATGCGGGTGCGTTGAAGGCGCAGGCGGATGATCTCGCCGCCGTGGCCGAAGGTGTGTTCTTTGCCCGTGACCTCGTGAACGAACCCGCCAACGTGCTGACGACAAGCGAATTCGCGCGTCGGTTGGAGGAATTGTCCGGGCTCGGGCTGAAGGTCTCGGTGCTTGACGAGGCGCGGATGGCCGAGCTTGGCATGGGCGCGCTGCTCGGCGTGGGGCAGGGCTCCGAGAGCCCGTCAAAGCTCGTGGTCATGGAATGGCAGGGCGGCGCGGAAGGCGCGGCGCCGCTCGCGCTCGTCGGCAAGGGCGTCGTCTTCGATACCGGCGGCATCTCGATCAAGCCGGCCGCCGGCATGGAAGAGATGAAGGGACATGGGCGGCGCCGGCACCGTCGCCGGGGTGATGAAGACGCTGGCGATGCGCAAGGCCACCGCCAATGTCGTCGGCATCGTCGGGCCTCGTCGAGAACATGCCCGACGGCCGCGCGCAGCGCCCGGGCGACATCGTCACGCTCGATGTCCGGCCAGACGATCGAGGTCATCAACACCGACGCCGAAGGCCGGCTGGTGCTGGCCGATGTGCTCTGGTACGCGCAGGAGACCTTCGCGCCGGCCGGCGGTGATCGACCTCGCGACGCTGACCGGCGCCATCATCGTCGCGCTCGGCCATGAGAACGCCGGGCGTGTTCTCCAACGACGACGAGCTTCGCGAAGGATTTCCTGAAGGCGGCCGAGGCCGAGGGCGAAGGCGCCTGGCGGATGCCGTTGGGCCCGGCCTACGACAAGCTGCTGAAATCGCGCCTTGCCGACATGAAGAACGTCGGCGGCCGACCGGCCGGCGCGGTCACCGCGGCGCAGTTCCTGCAGCGCTTCGTCAAGCAGGACACGCCCTGGATCCATCTCGACATCGCCGGGGTCGCGCTTGCGGTCGGAGGCCACGGACGCTGGCGCCGAAGGGCGCGACCGGCTGGTTCGTGCGTAGCCTCGACCGGTTGGTGCGCGATCACTACGAAGGGTAGCGTATCCGGTGCGGCCACAGCTCAGGTGTGCCCGTTCCCGGGCGCATTCGAGCCAGGAAAAAGGGAACGCCCATGGGCGAAGCCTATTTCTACCACATGACCCGATCGCCGCTGGAAGAGACCCTGCCGGTGTTGCTCGGAAAGGCGCTCGACGCGGGCTGGCGGGTGGTGGTGCGCGGGTCGGACGGGGCCCGGCTCGACTGGCTCGACCAGCGGCTCTGGCTCGGGCCGGAAGACGGCTTCCTGCCGCACGGGCGCGCGGGCGGCCCGCATGATGCCGATCAGCCGGTGTTGCTGACGCTTGGACCCGAGGCGCCGAATGGGGCCGAGTGCCTGGTGTCGGTGGACGGCGCCGAGATCGCGGCCGACGAAGTGGCGGCGGCGAAACGCGCAATGGTGTTGTTCGACGGAAACGATCCCGCCGCCGTCGAAGTGGCGCGCGGCCAGTGGCGCGCGCTGACGGGCGCGGGGACGAAGGCGAAGTACTGGAGTCAGGAAGTCGGACGCTGGGAGATGAAGGCTGAAAGTTGATTGGAAAACAATTAGCTAAGGGCTTTTTATCAAGTAAAAGATTAACTTTGATCGGCCGCCGCTGCGCAGTGTAGTCCCTTCCACGCGGTCGGAATGCGCCGGCAGCCGCGAGGGGCCGCCCCGTCGCATGGCACAGACCTGCCCGGGCGATTGACCGCCTCCGATCAGCGCGTCAGCACCAGTTTGTCGCCCGCGATCTCGATCCTTTCGAACCGGCGCAGATAGGTCATCCCGAGCAGTGACTTGTCCATCGCGCCTTCGTTGACGAGCACCGGCACCGCGCGGTCGGTGAACGCGCCGAGCGAGAGGTCGTCGAGCCGGGCCCGGGCGGTGCGCACCACGCCGTTGGCGGTGGAGGCGGTCCCGGTATAGGCGAGCGTGTCGAGATCGATGCCGGCACGGGCCGCGTCGGCCTGGGTGAGCACCACGTCGGTCGCGCCGGTGTCGATCACGAAGTCGATCGTCGTGCCGTTCGCGCGCGCGGTGACGTAGAAATGCCCGTCGAACTGGCGCGGCACTTCAAGCTGGCCGCTGCCGACCATGGCCTGGCGCGGCGCAAGGTCGCGGCTGACATCGTTCCAGAGCCCGTAGCCCGCGACCACGCCGACGAAGATCAGCCCCCAGATCGCGGCCTGTTGGGCGAGCTTGTTGAGGTTGCCCCGTCCCGACGCGATGAAATACCCGCCCACCGCGCCGAGCAGGAGCACGAGATAGGCGAGGCGTCCGATGTCGTAACTGTCCATGGGTCCGATATAGGCGCGTTTTCCGGAAAACCAACGCCGTCTGCGGGGTGCGTGGTCTCACGCCCCACAAGCGCGCGGGTCAAACGCCGAGACCGAAATCGGCCAGGCCGTCGAGCACGAACTGCACCGCAAGGGCCGCGAGCAGCATGCCGAGCAGCCGGGTGAGCACGTTGATCCCGGTCTCGCCCAGTGCGCGTTCGAGCAACCCGGAGGCAACCATCAGCCCGAACACAACCCCGAGCACCGCGAGCATGACGAGGTGGACGGCGAGCAGTTCGAGCGGTTCGCTGGTCTGGCCGGCAAGCAGGATCATCGCCGCCATCGCGCCGGGGCCGGCGATCAGCGGGGTCGCCAGCGGGAAGACGGACGGGTCGTCGCCGGCTTCGCGCCCCGGTTCGGACTGGTCGCGGCGCCGTTGGGCGCGCCGTTCGAACAACATGTCGAGCGCGGTCAGGAACAACAATAGCCCGCCCGCGATTCGGAAGGCCGGCATGGTGATGCCGAAGACCGCAAGCACCTGCAGGCCGAACAGTCCGAACAGCGTGAGAAGACCTGCGGCGACCCCGAGTGCCCTCAGCGCGATGAACCGCCGCGCGCGCGGCGTTGTGCCCCGGGTCAGCGCGACGAAGATCGGCGTGAGCCCGACTGGGTCGATGACCACGAACAACGTGACGAAGGCCGGGATGAGGAGCGTGGACAGCATGGGCGCGAGACTGTCAGGCGGCCCTGCGGATGGCAAGACGGGAGGCGCGGGCATGCGGCCGAATGCGCCGTTGCACTCTGCGCGGGCGCTCCTCTAGGGTTTGGCCGAAGTGAACCGCCGGAGACCATTCCGCGTCATGCCAACGCACCGCGCCATACGCCGCACCAGACCGGGCCCGCTCGCCGGGTGGGTTGCGCTGGTCGCGATGGCGCTGCAGTTCGCCTTCTTCGCCGACCACATCGGGGCCAACGCGGTGGCCGGTGTGGGGGCGGCGGAGCCGGGCGACCGCATGGGGTTCCTTGAGATCTGCACCGGCGACGGCATCGTCCTGCTGTCGCCCGACGGCACGCCCGTGGCCGGGCCCGATGGCTGCATGATCTGCACCAGTGCCGCGATCCTCGCTTTCGTCGCGCCCTTCGCCTGGGTGGCGCCGGTTTTCGACGTGGTCGAGATCGCCCGCCTGCCGCATATTCCGGTTCTGGGGGCTGAAACCGCCGCCCGTTTCCCGGGCGCCCAGCCGATCCGAGCGCCACCGGCCGCCAAGCCGGCCTGAGCGCCGCCCGGGCTCGCTTAACGTCCCTTTCGCGGGCGGTGGCGGCGCAGGCTCCGGCTGTACATTCTTCAATAAAACAAGCGGTTGCACGAGAAACGGGTCAGATTGCCCTGGTCCGTGCTACCGGTTTCCTCATATCCGACAGGACGATCCAGACATGAACCGACGCGACTTCATCCTCACCACCTCGACCGGCGCGATCTTTGCCGCGGGGGGCGCCCGGGCCGAGATGGAAAAAATGCAGATGCCTTGGGAATGGACCGACGAAAACGGGCTTGCCCGCTTTCTCCGGGTCGATACTGCCCCGCTTGAGAACGAGTTCCAGAAATATCCGCGCTGCCCCTATTGCGGGATGATGCGCAAGGCCTGGAGCCACACCCGCCACCTGATCGTCTACGATGACGACAGCGTGGATGCGACCTGCTCGATCCACTGCGCGGGCATCAGCCTGTCGCTCAACATGGATCGGGGTCCGAAGACGATCTACGCGGGCGATGCCGGCGCCGAGGCCGAGATCAAGCCGCTCGTCGATACCGCCGAGATGACCTATGTCATCAACGCCGCCAAGATGGGCACGATGTCGAAGGTTTCGAAATGGGCCTATGCCGACGCCGCGACGGCCGAGGCGGCAGCGGCCGAGGCCGAGGGGACAAAGCTGGTCGGCTTCGACGATGCGCTGCGCGAGGCGTTCATCGGCATGGCCGAGGACACCATCGCCATCCGCATGCGCCGCGCCGAGAAGCGGGCCAAGGCGGCTGCCGCCAGCGAGTGAGTGGCCGGCGCGCTCCGGGTCTGCCGGGGCGCGCCGCTTTCCCTGTCCCAGGAGTCCCGACATGTGTGATCACGCCCCCCGACCAGACCGCCGACCAAACCGCCCCCCAAGCCGCCGCGCGCTGCTGGCAAGCCTGCCGGCCGCCGCGCTGATGGTGGGGATCGTGCCCCGCATCGCGCGCGCCGATGCGCCGCCCGTCGATCTGCCGGTCCCGGGGCCGCGCGATGCCTGCCCGGTCTGCGGCATGTTCCCGGCCAAGTACCCCGACTGGGTCGCCACCATCTTGTGGAACGACGGCGAGGCGGTGCATTTCGACGGCGCCAAGGATTTCTTCAAATACCTCGCCGATCTTCCGAAATACGCCCCCGGCCGGACCCGCGATCAGATCGTCGGTATGGGGGTGACCGAATATTACGGGCTCGCGCGGATCGACGCCGAGCTCGCGCTCTTCGTCATTGGCTCGGACGTCTACGGTCCGATGGGACACGAGCTGGTGCCGCTCGCCACCGCGCCCGACGCGGTCGACTACATGCGCGACCACGCCGGCAAGCGGCTCTTGCGCTTCGACGAGGTCACCGCGGACACGCTCGCCGCGCTCGACAAGGGGCAGTTCGAGTGAGCCACCTGCGGCCCTCGACGCCTGTCTTCGCCGGCCTCGTCCTGCTCATGCTGGGCCTTGCCGGCGCTGGTCTGCACGCGGCGGTGACGGCGCCGCGCGCGGCGGCGCGGATGGCGACAAGTGCGGCCCTCGTGAAGGGCGCGCGGCTCACCGATCTCGCGCTCTTTCCCGAGGCGCGCTACACCCGCCACCCGTCGATGGCGGATCTGCACACCGCGTTCCAGGACGCGCCGATGAGCTTCGAGCACTTCCCCGCCGGGGTTTTTGCACCGGTGCCGTCGCATTTCGGTACGGGTCGGCTCGGGTTTTCCGAAGCAGACTTCGCCCCCTTCGAAGGGAGGTCAACCCAGTGAGAACCTGGCTCAACCGGCAAAGATCGCTTGCCGATTACACGCTCGCGGCGCTGGCGCGGCGACGGGGCAAGAACCTCGCCCTTCTGGCCGTCTACGCGGTTGTCGTCTTCACCCTCGCCTCGGCCATGCTGTTTGCGACCGCGCTGAAACGTGAAGCGTCCGTGGTGCTTGCGGAGGCGCCGGAACTGACCGTCCAGCACCTGCGCATGGGACGGCACGAGATGACCGACGGCGTCCAGATCGCCGGGATCGCGGCGATCCGCGGCGTGACTACCGTGGAGGGCAGGCTCTGGGGCTATTTCTACGATGCGGCCAGCGGGGCGAACTACACGTTCCAGGTTCCCGACGATCCTGCGCTCATGCCCGGCCCCGGCGAGGTGCTGGTGGGCGAAGGCGTGCAACGGGCGCGGGGGGCGACTTGGGAGAGCGCACCGCTGTTTCTCAGCCGCCATACCGGCGACATGGTGAAATTCGAGGTGGTCCGCACCTTCGGCGCCGACAGTGCGCTCGTCTCCTCCGATCTCGTGCTTCTGAACGAGGCCGATTTCCGCGCCTTTTTCAAGCTGCCCGAGGGCATCTGGACAGACCTCGCCGTCAGCATTCGCAATCCGCTTGAGATCCCGACCATCATCGAAAAGGCGTCGAAACTCATGCCCGATGCCCGGTTCATCACCCGCGACGAGATCGGGCGCACCTATCAGAAGCTGTTTTCCTGGCGCGAAGGTCTGATGATCGCGCTGGCCGCCGCGGCCGTGCTGGCCTTCGCGATCTTCGCCGCCGAGAAGGCGAGCGGGTTGTCGGCCGAGGAGGCGCGCGAGATCGGCGTTCTGAAGGCGATCGGCTGGGATACCCGCGACGTCATCTCGATGAAGCTCTGGGAGGGGGCGCTGATCTCGCTGGGCGCTTTCCTGATCGGCACGCTTGCGGCCTACCTGCATGTGTTCGCGTTCGGCGCGGGACTTTTTGCCCCGGTCCTGAAGGGCTGGTCGGTGATCTACCCCGATTTCCCGCTCGCGCCGGTCATCGACGGGATGCAGCTGTCGACGCTCTTCCTGCTGACGGTCGTGCCCTACACCGCCGCCACGCTGGTGCCGATCTGGCGGGCGGCTTCGGCCGATCCCGACCAGGTGATGAGGTAACGCCCGATGATCTCGCTCGAAAACGTCACCAAGCTCTACAACGAAGGGCGCCCGAACGAGGTGGGCGCCCTGCGCGGTGTGAGCCTCGAGATCGCCCGTGACGCGGTGACCGTGCTCAAAGGCCCCTCGGGCTCGGGCAAGACCACGCTCTTGTCCATCGTCGGCTGCATGGCGCGGCCAACGTCCGGCAGGGTGTTCCTGGACGGAGAAACCGTCTCGGGGCTGTCCGAACGCTTCCTCACCGCCGAGCGGCGGACGCGGTTCGGCTTCGTCTTTCAGCGGTTCAACCTGATCCGGGGGCTGAGCGTGATCGACAACGTGTGTCTGCCGGCGGCGCCGATGGGGGAGGATTTCGCCGTCGTGCGCGCCCGCGCGGCGGCGCGGCTCGAGGCACTCGGGCTGGCGGACAAGGCCGACATGAAGGTCGAATACCTCTCCGGCGGCGAGACCCAGCGGGTGGCGATCGCGCGTGCGCTGGTGAACGATGCGCCCATCTTCATCGCCGACGAGCCGACGGCGAACCTCGATACAGAACTCACCGACCGCTTCCTCGACATCGTGGCCGATCTCAAGGCCGAGGGCCGCACGATCATCATGACGAGCCATGACCCCCGGATCTGGGAGGCGGCGGTGGTCGACGCGGTGGTGGCCATGCGCGACGGGGAGATCCGGGCATGATCTTCCAGGCCCCGATCCTCGCGCTGCTGCTCATCTCGGCGCTGGCGGCCCTGGTATCGCTTTGGAGTGCGGGCTTCGGCGTGCAGGTGCTGCGGCGCTGGGACGTCGCCAGTGGCACCCGGACCCAGCTCCGGCTCGAACGGGCCACAGAACTTGTCTCGACGCTGTTCGGCTTCGTCATGCTGGCCGAGATCGCGGCGCTGTTGCTGTTCGTCTACAACGCCGACCGGATGGCGGAGCTGTTCGTCGGCGCGATGTGCGCGGTGGGCACGCTCAACGTCAACCCATGGGGCTTTCCGGCGCTCTATCTCAAGATCGCGGTGTTCTTCTCGGCGGCGCTCTGGCTGATCCTCGACCGCGCCGACCGGCTCGGCCGCGATTACCCGCTGGCGAAGGTGAAATACGCCGCTCTTCTGCCGATCGCCGGGCTGCTGCTCGCTGCGGGCGCGGTGGAAATCACCTATTTCCTCGGGTTGGAGACCGATGTCATCACCTCGTGCTGTTCGAAACTGTTCACGCCGGTCAACGAGGGGCTCGCCTCGGAGATGACCGGTCTCGCGCCGGGCCGCGCGCTCTGGATGCTCGCGGGTGCCGGTGGCACAGTGGCGGTGACCGGCGCGCTCAGCCTCGCGACCGGTAAGGGGCAGGGCTGGTTCGCGCTGGCGGGCGGGGTGATGTTCGCGCTGTCGCTTGCCGCGATCGTCTCGGTGATCTCGCTCTACGTCTACGACCACCCCAACCATCATTGCCCCTTCTGCCTTTTGCAGCGCGAGCACGGCTATTACGGCTACCTGCTCTACCTGCCGCTCTTCGCCGGCACCGCCTTTGCGCTCGGCGCCGGGGTGACGCGGTTGTTCCACGGCGTCGGCTCCCTGTCGGTCACGCTGCCGGCGATGACCCGGCGGCTGGTGGCGGCGGGCATGGTTGCCTTCGGGCTGTTTGGGTTGGCGGTGATCTGGGCGATCGCGGCGTCGCAGTTGATCCTGTTCGGATGACGGCGGGTGCCGACCGTTTCCTGGGGCTGCCCGGGGTGCTGCGCACTGAAACTCAGGGTGTTCCGCCCAGGTCCAAGGGGCCGGCAAGTGCGGCGAAAACGCCAATGTCGGACCGAGCGCGCCCGTCGATGTTGCGCTTTCCGGGACCGTCATGGCGGCGTGAGGCTCCTGCCATCGCGCGCATTTGACCTGCCGTGGGCGCCTGCGCTGGATTGTGGCATGCGCGTTGGTTCGAGAACCCGGGCAATGGGTGTGCCAAAGGCGCCAGGAAAGCGGCCCGACGCGGAGCGGCGCAAGTCACGCGGGCGGCGGGCCCATTCCGAAGGGAAAGGGCGGCAGGAAGGTCGCGTTGCCGTTGGACAGTTGCAGCACCACGCCCGAGGGGCTGATTTCGATCGGCGTGCCGAGCGCCATCGGCTTGTTCAGGTCGATCCGGTGGATCTCGCCTTGCGGAAACCTCAGATAGGCGTGCATCGCCTTGTCGGGGCCGGCGACGCCGACAAGCGCCACCTCGTCGAGCGGGATCACCCCGGTGATCGTCGCGTGTTCCGCCACGAAGGCGTTGGGCGCTCCGCCATGAGCCTGACCAGCCATTGTCGTCTCCCGTCTGGATTTGGGGAGAAGGCTAGGCGGGGCACGGTTAAGCCCGGGTTAACCGCGGCTCAATCGGTCAAGATCGTGTCGAGGGCCACGCCCGCCGCGGCGTAGATCGCGCGGACTTCGTCAAAATCGATCCCTTCCGCCTGGGCGCGGGCCAAGGCGTTGCCCGGTTGCGGCTGCAAGCGCGGCAAAGCGCCGGGCGGGCCTGCGGTGAGGTTGCAGGGCACCGGCTCGCCGGTTTCGAACCCCGGGAGCTGGTTGGCGAGCCAGGCGAACCCGCCGCGATAGTCTTCGCCGCGCGCCCGGGCCGCGAGCCAGCCCTGCCAGCTGACTTCACTGACCGAGCCCCAGGCCTCAAAACCGAAGACGGTCCGAGCGCCCTTGATCGGCAAGAGCAGATGAACGCGCAGGAAACGGTGGCCCTGAAAGGTGCAGTAGTTGGCGGTCAGGCTGTCGGCGCCGATCACGCGCTCCTTCTCGCCCGCGGGCAAAGGGCCGTGCGGCCAGGCGTCGGGCGCGGCGCGGGGCAGGGTGATCATGCCACCGCGTTGCATCTGCCGTTGAAACCGCTGGTCTTCGTCGGGCGGGCTGGCTTCGGTCATCTGTCTTCCCCCATGTCCCGCTCAGGCATCGCCGAGATGCGGGCGGTGGTCCTGGCCCACTGCGGCGTAGATGTCGAGCAGGGTGTCGAAACTGATCCCGTCGCGCTGCCAATCGGCCAGTGGATGCGCGCCGGGCTGAATGAAGATCTGCGGCCGCTTGGTCCCGTCGCCCATCTCGACGTCACACGGCAACCAATCCTCGGTGACGACCTGCGGAAGATCGTTCATCAACCAGCCGAAACAGCGCGGGAAATCGCCGAAATCTTCCGCGTCCCAGGCCCGGACGTAGGCCTCGAAGCTCGCCTCCGACACGCTGACCCAGGGGCCGAAGGAAAACACCTCGTCGCTGCCCCCGATCGGCAAGGGCAGGGTGGAGCGGATGAAATGCGCGCCGTCGAACCGGCAGAGGTCGGTCCCGAGCCTGTCGTCTCCGTGGACCAACTCTGTTTCGCCCGAAGCCGCCCTGTTTCCGTGCGGCCAGGGGTCGGGGTGGTCGTAGCCGATATCGTAGAGGCCCGTGGTGCGTTCGCCGCAACAGGGGCAGGTGTAGTCGCGGCTGGTAAAACGTTTCCAACGCCGGTCAGCGGCCAACACGGTGGCCGCGTCGGTCATTCGGCCGCCTGGGCTTTCAGCTCGAACCCCTTGGCGATCATGTCGGCCGGCTCAACCGGGTATTCGCCGGAGAAACAGGCATCGCAATAGGCCGGTGCCGCGGGGTCGCGGCCTTCCGCCTCGCCGACCGCGCGGTAGAGCCCGTCGAGCGAGATGAACCGCAAGCTGTCGACGCCCAGGTGTTCGCGCATCTCGTCTTCGCTCATCGTGGCGGCAAGCAGTTTCGAGCGCTCCGGCGTGTCGACGCCGTAGAAGCAGGGCCAGGCGGTCGGCGGGCGAGGCGATGCGCAAATGCACCTCCTTCGCGCCCGCGTCGAGCATCATGTCCTCGATCTTGCGCGAGGTGGTGCCGCGCACGACGCTGTCGTCGACCAGGATCACCCGCTTGCCCTCGATCAGCGCCCGGTTGACGTTGAGCTTGAGGCGCACGCCCATGTTGCGGATCTGATCGGTCGGCTCGATGAAGGTGCGGCCCATGTACTGGTTGCGGATGATGCCCATCTCGTAGGGAATGCCGCTTTCCTGGCTGTAGCCGATGGCGGCCGGGGTGCCCGAGTCGGGCACCGGGCAGACGAGATCGGCGTCGACAGGGGCTTCGCGGGCAAGCTCCACCCCGATCTGGGCCCGGGTCTCATAGACCGAGCGGCCGCCGAGGATCGAGTCGGGTCGCGAGAAATAGACATGTTCGAAGATGCAGAAGCGCGAGGCCTTGGGCCGGAACGGCCGCCGGCTCTCGACGCCCTGCGCGGTGATGACCACCATCTCGCCCGGCTCGATCTCGCGCACGAACTTGGCGCCGATGATGTCGAGCGCGCAGGTCTCCGAGCTCAGCACCCAGCCGTCGCCGAGGCTGCCCAGCACCAGCGGGCGCACGCCCAGCGGGTCGCGCACGCCGATGAGCTTGGTCCGGGTCATGGCGACAACCGAGAACGCGCCCTCGACCCGCCGCAGCGCATCCTCCATCCGGTCGGCGATCGTTTTCGCCATCGAGCGTGCCATCAGATGGATGATGCATTCGGTGTCGGAGGAGGACTGGAAGATCGAGCCCCGTTCGATCAGCTCGCGCTTGAGTTCCTCGGCATTGGTCAGGTTGCCGTTGTGCGCGATGGCCGCGCCGCCCAACGAGAACTCGCCGAAAAACGGCTGCACGTCGCGGATGACCGCGCCCTTGGCGCCGGAGGTGGAATAGCGCACGTGGCCGATGGCGAGCGGCCCCGGCAGCGTGTCCATCAGGCTCTGCTTGGTGAAATTGTCGCGCACGTAGCCGAAACGGCGCGCGTTGTTGAAGCCCGCAACCGGGTCGTGGGAAACGATCCCGCCCGCCTCCTGGCCGCGATGCTGGAGCGCGTGCAGGCCGAGGGCGACGAAATTGGCAGCCTGATCTGGCCCGATCACGCCGTAGACGCCGCATTCCTCCTTGAGTTTGTCATCATCGAAAGGATGGGCGGGGGGCATCGTGGCGCAGGGGGTCATGGCAGTTTCCCGATTCCTGTTGGCGCGTTCGGCCCACGTCTTAAGGAACCGGGGCAGCGCTGTCACCCGCCAACGGGCGCGATGATACACTTTGGTGACGGGTGTGGCCGAGCGAGCGGCGGTCGGAGGCGTTGGGGTGGAGCCCGGCTTCCCTGTCCGGACGGTGGATCCGTGTGAAGAAAGGCGCATCCGCCCGCCGCGGTTGGCGGTTTTCTTCGCCGTGCAACCGAGGCGCGGCAGACCTGGCGGCCCAGGTCGATGTGCTGTTCTTTCCGTGGCGCGGGGCACTGTGTTTGGGGGGCGGACTTGTTGGGTCCAGTCGGGTCTTGCCGAAGTCCGGGTCCTGACAAGGTGCCGGCCATGCCTGCGGCGACACCGTCCAGCCGTTCAGCCAAGGTCAGGCGCTGGTGCGCATCATCCCGAACGCGCAATTCCCGGCGCTCGAAAGCGCCAATCACATCCCGCTGCCGCAAGACCGGGCCTGGGAGCGCATGATCACGGCGGTGGACGCGTTTCTCGCGGACCCCTGAGCGGTTATTGGGTCGTCGTCGCAGCGGGCGTGCCGCAGGACGACACCAGGTCCTCGTAGCGCTCGACGATCCATTCCGGTGCGTTGTTCGGCAGGATCTCGTCGATCTTTTCGGAGCTGCGGGCGAAGATCTTGACGGTGCGCGAGTCATCGACCATCGGCACCGCTTCGGAGATCACCACGCGGTCGTAGATTACCAGCGCGATGGCGACGAGCAGGATCCCGCGCAGAACGCCGAAGACGAAGCCGAGCGCCTGGTCGAGCCCGCCGAGAGCGGAGCGCTGCACGGCGGAGGAGAACAGGGGCGTGAAGATCGACACCACGACCAGGGCCAGCGCCAGCACGCCGGCAAAGGCGGCGATCACGCTCAATTCGCAGCTGTCGGCGATGAAATCCTTCAGGATCGGGATTTCCTTGATGATCGGCACGGCGCGTGGCGCGAAGAGATAGGCGACGATTGCGGCGAAGACCCAGCCGGCGATCGACATGCCCTCGCGCACGAAGCCGCGTGAATAGGCGAGGATCGCCGAGATCAGGATGATTACCGCGACAACAGCGTCGACAATCGTAAATCCGTCCATTCCGTTTCCCTTTCGTCGCCCTGATTCGGCGCCCTGTTGCGCCGCTGACACTTCGGCTCCGTGCTGTTCAGCCGGCCCCGAATACTTCGCCGACGAAAGCCGCCAGGTCGGTCATCACGTCGAGTTTCATGCCAGCCGTGGTTCCGGCCTTGGTTTTACCCGGCGCAATAGCGCAGGTGAAACCAAGTTTTGCCGCTTCTTTCAACCTGTTTTCCGCTTGCGACACGGGCCGCAGCGCGCCTGAGAGGGAAATCTCGCCGAAAATCACCGTTTCCTTGGGGACTGGCGTGTCTTCGCGCGCCGACAGAAGGGCTGCGGCGACCGCGAGATCGGCGGCGGGTTCGCTGACCCGCATGCCGCCGGCGACGTTGAGATAGACGTCGAGACCCGCGAAGGGGATGCCGCAGCGCGCTTCGAGCACGGCGAGAATCATCGCCAGCCGCCCGCAGTCCCAGCCCAGCACCGAGCGGCGCGGCTGGGCGAGCGACGAGGGCGCGACCAGAGCCTGGATCTCGACCAGCACCGGCCGGGTGCCCTCGATGCCCGCAAAGACCGCCGAGCCCGGCGGCGGGTTCGTCGCGGTCCGACAGGAACAGCGCCGACGGGTTGGCGACTTCCGCGAGCCCGCTGCCGGTCATCTCGAACACGCCGATCTCGTCGGCCGGGCCGAACCGGTTCTTGACCGCGCGCAGGATCCGGAACTGGTGGCCGCGTTCGCCCTCGAAATAGAGCACCGTGTCGACCATGTGCTCGACCACGCGCGGGCCGGCGATCTGGCCGTCCTTGGTGACATGGCCGACGAGGATGACCGACACGCCGCGGCGCTTGGCAAAGGTGGTGAGCTCATGCGCGGCGGCGCGGACCTGGCTGACCGAGCCGGGGGCGCTGTCGACATTGTCGGCCCACATGGTCTGGATCGAATCGATCACCACCAGGTCGGGTTTTTCCGCCTCGAGGGTGGTGAGGATGTCGCGCAGGTTGGTTTCGGCCGCCAGCATGACCGGGGCGTCGGCGAGGCCCAGCCGCTGGGCGCGCATCCGTACCTGGGCGCGGGATTCCTCGCCGGAAACATAGATCGTCTTAAGCCCGGCGCGGGCGAAATGGGCGATCGCCTGGAGCAGCAGCGTCGACTTGCCGATGCCGGGGTCGCCGCCGACGAGGATGGCCGAGGCCGGCACCAGGCCGCCCCCCAGCACCCGGTCGAACTCGTCGATACCGCAGCGGCGGCGCGGCGGCGGGGCTTCTTCGGTGGCGAGATCGGAGAGCGCCACCGCGCGGCCCTTCATCGCCCCGAGCGACTTGGAGGCGGGGCCGGCCGAGAGCGGCACGTCCTCGACGATGGAATTCCACGCCCCGCAGGCATCGCAGCGGCCGGACCACTTCGAGTGGGCCGCGCCGCATTCGGTGCAGCTGAAGGCTTGTGCTTTCGCCATGTCAGTCGGCCCCCGTGAAGACTGGCGGCGCGCTCTTCGCCGGGCGCTGCCCGCTCATCGCTGTCGGCCCGTGGCCAGCGGCGCAGAGTGGCCAAAGGTCCCGATGAGTTCTCATGCCGCCGCCTTTTTCGCCGTCGCCTGGCTCGCGAAGATCGAGGCCAGCACGCAGAAGGTGAACAGATAGAGCCCCCAGCCGGTCTCGACCTTCGCGAGATGCACGCCCTTCACGACCACGATGTAGAGCGCGATGAGGAAGATGTCGGCCATCGCCAGCTTGCCGAGAAACCCGAGCACCGGGAGCACCTTGCGCCGCATCATCCCGAACTGGATCAACGCAACCCCGATCACCTTCATCATCGGCGCGAAGATCGCGAAGAACGTCACCAGCAGGGCGAGAAAGATGTCGGTCTCCCACAGCGCCTGAAGGCCGGAGACCACGCTGACCGCCTTGGTGCCGAGCAGCGGCAGGTTGATGCCGGCATGGAGCAGCGGCGCGAACCAGGCGACGGGAAAAAGCACGAGCAGGGCGAGGTTGAGGGCTTTGGCAAGGGTCATGGGGCAGACCTAGTCATTCAAGCTCGCGGGCGCGAGGGGAAATCGGCCAATCCGCGCCCCTTCATCGTTGTGGAAATACCCCCAAGGATTTGCGGGCGGAACCCCAGCAGCCTCAACTGCGCCCACGCGCGTAATGCCGGCCATAGCGAGACCCGAGCTGCGTCAGCACTTCGTAGCCGATGGTGCCGGCGGTGTCCGCGATGTCGTCCACGCGCTGTTGCGTCCCCAGGAGATGCAGCGCCTTCGGAGCTTCCGTGAGCCCGGTCACATCGACCCCGATCAGGTCCATCGAGACCCGGCCGAGGATTGGGCAGGCCTCTTCGCCGTGATAGAGCACCCCCTTGCCCGACAGGGCCCGTGTGATCCCGTCGGCATAGCCGCCCGAGACGGTGGCGACGCGCATCCGGCGCTCGGCGATGAAGCTGTTGCCGTAGCCCACGCTTTCGCCGGAGGCGATGTCGCGGATCTGGATCACCGGAAGCTCGAGCTCGACCACCGGCCAGGCCTCGTCGAACGGCAGGCCGCCGTAGAGGCCGATGCCCGGCCGGGTGAGCTCGAAATGGTAGTCGGGTCCAAGCAGGATGCCGCCCGTCGCCGCGAGCGACCGCGGGACGCCCAGGCCCTCGGTCATCTGGACGAATTGCTGAAGCTGGGCCTGGTTCATCTGGTGATCCGGCTCGTCGGCACAGGCGAGGTGGCTCATGATGAGCCGCGGCGTCTGCGCCAGCACCACCTCGGCGATGGCCGCCCATTCGCCGGGCTCCATGCCGAGCCGGTTCATGCCGGTGTCGAGCTGGATGCCGAACGGGTGCCGGGGCAGCGCTTCGAAATGGCGGGTGACCTGGTCGATCGAATTCAGCATCGGCACCAGGCCCAGGTCGGAGATCATGTCGGTGTCGCCCGACATGTGGCCGCCGAAGATGGCGATCTCGGGCCCGGGGCCGAGCGCATCGCGCACCGCCCAGCCCTCTTCCGCCGTGGCCACGCAGAACCGCCGGGCGCCAGCGGCGGCCAGCGCGCGCGCCACCTTGCCGACGCCGAGCCCGTAGGCATCGGCCTTCACCACCGCCGCGGTCTGCACGTGCGCGGCGCTCATCGCATCGAGCGCGCGCCAGTTGGCGGCGATCGCGTCGAGATCAATCGTCAGTCGTCCGGTACTCATGGGCGCCGGTTTGGGCAGGCACGCGGGGCGCGTCAAGGGGGGGTGAGCGGTTGGGGGAGGGATCTGCGCGCCGTGGCAACAGTTTCCTGTTGCGAAACAATCCTGGAGAGACACGCGAATTCTCCCGCGAGCGCTCAGGCCTGCGCAGCGGCTGTGGCGGCTGCGGGTTTCGGCCTGTGCCGCCGGGCGTGTTCTCCCTGGAAGACGGCGCGCGGCGCGTGGTGTGGGGCTGGGTTAGCCGGCCACCCTTGTCTCGATCCGCGAGCCCTGATGCAGAGTGCGGTGGACCGGGCAGCGGTCGGCGATTTCGGTGAGCTTGGCCCGCTGCTCATCGGTGAGATCGCCCTCGATGCGGATCACCCGGGTGAAGACGTCGATTTTCAGGGGGCGGCCACGATCGTCCTTCTGCCCGTTTTCCGCCTCCACCTTTTTGTGGGTGACATCAACCGTGATGCCGGTCAGGGGCCACGTCTTGACGCCCGCGTACATCCGCATCGTCATCGACGTGCAGGCGCCAAGCGCGGCCTTGAGCAGCGCGTAGGGGTTGGGTCCGAGGTTCGCGCCCTTCACAGCCTGGGGCTCGTCGGCCAGCCAGGCGTGGTGGGGGCCGTTGGCGACCGTGTTGGTGTAGGGCTGGGCGGGATCGAGCTCGCGCACCCGGACGACGCCCTCGGGGGCCGGATCCGCGGGCACGGGCATGGCGTCGGTGCGTCCGGCGGGGTCGACATCGAAGTCGAGGTCGAGATAGCGCGCGGCCCAGGTGGCGATCACGTCGGCCGCGTAAGCCGCGTCGCGCTTGCCGGTGATCAGGTGGTTGGCATCGTCGAGCGTAACGAAGCTCTTGGGGTGCTGCGCGGCGACGAAGATCTCGGTGGCGTTGCGGATGCCGACGACCTCGTCGAAGGGCGCGTGCATCACCATCAGGGCGGCATGCAGCCCGTGGATCGCCGGGGTGAGGTCCTCCTCGCGGATTTCGGTCAGGAACTCGCGGCCGATCTCGAATGGCCGCCCGCCGAGGTCCACCTTGCAGCGCCCGCCTTCCTCGATCTCTTCGAGGCGGCAAGCGAAATTGCGGGTGACATGGTTGGGCGCAAACGGCGCCGCCAGGGTCACCACGGCCTTGGCGCTGGCGATCTTCGCCTTCGCCTTCAGAACCGCTGCGCCGCCCAGCGAGTGGCCGATGAGCAACCGGGGCGCCATGCCGCGGGCGGCCAATGCGTCGGCAGCCGCGACGATGTCGGCGACGTTGGAGCCGAAGGTCGTCGCACCGAAATCGCCCGCGCTGTTGCCGAGCCCGGTAAAGTCGAACCGGAGCACCGCGATCCCGGCCTCGGTAAGGCGCTCCGAGATGCGGCGGGCGGCATGGCTGTCCTTGGTGCAGGTAAAACAATGGGCGAAGAGCGCGGTAGCGATGGGGGTGCCTCGGGGCAGGTCGAGCCGGCCGGCAAGTTCGGTGCCGTTCGCCCCGGCAAAGGTGAAATCTTCAGTCGCCATCGTCATGCTCCTCGTGGAAATCCCGCTCGTGAAAAGCCGATGGTCCGGCCCGGCGTTAACCCCGGCCTAAGTGGTTCAGCGGGCCGGGGGATGCAAGCGGGACATGTTGACGCCTTCGTGGGGGGCGCCGCCATTTCCGTCTGCCCGGCATTTGCCCGCTTGCCCCGGCGGGGCCGCCCGGTAGACTGCGGCCATGACCCGGTTTCCGTTTCGCAAATTCGTTCTGCCCCGCCTCGCCGTGCTCCTGCTGGCGCTGGTGCCCGGCCTTTGGGCCGGCCTCTACGCGGCCCCGGCAGACGCGCAGTCCCGCGCGCTGGTGCACTACCAGAAGAACATGGAGTACTCCCTCAGCCGACAGGACGAGCGCCGGCTCGCGGGCGACATCCTCGCGCGTGCGCCCGATACCGTCACGCTGCAGGAGGTGAACCGCGAGAACCGGGAAATCCTCGAGATGCTGGGCGCGGCCTATCCTTCGCAGAAACTCTGCTCGTTCAAGGACATTGGGGGAGTCGCGGTGCTGTCGCGCTGGCCGGTGGTGCCGGGGTCGAAGCACTGCCTGAAAGGCAAGGGGATCGCCGCGCTGCAGGTGGAGATGCCGGAAGGCCGGGTCTGGGTGATGTCGGTCCATCTCGAGACGCCGGAGCGGCCCCTGCACGGACAGATGGTGCGCGCGCTGGGGGCGGAGCTTCCGGGTTTTCGCGGCCCGAAGATTGTCGGCGGCGATTTCAACGCCTTCCCGGGGTCAGACTCCGTGAGCGTTCTGGCCCGTGCCGCGGGCGTCGCGCCGCTCGGACCCAAGGTCGTCACCAAACGGCTCGGCGGGCTTTTCGCGCTTACCATCGACCATGTGCTGGTGACGGGTGGCAAAGGCCGGATCGAGCAATTGCCGCTGATCGGCTCGGATCACTATGGTCTGCTCGCCCGGTTCACGTTGAATTTCTGACCGGGGGGCGGGGCGCTCGTGACCGCAATCTGCCAGTCACATCTGCCGATCCGGCCCTGGGCCGAGGCCCGCACAAGCCGTTTGCCGGGGCTGAACCCGGTTGCTCCGGGAGAATGGCTTCTGGTCGACGACGTCTACGCGGGCCAGATGGCGCTGCGCGAGCGGCTGCTGGAGGAGCGCAAGGACGAGGTGTTGCGGATGTCCCCGGGAGCGGTGCCGGCGGCGCAGGACCTGCTCAGCCAGATCCTGGCCGAGCTGGCGCAAACGCCGGACTACCGGATTGGCGAGACCGCAGTGGAGTGCCCGGACGGGCGCCGGATCGATCTCGATTTCACAGCGCCGCTCGAAACCGCCGCGCGGCTGGTACAGGAAGACCTGGTGCTGATGGAGAAACCGTCCGGCATGGATCAACATGTGCTGACCGCGGCGGCGCTCTGTTTCCCGGCGAGCTGGTCGCTGGCCGAGAAATTCCTGCGTCCGCTGACGGGCATCCATACGCCGGTGGAGACGTACGACGCAGACATCGCGCGGCGGGTGCAACGGCTGTTCGACGGGATCCGGCGGGGACGGCCGATCTGGCGGGCAAACGCGCTGGTCTACGCAGACCCCGCCCTGTTTCAGCCCCGCACCGAGGCGGACCGCCGGCCATCGCCGCCCGACGGCCCGCGGTGGCTCAGGGTCGAGCGCCAGTGTCTCGCCCGCCTGCCCGAAACCGAGGCAGTGGCCTTCACGATCCACACCTACGTGGTCCCGTTCGAAAGCCTCGATCCCGAGGACCGTGCGGCGTTTTCCGGGTCCGAACCGGTGGTCTGAGGGGCAAGGGCACCGGATCAGGCGGCGCTGGGCAGGGTGACGATCTGCTCGACGAAGCTGCCGTTGTGCCAATGTCGGATCAACTGCGGACGGATGAACCGCGGACGGGCCCGCAGCCCGCGCAGGATTTGCATGCGAAGTTTTCGGTGCAGCGGGACGGTGCGGCGCAGGGCCTTTGCAAGCCGCATGTCGGCCCGGCGTCCCAGAACCCGCCGGCGTTGCGCGTAATCGGTGATGGTAAGGTCGGAAGTCAACATGTGCGGCCTCTTATCACTTTCTGTTCGCGCCCCCGATTGTTTCAGTTTTTGCGGCAATTGCGGCGGCATTGGGGGCGGATCTTGCCGATTATGCCACGATTGCCAAGGTGGGCGGGTCTCCGCCCAAGGGTGTGGTTTGCCCCGTCAGGAGAAAAGGGCGAACAGCCGCTCGGCCATTCCGGTGTTGTGAAGCCCGACGCCGACACCGGTCACCGCGGTGACCCGGGAGGAAAACAGCATGTCTTCTCGCCCGAGCACGGACATCGTGAGCAGCGCCGCGCCCACGGGCAGGGCGATGGTCATCACCGTCACGTTCAGCGCGTTCACCGCGGCGCGGTGCAGGAGCGGGCGTTCGTCGACATTTGCGGGCATGTGTTCGTAGTCGGGATAGGCCTCGCCCTCTGGCGGTGGCCTTCTTCGGCACCCGGAACAGCCCGAGGGTCGATGCGCGGAAGGTTCGGAAACAGGCGCGGCACGACCAGGCGCATGGGTTGCGGCTCAAACGGGCGCCGGTCGGGAACGGCATCGACCATCTCGAGGGCGCGGCGCGCCTCGTCGAGGCGATCAAGCTCGGCTTCCAGGCGGCGCGCGAGCCCTTGGATGATGTCGTCGGGTTGGGTCGCATCGACAGCGCGGAGTTCGGCCGCGGGGCCGGTGCCGGCGGCCGAGAGGGCGGCGACCGGGGTGGCCTCGTCCAGCTGCCTGTCCCCGGCAAGGGGCACGACCGGCGCGGGCGCGACATACGTCGGACACCGGCTCGCGGCGCTGGCACAGCACCGTGTCGAGATGACCGCGGATGTCGTCTACCACGGCGTGGTGAAGGTCGGTGTCGTAGGCGCCGGCACGTTCGAACATCAACACCCGGTCGGCGGCGGCGATGTCCTGCATCCGCGATATGAGGTCCGCGCGGACGCCGGCATAGCGCGCTTCCTTCGGATCTTCGGGAATCGTCTCGCCGGGGCCGACCGACAGGACCATGCAGGAGGGATAGTGCTTGCCCGTCAGCGAGCCCGGAAAGGTGTGGTCGAGCGCCACCCGGGCCAGCCCGATCCGCATGCCCGGCGTATCACAGAGCGCGAAATCGGCGGTCGGCATCTCCAGCCGCGCGCCACCTAGCGTGCCCGCCACAGCTGTCGACATTTCGGTCGCCAGCCGTTGAAAATCGATCTCGGTTTCGCGCGTGTAGCACAGCGCGGCAATGGTGCTGCCGGGGAAAGCATCCATCCGTGTTTCTCCGCATTCAGGTTGCGGTCAGGAAACAGTGAAAGAGTGGTCGGAATTTGATCGAAATATGAATTCTATGGAAACAATCACGACCTGATTGCGTCGGATTCTGTCGCAAGACGGTGGTTGGGGGCGGGATTGTCACGCGAGCCAGGCGCAATCGCTGTGCCCGAATACGATGGGTTTCGCGCTTTACTGGAAGGGCGGGCCCGCGGTTTTCCGCCAAATCCGCGGCCGCTTGGCACCGTTTGTGCACAGGGCAGTGACAATCCGGCGCGTCTTCGCCGGACCGACGGCGCTCGCCTGTCGTGACGTCCCGACAGGGTCTTGCCTCAGACAGCGCAGCCCGTGTGGCGCTGCGCTCTTGCAGGTTCAGGGGCGTGCAAGCGCGATTTCGGTGCCGCCTTTCTGAACGACGCCGCCGCCGAACGTGCAAATCGACCGGAACTGACGTATTCTGTCCGGCATTGCTCAGGTGCTCGTGCGCTGAGTTGCATGGCCCTTGGCATCAATTGGACCATGAAAGGATTTCAAGATGCCCAAGCTTGTTGCCACACACGAAGTTGACGACGTTGCTCATTGGCTCGCTTCTGAAAGGCGAGCGAAAGTTTTCGCCGGTATTGCAACCAACCTCACCACCTACGTGCTCCCCGGCGATTCGAACCGGGTTGCCCTGTCCATGGAGGTGGCGGACATGGATGCATTGGACGCCATGATGAAAAGCGAAGCCGGGGCCGCGGCGATGAAACACGATGGTGTTCGACCCGATACCGTGCAGATGTACGTCGCGGGCTGATCGGCGCACGAACCGGCTGTCGCGCGGCAACCGCGCTCATTTCTGCGCGCCGGCGAGGCAGCACCCGATCCGGCTTTCGCGTCACCTTCAGAGCGCCGAAGAACGCCCGTTTCGAGGTCGATTTTCGGCCTCGCGATCGGGCCTTTCGCGCCGCCGGGTGGCGGCGTGCTCGGGACGGGGTTGGTGGAGGGTGGGGCGCTTTGCGGCCGGAAGGCCGACCCCAACGGGCCCGCAGTACAAAAAAGGGCGCCCCGTGGGGCGCCCTCTCGGTATCGGTTCCAACCAGCGATCAGCAGCTGTAGTACATCTCGTATTCGACCGGGTGCGGGGTGTGCTCGTAGTTGTAGACCTCTTCCCACTTCAGCTCGATATAGCCCTCGATCTGGTCCTTGGTGAAGACGTCGCCGGCCAGCAGGAAGTCGTGGTCGGCTTCCAGCGATTCCAGCGCCTCGCGCAGCGAGCCGCAGACCGTCGGGATGCCGCTCGAGCTCTTCCGGCGGCAGGTCGTAGAGGTTCTTGTCCGATGGCGGGGCCCGGATCGATCTTGTTCTTGATGCCGTCGAGGCCAGCCATCAGCAGCGCCGAGAAGGCACAGATAGGGGTTGGCGGCCGGATCGGGGAAGCGGGCCTCGACGCGCTTGGCCTTCGGGCTCTCGGTCCACGGGATCCGCACGCAGCCCGAGCGGTTGCGGGCCGAGTAGGCGCGCAGAACCGGGGCTTCGAAGCCGGGGATCAGGCGCTTGTAGGAGTTGGTGGACGGGTTGGTGAAGGCGTTCAGCGTCTTGGCGTGCTTCAGGATGCCACCGATGAACCACAGCGCTTCCTGGCTGAGATCGGCATATTTGTCGCCCGCGAACAGCGGCTTGCCGTCTTTCCAGATCGACATGTTCACGTGCATGCCGGTGCCGTTGTCGCCCTTGATCGGCTTCGGCATGAAGGTCGCCGTCTTGCCGTAGGCCTGGGCCACGTTGTGGATGATGTACTTGTACTTCTGCAGCTCGTCGGCCTGCTTGGTCAGCGAGCCGAAGATCAGGCCGAGCTCGTGCTGGGCAGTCGCCACCTCGTGGTGGTGCTTGTCGACCTTCATGCCGATCTGCTTCATCGTCGACAGCATCTCGGAGCGGATGTCCTGGCTGTCGTCGATCGGGTTGACCGGGAAGTAGCCGCCCTTGTGCTGCGAGCGGTGGCCGGTGTTGCCCATCTCGTATTCGGTGTCGGTGTTCCAGGCGGCGTCGACCGCGTCGACCTGGTAGGACACCTTGTTCGGGGTGACCGAGTAGCGCACGTCGTCGAAGATGAAGAACTCGGCTTCCGGACCGTAGTAGGACATGTCGCCGATGCCCGAGGACTTGAGATAGGCTTCGGCCTTCTCGGCGGTGCCGCGCGGGTCGCGCTCATAGGGTTCGCCGGTGTCCGGCTCGACGATCGAGCAATGCAGGCAGAGCGTCTTCTCGGCGTAGAACGGATCGATATAACCCGACTCGAGGTCGGGCATCAGTTTCATGTCGGAGGCTTCGATCGACTTCCAGCCGGCAATCGAGGAGCCGTCGAACATGAAGCCTTCGTCGAGGAAGTCTTCGTCGACGATGTCGACATCGACGGTCACGTGTTGCAGCTTGCCGCGCGGGTCGGTGAAGCGAATATCGACATAGGCGACATCGTCCTCGAGCATCTTCAGAACGTCAGCTTTGCTCATTTGGCATGGTTCCCTGAGTTTTGGATTACGGTATTCGGATGAACGGGTTGCGGGAGCGATCAAGCCCCCGGGGCGTCGGCCGCTCAGACGGCGTCGAGCCCGGTTTCGCCGGTGCGGATCCGGATCGCCTGTTCGACGGGCGAGACGAAGATCTTGCCGTCGCCGATCTTGTCGGTCTTGGCGGCGGCGACGATGGCCTCGATGGCGGCATCGACCTGGTCGTCCGGCAGGATCGACCTCGATCTTCACCTTGGGCAGGAAGTCGACCACGTATTCGGCGCCCCGGTAGAGCTCGGTGTGGCCCTTCTGGCGGCCAAAGCCCTTCACCTCGATGACGGTCAGGCCCTGGACGCCGACGTCCTGGAGCGCTTCCTTGACCTCGTCGAGCTTGAACGGCTTGATGATGGCTTCGATCTTCTTCATGTGGTGTCCCCCCATGGAAAACGTGTTGCCGCCCACTGACCACTTTCGCCCGGCGGTCTCAATTGGATAGAGTTCTGGTAGCGCAGGGGCCGAGAGGAATCCAGCCAGACTGCGTCAGTATTTGTGCAGAATGCCTGACAGACGGGCATTTTGCGAACTCTCGAGGCGAATTCCATGGCTGAACTCCTCTCATCTGCCCAAATGCGCGCCATTGAAGCAGGCGGCGATTGCCTCCGGTGCGGTCACGGGGCTGGAGCTGATGGAACGCGCCGGGCGGGGCGTGGTGGAAGCGGTGTTCGCCGAATGGCCGGAGCTGGCGCCGGCGGCGGGCGCAGGTGCGGGCGCTGCCCGCACACCGGAACGGCCGGGCGGGAGCCCGCAAGGAAGCCCGGCAGATGAAATCCCGCAACGATTTCGCCGCGAGGGCCCGGCGTATCCTGGCCAGGAGGAAAGGGCGCGCCGGGCCGTGGTACTCTGCGGGCCGGGCAACAACGGCGGCGACGGGTTTGTCGTCGCGCGGTTGTTGGCGGGGCTTGGATGGTCGGTCGAGGTTTATCTGTATGGGGATCCGGGGAAGCTGCCGCCCGACGCGCGGGTGAACTTCGACAAGTGGACAACGATCGGGCAGGTGGCGTCGTGGAATGATACGGCGATCGAAGATCTGCTCGACGCGGGAGACCATGATCTCGTCATTGATGCCCTGTTCGGGACCGGGCTCACCCGACCGATGCCGCCAGATACCGAACGCTGTTGGCACGGGTTCGTGCCGACGGTTTTCTCCCGACCTGCAGAGCGCCGCCAGAAATACGTCGCCGTCGATATGCCGAGCGGCATCTGCAGTGACAGCGGACGCAACCTCGAGGGGGCCCTGCCGGCCGATCTGACCGTTACCTTCCACCGCGCCAAACTCGGACATTACCTGTCGCCGATGGGCCCGCCACAGGGCGGCGCGCTCTGGTCGGGCAAGGTCGTGGTGGTCGACATCGGGTTGACCGATGCGGACGCGGTCGGGGTTTTGGGCGGCGAGCGCCCCGTCGAGCTGGTCACACGGCCCGCTCCCAGAACCGACAAAGGCGCGGCGAAACCCGGTGGACACAAATACGTCCACGGTCATGCCCTGGTCCTGGCCGGCCCGTCTGGCCGGGGCGGCGCGGCGCGGCTGGCGGCGCGGGGGGCGCTCCGTGTCGGCGCGGGGCTCGTCACCCTCGGGCCGCCACACGCGGCGCTGGCGGAGAATGCGGCGCAGCTGACGGCGGTCATGCTCACGGAAGTCGACGATGGGGCGACATTGGCCCGGGTTCTCGCGGATGGAAGGTTGAACGCGCTTGCACTCGGCCCCGGGCTGGGGATCGAACGCGCGCGCGATCTTGTGCCGGTGGCACTGGAAGCCGGGCGTGCCACGGTGCTCGACGCCGATGCGCTCACGGCCTTTGCCCATGATCCGCCCACGCTGTTTGCAATGCTGCACGGGAACTGCGTGCTCACCCCACATGCCGGAGAGTTTTCCCGGCTGTTCCCGGATATCGCCGAGGCGCTGGCGAAGCCGGCGACGCGGGGGCCGGCCTATTCCAAGGTCGACGCCACGCGGGCCGCGGCGAAGCGGGCCGGTTGCACGGTGTTGTTCAAGGGCCCCGATACGGTGATCGCCGACCCCTCGGGCGGTTGCGCCATCAACGCCGCCGCTTTCGACCGCGCCGCCCCCTGGCTCGCCACCGCCGGGTCCGGCGACGTGCTCGCGGGTTTCATCACCGGTCTGCTCGCGCGCGGCTTTGGCCCGATGGAGGCCGCCGAGACCGCGGCCTGGTTGCACGTGGAGGCGGCCCTGGGCTTCGGTCCAGGCCTCATCGCGGAGGATCTGCCGGAACAAATGCCGAAGGTGTTCAGAGACCTCGGCCTGTGATCCCCCTTTTTCGGTACAAGTACTCCGGGGGAGCGCGAGGGGGCAGCGCCCCCTCGCATCGGTCGCCCCGGTGCCAACCGGGGCGAAACCTCAGTTCTTCATCGGGCAGGTCGACAAACCGAAGACCCGGTAGAGCGGGCACCACCCGACCAAACCGGTCACCAGCGGAATTATTCCGATCAGGTAGAGCCAGCTCCACGCGCCGTCGCGGTTGAGGAAAAAGCCCACGATGAGCGCGAGCCCGAGGATCACCCGCAGCGCCCGGTCGAGCGTGCCTTCGTTGGTCTTGAACATGAGACGTCCTTCCCTTGGGTTCTCATTAAGATACCGAACCATACCCCCTCCGGACCGCCCTGCCATGTGACGGAGTCACACGGGGCAGGCGGGATCACGGCTTCGTGTCAGACGGCGGGGCTTGCGGCCAGTGCCGCGAGGGCGGCGCGGTCGCGGATGCGGATGAGGCCGCGTTCGGTGCGCAGCGTACCGCCATGCACGAGCTTGTCGAGCCGCCGGCTGACTACCTCACGGGCGGTCCCGATGGCGCGCGCCATTTCGGCCTGGGTGATCGCCAGCACGCCGTCTTCGTCTGCGCGTTCAAGGATCAGCGCCGCCAGCCGCGCCTCGACCCGCATGAAGCTCATCGTTTCGATCAGCTGCATCATCGCCTGCATCCGCTCGGCAAAGGCGGCGAAGACCACCTTGCGAAAAGCGGGCGAGGCGTCGAGCAGTTCGAGGAACACCGGGCGCGGGATCAGCACGAGCCGGGTCGGGGCCGCGACCTCGGCCTCCGCCGAGTAGTCGTCGCCCCCGAGCAGCCCGAGGGTCGATTGGATGCAGCTTTGCCCGGGCGACACTTCGTAAAGCAGGATGTCGCGCCCGTTCGGGCCGAGCAGGCGGACCGCGACGCGGCCCGAGAGCACGATCACGTAGCCTTTTACCGTCTCGCCCGGGCGAAACAGCACAGCACCCGGCGGGACCTCGGCCGGGGCCAGGCGGTCAAGCACGACGCGGGTGGCGGGCTCCAACGCGGCAAGCTCGCTGGCCTCCCCGGTCCAACTCATTGCCCGCCCTGTCCCTTGGGTCTTGCCCTCGCCGCGAAGCGTGGCAACATCGCCGAGAAATCGCGGCCCCGCCCGGCTTCCTGCTCGACGAAGTGGCGGTAGATGTCCCGGGCGAGGGCGCCGGTGGGGGTGTCGGCATCGGCGAGTTCGGCGGCGGCCTGGGCAAGTGTCAGGTCTTTCAGCATCAGTTCCGCGGCGAAACCGGGCTGGTAGTCCTTGTCGGCGGGCGAGGCGGGGCCGACCCCGGGCGCGGGGCAGTAGGATGTCACCGACCAGCTCTGCCCCGACGAGGTCGAGACCACGTCGTAGAGCCGGTCGCGCGACAGCCCGAGTTTGTCGGCGAGCGCGAAGGCCTCGCAGGTGGCGATCATGGTGACGCCGAGGATCATGTTGTTGCAGATCTTGGCAGATTGCCCCGCACCCGCAGCGCCGCAATGCACGGCCCGGGCGCCCATGATCCCAAACAGCGGTTCCACCTTGGCGAAAGCGGCGTCGCTGCCGCCGACCATGAAGGTCAAGGTGCCCGCGGCGGCGCCGCCGACCCCGCCCGAGACAGGTGCGTCGAGCGCGTCCAGACCGGCGTCCGTTGCAAGCCCAGCGACGGCGCGCGCGCTTTCGACATCCACCGTCGAGCAATCGCAGAGTACCGCGCCCGGGGCCATCGCCGGGATTACCTGCGCCGCGACGGCCCGCAGGATTTCGCCATTCGGCAGCATGGTGATGACAACTTCGGCGCCCGCGACGGCCCCGGTAGCGGAGGCGGCCGGCGTGACCCCGCCCGGGCAGGGGGCGGTGAGGTCGAAACCGGTGACTGCGTGGCCTGCCGCGGCCAGGTTCGCCGCCATCGGCGCGCCCATGTTGCCCAATCCTATGAAACCGATCTGCATTTTGTCCTCCCATCGCCCCGAAGGGGCGTCGCTTCCTGCCCCAAGGGGCGTCACTTCCTGCCCCGAAGGGGCGTCACGTCCTGCCCCCGAAGGGGCGTCACGTCCTGCCCCCGAAGGGGCGTCACGTCCTGCCCCCGAGGGGCGTCACTTCCTGCCCCGGAGGGCTCGCATCCCGTCCCTGAAGGACGTAGTTTCCTGCCCCGGCGGCGTCGCTTCAGTCCGCGGCCCTTAGTCGAAGCTCATTGTCGCCCAATGGCGCCAGCATCCCGGCCACCGCGTCGGGGCGCACATCCGCGAGCGCCCGATGCCGCCACCGCGGCGCACCGTCCTTGTCGATCACCTTGGCGCGGATCCCTTCGAGGAAGTCGCTGTGTTCGGCGGCCCGCCAGGTGAAGCGGTATTCGCGCTTCAGCGCCGCGCGAATGCCGCCGCCGCCCGTGCCCATACCCGCGCGCACCGCGCGGATGTTTTCGAGCCCGCAGGCGACGGCCAGGGGCGAGGCGCGCCCGAGTGCCGCCCGCGCGTCCCTGGCGAAATCGGTGCCGGAGGCATCCAGCGCGGCCTCGATCTTGTCCGCCGGCAAGGCGAACAGGGTATCGACCTCGCCCCGGGCGGCCGCGACCGGGCCCGGCGGCGGTGTCTCCGACATCTCGGCGACGACGCCGACATCGCCGGTCTGCTCGAGCCGCGTCTCGAGGTCGAGCCAGAACTCGCGCGGCACGTAGGCATCGGCGAATCCCGCAAGGATCGCATCCCCCGGACCCATCCGTGCCGCCGTCGCGCCGAGGTATTCGCCAAGATGCCCCGGCGCCCGGGCGAGCAACGCGGTGCCGCCCACGTCGGGCACCAGCCCGATGGCGACCTCGGGCATCGCGATCTGGCTGGTTTCGCAGACCACTCGGTGCACGGCGTGGCAGCCGAGGCCCACACCGCCGCCCATCGTGTAGCCCTGCATCAGGCTCACGACCGGTTTCGGGTAGTCGGCGATTCGGTAGTTCATCCGGTATTCGTCGGCCCAGAAGCGCCGGCCATAGGCGTAGTCGCCCCGCGTCCCGGTCTCGTACATCTCGTGGATGTCGCCGCCGGCGCAGAAGGCCCGGTTGCCCCGAGCGTCGATGAGCACGACGGCGATCTCGGGGTCACCCGCCCAGCTGTCGAGAGCCGCGGAAATGTCGAGGCACATCTGGTAGCTGAGCGCATTCAGGGCGGATTCGCGGGTGAGGGTGATCCGGCCCGCGCGGCCGATGGTGCGAATGTCGATGTCGGCCATGCGCGCGCTCCTGTTGGCTCCGAAACCCGTTGTGCCAAGGAACGGGGCAGGGGTCCAGTCGTCCGGTCGCGCCGAGGCGGATGTGCCACGCCGCGGTCTCCCGTGCTCACACCCGGGCCGCGTCCAGCCGTTCCTGAGCCGCGATCCAGAGCGCTTCGGCCCGTTCCAGCCCCTCCATCACCTCGGCGCGCTTGACCTGCCATTTGGTGATCTCGTCGGCACGTCCACCCTCGTAAAGCCCCGGGTTCGCGAGTTTTTCTTCGACCCGCGCGCGCATCTCTTCGAGCTTCTCGATCCGGGCCTCGCATTTGCGCACCTCGGCCCGGAGCGCAAGGCGCGCATCGCGGTCGGGCTTTTTCGGTGCGGGCGCGGGTTTTTCTGTCTTTTGCGGGGCGTCGGAAGCCAGCAGCAACTTCCGGTAGGCCTCGAGGTCTTGCTCGAAAGCCTCGACCCGTCCGCCCTTGACCAGCCAGAGCCGGTCCGCCACCAGCGACAGCAGGTGCATGTCGTGGCTCACCAGCACGACCGCGCCGCTATAGGCCGTCAACGCCTCGACCAGCGCCTCGCGGCTTTCGATGTCGAGGTGGTTCGTGGGTTCGTCGAGGATCAGCAGGTGCGGCGCGTCGAGCGTGGCGATCAGCAGGGTCAGGCGCGCCTTCTGCCCGCCCGAAAGCTTGTCCACCACCGTTTCCGCCTGGTCGGCATTGAGCCCGAAGCCCGAGAGCCGTGCGCGCCACCGCGGCGGTCCTTCCGCGGGCCTGAGCCGGCGCAGCGTTTCCAGCGGGGTTTCGTCGCCGCGCAACACGTCCATCTGGTGCTGGGCGAAATAGCCGATCCGCAGTTTCGACGTGCGCAGCACCTTTCCGTCATCGCCGCGAGCTCGCCGACGATCAGCTTGGCCAGCGTCGACTTGCCCTCGCCGTTCTTGCCAAGGAGCGCGATCCGGTCGTCCTGGTCGATCCGGAGGTCGAGCCTTGAGAGCACCGGCGCGCCGCCATAGCCCACCGCGGCGCTTTCCATGTTTACGATCGGCGGCGACAGTTCCTCGGGTTCGGGGAAGGAGAACCGGCGCAGCGCCGCCTCCTGCGGGGTGGCGATGAAGTTGATCTTGTCGATCATCTTCAGCCGCGCCTGCGCCTGGACCGCTTTCGAGGCCTTGTAGCGGAACCGGTCGACGAAGCTTTGCAGGTGGGCGCGGCGGGCTTCGGCCTTCTTGTTCTCGGCCTCCGCCGCCGCGACCCGCGCGGCGCGGGTCGCGGCGAAGGTGTCGTAGGGGCCGGCGTAATAGGTGAGCTTCTTGTCCTCGAGATGCAGGATGCCGCCAACGGCGCGGTTCAGCAGCTCGCGGTCGTGGCTGATGATGATGACGGTGTGCGGATAGCGCGCGAGATAGGCTTCGAGCCAGAGCGCGCCTTCGAGATCGAGATAGTTGGTCGGCTCGTCGAGCAGCAGCAGGTCGGGGCGCGAGAACAGCACCGCCGCCAGCGCCACCCGCATCCGCCAGCCGCCGGAGAAATCGGCGCAGGGGCGCTGTTGGTCGACATCGTCGAACCCGAGCCCCTTCAGGATCGAGGCGGCCCGCGCCTCGGCGCGTCCAGGCGTCGATATCGGCGAGCCGGGTCTGGATCTCGGCGATCCGCACGCCGTCGGTGGTCGTCTCGGCCTCCACCATCAATGCCGCGCGCTCGGTGTCGGC
>CAVWAE010000011.1:0-114642 GCA_963752895.1 uncultured Alphaproteobacteria bacterium
GGGTCTGACGCAGATTTGGTGCAGCTACTTGGTGTCCGGCGCTACATTTAGGCAAGTCTCAGAGGAGGTTGCCGATGGCGTCATGGTTTTCTCGACAGGGTTTTCTACCAGACGGGCTGAAGGTCGATCAGGTCGAACTGACAGGCAATACGATCCGGATTCACACGCGCTCACCGGAGATTTCGGCGGCGTGTCCCTGCTGCGGCATGGCATCAACGCGTGTCCACAGCCGGTATCAGCGTCGGTTGGCGGATTTGCCGGCGCATGGGCGCGTTGTCGAACTGGTTCTGTTGGCCCGCCGTTTTCGGTGCCGCACAGCAGACTGCCGCGCCAGGATCTTCGCGGAACGGTTTTCTCCGGCCATCACGCAAGCCTATGCGCGGCGAACGGCACGACTGCAGGGATTGGTCCGACATCTCGGACTGGCGCTCGGCGGACGACCGGCCCAATCTCTGGCTGGGCGTCTCCTGTTTCCGGTGAGCAAGGATACGTTCCTGCGCAGTGTCCGAAATCCGGCAAAACCGGGAGGTGATGACCTTCGGGTTGTCGGCATCGACGATTGGGCCTGGCGGCGTGGCCAACGCTACGGAACATTGATCTGCGATCTTGAGAGGCGGCAGGTGATCGACCTGCTTCCAGATCGCGAGCCAGCCACGGTCGAAGCCTGGCTCCGTGCCCATCCCGATATCGAGGTTGTCGCCCGAGACCGCAACGGTGGCTATGGTGGTGCCGTTTCGCGTGCCTTGCCAGAGGCAATTCAGGTCGCAGATCGATGGCATCTCCTGGAAAACGTCAGCGCCGCCTTCCTCCTGGCCGTGCAACGGAGCATGACAACCATTCGCAAGGCCATCGGGGCGGCCAAACTGGATCCAACCCTGCTGACAGCGGCAGAAAAGCTGCAATATGAGGGCTTTCAGCGCCGTCAGGCGACCAACCGCATGGTTCGACAGATGGCCGACGAGGGAGTTCCAATCAAACGGATCGTCCGGGCAACCGGCCTGAGCCGCGGGCTGATCCGCCGGATCGTGCGCGGCGAGCGCGACGATGTCTTCCGTCTGCGGCAGAGCAGTCTCACGCCCTGGCTTCCGCGGCTGGAACAGGAGTGGGCCGATGGCTGCCGGAATGGAGCCGAACTCTGGCGCCGCCTACGGGCCGAGGGCTTCGGCGGCAGCCTCCGGGTTGTCGGAGAATGGACCACGCGCCAACGCCGGGCGGAAAGTGCCGTGCCATTCATCTCGGGCAAGTCCCCGCCCGCGCGCAAGATCGCTCGTCTGCTGAGCACGGCTCGCGATCACCTGTCCAGAGCCGACGCGATCCTGGTCGCCCGGGTGGAAGCTGTGCTGCCGGCCCTCGCTACCGCCCGCACCCTGACCGACAGGTTCACAGACATCGTGCGCAACGGCCGGGAGGACGGCCTGAACCCTTGGTTGGACGAGGCCGCGGAGAGCATGCTCGCGTCCTTCGCGCGCGGGCTTCGAAAAGACCATGCGGCCGTGGCCGCCGCATTGCGCGAGCCATGGTCGAACGGGCAAACCGAGGGGCAGATCAACCGCCTGAAGACACTGAAGCGCCAGATGTATGGCCGCGCCAATATCGACTTGCTCAAAGCGCGCGTCCTGGCAAAACGTGAGATGGACGCAGGACGTGTGCACCAAAAGTGAGTCAGACCCACTTTTGCACGCCGATCTACAGCCAATCCGCCGCCGAGCGGCGCGGGGCGTTGCCGCGGGAGAAGATTATGCGGGCGCGAGCGAACGTGATTTTGGATTCAATACAGTTCCCCGTTTCTTTTTGCTGCCACGATCTCCTTGTAGGCTTTCGGCGGCACAGGATCCGTTCCGTCCCTTAGGTGCCGCCGGAATTGGTCGACGGGAACAGATCCGTACATCCTGAGGCAGTATATGCGAACTTTGCTCGCTGGTAATTTCCACCGTCGCGCAATTGAGAGGAGTGCGGTCATGATAACAAACTGATTATTCTGAATTTCCTCCGGAATCCAATCGAAGGATTTCGACGTCATCCTCGTCTTCGACACCGGCGTTGCCAGCGGCCGCTTCATCGTCGTCTCGTTCGGTTTCGCCGTGCGCGTCGAGCTGTTTCTGAAGTTCGCGGTTTTCCTCGGTCAATTCTACGATCGTGTTGTGCAGCTTGTTCCATTCCCTTAGATCGTCTTCATTAACTGGCCCGTGATAGATCACCTCCCCGGTCTCGTAATTGATCTCGATGTCGTCGGGGTGCGGCAACATCATTGGGGGTTCCTCACCGCGGGCTTTGCACGCCCTGATCTCGGCGCGCTTCTGTTTCTTGTAGGCGACAGCTTTGTCGAACCCCTCAAGGCGCTCCATCAACTCCTCCGCTTCCACCTTAGAAATTAAATTGATCAATACCTTGCTTGCCTGAACGTTCCCTTGAGCGGCCTTAACGCCCAGAGCCCGCAGGGCGGCCTCGCAAATCGAAAGCGAGATGGGACCGTCTTTGTCCTGCAACGTGACAGCGCGATACGCCTCCTTGATCACCAAGTCGTTCATCTTTTTCAGAGACGCAGGCGCCTTGTTCTTGGCGCCTTTGGGACGACCATTCGGGTTTCCGGATTGGCCCTTTTTGAATTGACCGGATTTCGGGGGCTTCTTGTAGCCGACATCGTTGTCGGCCGAACGCGGTGGTTTTGGCATATCAGTCATGTTCGCCCCCTGCCGTCCCGTCCACGTCGTCACGGCGCAGGAGGACCGCTGCATCCTTCGCGTAGCGTTCCCAGCGGGTCAGGATCACATCGCAGTAGCCTGGGTCCATCTCGCACAACATTGCCCTTCGCCCGGTCTTTTCTGCGGCGATCAAAGTCGATCCGGAGCCGCCAAACAGGTCCAGCACGATTTGGCCGCGGCCGGAGACATCACGAATGGCATCCGCGATCATCCGCACGGGCTTCACCGTCGGGTGCATGCGCAGTTCTTCGACACTGGCGCCGCGGTACCTCGCCAGACGTTCGTGCGGTAGCGGCCATGCTGGCCAAGCTCGAAGCTGTTGATGTGCGGCGCCGACCCGAACTTGTAGGCGAAGATCAACTCGTGGCGGGAGCGATAGAAACTGCCCATCCCGCCATTGTCCTTGGCCCAGACGATCAGGTTCTTCAGCTCGGAGTAGAGGCCGTCGGCGGCCGCCAGGACTCTCGCCCATGTGACGCCAATCCATGCAAATGAAATGGATCGAGCCGTCTTCGGCATGTCGGCACGAGGTTGCCGAAGGTCGTGCGAAGGAAACCCGTGAATTCATCCGGGCTCATCTCGCCCGACGCCATCGCGAACTCCGCGTGTTTGATCTTGCCCTTGCCGCCCACATGTCCGTCGACCGGCACGTTGTAGGGGGGATCCGTGAAGATCATCGAGGCGCGCTGACCGTCCATCAGCTGATCGATCGTGCCCTGGTTGAGGCTGTTCCCGCACACCAGCCGGTTCGCGCCGAGTTGCCAGATGTCGCCGAACTGCGCCCGCGCGGTGACCCGTTTCGGCAAGACGTCGTCTCTCGGGTCGCCCTCCTCTTCGGGCTCCGGAGCCTCGATCAGGGAGTTGATTTCGGCGATCGAAAACCCAGTCGTCTCGATACTGAAGTCGAGATCGATTTCCGAAAGCGCTTGAAGCTCTTCGGCGAGAAGATCTTCGTCCCAGGTGGCATTCAGCGCGATCTTGTTGTCGGCAAGCACGTAGGCGCGTTTCTGCTCGGGCGTCAGGTGCTCGATGTACAGACAAGGCACCGAATCCAAGCCCAAAAGTCTTGCCGCTTCGACGCGGCCGTGCCCAGCCAGGATGGTGTTGTCCTTGTCGATCAGGATCGGATTGACGAAGCCAAACGCTTCGATCGATTCCGCGATTTGCGCCAGCTGCTTCTTCGAGTGCTTGCGCGCATTGCGCTTCCAGGGTTTGAGGTTGCGTGGGTCCAGATCGCGCACTTGCCCCGAGGAATGGGCAGTCGCTTGGACTGACGTATCTGCGTTTGATTTGGGTGCCATAAAAGGACCTCCGAGTGGTTACGGTTTCCGGTCCTTTTTCGTGCGTCTGCGTGATTCAGTTCGGGCCGGCGACACTTCATCTTATCACGTCCAGATGGCTTGTCAAGCCCCACCCAATCTGTTGAAAACGCTCCGCTTTCGCTGGACTTTCCACAGGGCACGAGCGTTACTGATTCCAAGCTCGGCGGGACCCCGAGCGCTTCTCGGTACAGGGGCCAGCAATCTACTGGCCCGCAGCACCGAGGAGCACATATGTCCAAATCCAACCTCACACCCCCCGCGCGAGACCAAGACCGCGATCCTGCAGAAGCTTCTGAGCCGCAAGGCGGGCGCGGATCTGGCCGCCCTGCAATCGGCCACTGGCTGGCAGCGCGCATTCCGTCAGAGCGGCGCTGAGCGGGCTCAGGAAAGCGGGATACACCATCGACCGGCGCGATGCCGAGACAAGCCCGGCAAGGGACCGACCTACCGCATCACCAGCGGACCGGAGGATGCCCGGTGACGCCTGTGGTCGCAGAGATCGAAACCATGGACCGGGCGGCGCTCGTGGCCGCCTGGGACGAGGTCTTCGGCACACCCGTCCCGAAACGCCTCAGCAGCCCGTTCCTGCGCCGGTTCCTGGCCTTCGAAGTGCAGGCCCGATCGAGCGGCGGCTTGCCCAAGGGGTTTGTCGCCAAGCTCGACAAGGCCGCGCGCGAAGACCCGCGCGCTCACCAGCCCTGCGCTCAAGCCCGGCGGCCGCCTGATCCGGGAATGGAATGGCGTGACCCATGCTGGTCGATGTCGTCGAAGGCGGGTTCCTCTGGAACGGGCAGCGCTATGCCTCGCTCTCGCCGATCGCCCGCGCCATCACCGGGGCCCGGTGGTCCGGCCCGCGGTTCTTCGGCCTGAAGCGGTCAGCCTGATCATGCGCAAACCGCGGATCCGCTGCGCCATCTACACCCGAAAGTCCTCCGATGAGGGGCTGGACCAGGACTTCAACTCGCTCGACGCCCAGAGACGAGGCCTGCGCCGCCTACATCGCGAGCCAGCGGCATGAGGGTTGGGTCGCAAGCAAGACCCGGTATGACGATGGCGGCATCTCAGGCGGCACGCTCGACCGACCCGCCCTGCAGCGCCTTCTCGCCGACATCGATGCCGGTCAGGTCCGGATGGTGGTGGTCTACAAGATCGACCGCCTGACCCGCTCCCTCGCCGACTTTGCCAAACTGGTGGAGCGACTCGACGCCGCCGGCTGTTCCTTCGTCTCGGTCACCCAGGCGTTCAACACGGCCTCGTCGATGGGACGGCTGACGCTGAATGTGCTGTTGTCCTTCGCCCAGTTCGAGCGCGAGGTGACCGCCGAGCGCATCCGCGACAAGATCGCCGCCTCAAAGAAGAAGGGGCTCTGGATGGGTGGCGTGCCGCCACTAGGGTATGATCCGCATCCTGATCCCAAGACCCGTGGTCTAGTCGTGAATGCCTCGGAGGCGGAGACGGTCCGCGCGATCTTCAGGCTCTACGACGACCTCGGCTGCCTGAACCGAGTCATGCGTCGCGCAAATGCGGCTGGCCTGCGATCCAAACTGCATCGGTTCAAATCTGGGAGGGTCCAAGGCGGCAACCCTTTCTCGCGAGGGCAGATCTACGCACTTCTCCGCAACCCGATCTACATCGGCAAAATCCGGCACAAGACGAAGCATTGGGACGGGCAGCATGAGGCCATCATCGAAGTTGCCCATTGGGAGAGAGTGCAGGCGAAGATGCAGGCGGCCAGTGCGCGGCCCAGGGGCCGAAAGAGCGCCGCGCAGCGACCAAACGGAAGCGGTGTGGCTCCGCTCACGGGCAAGTTGCGCGACGAGAGCGGCGATCGGCTCACCCCGACCCACACGACGCGTCATGGCAGACAGATAAGATACTACGTCTCGAACCGGCTCATCTCCGGCGGGAAAGATCCGAGCGGCTGGCGTTTGCCGGCCCCCGCTCTGGAGCAGGCTGTCACGGACGTCATCGCACAGCACCTTCGGCAGCTCGGCCGCGATCATCGGTTCTGCAAAGAGCCCGACCTGCTTCGTGGCGATGCGATCCAGGCTTCGGTGCATAGGCTGGCCAGGCCGGCTGTCAGCCGGTACACCTGATGTGCTTTCGAAGCTCGTGGCCACGGGGCGCATCGAGAAGACCCGCATGGTCTTGACGCTGCAGGCGGAAGGCCTTGCGAAGGCTCTGGGCATCCAACCCGATGAGATCGATCCAGCGGCCTTGTCGATAGAAGCTCCCTTCGCGCTGCGCCGGCGTGGTGTCGAAGGTCGGATTGTCGTCGGTGATCGCGAACCCCAACCCGATCGCACGTTGCTGCGAGCGCTTTCCCGGGCGCATGCCTGGGTGGCAGACTTGCGGGACGGCAAGCCTCTGAGCGAAATCGCCACCGCGACCAGGCACTCCGAGTCCTACATCCGCACCCGGGCGCAGCTCGCATTCCTGTCGCCAGAAATCCAGCGCGACATACTTGAGGGGCGTCAGCCAGAAGACCTCACCCTCGAAAAGATCGTGCGAAAACCCGTACCCCTAGACTGGGATGACCAGGCCCGATTGTACGGATTCGATCGCACCAAGGGCCTTCCCTGATCCGCCTGTTGCGGTCCCTGTTCCTACCCAGTAAATTCCCAGATCGTTGAAAAGAATTCCCTGATCCGTTGAGTAGGGAAATCATTCGTAACACGTTGGAATCCTGCCCAGTTCCACGGTGCAATTCCGCTGGAGAAGCCGAAAACTCAA
The DNA here is from genome assembly GCA_963752895.1 of uncultured Alphaproteobacteria bacterium. Classification (GTDB taxonomy): domain Bacteria; phylum Pseudomonadota; class Alphaproteobacteria; order Rhodobacterales; family Rhodobacteraceae; genus CAVWAE01. Next base: position 6,758 of record CAVWAE010000011.1, read on the forward strand.
AAATTCCCTGTAAATTCCCTGTAAACAGCGAAATCTTCACCTGACCGAAGCGCGCGATGCTGGCTCCGGAGACGGCGCGGGAAATCGCGCCTGCGAACGGCATGGCGGGCGTCTCTGTTGCGGATGCCCGAGATTAAGCCCCCGGAAAAACGGGGGAAAACAGGGCAAGACCTACTTCGCCGACAGAGACAGGGGTGGGTGGCGGAGAGACAGGGATTCGAACCCTGGAGACGGTTTCCCGCCTACACACTTTCCAGGCGTGCGCCTTCGACCACTCGGCCACCTCTCCGTGCCGCGCTATCTATCCCGGCCGGTGCGCGGGTGACAAGAGGGCGCGGGAAAAAAGCTGGGGCGCAGTGCGCCGCCAGTCAAGGACAGATCCGGACGCCGGATTTGGTCAGGTCGCGCATGAATTTGACCGCTTCGCCTGATGGCACCGAAACCGGGTAAGAGGTGCCCGCGCGACGATTGAAACGCCGCATCGCCGCCTTGGAGACAGTGCCCCAGACCCCGTCAACCGCCCCCTTGTAGCACCCATGCTTGCTGAGCTGGCTCTGAGTGTTGCGGACGCGCTGCCAGCTGGCCGTTTTCGGCGCCTTCGGCGCCGGGGCGACGACGATCGGCGGACTCACGACCACCGGGCTGACGACCTGACCCGGCGCAGGGGCTGGCGCGGGGGCCGGTGTTGCGACCGGTGGCACCTGGGCTGCGGGCAGGTCGTCGAGCGACACACCCATCTGTTCGAGCAGGGTGAAGGCCCGGGTCGCCCGGTCCCACAGATCGTCGAGCCGGTTGCGCGCGATCACCCGGAACGCCCCCTCGGGGAATTCTTCGAGATAGGCGAGGTAGAGCATCGGGTCGCCGCTGTCCTTGACGGTCTCCCAGAAGGCCACCTCGACCGCCGGGTCATGGACCGGCCCCGGGCCGGGGAACGCCGGCGTCGCCGACAAGGTCGAGCCGTCTTGCACGCCCGGGGTGACTGCGGTCTGTGCAACTGCGGGGGCGGCGAGAACCGCCAGCATGGCTGCGATAAGAACGACGCGTGGTTTCATCCTGTTACCTCTCTGCCCCGCCTGCCGGGCGTGCGCCGCGACGACAGGGCCGTTATGTCTGACGCGCACACAAGGCCAGCGCGAGCCGGCCAGCGGGTGCCGTGTCGTCGTTGCGGGCAGCGCTCGTGCCCGGCTGTGCACGGCCGCCCGTACCGGGCCCCGCGCGCGCCCACCCTAGGCGCTCTGGCTGTTGAAAATACGCCATTTTTGCGAAACCTCCAAGGCCGGACCCATGGCCGGGACAGCCTCAGGCCGGTTTTGTCGCCGAGAGCGAGAATGCCAGCGGCAGCCAGCGTTTGTCGGGCCAGCGATACATGCCGCCGGGCGCCGGGGTCAGATTGGAGAACATCGGCCAGGGCACGGTGTCGTGCTCATGCAGCCAGTCGAGCCGCAGCCCGGCGCCAGCCAGCGCGGTCAGAATGTCGCCCAACTGGTGATCCCACCAGTATTCGTGTTCCGCTTTCAATGCCGGGAAATCGCCGGTGTAGTCAGACGGCGCCTCGTCTTTCATGAGCCCGTAGTCGAGATAGGGCACGTACCAGTGCGGTCGTCCCGCGCCGTCGTCGCCCGCCTGATCGGTGTCGAACACCAGCGCGAACGGATGTCCCTCGGCGAGGTAGAGCGCGCCGCCCGGCGCCAGAAGTGCGGCCACGACCCGCGCCCAGCCTGCGAGATCAGGCAGCCAGCCGATGGCGCCCCAGGTGACGAACACCCGGTCGAAGGGCGCGTCATCGGCCAGTGCCGTCGGGGCGTCATAGAGATCGGCCTCGACGAAACGGGCGCGCACGGCGAGGCCCAGCTCGTCGGCCAGCCGCCGCGCCGTCGCGATCGCCTCACCGGAAAAGTCGAGCCCGACCACCCGGGCGCCCTTCTGGGCGAGTGTCAGGCTGTCGCGGCCAAAATGGCATTGCAGATGGGCAATCCTGAGCCCCGCGACATCGCCGATCTCACCTTCCTCGATCGGGTGGAGCACCGCCCTGCCCGCGCGCAGCGGCGTCAGGTCGTAGGCCGCCGCGTCGAGATGGATGCCGACACGTTCATCCCAGGTCGCCCGGTTCGCCGCGCGCCAGTCCCCGGGCAACGCCGGTTTCGGCAGTCTGTCGGTATCCATGCTGGCCTCCCCGCTGACCGGGTCAGAATACCCGGAACGTGGCGGTGAACGGAAGGTGGTCGGACACCTGGGCGCGAAACTTCTCGCGGCCCATGCCGGTGTCGGTCAACGCCCAGTGCATCGGGAACAGCTTGAGGCTGCCGCGGATGTAGCGGGTCGAATACCGCCGGCTTACCGCGAAGCCGTCGAGCAGGTTGGCCCGCCCGCTTTCGAGGATGTGGGAGTAACGCTCCTGCAGGTCCCACGACGAGACGAAATCCATCACGTCGGCGCCGCCGAGGTGGTGGAAATTGCTCACGTCCTGCCCCGGGATCATGTTGAAATCGCCCATCAAAAGGATCGCGTGCTGCTTGTAGCCCGGGGTGTCGTGCAAAACCGTGATCCAGTCGCCGATCACCCGCGCCTGGCTGTCGCGCTTGGCCTGGTCGTCACCGTCGCGCCCCGATTTGAGGTGCACGCCGATCACCACCGCCTTGAACCGCCGGCCGATGCGCACGTCGACCGCGACCGCCTGGCGTCCGCCCCGGTAGAGGCCCTGCGAGCCGGGCACGAGCCGGGGGTTCGACACCTCGACACCGGGTTTGTGCAAAAAGCCGATGTCGAGGTGGCTCTCGGGCTGCGGCAGCATCGTCACGGTGTATGCCAGCCCCTTCTCGGCGAGCTTTTCGGCAAGCCAGTGGATGTGGCTCTCGGGGAAGATTTCCACGAGGGTGACGAACTCGGCGTCGAGCAGCGCGAGGCCCAGCACCTGGTGCCAGGCCTGGCGGCTGTCGGGCAGGATCCCCTGGCAATCGCCGCCGGGGAAGCAATCATTGGCGGCGAGGTTCCAGACGGCGAAGCGGGCGGTGGTGCGATTGAATGCGGTCATGTGCAATCCCGGGGCGTTTGAAATACCCGGGCAGGATACCACGAAATCGCGCTGGCCGGACCGCGCTGCCCCGACCGCGCGCCCCGACCGCGCTATCCGCCCTCGAGATGGATGTTGACCCGCCGGTTCAACTTGCCCTTCTTCTCGACCTTGCCGAGCCGCACCGGGCCGATCTCGCCGGTGCGGGTCACATGGGTGCCGCCACAGGGCTGAAGATCCACTTGGGTCTCGCCGCTGCCAATGCGGATCAGCCGGACCCGTCCCGCCCCCTTCGGCGGCTGCACCGACATGGTCTTGACCAGTCCGGGGTTGGCGGCAAGCTCTTCATCGGTGATCCAGTCGGCGGTCACGGCGAGGTCGCGCGCGATCAGCGCGTTCAGCGCCGCCTCGAGCGCGGCCTTGTCCTCGGGCGGTTGCTCCATCGCGAAGTCGAGCCGGCCCTTGTCCGCCCCGACCGCGCCGCCGGTGACCGGAAACGGCAGCACCACCGACAGAAGGTGCAGGGCCGTGTGCATCCGCATCAGCCGGTGGCGCCGGTCCCAGTCGAGCACCTGCACGACGTCGGTCCCGACCGGCGGCAGGGCCGCGCCCTCGGCGGGCACCAGCACGATCTCGTCGGCATCGCCCTTCACACAGGTCGCCACCGCCATCTCGCCACCTGCCCAGCGCACGACGCCGCTGTCGCCGGGCTGGCCACCACCGGTGGGATAGAACAGGCTGGCGTCGAGCACGACGCCGCCGCGGTCGGTCAGTGCGGTCACCCGACCGGGGGCCTCCTGCAGGTAGGCATCGTCGCGAAACAGCGGTTCAGTCATCAATGTCCTCCTCCGGTCCATAGCCGTGGCTCTCGGTCTCGGGAAGGTCCTTCGGTTCGATCCTGCGGCGCGCGGCGGGGCTTTCCTCCGCCACGCCGGAGGCCGGTTCCTCACCGGTTTCGGCGGCCACCGGCGCCGCGGCACCGGTCAAGACCTCGGGATTGCGCAACCAGATGTCGCGCTGCGCGAACGGGATCTCGATCCCCTCCTCGGTGAAGCGCCGGGCTATCTGGTGGTTCAACTCACTGCGCACGTCGAGCATGAAGTTCACGTCGCGCAGGATCACCCGCACCTCGAAATCGAGGCTGTCGGCGCCAAACCGCTGGAACACCACCTTCGGCGCGGGATTGACCGTGACCAGCGGATGCGCCTGGGCGATCTCCATGAGGATCTGTTCCACCCGCCGCGTGTCGGTTCCGTAGGCCACGCCCACCGGCACGATCACCCGGCCGAGCAGGTTGCCGCGGGTGTAGTTGGTGACGGTGCCGGAGATCAGATCCGAGTTCGGCACGATCACGTCGGTCCGGTCGAAGGTCTCGATCGTTGTCGACCGCACCGCGATGTCCTTCACCGTGCCCATCGTGCCGCCGACGTCGATCCAGTCGCCCTTGCCGATCGGCCGTTCGATCAAAAGGATGATGCCGGAGACGAAGTTCGAGACGATGTTCTGAAGGCCAAAGCCGATGCCGACCGAGAGCGCACCGGCGACGATGGCGAGCGACGAGAGGTTGATCCCGGCCGCGGTCACCGCCGCGAGCGCGGCGATGAAGATGCCGACATAGCCGACGCCGGAGGTCAGCGCGACCTGGCCGCCGGGCTCCATGCCGGTCTTGGGCAGGATGGTCGAGCCGAGCATCCCCTGCACCAGCCGGGTCGCGGCGTAGCCGATGGCGAACACCACGGCGACGGTCAGAACAGTCGCCGGCGTGATCACCGCCTCGCCCAGGGTGATCCCCGACCAGATCTTTTCCCAGAACTCGGTCAGGTCGCTGACCCGGTAGCCCCAGATCAGCGGCAGCAGCGGCATGGCGGCAATGGCGACGCCGACGCTGATCAGCACCGGCACCAGCGACTGCGTCGCCTCCTCGCGTTCCCGCCGCGCGACGAGGGCGAATATGTCGATGATGAAATGGTGCAGGATCATCACGACCGCAATCAACGCCAGCGAATAGATCGACGGGAACAGGGCAAAGATCGCGAGATTGCGATAGCCGAGCGCGGCGGCCAAAGGCGCGGCGATGGCAACGAGGGTGAGCAGCGCGCCGAGCGCGCGCACGGTGCTGTTGTAGAAACTGGTCGGCCTGTCGTCTTCTTCGGCCACGAGCGCCCCGTCGCCGCGGTAGCGCCGCATCAACCGCCCGAGCCGCCAGAGCACCACGCTCGTCACCGCGATCAGCGGAAAATCGAGCACCGCGAGCGTCGCGTCGGAATAGGCGTCGATCCGGCCGAGATCATTGAGCAGGATCTGCAGGCCGATCAGCACTCCCAACCATGCGGCCATCGCGTGGCCGAAGCGGACCCTGGCCTCGGGAAGGTCGAGCACGCGCCAGCTGGCGCCGGGAATGCCGAAGACCCGGTTGCCGAGCCAGCGGGCGACGAATTGCACAACCACGATGCCGACGAAGGCCGAGACCATCTGCTCGCCGCGCGAGTCGAGCACGAAGGCATTTGCGACCGCGGCGCCCAGCAGCAGTGCGCCGAAACTCGGCACCCAGACCTGCAGCGCCGAGATGACAAAGCCCCAGGCGCCCCGCACGGGTGGCGATTTCCCGTCCCGTACCCGCTCGCCGATCCGGCGCACGGCCCGCCACCCGAACAAGAGCAGCACCAGCCCGATCAGGCCAAGGGGCAAGGTCAGGGGCATCTGGGCGACCAGCGTGGCGCGCTGGGTCGCGTTGGACCAGGAAGAGATCGCGGCCGACCAGGCGAGCCGGAAGGTGCGGTTGAAGGATTCGAGCGCCGGCACCCAGGCGCTGTAGGAAAACGGGCTTGGCCCGCGCTGGTTGACGTCTTTGACCTGCCGCGAGCGCAGGCTCTGGTCGAGCGATGCGACCAGCGTTTCGGCGCGGGTATGCGCGAGACCGGCCCGGACCACCGGTGTCAGCAGCGCGTCGAGCTCGGTTTCGAGCGCGGCCCGCTGCGCCGCGGTCCCGGGCAGGTCTTTGGCGCCGTCCGTGGGCGCGGCGCCGAGCGCCTTCAGCTGCGCGCGCAGCGCCTCGATCCGCACCGAGCTGTCGTCCTTCGCGTCGGCGAACTTCGTGCGCCACTCGACGAGCGTGCGGCGCAGGTCGCCGAGTACGCTGTCCGATACCCGTCCGCTTTCCAGCGCCGCCTCGACCCGGGTCGCGAAGCTGTCCCAGGCCTCGTAGTCGATGTCGCCCCACCCGGCCATCAGGTCCTCGGCGACCTTCTCGGCCGTCGTCGGCGTGTCGACCGTGTCTTCGGCGGCCGAGGTCGCCGCCGTGCCCGTACCGTCCTGCGCACGTACGCCGGGCGGGGCCGCGATCAGGCCGAAGGCGAGACCGAAGACGAGGGCGAGCGCGATGTGCGGCCGCCAGAGAGGCGATAGCTTGCGTGTCATACCGCTTCGGTTACGTCCGGCAGGTCCTGCGGCGCGCGGTCGAGCCAGCCGGGAACCGGCAGGCCCTTTTCGCGCAGGAAGGCAGGGTTGTAGAGCTTCGACTGGTAGCGGTTGCCGTAGTCACAGAGCACGGTAACGATGGTATGCCCCGGCCCCATCTCGCGGGCCATCTTCACGGCGCCGGCGATGTTGATCGCAGAGGAGCCGCCCAGCACCATGCCCTCCTGCGCCGCGAGGTCGTAAAGCAACGGCAGCGCGTCTTCGTCGGCAACCTGCCAGGCCATGTCGGGGCGCAGGTCCTTGAGGTTTTCGGTGATCCGCACCTGGCCGATACCCTCGGCGATCGACCCCCCCTCGGTGGCGATCTCGCCGGTGGTGTAGTAGCTGTAGAGCCCTGCGCCCATCGGGTCGATGAGGCCGATCTTCACGCCTTTCGGCTGGAGCGCCATGGCGACGCCCGCCAGCGTTCCGCCCGAGCCCACGGCGCAGACGAACCCGTCGACCTTGCCGCCGGTCTGTTCCCAGGTCTCGGGGCCGGTGCCCTCGACATGGGCCTGGCGGTTGGCCACGTTGTCGAACTGGTTGGCCCAGACCGCTCCGCTTTCATGGGTTTTCGCCAGCGCCTCCGCGAGGCGCCCGGAATAGCGGGCGAAATTGTTCGGGTTACGGTAAGGCGCAGCGGGCACTTCGACGAGTTCGGCGCCGGCGAGCCGGATCATGTCCTTCTTCTCCTGGCTCTGGGTCTCGGGGATCACGATCACCGTGCGGAACCCCATCGAACTGCCGACCAGCGCGAGCCCGATCCCGGTGTTGCCCGCCGTGCCCTCGACGATGGTGCCGCCGGGCCCCAGTGCGCCGCGCGCCACCGCATCGCGAATGATCCACAGCGCGGCGCGGTCCTTCACGCTCTGGCCGGGGTTCATGAACTCGGCCTTGCCGTAGATCTCGCAGCCGGTTGCCTCGGACACGGCCCGCAGTTTCACCAGCGGCGTGTTGCCGATCAGCTCAGAGAGGTCTTTGCGCTGGTCCATGACGGGGCCCTTCTGCATGTGGCGTTTGGGAATGTGTAGGACCCGCACGGGCGGAACTCAAGGCGGGCCGGTATCACGCTGCGGTGTCGCCGCCCCGCGGGGGGGCATCGCGGCGCACGCCGCGATCACGCCCGCGCGCGCGGGCGTCCCGCCAGCACCGTCCCGCCCTATCCCCAAAGACGCACCCGGTTCAGCGCGAGCCAGTAGCTCGACAGGATCAGCGGACCGGTGCCCGCCTCGCCGCTGTCGATCAGCTCCATCAGCGTCTCGAAAGGCACGACATGGGTGCGGATGTCCTCGTCCTCGGCCGCCTCGCCGCCGAGGGTGCCGCCCTGCCCCGCAAGATCCGCCTGGGCCACGAAGGAATACAGAAACTCCGTCACCGCCCCGGGGGTCGGGTAATAGTCGGCAACCTTGTGCAGCGGGCCGAGATCGATCGCCGCCTCCTCCATGGCCTCGCGCCGCACCGTGTCCTCGGGGCTTTCGCCGGGGTCGATCCGGCCGGCGATGGGTTCGAGCGACCAGGGCCGGGGATCGCCGCGCATCAGCGGCCCCGCGCGGAACTGTTCGACCAGCAGGACGGAATCGAGCACCGGGTCGTAGGGCAGCACGGTCACCGCGTCGCCGCCGATGAAGGCCGCACGGCGCACCGGGTTCGACCAGCTGCCATCGAACCGGCGAAACCTCAGGTCCGGGTCTTCGAGGCTGAAATACTCGGTATAGGGGCGGCGCTCCTTGATGATCTCGACATCGCGCGCGGCGGTGAGATCGGTTCGGATCTCGGTGCCCGGGTCGCGGGCCGCACGAAGCCGGGTGGCCGCGCGCATGCACATCGTCGGCCAGCGCCCGGCCATCGCCTCGGGGCTCACCCGGCCCGCGCCGGTCATCGCTTCGCGCGCGGCGGCCACCCAGACCGGCCCCAGCGCCTCGCTCCAGGCGGCAAGGTCCCAGGACCCGTCGAGGTCCGGCGGATCGCCGGCCGGCAGGTAGGCCCGGGCCGCCACGCCACCAAGGCGCCCGGTGCGGGCCTTGACCGACGTGCCCCTGTACCCGAGCACGCCGGCGAAAAAATCGGCACGCGCGCGCGCTTTCTCGTCGAGCCCGTCGACCAGCAACCCCGGCACTTCGCCGGCGCCCGGCACGATCGCCGGCTGCCGGGTCCCGGGGAGCCGGCCCAGCCGGTATCCGGTAAGGCGGGCTTCGGCCACGTTGTGGCCCAGCCCCAAAACCGCCGCGCGCAGCGGCGCGTGACACAGCGGTCCGTAGAAAAACAACGGGTCGCTCACCGGAAATGCTTCCCGACGAAGGCGGTGATCATGCCCACGATCACGCCGCCGAAGGACAGCGCGAGGACCACGTCGAGCTTCAGCACCGCGCTGTAGTCGATCAATATGTTGAACACGTCCTGCACCGCGTGCGTCGGGCTGCCGCCGTAGCTGTTTCGCATCGACCGGTCGACCATCTCCTCGACGGCGAACAGGAGCGCGACCCAGAAGCCGAGCAGCACCGCCGAGCCGAAGCCGATGGCCGCCCCGTGGCCCTTGCCGCGATCGAGTTGGCGACCGGTGAACACCCAGCCGACCACCACCCCCATGATGGCGGTAACCGGGATCAGCATTTCTGCCGGTTCGCCTGCCGGCAGGTAGGGTTTTGCGAGCGTGGCGACGTAGACACCGAGCACTGCAAGAAAGACGGCGCCGGCAAGACGGGCGAATGTGGGCATGGGATCTTCCTCTTTCGCCTCGCACGGGGCCTACCGCGCGGGGCCGATATCACTCGCGGGCCAGTTTCCGGTGCAGCATCACCCCGTGCAACCCCAAATCTCGCCCCCGGCGGCCGCCAGGGGGTCGGTTTTTGACCGGGATCATGGTTTTTCCCCTTAGCGTGTATTAAATAACTAATGTTTCCAATCCGACGATGGAGGGTCAGATGACACGGAAACGCGACTGGCTCCCGACACTGTGGAGCGACTGGGGCGAAGACGAAGGCAGCCCGTTGACCGCATTGCGCAGACAGCTGGACACGCTGATGGAAGACTTCGACAGGGGCGACCTGGTCAAAAGCGATTTCCATGTGCGCACCAACGTCAGCGAAACCGAGAGCGAAGTGCGGATCACCGCCGAGCTCCCGGGCATCGAACGCGATGACGTCGATGTCGAGATCACGGGCGACACGATCACGATCACCGGCGAGAAAGTCGCCGAGAAGGATGACACGAGCGACGAGGAAGGCCGCCGGTTCCGGCGGCGCGAGCGCCGCACCGGCAGCTTCAAACGCATGACCCGCCTGCCATTCGAGATCGATCCCGACACGGTGTCCGCCGACATCAAGAACGGCGTGCTGACGGTGACAATCCCGAAGCCGGCCGAGATGAAAACACCGGGCTACAAGATCGACGTGAAAACCGCGGCCTGACGGCCGGTGTTCGCATGCCCCGCCCGCGTGTACATCGCGGGCGGGGTTTTATCGTTCAGGTTCCGCGTACTTCGTCCTGCAACCCGCGGAAGATCGCCCAGCACATCAACAGAAGCACGATCGTGAACGGCAGCCCGGTTGAAATCACCATCGCCTGCAGGCTCGTGAGCCCGCCCCCGATCAGCAGCACGATCGCCACGGCGCCTTCGAAGATGCACCAGAACACCCGCTGCGGCACCGGCGCGTCGACCTTGCCGCCGGCGGTGATCGTGTCGATCACCAGCGAGCCGGAATCCGACGAGGTAACGAAGAAGACGATCACCAGGATGATGCCGACGAACGAGGTGATCCCGCTCAGCGGGAGCGCCTTGAGCATTTCGAACAATTGCAGCGGAAGGGCCGCGTCCTTCGCCGCCGTGTAGCCGTCCTGCACGAATTGCTGGATCGCGGTGCCACCAAATACACTCATCCACAGCACGCAGACCAGCGACGGCACCAAGCAGGACCGCGATGATGAACTCACGAACCGAACGGCCACGGCTGACGCGGGCGATGAACATGCCGACGAAGGGCGACCAGGAAATCCACCAGGCCCAGTAAAACGCGGTCCAGCCCTGGCGGAAGTTGTCATCCTCACGCGAGAAGGGGTTGGAAAGCGCCGGCAAGTACTCGCCGTAGGCCAGGAGGCTCTTGCCGAACCCGGTCAGGATCGCGAGCGTGGGGCCCACGAGGAGCACGAACAAGAGCAGCAGCGCCGCCAGCCCCATGTTGATCTCGGAGAGGATCTTCACCCCGCCGTCGAGGCCGCGCACGACCGAGATCAGCGCAATCGCGGTGATGGCCGTGATCAGGATGACCTCGGTGCGTCGCCCCGACCGGGACGCCGAAGAGCAGGTTGAGACCCGCGTTGGCTTGTGTCGCGCCGAATCCGAGCGAGGTCGCCAGACCAAACAGCGTGGCAAACACCGCCAAGCGTGTCGATCACATGCCCAGTCCAGCCCCAGACCCGGTCGCCGAAGATCGGGTAGAAGGCAGATCGGATGGTGAGCGGCAGGCCCTTGTTGTAGCTGAACAAGCGCCAGCGCCAGCGCCACCACCGCATAGATCGCCCAGGGGTGCAGGCCCCAGTGGAAGATCGTCGCCGCCATGCCGAGCCGGATCGCCTCGGCCTCGTTGCCGGCTGCCGCCCCGAGCGGCGCCCAGTCGGTGCGCACGCCGCCTTCCTCCGTGATCCCGCCGAGCGAGCTGGAGAAATGGCTCATCGGCTCGGAGACGCCGTAGAACATGAGCCCGATCCCCATGCCGGCAGCGAACAACATCGCAAACCAGCCGATGTAGCTGTAATCGGGCGTTGCGTCCGCACCGCCCAACCGCACCGAGCCAAAACGACTGAAGATCAGGAAGACGCAGAACAACACGAAGATGTTGGCAGCGGTCAGAAAGAAGCCATCGAAGGTCGAGGTGATCGCCGGCCTCAGCCAGCCGAAGAAACTCTCGGCCTGTTCCGGCAGCGCCAGCGCGTAGAACACAAAAGCCATGATCGACAGCCCCGAGATGAGAAAGACGGGGTTGTGGATGTCGAGCCCGAACGGGCCGACCGAGGTTTCGATATTGTCCTGACCGATCTCATAGTCGGTCTCGATGAGTTGGGAATGCCCCTCTGGCTCGGGTATTCCCTGTGCGTCTGTATCTGACATTTCTGAATGATCCTGTCCGCAATGTGAAAATCGGTGCCCGGCGTCAGCCGCGCACGACCATGACCGAGGCCCTGGCATGGGCCGCGATCTTGCCGCCGTTCGACGGCCAGACGTAGTCCACGAGTCCCGGGATATGGCTCTGCATCACCACGAGGTCGGCCCCGGTCTCGTCGACCGCACGCAAGAGCGCGTCGTCGACCTCGGTGACGGGGTCATGGGCAATGGCTGGATGGGCGCGTGTCTCGATGTCCAGCGCCGCGCCCTGCGCCGCGGCGAAATCCGCAAGTTTCCGGGCAAACTCCCCCGGGTTGTGGGCAAACGCTCCGGGCACCGGACTCGTGACGCCCACATAGGTGATGCGCGCGCCCCAGTGGCGTGCGAGATCCGCGGCCACCGCGAGCGCATGGGCAAGCGTCGCCTCATGCGCCAGGTCGACCGGCACCATGATCTGTCGGTACATGTCTCTCCCCTTCGCGCGGGGGTGAGCCGAACCTGTTCGCGCCGGATCGGCGCATCAGCGCTCCCCTCGCGTCGTTGTCGTATCGGGGGGCGATACGGTGTTTCCGCACCACGTCCTCCCTGCCCCAGCGTACCGGGAACAGGGCGCGCAAAGAGAAGGGCCGCGTCGCAACGCGGCCCTTCTACGACATTTCGCCAGTTTGTTAAGCGTTCACGTCGACGACGATCCGGCCTTTCACCTGGCCTTTGAGGATCTCGGCGCCGAGCTTCGGCAGGTCTGCAAGGACCGCGGGCGTCACCATCTCCTCAAGCTTGTCCATCGGCAGATCCTTCGCCACCCGCTCCCAGGCGCGCTGGCGGTTCTCGAAGGGTTGCATCACGCTGTCGATGCCAAGCAGGTTCACGCCGCGCAGCAGGAACGGAATGACGCTCGCGGGCAGATCGGCTCCGCCGGCGAGGCCCACCGCGGCGACACTACCGCCGTATTTCATCTGGCCGAGCACCCGCGCCAGCATCGCACCGCCCACGGCGTCGACGCAGCCGGCCCAGACTTCCTTCTCGAGCGGGCGCTTGACCACCTCGTTGATCTCCTCGCGCGGCACGATCCGCGACGCGCCGAGGCCTTTCAGGTAGTCGGCCTGTTCGGGCCGCCCGGTCACACCCGCGACCTCGTAGCCGAGCCCCGCGAGGATCGCCGTCGCCACCGAGCCGACACCGCCCGCCGCACCGGTGACCAGCACCTCGCCCTTGTCCGGGCGCAAGCCCGTGGTCTTCAAGCGCCATCACCGCGAGCATGGCCGTGAAACCGGCGGTGCCCACGGCCATCGCCTGGCGGGGCGTGAGGCCCTTCGGGCAGCGGCACCAGCCAGTCGGCCTTCACCCGGGCCTTCTGGGCATAGCCGCCCCAATGCACCTCGCCGACGCGCCAGCCGGTGAGCACCACCTTGTCACCGGGGCTGTAGCGCGGGTCGTCCGAGGCCTCCACGGTGCCGGCGAAATCGACCCCGCCGACATGCGGATAGGTCCGCACGAGCCCGCCGCCCCGGGGCGACAGGCACAGCCCGTCCTTGTAGTTCACGGTGGAGTACTCCACGGCCACCGTCACGTCGCCTTCTGGCAGGCTGTCTTCACCGATCTCCTTCACGGCGGCGCTCGCGAGCCCGTCGGCATTCTGCTCCAGAATCAATGCTTTGAACATGTCGTCCCCTTCCGGCCCAAGGGCAGTTTCGGTCCTGGGCGCGTCCACACGGTGGCGCGTCCTCCAAGCCTTGATAGAGATCGCGGCAGGGATTGAGAAGCCCGATCCCGCCGATCGGCGGTGTCTGCAGTTGACGGCCGATCCGCAAGTTGTCACTCATTTGATGACAACACCGGTCCGGTTTCAAAGCCGGTCCGATGACACCCGTCAAGGAACCCCAAAGCGCGTTTCGCCCGACGAAACCTGAGGAGGCACGAAACTTGACCTGCCGACCGGTCATATTAGTTCTGGCGGTGCTGACGGTATCGGCGAGCTTCGCGCTCGAGCCGACCGCGGCGCGCGCGCAGGACGGCGGGCTCGCCTTCGACTGGCATGGGGCCCTCTCCCCCTGCGCCGGGGATTGCGCGGTCCACCTCTACGGCGGACGCCAGACGACGACCTCGCCCGGCATGGCCTTCGGTTTTGCCGACATCACCCAGGGCGACTACGGCTTCGTCCTGCCGACCCCGGTCTGGGCCTACGAGTGGGAGGACTTCGGGCGTCTTCGCCTTCGCCCTCTCGCGCGAATTCGCCTCTCTCACCAACAACGGCACCGACATCCTCGGGTTCGAAGCGGAAGCCGGGGCCGCGAAACGTTTCGGCGACCAGACCGAGGCGGAATACTGGGCCGCGCTCTACCTGCGCTGGAAATGGTTCCCCTGGAACGACGTGGTCAAGACCAGTTTCGCGGTCTCGACCGGGCTCAACTACGCCTCCGGCATCTCCGACTACGAGCTTCGGGTCAGCGGCAACGGCGAAGGGTCGCAGCTGATGCATTTCTTCTCGCCCGAGATCACCCTCGCGTTTCCCGACCAACCCGACCGCGAGCTCGTCTTGCGCATGCACCATCGCTCCGGCATCCAGGGCGACAGGGCGACAAGGGCGCGCCGGGGTTCGCGCTCTTCAACTACGCCGACACCGGGGCGACGTTCGCGACCGTCGGGCTGCGCTACAGATTCTGACCCGCGGCCGCACGCTCCCCCTTCACAGCCGCGCCCGCGCGCCCTATATTGGTTCCGTCCCCTCGGGGACTATGGACATAAACGCGCTCGTAATAAGCGGATTGGACCCGGGGGCGGTACCCGGCGGCTCCACCAAACCACCCTCGTTGGGGGAACATGGGGCCGAAATAGGATCGACAAACGTCTAAAGGGGTTTGCTTTGTCTCGGTGAGGTACCACCGTTATCGGTCCGTAAAGCATAATTGCCAACGACAATCGTGCTCCGATCGCTCTCGCCGCGTAAGCGGTGTGAAAGATCGAAACTTAAGCCCTTGCGCCTAGCAGCGTAAGGCGGGGTTCGCAGGCGCCTGGCAACAGAAGCCTGCACTACTCCCCCTTTCCTGAACAGACATGGTCCGGCCTCAAATCTCCCGGCAGCAAACCCTGCGATCACTGATCGCGCGGCCGCAAATTGCCCGGCCCCTGTCCGCATCGCGTTCGCCGGTCAAGGCGGTCCGGGCGCGTCCGCCGCCCGCCGACACGGGGCCTTCCCTTCCAACCCGAATCCCGTATGTTGAAACGAAAGCGCCCCGGAGAGGTCCCGATGTCGCGGTCGATCGACTATGGCAATCTGATGCACGACGCCATGCGTGGTCTCATCCGCGACGTGCTCACCGGCGTGGCCGAAACCGGCCTGCCCGGCGCGCATCATTTCTTCATCAGTTTCGACACCGGCCACCCGGACGTCGAGATCGCCGACTGGCTCTCGGACCGTTTCCCCGACGACATGACCGTGGTCATGCAGCACTGGTTCGACGACCTCAAGGTCGATGAAGAAGGCTTCGCCATCACGCTCAATTTCGGCAACCAGCCCGAGCGGATGTACATCCCCTTCGACGCGATCCGTACCTTCGTCGACCCCTCGGTCGAGTTCGGCCTGAGGTTCGAGACCCAGGACAGCGACGACGAGGCCGAGGACGCCGCCGATACCGCCGCGCCTGGCGAGGGGCCTGCGGAAGACGAGGATGAAGACGACGCGAAGAAGGACGCCGACGTCGTCAGCCTCGATAGCTTCCGCAAATAGACCCGATCGCGCTCCCCCAAAACGTTTCGACTTCTGCTAGGAACATGGGCGTCGTCAATCGTGTTCGCGACGACGGCGCGCGGCCGCGATGCGCAATTCGTCACCGGGTCGAAACGCTTTAGATTGCACCAGAACGGTCCAGCCGTTAGACGGCATGCAACGGCATACTTTGGAGGACACCCATGACCAAGACCCGCACCGAGACCGACAGCTTCGGCCCCCTCGAAGTACCCGCGGACAAGTACTGGGGCGCCCAGACCCAGCGCTCGCTTGATGAATTTCCCGATCGGCTGGGAGAAGCAGCCGGTCGCCATCGTGCGGGCGCTGGGTGTCGTCAAACAGGCCTGCGCCGAGGCCAACAAGGCCGCCGGCGTGCTCGACGCAAAACTGGCGGACGCGATCGTCCAGGCTGCGGGCGAGGTCATCGCGGGCGACCATGACGACCATTTCCCGCTGGTGGTCTGGCAGACCGGATCGGGCACCCAGTCGAACATGAACGCCAACGAGGTCATCGCCAACCGCGCGATCGAGATCCTCGGCGGCACCATCGGCACGAAGGATCCGGTCCACCCCAACGACCATTTCAACATGGGCCAAGTCCTCCAACGACACCTTCCCGACCGCGATGCACATCGCCGCCGCGCATGACGGTGCGCGACGTCGCCGCTGCCCGGCCTCGAAAAGCTCGCCGCGGGGCTCGAGGCGAAGTCGGCGGAGTTCAAGGACATCATCAAGATCGGCCGCACCCACACCCAGGACGCGACGCCGCTCACCCTCGGCCAGGAGTTCTCCGGCTACGCCCAGATGATCCGCAACGGGCATCGACCGCATCAAGCTGCGCACTCCCCGGCATCTACGAGCTCGCCCAGGGCGGCACCGCGGTCGGCACCGGGCTCAACACCCGTCCCGGCTGGGGCGAGGAGGTCGCCGACAACATGGCCCGGATCACCGGCCTGCCCTTCGTCACCGCGCCCAACAAGTTCGAGGCGCTCGCCGCGCATGACGCGATGGTCGTTCCTCTCGGGCGCGCTCACGACCGTGGCCGGCGGCGATGTACAAGATCGCCAACGACATCCGCTTCCTCGGCTCCGGCCCGCGCTCCGGCCTCGGCGAGCTGATCCTGCCCGAGAACGAGCCCGGGCTCCTCGATCATGCCCGGCAAGGTCAACCCGACCCAGGCCGAGGCGATGACCCAGGTCGGCCGCGCATGTGATGGGCAACGACACGGCGATGACGTTCGCCGGCAGCCAGGGCCATTTCGAGCTCAACGTCTACAACCCGATGATGTCCTACAACCTGTTGCAGTCGATCCAGCTGCATCGGCGACGTCGCCGACAGCTTCACCGAGCGGATGCTGATGGGCATCAAGGCCAACGAGGCGCGGATCGAGAAGCTGATGAAGGAAAGCCTGATGCTGGTGACGGCGCTCGCCCCGCACCATCGGCTACGACAACGCCACCAAGGTCGCCAAGACCGCGCACAAGAACGGCACGACCTTGCGCGAAGAGGCGGTGGCGCTCGGGCTTCGTCGACGAAGAGACCTTCGACAGGATCGTGCGCCCCGAGGACATGATCGGGCCGAAGGGCTGAGGCCGGAAGCCCCGGCGCGCGCCGGGGCATCCGCGCCGCGCGCGCGGCGCGCCCCGCCCCGGCCCAGGGCCCCACATGGACATTCCGGGGCCTTTTCCTTTGCCCGCGCCCGCGCCATGATGCCCCCATGAGCAAGGTCACCAACCTCAACCGGTTCCGCAAGGCCAGGGCCCGCGCCGAGAAACGCGCGCGGGGAGACGAGAACGCGGTGAAACACGGGCGGACGAGGGCGCAAAAGGCGCTCGAGACCGCCCGCACCGAGAAGGCCGCGCGCGATCTCGACGGACACAACCGGGACAGGGGCCAGGACCGGGACCCGGACCCGGACGGGCCGGAATGACCGCGCGCCCCGTCAAGCATTCGCTGACCCTGCGCGGCCACCGCACCTCCGTCTCCCTCGAAGCCCCGTTCTGGGAGGCCTTTCGCGCCGTCGCCGCGGCCGAGGGCAAGGGGATCAACGAGCTTGCCGCCGAGATCGACGAAGCGCGCGGCGTGTCCGCGGGGCTCGCCTCGGCGATCCGGGTCTACGTCTTGGAATACTTCCGGGCAGCAACGAAAACTTAACCAAGCCTGACCAAGATGAGCGCATGACGATGTACATGAAGCTGCTCCCGGCCGACGTCTGGATGCAACAGATCTTCGATGCCAAATCCGCAAGGCAAGGCGGTGTGGTGCGGCGCAAACTGAGAGACGTAGAGCGAAACGTCGGGCTCGACGTATTCCTGCGCGAGATCCAGCGGCGCGGTTTTCACGCTGTTGAGAACTCGGGCCAGGTGGTCATTTTCTGCAACAATGCCCCGATCCAGGTACTTTGCTGAGGCCACAAGCCAAAGCTTTCGGAAAGCTTCGGCCAAACCCTTCAAAAGGGTTTGGCGGCTCCCGCCACGACTGGTCAACCGCGCACCGGCCCGCTAGCGTCGGACATAACACCCCCGCTGGAGCCCGCCCTTGCCCTACCTCATCCTGTTTCTCGCCGTCGCCGCCGAGACCATCGGCACCTCCGCGCTGCAGGCCAGCCAGCAGTTCAGCAGGATCGGCCCCTCGCTCCTGGTGGTGGTCGCCTATGCGGTGAGTTTCCTGCTGCTCGGCTGGGTTCTGAAGTTCATCCCGGTCGGTATCGCCTACGCCATGTGGTCGGGCCTCGGCATCGTGTTCATCGCGATCATCGGCTTCTCGGTTTTCGGTCAGCGGCTCGATCTGCCCGCGCTGCTCGGCATGGGGCTCATCCTCACCGGCATCCTGGTGATCCATCTGTATTCGGCGTCGGCCACGCACTGATCGGCCCCCCATTGAGGCGTGTCGGCGCAACCCGGAGCCTGTATCGGCAATCGCCCGCGAGCGGGCGGCGAAAGACAGCGAGCGGCGTGTCAAAGACGCGCCCACCCGCCATCACCACTGGCGCTTCCCGTCCGCGGACGGTATCCGAACCGCAAGCTCCCAAACCCAGGCCCGCCGATGCTGCTTCTCTCCGCACCCTCCGACCGCCATACGCCCCTGGAAGACGCCCTCGCCTTCCTCACCGGAACCGGGCTGGTGGCGCTGTCGGTCCAGTTCCTGCAAGGCTCGGGCCTGATCACCGGCCAGATCGCGGGCCTTTCGCTGGTGTTCTCCTATTGGGGCGACTGGCCGTTCGGCGCGGTCTTCTTCCTCCTCAACCTGCCGTTCTATTTCTTCGCCGTCGCCCGGATGGGCTGGCGCTTCACGGTCAAGACCTTCGCCGCCGTCGCCCTGCTCTCGGGCCTCTCCGAAGCGATGGGCCAGCTCATCACCCTCGATGTCGGCCACCCGGGGCTCGCCGCCTTTCTCGCCGGCATCACCGCCGGTACCGGGCTTCTGGTCCTGTTTCGCCACGGCGCCACGCTTGGCGGCATCGGCATCATGGCGCTCTACATCCAGGACCGGCTCGGCATCCGCGCCGGCGTCATCCAGCTCGGCTTCGACGCCCTCGTGTTCGTGCTGGCCGCTTTCCTGTTTCCGGCGCCGGTCGTGCTCTGGTCGCTCGCGGGCGCGGTATTGCTCAACGTCATCATCATGATGAACCACCGGCGCGACCGCTACGTCGCCACCTGAGCGCCCACCCGGGCGCCGGGCCGCTCTCTAAGAGGGCTGGTGTTTGACCGCGCCCCGCGCTATGGCCCCGCGGTA
This sequence comes from uncultured Alphaproteobacteria bacterium, assembly GCA_963752895.1. GTDB lineage: Bacteria > Pseudomonadota > Alphaproteobacteria > Rhodobacterales > Rhodobacteraceae > CAVWAE01. The sequence continues at coordinate 25,784 of CAVWAE010000011.1, forward strand.
CCGCTATTGGAGGCCCCATGGACCTGCGCAACATCGCCATCATCGCCCACGTCGACCACGGCAAGACCACCCTCGTCGACGAGCTGCTGAAGCAGTCCGGCGCCTTCCGCGAGAACCAGGCGCGTCGCCGAGCGCGCGATGGACTCCAACGACCTGGAGCGCGAGCGCGGGCATCACCATCCTGGCCAAGAGCACGTCGGTCGAGTGGAAGGGCACGCGGATCAACATCGTCGACACCCCCGGCCACGCCGATTTCGGCGGCGAGGTCGAGCGCATCCTGTCGATGGTCGACGGCGTCGTGCTGCTGGTCGACGCGGCCGAAGGGCCGATGCCGCAGACCAAGTTCGTCACCGCCAAGGCGCTGGCGCTCGGCCTCCGGCCGATCGTCGTGCTCAACAAGGTCGACAAGCCCGACGCCGAGCCCGACCGGGTGCTCGACGAGGTGTTCGACCTGTTCGCCGCGCTCGACGCCGACGACGACCAGCTCGACTTCCCGATGCTCTACGCCTCCGGCCGGTCCGGCTGGGCGATCGCCGAGCTCGACGGGCCGCGCAAGAATCTCGACGCCGCTGTTCGACCTGATCGTCAACCACGTGCCCGCCGCCGCGCCAGATCGCCCGACAGGACGAAGCCGTTCCGCATGCTCGGCACGACGCTCGGAGGCCGACCCGTTCCTCGGCCGCATCCTCACCGGCCGCGTCGAATCCGGCAAGCTCAAGGTCGGCGCCACGGTCAAGGCGCTGCGCCGCGACGGCCAGAAGATCGAGCAGTTCCGGGTGTCCAAGATCCTCGCCTTCCGCGGCCTCGAGCGCAATCCGGATCGACGAGGCCGCAGGCCGGCGACATCGTCGCGCTCGCCGGCATGCAGAAGGCCACCGTCGCCGACACGATCTGCGCACTCGGCGGTCGACGAGCCGCTGCCCGCCCAGCCGATCGACCCGCCGACCATCTCCGTCACCTTCGGCATCAACGACAGCCCGCTGGCCGGCCGCGACGGCGACAAGGTGCCAGTCCCGCGTCATCCGCGACCGGCTGATGCACGAGGCCGAGGGCAACGTCGCGATCAAGATCGCGGACACCGCCGGGCGGCGACGCCTTCGAGGTCGTCGGGCCGCGGCGAATTGCAGCTGGGCGTGCTGATCGAGACCATGCGCCGCGAAGGCTTCGAGCTGTCGATCTCGCGCCCGCAGGTGCATCCTGCGCGACGACGAACGGCGCAGCGCTCGAGCCGATCGAGGAAGTCACCATCGACGTCGACGACGAGTATTCCGGCGTGGTGATCGAGAAGACTGACCGACGCGCAAGCGGCGAGCTGGTCGAGATGAAGCCCGCCGGCGCCGGCAAGACCCGGATCATCTCCCACGTGCCGTCGCGCGGCCTGATCGGCTATCACGGCGAGTTCCTGACCGACACCCGCGGCACCGGCGTGATGAACCGGGTGTTCCACGGCTGGGCGCCGCACAAGGGCGCGATCCCGGGCCGGCGCAACGGGCGTGCTGATCTCGATGGAAGCCGGCGACGCGGTGGCCTACGCGCTGTGGAACCTCGAGGATCGCGGCAAGATGTTCATCGAGCCGCAGCGAGAAGGTCTACCAGGGCATGATCATCGGCGAGCACTCGCCGCGACAACGATCTCGAGGTCAACCCGCTGAAGGGCAAGAAGCTCACCAACGTCCGCGCCTCCGGCACGGACGAGGCGGTGCGCCTGACACCGCCGGTCCGCGGATGACGCTCGAGCAGGCGATCGCCTATATCGACGACGACGAGCTGGTCGAGGTGACGCCGAACGCGATCCGGCTGCGCAAGCGCTACCTCGATCCGCACGAGCGCAAGCGCGCCGCCAGGGCGGGCTGATCACGCCCGGGGCCCGGTCTTCATACCGGGCCCCGGGCTCGTTCCCACCGGACGCCGCGAATGCGCGTCTCCCAGGACAGCGCAGCCCCGCGGGGCCCGGTGAGAGCCGTGACCCCGCTAGAAGCCGAAGAACCACTTCTTCTTTTTCTTGCAGGGGATCTGGCGCAATTCCACGTATGCCGGCTCGAGAACCGTCCGTTCCTGGCGGTAGACGGCCGGGTATTCGACCAGCTCCAAAGTGCCGTCGCGACGCTTCACATACTGGCGTTTTTCCGGGCTCATCAGCACGTGTTCCACGAGAACCTTCGCGGGCATCATCACCTCTTCGAAACAGGCGAGGCGCCGGGCCGTCTTGCCGTTGACGTCGACCAATTCCTCTTCAATCTCGCCGGGATAGTCCTGCGCCTGCGCAGTGGCGGCAGGCGCGGCGATCGCGGCGACGACGAACGCAAACATCGAGAAATGACCGATGTGCATGGATGTTCCCTCAAATACGAATTCACCGATACCATTGTTGCCAAGTTGGGCCCAATCACGCCGGAATCGTGGTATCAATTGGAAATGAGGAAAAAAGAAAGCGCGGGAGGACCCGCCCCCCGCGCCTTATTCTGTTCGCCGAAATGGCGCTCGGGTCAGCGGCAGGCTGCCGGGACCTCGAGCACGTAGCCGCGGCTGGTCTTGGTCTTGATCTGCTCGTAGACCGGCGGATGATAGACTTTGACCAGCTGGCCGGCCTTGTTGTGCTTGTAGCTGTACTCGGCTTCCTTGATCAGCTTTTTCGAGTACGAGTAGGTCGGGCCGACATAGCTTTCGTCGTAGCACTGGACGGCATAGCTGGTTTCATTCCAGGCAAGCGCCGGCGCAGCGAACCCGATGGCAGCCACGGCTGCAGTAAAAATAGCAGTTTTCATGTATTCTTCCCCCACGGAAAAAAGGTTTGTTGGTGGGTCCATATTACCGTGAACGGCGAAGAGTGGACGAAAAAAGTGCATGTTCTTGCCACGTTTCCGCCCAAAATCCCCTGAAATTCGCGGAATCTTAGTATTTGTCGGGTATCGGGAATCTCTAGGCCCCGGGCACTGTTTCGCCTGAAGCGACGAAGGAATTATACTCCCCGAGGCGTTTCCAACGCGCGAACAGTGCCACATTTCGGCCACAATTCATGCGAATCACCGCAAACCGGCCGTGCCGGCGCCGAAGGCGGGTTTCGCGAAGGCGAGAGGGCGCAGCGCCGCGGCCTGCCCTGCGGACAGGTCAGTCGGTGATCTCGACAATCACCAGTTCGCGCTCCGAAGCGCCGCGCGCGTGGTCGAGCGCCGCCTGGTAGGCGGATGACCGGTAGCAGGCCTCGGCCGCTTCCACGCTCGGAAAACGCGCGACCACGTTGCGGGGCCGGTCAGGGCCCTCGAGCTGCACGTAACGCCCGCCGCGGGCGATGAATTCGCCGCCATGTTCGGCAATGGCCGGGCCCGCCAGCGCGGCGTATTTGCCGTAGGCCTCGGCGTCGGTGACATTCACATGGGCAATCCACAGCGCGGGCATGTCCTATCCTCCGATCAGGGTTTCGACGGCGGCCACCGCGGCCGCGGCGTTGGATGCATTCTTGCCGCCGCCCTGGGCCATGTCGGGCCGGCCGCCGCCGCCCTTGCCGCCCAGTTCCGCAACCGCGACGCGGACCATCTCGACCGCCGAGAGCCGGTCGGTGAGATCGCCGGTCACGCCAGCGGCAACGGCCGCCTTGCCGCCGGTGTCGGCGATCAACAGCACCGCGCCGGAGCCGATGGCCGCCTTGTGTTCGTCGATCAGCGGCGGCAGGTCCTTGCCGGACACGCCGCTCAGCACCTGCGCCAGAAACGGCACGCCGCCGATGTCCTTGGGCTTGGCCGCCTCGCCGGCGCCGCCCGACATGGCCAGCTCGCGACGCAGCGTCGAGACCTGTGCCTCGAGCGCCTTCTTCTCGTCGAGAAGCGCTTTCACCCGGTCCACCAGACTCGCCCGGCTGCGCTTTGAGCAGCCCGGCAAGCGCGGCCACCCGGCCCGCCTCGCGCTCGAGATAGGCGAAGGCCTCCTTGCCGGTCAGCGCCTCGACCCGGCGCACGCCAGCCGCCGATGCGCTGTCGCCGAGCAGCACGAAGACCCCGATGTCGCCGGTCCGTTTCACATGCGTCCCGCCACAGAGCTCGATCGAATAGGTGTCGCGATTGGCGCCCTTGCCGGTGGGGGCCTTGCCCATCGAGACCACCCGCACCTCGTCGCCGTATTTCTCGCCGAACAGCGCCTGGGCGCCGAGCTCGCGCGCCTCGTCGATCGGCATCACCCGGGTCTCCACCGACGCATTCTGGCGAATGTAGGCGTTCACTTCCATCGCGATGTTCTCGAGCTGCTGCGCGGTCAGCGCCTTGTTGTGCGAAAAGTCGAAGCGCAGCCGGTCCGGCGCGTTGAGCGAACCGCGCTGCGCGACATGCTCGCCCAGTTCCTGGCGCAGCGCCTCGTTCAGAAGGTGCGTGGCCGAATGGTTGGCCCGGATGACGGACCGGCGCATGTGGTCGACCACCAGCTCCGCCCCCTGCCCCAGCTCGATCTGGCCCTTCGTCACCTCGGCGACATGGAGGAACACACCGGCCACCTTCCTTGTGTCGGTGACCTTGGCTTCTCCGGTCTCGGTACGGATGAAGCCGGTGTCGCCCACCTGGCCGCCGGCCTCGGCATAGAACGGCGTCTGGTTGACGACGATCTGCACCTGCGTGCCGGTCGTGGCCGCGTCGATCTTCGCCCCGTCCTTCACCAGAGCCTGAACCTGGCCCTCCGCCTTCTCGGTGTCGTAGCCGAGAAACTCGGTCGTGCCCTTGTCCTCGGCGATGTCGTACCAGATCGTCGCATCCGCCGCCTCGCCCGACCCCGACCAGGCGGCGCGCGCCTTGGCCTTCTGCTCGGCCATCGCGGCGTCGAACCCGTCGGTATCGACCGTCCGGCCCTTCTCGCGCAGCGCGTCTTGGGTGAGGTCGAGCGGAAAGCCATAGGTGTCGTAGAGCTTGAACGCGGTCTCGCCGGGCAGATCGGCCTGGTCGGGCAGCGCGGCCAGTTCTTCGTCGAGCAGTTTCAGGCCGCGGTCGAGGGTCGCCTTGAACCGGGTCTCCTCGGTCAGCAGCGTCTCCTCGATCAGCACCTGCGGCACGGCCAAGCTCGGGAAGGCCTGGCCCATCTGGCGCACGAGCTCCGGCACCAGCCGGTGCATCACCGGATCCTTCGCGCCGACCAGGTGCGCATGGCGCATCGCGCGCCGCATGATCCGGCGCAGCACGTAGCCGCGCCCCTCGTTCGACGGCATCACCCCGTCGGCGATCAGGAAAGAGGTCGAGCGCAGGTGGTCGGCAATCACCCGGTGGTGGGTCTTGCCATCGCCGTCCGGGTCCGAATTGGTCGCATGCGCCGAGGCCTCGATCAGCGCGCGCATGAGGTCGGTGTCGTAATTGTCGTGCTTGCCCTGGAGCAGCGCGCCGATCCGCTCGAGCCCCATGCCGGTGTCGATCGACTGCATCGCGAGCGCGCGCATCGCGCCGTCCTCGAACTGCTCGTTCTGCATGAAGACGAGGTTCCAGATCTCGATGAACCGGTCGCCGTCCTCGTCCGGGCTGCCCGGCGGGCCGCCCCAGATATGGTCGCCGTGGTCGAAGAAGATCTCGGTCGCAGGGGCCGCAGGGGCCGGTGGCGCCCATCTGCCAGAAATTGTCGTAGGTGGGGATGCGGATGATCCGCTCGTCCGGCAGCCCGGCCACCTTCTTCCAGATCTCCGCCGCCTCGTCGTCGGTGTGGTAGACGGTGACCAGGAGCTTGTCCTTCGGGATGCCGAAATCCTTGGTCAGCAGTTCCCAGGCATAGGGAATGGCCTGCTCCTTGAAGTAGTCGCCGAAGGAGAAGTTGCCGAGCATCTCGAAGAACGTGTGGTGGCGCGCGGTGTAGCCGACATTGTCGAGGTCGTTGTGCTTGCCGCCGGCGCGCACGCATTTCTGCGAGGTGGTGGCGCGGGTGTAGTCGCGGTGCTCGACCCCGGTGAACACGTTCTTGAACTGAACCATGCCGGCGTTGGTGAACATCAGCGTCGGGTCGTTGCGCGGCACCAGCGGCGAGCTTTCGACGACGCGGTGATCGTTCTTTTCGAAGTAGCCGAGGAAGGTGGAGCGGATGTCGTTCAGGCTGGCCATATGGGTCTCTTCGGGCGGAGTTCCGGTGGCCCGGGCGGGCCGTCTCCCCGGTTTAAATGCGGGGGCCGGGCGTGTCCATGGCGGATCGGAGCGCGCGCGACGGGCTGGCGCAGTCCGTGGCGCAGAACGAAACCGAAAACCGGTGCGGATTTCGGGCCGATTTCGGCGCCGGAAATCATGCCGGCCCGCCGGTGCGCTTGGGCCGAAGGGGGCAGCCATTGCCGCGCGCGCGCGGCGCCCTCCAAAACCAGCCTCGGCAGAACAGGCGCTGGCCGCCCTCCCGGGCCAAACACGGCGGCAGTCCGAAGCCTACGAAAAAGCGTCCCGTCGAACAGAAACGGCCGGGACGATCACCGCCCCGGCCGCGCGTCCCGCTTGGCGCGAGAACTCAGACTTCGATCACTTCGTCGCCGGCATCTTCGTCCGGATCGTCATGCGACATATCGAATTCAAGCCCGTGGGCGGCGCGGATCTTGTCTTCGATCTCGAGCGCCATCTCGGCGTTTTCGCGCAGGAAGGTCTTGGCGTTCTCGCGGCCCTGGCCGATGCGCTCGCCGCCGTAGGAGAACCAGGCGCCCGATTTCTCGACGACGCCGGCCTTCACGCCGAGGTCGAGCAGTTCGCCCGTCTTCGAGATGCCCTCGCCGTACATGATGTCGAACTCGACCTGCTTGAACGGCGGCGCCACCTTGTTCTTCACCACCTTCACCCGGGTCTGCGTTGCCGACCACCTCGTCGCGGTCCTTGATCGCGCCGATGCGGCGGATGTCGAGCCGCACGCGAGGAGTAGAACTTCAGCGCGTTGCCGCCGGTCGTCGTCTCCGGGCTGCCGAACATCACGCCGATCTTCATCCGGATCTGGTTGATGAAGATCACCATGCATTGCGAGCGCGAGATCGACCCGGTCAGCTTGCGCAGCGCCTGGCTCATCAGCCGCGCCTGCAGCGCCGACGTGGCTGTCGCCCATCTCGCCCTCGATCTCCGGCTCGCGGCATCAGCGCGGCGACCGAGTCGACCACCACCACGTCGACCGCGCCGGAGCGCACCAGCGTGTCGACGATCTCCAGCGCCTGTTCGCCGGTGTCGGGCTGCGAGATCAGCAAGTTCGTCGACGTTGACGCCGAGCTTCCGCGCATAGAGCGGATCGAGCGCGTGCTCGGCGTCGACGAAGGCGCAGACGCCGCCCTTCTTCTGCGCCTCGGCGACGCAGTGCAGCGCCAGCGTCGTCTTGCCCGAGCTTTCCGGACCGTAGATCTCGACGACCCGGCCCCGCGGCAGGCCGCCGATGCCGAGCGCGATGTCGAGCCCGAGCGAGCCGGTCGAGATCGACTTCGATCTCCGACCACCGGGTTGTCGCCGCCGAGCCGCATGATCGAGCCCTTGCCGAACTGCCGTTCGATCTGGGCGAGGGCCGCATCCAGGGCCTTCTGCTTGTCACCGTCGCGCTTCTTGTCCATGTCGAAAAGTTCTGCCGTTGCCATTGCTCTGTTCCTTATTTCACACCCGCAGGCGGCCGTCCATCACCCCGAACGGGTCGGGCATGTTCGCCTCTTGTTCTCTTGCGCCGTTTGTCGCACAAAATGAGAACAATTCAAGTCGAATGTGCGAATACATCTTCCGCAGACTTGGTTAACAGGCCGTTACCGGCGGTGAAAGTTTCTGGGTTTCTGGAAAGAAATACAGGGATTCAACGGGTTGGGCGCTCCCACCGGGTCGGTCTTACCGGAGTTGATCGGCGACTGTGGTCGTCAATTCCGTGAGCGAAAACGGTTTCGGCAGGAAAATGGAGTTCGGAATCCGGGCCTGGTGCTCCGAAATACTGTCTTCGGCATAGCCGGAAACGAACACGACCTTCACGCCGGGGCGCGATTTCAGCGCTTCGGCCACCCAGGTCGGCCCGTCCATGCCCGGCATGATCACGTCGGTGACGAAAATATCGACCTCGAGGCTCTGGTCTTCGAGGGTCGCCAGCGCTTCTTCCGCGCTTTCCGCCTCCAGCACCGTGAAGCCCTTGAGCCGCAGGGCGCGGGACGCAAAGGCGCGCACCGGGGCCTCGTCCTCGACCAACAGGACAAGCCCACCGTCGGGATCCTGCGCGATGCCCTGCGCAGCCGCGGGGTTTTTCGTGCCGGCTACGGCGGGAGTGCCCCCGGTGGCCGCATCCTTCGGACCCGCCCCGGCGACCCGCGCAACCGCGGTTTCCTGAATGCCGCGCGGCGCGATGTCTTCGACACGCGGCAACGCGGCCTGCTGTGGCCCCGAACCAGTCGCGGCCGCGCCCACCCGCGGCTCTCCGGCCACCGGGTCCACTGGCGCGGACCTGGTCTGGCTGTCTTCGCGCAGCACCGGGAAGTAGAGCGAAAAGGTGGTGCCCGATCCCTCGACCGTGTCGACGAAAATGAACCCGCCGGATTGCTTGACGATGCCATAGGCCATCGACAGCCCGAGGCCGGTGCCCTTGGCGCCCTTGGTCGAAAAGAACGGTTCGAAGATCTTTTCCACCTTGTCGGACGGGATGCCGGCGCCCTCGTCGATCACCTGAATCGAGACGTAATCGCCCGCCGGCACCACCGCCCGGTCGCGTTCCAGCGGCCGGTCGAGATAGAGGTTGCCGAGCTTGAGCCGGATCCGTCCGCCGTCCGGCATCATCGCATCGCGCGCATTGACCACGAGGTTTGTCAGCACCTGTTCGAGTTGGAACTTGTCGGCGCGGATCTTCTGGGTTTTCGGGTCCACGTCGAGGTCGAGGTTGACCCGCTCGCCGACCAGCCGGCCCAGAAGGTGAGTCAGATCGCTGATCGTGTCGGGCAGATCGAGGGTTTCGGGACGCAGCCGCTGTTTGCGGGAGAACCCGAGCAGCTGGTTGACGACCGCCGCCGCGCGGTTCGCGTTCTGCGCGATCTGGCTGAGGTCCGCGAAGTCGGGATCCTCGGCGTCGCGGCGCAGGAGCAGAAGATCGCAATGGCCGGAGATCGCGGTGAGCAGGTTGTTGAAATCGTGCGCGACACCGCCCGCGAGCTGGCCGATGAGCTGCATCTTCTGGCTTTGGGCGACTTGGCGCTCGATCGACTTGAGCTCGGTTGCGTCGTTCAGAACCGCGACCAGCGCGCGTCCGACCTCGTCTTCGAATTGTTCGAGCGTGATCTGGATGAAGCGCTCATCCCCGCCCGAAGCGCGCACGGTTTCCGTGCGCCCGAGGTTGCGCCCCTGCCAGGCCTCGCGCAGCCAGTCCGACACCGGCCGCCCGAGATCCTCGACCAGGTCGGACAGGTGCTGACCGACGACCGCGTCGGCCTTGAGCAGGCTATGGGCGCGCTGGTTGGCCATCGTCACCCGACCGCGAACGGTCGAGCCGCAGAAGCGGGACCGGCAGGCTGTCGACCACGCCCCATTCGCCGGGCGCGACCCGGTTCTGCCCGGACGCCGGCGCAAGGTAGAGCTCGCGCCGCCCCGCCGAGAGCGCGACCTCGATCACCTGCACGGGTTCGGCGCCGTCGCTGCCGGCGACATGATGTATCTCGCCCGGCCGCAGAGGCAGGTCCGCAAACACCCGGTCGAGCGTGGTCTCGCGCCCGCCGAGCATCCGGCGCAACGCCTCGTTCATGAACAGGATCGTGCCGGATTTCGACACGCTCATCATCGGCAGCGAGATGTGTTCGCCCGAGCGGCCCGCCGGGACCGTCGCGCCGATATCCTCGAGCCGCCAAAGGAACCCGCCCTGCCCGACCCGGTGGACCGAGAGCCGCATGTGCCCGTGGTTCAGCACCACGTCCTCGCGCGCCGCGCCCATCGCGAGCGCCTTGTTCTGGAGCCGGTAGAGCACCGAGGCGGGCGAGGCGAACATCTCGCCCAGCACACCGAGCAACGTCTTGCCTTCGGCCTCGCCGAAGCGGGCGCGGCCGGCGGCGTTGACATAGCCGACGACCCCGTCGCGGTCCGCCGTCAGGCTTGGCGCCGCGTCGTTGGCCACGAATTCCGCGATGGTCTGGTATAGCTGGGCCTCGGCGCGAACATGGCGCAGCGACAGCGCCTTCACCAGAACCGCGAGGATCACGAAGACCATCGCCGGCACGATCAGCACGATGGCCAGTCCCGGCGCCGGCGCGACCCAGGCGCCGGCAAGGAACACGACGCCGATCAGCATCAACCACATCGCACGCGGCGCAAGCTCGAGCGCCGCCAGCGTGATCGGTCGCGGAGATAGGGCGAGATGTGCCACGGCACCCCCAATCCTGATTCGGTTCCCGGCATTAGGGCTTTGAAAGAGTTAACGCCCTGTTAAGTCTGCTCGGCCGGTCCCGTATTGCCTCAACGTGAGGTTGCTCACCTCAACGTCAGGTTGTTAGACCAGTCAGGCGTTAACGCGTCAAGACTGCGACATTACAGCGACGTAGAAGCCATCGCCGCCATCCTGCGGGGTGAACCGGCGTTCGGTGTCGAGCCGCCAGCCGGGGGCGCGGTCGAGAAAGCCCCGGACCTGGGCGCCGTTTTCGGCCTCCAGGAGCGAACAGGTGGCATAGGCAAGCCGCCCGCCCGGCGCGACCCAGCCCGCAATATCGTCGAGAATCCGGGCCTGTAGCGTCACGAGCTCATCCAGCCTGGCCCGGGTCAGCCGCCATTTCCCCTCCGGCGCGCGTCGCCATGCGCCGGATCCGGAACAGGGCGCGTCGGCAAAGACCATGTCGAACGGCGCGGCGCCGGCGACGGCCGCCCCGGACAGGACCCGCGGGTGCACCCCGGCCCGTTTCGCCCGCTCCGGCAGGTCGCGCATCCGCCCGGGATCGACGTCATGCGCCGTGACCGCGGCGCCGTCCGCGGCAAGCGCCAGCGTCTTGCCGCCACCGCCCGCGCAATAGTCGAGCACCCGCATGCCGGGCTGCACGCCGAGCGCCGCGACAACGGCCTGGCTGGCGGCATCCTGCAACTCGACGAGACCGTCGCGGTAGGCCGCCGACCCCTGGATCCGCCGCGCCCCGGCGGTCACCTCCAGCGCGGCCGGCGCCAGCGCATGCGGTCGGGTCTCGATGCCCTCGGCGGCGAGGGCCGCCTGCGCCGCCGTCAAGGACACCCGCCCGGTGTTGGCCCGCAGGAACACCGGCGCACGATGGCGCAGCGCGGCCATGACAGGGGCGAAATCCGCGCCGAGACTGGCGCGCAGGTCGGCCGCCAGCCAATCGGGGCAATCAAGCGCCAGGTTTTCGGCCAGATCGCCTTGGGTGGGGCCTTCGCCTTCCCCTTCGGCGAGCGGTTGCGGCGCATAGCCCTCGCCCGAAAAGACATCGGCCGGGTCCTGTCCCGCAGCCCGAAGCGCCCCGATCATCAGCCCGCGCCCCGTCTCCGCCCCGCCCAGCGCCGCGAAACTGCGCCGGCAGCGGATCGCCTCCCAGACGTGATCGCGGATCGCCGCGCGGTCCTTGGAGCCGGCGAACCGATGGGTCCGCCCCCAGGTGGTGAGAAGCTTCTCCGCCGGCGCGCCGGCCAGCCAGTCGTCGAGCAGCTCGATCGCGGCCGCGACGCGGGCGGCGGGGGTCAATACATCACCTCAAGAGATCCGTGCAATCCCTTCATTTCCCTACCCAATCCGGTAGTTCGGGCTTTCGCGGGTGATCTGCACGTCGTGGACGTGGCTCTCCTTGAGCCCGGCCCCGGTGATCTTCACGAATTTGGCGCCCTGCTTCATCTCTTCGACCGTCGCGTTGCCGGTGTAGCCCATCGCGGCGCGCAGGCCGCCGACCATCTGGTGGATCACCGTCGCGACCGACCCCTTGTAGGGCACCTGCCCCTCGATCCCTTCGGGCACCAGCTTGTCCGACGCCGCGTCCTTCTGGAAATAGCGGTCGGCAGAGCCGCTCGCCATCGCGCCGAGCGAGCCCATGCCGCGGTAGCTCTTGAAGCTCCGGCCCTGGTAGAGGATCACCTCGCCGGGGCTCTCGTCGGTCCCGGCGATCATCGAGCCGACCATCGCCGCCGAGGCCCCGGCCGCGATCGCCTTGGCGAAATCGCCCGAGAACTTGATCCCGCCGTCGGCGATCACCGGCACGCCGCCGGCGGCGCCGGCGCAATCCATGATCGCGGTCAGCTGCGGCACGCCGACACCCGCGACGATCCGCGTGGTGCAGATCGAGCCCGGGCCGATTCCGACCTTGACCGCATCCGCGCCCGCGTCGATCAGCGCCCGGGTCGCGTCGGCGGTCGCCACGTTGCCGGCGATCACCTGGACCTCGTTCGAAATTTTCTTCACTCGTTTCAACGGCATCCAGCACGCCCCTCGAGTGACCGTGCGCGGTGTCGATGACCACGATGTCCACCCCTGCGTCGATCAGCGCCTCGGAGCGCTCAAAGCCAGAGTCGCCCACCGAGCTGGCCGCCGCCACCCGGAGGCGCCCGAGCCGGTCCTTGCAGGCATCCGGGTTCAGCACCGCCTGTTCGGTGTCCTTCAACGTCAGCAACCCGGTGAGCTTGCCCGCCCCGTCCGTCACCAGCAGCTTCTCGATCCGCCGCTCGCGCATCATCGCCTTGGCTTCCTCGAGATCGGCGGGTTCGGTGAGCATCGCGAGGTTTTCGTGGGTCATCATCGCCTTGACCGGCGTGTCGTCCGAGGTCGCGAAGCGCATGTCGCGGTTGGTCACGATCCCGACCACCAGGCCACGCGCGTCGATCACCGGAAAGCCGGTGAAATTGTAACGCTCGATCAACGCCTTGGCGTCGGCCAGCGTCTGCTCGGGGGTGAGGGTGACCGGATTGTAGACGATCCCGCTCTCGAACCGTTTCACCCGGCGCACCTCGCGCGCCTGCCCCTCGATGTCGAGGTTCTTGTGGATCACGCCGATGCCGCCCGCCTGGGCCATGGCGATGGCCATGCGGGCCTCGGTCACGGTGTCCATCGCCGCCGCCAGCAGCGGGATGTTCATCATGATGTCGCGGGTGACCTTCGTGCGGGTATCCGCCGTCGAAGGCAGGACGGAACTTTCGGCCGGCACGAGCAGAACATCGTCGAAGGTGAGCGCCTCGCGAATCTCCATGGGGGGTCCTCCTTTGGAGCTTTCGTTTGGCGCTTCCCTATCTCACCTGGCGGGCGGTTTGGAAAGAGGGCAGACGCAAATTCTTGGGGGGGCGTGCAGCCCGCGCCACAATATGGGTGGACAAGAGGACACCGCCGGGGTCGTTTGCCCGAAATGGGGGACCTGTCATGAAGCTCTCGAATTGGATCCTCGACCTTGCCGGTGGCGGCGACGCCTGGGCGGTCTATTTCGCCGCCCGCGAGATGAAGGCGGCAGGCGAAGATGTCATCGAGCTCACCGTCGGCGAGCACGATTTCCCGACTCCGAAGCCGATCCTCGACGCGATGGCCGCCGCGGCCCATGGCGGACACACGGGCTACGCCGAGATCCCCGGCGTGCCGACATTGCGCGCGGCGGTCGCCGGGCGGGTCAGCGACAGCACCGGGGTCGCCAACGGTCCGGAGAACGTGCTCATCACCCCCGGCGGGCAGGCGGCGCTCTTTGCCGCCCACAGCGCCGTGCTCGAGCCGGGCGAGACCGGGCTCTACATCGATCCCTATTACGCCACCTACCCCGGCACGATCCGCGGCGCCGGCGGCGTGCCGGTTTCGGTCGCCGCCCGGCCCGAAGACGGGTTTCGCCCCAGCGCGCGCACCATCGCGGACGCGGCGTCTGGAGACCGGGGCAAAAAGCCTGCTCATCAACACCCCCAACAACCCGACCGGGGCGATCTACGGGCGCCGAGACCCTCGCGGCGATCGGCGCGGTCTGCACGGCCCGCGACCTCTGGCTGATCTCCGACGAGGTCTACGACACCATGGTCTGGGACGGCCGCCACGTGAGCCCGCGCAGCTTGCCAGGCCTTGCCGAACGCACGCTGGTGGTCGGCTCGATGTCGAAGAGCTTCGCCATGACCGGCAGCCGGGTCGGCTGGATCGTCGGCCCCGAAGAGGTGATCTTCCACCTCTCCAACCTGGCGATCCACACCACCTACGGCGTGCCCGGCTACATCCAGGACGCCGCCGTTTTCGCCCTCGGCGCCGGCGCCGCGCTGGAAGGCGCGGTCTGCGCCCCGTTCCACCGCCGCCGCGACCTCGCGCGCACCCTGCTCGCGCGCCAGAACCTGGTCAAAAGCATCCCCGCCGAGGGCGCGATGTACGTGTTGCTCGACATCCGCGCGACCGGGCTCTCGGGGATCGCCTTCGCCACGGCCCTGCTGGAAGCGGAACGGATCGCCGTGATGCCGGGCGAAAGTTTCGGGGCGGCGGCCGCCGGCTACGTCCGGGTCGCGCTCACCGTCGACGACGCCAGCCTCGAAGCCGCCCTCACCCGGCTGATCGCCTTCGCCAGGTCCCGCGCCGCCTGAGCGCCCTGCGCCGCTTTCGCCAGCGCGGCAGACCGCGAGGCCCGATTTCCGGCGGCAGCCTTCGGCGAATCCGCTAGGCTCGTCCCATGCTGTTCGATCTGCCCGATGACGCCACGCTCTACGCCGCGCTCCTGGCGCGCAGTCCCGACTGGCATGGCCGCGCCTTCGTCGGCGTCACCAGCACCCGCATCTTCTGCCGCCTGAACTGCCCTGCCCCCAAGCCGAAACGCGAGACCTGCCGCTTCTACGACAGCGCCGCCGCCTGTCTCGAGGCCGGTTTGCGCCCCTGCAAACGCTGCCACCCGGTGGGCAACGACCCGCTCGTCACCGCGTTGATGACCGCGCTCGCCGAAAACCCCACCCGCCGCTGGAGCGAGGCCGACCTCGCGCGCACCGGACACGATCCGTCGACGGTGCGCCGCGCCTTCAAGCGCACGACCGGCAACACGTTTCTCGCCATCGCCCGGACGCTGCGGCTGGCAGCGGGCGGCACGGCGCTGGCGACCGGCGAGCGGGTGATCGACGCCCAGGTCGATGCCGGGTTCGACAGCCTGTCCGCCTTCCGCGCCGCCTTCGCCCGGCTGATGGGCGCCGCACCCGGGCGCTTCGACAAAAACGCGCTGCTCGGAGCCGATTGGGTGCCGACACCGCTCGGGCCGATGGTCGCGGTGGCGGACAACACGCATCTGCACCTGCTGGAGTTTTCCGAGCGCAAGGCGCTGCCCCGCGAGCTTGCCCGGCTCAGGCAGGCCGCCAAAGGCGCGCTCGGCTTTGCACGCCGGGCGCCGCATGACCGGATCGCGCGCGAACTCAACGCCTACTTCGCCGGTCGCAACGCCCGGTTCGAGACCCCGCTCGCGCCGCTCGGCACGCCGTTCCAGAAACAGGTCCGGGCAGCGCTGCGTGACATCCCCGCCGGCGAGACGCGCAGCTACGCCGCCCTCGCCGCCGCCATCGGCCGCCCGAGCGCCGCCCGCGCGGTGGCCGCCGCCAACGGCGCCAACCCGATCGCCATCGCCCAACCCTGCCACCGGGTCATCGGCGCCGACGGCAGCCTGACCGGCTACGGCGGCGGGTTGTGGCGCAAATCCCGGCTGATCGAGACCGAACGCCTTTTCGCCACAGGAGAACAGACATGCCCACCCCCAGGTCCGATGACATCGGCGCGCGGTTCCGCGCCCTGCACCGCCCCGGCGACCCGTTCATCCTCGCCAACGCCTGGGACGCCGGCTCGGCGAAGCTGCTCGCGGCCCTCGGCGCCCCCGCCATCGCCACCTCGTCGGCGGCACATGCCTTCACCCTCGGCCGCCCGGACCTCGGGCGGGTCACCCGCGACGAGGCGCTGGCCCATGCCGAAACCCTCGTGGCGGCGGTCGACGTGCCGGTCTCGGGCGATTTCGAGAACGGCTTCGGACATGACCCCGAGACCGTGGCCGACACCGTGCGGCTCGCCTTCGAGGCGGGACTTGCGGGGATCTCGATCGAAGACATGGCGCTGCCCGAGGCCACACCCTACCCCCGCGACCTCGCGGTCGAGCGCATCCGCGCCGCCGCCAGCGCCGCGCGCGGGCTGCCTCGGGACTTCGTGCTCGTTGCGCGCGCCGACGGGGTGATGCACGGGGTCTACGATCTCGACGAGGCGCTCGCCCGGCTTGCGGGCTACGAGGCCGCCGGGGCAGATTGTCTCTACGTGCCGGTGCCGGGATCGCTGGACGCGCAGGCGCGGGTCTGTGCCGCCACCACCCTGCCGGTCAACGCGCTCGTCGCGGGCGATTTCGCCCAGCACACCCGGGCCGATTTCGCCAGCCTCGGCGTGGCCCGGCTGTCGCTCGGCTCGTCGCTCGCGCGCGCCACCCACCGGCTGATCGTCGATGCCGGCCACGCGATGTTCGACAGCGGCGACTTCTCGACCCTCTCCCATACGATCGCCGGCAGCGAAGTCGACCGGCTGCTCGGGTAGACGCGCACAGCACGGTGGGTTCCGCCGCCGCCGATGGCCTTCAGGGACGGAGGCGTACCCAGCGCACGCAGGGCGGCCCCGGGCCTGGTTTTTCCTGGAGAAATACACGCCGGGGGTCCGGGGGCGGCACCTCCCGGCGCGGGTCTATCACTCCCGCGTCACGTCGCGGTCGTAGATCCAATCGTAGCGGTTCAACACCGCTTCGGGGCGCAGACCGCTCAGAAGCCGCAGCGCGCCGAACCCGACCGCGCGCGCCAGCGGGTTGGCGTGGTGGTAATTGCGCGCGTTCTTGTTCGCCTCCTCGATCACCCGCGCCACACGCGGGCGGCGGCGGGCCTGGTAGAGCGCCGGGCCCTCATCGAGCCCGCTCAAGCTGAGCGAATCCGCCAGCACCCAGGCATCCTCCAGCGCCATCACCGCGCCCTGGGCCATGAACGGCAGCGTCGGATGGGCCGCGTCGCCGAGGATGACGGCCGGGCCCCGGTGCCACTGGTCGGCGACCGGGTGGCGGAACAGGCCCCACAGATGCACCTCCTCGACCCGGTCGACGAGACTGCGGGGCACGTCGGCGAACCGATCGAAGGCCTGGCGCAGGTTGAGCGGTTCGTCGCGGTGGTGCCAGCCCTCGTCGGCCCATTCCTTGCGCTCCTCGACCGCAACGATGTTGATGATCTCGCCGCGGCGGAGCGGATAGGTCACCATATGCCGTCCCGGCCCCATCCAGACCGTCGCCTCGACCCGCTCGCGGCCCCGGGCGGGCACCAGGGCCCGCCAGGCCACCTGGCCGGTGAAGAACGGTTTGCGCGGGCCGTTGAGCACCGTGCGCAGCCGCGAATGCAACCCGTCGGCGCCGACCAGAAACGCCACCTCACGCGGGCTCCTGCCGTCGATCTCCAGCCGGGCATGATCTTGCGCGACCTCGATCCCGGTCACCTCGGCGCCGGTCTCGACCTCGACCCCCAGCGCCATCGCGCGTTTGGCGAGAATGTCGATCAGGTCGGCACGGTGGAACAGCAGGAAATCCTTGCCCGGGCGCAGCGTCTCGAGGTCCATCCGCACCACTTCGCGTCCCGAAAGACCGTCCGCCAGCACCACCGCGCGCGCGCGCATCGCCCGGGCGCGCGCGGTCTCGGCCAGCCCGAGCGCATCCAGCACGGCAAATCCGTTGGGAGAGATCTGCAGCCCTGCCCCGACTTCGGTAATCCCATCGGACTGTTCCAGCACCCGCACCCGGGCGCCGCGTGTCGCCAGCGCCGCGGCCGCAGCGAACCCGCCGATGCCGCCGCCCAGAACAGTGATTTCCTGTCCGATCAGCATGGTCTCTCCCTAACCGGGATCCCGGCCGAAAGACCGGGCCGAAAAAACCGGGACGTCGCCGCCCCGGTGCCATTGTCGTTCGATCCGTCCGGCCCGCGCACGGGCGTCCGGGTCAGTCGTCGCGGTGCACCTTTTCGCGACGCTCGTGACGCTCCTGCGCCTCGAGGCTCAATGTCGCGATCGGGCGCGCGTCGAGCCGCTTCAGCGAGATCGGCTCGCCGGTTTCCTCGCAGTAGCCGTACTCGCCCTGGTCGATCCGGCGCAGCGCCTGCTCGATCTTGGCCACCAGCTTGCGCTGCCGGTCCCGGGTTCTGAGTTCCAGCGCGCGATCGGTCTCTTCCGAGGCACGGTCGGCGATATCGGGGATGTTGCGCGTGCCGTCCTGCAACCCCTCGATCGTGTGTTTGGAATCGTCCAGCAGATCGGCCTTCCATGCGAGCAGCTTGCGGCGGAAATACTCCATTTGCCGCTCGTTCATGAAGGGTTCGTCCTCGGCGGGGCGATAATCCTCCGGCAGGAAGACTTCGGCTTTCATCCCAGGCTCCTTGTACTCGCCGGGCGTGTTGTCTTGTTTTGCAAAATCAACCATCCGGCCTACCTCCTGCGCTGCCGTTTAAACGACCGATTGTAGGTTGTCACTATCCAAAGCGTCGCGGAGGGCCTGAGCGAAACCGATCCGGTGACCCGCAGCCGGTCCGTACGGCGCGCCGCCGCCGCCCGGGAGGATTCGTCGAGCGTTTTCAACTTCCAGTCGTCTGCCCGGGCGAAAGGTGCCGCGCCAGCCGCCACGGGTCCGGCCCGCAGCCAGCGGCTGGACAACCCGCCTGCGCCCGCCTACCAAAGGCCGACGAGAGGGAGTGGACCCATGCGTTTCGACGGCACCGACAGCTACGTCGCCACCGAGGATCTGACGCGTCGCGGTCAACGCCGCGGTCACGCTGCAGCGCCCGCTGCTGGTCAAGGGCGAGCCCGGCACCGGCAAGACCGTGCTGGCCCACGAGGTCGCCAGCGCGCTCGGGCTGCCGCTGATCGAGTGGCACATCAAGTCGCACGACCAAGGCCCAGCAGGGCCTCTACGAGTACGACGCCGTCGCGCGGCTGCGCGACTCCCAGCTCGGCGACGACACGGGTGCACGACATCGCAACTACATCGTGCGCGGCAAGCTGTGGGAGGCCTTCGACGGCCGACGGCAGCTGGTGCTGCTGATCGACGAGATCGACAAGGCCGACATCGAGTTCCCGAACGACCTGCTGCGCGAGCTCGACCGCATGGAGTTCTACGTCTACGAGACCGGCGAGACCGGTCGCGCGCGACGCACCGCCCGATCGTCATCATCACCTCGAACAACGAGAAGGAGCTGCCCGACGCCTTCCTGCGCCGCTGCTTCTTCCACTACATCCGCTTCCCCGACGCCGAGACGATGAAGGCGATCGTCGACGTGCACTTCCCGGACCTGAAGGACGCGCCTGCTGACCACGGCGCTGCAAGCGTTCTACGAGGTGCGCGACGGTGCCGGGGCTGAAGAAGAAGCCCTCGACCTCCGAGCTGCTCGACTGGCTCAAGCTGCTGGTCGCCGAGGACATCCCGCCCGAGGCGCTGCGCGCGCGACGCGCAACCAGCGCCCTGCCGCCGCTGCACGGCGCGCTGCTGAAGAACGAGCAGGACGTGCACCTGTTCGAGCGGCTCGTCTTCATGGCGCGCGGCGAGCGCTAGGCGGCGATGCACCCGATCGCCACCGCGGGCTGCATTCTCGGCCCGCCGTCGTGAGATACCGCGCGGAGGGTCTTTTCACGACGCTGCCAGTCTGCTTTTCCGACCCCGCGCGCCTCACGCGGCG
Organism: uncultured Alphaproteobacteria bacterium; assembly: GCA_963752895.1. Classification (GTDB taxonomy): domain Bacteria; phylum Pseudomonadota; class Alphaproteobacteria; order Rhodobacterales; family Rhodobacteraceae; genus CAVWAE01. Next base: position 45,322 of record CAVWAE010000011.1, read on the forward strand.
ACAATTGCGCCCGGCGGTTCCTGGAGCGGCGTTCCATTGCAAACCGCGCGCGCGATGAGCTTTTCGACCAAGCCGAGCTAGCGGAGGATCGGACGCACGGGCTGAAACCCGTGATCCAGCATCCAGACCGGATCGCCGGTACGCGGGGTCTCGACCGCCCGGTCGCCGTGCAGGGTTCTGAGCACGGTGCCTTGCAGGAAACACACGGTCAGCGTCGTTTCCATGTTCGACGGCGTGGTGCCGCCGGTCTGGGTCGTATGGCTGTCGGTGCCCGTCTCCCCGTCGACCTTGGTGATCTGCGCGTTCGACCCGGTGCGGATCGTGTCGTCGTCACCGCCCGCCGCGATCGTGGTGCCGACGGCATCGTCGTCCAGCCAGATCGAATCGTTGCCGGCTTCGGTGTCGATTTCGGCGAACTGCGCGCCATCGCCGAAAGTGACCAAATCGTCGCCCGTGCCGGTCCTCAGAATCAGGAACGTCGCGTTGTCACCGACCGTGATGACATCCGCGCCACCCCGCGTGTTCCAGTCGCCATGCGCCGTGAACCCGTCGCCGATGGTGGTGTTGTCCGCGCCCGAACTCGACCCGTCGAGGTTTCCGAGGCTCGCGTTGTTGCCGACATCGAGCGTGAGACCGGTAGATGCGTCCGCAGCAATATCGACGCCGCCGAGATCGACATTGTCCGCGATGCTCACGGTCGCGGTCAGGTATCCAGCGATGGTCACCTTCAGCGAACTTGCCAGCGTGTCGTTGAACACCGGGTCGAAATCATGCGGACCGCCACTGGACGCGACGAAGGTGACATCCTCGTCTGCCGATGGATCGACGATGTAGACGTCTCCGGCCGTCACGCTGAACGTCTGCCCGGCGTGCACCTCGCCCGGTCCCAACGTCGCGTTGGCGGCGACAATCGTATAGGTGGCCATGAAGCCGATCCGAGATGTAATGACGATTTCGGGGAAGTCTACGGCGTCGAAATTAACATCCGCCTAGGGCGACAATTCTTTGAAATTTTTATCTTTTTCGAGATAGGGGCAGCTTCCCCGCCTGCGGTTTCGCGGCCCCCTCCGCCTCGTTCACTGGATGGTATAGGTGCCGGTGCCGCCGTCGATGGTGAAATTCTGTACGCAGTTCCAGTTGGTGCCGTCGATGATCATCCACCGGTGGCCGACACGGGTGTAGGTCGAGTACCGGCCGCCGGGCGGGATCTCTTGCGGGTAGACGCCGACAAACCCCGCAAGGTTGATCCAGGCCGGCCAGACCATTTCGGTGCGGTTGTTCACGAACGTCACTTTCTTCAGCTCGTCGCCCCGGGGCGACGGGCCCGGGTAAAAATTCCTGCAGGACTGATCCATGTTGGATACGTTCATGATCTCCTGCGCCGTCGCCGGTGCCGCCTGGGCGATCAGGCCAGCGGCCAGAAGTGCAAGGATGGCCTTCATGCAAAGGTCCTCTGTACGGGCGGTCGGGCGCGAGGCGCCGCTGTCCGCGAATCCTGTCTGAAACGGTCCGAGTTCGCATCGACCGTTCGAAATATGTAGCAAAGCCGTCGCGTAGTGCAACCGGCTCGACCCGCCGCGCGGGCGGATTTCGCCGCTTTGCGCGCAGTTCCTCCGGAGTCATGGAAGAACAATGGCGAACACCGCCACAATGTGGTCACAATTCGAATCCCCGACTTGTGAGAATGATACAAGAACGCCACCAGATCTTGCGGTCTGGTTGTTCTCGGATTGAAAACAGCCTGTTTTTCGCCACATTTCGAACATTTTCTGGCTTTTAACGAATCGTAAGGGGCATAGGCCTTACCGAGCCTGGGGGGGCGACAAGCGGTATGAGCGGAGTGCATGGGGTTCACGTCCGACATAACCGTCCGTTCGTTGACGCGAACAGACGAGTCCCACTGGCGGCGCCTGTGGTCGGCCTATCTCGGTTCTACGCGGCGGAAGTCGCGGAGGAGGTGTATGCAACCACCTTTTCCCGCCTTCTCGACCCGAAAGAACCACAGTGGGGGCTGTTGGCCGATCGCGATGGCGTGCCGGTGGGGCTCGTTCACTACCTCTTCCATCGTCACAACTGGAAGATTGAAGACGTCTGCTATCTGCAGGATCTCTATGCCGACCAGGCCGCAAGGGGCCAAGGCATCGGGCGTGCGCTGATCGAGGCTGTCTATGCAGCCGCGGACGCGCAAGGGGCGCCCAATGTCTACTGGTTGACCCAGGAGTTCAACGCAGAGGCACGCAGGCTTTACGACCGGGTTGGGGAACCGACACCGTTCATCAAGTATCAGCGGGGGCAGATACAATGAACTTGCTACGTGTGGTGATCGTGGGGGCGATCACGGTCCTGGGGCTGGCAAGCTGTGGGGCGAACAGGTCGACGGGCGTCGAGTACGTACCGAGTGTGGCTTCTCGAAGCCAGGTTCTGCCCACCGACCTGCCGCCGATGAAAGCGTTTGCAGGTTCCAGGACAGACGGGCCGTCGCGGCCAAACAGCGAGATAGCGGGCGACTTCCTCGACCTCGCCTTCCAACTCGAATCGGGGCGCACCTTGCCGGTGCTGTCGCGGTTCGAGGGGCCGATCACGCTGGCACTCCGGGGGGACGTGCCAGTGTCGATGCAGGCCGATCTCGACAGGCTGTTGCAGCGGCTCAACGGCGAGGCGGGGATCGACATCCGTGTGGGGACGGAGGACGGCCCCGCCTCGATAACCGTGGAAGTGATCAAGAAACGCGACTTGCAGCGGCTGGTGCCGCATGCCGCCTGTTTCGTGGCGCCCAACGTCTCGTCCTGGGCGGAGTACAAACGCACCCGGCACGGCGACCGCACCGACTGGACCCGGCTCAGCCACCCGCGAACAGATGGCGGTGTTCCTGCCGGGCGACGTGTCAGCCGCAGGAGATGCGCGATTGCCTGCACGAGGAGATCGCCCAGGCGCTCGGGCCGCTGAACGATCTCTACCGGCTGCCGGACAGCGTCTTCAACGACGACAATTTCCACACCGTCCTGACCGGCTTCGACATGCTGATGCTGCGCGCCACCTACGCCCCGGAACTGGCCTCCGGCATGATCCGAGGCCGAGGTCGGCGGCCCGTGCTGCCGGCGCTGCTGGCACCGGCTCAACCGCGCGGCCGGCGGAGCGGCGCGGCGCCGCACCGCACGAACGCCGGGCCTGGATCGACGCGATCGAAGACGGCGCTGTCGCCGCGCGCCGGCGGCGCGCCGCGCGCCGCGCCGCGGCCGGACGGGCGCGTCGAGATCGCCCGCGGCAACGGCTGGCACGACCCGCGGCTGGCGTTTTCGCATTTCACGCTGGGCCGGCTGGCGCTGCCGCGCGAGTTCGACCTCGCGGTCGCCTCCTTCCTCGAGGCGGCGGCAGATCTATCGGGCGGCCCGGGACCGAGATGCATGCCGCGCATGTGGCGATGCAGATCGCCGCCTACGCGCTGTCGGCCGGCGCAGTCCCGAGGCCGCGATCGAGCTCGTCGACCGCCACGCCGCGACCGCGCTCCGGGCCGAGAACGCGGCCCTGCTGGCGACGCTTCTCCTGATCAAGGCCGAGGCGCTGGAGATGCTCGGGCGCGCCGACCGAAGCGGCGGCGGTGCGGCTCGACAGCCTTGGCTGGGCGCGCTATGGCTTCGGTTCCGACACCGAAGTGCGCGAGCGGGTGCGCGAGATCGCCGCGCTCAGGCCGCGGATCGCGGCCGAGGGAGGGTAGAACATGATCGTGATCTTGGCCTTCATCGCGGGCGCTGTCTGGGGCGGGTTCCTCGCCCGGCGGCGCGGCGGCAGCCGGCTCGACATCGCGCAATACGCGGCGGCCTTCGGATCTCGCCTTCGCGGTCGCCGGTCTTCTTGCCACCGTCATCATCGAGCGCCTGCTGTAGACGCGGATGAAGACAGGCCCGGAGGCTGTTGATGTTCCTGCCGTTCTTCCAGAACATGCGCGAAACCGGGGTGCCGGTCACCTTGCGCGAATACCTCGCCTTCCTCGAAGGCATGAAGGCCGGGCTCGTGACCTACGACGTCGACGGCTTCTACTACCTCGCCCGCACCGCGATGGTGAAGGACGAGCGCAACCTCGACAGGTTCGACCGGGCCTTCGCGCGCCGTCTTCGAGGGGCTGGAGACGATCAGCGTCGACGACGTGCTGGACGCGGTCGAACTGCCCGGCGACTGGCTGCAGAAGCTGGCCGAGAAGCATCTGTCGCGACGAGGAGAAGCGCCGAGATCGAGGCCTCGGGCGGCTTCGACAAGCTGATGGAGACGCTGCAGGAAGCGGCTCGAGGAGCAGAAAGGGCCGCCACCAGGGCGGCATCAAATGGATCGGCACCGCCGGCACCTCGCCCTTCGGCGCCTATGGCTACAACCCCGAAGGCGTGCGCATCGGCCAGGACGAGAGCCGCCACCGCCGCGCGGTCAAGGTCTGGGACAAGCGCGAGTTCCGGAACCTCGACGATACGGTCGAGCTCGGCACCCGCAACATCAAGGTCGCGCTGAGCCGCCTGCGCCGCTGGGCGCGCGACGGGCGCAGCCGACGAGCTCGACCTCGACGGCACCATCCGCGCCACCGCCGAACACGGCTATCTCGACGTGAAGATGCGGCCCGAGCGGCGCAACGCGGTCAAGGTGCTGCTGTTCCTCGACGTCGGCGGCTCGATGGACCCGCATGTGAAGGTGGTCGAGGAGCTGTTCTCGGCCGCGCGCACCGAGTTCAAGCACCTCGAGTACTTCTACTTCCACAACTGCCTCTACGAGGGCGTCTGGCACGACAACCGCCGGCGCTGGTCCGCGCAGGTGCCGACTGGCCGAGGTGCTGCACACCTACGGCCCCGACTACAAGGCGATCTTCGTCGGCGACGCCTCGATGAGCCCCTACGAGCTGGTGCATCCCGGCGGCGCCAACGAGCACTGGAACGCCGAGGCCGGCCAGGTCTGGCTCGCCCGTGCCCGCGCCGCCTGGCCCGCGCATCTCTGGATCAACCCGGTGCCCGAGGCACATTGGAAATGGACCCAGACCATCGCCATGGTCAACGACATCTTCGAGGGCCGGATGGTGCCGATGACGCTGGAGGGGATCGACCGGGGAATGCGGGAGCTTGGGCGTTAGAGCGCTCCGCGCGCGGGTCGGGATCTGTCCGATTCAAGAGACGATTTCCGCCTCACGGCACGCCGGGACGCCGGGACGCCGGGACGCCGGGACGCTGACGAGACGTGAACGCGTCACGCAACCCAAACCATTGAAACAGAACGTTTTGGACCTCCTCAGCAGGGTCACAGCCCTAGGCCCCTAGGGCAGTAATACGAGCGCCGCCTGGACGCTGGCGAAAGCGGCACAGGCCCGGTCCTCAGGACTGCTTCTTGCCCTTCCCGAGATGCTTCTTCAGCCGCGAGGGCGCGCCCCAGTTCTTCTTGTCCTTGAACGGGTTCTTGTCTGCCTGCGAGCGCATGAACAGCCGGATCGGCGTGCCCGGCATGTCGAAATCGTCGCGCAACCCGTTGACCAGGTAGCGGGTGTAGCTCTCCGGCAGCTTGTCGGGATGCGAGCACATGGCGACGAAGGCGGGGGGCCGGGTCTTGACCTGCGTCATGTAGCGCAGCCGGATCCGCCGTCCGCCCGGTGCGGGCGGCGGATGGGCCGAGACCATGCCTTCGAGCCAGTGGTTGAGCCGGGCCGTGGAGATCCGCGTGTTCCAGACCCGGTGCGCTTTCAGCACCGCGGCCTGGAGCCGGTCGAGCCCGCGGCCGGTCTTGGCCGAGATCGTCACCAGCGGCGCGCCGCGCAGCTGCGGCAGCAGCCGTTCGAAGGCCTCGCGGAGGTCCGAGAGCTTTTTCTGCTTGTCGCGTTCGGCGTCCCACTTGTTGACCGCGACCACGACCGCCCTGCCCTCGCGCTCGGCGAGATCGGCGATGCGCAGATCCTGGCTCTCGAACGGGATTTCGGCGTCGAGCAACACGATCACCACCTCGGCGAATTTCACCGCCCTGATCCCGTCGGCGACCGAGAGCTTCTCGAGCTTCTCGTTCACCTTGGCCTTGCGGCGCATGCCGGCGGTGTCGAAGATCCGGGTCGGCGTGCCGTCCCAGTCGAAGCCCAGCGAGATCGCATCGCGGGTGATGCCGGCCTCGGGCCCGGTCAGCAGCCGCTCCTCGCCGATCAGCGCGTTGACCAGCGTCGACTTGCCGGCATTCGGCCGGCCGACCACGGCGACCTGGAGCGGCCGCGCGGCGGTCGGCGTCCAGTCGGGCGGCGCTTGCGTCGCCCTCTTCGTCCTCCTCGGCCAGCGCCACGTCGGTCACCGGCTGCGCGTCCGCAACAATCGCCGCCTTCTCCGCCGCGGCCTCGGCGATCGGCATCAGCGCCGCCGCCAGCTCGCCCATGCCCTCGCCGTGCTCGGCCGACAGCCGCAGCGGTTCGCCGAGGCCGAGCGACCAGGCGTCGATCAGCCCGCCCTCGCCGCGCGGTGCCCTCGGCCTTGTTGGCGGCCAGGATCACATGGGCGTTCTTGCGCCGCAGGATGTCGGCAAAAACCTCGTCGGCCGGCAGCACGCCGGCCCGGGCATCGACGACGAACAGGCAGGCGTCCGCCATCTCGACCGCCCGCTCGGTGAGCTTGCGCATCCGCCCCTGCAGGCTCTCGTCGGCCGCCTCTTCAAGCCCCGCGGAATCGATCACGGTGAAGCGAAGCGGCCCGAGCCGCGCCTCGCCCTCGCGCAGGTCGCGGGTGACCCCGGGCTGGTCGTCGACCAGCGCGAGCTTCTTGCCGACCAGACGGTTGAACAGGGTCGACTTGCCCACGTTGGGCCGGCCGACGATGGCGAGAGTGAAGGTCATGGAGTCCGTCCTCGAGGCGTCAGGCGGACGGGTTACACGCAAACGCCGGCCGCTTCAACAGATGCCGGCAGGCCGCGGCCCCGCGCCCCGCAGCTCCCCGCCGCGCCCCGCAACGGCCGTGGTGCAGCCACAGGGCGGGCTTTCAGCCCGCCGCCCGCCGCACCTTCAGCGCAGCCCGACGAGGTTGCCCTGTTCGGTCATCAGCATCATCAGCCCGGCCACGGTGATCGGACGGCTCGCCGCACCGGCAGGCAATGCCACCGTCCCGAGCAGCGCCCCGTCGGCGGGGTTGTAGCTGCGCAGGAGCCCGTCGCCGGAAGCGACCCAGAGCCGGCCGCCCGCGAGGATCGGCCCGTAGGCGGGGAAGATCGCCTTCAGCTTGCGCGGCTTGTCGGCCTTTTCGTAGCGCGGCAGGTCCACTTCCCAGATCTTGTCGCCGTCCTGGGCGGAGAGCCGCACCAGCTTGGCCTGGTCGGTCACGAAATAGACCGAGCCCCCGGCCACCGCCATCGTGCCTTGCGCGCCCTCGTCGGCGGTCCAGCGGATCTTGCCGTCCTGAAGCCCCACCGCCACGGCGCGGCCCGCCGAGGTCGCGGCATAGACCAGCCCGCCGGTCACCACCGGCTCGCCGGTGAAATCGCGCATCACACCGCGCGCGGCCCCGGCCCGGCCGCCCGAGACACGGGCGACCCAGCGGATGTCGCCGCGAGCCCGCGTCGACGCCCAGCATCGAGCGGTTGGCGAGCGGGTAGACCACGACATTGCCCGACACCGCGGGCGCGGCCACGCCCGACGATCCGTGCTGCGTCGGCACCCCGGCGCGCCGCCAGGCGATCCGCCCGGTATCGGTCGCGACCGCGTAGGCCACCGAGTTGGCCGAGGTCACATAGACCTTGCCGCCGGAGACGGTCGGCGCGCCGTGAACGGCGGCCTCGAATTTCTGCCGCCACTTCACCGCGCCATTCGCGGCGTCGAGCGCCAACAGTTCACCGAAGGTGGTGGTGGCGTAGAGCGTGCCGCCCGAAAGCGCCAGTCCGCCGCCCGACCCGCTGCCCGCGCTTTCGCCCGGCGGGGTCAGCTCCGCCGACCAGACGGCACCGCCGCCGAGGCCGTGGGCCGTCACCTGGGCGTGGCTGTCCATCGTGTAGACGCGGGCGCCGTCGGACACCGGCTCTGCGGTGATCCGGAAGCGGCGTTCGTTGCCGGTCCCGGCTTTCGACGAAAACACCAGCGCAGGCGCCGATGACAGGACCCCATGCGGCAGATCGTGCGCGGCATTGCCGCCGCGATGGGTCCAACTGCCGACCTGCTGCGGCGCGCCGATGTTGGCCGGCCGCGCGCTGTTCTCGAAGTCCGCGAAATCCGCGGCGGCGCGCTCGGCGGCCGCGCCGACCGCGTTCGGGTCGGTCTGGTCATAGCCAGGGCTGCGCAGATCTTCGCGCATGCCCTCGAAGATCACTTCGGGCTCCGCACAGCCGGCTGCAAACAGCCCGAGGCTCGAAACCAGGGCCAGGCTCTTTATCGCTGAGAACCGTTTCACGTGCCTATCCCCCAAGAAGACTTAACCCGGTCAAACACGGCGCCCCACTCAGGCGCCGTCTTCGGCGGTCTCGCCGCCGCCCAGCGCCACAATCAACTGTTGCGCTCTTTGGCGCAAGGCCCCGGATGCTTCGTTGTCGTTCAAAAGCGCTTCCAGCCGGCTCACGGCGGACGCGGTTTCGCCAAGCTCGACCTCGGCGAAAGCAATCTGTTCCTCGGCCAGCACCCGGAAGGGCGCGCCCGGCGCGGTCAGCCCTGTCAGCGCCTCGATCCGGTCCGCGGGGCTCGTCTGCCCGGGCAGCATGGCGCGTTTCAGCACCGCGAGGTCCCGGTAGAGCTGCGGCGCGGTGTCATCGGCGGCGACGGCGGCCAGCCGCTCGGCCGCCGCGGCCAGGTCGTCGGGCTGCGAACCGGCGGCGACCAGGCCGAGCACCGCGCCGAGGTCGCCGTCGGCGTCGATCCTGTCGAGCGCGGCGATCTGATCGGCGGTGGTGCCCTGGGTGACGGCCGCGAGGATCGCGTCGCCCGCGGCCTCTGCGGTGGCCCGCTCGCGCGCCTTCATCCATTCGTTCACGCTCGCCCCGCCGACCAGCAGGACCACGGCGGCGATGCCGATCCAGCCGTATTTCCTGAGGCCTGCATAGAGCTTGTCGCGGCGGACCTCTTCGGTCACCTCGTCGATGAAGCTTTCGTTGTTCGACATGGGGCAAAGGCCTCCGGCTTGATTTGCCCCTTCTTTAGCCCGAAGCCGCGAGAAATGCCAAGGGGCGCTCAAAAACTGGTCCGATCCGCACCAGTCGGCGTAGCATTGGCGGCAGAATGGTTGTGAGGCGGCTGAAATGCGCCTATCTGCAAGCCCAACCAGACAGGGCCATGCTGTTGACCGGGCCTTCACCGGGGGATCGAGATGCGTTTTTTTCCGATAGTCACCGCAATTGCCGCAATCGTGGTCCTGTTCTTCGCCGTGTTCCAACGCGACGAGCTGCTGCGCCTCGCCGGCTACGGGTCCGGCGACGCGACCAGCAATGAGGCGGGCAGCGAGACGGGCAGCGAGATCGGCACTCGGATCGGCGATGACGAGACCGGCACACCCGATGCCGCCGCCTCGCTGGCCGAGGCGCGGGCCTCCGAGCCCACCGTGGCGCCGGTCGCGGTGATCGCCGCCGAGAGCGCCGCGCGCGAGATCGACAGCGCGGTGGTGCTGCGCGGCCGCACCGAAGCCGCGCGCACGCTCGAACTGATGGCCGAGACGAACGGCAAGGTGGTGTCGCAGCCGCGCCACAAGGGCGTCGCCGTGGCCGCGGGCGACATGCTCTGCGAGATCGACATCGGCACCCGCGCTGCGGCCCTCGCCGAGGCGCGCGCCCGGCTCGCCGAGGCGGAGGCCAACCTGCCCACGTCCGGTGCGCGGGCGGCCGAGGCCGAGGCCGCGCTTGCCAGCGCCCGGCTCGACCTCGACAATGCCGAAAAGCTCGCCGAAGGCGGGTTCGCGGCCCAGACGCGGGTGCTTTCGGCCCGCGCCGCGCTCGAAAGCGCCCGGGCGGCCGTGATTTCGGCCGAGGCCGGGGCCTCCAGCGCCGAGGCCGCGATCGAAAGCGCGCGCGCCGCGGTGGACGCCACCGAGCGCGACATCGCCAACACGAGGGTCATCGCGCCGTTCGACGGTATCCTGGAAACCGACACCGCCGAGATCGGCAGCCTGATGATGACTGGCAGCCTCTGCGCCACCATCATCGACCTCGACCCGATCAAGCTCGTCGGTTACGTCGCCGAGGTCGATGTCGACCGGGTTCGGCTCGGCGCGCCCGTCGGCGCCCGCCTCGCCTCCGGCCGCGAGGTGGTGGGCACGGTCACCTTCCTGTCGCGCTCCGCCGATCCCCAGACCCGCACCTTCCGCGTCGAAGCCGAGCTCGCCAACCTCGATCTCTCGATCCGCGACGGCCAGACCGCCGAAATCCTGATCCAGTCGGCCGGCCGCATGGCGCATCTGCTGCCGCAATCGAGCCTCACGCTCGACGACGCGGGCAACCTCGGTGTGCGGGTCGCCGAAGGCACCGGCAGCGGCGACGTCGCCCGCTTCGTGCCCGTGGACATGTTGCGCGACAGTCCCGAGGGCGTCTGGGTGGCCGGCCTGCCGGATCTGGCCCGGGTGATCACCACCGGCCAGGACTACGTCACCGACGGCACCGCCATTTCGGTGACGCTCGAGGAGCCGGGCGCGTGAACCATATCGTCGATATCGCCGCCGCGCGGGCGCGGATGGTCATCGCCTTCATCGCCCTGACCATCATCGCCGGCGTCGCCGCCTACGTCGGCCTTCCCAAGGAAGGCGAGCCCGATATCGAGATCCCGGCGCTGTTCGTCTCCGTCCCCTTCCCCGGGATCTCGGCGGAAGACGCCGAACGCCTGCTGGTCCAGCCGATGGAAGCCGAGCTCAGCGATCTCGACGGTCTCAAGACCATGTCCGGCACCGCCGCCGAAGGCTATGCGGGCGTGGCGATGGAATTCGAGTTCGGCTGGGACCGCACCAAGGTCACCGCCGACGTGCGCGATGCGATGAACCGCGCGGCGGGCAGTTTCCCGGCCGGGGCCGACAATTATTCGGTCAACGAGATCAACTTTTCGGAATTCCCGATCGTCGTCGTCAACCTCACCGGCGACGTGCCCGAGCGCAGCCTCGTGCGCCTCGCGCAGGACCTGCAGGACGAGGTCGAAGGCATCGACGCGGTGCTCGAGGCCCAGCTTACCGGCTACCGCGACGAGATGCTCGAGGTCGTCATCGACCCGCTGCGGCTCGAGGCCTACAACGTCACCGCCGCCGAGCTGATCTCGGTGGTGACCCAGAACAACCAGCTGATCGCGGCGGGCCAGGTGACGACGGCGACCGGCGCCAATTCGGTCAAGATCCCCTCCTCCTTTGACGACGTGGCCGATGTCTACGCGCTGCCGGTCAAGGTGAACGGCGATTCGGTCGTGACGCTGGGAGAGCTTGCCGAGATCCGGCTGACCTTCGAGGACCGCGCCGGCACCGCGCGGTTCAACGGCGAGACGACGGTCTCGCTCCAGGTGGTCAAGCGCAAGGGGTTCAACCTTATCAAAACCGCCGAACAGGTGCGCGCGGTCGTCGCCGCGGCCGAGGCGAACTGGCCCCAGGCGCTGCAGGACGCGGTCGAGGTCAACGTCTCCAACGACACCTCCTATCAGGTCGCCTCGATGGTGTCGCAACTCGAAGGCTCGGTCATCACCGCCATCGCGCTGGTGATGATCGTGGTGCTGGCCTCGCTCGGCATGCGCTCCGCCCTGCTCGTGGGCTTCGCCATCCCCACCTCCTTCATGCTCACCTTCGCGATGTTCGCGGGGCTGGGCTATCCGGTCAGTAACATCGTGATGTTCGGCCTGATCCTGGCCGTGGGCATGCTCGTCGACGGCGCCATCGTCGTGGTCGAATACGCCGACAAGCGGATCGCGGAAGGTGTCGGCCCGATGCATTCCTACGTCGAGGCCGCCAAGCGGATGTTCTGGCCGATCGTGTCCTCGACGGCGACCACGCTCTCGGCCTTCCTGCCGATGCTGTTCTGGCCCGGCGTGGCCGGCGAATTCATGGAGATGCTGCCCAAGACGCTGATCTTCGTGCTCTCCGCCTCGCTTGTCGTGGCGCTGGTGTTCCTGCCGGTGGTCGGCGGGGTCGCGGGCCGGATCAGCCGCGCGGTCGACCACGCCTCCGACCGGCTGCGGCCCCTGCCCTGGCTCCTGCGCGCAGGGCTGATCCTGCCCGCGGGCTACGGCGTGTTCCTCGGCGCAATGCAGCTCATCAACCCCGGCTACCTGTTCGGCGGCACCGCGCCGGAGCCCGGCTGGGCCGGCAGCCTCTTCGGCGGCCTCCTGTTCGTCGCCAGCGTCACCCTCACCACCCTGTTCGTCGACGCCGCCAAGCGGAAGCGCGCGCCGAAAAAGGTCAAGGCCGGCTACCGGCGCAAGCCTTTCGGCTGGTTCACCGCCATGGTTGCCGGCAACCCGGTGATGCCGGTGGTGATGGTCGTGGGCGTGCTGGCGATGGTCGCCACCAGCTTCACTCTCTACGGGCGCAACAACTACGGCACCGAGTTCTTCGCCGAAGTCGAGCCCGAGAACCTGATCGTCTACGTGCGCGCCCGCGGCAACCTCTCGGTCGAGGAAAAGGACGCGATGGTGGCCCGGGTCGAGGCCGTCGTGCTCGACACCAAGGGGGTGAAAAGCGCCTTCGCCTTCGCCGGCGACGGCGGGCTCAACCAGAACACCGGCGGCGCCGGGGGCCCGCGCGACCAGATCGGCCAGGTGCAGATCGAGGTCGCGACCTACGAAGACCGGCCCACCACCACCGAAACCATCAAACTCCTCGGGCTTGTCCCCTTCGACCGGCAGATCGTCGATCCGGGCTACTCGGGCACCGCGGTGGTCGCGGAACTCGAACGCCGCCTTGCCGAGCTTCCCGGCATCCGCTCGGAGGTTCTGGAAATGGCCGGCGGCCCGGCCTCGGCCAAGCCCGTGTTCCTCAGGCTCTCGGGCTCCGACTGGGACGCGCTTACCGAGGCGGCCGAGATCACCCGGACGAAATTCGAAGAGACACCGGGCCTCAACGCGGTCGAAGACACCCTGCCGCTCCCCGGGATCGACTGGCAGCTCGACGTCGATGTCGAGGCCGCCGGGCGCTACGGCACCAATGTCGCCACCGTCGGCGGCATGGTCCAGCTCGTCACCACCGGCATCCTGCTCGACACGATGCGGATCGAAAGCTCCGACGAGGAGATCGAGATCCGGGTGCGGCTGCCGGAAGAAGACCGGCTGCTCTCCACCCTCGACACGCTGAAACTGCGCACCAGCGCGGGCCTGGTGCCGCTGTCCAACTTCGTCACCCGCAAGCCGGTGCCGACGCTCGCCCAGATCGACCGGGTCGACATGGACCGGGTGTTCGACATCAAGGCCGGCGTCGACGCCGACCTCGTGCGCCTCACCCCGGCGGACGGCGGCGAAAGCGTGATCCTCACCGCCGCAGAGGCCGACGCCCGGATCGAGGCCGACGGACCGGACGCCTGGACGCGGGTTGCGGTGAACGCCACCGAACGGATCGAGGTGCTCACCGACTGGCTCGAGACCGACCCGCTGCCCGAAGGGGTCGCCCATGAATGGACCGGCGATTTCGCCGACCAGGCCGAAAGCCAGTCCTTCCTGATGACCGCCTTTGCCGGCGCGCTGTTTCTGATGTTCCTGATCCTGCTCGCCCAGTTCAACTCGTTCTACAACGCGGTGCTGGTGCTGCTCGCGGTGGTGCTCTCCACCGCCGGCGTGCTGGTCGGGATGCTGGTGATGCAGCAGCCGTTCTCGATCATCATGACCGGCACCGGCATCGTCGCGCTGGCGGGGATCGTGGTGAACAACAACATCGTGTTCATCGACACCTACCAGGATTACGCCCGCTACATGCCGAAGCTCGAGGCGATCATCCGCACCGCGGAAGACCGCATCCGCCCGGTGCTCCTGACCACGATCACCACGATGGCGGGCCTCGCGCCGATGATGTTCGGCCTGTCGCTCGATTTCATCAATGGCGGCTACTCGCTCAACGCGCCGACCGCGCTGTGGTGGAAACAGCTCGCGACAGCCGTGGTCTTCGGCCTCGGCATCGCCACCATGCTGACGCTGGTCTTCACGCCGTCGATGCTGGCGCTGAGGGTCTGGGTTTCGACCGGCGCCTACCGGTCGGTGAAGCTCCTGCAATCTTTGACCCTCGGGCGCGGCTCCGAGGCCGCCCGCGACCGCGCGCTGCGCCGCATCGCCAAGCGCACCATGCTCGATGACATGGTCTGGGATTTCGACGGCGAGACCGAGGCCGACGAGGGCGAGGACGCGCCCGAGGCCGAGGCGATCGACGCGGTGCTGCGCGAAAGCGGGCTGATCTTCGACGAGCCGGATCCGGCGCCGCAAGAAGGCCTCGCCGACGACGGCAAACCGCTCAAAGCGGCGGAGTAGGCGTCGCCCCGGCGCCGCAAGGCGACACACCATGCGCCACGGGCCGTAGGCACCACCGCGGGTCGAACCCAGGTGCCAGCCCACTTGCCCGCGCCCGGCCGCGCGCCGTGGCCTCTCGGGCCGAGCCCGCAGGCCACGCGGTGCGCGCCCCCGCCCGACGGTCGGTCACACCCGGCCAGGACGCCCCCACGCGCACCGCCCCGGTTGTTTTTTGCCCGCCAGTCGCCAGCTATATCCGGTAACCCCAGACCGACCCGGGAGCCGGCCCATGCAATTCCTTCTTCTGCTCGTGCTCGCCGCCGCCGGGGCCTTCGCCCTGCGGTCCTGGACCAGGCACCGCACCCGCAAACAACTTCTCGCGTCGCCCCTGACCGATCACCAACGCGCGCTCGTCGCCGATGAGGTTCCCCTGACCCGCAAGCTCCCGCCTGACCTGCGTGCCCGGCTCGAAGGCAAGATCAACGCCTTCCTGGATCAGATCGAGTTCATCGGCGCGAGCGGGGTGGAGGTCACCGACGCGATGCGCCTGTCGATCGCCGCACAGGCCTGCCTGCTCGTCGTCAACAGGGAGACCTGGTACGACCATCTGCGCACGATCATCATCTACCCCGCGGCCTTCACCTCGCGGCGCGCCGAGCGCAATGGCTACGTCGTCACCGAGCGCGACACGACCCGGCTGGGCGAAAGCTGGGCGCGCGGGCCGGTGGTCCTGTCCTGGGCCGACAGCGAACGGGGCGCGCGCAACGACACCGACGGGCACAATGTCGTGTTTCACGAATTCGCCCACCAGATCGACGGGCTGACCGGTCATACCGACGGCGTCCCGCCTTTCGCCCCCGGCCAGCGCCTGGCCGGACTGGGAGCGCGTCTTTCTCACCGCCTATGACCGCCACCACGACAACCTCCGCGCCGGTCGCCCCACGGTGCTCGACCCTTACGGCGCGACCGGGCACGAGGAGTTCTTTGCAGTGGCGGTCGAAGTCTTCTTCGAACGCCCGGAGGCGCTGCAGGCCGAAGTCCCGGAGGTCTACCAGCAGCTGGCGGAGTTGTTCCGGCTCGACCCCGCGGCCTGGGACCCGCCGGACCGCCGGCCCGATTGAGCCGCGCGAACCGGTATTGCGGCGACGACCCCCGATCCCCTACCTTGGCGGTGTGCAACCAGGGAGCATGCTCTCATGACAGGCGGCCCTGCCTACCCCGACGCGACGGACCCCGGCAGGGTCGGGACCTACCCGGCCGCGGCAAAGGCCGGTGGGGGATATGTCTGGGATGACGTGCTCGAATACCGGGTCTGGTGCGCGCCCCGTCTGGGGGCCGAGGATCTGGAAGGCGGCAGCGACTATTACTACGCCTTCGCCAGCTACGCAGACGCCTTGCGGTTCTCGGAGGCGACCACGGGCGCCAAGGCCCCCCTCGCCCTGGTCCTGCAGCGCGAATATCTCGACGAGCCCACCGCTGGCGATTATGTCCACGTCAAACGCCAACGGGTGACGGAATGGCCGGTGCCCTTCCTCGATCGCCCGCGCAGGACCGAAAACACCATCCCCGACTTTCTCGCCTCCGACGCTCCGGAGAACCGCCTGGCCATCCTCCGGGGAGAGGCCACGCCACCCGACCACTGACGGTTCGCCCCCGTCCCGTCAATCCCCCCGCGGCGGAGTGCGCCGGGTGCGAGCAAGGAGATATCTGCTGAGAGGCCGTCCCCGGCCCCAAGCCCCTTGCCGGATGTGTTGGGTCGCCAGATCAAGCTCGCCCCGGCGCTGGGCCAAGCGCAATTCACGCCCTCCCCGAATTCTGCGAGGGCGCGCGTCCTGTTGGACGTCTGTTCGCGCACAATACAGTCGTGCAATGGGACCTGTTGTTTCAGATCAACGAAACTGGTGCCAGCGCGATGCGACAATGCAAAAATGAGCCTGCGATGCCTTTTTCCTTTCGTTCTCTTGAATTGTGTGCCGGTCCCTGCCTTGGCAAATGCCGGGCTCCCGATGATCGGGATCACGCTGCCTTGGATGCTTATTTCCTTGTTTCCGGTGATTGCAATTGAGACTTGGGTTCTCAGGTGACGGCTCGGACTTGGCACTCGCCCAGCAGCGATCTCTTCTGCAATCGCGAATGCAGTTTCAACCTTGTTTGGCGTCCCACTCACCTGGTTGGTTCTCTTCCTGATTCAATTCGCCAGCGGCGGAGGGGGTCCCTATGATATCAATTCGCTGCACGGGAAATTCCTCGCCGTCACACTGCAGGCCCCTTGGCTGATGCCCTTTGAAAACCAACTCCACTGGATGATCCCAGCGGCGATGGCGACGCTGTTTGTACCCTTTTTCTTTGTTTCCTGGTGGCTGGAAGCGAGTGTGATATGGAAACGACACCGACCGGAAGCCTTCGCCCTCGCGTCACAGCGCGCGCAGGAGAGCGATTCCGTGCTCCAAGATCGTGCTCGTAGCCTCGTGAGCCGGGCGGTCCGCAATGCCAATGCCTTGACCTATCTCGCGATGCTCCTTGGTTTCGTGTGCGTGGACTTGGTCCTTGTTTTGGTTGGCTCTGGCTAGGCCTCGTGTGCACGTTTGTCTCATGCCTTTGGAGCCCGCTTCAGGCTGACTTCTTGAAAAACGCCGTCCCCGAGCACGAAGGGCCAAATCGGCGGAACATCTTCCTGCCAAGGAGGCATTCTGCAATTCCCATTTTCCGAAGGGGCATCCTGGAACACGCTGTTCCGGGGTTTTTGGACGATTTTCGTCTTGCACAGTTTTTCAACCCAATGGGCTCAAGGCGGTCATATCGTGACGGTCAATCCTGCACGAAGCGGAACGGCACTAGCAGCACATCCTGCAAATGGCCTACCTGTCAGTCCCGGACAGTCACCTTGGCAAAAACACCCCCCGTCGTCTTCGCCTGGGCGAAGTGACGTTAGCGCTAATCTTAAAGATATCAGAAGCTTGACCCCCCGTCCGAGTTCGCCCACCCCTCGCCCGACCTGCCCAGACCCGCCGAAACGAAGCGCCCCGGCCCCTCGCCTTGGGCGCAGCGCAGCGCGTCTTCGGCCGGGGCGACCATGGGGGTAATCGGCCAGTACATCCGGGTGTCGATGAAGCCGAATTCGCCCGAGTAGTCGGCCCCGATCGCGGCCATCCCGGTCGCGGCGGACTTCGCCCAGTCGAAATTCGTCCAGAAGGCGGTGTCGGTGGTCGGTCCCCAGACATGGGTGGCGACGAGCGTGTTGTTGCCGCTGTCGCAGGGCTGGCGGCCGTGCATCTGCTTGAACGGCCAGACCCGGCCCACCCCGTCCTCGGCGTCGCCCTTGATCCGGTTGATCTCGACAACCTGGTCCGGGTCGAGGGTCTGGTCGCGCATGGCGTATTCGACCTGCCCGTCGAACCAAGCATAACAGGGCACCACGTCCTCGCCCCAGTCGAAACCGCCCTTCTGCGGCATATAGGTATGGAGGTGTTCACCGGTTGTCGGCGAGATCCAGGCGCTCTCGACGATCGGCCTGCCGGCCGCGTCGAGCCGCCCGGCGGTGGACCGGTCCCGGAGCGTCTTGGTCGGCGCGCCGCCGCGGGCAAACGCCTGGATGTGGCAGGTCTGGCAAGCGAGCACGTCGGGATGATCGTTGAGCTTCATGCCGTCGAGCGTGAGCGCGTCATGCGACGTCTTGCTGTGACAGCTTTCGCCGCTCGCCGTGGTGCGCGCGCCGCCGGGGCGATGTCGGGGTGGTCGGCAGCGACCATGTCGCAGGGCGACCCGGCCCATTGGTGCTGCGCTTCGACACGGCAGCTGGAACAGGTCGTGTTCTCGCCGTCGGGCGACAAGTTCACGTCGACTTTGAGCGGCGGTTCGTAGCGCGCCGACGACAGATCACCGTGTTTCACATTGTCGCCGCCGCCGCCGTAGAAATGGCAGTTGCCGCAATTCTCCCGCCCCGGCATGCCGACGCTCTGCGCCGCCTTGGCGAGATCGCCGGGCCAGGCTGCGGCGCCGGTGATCGTCTTGGTTCCCGGCGTGACCGGCGCGAGCGGCGGATGGCCCGCGCCAGTGGCGGTCTTGGTGTGCTGCCCCGACCGGTCATGGCAGGCCAGGCAGTCGGCCGCGGTCTCCCGCGCCGGCGGCGCTTTGGCCATGTCGTCCCACTCGTATCCGGCGTGACAGGACGTGCAGCGCGGCTCGTTCGAGGAGACGCTGCCGCAGAACGCTTTGATCACGTTGCGTTTGCCGAAGGTCGGGCCGGATTGCGACTGGTAGGACCACTGGAAGTGGACCGAATGCATGATTTGGTCGTCCGCTTCGGTCTGGCAGGTAAGACAGGCCGCGGTCACTTCGGGGCCGGACGTGAACTCCTTTTGCAGGATCTCGAATTTGCTGTGGTCGGCCGTGGACGGGTTCGGTGCGCCGGTCGGCGTCGGCGGCGGGGGCACGGCCCCGGTTTCGGTGTTTTCGGCAAGCGCGGTGGTTGCGGCGGCCAGGCCGCGCCCGAGCCCCTATGCCGCGACCGTGAGGCGCATTCTTTGTACCATGCCATCTCCTCCGACCAGGCATCCCGTCATGTTATGGATTTTCCATGTGACTTATCGCCGAAATGGCGACGGCACGAAGTGTCGCAGGGCGCCTGCAGGACCCCGATCACGCCGGTCGCCGAAGACCGGCGCCGTCTACAGGCCGAGCACCCCGGTCCCGAACCCGAGGACAAGCCCCAGCCCGACCACAAGGGTCACTGCGACAATCGCTTTCCAAATCAGCGGTGCCATCCTGTCTCCTCCCCTGCGCCGTCCTCGTGTCCGATTACCCCCGGATTGCGCCGGAGCGGACCAGCGAGGGATCGAAATTCCAGGGCCGCCCCGGTCGGTTGCGGCGACTTTGGCGACCGGAACAGCAACTGGGTACTCACTTTAAGGCGTCTTGTGCACAAACGCGAAACGGTTTGTGCACAGTCTTGGGCCGATCCACCGCCCCCTGGGAGGGCGCCCCGGTCCAAGTACGCTTGACCGCTCCGCCGGCGCACGCTAGCCCGGCCCCCATGAAAAAATTCCTGATCCTCCAGCTCCGCCCCGAAACCGAGGCCGCCGATGACGAATTCCAGGCGTTCCTCGACAAGGGCGGGCTGACGCCGGACACGGTGCACCGCATCCGCCTCGACCAGGAGGATCTTCCCGGCACGCTCGATCTGCGCGACTACGCGGGCGTGATCGTCGGCGGCGGGCCCGGCTGTGTTTCCGATCCGGAAGACACGAAGGATCCGGTTGAGAAGCGCATCGAAACCGAGATCATGGGGTTGATGCCCGAGATCTGTACCCGCGACGTGCCCTTTCTCGGCTGCTGCTACGGGATCGGCATCCTCGGCCACCACCTGGCGCCCGGGATCGTCTCCAAGGAGAAATACGGCGAGCCCGTCGGGGCCGTCGACTGTCAGCTGACCGAGGCCGGGCGCGCCGACCCGCTGCTCGCAGGCGTGCCCGACACCTTCCGCGCCTTCGTCGGCCACAAGGAGGCGGTGCAGGACCTGCCGCCCGGCACCACCCGGCTCGTCGCCTCCGACCCCGCCCCGTACCAGATGCTCCGCCACGGCGCGAACGTCTATGCCACGCAGTTCCACCCCGAGGCCGACGCCGCCGGGTTCGAGACCCGCATCCACATCTACAAGCACAAGGGCTATTTTCCGCCCGAGGCTGCCGATGCTCTGATCGCGACGGTGCGCCAGCAGGACGTGCGCTTCCCCGAGATGATCCTGAGAAACTTCGTCGCCCGGTACGGCAGCTAGCGGCCGGCGGCGGGCGGTTGACCCGCCGCGCCCGGCCCGACAAGAGACCCGCAAAGGAGACCGCGATGTCCGTCGACAGCATGATCCGAAAGGCACAGGGGCTCGCAAAGGCGGGCGACACAAAGGGCGCGGTCGCGCTGCTCAAGCAGGTGCTCGCGAAATCCCCCGGCAACAAGGCGGCGCTGCGGGGCCTCGCCGTGCTCGCCCGCGCGAGCGCCGGCTTGGGCCCCCCTCCTGGCCGGCCCACGGCACGCCCGACGCCCCGGGTCCGCCCCCCGGCCACCGGCGCCGCACCGGCCGGCCCGCAGCCGACGGCAAAAGTCCTGCGCGGCCTCGAGACGCTGCTCAGTCGTCCCGACCCGTCCGCGGCGATCGCCGAAGCGCAGCGGCTGTCGTTCCTGTTTCCCGCTTCGGCGCCAGTCTTCAACATGCTCGGCCTCGGCCTGACCAAGGCGGGCCGTTTCGACGACGCGCTGACGGCCTTCAACCGGTACGGCGCGTTGCACCCGAAGTCGGCAGCCCCGCGGATAAACAAGGCCAATGTTCTGCTGGCGGCGCAGCGCTTCGACGCGGCGGCCGAGGCCGCGGCAGAGGCCCGTGCGCTCGATCCGAAGCTGGCGCGGGCCGCACTCCTCGAGGGCTTCGCACTGTCGAAGGCAGGCCGGCACGATGCGGCCAACGAGGCGTTCCAGGCCGTGATCCGGCTCGACCCGGGATCCCCCCAGGGCCATCTCGGACTGGGGCATTCGCTCAGCGCCACACAGCGCAACACCGACGCGCTCGCCGCCTACCAGGCGGCACTGGCCTGCGACCCATCGAGCGCGGAGGCGGCCAACAACGTCGGCGCGATCCTGATGGCCATGGGCCGCCTCGACGCGGCGGTCGACACCCTTGGCACGGCGCTTGAGCGGCACCCGGAAAACCGGATGCTCCACAGCAACATGGCCAAGGCGCTGCGCGATCTGGACCGGCCCGACGAGGCGATCCGGCATGTCGATACGGCCCTGGAACACGGGCCCGAGACCGCCCGCCTGTTGGCGGTCAAGGTATCCTGCCTGAACATGATCGGCGACCTCGAGGCCGCGAAGGCGCTGCTCGACCGCGCGACCGCACTCGATCCGAACACCCCCGAGCTGATGGTCGTGCGCGGCCAGGTCGACCCGGCCTCGTTCGACAGCGCCGACCGCGACCGGATGGCCACGACCCTCGCCGACGAGAGCCTGCCCGACAAGACCCGTGCGCCCCTCGCTTTCGCGCTGTTCAAGGCCCGCGACATCGTCGGCGACATCGATGGGGCGGCGACCAGCCTTGCCCTCGGCAACGCGCTGCAGAGGCAGTTGCACCCCTACGACATCGGCGCCGACGCGCGCCGGTTCGAGGCGCTCGCGGCGATGTTCGATGCCCCGGGCCCGGTGCTGTCCGAGGCCGATATCGCCGACATCCCGAGCCGGCAGAGGATCGTCTTCATCGTCGGCATGCCGCGGTCCGGCACCACGCTGGTCGAGCAGATCCTCGCCAGCCACAGCCTGGTCCACGGCGCGGGCGAACTTCGACTGCTGTCCGAAGCGATGAAGGAGATCGGTTGGGGCGAAGGCCGGATCGGCGGCGGACCGACCCGTGACCATCTGCGCGCGTTGCGCCGGTTTTATCTCGACGGGCTTTACAAGCGCGGTATCGAGGCACCGGTCGTCACCGACAAGATGCCGCTCAATTTCCGCCACCTCGGCCACGCGCTGGCGGCCTTCCCGGACGCGCGCGCGCTGGTGCTCGACCGCGACGCGCGAGCCGTGTGCTGGTCGAACTGGTCGCACGATTTCCGCGGCCGCGCCAACGGGTTCGGCAACGACCTCGGCGACCTCGCCCGGATGTACCGGATGCACCTCGCGCTGGTCGCGCGGTACCGCGCCGCCTATCCCGACCGCGTGGCCACGGTGCCCTACGAACAGCTCACCGAACACCAGGAGGCGGAAAGCCGCAAGCTCGTGGCCGCCGCCGGGCTCGACTGGGAGCCCGCCTGTCTCGACTTCCACCAGACCCGGCGCGCCGTGCGCACCGCTTCGGCCAGCCAGGTGCGCCAGAAGATGTACGTTGGAAGCTCCGAGGCCTGGCGACGCTACGCGGCGCATCTCGCGCCCCTGCTCACGGCGCTCGATATGCAGGGCTGACCGCCCGGCACCCCTTGCACCCCCGGACCGACAGGTGTTTTCTGCGCCCACAAACGCCTTCAGGAGGATTCCATGGCCGATATACCGCAGCTCACCTTCAACGACGGCAACACGATGCCGCAATTCGGCTTCGGTATCTGGCAGGTGCCGGCGGAAATCTGCGCGGAGGCGGTCGAGACCGCGCTGCGTCTGGGCTACCGGCTGATCGACGGCGCCTATCTTTATCTGAACGAGCAGCAGCTTGGCGAAGGCCTGCGCAGCTCCGGCGTGCCGCGCGAAGAGGTGTTCGTCACGACGAAGGTCTGGAACAACGAACAGGGCCGCGCCAAGGCCCGGGCCTCGGTCGAGCGCAGCCTGAAGACCATCGGCGTCGACCAGCTCGATCTCGTGCTGATCCACTGGCCGGTGCCCGACCAGGATCTCTACGTGGAGACCTGGGAGGCCTTCATCGAGATGCGGGACGAGGGGCTGATGCGCTCGATCGGCGTGTCCAACTTCAACGCCGACCACCTCGACCGGATCATCGCGGCCACCGGCGTGGTGCCGGCGCTCAACCAGATCGAGCTCAATCCGGAGCTGCAGCAGCCGCGGATGCGCCGAGAAAACGCCGAACGCGGGATCGTCACCCAGGCCTGGACCCCGCTCGGCAACGGCCGCTCGTTCGAAAAGGAACCGCTCACGGCGGCGGCGACGCGCCATGGCAAGAGCCCGGCCCAGGTGGTGCTACGCTGGCACCTCCAGCTCGGCAACGCGGTCATCTCGCGGTCGGTGAATCCGGGACGCCAGGCCGAGAATATCGACATCTTCGATTTCGAACTGACCGACGCCGAGATGGCCGAGATCGCGACGCTGGACTTCGGGGGTCGCACCGGCCCCGACCCGTCGATGTTCAAAATGATGTAAAACGCGATCTCGCCCAGGCATTGACACGCGATCGTTGCGGGGATTGTTTGCGGGGACTGTTTGCGGGGCGGCCGACCGCCCGCGCCGTGCTTTTCCTGACCTCCCCGGTCCTTTGGAATTCGCGCTTCGTTCTGGAGTTCTGGAGTTCTAGACCCCGCCGTCCGGATCAACCCTGTTTCTTTTCAAGGCCTTCGCAACGTATCCGCGGTCACCGCCGCATCACCTCTGGCGCCCGGTTGAACGCCGCTGGCGCCCGGGACGCACGCGTTCAGGCAGCGACCGCCCCGGCACCTGCCGCGCCGACCCGGCGTCCCCCGACCCCGGGTCCGTCTTCAGCCGGAAGCGCGGTTTCGCAGTTTCGGCAGAATCCGCGCCGCCAGACCGCGCGAGCCCTTGCCGGCACGCGGGGCAACAAGGTCATCGAGCTTCGCCTCGACCAGGTGTCCGGGCACCGCCGGGCGGCCCGCCTCGACCTCGCTGAACAGGAATTCGGCCAGCGGCAGGATCGCGTCGTGGGTGCGCTCGTCGGCGAAGACCTGCTCGGCGATCTCTTCGAGCTGAAACCAGATCGTCTCGTGATCGCGCTTGCCGTCGATCCCGGCGATCAACCGGCAAAGCTCGTCGATCCGGGCAACATCGCCCGAACAGCAGGAATTGGTGCCGCAGGCGTGCTGCTCGGCGATCTGGCCGCCGAACAGTTCGATGCAGCGGTTCTCGAGCACGTCGATCAGCGAGTTCAGCGTGTTGCCGCGCAGGATCTTGTCGCTCTCCATCAGCGGCGGGCGCGGCAGCATCGTGACGGCCAGCACCTCGTGCCCCATCGCACGGGCGGTCAGCGCATGGCCCGCCTCGTAGACCGCGAGCCGGTAGCTCAGATCGGCGCACCGTCCGCGCGGCAGCGGGCAAACCTCTTCATACATCTTTGACTGCCTCCGGCTTGGCATCTTTCACCGCCGCCGTCTGGGGCGGCGTCGGGCTTTGCGTCTCGGCGTCGAGCAGAGCCCCGGTCGCGTCCGCGACAGGCGCGAGGGGGCGCGATTTGACCGACGGGTCGGCATACCGGTCGTTGAGGCTCTGGATGTGGCCGGCGACCGTGTCGCGCACGGTCCGAAGCTTGGTCTGCGCCCGTCCGGTCCAGCCCGCCGGGGCGTTGCGCCAGATCGAACGCCAGGCCTTCGTGCCCTTCAGGAAGGCCGCGCGAAGGTCGAGCTCGAGTTCTCCGTGCGCCTCGGGCAGGCCCCTCGCGACCCGGCGCGCCATCCGCCCCCGGGCCCAGAAATGCACGGCCAGCGCCATCACCACCGCGGCCGCCAGCACCGCCCCCGCTTCGATGCGGTGGGCGGTTATCCACTCGACCTTCAGGAAGCTCAGGAGCGGCCATTCGAAGGCGATCGCGAGCCCGGCGGTGGCGGCGATGACGAGCACCAGCGCCACGAGATCGATGATGCCGACGCCGCGCCGCCAACGGTCGCGCGCCTGCGTAAGGCGCGGCACCACGTCGTGTTCCAGCTCCTTCGACATGGTTTCGAGGAACGACACGATGCGGTAGTTGCGGTGCAATTCGACCTCCTCGATCCGGGCGCGGATCCGGGTCATGTCGGCATCGCGCTTCTCGCGGAACCGTTTCTCGCGCGCCGGGTCCTTGATCGTGACCCCCGCGCCCTCGTCGTAGATGGTGAAGAACTGCCCCGCCGAAAGCCCGGCCGCCGCCAGCGCACGCTGCCAGGCGCCGGTGATGTCTTCGGGGTTATCCTCCGCCGCGGCGGTGTCGATCTGGTTGAGAACATAGAGGAATTTCGACGCATCCGTACGCACCGCGGTGCGCGAGACGAGATGGTCGAGGGTGTCCTGCATGGCCCCCGGTTCGGGGTGGCGGGCGTCGAAGAACACCAGCACGAGATCGCTGAGATCGATGATGTGGTCGGTGATCCTGAGCGTCGAGCGGCGCTGGTCGTCGGCATCGAAGCCGGGGCTGTCGATGATGATCTTGTTCTCGATCGCCGGGGTCTGAGTCGTGCGCAGCTGCAGATAGCTCTCGATATGCTTGCCCTCGCCCTGCGCGACCTTCTCGATCTCCGACGAGATCCGGTAGAAGGGAAAGCGCGGGTCGGCGTCGAGGGCTGTGCCAGGCAAGGTGCGGTTGCCCGCCTGGTCGGCGGAACGGTGGCAGATCACGGTGAACTTGTCGTCGACCGCCTGGTTGCCGGTGTCCTGCACCTTCTCGCCCACGAAGGAGTTGATGAAGGTCGACTTGCCGGAGGAAAACGTGCCCAGCACGGCGATCAGAGGCCACCAGGAGATCCGGGTGGCAAGCGATGTCTGCGCGTCGAGCAGCCCCATGCCCCGCAGGATCTTGTCGGCCTTGTAATAAGTCGGCAAGACGTCGAGCAGGACCGGGTTCTCGGCCTTGAGGTGCGTTTCAAGGCGTTTGAGGCGGGTGGTGAGTGACTGGTTCATGACAAATCCCTAGCGCTCCTGCAGCCGGGCGGCAAGCTCGGCTGCCTTGTCGGGCGCGATCGACTGCAGGAACGGCAGGAACGACATCACCCGGGCGTTTTCACCGCGGTCTATCAGGAGGAGGCCGGCGCGATGCCAGGCCTCGGCGGCAGCGGGGTAGTCGCGCAGGGCAAAGGCAAGGTTGCCGAGTTCGCCGGCGACATCGGGGTTGTCGGGATGGGCCTCGGCGAGTGCGTTCATCCCGGCGCGCGCGCCTTCGATGTCGCCCGCCCAGTAGGCCGCCCGCGCGGTGCCGATGGCCTCCGCCAGCGCGGCGGGGTCGTCCGATCCGTCCAAACTTCGGGGCCGTCGGCTCCGTGAGATCCGCTGACGCGGCGGGGACGGTTTCGGCGGTGGTTTCCGCGGTGGTTTCCGCGGTGGCGGGCACAGGCGCGGCGGGCGCCGCGGTCGTTGCATCATCGGCGGCCTGCGGCACGGCAAGCGGTGCGGGGCTGACGTCGGCCTGCGGCGCACTGGCAACGGGCGTGCCCAGAGGGGCGGGCGAACCGGGCTTGGCCGGTTGCGCCGGTGACTGTGTGGCCGTTTCGAGCGCGGGCGTTGCCGGCGCGCTGTCGGGTGCGCTGTCGGGCGCGTTGTCGGGCGCGGGCGTCACCGCTGGCGCAGGCGCGGTGGCGGCGCTGTCGCCGGCCGTGGCACTGGCTGTGGTGCCGGCCCCCTCCAGGTCCGCCGGTTCCGGGAACACCGGGCCATTGCCACCCGCGCCGGTCCCCTCAGCTGCGGCCGTCGTGTTGTCAGCCGGCGCCGGTTCGATCGCAGGCACCTCGGCCAGCGGCGCCGGTGTTTGTGCGGGCACGGTCGCGGCGACGGTCGCGCGGTCACGCGCCCCGGGCAGGAGCGGCGCCAGCTTGTCACGGTTGAACACCGCCACCACGCCGGCAACCAACAAAAAATAGATCAATACCAGTCGCAGGATCGGCAGGATCATCACTCGGTCTCCTTCAGGGACGCACGCGGTCTCGTGGGTCCTCGGGTCAGGTGGGTATTGTTGCCTATCGGAACAGCGCGTTGGCCAGGGCGTCGAGTTCCGCCGCCGCCTTGCCACCGGGCTCCAGCTCGAAGGCCGCGAGCCCTTCGGAAAACGACCGGCGGAAGGCCATGCGTTGAACCAGTTTCTGCGGCAGCGCGGTCACCCCGGGCAGCATATCCAGCGCCGCCAGCGTCTCGTCGGTCTCGCGGCTGAGCGGGTGCGGGTCGGCACGGTTGACGAACGCCTGGATCTCGAGCGCATGGCCCGCGCCGCGCTCTTCGGCGACGATCTCCAGAAAGCGTTGCGTCGCCCAGATATCGGCCTGCGAGGGCGATACCGGCAGCAGCACCCGGTCGACCCGGTTGATCGCCCGGCGCATCGCCGCCATGTCGGACAGGCCGACATCGACCATCAGTTCGCCCTTGACCGATCTCGGCAGCTTGGTGACCACCTTCAACCCCGGCTCATAGCCGTATTCCTCGCGGATTTCGGCGGTGTCGACGATCGTGCGCTGCGGATCGAGATCGGCCACGGTGACATCGCGCCCGTTCGCGGCCAGCCAGACCGCGAGGTTGAACACCACGGTGCTCTTTCCGGTGCCGCCCTTGAAATTGGCAACCAGCGTTTCCATTTTCGCCCCCTTCGCGGCTTCCCTGGCCCGTTTCCTCAGGCCCGTCCCTTTCGGCCCGTCGCTTTCAGGCCCGTCGCTTTAGGGCCCGTCTCTTCAGGCCCGCCTCCGTCCGCCCGCCCGTTCAGTTCGCCCGTCTCAGTTCGCCGACGGCGGCATCGGCACGCCGGTGCCGCTGCCCGGTCCCGGCGGCTGCGGCGCCGTGATCTCGGTCCAACCGGTGGGCACGGAGAAGGCCGCCGGATCGACCGCCCCGACCACGATGTTGCGCAAGGAGCGGACCTCGCCGGTGGGCAGTTCCTCGCGCAGTTCGACCCTGAGTTCCGGATCGTAGTACCAGGCGCCCGACAGCGGGCCCTGGCCCGGCACGTTGACCGTGATGACCCAATGCTCGACGCTGCGGCCCTCGATCTGCACCATCGCCTGGAACGCCAGCGCCATCACCGTGCCGTCGGGGTATTCCTGGCGCAGCGCCCGGTGGCGCGCCCCGTCCCACAGGATGCGGCTGACCTGGGCGGGATCGCCGGGCTGGCCGATCTCCCAGAGCTCGGCGGTGATGCCGGAGGTCACCTCGTTGCCGAGGAAGCGGCAGGTCATGGCGGTGACATTCGGGTCGCAGGGGGCCTCGTAGGCGGCAGTGCCGGCCTGCGGGTCGGGCTCGCCCTGAACCGTGAAATAGCTGCGCGACGCGGGGTCGAGCACGTACATGCGACCCTCCGCGCGGCGGATGATCTGCACGACGGCGCGGCCGGCTTCGGTGAACTCAAGCCGCATGTCGGGGCCCGATTTGACCACCCGCCCGGTGCTCTCGGTGCCCTCCGGCGTCCGGTAGACGGCGTCGGCGGCATAGGCGGGAATGGAATTCTGTGCCGCGGCGGGCGCGATCGGCGCGGCGGAAAGTGCGGCGACGAAGAAGGCGCGCGCGACACCCGTCAACACGCCGGCAGGATGTGTCCGCGCCGGCTTCAGCGGGCGGACCGGACCGCGGCGGAGGGGGTCAAAAAGCCGGAACAGTCGCATCTGAACCTCCTTCATCATCGAACGCGTGGCCTGCCCCCGGGGTGTCCCGGGGGCAGGCAGATCTTTCAGACGGTCGCCTTATTCGGCGGCCGGCGCCGCTTCGGCAGCAGCCGGGGCTTCCGGCGCGGCCGGAGCGGCACCGGGGGCGGCCGGCATCTGGCCTTGCGGCATCTGGCCTTGCGGCATCTGGCCTTGCGGCATCATGCCGGGCTGCATCATGCCGGGCTGCATCGGGTAGCCGTAGGGGGCGTAGCCGTAGGGCTGCTGGTAGCCGTAGCCGTAGCCCTGGCCCTGGCCTTGACCGCGACCGCGGCCCGAGCCGGAGCCCGACATGCCGAAGTCAAAGTCGCCGGTGCCGTCCATGAGGCCGTCGAACGGACCCCAATCGTTGCCCCAGCCGCCGTTGTTGCCCCAGGGCATCCAGTTGTTGCCGCCCCAGTTGTTGCCACCCCAGGGCGAGCCGCCCCAGTTGTTGCCACCCCAGGGCGCGCCGCCCCAGCCGTTGTTGCCACCCCAGGGCGAGCCGCCCCAGCCGCCGTAACCGGGGGCGTAGCCGGGGGCATAGCCGCCGTAGCCGGGGGCGTAGCCGCCACCGTAGCCGGGTCCGCCCCACTGGGCTTCAGCGGCGGTGGAAAGGCCGGCAGCCATACCGGCAGCGAGGGCGATCGTCATCAGTTGCTTGCGCATGTTGTAGTACTCCCAAGTTTTGTCACGTCCCATCCTCGTTGGGCGAGAACACCGGGACACGTGTCCTCCCCATATGCCCCGCCCGAAAGCGCGGCCTACACTCCACCACCCGGGGGTCACATGAACCCGAACGGTGAGTATCCTGTCATCGGCCAACCGGTCCCGAGACCGCTCGGCCAGCCTGTTCCAAATCCGCCCGGAAAACCGGTACCGAAGCTCCCCGGCGATGTGCCGGTGCCCAGCCCACCGGGCCAGCCGGTCGCGCCGCCGTAAGGCAGGCCCATGCCGCCACCGTAAGGCAGGCCCGCACCGCCGTAAGGCACGCCCGCACCGCCGTAGGGCAGGCCCGCAGCGCCGCCATAGGGCAGGCCCGCAGCGCCGCCGTAGGGGACGCCCGCTCCGGCCCCGTAGGGCCAGGTCGTGCCGTAGCCCGCATAGGGCAGGTTTCCGTAGCCACCGTATGGCAGTGCGCCCGGCATCATCGGGGTCATCGGCACCGCATAGGGCACGAAGGTGCCCGGCACCGGCGACACCGCCACCGAGCCCGCCTGTGGGGCGAAGCCTGTGGGCGCCTGCGCGGGCGCTTGCGCGGCGCCTTGTTGCATGGGTGCGGCCCGCATCGGATTGGCCCGCATCGGATTGGCCTGCATCGGATTGGCCTGCATCGGCGTCGGTGTGCCCAGCGGATAGGGCGATGCGGTCGCCGACGGTTGCGCGGCGTAGGGCGCCGCCGGGGCATAGGGCGCTTGCGGCGCATAGGCCGAGGCCGCGGGGGCCTGAACCGGCGGCTGTGCCGTCTGCACCGGCGCGTAGCTCGGCGTCGTGCCGGCCGAAGAGAACGGCGACGCGGGCATCGCGCCCGTTGTCGGCGCGTAGGCGCCAGCGGGCGCCATCGGTGCGTAAAGGCCGGCCGAACCCGGCGAGACGGGCCCGCCCGGAGCAGCGGCCCGCGCAGGGCGACCACCGCCGGAAAGTTCAGCGTCGAGCCCGGCGGGCGCGTAGCGGCTGTCGCGGGCGCTGGCCGGACCGCCCGGGTAACGCGCATCGGGCTGAGCGCCTTCGCCGGGATAGCGCGCCGTCGGCGCGACGTTCGGCGGCGTCCAGGGGTTGACGACCTGGGCCTGGGCCAGCCCCACGCCTGTCCCGGTGAGGACCGCGCCGAGCAGGAGCGCACGGGCGGGTCGCCCGGACAGGGCAAGGCCGCGTATGAGGACCGTCGTCGTCACTGCCCAACTCCCATTGCCGGCGCTGCCCAACCCCAACCGGGGGCGGGTGCATAGGGTGTCGGCCCCCAGCCGGGGGCGGTGCCGTAGCCCCAAGCGGGCTGGCCGCCCCAGGCGCCGCCGGGGGCGGTCTGGGTGGTGCTGGCGGTCGCCGGCACTGACGGCGCGGCATATCCCGGGACGGGTGCGGCAGCCTGTTGGCCCGGCTGCAGGGCTTGCGCCGCGTAGCCCGGCGCGCCGTAACCCGGCGCACCGTAGCCTTGTGCACCGTAGCCTTGTGCCCCGTAGCCTTGCGCGCCGTAACCTTGCGCACCATAGCCCGGTGCCGCATATCCCTGCGCCCCGTAACCGATCGCGCCGTAGCCCTGCGCCCCGTAGCCGGGCACCGTCCAGGACGGCGTCGACTGCACAATCCCGGTCGTCCCGGCGAATTGCGGTGCCGGCCCGCGGGCGGCCGACCGCTGACCGGTTCCGGCGGACGCGCCGGATTCGGCGGGCGCCGTTCCGGCCACCTGGGAGCCCGGTGTGGCCGCTTGCGGCGTCTGCATCCAGTAGGGCATGCGCATGGCGTTCGCCGGCGGCTGGAACAGCGGGCGCGCGGGCGTGTCCGCCATCTCGGCGGCGGGCGCATTGGGCCCTGGCATCTGTGCCGCGAACCCCGAGCCCGGCATCACCGGGAACGGTCCCGGCACCGGCGGGAACGGCCCCTGCCCGTTCGCAGGCCCGCCGAGCAGCAGCACTGCAGAGACCACAAGGGCGACGCGGTGCGGCATGCGGAGGTGACGCAGCTCAGTCATTCTGGCCACCCTCCATCCCCTTGAGACGGATCCCCCGCCGGCCGGCCCGCAGGGTCGCTGCCGGCTTGGCTGCCGGAGCGGGCTTGCGGTCCGCGGCGGGTTTGGCCGGCGCTTTCGGCTTGGCCGGCGCTTTCGCTTTGGCCGGAGCTTTCGGCTTGGCGGGGGCCTTCGGCTTGGCCGCGGCCTTGGGTTTGGCAGCGGGCTTTGCCGCCGGTTTCGCAGATGTCTGCGCGGCGGGCTTCGCTGGGGTCGCGGTCGGCTTGGCCGCCGTCTTGCTGGCCGCCGTCTTGCTGGCCGCAGTCTTGCTGGCCGCAGTCTTGCTGGCCGCCGCCTTGCGCGGTTTGGCCGCCGGTTTCGCCTTCACCGGCGCTGCGGACTTCGCCGCAGGCTTCGGTGAGGACATTGCCACCGGTTCGGATTGCGGGGCCAGGTCCGCCTCCGTCGCCTGTTCGGCCTTCACCACCGCGGCCAAGGCTTCGGCGATCGTCTCGCCACCGCTTTCCGTCGGCGCAACCGCAACCGGTTCGGCCGGCGTCCGGGCCTCGGTGCCGCGTGACGAGACCCGGGAAACCAGCCCGGAGGCCGCCGCGCTCACCCGGGCGAGCGAGCGGGCAATGCCGCCACGGGATCCGCCGGAGCCGTCCGGCCGGTCGTCGTCGGGCGCACCGCCCTCATCCGTGCCGTCCGGACCGGGGCCGCGGGTCACCACGCCCGCGTCTGGATCGACCGGGCCCTCGATGGAGGCCAGAAGCGCGTTTTGGAAGCTCACGCAGCCGAGCGGGATCACCACCAGGGTGAGCAAAGTCGACACCAGCCCGCCGAACATCAAGGAAATCGCCATGCCCTGGAAGATCGGGTCGGAGAGGATCACCGAGGCACCGGCGATCAGCGCCAGTGCCGTGATGATGATCGGTCGGGTCCGGGTCTGGCAGGAATAGATCACCGCATCCTGTACCCGCATGCCATCCTTGACTGCGTGCAACGAGAAATCGACCAGCAGGATGGAGTTGCGCACGATAATGCCCGCCAGCGCGATGAAGCCGATCATCGAGGTCGCGGTGAACGAGGCGCCGAACAGCCAATGGCCGGGCACGATGCCGATCAGGGTCAGCGGGATCGGCACCATCACGATCGCGGGGATGGTGAAGTTGCCAAATTCCCAGACCACCAGGATGTAGATCAGGATCAGCGCCACCGCGAAGGCGAGTCCCATGTCGCGGAAGGTCTCGTAGGTCACCGTCCACTCGCCTGTCCACTCCAACGCCGACGACAGGCCGGTCTCGGGCGGGCCGATGTAGTTGGTGTCGACCCGCACGCCGTCGGGGGCGGTGTAGCCGTCGAGCATGTCCTCGAGTTCGAAGATCGCGTAGATCGGCGCACCGAGCTTGCCGGTCACCTCGCCGGTGACGAAGTCCACCGCGCGCAGGTCCTTGTGAAAGATCGGATCGTCGAGCTGGAATTGCTCGAAATGCCCAAGTTCGGTCAGCGGGATCATCGCGCCGGTGACCGACGGCACCGGCAATTGCCCGAGCCGGCCGAACTGGGCGCGCAGCGCCAGCGGCATCTGCAGGTAGATGAACATCGGCTCGACCGCACGGTCGGTCTTCACGTCGCCGAGGATGTAGCCGCCCATCGCCATTTCGAGCTGGCGGTTGATGGTCTCGACCGAGACGCCCCGGCGCGAGGCCTTTTCGCGGTCGACCACGAACCGCCAGGAGGTGTAGGGGTCCTGCAGGTAGCTGTCGGCGTCGACGGTGATTTCGGCCGCTTCGAACATCGCGCGCAGGTCGGCGGCGACCTGGCGGCGGGTGGCGTCGTCGGGTCCGTAGACCTCGGCCACCATGGTCTGCAGCACCGGCGGTCCCGGCGGCATCTCGATCACTTCGATCCGCGCGCCAAGCTTCTGCGCAACCGGAGTCAGCATCTCGCGGGTCACGACGGCGAGCTCTTCCGACGAGCGGTCGCGGTGGTGCTTGAGGCCGATCTCGACCTGGATGTCGGCCATCCAGGGCTTTTCGCGCAGGTAGCTGTGGCGCACGAGGCCGTTGAAGTTGAACGGGCTCGCGGTGCCGACGTAGCTTTGCAGCGCCACCACCTCGGGGATCGTCATCAGCTGTTCGGCGAGCTGCGAGACCACGTTGGCGGTCACCGGCATCGGCGTGCCCTCGGGCATGTTCACCGTAACGTTGTATTCGGGCTTGTTGTCCTTGGGCAGCATCTTCACCGTGACCGCCTGCATGTAGAACAGGAAGACCGAGAAGAAGAACACCACGATCGAGACCGACGGCAAAGCCCCAGCCGACCGCCTTCTTGGTGATCAGCGGCACCAGCAGCTTCACATAGAAGCGGTTGAGCCAGAGCGTCTGCTTGTGTTCGCTCTCCTGGCTCTTTTCCAGGCTCTCCATCGAGGGGCGGATCCTCTGGGCGAGCCAGGGGGTGAAGATGAAGGCGGCGAAGAGCGAAAAGATCATCGCCACCGAGCCCAGCGCCGGGATCGGCTCCATATAGGGGCCCATCATCCCGCGCACGAAGCCCATCGGCAGAAGCGCCGCGATCACCGTCAGGGTGGCGAGGATGGTCGGGTTGCCGACCTCGCGCACCGCGTCGACCGAGCAGCCTTCGGAGCATTCGCCCTCTTCGAGCCAGCGCCGGTAGATGTTTTCCACGACGACAATGGCGTCGTCGACGAGGATGCCGATCGAGAAGATCAGCGCAAACAGCGACACCCGGTCGATCGTGTAGCCAAGCAGCCAGGCCGAGAAGACAGTGACCAGGATGACGATCGGAATGACGATCAGCACCACCGTGGCGGCGCGGAAACCGAGCGCCAGCCAGATCAGCAGCGTCACCGCACCGGTCACCACGAAGAGCTTGAAGATCAGCTCGTTGACCTTTTCGTTGGCGGTCTCGCCGTAGTTGCGGGTGATCTCGACATGCACGTTGTCGGGGATCAGGCTGCCCTGCAGCCGCTCGACGGAGGCGAGCACCGCATTGGCCACGGTCACACCGTTGGAGCCGGATTTCTTGGCCACCGCGATGGTGACG
This sequence comes from uncultured Alphaproteobacteria bacterium, assembly GCA_963752895.1. GTDB lineage: Bacteria > Pseudomonadota > Alphaproteobacteria > Rhodobacterales > Rhodobacteraceae > CAVWAE01. The sequence continues at coordinate 79,403 of CAVWAE010000011.1, forward strand.
GCGGGCGCGCCGAGCGGGGCAAGCTCCTGCTCTTCGGCATGCGCCTCATCGCCTTCGCCGTGATGCCCGTAGGCCGGGCCGGTGTAGTAATTCACCATCGAGGTGGCGTCGTCGGTGCCCTGGGTCACCAGCGCGACGTCGCGGATATAGGTCGGCTGGCCGAAGCTGACACCGATCATCAGGTTCTCGATGTCGCGCGCGGTGCGCAGGAACGAGCCGGTGTAGAGGGTGAACGAACTCTGTCCCGACTCGACCATGCCGACGCCACGCTCGGAATTGGCCGCGGTGATGGTCTGGGCGATCTCGTCGAGCCCGATGCCGAAGCCGGCGAGGCGCTCGGGAAAGACCTCGACCTTGATCGCGTCGGACCGTCCGCCGGTGACGAAGCTCTGCGAGGTGTTGGGCACCTCCTTGAGACGCTGCATCACGTCGAGGCCCAGCGCGCGCAGCGCGCCTTCGTCGACCTCGTGGCTCCACAACGTGAGCGTGACCATCGGCACGTCGTCGACGCCCTTGGGCTTGATGAGCGGCATGCTCACGCCCGGCGGGATCTTGTCGAGGTTGGACTGGATCTTGTCGTTGAGCTTGACCAGCGACGGGCCCATCTCCTCGCCGACCTCGAACTGCACGGTCACCATGGCGCCGTTGCGTTCGGAGGTGGAGTAGACGTGCTCGACGCCGGGGATCTCGCTCATCAGCCGCTCGAGCGGGTCGGTGGCGAGCGAGGCCACCTGCTCGGCGGAGATGCCGGGATATTGGAAGAACACGTCGACCATCGGCACCGAGATCTGCGGATCTTCCTGCCGCGGCGTGAGGATCAGGCCCATGATGCCGAGCCCGAGGCAGGCGAGCAGGAGCAGCGGAGACAGCGGCGAATTGATGAAGGCCTTCGCGAGGCGGCCGGCAAGCCCGAGATCGTGTTCGTTGCCGTTACCGTTGCCTGAGGCGTCGTTGCCGTTCTGGGTGGCGGTGTTGTCGGTCATGTCAGCTCCACGATCTCCTTTTCTTGCCTAATGCCCTGAAATCAGGGAAGAAGGCGGGGAAAGGATCACCGTCTCGCCACCGACGAGACCGGAGATGACGGAAATCGTGCCATCGGCAAGCGGGTAGCCGACGCGCACGATGCGCAGCGAGGGTTTGCCACCCTCGAGCAGGAACACCGCCGGCAGGCTACCACGCCAGACCAGGGCTTCCATCGGCAGCGAGGTCTGCCCCTGGGTCGGGACAGACGCGTCCGGCACAGTCACCTCGGCGTACATGCCGGGGCCGCCGGAGGTGCCCACGGGCAGGTCGAACTTGACCGTGACGGTGTGGCGCTTGGGGTCGGCGGCCGGGTAGATCTGCGCCACCCGGGCTTCGATGGCGCCGCCGCCACTGTCGAGCCGCGCCGGCACCAGCATGCCTTCCGACAGACCGGCCGCGAGCCGCACCGGGACATCGGCCTCGATCCGCAGGTAGTCGATGAAGGCGTAGTCGATCAGCGGCATCCCCGGCTGCACCGTGTCGCCGACTTCGATATGCTTGCGCATGATGATGCCGTCGAAAGCAGCGGTGGCCTGGAAATCCTCCAGCGTCGCGTCGATCGCTTCGAGGTTGGCCTGGGCGGCCGCGAGACCGCTGGACGCCTGGTCGACGCCGACGCCCTGGGCATAGAGATCGGCCTGGCGCTCGAGCCCGCTGTCGGACTGGCCCATGACCTCGGAAAAGCCGCGGGTGAAGAATTGGTCGAAGGTGGCCGGAATGCCCATGCCGGGAAAGCCGGTGACCGAGTTCACGCGCGGCGAATAGAGCTCGCGCGAGTACTGCATGTAGGAGTTGCGAAGCGCCGCCTCGGCCTGGGAAATCTGGCTGATCGCCGCCCGGCGCTGGGCCTGAACATTGGCGTCGTCGATCTTGACCAGCACCTCGCCGGTCTCGGCCCTGTGGCCCTCGGCACCGGCAAGATAGGTGATCCGTCCGGGCACCTGGGCGGAGACGGTGATCTCCTTGTAGGGGATGACGGTTCCGCCGACGATGGCCGAGCCACCGACCTGCGACACCATGACAGGGGCTGTGCGGTAGCCCCCTGGTGACATGTTCCCTGAATGGTCCTGCGAAACTGCTGCCGAGCCCGTGAAGACTACCACTGCGAATGCCGCCAGGACGGGTGCGATTCTCGTGATTTCTAGCATCCCTCCCCCTTTCTTTTCAGGCCCACGTTGTGTTGGCGCCGAAGCCCCTGCGCCTACTTTTGCGCAAGTATATTAGCGGCTCGCGAAATTTCATTACCTTTTCGCCGCACGAAACGCAACAACTTATTTGAATTTGTGAATAGTACGGAATGTCGCAGCCTGCCGACCGGGTGTTGACCCCACGGCAACAAAACGCGGCGCCACAACACGCCCCCCTAGTGACTGTCAACTCACTCATTTGACGCAGCCGGAAGCCTGCCCCGAGCACGCGCTCAGTCCGGGGCCCGACCCGCGCGTCTCGCGGTCCCGGACACCAAGCCCGGCACCGGTCTCAGAACGGGAACATCATCGACATCGGGTTGGAAAACGCCTGCCCGACCCGGCCCATGTCCATGGTCATCCGGTTCATCGCCGCGTTCATGCCGTAGACCGACCCGGCCATCGACTGGACGCCCTGGTCCATGCTCTGGATCTCGCCGGCCATCACCCCGATCGCCCCGTCCATCGTGGCCATCGTGCCGGTCATGGTTTCGAGCGTGCCGGTCATGGTCTGCATCGCCACGGTCATCGCGCCCATGTTTTCGGTGATGGCCGACATGTTGTGCGCGATCTGGTCCATGTCGATGACCATCGCCTCGAAGTTCTGGTTCATCTCGACCATCGTGTCGGTGAGGGTATAGACCTGCCGGGCCATGCCGTAGATCACCCAGGTGAACAGCGCCATCACCACCACGATCAGGAACGTGGTCACGACGATGAAGCCGCCGCTCGTTGCCCTACGGTACATGCCACCTCCCTTTTGGCCTGCCGACGAGACGTATAGCAAAAACACTATCTGTACCAGTCCCATGTGGTCGCAGGGGCGCGGGCAGACCCCGCCATCCGCGCGCAAAGCCTGCCCCTCCCTCGCGGCCCGGTCCACCCTGCCCCGGCGTGTCCGCGTCGCGGCCCGCAAGCGCGGCGCAACGGCACCACCCGGGCCGCGCCGGCCACCGGAAACGCTTGATCTTTCCGCCCGCCCGGCCCAAGTGTCATGCATCTGTCACGGCCGCCCGACGGCCGGCCGTTCCGAACGACCCCGGGGGACCCATGTTCGACTTCGCCCGCATGCGCGATGAACTCGCGGACCATTACGATCTTGCGCCCGATCCCGCGCTCGCCAGCAAGATGTCCGATCTCTACGAGAAGATGGACCGGGTGGTGAACCCGGTCGACTGGGCCCGGCACGCGCCCTATGTCGCCGCGATCAACAAGCTCAAGAAAGAGAAGAACGCGGTCATCCTCGCGCACAACTACATGACGCCCGAGATCTACCACGGCGTCGCCGACTTCTTCGGCGACAGCCTGCAGCTCGCCATCGAGGCGACCAAGGCCGAAGAAGACATCATCGTCCAGTGCGGCGTGCATTTCATGGCCGAAACCTCGAAGATCCTGAACCCGGCGAAAACCGTGCTGATCCCCGATGTCGAAGCCGGCTGCTCGCTGGCCGAGAGCATCACCGCCGCCGGTGTCGCCGAGATGCGGGCGAAATACCCGGGCGCGCCGGTGGTCTCCTACGTCAACACCACCGCCGAGGTGAAGGCCGCCTCCGACATCTGCTGCACCTCGTCCAACGCCGCCGCGATCGTGCGCGCGCTGCCGGACCAGACCGTCATCATGACCCCCGACAAGTACCTCGCCCAGAACATCGCCAACGAGGTGCCGGAGAAGACCGTGGTCTGGTGGGAAGGCTCGTGTATCGTCCACGAGCAATACACGGCGCAGGACATTCGCGACTTTCGCGAATGGCACCCGACGACCCGGATCATCACCCACCCCGAGTGCCCGCCCGACGTGGTCGCCGAAAGCGATTTCTCCGGCTCAACCAGCGGCATCATCAACTATGTGCGGGATCAAAAGCCCGAGCACGCGATGCTGGTGACCGAATGCTCGATGGCCTCCAACATCGCCGACGAGCTGCCCGAGGTCGATTTCGTCGGCCCCTGCAACATGTGCCCCTACATGAAAAAGATCACGCTCGAGAAGATCCTGTGGTCGTTGCATGCGGGCGAGCAGGAAGTGCACGTCGACCCCGAGGTCGCGAAAAAGGCCCGCTTGGCCGTGGAGCGGATGATCGACATGAGCCGCGAGCTTGGCATCTGACCCCCCCGAAGACCCGGTTCGAGGAACACCCATGGCCCGAGAGATCGAAACCCAACGCATCGTGATCGTCGGTGCCGGCCTTGGCGCGCTCTATGCCGCGCTCGAACTGGCGCCGCGCCCGGTCCTGATGATCTCGCCCGAGACCCTCGGCGAAGGCGCCTCCTCGGCTTGGGCACAGGGCGGTATCGCCGCCGCCATGGGCGCCACCGACAGCCCCGCCGCCCATGCCGCCGATACGGTCAGCGCGGGCGCGGGCACGGTCGATCCGCAGGTTGCGGCGATGGTCACCGAGCACGCGCGCGACCATATCGAAGACCTCACCGAAATCGGCACGCCCTTCGACCGCACCCCCGAGGGCGGCTACGTGATGAGCCTCGAAGCGGCGCATTCGATGCCCCGCGTGGTGCGGGTGCAGGGCGACCAGGCCGGCGCGCAGATCATGGAAACCCTGATCGCCGAGGTGCGCCACACCCCCTCGGTACAGGTCGCCGAGCGTACGCTCGCGACCGGGCTCGAAGTGGAAGACGGCCGGGTGACCGGCGTCTGGATCCGCGCGGCCGGCAAAGGCGCGGGCCCGGTGCTCATCCGTACCCCCGCCGTACTGCTGGCGGGCGGCGGCTCCGGCGGGCTGTTCGCGGTCACCACCAACCCGCCCCGCATCCGCGGCCAGGTCATCGGCCTCGCGGCCCGCGCCGGCGCCGTGATCGCGGATGCCGAGTTCGTCCAGTTCCACCCGACCGCGATGGACGTGGGCGAAGACCCTGCCCCGCTGGCCACCGAGGCCCTGCGCGGCGAAGGCGCCTGGCTCGTCAACGACGCCGGCCAGCGGTTCATGCTCGACATCGACGACCGCGGCGAGCTTGCGCCGCGCGACATCGTCGCGCGCGGCATCTTCGCCGAAACCCAGGCCGGGCGGCGCCCGGCGCTCGACACCCGCGAAGCGCTTGGGGCAGAGATCCTGACCCGTTTCCCGGCCGTGGCCGAAGCCTGTGCACGCAACGGGATTGACCCTGTAACACAGACAATCCCGGTCGCCTGTGCCGCACATTACCACATGGGCGGGGTCGCGACCGGGATGGAAGGCAGCGCAAGCCTCAACGGGCTCTGGGTCTGCGGCGAGGCCGCCTCGACCGGCCTGCACGGCGCCAACCGGCTCGCCTCCAACGGTCTGCTCGAAGCGGTCGTCTACGCCCGCCTCGCGGCCCGGGACATCGGCCGCAAGGTGCCCGAAACCCCCGACCCCGCCGAGATCCCGCCGGTCGAGATCGACTTCCAGGGCGCGGGCACGGACGTCTATTCCGCCGAGGCCATGCAGGCCCTGCGCGATATCATGACGAACAAGGTCGGCGTCTTGCGCGACGGAGCGGGCCTCAAGGCTGCGCTTGCCGAAATCGCCCGGCTGGAAGCCGCCGAGGCGGGGTCCATCACCTTCGCCAACATGTGCGCCACCGCCACCCTGATTACCGCCGCCGCGCTGGTGCGCCGCGAATCGCGCGGCGGCCACTACCGCACCGATTATCCCGAGACCGACCCGACCCAGGCCGAACGCAGCCGGATGACGCTGACAGAAGCGCTCAAGGTCCGCGCCGCCTGCGCCGAGGAGACCCCATGAGCTTCGCGACCCTCCCCGACCTCGTGCTGGAACCGGTGATCCGGTCGGCGCTGATGGAAGACCTCGGCCAATACGGCGACATCACCACCCGCGCGGTGATCCCGGCGGATGTGCGCTACACCGCACGCCTCAACGCGCGCGCCGACGGCAGGGTGTCGGGCCTGCAGATCGCCCGCATCGCCTTCCACCTCGTCGATCCCGCGCTGAAGGTCGAAACCCTGGTGCCGGACGGCGCGGCCTGCACAAAAGGCCAGACGTTGATGACCATCGAGGGGGCCGCCGCCTCGATCCTCTCGGCCGAACGGGTCGCGCTCAACTTCGCCGGGCGGCTCTCGGGAATCGCCAGCCTGACGGCGCTGTTCGTGGCCGAGACCGCGGGCACCGCCACCCGGGTCACCTGCACCCGCAAGACCACGCCGGGGCTGCGCACGGTCGAGAAGCTCGCGGTGCTGCACGGCGGCGGCTTCAACCACCGTTTCAGCCTGTCGGACGCGATCCTGATCAAGGACAACCACATTGCCGCCGCCGGCGGCGTGCGCGCGGTGCTGGAGGCGACGAAAGCGGTGGCCAGCCACATGGTGAAGGTCGAGATCGAGGTCGACCGGCTCGACCAGTTGGCCGAGGTGCTCGAAGTCGGCGGCGCCGACGTGGTGCTGCTCGACAACATGGACACGCCAACGCTGCGGCAAGCGGTGGCGATGGCAGGCGGCGCGGTCACGCTCGAGGCCTCGGGCAACATGGTGCTGGACCGGATCTCCGAGGTGGCCGCGACCGGGGTCGACTACATCTCCTCGGGCGCGTTGACCCACTCGGCGAAGACCCTCGACCTCGGGCTCGACTTCTGATCCCGGCACGCCTCGCAGCATTGTGAGGGGCACGCAGTGCGCGCGGCGCGGCGCGGGGCTACAGTGCGTCCAACAAGGAAGGATCCGCCATGCCCCGTTTCGTCCCCGCCGTCTGCCTGTCCGCCGCGCTCACGGCCGTCTCGTTCATCCCCGCCACCGCCCAGGACTTCAACGCCGCGCCGCCGAACGCCGCCGGCCAGCAGCCCGCCTTCGAGGGTCAGACCCGGGCACCGGTGATCGCCGACGACATCGCGCTCGCCCGCGAGACCGTCGTCGCACGGCTCGAGCATCCCTGGGGCATGGACCAGCTCCCCGACGGCAGCTGGCTGGTCACCGAACGCCCCGGGCGGATGCGGCTGATCTCGCCCGCGGGCGACCGGTCGGCGCCGATCGCAGGGCTGCCGGAGGTCTTCGCCGGCGGCCAGGGCGGGTTGCTCGACGTCACCATCCGTGAAGATTTCACCGAAACCCGCCGGGTCTGGTGGAGCTACGCCGAGCCGCGCGGCGGCGCCACCAACGCCACCGCGGTGGCGACCGGCGTGCTGTCGCCCGATGGCGCACGCATGGACGCGGTCGAGGTGATCTTCCGCCAGCAACCGGCCTGGGCCTCGTCCGCGCATTACGGCTCCCGCCTGGTCTTCGACCGGGACGGTGCGCTGTTCGTCACCACTGGCGAACGCTCCAGCCGTGAACCCCGCGCCCTCGCGCAGGATGTCTCGACCCATCTCGGCAAGGTCGTGCGGATCGATCCGATGGGCGGACCCGCCGCCGGCAACCCGCCGATCCCCGGCGGCCTGCCCGAGATCTGGTCCTGGGGCCATCGCAACATGCAAGGCGCAGCCCTCGGTCCCGACGGCGCGCTCTGGACGGTCGAGCACGGGCCGCGCGGCGGCGACGAGCTGAACCGGCCGCAGGCGGGCGTCAACTACGGCTGGCCGGTCATCACCTACGGCCAGGAGTATTCGGGCCAGCCGGTCGGGACAGGCCGCACCGCCGCGCAGGGCATGGAACAGCCGCTCTACTACTGGGACCCGGTGATCGCGCCGAGCGGCATGGCGTTCTACGACGGCGACATGTTCCCCGACTGGCAAGGCAGCCTGCTGATCGGCGGCCTCGCAAGCCAGGCCCTCGTCCGGCTCGAACTCGATGGCGACAAGGTGACGGGCGAGGCCCGCTACCTCCAGGGGATGGACCGGGTGCGCGACGTGGACGTGGCCGCCGACGGTGCGGTGATGATCCTGACCGACGCCCGGCGCGGCGCCCTGATCCGCCTGACCCCGGCCGAGTGACACCTGCGCCCGGGTCGCAAAGTCCTGCCCCCGCGGCTCTTGAGGCTTGACACACGTATTCACAAACCGGGATATGGGCCTCACATAAGGGATAGGAGGATCGACCCATGAAATTCATTGGTGCGCTGTTGGCGCTGGTGGGCCTTGCCGCCATCGCCGCGGTCGGCTTTGCCGCCTGGACGTTTCGGGATTTCGATCCGAAAGCCGCGGGCGTCTACTGGAACATGGCCCAACGCCTGGCCGAGACGGGCAACGCGGTGGAAGCGACGGTGTGGAGACGCAAGGTGGACGAGGGGCTGACCTACGAGGAAGTCGAAGAGTCGATCCAGTCGGTCGCCGCGACCGAGAACATCCGCGACGTGGGTGCCTTGCCGCTCGGCGACCAAGTGACCTTGATGCGCGAGGAAACCGGCGAAGGACCGTGGCGCAAGCTCGGGATCTACCTCTACTGCAACCCGCTCACCGCGGCGAAAATGGTCGACTACTCCGAAGCCTATTCGGCGTGGCTGCCCTGCCGGGTTGCCCTCGTCGAGGACGAGGAGGGCGCGCTCTGGCTCTACTCGCTCGACATGGACATGATGATCTACGGCGGCAAACCGCTGCCGGACGACCTCAAGGCCGAGGCCCTCGACGTCAAGGACAAGATCCTCGCCATCCTCGACGGCGCGGCGGAAGGCAGCTTCTGATCCGGCCCTGAACCTGTTGCGCGTCGCCCGGCCAGCTTGCTGGCCGGGCGATCTGCGACCGGGCCGCCGACAGACTGGCGCGGCACGATGCGCCGCACCTGCGCGAGCCCCTTGAGCCGCTGCGTACCTCGATTGTTTTGAAGCTACAAACGGGGCTCCCGGGCGGCCAGGCTTGCGGACAACCGATCCCCGTGGCGCATGCCCCTGCCCGGCCCTTGGCACAAAACCGTCCCGGGCACCGAAAACCGTGCCCCGCGACCGGTCCAGCGTGACGCATGGTTCTGTCGCGGTACCGCTCCCCGGCCGCACCAGGTGCCGACGCGGCCGACCCAACCGCAGCCGGACGCCCCCTATCAGGGGCGTCGCAGCCGGGCCATCAGAGGCGGGCCATCGAAGCGGGCCGTCACGGGTCGCCCGTCACCGGCCGCGCTGCGGTCAGTAGCCCTGCAACGCGTCGGCGATGATGCCGTCCAGCATTTCGGCGGCCGCGTCCATCGGCCCCGCCGGGTAGGCCCTGCGGCCGACGATGATCTCGCCGATCGCATCCGGGCGTTCCGCCACGAAGATCGAGTACGGGCAATGCTGCAGGTTCATCGGATCGGCTTCCATCACCTGGCGGCTGACAACCGCCGAGCAGAAGTTGAACACCTGCGCCTGGGTGAAGAGCACCTCGGTGCCGCCCACGTCCTCGCGGGTGCGTTCCAGCATCTCGCCAACCTTGTTGACCGCGTCGATCACGAGGCCCGCATCGGTGATCGCGGTCTCGATGTCGAACTGCACATCGTCGAATGCACCGTTGACACTGGTGGTCACGGGTCCCTCCGCCAATGCGGGGGCCGCGACGGTCAGGGCCAGTGCGGCGGCGGCTATTTGGAGTTTCATGATCTTCCTCCCTTTCAAGATCAGGCTTCGGTGTCGTTCAGCTGTCGGGTTCGCGGGCGTCTTCGATGAGTTCGCCGAGCAGGAACCAGAAGAAATCCTCCCCCGGATACCCTTCCATCCGTCCCGCCTCGCGGCCGTCGTCGAGCAGCACGAAGGTCGGCGTCAGCATCGCCGGACGGGCAAGCACAACCCCTTCCGGCAGCGGGTCGTGAATGTCGATCCGGCTCAGCGGCGCCAAACGGGCCTCCTCGGTCACCGGGTAGATCGGGCCGATTTCTTCTTCCCAGCGCTCGCAATAGATGCAGCCGGGCTGGTCGAACATCAACAGACGCAAATCGCCCGCGGCGACCGGCGACGCGACGCCCGCACCGGCGATGAGGAGCAACACATTCATCAAGCTGAATGCTGCGCGCGCGAAACTATCTTTCATTGACGAGTCCAATATTGAACTTATTGAATGTTAGAATACGAGCGCTCCAGCGACAAGGACTAGTACAAGCAATGGGACTCGACATCACTTTCGGCGGCGCGGCGCTCGCGGGGCTGCTTTCGTTCTTTTCACCCTGCATCCTGCCGATGGTGCCGTTCTATCTGTCCTACATGGCCGGGCTGTCGATGCAGGAGCTGCACGGACAAAACGGCGGGCCGACGATTCCGCGCGCCGCACAGATCCGGCTGATCTTTTCCGCCATCGCCTTCGCCCTCGGGGTGACGACGATCTTCGTGCTGCTGGGCCTGGGCGCCACCGCCGCCGGCGCCGCCTTCGCCCAGTGGAAGACCCCGCTGTCCTACGTGGCGGCGGCAATCCTCGCCGTCTTCGGGCTGCATTTCCTCGGGGTGATCCGCATCCCCTTCCTCTACCGCGAGGCGCGTGTGGAGGCGAAGACCGATCCCTCGACGATGGCGGGGGCTTACGTGATGGGCCTGGCTTTCGGCTTCGGCTGGACGCCCTGCGTCGGCCCGGCGCTGGCGGCGATCCTGTTCGTCGCCTCGGGCACCGGCAGCCTTCTGCACGGCGGGTCGCTGCTGCTGGTCTACGGCCTCGCCATGACCCTGCCCTTCGTCGTCGCCGCCGTGCTCGCGCGCCCCTTTCTCGGCTGGGTCGCGCGCAACCGCCGGCTGATGGGCTACGTCGAAAAGGCGATGGGCGTGATGCTGATCGTCTTCGCGCTGCTCATCGCCACCAACTCCATCAACCTCATCGCCCAGTGGCTCATCGACAACTTCAGCTGGGGATCCGTGCTCCGCTGAGCCGACCCCGACAAGAAAGGCATTGCCCATGAAACTGTTCCAAACCCTCCTCGGCCTCGCCGCTCTCACCCTCACCCTTTCGGCCCCTGCACGCGCGGAGGTGCCGCTTGGCGACGACGGACTGCACAAGCCCGACTGGCTCAACGAGACCTTCCTCGATCTCGGCGAAGACCTTGCCGAGGCCAATGCGCAGGGCAAGCGGATGATGGTCATCGTCGAACAGCTCGGCTGCATCTACTGCACCAAGATGCACGAGCAGATCTTCCCCAAACCCGCCATCGACGAAATCATCCGCGAAAGCTTCTTCGTGGTGCAGATCAACATGTACGGCGATCTGGAGGTGACCGACTTCGACGGCACGGTCATGACCGAAAAGGACATGGTCCGGCGCTGGAACCTGATTTTCACGCCCACCATGATGTTCATGCCCGAGGAAATCGACGATTCGAAGACCGCCGTCGCGAACGCCGTCGCCGTGATGCCAGGCGCGTTCGAGCGCAACACGACACTCGCGATGTTTACCTGGGTTCGCGACAAGGCCTATGAGACCGAGCCGAATTTCCAGAGGTATTTCGCCGATAATTTCTTCGGCCAGTAAGGAAAAACCGCCATGCTGCACTGCAGCGCAACAATGTTGCGTGGCAGCGTAATTTACATATGGTCATATTTCAATATGACTGCTAGGTTCCGACTCGCGCGATGTCCAAGTGGGCAAAATGACGCAAGTACAGCGGCTCGAAGCCGCGGGAATGATCGAGAGCATCAGGGAGGGCTCCAATGAAAAAACTGTTCGTGCTCAGCGCGGCAGCGACGATGGCAATTCCGTCCGTTGTGAGCGCCGAGATGGCGCCGCGGGACGTGGTCTTCGGCGAGCTCGGTGAAGTGGCGACGCCGCTGACCGACACGCCCGGCGACGCGAAAGCCGGCTTCACTGCAGCGACCACCCGAGGCATCGGCAACTGCGTTGCCTGCCACGTGGCGAAGGGCTGGGAAGAAATGCCCTTCCCCGGAAATGTCGGTCCGGAACTGACCGGTATCGCAAATGTCTACGACGAGGCCCAGCTTCGCGGCATCCTGATCAACTCGAAGAAGAGCTTCCCCGGCACCATCATGCCGGCGTTCTACAACCTCGACGACATCGTCCGCCACGGCGAAGCCTACACCGGCAAGGCGGCGAAGTCGCTCGACGTGACGATCATGACCGCGCAACAGGTGGAAGACATCGTCGCGCTGCTCAAGACGTTCGACGAACCGCTTCCGGAATAAGCCGGCCACAGATCAGACTATGACTGAGAGGTACAAGGAATGACCTACACGAGAAGAGATGCCCTGGCCGCCGGCGCGAGCGCGATTGCGCTTCTGGCCATGACGCGGGGCGCCTTCGCCGTAACCGGCGAAGAGGCGATTGCCGAGTTCACCGGCGGCGCCGCTGCCGGGACCGGCGACATCGCCATCAAGGCACCCGAGATCGCCGAGAACGGCAACGTGGTGCCGGTCGAGGTCGAGGCGCCCGGCGCGGCCGAGATCATGATCGTCGCCCCCGGCAACCCGTCGGCACGCGTCGCCAGCATGAAGTTCGGCCCGATGTCCGGCGCACAGCGGATCTCGACCCGGATCCGGCTCGCCAAGACCCAGGACGTGACCGCGGTCGCGAAAATGGCCGACGGCAGCTTCATCATGACCAGCCAGCCGGTCAAGGTGACCGTCGGCGGTTGCGGCGGCTGACGCCAGGACAATTCCCGCGCGGCGAACGCGCCGCGGGATCGCAAGACACGAGAATTCAGGAGCACCCAAATGGCAGACGCAAAACCCCGCGTGAAGGTTCCGAAGACGGCGGCCGCCGGCGAGGCTTTCACCATCAAGACCCTGATCAGCCACGTGATGGAATTGGGCCTTCGCAAGGACAAGGAAGGCAACCCCATCCCGCAGCAGATCATCAACCGCTTCACCTGCGACTTCAACGGCGAGAACGTCGTCGACATGACGCTGTCGGGTGGCGTTTCGGCGAACCCCTATATCGAGTTCGACGCAATGATCGACGCGGCCGGGGAATTCAAGTTCACCTGGTACGATGACGACGGCTCGGTCTACGAAGACGCGAAATCAATCGAACTGGCGTAAGACCGGTCGCCAAAACACAAGTCAGGGAGGAGACGCGATGAAATTTCGCGCGAAGACAACGGCGGGCCTCGCGACGGCCGCGGCTCTCATGCTCGGAACCTCGGCCTTCGCCGAACCCGATATGGATGCCCGTCTGGTCATCAATGAAGAGCTCGAGATCACCACGATCGCGGCGGCGCCCGATCACCTCGAAGGCGCGCTCGACCAGGTCATTTCTGGTTGGCACTACCGCGGCGAAACGACCCGCGCGATGCAGGGCGACGATTTCGAGAACCCGGCCATGGCCTTCGTCGACGAGGGCCTCGCGGCCTGGGAGACGGTCGAGGGCACGGAAGGCGAAAGCTGCGCCTCTTGCCACGGTACCATCGAGGAAAGCATGAAGGGCGTGCGCGCCGTCATGCCGAAAATCAACGCCGAAAACGGCGAGCTGTGGGCGGTGGAAGACTACATCAACGACTGCCGCACCAACCGGATGGGCGCCGAAGCCTGGAACTGGGACAAGGCGCCGATGAAGACGATGACCGCCGCCATCGCGCTGCAATCGCGCGGCATGCCGGTCAACGTCGCCATCGACGGCGCCGCTGCCCCGTTCTGGGAGCAGGGCAAGGAGATGTACTACACCCGCACCGGGCTGTTGCAGCTGTCCTGCGCCAATTGCCACGAGGAGAACAACGGCAACTACATCCGTGCCGACCACCTCTCCCAGGGGCAGATCAACGGCTTCCCGGTGTTCCGGCTGAAGCAGTCGAACCTGGTGTCGATGCACAACCGGTTCTTCGGCTGCATCCGCGACACCCGCGCCGAGAGCTACGCCAAGGGTGGCCCTGAGTTCCACGCGCTGGAACTCTACGTCGCCTCGCGCGGCAACGGGCTGTCGGTCGAGGCGCCCTCGGTCCGCAACTGATCCCGATCCGCGGCGGCCCCGCGTTGGGGCCGCCGCAATCAAACCACATCCCGCGGCCCCACCCCGGGTCCGCCGCCGCCAAATCACATCCCGCACATCACAGATCTTAGAGAGGGGCAGCGATGATTTCCCGCCGCGATTTCCTTCAGGCCGGCATGGCCGCATCCGCCGTGCTGGGCACGGGCGCAACCGGTGCCTGGGCGCAGATCGCGGCCGGGCAGAAACTCACCCAGGACCAGCTCCTCGAGTTCGACACGTTCGGCAATGTCACGCTCGTGCATGTCACCGACATTCACGGCCAACTGAAGCCGGTCTGGTTCCGCGAACCCGAGATCAACCTCGGCGTCGGCGAAGTGAACGGCTTGCCGCCGCATGTGACCGGGGCGGATTTCCTCAAGCTTTACAACATCGAGGCAGGTAGCCCGCGCGCCTATGCGCTGACCAACCAGGATTTCACAGCACTCGCCCGCGAATACGGCCGCATGGGCGGGCTCGACCGGGTGGCGACCGTGGTCAAATCGATCCGGGCCGCGCGCCCCGACGCGCTGCTGCTCGACGGCGGCGACACCTGGCACGGCTCCTACACGGTGATGAAAACCGCCGCCCAGGACATGGTCGACGCGATGAACCTGCTCGGGCCCGACGCGATGACCTCGCATTGGGAATTCACCCTCGGCATCGACCGGGTGACCGAGATCGTCGACAGCCTGCCCTTCCCCTTCCTCGGCGCCAACATCTTCGACAACGAGTGGGACGAGCCGGCCTACGAGCCCTACGAGATGTTCGAACGCGGCGGCGCCAAGGTCGCGGTGATCGGCCAGGCCTTCCCCTATCTGCCGATCGCCAACCCGTCGTGGATGTTCCCGGGGCTGTCCTTCGGGGTGCGCGAGGAGCGCATGGCCGAGGTGGTGGACGAGGTCCGCGCCGCCGGGGCCGACCTGGTCGTGGTGCTCAGCCACAACGGATTCGACGTCGACCGCAGGATGGCCGCGCAGGTGCCGGGGATCGACGTGATCCTTACCGGCCACACCCATGACGCCCTGCCCGAGCCCGTTCTGGTCGGGGAAACCCTGCTGATCGCCTCGGGGTCGAACGGCAAGTTCGTCACCCGGCTCGACCTCGACGTGCGCGACGGCCAGCTCATGGGTTTCCGCCACAAGCTGATCCCGATCTTCGCCGATGCCATCGAGCCCGACGCGGAGATGGCGGCACATATCGACGAGACCCGCGCGCCCTACAAGGCGGAGCTCGAAGAAGTGCTGGGCCACACCGAAAGCACCCTCTACCGGCGCGGCAATTTCAATGGCACCTGGGACGATCTGATCTGCAACGCGCTGATCGACGAGCGCGAAGCCGACATCGCCTTGTCACCTGGGTTCCGCTGGGGGCCGAGCCTGGTGGCGGGCGACCCGATCACCCGCGAAGACCTCTACAGCGCCACCGCGATGAGCTACCCCAGTGCCTACCGCTCGGAGATGAGCGGCGAACAGCTCAAGGTGATCCTAGAGGACGTGGCCGACAACCTGTTCAACCCGAACCCCTACTACCAGCAGGGCGGCGACATGGTCCGCGTCGGCGGCATGGGCTACCGGATCGACATCGCCAAACCGCAAGGCGAGCGGCTGACCAACATGACCTTGCTCAAGAACGGCGAGGCCATCGATCCCGGCAAGACCTACGTGGTCGCCGGCTGGGCCTCGGTCAACGAGGCCACCGAGGGGCCGCCGATCTTCGACCTGGTCGAAGGCTGGATCAAGAAGCAGGGCACGGTCAAGATCGACCCGAACCAGAGCGTCGAGGTGATCGGGGGCTAAGCGCCAACGCAACCCACAAGACCGGCCGGACGGATCCCGCATTCGTCCGGCTTCTTTCTGTGCAGGGCCGTGTGTTCCATCGGCTGGGTTGTTGAGAAAACGATCCCTTTCGAAGAAGCCCGAAACCCCTTCAATTCAAAACCTTGAGCGCCGGGTCGCGGTCATCCACCGCTCATCGGACGACGACGACTGGTGCGGCGCGAAGACGACCGGCACCCAACTCCCAAGCGCGGTGAGCCCGGCCTTCACGCAAGGCCCGCTGCGCCTGAAACAGGCGGTACTCTCGGGGTCACAGCGCGCAAGGCACAAGGTCCGCAGGCGGGCTTGCGCCCGGAGGGTCGGCCGGTGGTTTGGCCGGCCGCGGCGCGCGCCCTACCCCACCGGATCGCGCTTCAGAAACTCCAGCACCATCGCCGCCGTCCAGGTGAACTCAGGCCCGCCGCAAGGCGCACCGGTCATGGGGTCGAAATACTCGGAGAACCCTCCGACCTCGATGAGCTTCAGGCTGTCAGCGACGATCCGTTCCGCCGTCGCGGTATGCCCGTCCCGCTCGAGCCCGTCCGCCACCATGTAATTCACGATCAGCCAGGCCGGCCCGCGCCAGTAGCGCTCACCGTTGTAGCCCGGCGCGTCCGGATCATGGCTCGGGATCAGGTAGGTCACCCGGCTCCCCAACTCGTCGATATGCGCGCGCGATGGCGGCCGCCCGGTTCGGCGCGATCGGCGCGAAGGCCGGAATGAGCCCGCCGACCGAGGGGCTGTCGATCTGCGCCTTGGTCACCCGGTCATAGCACAGGTATTGCCGATAGGCGTCGCTCCAGAGCGTCTCCATCGCATGCGAGCCCCTGCTCCGCCTGGGCCCGCTGGTCGAGCGCCAGCGCGGTCTCGCCCAGTGCCTCGGCGAGATCGGCCAGATCGCATGCAGGAGCGCAGATCAGGATCGCGTTGAACCCGGGATCGACGACCCGGAAGGGCGAGGCATCGTGCAGCTTGGTGTTGTCCCAGCCCGAGGCTCCGGAACTGCTGCACCAGCCAGATGTAGCGCTTGTACTGCTCCTGCGGTCGGCCGGTGCGCCGGGTTGGCGTGCTGGATGTCGCGGCGCTGAAAGGCCACGACACCTTCGGTCGGCACCCGCTCGAAGGCGTCGTCCCAGTCGACGGAATTGTCGCGGCCCGATTCCCAGGGATGGATGATCGCCACCAGCCCGGTGCCCTGAGGGTCGCGGCAGCGGTAGAACCAGTTGTGCCAGGCGTGGATTTTGGGCAAGCAGCGCGCGCGCCCGTCTGCGCGCCATGTCCTTGTCGCGTGGCCCGGTCGAAAAGCCGGCGCACGGCAAAGCCGGCCACCGGCGGCTGGGTGATGCCCGATGTCGGCACCGGGCGCCTGGTGTCCCAGACCTCGGGCCCCGGGAAATAGCCGTCGTCCTGCTTGTGGAAGATGATATGCGGCACCATCCCGTCTTCCCACTGGTGGGCGAACAGCGTCTCGATCTCGGTCCAGGCGCGGGCTTCGTCGATGTGGAAGAGCCCAGAGCGCTGACAGCGCTGATCCCAGTTCCACTGGAACGGATAGAGCCCGTGGGTCGGCACGGTGTAGGTGCCCCGGTCGTTCTTGCGCAGGATCTCCACAGCCTGGGCGATCAGCTCGGTCATGTTCAGGTCATCCGGTCCCTCAGGCGACGGCGAGCGTGGTTTCGGGATCGAACCAGCGCACCCGGTCGGGTTGCGGCGCGAGCGTCAGCGGGTCGCCCGGGCTTCACCACCAGGTCGCTGTCCAGAACCGCGCGGAACAGAGTGCCATCGACGTCGCAGGTCACCAGCAGATGCGCGCCCAGCGGCTCGACCACGCTTGGCCGTTGCGCGTCAAGCCCCTCGTCGGCCGGCTGCATGATCCTCGGGCCGGATGGCGAATTGCAGCTGCGCCTTGTCGGTCGCGCGGCCCGTCGAACGACCTGCCCGGCCACGTTCCACTTGGCCGCCGCCGGCCGGGGTCGCGCTGGCAGGAAGTTCATCGGCGGGTTGCCGATGAAGCTGGCCACGAATTGCGCCGCCGGGTTGCGGTAGACCTCGATCGGCGTCGCCGCCTGCACGATCTGGCCCTGGTGCATGACGCTGATCCGGTCGGCCAGCGCTCATCGCCTCGACCTGGTCGTGGGTCACGTAGATCGCGGTGGTCTTGCTTTCGGCCAGCACGCCCTTGAGCTCGGCCCGCATCTCCAGCCGCAGGAGCGCGTCGAGGTTCGACAGCGGTTCGTCCATCAGGATCACGTCCGGCTCCATCGCCAGCGCGCGCGCCACGGCGACGCGCTGGCGCTGACCGCCCGACAGCTCGCCCGAATAGCGCTTCAGCAGCTGCTCGATGTGCATCAGCTCGGCGGTCCGCTCGACCCGGCGCTTGACCTCGTCGTTGCGGCAGCTTCTGCATCCGCAGGCCGAAGCCGATGTTCTCGAACACCGTCAGGTGCGGGAACACGGCGTAGTTCTGGAACACCATCGCGATGCCGCGGTCCTTGGGCGGCAAGGTGGTCGATCCGGCGCCCGCCGATCCACACCTCGCCCGTCGGTCGCGGTCTCGAGCCCGGCGATGATGCGCAGCAGCGTGGACTTGCCGCAGCCCGAGGCCCCGAGCAGCACCATGAATTCCTGGTCGCGATGGTCAGGTTGATGTCGTGCAGCGCCTGGTAGGCGCCGAAGCGTCTTGGCGACGTTCTTGATCTGAATTTCGGCCATTTCTCTGGTTCCTTTGATCATGGTCGCGCCCCGCCTCAGCGGTTGGCGATGCCCCACATCGCGAAGAGGTATTTGCGCACGGCGAAGATGAAGATCAGCGCCGGCACGACGAGGATGAAGCCGCCCGCGAACTTCAGGTGCAGCGGCGACGTGCCGAGGTTCTGCAGCAGGAAGGCGGTCAGCGTCCGGTTCTCGATGGTCAGCACCGCGGCCGCGAAGACCTCGTTCCACGAGATCACGAAGGCGAAGATCGCGCGAGGCGGTGATGCCGGGCAGGATCAGCGGCAGCACCACCTTGGTGAAGGCGGTGAGCCGGGTGCAGCCGAGCGTCCAGGCCGCCTCTTCCAGCTCGATCGGGATGCCGGAGAACAGCGAGAAGGTGATCAGCACCGCGAACGGGATCGCCAGCGTGGTGTGCACCAGCGCCAGGCCGAAGGCGGTGTCGTCCAGCCCGGTGCGGATGAACATCACCGCCAGCGGCAGCGCCAGCAGCGGCAGCGGGAAGGCGCGGGTCAGCAGGATCAGCAGCCGGAACAGCTCCTTGCCCGCGAAAGTCGAAGCGCGACAGCGCATAGCCGGCCGGGCGCCCGATCAGGATCGACATGACCATGGTCATCCCCGCCACCAGCACCGAGTTCTTCAGCGCGCGTCAGCATCCCGTCGAAGCCTGGCGAAGAACTGCAGGCTGCCGAGGTCGAACTCCGGGATGAAGCGACTTGGGAAAGCTGTTGACCGCTTCGGGCGAGGACAGCGTGTTGATCAGCAGGAAGTAGAGCGGCACGAGCACCCAGGCGCAGAGCAACACCACGCGCGGCGATGTAGAGGAAGCGACCGGCAGTTGCGGGTATCGCGCGCGGCGTCGATTGGTGCGACGGCATCGGTCATATCGTGGCTCCTTTCGGGACGCGCAGGACGCGCAGGATGAGCAGGGTGAAGCCGATCGAGATCGCCAGGATGATCAGCGCCATCGCGGCGGCGGCACCGCTGTTGAGCAGGTCGAACTGGTAGGCATAGATCTCACCCATGAGCACCGGGAACAGCGTGCCGCCAAGCGCTGCGACGACGGCGAAGATCTCGAAGGCCAGGATCACGCGCAGGATCAGCGCGGTCTGCAGCGACGGGCGCAGCATCGGCAGCGTGATCCGCAGGAACCGCTTCCAGGGCGACGCGCCAAAGACCTCGGCGGCTTCGTAGTATTCCTTCGGGATCAGCCCGATACCGGCGACGAGGATGACCAGCATGATCGCGGTCGCGCGCCAGATCTCGGCCAGCGCGATGGCGAGGAAGACGATGCCATGGGTTCTGGTAGGTCAGCAGGTTGATCGGCTGGTCGATCACGCCGAGCCCGTGCATCATCGAGTTGAGAAAGCCCGGATTGCTCGAAGATCGCCAGCCAGATGATGCCGGCGGCAAGGTCGGAGATCCCCAGCGGGATGGTCCAGATGTAGAGCACCATGTCGCGGCCCTTCTGCATCCGGGTGACCATCGTCGCCATCAGCAGCGCCAGGGCCAGCTGGATCGGCACGACCGCGCAGCGGCGAGCAGCAGGGTGTTCTTCAGCGAGATCGGGAACTTCCAGT
This sequence comes from uncultured Alphaproteobacteria bacterium, assembly GCA_963752895.1. Classification (GTDB taxonomy): domain Bacteria; phylum Pseudomonadota; class Alphaproteobacteria; order Rhodobacterales; family Rhodobacteraceae; genus CAVWAE01. The sequence continues at coordinate 99,430 of CAVWAE010000011.1, forward strand.
AGCTGACGACGTCGCGGAAATTGTCGAGCGTGACCAGCCCGTCCGGCGCTGAACGCCTGCTGGGCCACGAGCACGAAGGGGTAGAGGAAGAACAGGCACAAGAAACAGCGTGACCGGCAGGATCAGGACATAGGGCAGATATCCGGGCGTTCATGGACCGCTCCCTTCGCGTGGCTGCTCGAGCACTTGCGAATGGCTGGGGCGAGGGTGTCCGGGCCCGACAAGGGCCCGGACGAACGGGTCAGGATGTCGCCGCCGTGGGAGGTGGCTTACTCGACCGGGCAGGCGCCTTCGGACGGCGCATCAGGTGCCCAGCAGGGCGCGCCGGTTTCTTCCATGATCGCGGCGCAGCGTCGTCTTCTGGTCGTCCAGCACGGTGCGGATGTCCTGACCGGCGAGCACGATCCGCTCGAAGGCGTCGACGAAGACGCGGTTGAAGTCGCCGCCCTTGTCGCCAAGACCCGCCGGCAGAAGGCCCGGGGTTGGCATCGGCCGAGGCCGCTCATCGTCGGCAACGGCGGCACCGGCGGCCTTCACCGCCGGCGGCAGATCGTCGGGCAGAGTCGACATCGACGACCGGGAAGAAGTTGGTCGCGCGCAGCGTCGCGATCTGGGTTTCCGGCTTCATCATGTACTGCCATCAGCGCCTTGGCGGCGTCCATGTCCGGCGCGGTGCGCGGGATGGCGACACCGGCGAGCACCGGCATGAAGCCACGACCGGTCGGGCCGGCGGGCGCCGGGAAGGCGACGAAATCGTCCGGGCGCTCGTTGAAGGCCTGGGCCAGACGCGAGGTGTGGTCGAAGACGATCCAGGCGTCACCGGACAGCAGTTGCTCCTGCAGGAAGCGAGAAGTTGGTCGAGGCCGGGTTGGTGTGCGCCCAGAGCTCGCGCATCTTCTCCCAGGCCGTCACGGCCTCGTCCGAGGCGAAGGTGCGGACCACGCCGTTGGTGTAGGACGGGTAGAGATAGCCCTGGAAGAACCGGTGCTTCAGGCCCTTGGGACCGGCCGGGAAGCCGAACTTGGGCTCGCCGACGGCTTCATGCACATTGGCGGCCCATTCGATCAGCTGGTCGTAGCTCAGCGCGTTGATGTCGGCGCCTTCGGGCAGGTATTGCAGCGCTTCCTTGTTGGCGGCCATGATGTAGCTCGCCTGCATCCAGGGCATGTACTGCATGTTGTCGGTGCCCAGCTTGGCGAGTTCGTTGAAGGTGCCCGAGGCCGACATCACGCCGAGATCGTCGAGGTCGACCAGGTCGTCGGGGTTCATCGCCGAGAAATCGCCATGCAGCGCGCCGAGCAGCCCGATGGTGCCGGAGCCAGCCTGCGAGTTCGGCCTGGAGCCGGGTGATGCAAGGGGCCGACTTCGTTCGACTGGTAGTCGACCGCCTCGCTGTGGCCGGCCAGCACCTGGTCGCGCATCGCCTGCGCTTCTTCGACGGGGTTGGCCTGGGTCGACCAGAACAGCACGTCGGCCTGCGCGGCGGTGGCGGAACAACGATGGCAAGGCCGGACACGGCGCCGGCCAGTTTCATTTTGAGTGTCATATGTTCCTCCCAGAACGCTGAACTATGTGCGCGGCGCACCGCGCCTACACCGCTCCCTGCGGCGCTTCCCCCGTACCGACTCGGGCCGGATCACGAGAAGATGCAGGAATTTTGGTATAACGTTGTACCACCTGTCAACCGATTTTCCCGCCGATTTTCGTTTCGTTTCGGAAACAATGAAATTGACCTGTTGCGAAAGTCGCCAAACCGGCTAACTTTTGATATATCGTTATATCGCCACCAATCGGGACCCCATGGCCGAAAAACCCAAACTCGAGACCGTCGCGAAGGAGGCCGGTGTGTCGACCGCCACCGTCAGCCAGGTCCTGCGCGGGACCGGACGGATTTCGGACCAGACCCGCAAGAAGGTGATGGCTGCGGCCGCGAAGCTCCACTACGTGCCCGACGGGCGCGCGGCCTCGATGCGCTCGGGCGAACGGCGCGAGATCGGGCTTGTGATCCACGCCATCGCCAACCCGTTCAACGCCGAGGCGATCAGCGGAGTCAGCGATCTGCTCGAAAGCGAAGGCTACCTGGTGTCCATCCTCGACAGCCAGGACGATGCGACGCGTGAGCGGCGCAACCTCGAGGCCTTCATCCGGTCCTCGCGCGGCGGGCTGCTCTGGGTGCCCGCCAATGACACGCCGCAGGCGACCTACGACCTCCTGGCCGCCCACCGCATGCCCACCGTGACCTTCCTGCGCCCTGCCCGCTCCGGCAGCTTCGACCACGTCGGCATCCGCAACGCCCGCGCGACGGCGGAGGCGACCCGTTATCTCGCCGATCTCGGCCATCGCCACATCGCTTATTTCGGCGGCGCGACGCATTCGGTCGTCCGCGACGAAAGGATCGCCGGTTACCGCCGGATCATGGAAGACACCGCTCTCGCCCCGGTGCTCGTCTGGGAAACCGCCGACGACAAGATTTCCGGCCGCGACGAGATGCAGGCGCTACGCGCTGCCCATCCGGAGGTTACCGCGCTCGTCTGCAACGGCGACATGGTGGCGCTCGGCGCGGCGCTCGCCCTCACCGGCCAGGGCCTCACACCGGGCCGGGACGTGTCGATCATCGGTTTCGACGACATCCAGGACGCCGCGATCGCCACGCCGCCGCTCACCACCATGGCGATCTCGCCCTACCAGATGGGCCGAAAGCTCGCGCGCGCCCTGCTCGACCGCCTGCGCGAACCCGACGCGCCGCCCTCGACCACCCTGTTCCCCGCAACCCTCGTGGTCCGTGGCACAACCGGCCCGCCCCCGGCCTGACCACCGGCGGTCCCGGCCGACGGCACACCGGGCGCGGCGCTTCAAAGGGGTGACAAGGTTTCCGGCCCCTGGGCGGACGCAGGCACTCCCGTGCGCGGGCGCCTCTGCATCCGCCTGCCCGGGAGCCCAGCATCTCGAGACCTCCGGTGATACCAGCGCTCTTTCAAACATTCCGCAGCCCCGCGGGCCCGCGCCCTGGCGTCTTTCGCGGACCCTGCGCACAGGGAACGGGCGGACCGCGGTGACCTGCGGTGACGCCTCAGCTGCTTCCGACCCCGACGGCTGAAGCAAGAAAACCCGTCCTGTACGAAGGTGTGCGCGCGCGCCAAGGTCTCCGCCATAGCCTGTGGCCGCTGGCAGCGGCCAGGAGCTGAAGCCAAACCAGGGTGTTGGCTGAGGCGATGGCCCACCCGAGAGGGGTCGACCCTCTTGCCTCTGCCTTCGCAGGGCAGCGCGAGCCAATTCCGACCCGATGTCCGACCTGGCAAACCTGCGCCGTTGCGCCGAGGAAAACGGCCTTACCACAACTTGTTACGCTCGACATCGTAGTCAACGAGCGCCTGCTGTAGGCGGTGTTGGCGCCAACTCTTGTCACAGCCGCGCGTGATAGACGCGTGCCAGTTGGAGGGTATGCGGGCAACACCGCGCGCCCCGGCCGGTCGATGGGGGCTCGAACAAATCTGCCGGTAAATTACCTCTGCTCCGGTCGCGGCGAACCGGCTGGCGAATTTCTTCCCCTGTCCGCGTTTGAAGACCTGCGGGGTGCCCGTGTGCGCTCCGTGGCCATCGGCGCCTTCGGCGGTGCGCCCGCACCGCGGGGATCGATCGCGAAGCCCATTGGCAACATCGGCACCGCTGGCGACCTTTTGGTCCCCCCGACGCATCGGGGGGACTTCTACGCATTCATTCCGCAGCGGTGGGCATGCCCACGGCCCCGCTCAGTCCGGTTTCCTGCTGCGCCTTCTCGCCGAACCACAGGATCAGGATCGGCGTGACCAGCAGGTTGACCAAAGTCGAGCTGACCAGGCCGCCGAGGATCACCAGGGCCATCGGGAACTCGATCTCGTGGCCGGGGATCTCGCCGGCATAGACGAGCGGCAACAGCGCGACACCGGTGGTGATCGCTGTCATCAGGATCGGTGCCAGCCTTTCGGAAGCCGCCTGGATGACGCGCTCGATCCCGAGCGGTACGCCTTCGTCGCCCAGCCGCTGGAAATGGTTGATCATCAGGATCGTGTTCCGGGCGGCGATGCCCAGCACGGTGATGAAACCGACAAGCGACCCCAACGAGAAGATCCCGCCGCCCAGCCAGGCAGCGACGACGCCGCCCGCCAGCGCCGCCGGCATGACAGCGAAAGCGACGAGCGCGAAGCGCATCGACCCGAACACGGCGTGGAGCAGCGCGAAGATACCCAGGGCGACCGCCACCTCGACGAGGAGCAGCCGGGTCTGCGAGGCTTTCAGTTCCGCGTAGTCGCCGAGCATCTCGATATGGTAGCCGAGCGGGAATTCCATCCCGAAGACGATCTCCTCGACATCTGCGGCGACTTCGCCGATCGAGCGGCCGGAGACGTTGGCCCCGACCTCGATCGACCGCGACAGGTTCTCGTGACCGATCACGTTCGGGGTCGGTCCGACGCGGATGTCGGCGACGTCCTTCAACCGGACCTGGATGCCGGACGGCGTGTCGACGAGGATATTCTGGATATCCGTCAACGAAGAGCGGACTTCCGGAATGCTCCAGACCTGCACGTCGTAGGTGCGCGCATGAGTGTGGATGTCACCCACCTCGATTCCGGAGACGATGGTGGACACCGCGCGCCGAATGTCGCCGGGCTTCAGCCCGACCGCCTGGGCCTGCACGATGTCGACCTCGATGTCGATCTGCGGGACCATCGCCTGCAGCCCGACATGCAGGCCCACGAGCCCATCGGTGCCGCGGATCTCCTCGGCCACGCGCTGGGCCTGTTCCCGGATACCCTCGAGATCGGGGCCGAAAACCCGGATGACGATCGGTTCGCTCTCGCCCGTCAGGACCTCGCGGATGCGTTCCTTCAAATAGGTCAGCACGTCGCGGTAGAGGCCCGGATAGCCGTCGACGACGGTCTGGATCCGGTCGAGGGTCTCGTCGTAGTCGGCCTCGGGGTCGACCGAAACCCAGTTTTCGCCGAAATGCATGCCGACGACTTCGTCCATGTAGAGGGCCTGGCCGATATGGGCGCCGAAGTTGCGCACGCCCTCGATCGACCGGAGTTCCTTGCTGCCCTGCACCGTGATCCGGTACATTTCCGGTTGCGAAACGCCGGGCGCAGTGACCCAGTGCATCAGGAAATCACGTTCCTTGAACGAGGGCAGAAGCTGTTCGCCCATGAACGGCAGGAGCGTGAAACAGGCACCAAGCACGACCACGAATGCGCCGACGGTGGCGCGCGGCGCAGCCAGGACGAAATCCAGAACCCGGCGGTAGCCCGCAACCAGGAACCGGCTGAGCGGTGCCGGATTTTCTCCGATGTCACGGTTGCCCAGCAGCACGTAGCTGAGCGCCGGCGTGATCGTCACGGCGACCACCAGCGATGTCATCAAGGCGACCGCGTAGGCCCAGGCCAAGGGTCGGAAGAACGAACCCGACAGACCTTCGAGGAAGAACACCGGCATTACGGCGAGCACGATGATCGCGGTGGCGAAGATGATCGCCGCGCGGATTTCGAGCGAGGCTTCGAGGATCACCTGGAAGGTCCCGCGTCCAAGACCCTTCGCGCGGTTTTCCCGCAATCGTCGGACGATGTTTTCAACATCGATGATGGCATCGTCCACAACTGCCCCGAGGGCGATCGCGAAGCCCGCAAGGACCATCGTGTTTATGACCACCCCCTGCAGGTCCAGGATGAGCAGCGCCGAGAGCAGCGAGACCGGCACAGCGACGATGGAGATCACCGCGATCCGCCAGTCGTACAGGAACACCCACAGGACCAGCGTGACAAGCACCGCTGCCACCAGGAGCGCCTTGGACAGGTTGTCGATGGAAACCTGGATGAAGGTGGCGGGCCGGAAGATCTCGCTGTCGATCTCGATGTCCTGAAGCCCGGGACGCATCTTGTCGAGCGCCGCCTCGATATTCAGCGACACGTCGAGCGTGTTGGCCCAGGGGAATTTCTCGACGATCAGCAGCAGTCCGGGGCCATCGTTGATGACCGCATCGCCAATCAACGGCTGGTGATCGATCTTGACTTCGGCCACGTCTCCAAGCGTGAGGTCGGTGCCTTTCACGTGGACCGCCTGCAGATCTTCGATCGTCTGGATCGGCAACATATTGTGGACCGGCAGGCGCGTTTCCTCGGTGTCGATGTAGCCGCCGGTCCCGACGCGCGCACCATCGGAATAGGCCAGCAGCCCGACGTCGAGCGCGTCGGCCGCGCTTTCCATGACCATGTCGAGCGTCACGCCGTGCTGGGCGAGCCGTGCTGGATCGACCTGGATCTGGAACATCTCGAGCCGTTCGCCCCAGATCGCCACATTGGCGACGCCAGGCACCCGCAGGAGCACTTCGCGGATCTTCCAATACGTGGTCATCGACAGGTCGATTACCGAGTATTTCTCGGACGACAGGCCGATCTTCATGATCCGGCTGGTCGCCGAGAGCGGCGGCAGGATGACCGGCGGACTCGACCAGGTGGGCAAGGTCGGCGAGATCTGGTTCACGCGTTCCTGCACCAGCTGGCGTGCCCGCAACAGATCGGTGTCGCGCGAGAAGATCATGATGATCGACGAAAGCTGCGGCGCCGATTTCGAGCGGATGATATCGAGCCCGTCGATGCCGGCGAGGCCCTGCTCGAGCGGGATCGTCACATATTCCTCGACCTCGATCGACGACAGGCCCAGCGACGGCGTCTGGATTTCCACCCGCGGCGGGGCAAACTCGGGGAAAACGTCTACCTCAAGCTCGCCCGTCCGCTGCGCGCCGAAGAAAACCAGCATGGCCGCCATCGCCAACACGATGTAGCGGAGTTTCATGCTGGAGCTGATCAGAAATTTCATCATGTTGCACCGCCATCAATGTCCGGTTCCGGTTTCAGCGCCGAAGAGTTCCGCCGCGCCGACTGATACAATTCGGGTTCCCTGCGCGGGGCCTTCGGCAAACAGGACCATATCCCCCTCGATCCGGTCGACCTCGACCGGCAAGCGCGCGTAGTGGAATTCAGACACCTCGCCGTAGACCCAGGTGGTGCCGTCGGCCCAATAGACCAAAGCCTGATAGGGAACCGCGAAACCGGGTTGCACCGTCACCGGGTCCGGCCTGGCCGCTTCCGCGGTCACAGCGAGCTGAACAGCTTCCCCGCCAGTCGTTTCCGCCGCCTGCGCCGGCGTCGCCTGGATCGGCGGATCCCACGTCTGGACCTCGACGATCTGCAGGCCGAGACGTGTGACCGCATGCGGGATCAACTCGATCACGTTGCGCCCCGCGTCGTCCTTGGTCATGTGCCAGGGAATGGGCGCGTCAGAGACGTAGCCGCTGGAACCGCCCGCCGCGAAAACCTGTGCCGGAAGCGCCAGGCTCGCGACGAGCCCGAGGAAGGTGGCTCTGCGCAGATCAAGCATCGGCCGTAACCTCTCCGGTCATGACGCGATCGGACGCGGTCTCGGTGTCGCGCATCAGCGCCGGAAGGACGAAGATCGACAGGGCCGCCGAGCCGATCAGACCCGAAATCAGCGCCACCGCGACCGGCCACGCAAATTCCAGCCCGGGCGCGAACAGCACCACCGTCGGCAGAAGCGCCACAATGGCGGCCCCCTTCGCAACCAGCAGCGTTGGCAGTTCGCGCTTGGCGTCGGCGGCGCGCATGACCGTCGCGGCGTCGCGCAGACCGATGCCCATCGCCGCGGCGGCGCCGACGGCGGCCGCTGCGGTCCAGACCCCCAGCAGGAGGCTGATGGCGACCGCGATGGCACCGACTGCCATGGCGCTGGCCACGGCCAGACCCGCGCGCAACCAGCTTTCGAACGCCACCTGCATGATCAGGTAGACACCGATCAGGGCGGCGACGGCAACCTGCCAGAGCGCAGCGCCCCCGGTGCCGGGATCGAACGACGACCCGCCGACGACCTCGGCATGGTATTCCAGCGGGAATTCCATCGAGGCGAACAGCTGCTCCATTTCGCTTACGAGCGCCGGGGTCACCCGCGGCGCGGTCACCGCGATCTCCAGGAACCGCGAGACCGACGCACGGTTGATAAAGGCCGGAGTCTCCGAGATACGCACGTCCGCCACATCTGTCAGCGGGACCGTGCCACCCGGAACGTCGATCATCGCGGACTGCATGGCCTCGAGCGACGTGCGGCGGGCGTTGTCCCCCCAGACCACGACGTCGAATACCTTCTGATCCTCGAAGAAACTGCCGACGTCGATACCGCCGACAATCGTGCCGATTGCACGGCGCACGTCACCGGGCTTGGTCCGCAGCGCCAAGGCCTTCTCCAGATCGACCTCGATTTCCACGACCGGCTCCAGCGCCGGCGTCCGGACACGGGCCGCTTCGACACCGCCGATCGCGCTCAACCGCGCGGCGACATCGTCGGCGGTCGTGCCCAACTGGCCATAGTCGTGGCCGTAGACCCGCACGACGAGATCCGCCGGATCCGCCCGGAGCTGCGAACGCGCGATCTGCCGGTTCTGGTAGCTCGAGATTCTGGCGTCCAGCCCGGCGCCGGCGACGATCGTTTCGATCTCCGACAGGGCCCGTTGCGGACGGGTACCCGGCGCCAGCGTCAGCCACAGAGTCCCGGCATTCGCGTTGAGCACCTCGTCGGAAACCTCGGCGCGTCCGACCTGGAGCGCGGCATGTTCGACCATGTCGCTCGCCATCAGGTTTTCGGAGAGCGCGGCGCCCTCGGCCATGACCGACTCGATGGACGTGCCCGGCTCCGCGGTCCATGCCACGAGCAGGTTCTTGTTCCGGAACACCGGTGTGGGCGCGAGGGTCGCCGAGGCGATCACCGCAACGCCGACGAGAACCAGGATGCCGACGACGGCCAGCGCCTGGGTGCGGGGCAAGCCTCCGTCGAGACCATCCGCGAGGGAGGCGTGCGCGCCGCTGCGCCCGTGCGTCGCCAGCAAGGTCGACACGGCGGGCGCCACGAACAGTGCCGCCACCAGCGAGATCGCGATCACGACGATGTAGGTCCAGGCGACCGCCGTGGACACGACCCCGCCAACGCCGCCAAGGAACAGGAGCGGCACGGCCACCAGGATCGCCGCTAGGGTCGTCACGATCATCGAGTTCTGCAATCGGCCGGTTTCTTCCGGACCGCGTGGCACGGCACCCTGTATTGCGTCGTGCAGAATAAGGGCAAACGCCGCGAAGACGCCGGCCAGCAAGCGCACCGTCCATCATCGCCGACAGCCCGACCACGACGCCGCCACCAAGCAGCAGCGCGGTCACTGCCGTGACGGCCGCGACTGCGGTGATGCGCCAGTCGCGCATGGCCAGCGCGACGAGCGCCAACGCGGCCACCATGCCGATCACCGTCACGAGACGGATCCGGTCGGCGGCGCCTTGCGCAATCTCGCCCGCGCTGAAGATGCCCATCTCGACATCGATTCCGGGAAGTCCCGGTTTCATGCCGGCCATGGCGTGCTCGACGTCCCGGGCAACTTGTTCCGTGCTCGCCCAGGGAAATTTCTCGACGACAAGCATGAGGCCCGGTTTGCCGTTGATCAGCGAATCGCCGATCACCGGCGGATGGCCTTCGACCACCTGGGCCACGTCACCGATCACCCGCGACGGGTCGTTGTTGAGCGGAAGGCCCATCATGTCGGCCGGCGACAGGATCGGGAACACGTGCTGGATCCCGAGCCGCTGGTTCGGCGTGTCGATGAAACCGCCGGTACCGGGGGTCGAAGCCTCGAGGTAGGACAATGTCGACACCCAGAGCGAGTTGCCGGCAGTTTTGACGACCTCCTCCAACCGTACCTCGCTTTGCGCCAGAACGTCCGGGTCGGCGATCACCTGCATCTGCCGCTGGCGCTCGCCCCAGATCGACACGTTGGCAACGCCCTTCACACCGGTCAGCCTGGGAATGATGGTCCAGCGGGCCAGCACCGACATGTCGACGAGGGAGAGTGTATCCGATGTCAGACCGATCTGCGTGACCCGCGCCTCGGTGCCGATCGGCTGCCGCATGATCGGTGGCTTCGACACGTTGGGCAGCGCATGCGCCGCGGTCAGCCGTTCCTGCACCATCTGGCGCGCGACCATGAGGTCGGTACCCGGCTCGAAAACCAGCTCGATGGAGGAAAGCCCGGTGATCGAACGGGATTCCATCCGGTCCAACCACGGGACGCCGTTCAGCATGTCGGCCTCGAGCGGCACGGTGATCATCGCCTCGACTTCCTGGGCAGACAGCCCAAGCGCCTCGGTCTGCACTTCGACCACGGTCGGCCTGAAGTCCGGCAGGACGTTGACCGGCATTCGCAGCAGGGTCGCCCCACCAGCAATGACGGCCACAATGCAGAGCACTACGATGGCCAGACGGTACCGTACTGCAGTTTCGAAAATATTTGACATTTGACCCCCCCCGAGGAGCAGTTCGACCTGATCAATTCTTGAAAATCGTCACAAACTTCATTCGTAACTGTTTCTCGCTCGAAAGCTTGTTCTGCAGACGTGGCCGCGTCGTTCGACTATCCGCGGATGTCAGACTGCAGAGCGCCCCGTCGGGCGCACCCCAACCCGCCTCGATGGATCACCTGTTTTACCCGCGTGCCGGGCCACGGTGCGCATTCGTAATCGTGCGACCGATCCCTGGAATAGCCTGAGGAATACCCTGAACCATACGCCCTCGTACATATTTCCAGGACCGCCGGAACTGAATACACCGGAACTGCGCCAAAACAGCGCTTTCGAGAACTTCAATGGTAATCCACTAGAACGTAAGATTATTTCTCTGATTGTGTCGAGCCTGTCACATTTTTTCCGATCCGGCAACCATCGAGACCCAAATCATTGATTGGACCGAATTATTTCACTCACAACGAACGCCCCGCCCGCCCAATAGTTTAAGTGCTTCTCGGGTCGCGCGCGCCCCAAATCCAGCTCAAGGCGGGACAGAATACTTCCGGTCCCGGCCGTCGTTCCATGCGTGCCTTCTTGGGCTCGAAGGCCCCCGGATATTCCAATCCATCTATATGAAAGAGAAGGTTTGGCCCCAACTCCGAATCGACCCCTGTTTCCGGCCGTGCCGACCTGGAAATCTCCGCCCCATACGCTGGCGCAGGGGCGCGCGTGGCGCGTCCGAGGGCCGTCAGCAGGCCGGCGGATCAACTTGGCGGCGCAGTCGGTCGGCGGACGAAGAGACATCCCGGACGGACGCCGGTACGTGCAGCGTCGCCGGTATTTCCGGACGAGACACGAAGCACCTCCCAGACCGTCTCCGTCGACGAGAGGCGGGATGAGGGGGAGAAGCCCGGCGCCAGCAATCCGCGCTCGGGCGGAATACCCTTCGACATCGTCCACAACTCCTGGCAACGTCCAAAAGCTGAAGTGAAATCAGCGCTTTATATGAGGCGATGGCGCACCCGAGAAGCTGTTCCTATTGGTTCAGGTCTCGTTACAGGCACTACCTCAGCTGGTAGCTCCAGCAAACCAAGGGCTATCCGAGGTCAGGGTTTGCAGTCAACAGGCACCAGCAGGTCTACGGTTTGGTCTACGGTGGCCTCTGAGGGTGCGGAGGGGCTGAGGAGAGCCGAGGCGGTTCCGCAGCTGCGTCGGCGCATTGCAGAGGGTACCCCTCCCGTAACGATCAAGCTTGGCCGTTGGAGCGGGTCAGGTTGGGGGTATAGGGGGGAAGGTTTCGCCTCCCCCTCTATGGTAGGCCTCTCAGGAATGTGCCCCGTGAACATCTCGGGATTTGAGTGAGCCAGGAACTGGTACGAGGAGACATTACAGGTCGCATCGTTCACTCGAGCCATTGACCGCTTCTTCCTCTAGAGGCCCCATAGGCGAGAGACTGATGCAGCTTACGGGGCCCTCTATGGGGAGTGGCTGGTGCTATGATCTATAGCTACATCCCCCCTCATCCTCCCTACTGTTCTCATCCCTCAGGCTGCAAGCACCAGGTCTACCTCCTGTTCCTGCTCCAGCATCTGACGGGTGATGATCTCCACAACACCCTCATACCCAGTCTTCCGCTGAAAAGTGTAGAGCATGACCCTCTTGGCGAACTCGGCCTTTGAGGCTGGGACGAGGACGGCGTCGTGGATAGGGAGGGCGGGGACACTCATGCTGAACAAGATGCGGAGGATCTCGACAAGGATCTGGCTTTCGAGGAACTGACACTCATGGCCGATGCCACTGTAGAGATATGGCACAAGCGCGGGGTGTGTTGCCTCAATGGCGTCCAAAACCTCATCGATGCGAACAGACTTGGGAAACGCTTCGCGGACACCCTTGGGAAACCGCTTGGGTCTCCTCGTTAACGAAGAGAGCGGAAGACATCACACGCTTCACCCCTTTCCGGAGCCCTTCGAAACCGGAAATCGCGTAGAGGTCATCCATGGGGCGGCAAAACACCCGCCTTGGCGTAGACCAGGCGTGGCATGATCTGGCCGAAGTCGAGTTCTGCCAACTCTTCGTCGTCTAGTCGGAGACGCCGGAGGCGCTCAAGCTTGGGTATCTCCATCCAGAACCCACCGAACAACCTCCCACCGCTATCGAAACGCTCGCGAGTGAGATCGACGGAGGTGGCGTCTGTGAAGGTCGCATCCCTTGCCTAAGCTGCGCGCACCGGGAACATCCGGTCAGCGATTCCGGTTTGATCCGGTCACCCATTCCAATCTGATCCGGTCACCGATTCCGGGGTATCCGGTCACCCTGTCGGGGTGAGGATCTGACGCTGCTGGGCAGTCCTGTGGCGGGCTACTCTTGCTCTTTCGAAAGAGCAGGCGGCCCCATGAAGAGACTGACGATGCGGAAGATCAGAGAAGCGCTGCGGCTTCATGCCGGCGGGATTGTCGACCCGGAAGATCGCGGCGAGCCTCGGCGTCGGGCAGAGCACGTGCCAGCGAGTATCTGAAGCGGGTCGAGCGGGCCGGGCTGACCTGGCCGCTTGCGGCGGAGATGACGGACGCCGCGCTGGAGGCGCTGCTGTTTCATCCGATCGGCGGCGCCAGCCGGCTTGTCGAGGCGCAGCCGGACTGGCCGGCGATCCACCGCGAACTCAAGCGCCCGGGCGTGACGCTGTCGCTGCTCTGGGAGGAATACCGCGCCGTTCATCCCGAGGGCTACGGCTACAGCCGCTTCTGCGATCTCTACCGCCGCTGGAGCAGGGCGTCTGACGCCGGTGATGCGCCAGCACCATGTCGCCGGCGAGCGGGTGTTCGTCGACTACGCTGGCACGACGCTGGAGGTGATCGACGCGGCACGACCGGCGAGGTTCGCCAGGCGCAGCTGTTCGTGGCCGCGCTTGGGGCCTCGAACCTGACCTATGCCGAGGCGAGCTGGAGCCAGGGCGTTGTCCGACTGGATCGGCGCGCATGGCCGGGCGTTCGGCTATCTTCGGCGGCGTTCCGGCGCAGGTGGTTTCCGACAACCTGAAGTCCGGCGTGACCAAGGCCTGCTTCTACGAACCGGCGGTGAACCGGACCTACGCCGACATGGCCGCGCATTACGGCACGGCGGTCGTGCCGGCCCGGCCGTACAAGCCCCGCGACAAGGCGAAGGTCGAGGTGGCGGTCCAGATCGCCGAGCGCTGGATCGCGGCGCGTCTGCGCAACCGGCGGTTCTTCTCGCTGGCGGAGCTGAACGCGGCGATCCGCGAGCCTCCTCGACCGGCTGAATGACCGGGTGACCCGGCATCTCGGCGCCAGCCGGCGGGAGCTGTTCGAGGCAGGTCGATCGCTCGGCGCTGCAGGTCCTTGCCCGCGGACCCCTACGTTATCTCCGAATGGAAGCAGTGCACGGTCGGGCTCGACTACCACGTCGAGGTCGAACGAGCACTACTACTCGGTCCCGCACAGCCTGCTGCGGCGAGAAGGTCTGGGTCCGGGTCGACCGCGCGGACGGTCGAGATTTTCCACCACGGCAAGCGTGTCGCCGCCCACGCCGGACCTCGTCCAATCGCAGGCACACCACCGTCGCCGATCACATGCCGGCCAGTCATCGGCGCTATGCCGACTGGTCGCCCGGAGAGATCCGGGCCGCGCCGAAGAGATCGGGCCCAATACCGCGACCCTGGTCGAGGTGATCCTGCGCGACCGCAGCCATCCCGAGCAGGGGTTCCGCTCCTGCCTCGGCATCATGCGCCTGGCCAAGCCGCATGGCCCGGAGGCGCTGGAGGCGGCCTGCGAGCGCGCGCTCAGATCGGGGCGCGGTCCTACTCCTCGGTCAATTCGATCCTGAAGAACAACCTCCATCGCAAACGGCCCGAACCCGCCGCGGACGGGCCCGCGATCCCGCACGGCAATATCCGCGGCCCCGGTTACTTCCATTGAAAGGAAAGACGATGCTCACCCACCCCACCCTGGACCAGCTCCGCGCGATGAAGCTCGACGGCATGGCCGAGGCCTTCGTCGAACTTGCAGACGCAGGACGCCGCCGCCGATCTCGAACCATGCCGAATGGCTCGGCCTGCTGGTCGACCGCGAGGTCGCCAGCCGCAATACCCGACGGTTCCAGACCCGCATGCGCGCGGCCAAACTGCGCCACATCGGCGCCGCCATCGAAGACGTCGACTTCCGCACCCCGCGCAAACTCGACCGGGCCCTGTTCCAGCAACTCGCCACCGGGCGCTGGATCGACGACGCACCGCAACCTGATGATCACCGGGCCCTGCGGGGTCGGCAAGACCTGGCTTGCCTGCGCCCTCGGCCAGAAAGCCTGCCGCGACAACCACACCGTCATCTACCAGCGGCTGCCACGCCTGTTCGCCGATCTCGAACTCGCCCATGGCGACGGACGCTTTCCACGCCTGTTCCGCCCTCGTGAAGGCCGACCTGCTCATTCTCGACGACTGGGGGCCCGGATCGCCTGACCGCCGGCCAGCGCCGCGACCTGATGGAAATCGTCGAGGACCGCTACGGCACCGGCTCGATCGTGATCACCAGCCAGCTCCCGGTCGACGCCTGGCACGACGTCATCGACGAACCCACCTTCGCCGACGCCATCCTCGACCGCCTGGTCCACAACGCCTATCGCCTCGAACTCGACGGCCCGTCCCAGCGAAAGACGAAAATTACCACACAGGAGGACCCGAAATGACCGCCACCGCGCTTGACCAAACCGATCCCGAATGGGATCACCAACCCACGCTCAGCGGTGTCACCTCAGAGTGACCGGATCCCCCGGAATCGCTGACCGGATGTTACCGGAACCGGTGACCGGATCCCCCGGAATGCGCACCTAAGCAACT
>CAVWAE010000012.1:0-38310 GCA_963752895.1 uncultured Alphaproteobacteria bacterium
GGCTATGGCGCACCCGAGAGGATTCGAACCTCTGGCCTCTGCCTTCGGAGGGCAGCGCTCTATCCAGCTGAGCTACGGGTGCCGCGCTCGCGGATATAGGTGATGCACTGCCGCCCCGCAATAGCAAAAAGGGGCCCGAAGGCCCCTCTGCCGGCACCGCGCGGGCGCCGTGTCGCTGTATGAAGCGGGTTCAGAACTTGTAGCCGAGGCGCAGCCCGGCCATGACCGGCTTGGCATCCACGCCCCAGGTCGGGAACAGGCCCGCCGGGTCGAGGTCGCCCTCGAGCGACCGGTAGGTCACATCGACGCCGAGCAGCCAGTTGCCGCCGAGCAGCATGTCGATGCCGGCACCGACGTTGAAGCCGGAGACCCGCACCGGGCCGGGGTCGGTGTTCTCGACCCAGTCGCCGAAGCTCACACCGCCGAAGCCGTAAGCCATCGCATTCCCGAACGCATAGCCCAACCGGGCCTTGGCATCGAACACGTTTTCCAGGTGATCGAGCCCGGTGGTCGTCTCATGGACGTCGCCCATCTGGTAGGCCACTTCCGCGCTGGCCACGAAATCGCCGAAGGTGTGGTTGTACCCGGCGAAGCCGCCGTAGAGCGTGCCTTCCAGCGGGATCGACGGCGGGGAAAACACGCCGCCATTGTAATAGTCGAGCTCGCCGCCAACGGCCATGCCGGCGGTCGCGCCGAAGTAGAACCCGTTCCAGTCGTTCTGCGGCGCGGGCGCTGTATAGGTTTCGACGTAGGGCTCGGGATGGGGTTCGGGATAGGTGGCGCCGTAGGACCCGGCCTGGGCGCCGAGGGGCAACGTGAGGCCGACCAATGCGAAGATCGTCGCCTTGAGCATCATTCTCTCCTGTGTCACTGGCAGCAATTCAATGCAGGCCAACGAGACTCGAGCAGACGTCCGGTGCCTGTGGATAACTCTAGGGCAGGTCCCCCTGCCGTGCCACCGCTTTCCCGCCGCCGGGCGCAGGCCGCTGACGGCTGTAGCCACGACACAACACCCCGCACATAGCAAAAGGCCGCCCGAAGGCGGCCTTTTCCATCGCGTCCGCGGTGGCGGTCAGCGCTTCGAGAACTGGAAGCTCCGGCGGGCCTTGCGCCGGCCGTATTTCTTGCGCTCGACGACGCGGCTGTCGCGGGTCAGGAAGCCCGCGGCCTTGAGCGCACCGCGCAAGGACGGCTCATAGAGCTGCAGCGCCTTCGAGATGCCGTGCTTGACCGCGCCGGCCTGGCCCGAAAGCCCGCCGCCCTTGACGGTGGCGAAGACGTCGAACTCGTCCTCGACACCGGCCACCTGGAACGGCTGGCGCAGGATCATCTGCAGCACCGGGCGGGCGAAGTACGTGTCCATGTCCTTGCCGTTGACGATGACCTTGCCGGAGCCCGGCTTGATCCAGACGCGGGCGATCGCGTCCTTGCGCTTGCCGGTGGCGTAGGCACGGCCCAGCGAGTCGCGGACCGGCTCGCGCGGCGCGGCAAGGTCTCTTCGGTCACCACCTCGGCGGGGGTGCCCTCGACCACGGCGTTCAGCTCTTCGAGCGATTTGATCTCTTCAGCCATGGTCAGCCCTCACGCGTGTTCTTCTTGTTCATCGACTTGACGTCGAGAACTTCGGGGTTCTGCGCTTCGTGCTGGTGATCGGCCCCGGCGTAGACGCGCAGGTTCGACATCTGGACACGGGCGAGGCGGTTGGCCGGCAGCATGCGCTTCACGGCCTTCTCGACGACGCGCTCGGGATGATCGCCCTCGAGGATCTGGCCCGCGGTGCGCGACTTGATGCCGCCCGGATAGCCGGTGTGCCAGTAGTGCACCTTGTCGGTGCGCTTCTTGCCGGTGAGCTGGATCTTGTCCGCGTTGATGACGATGACATTGTCACCGCAGTCCATGTGCGGGGTGTAGGACGGCTTGTGCTTGCCGCGGAGACGCGTGGCGACGATCGAGGCGAGGCGGCCCAGAACGACACCTTCGGCGTCGATCAGGATCCACTTCTTTTCGATGTCTGCAGGCGTTGCAGAATAGGTTTTCATGCTTGTCGGCCCATCTTGGGGTTTCGGATGGGCTGGTTCTAAGCATTTCGGGCGCGCAGTCAAGCACCAAAGATCGCCCAAAATCTAACATTATCAATGCTTTGCATATTAGGTATTATTTTACCCCATCATTTCGCCTCGCCGTCACGCCTGATCCGCCTCGGCGCGCTCCGCTCTGATGACCCGTTCGGTCGCCTCGCGCGGCACGTTCTTGCCATTTGGCGTAATAGTAGGTATATTACGCCAAAAGGAGAGGCCATGCTGCACGAAGTCGCCACGACTCACGCCGCGCCGGAACGGTCCGAGATCACCCCCGACGAAGCCCGGGCGCTGGCGCGGGCCACGGTCAATCTCGCCGCGCGCTGGGGGTTGACGGATATGGAGGCCAGCCAGGTTCTCGGCGGCCTCAGCCCGCGCACCTGGGCACGCTGGAAATCCGGCGAGATCGGACGGATCGACCGCGATCTCGCGACCCGCATGTCGCTGCTGATGGGTATCCACAAGGCGCTGCGCTACCTCTTCTCGGACCCGGCCCGCGGCTACGCCTGGGTGCGTAAGCCCAACGCCGCCTTCGCCGGCGCCTCTGCGCTCGACGTAATGCTGCGCGGGTCGGTGCTCGACCTCGCGCAGTTGCGCGCCTACCTCGACAGCGAGCGCGGGGCGTGGTGACCCCACCGGTCGTCGAGGTCCGTTGGGACCGGACCTTCCGGCTGATCCGTTCGATCTACCCGCCGATCGACCTGTTCGAAGACATCGCCGACCCCGCCGACTGGGAGGCGCTGGCCTCCGCCGAAGCCAAGACCAACCCGCGCGTCTTCGACACGATCGGCGCGCTCGCCCTGGTGCCGCCCGAACGTCGCGTGAGCGGGCCCGGAGCGAGCTGGCTGATGGCGTCTTTCGTGCATGTCTCGACCGACCGGCCCGGGCGGTTCACCGACGGACGCCACGGCGTCTATTCGGCGGGCGACAGCGAAGAGGTCGCGTTGCGCGAGGTGGCCCACCATCACGGCCGCTTCATGGCCGCAACCGATGAGCCCCCAGGCTGGGTGGCGCAGTTCCGCATGCTCCTGGGCCACGTCGACGCCACATTGCACGATGTCTCGGGCTTTCCCGACATGCTCGATCCCGACGATTACACCGCCCCGCAGGCGCTCGCCGCCGAGCTGCGCGCGGCCGGGTCGAACGGCGTGTTCTACCCCTCGGTGCGCGCGCCGGGCGGGCTGTGCGTCGGCATTTTCTGGCCCGACGTGATCCCGATCCCGGTGCAAGGCGACCACTACGAAATGCACTGGGGCGGCGCTCGTGTCGACCGGGTGCGCAACGCCAGCCAATCGCGCATCTACGCCCTCTAGCGCCCGCTTCCGGGTGGCAGACCTCCTGGTGGACGATTGCCAGACCGGTGGACCAGACGAGCCCGATCAGCACTCCCACCACGCTGCCCGCCGCCTTGTGGCTGGCCGACAAGTCCAGCCGCACAGCCGGGCAGGACGCGATGGCGCGGACCGCGAGCGGAATGGACAGCGCCCACCAACTGCGCGAAGGGAAATCTCGCGAGGTTCGACAGTTTCGCCCGCGCCGGCGCCACTCTGGAGACGCCCGCGCAAATCAGTCCGCCGGCGAAATCGTCGACCACCCCGCCCGATAGCTTCACATGAGCCACCAAGGCCACCGACGGCGGGACGATCAGGTTGCCGGCGGCGGGATCGAATAGGTGAGCGAAGCGCGCGCGACCGGATCGTCGCCGCCTTCGGAAAAGATCAGCACATCCCCCACCGCGAGGCTGCGCCCAAGCTTCAACAGCCGCGCCTCGGCGCGCAGGTTCGCCCCCGCGGCCGGTTTGCGCATGAAGTCGATCGAACAGTTGGTCGTCACCGACAACGCCTCCGGCCCGATCATCGCGAGGATCGCGAGATACATCGCCACGTCGGCGAGCGCGAACATCGTCGGTCCCGAGACCGTGCCGCCGGGGCGCAAATGGCGGTCGTGAACGAGGGCGCGCACGACGAGGTGCATCGGGCTCACATCGAGCAGCTCAAAATCCCCGGCGACCTGCGGAAAGGCCGCGTCGAGAAACGCGCGCAGCTCATCGAGCCCCATTTTCAACTGCATCTCTTCCCCCCTTTCGCCCGGGTGCCTATCGTGGCCGCAACATCCAGGGAGGACAAGATGGCCGAGCCAATTCTCATTCGCGAAGACCACGGCGCCGTGGCGCGCCTCACGCTCAACAGCCCCGGCAGCCTCAACGCGCTGTCGGACGAGATGCTCGCGGCCCTCGCCGAGACCTTCGCCGCGCTGGCCGAGGACGGAGCGATCCGCGCCGTCGTGCTCGCGGGCGCCGGCAAGGTCTTTTCCGCCGGCCACGATCTCAAGCAGATGCAGGCGGCCCGCAACGCGACCGACGGTGGGCGGGCCTATTACGACGATCTGTTCGCTCGCTGCGGCGCGGTGATGCAGATGATCCCTGCCCTGCCCCAGCCGGTCATCGCCGAGGTACACAATATCGTCGCCGCCGCCGGCCTCCAGCTCGCCGCGAGCTGCGACATGGTGGTGGCCGCCGAAGGCACCCGCTTCGGGGTGACCGGCGTCAACCTCGGCCTGTTCTGCTCGACGCCCTCGGTGGCGCTGACCCGCGCCGTGCCGCAGAAACTGGCGTTCGAGATGGCGGTGACGGGCGCGTTCATCGACACCGACCGCGCCGTCGCCGGGGGGCTGGTCAACCGCGTGGTGCCGCCTGAAACCCTCACCGTGGAGACGATGGCGCTGGCCAGGGTGGCAGCCTCGAAACTCGGCGTCGCCGTCAAGCTCGGCAAGGCGGGGTTCTACGCCCAGCTCGACCAGCCGCTCGCCGCCGCCTACGACATGGCCGGGCCGGTGATGGTCGAGAACATGATGGAGGCGGACACCGCGGAAGGCATCCAGGCTTTCATCGAGAAGCGCAAACCGGACTGGGACCACTCGGGCTGACCACCCCCGGGCGCACCGGACGCTTTCGGGCGCTTTCGGGCGCGCCGCGTGGGCGAACTCGGACGGGGCGCCAACACCTTGATCTCATTCATGATAGCGATAATGCCCACCGCGCCCGCGCAACGCGCGCGCGGTCCCGACCGCCCGGCGCACCGGCCCCGGCTCACCCGTCTCGCCGCGACACCCGCAACCAGATCCCGTCCCTGCCCCGCACCGTCAGATGCGCCACCGGCATCGCCGGACGCGCCGCCACCGGCTCGAACCGGAAGGCGCGCACCAGCAGCGCGAGCAGAAGCGGCCCCTCGGCCATAGCGAAGCCGGCACCGGGGCAGACCCGGGGGCCCGCCGAAAACGGGATGTAGGCGTCGCGCAGGCAGGCCTTGCCGTTTTCGCTGGCGAAGCGGCCGGGGTCGAACGCGTCGGGGTCGTCCCAGAGCCGTTCGTGGCGGTGCAGATGCCAGGGGCTGAGCACGATCTGCGCCCCATTCGGCACCGTACGGTTGCGCAGACGCTGCCGTACGGAGGCCGCGCGCACCATCATCGGCACCGGCGGGTAGAGCCGCAGAGTCTCGCGGAATACGTCCCGCGTCACCGGCAGCCGCTTCAGGGCGGAAAGATCGGCCGCCCCGGGGTCGAACACCGCCGCCTCCGCCGCCACTCGCGCCTGCCAGTCCGGGTAGAGCGCGAGCAGGTAGAGCGCCCAGGCGAGCGCCGAGGCGGAGGTCTCGTGGCCCGCGAGGAAGAAGATCGCCACCTGGTCGACCATCTCCTCGGTGTCGAAGCCGTGCCCGGTCTCGGGATCACGGGTGGTCATGATCTTGGTGGCGAGGTCGTCGGGCGCGGTCCCGGCCGCGATTTCTGCGGTCCGGGCCGCCGTCAACCGCGTGATCAACCCCCGGATCGCGCGCGCCGTGCGTTTCGTCTCCCGGGCATGAAACCGCGGCACCCATTTCGGCAACGGCAGCACCGCGCCGAGGTTCAGCACCGGTTGGGCGCGCTGGTGCGCCCTGAATTCGGCGAAGACGGCCCCCGCCAGATCGTGCTCGATCGGGATCGAGAACAGCGTGCGGAAGATCACGTCCGCCGCCGCTTCAGAGGTCTCCGTCTCGATCTCGACCGGGCGTCCATCGGCCTTTGCGCCAAGCCGCTCGACCGCGGCCAGCCCCGCCGCCCACATCGCCGGAAAGGTATCGCGCAACCGTCCGCCCTGGAAGGCCGGGTCGATGATCCGCCGCTGCCGTTTCCAGGTCGCGCCATTGGTGACGAACACCGAGTTGCCGAGCAGCGGTGCGAGCCCCTCGCGGATCCGGTCGGACTTCGGAAAATCGCCGGGTCGCTCTTTCAGCACGAGGCGCACCAGCGCCGGGTCGTTGCACAGGAAGGACCGAAAAAACGGCGTGCGGAACTCGGCCATCCAGGCGCGGTACAGATGCGCGGGCTGGGCCGAGAGGATGTCGTCGCGAAACAACTTCGCGTAGGTCCGCAACGAAACGCGCCCGCGCCCGCGCGGGCGGTTTCGGCGGCAAGGGCGCGCTTGCCGGCCGGTTCACTGGCGCGCTCATGGCCGCGTTCCGGTGTGTTTCGAAACCGGGGTCTCGATCCGGCTCGCCGACGGCGCGCGGCCGCGATAGCGGGTCTCGAGCGACAGCGGCCCGGCGGTGATGCGGAAGTAATCGTAGTCGCCCGGCCGGTCGAAGGCGCAGAGATACTGGAAATGCAGCCGAAAGAACCGCCAGCGCAGCTTTTTCCAGCGCTCCGGACTGAGCGTCTGGGTGAAGGCCGCCGAGATGACCAGCGGCCAGCGTTTGCCCTCGGGCGCGACCCCGCTCACCGCCACCGGATCGCAGAGCGCAAAAGCGCAGCCGTCGCCGGGCGCGGTCACGTCGACCCAGGGAATGTCGGCGGCCGACAGATACGCGAGGTCGCCGCGCAGCCGATGCGCGTCCGGCAGGAAGCTCACCATCGGCACCACCTGTCCGAGCGTGAGCAGGGCGAGGCGCGGGCCGCCTCGCGGGATACGGCCCTCGCGGTGAAGGTCGGCCAGCACCGAGACGGCAAGATGCGCGCCCGAGGAATGGCCGACCACCAGCACCTCGTCGAGGTCTTCCTCCAAGGCGTCGGCGATCCGCAGCGCGAAGCCTCTGATCCGGGCCTCGAGCTCCGGTGGATTGGCGCCCCGCGTCGCGGCGGAATAGGCGTAGTCGTGCATCAGGTAGTAGACGTAGAGGCGGTTGTCGACGTTGCGGAAATGCTTGAGCACGGCGAGCGCGCCGAGCGCTCCGAGCAGCGCCGCCACGATCCATTGCTTGCCCGCAAGCGCCGCGCCAAGACCGGCCGCCTGTCCCAGCCAGCCCATCGCCCAGGTGACGATCAGCGCCACCAGCAGGCCGGCGAACACCGCCGCCACCGCCTGGAGCACGAGCATCCCGACCGGGTAGAGCGCGGCGATCACCGGGCCTTTCCTCAGCCGCATCAGCCGCGCGAGCGTGCCGGTGGCGAGATAGGTCCAGGCGGTGCGCGCCATGATCCAGTAGGTCCGCGCGATCCCGTGATCCATGCTGGCGCGCACGATGTCGGACCAGACCAGCACCTCGAATTCGGTGTCCACCGACGCCCCATCCTGGACCGCGTTGACCCGCCAGCCATATCCTGCGCCGCCCTGCCCGTCGGAGGCTCCCCCGCCCGGCCGCGCGCGGTCGACGCCCACACGCGCGCTGAGATCGAGCAGATAGCCCGAGATCTTCGCCTGGGCGCGGCCCTCGCGGCGGTAAAGCTCTCGGTAACGGCGCGGATGGATCGGGTCGTACCCGGGGATGTAGAACACCCTCCGGCGACGGATCTCGGGATGGACGGGACTGCTCATGGCCCGGACAGGTACTCGCGTTTTGAGCGAGCATAGACCGAGAAAGCCCTGCTGGTAAGCCCGCGATCCCCGTACGCCTCTTTTTCTTGGCGAAAACACTCCCGGGGTTTGGCGGCGCAGCGCCCCCGTCATTTGCAGCCCGGCAGCCGTCTGCTCGGGTTTGGCGTGCCCCCAGGGACGAGGGGTGGACATCGCCCAGGTTTGGCGGGCACCCCTCCCGGGCTTGACGGGGCGGCGCCCCTGCCCGCGGGCCAGGCAGCGCGTCAGCGCGACGGCGGCGTCAGATCACCCCAGCGCCGACAGCGCCGGGAAGGTTTCGAGCAGCCACCACGACAGCGCCGAGAACCCGCCCGTCAGCATCAGAATGCCGATCAGGATGAGCAGCCCGCCCATGATCCGCTCGATGAGCTTCATGTGCCGCTTCATCCAGCCCATGAGCCCCTGCATCCGCGGGAAGAAGGCGGCGACGGCCAGGAACGGGATGCCCAGCCCCGCAGCATAGACCGCAAGCAGCGTGGTGCCCCGCGCCACCGAGTCCTCGGTCGCGGCGAGCGACAGGATCATGCCGAGTTGCGGCCCGATGCAGGGCGTCCAGCCGAAGGCGAAGGCGAGGCCGAGCACATAGGCCCCCAGCGCCGAGCCGCCCTGATCGCCCGCATCGAGCCGGGCTTCGCGGTTGAGGAAAGGAATGGTGAAGACACCGATGAAGTGCAGCCCGAAGACGATCACGATCGTCCCCGCGACCCAGTTGAACACCTTCTGGTTGGCGAGGAAAAAGGTGCCGAAAGTCGAGGCCGCGAAACCGAGGAACAGAAAGACCGTCGACAGGCCGAGCACGAAGAACAGCGCTGTCACCACCGCCTTCCTCGAGGCCTTCGCGCCCGATTGCAGATCGGCCATCGAGACGCCGGACATGTAGGCGATATAGGGCGGCACGATCGGCAGCACACAGGGGCTCAGGAACGACAAAAGCCCGGCCACGAGGGCCACGAACATCGCCGGCAGCAGGCTGGCGTCTATGATCTCGATTCCGAACATGCGTCCTGCCTATCGCGGCTGGACGAAGCCGTCACCTGTCATCTCGTCACATCCTTGCGACGAACGCCCGGCGGCCACGCAAAAGGGCCGGGGCATTTGCCGCCCCGGCCCTGTCCAGTGGTGTTTTTTCCGTCAGCGGCCGAGCGACCACCAGCCCTTTTTCTTGGGCTTGTCGTCCTCGGCGGCCGCGTTCTCGTTGGCCGGCGCAGGTGTGGCCTCCTCGGCTGCCGCAATCTCCACCGCGACCTCCTCGGCCGGCGCGTCGTCCACGACTGCCGCCTCGACCGCGGCTTCGGCCACGACGAGCTCTTCGACCGCGGCAACCTCGGCAGGCGCCGTATCCGCAGCGGCCTCCTCGGCGGCAGCTTCCTCGACCGGTGCTTCGGCCTCAGCGGCAGCCTCTGCCGGTGCGTCGTCCGCGGGAGCCGCTTCGGCGGCGGCTTCAGCAGGGGGCTCTGCGCCCACCTCGGCCCCGGCGACGGTCTCTTCGTCGGTCTTCTTCTTGCGCGAGCGCGAGCGCGACCGGCTGCGCGAGCGCGGCTTGGGCTTTTCCTCGCCCGTCTCACCGCCGGTTTCCTCGGCCGCTTCCGCGCCCGTTTCTGCGCGCGGGGCGTCACTCGTCTCGCCGACGGCGTCGTCGGCCGCGGTCTCGACCACCCCGGCCTCCTCGGCCTCGGAGGCGTCCGACCCACCGTTCTGGGCCTCGCCGTTCTCACCATTCGTGCCGGATTTCGACCGGGGCTTGCGGCGACGGCGGCGGCGCTTCTTCTTCGGTTGCTCCTCGCCCTCTTCGACCTCCGGCGTCTCGATGACCTCGGCCTCTTCCTCGACCACATCTTCCTCGAGGGGATCCATCAGCGTCGCGTCGACCGACACCACCGGGGCGGCTTCCGGCACCGCGCGGGTCGCGGTCTTCAACTTTTCGAGCGAGAAATCGGGCGAAATCAGGAACGGGTCGGCCTCGAGCCGGATCCCCATGCCATAGCGCATCTCGATCTGGGCGATGTGCTCGCGCTTGTG
Source organism: uncultured Alphaproteobacteria bacterium (assembly GCA_963752895.1). GTDB lineage: Bacteria > Pseudomonadota > Alphaproteobacteria > Rhodobacterales > Rhodobacteraceae > CAVWAE01. Next base: position 9,925 of record CAVWAE010000012.1, read on the forward strand.
GTTGACGAGGTAGTTGACGATGCCGATCGGCGCCTTCAGGAGCACCTCGCGCGAGCGCCCGCGGGTGCCCTCTTCCTCCATCTGGCGCAGGATGTTCAGCGCCAGGTTGTCGTCGGAGCGGATCAGGCCGGTGCCGTGGCAATGCGGGCAGGGCTGGGTGGTGGCCTCGATCATGCCCGGGCGCAACCGCTGGCGCGACATCTCGAGAAGGCCGAAGCCCGAGATCCGACCCACCTGGATGCGGGCGCGGTCGGTCTTGAGCTTGTCCTTCATCTTCTTTTCGACGGCGGCGTTGTTCTTGCGCTCCTCCATGTCGATGAAGTCGATCACGATGAGGCCGGCAAGGTCGCGCAGCCGCAGCTGGCGGGCGACTTCTTCCGCCGCTTCGAGGTTGGTCTTGAGCGCGGTCTCCTCGATCGAGCCTTCCTTGGTGGCCCGTCCCGAGTTGACGTCGATCGCGACCAGCGCTTCGGTCACGTCGATCACGATGTAGCCGCCGGATTTCAGCTGGACGGTCGGGTTGAACATCGAGCTGAGGTAGCTCTCGACCTGGTAGCGCGCGAACAGCGGCAGCGTGTCGGTGTAGTGCTGCACGTTCTTGGCGTGGGACGGCATGATCATCTTCATGAAGTCCTTGGCCACGCGGTAGCCGCGGTCGCCCTCGACCAGCATCTCGTCGATCTCGCGCGAATAGAGGTCGCGGATCGACCGCTTGATGAGGTTGCCCTCCTCGTAGATCTTGGCGCGGCGCGATCGACTTCAGCGTGAGCGTGCGGATCTCTTCCCACAGCCGCAGGAGGTATTCGTAGTCGCGCTTGATCTCGGCCTTGGTGCGCTTGGCGCCGGCGGTGCGGATGATCAGCCCCATGCCCTTCGGCACGTCGAGCTCGTCGGCGATGGCCTTGAGCTTCTTGCGGTCGACGGCGTTGGTGATCTTGCGGGAGATGCCGCCACCGCGGGCGGTGTTCGGCATCAGCACGCAGTAGCGGCCGGCGAGGCGACAGGTAGGTGGTCAGCGCCGCGCCCTTGTTGCCGCGCTCTTCCTTGACCACCTGCACCAGCAGGATCTGGCGGCGCTTGACGACTTCCTGGATCTTGTACTTTGCGGCCGCGGCTTGCGCGGCTGGCGGATTTCTTCGCGACATCCTCGTCGGCCACATCCTCGATCGTCTCGTCGTCGGTGCTTGCCGTCGTCGTCGGCGTCTTCGCCGGCATCATCGTCGCCATCTTCGCGGTCGTCATCGTCCTCGTCGGAGTCCTGCGCCGCGGCGTCGTCAGCGTCCTCTTCGGCCTGCGCCTCATCGGCGTCCGCAGCGTCGCTCTCACCGTTCTGCGGTTCTTCGACCGGGGTCTCCTCGACCCGTTCCATCGGCAATTCGGCATTGTCGCCGTCGGTGGGATCGAGATCGATCACCTCCATCCCCTCAGCCTCGGCGCCCGGCTCGGAGACCGGGGCTTCCGCCTCGGCCTCGGCGGTCACGACCGCGTCGTCGGTCTGGTGCTCGCGGCTTTCGAGCGCGACCGCGACCGGGACCGGCGCGAGCGCGACGACTTCTTCTTGTCGCGGTCCTCGTCCTCGGCGGCCTGCGCCTCGGCGAAGACGCGCTCTTCCTCGAGCAGCGCCTCGCGGTCGGCGACCGGGATCTGGTAGTAGTCGGGATGGATTTCCGAGAACGCCAGGAAGCCGTGGCGGTTGCCACCGTAGTCGACGAAGGCCGCCTGGAGCGAGGGCTCCACGCGGGTGACCTTGGCTAGATAGATGTTGCCGGCGAGCTGGCGTTTGTTTTCCGATTCAAAGTCGAATTCCTCGACCTTGTTGCCGTCGACCACGACAACGCGGGTTTCTTCCGCGTGGGTGGCGTCGATTAGCATTTTCTTGGGCATGTTCACTCAATGCACCCTGCCCGCCCGCGTCTCCTGGTGGAAAAGCGGGGGTTGCGGGGTGTCTTGTCAGGGCGAATAGGGGCGTTGGACATGGCTGAGGGGCGCAACCCGAAAGGGTTTCCGCTCCCACCTGCTCCTGTCTCCGACGCCTCATCGCGGTTCTTCTCCGACCCCCGGTCACACGTAGTCCGCGCGTCCCGACAGCCTCGATTTAGGCCACGCCGCACCGGTCTGTCACCCCGGCATGGGCGGGCAAATGCTTGGCCTTCCGGCCTTTTCGGCCTCCCGGCCGCCTCTCGGTCTGAACCCGCCTGCCCCGGCATCGAATGCCTCGAACGGGTGGGTCAGCGAAATTTTCATCGGTTCGGACACACAAGATGCCCTCCGCCTGTCGTTCTACATAGGCGCTCGGGTGGTGAAAAGACAATGGAGAAAATGGGGCGTTTGGGTGATTTCACCCCGTCCAAACGGTTGAGAGTCCCTGACATGTCTGCACGTCCCGCAGGAAAATTTGAGGTCGGGACCAGCGTCCCGGACGGGCTTTCAGGGGGTGGAAAATGGCGCGCGCATCTTGCCCGAAGGGCCCCTGAACGCGCCGGGGGGCGCGGGGGCCTGCCGCCTCAGTAGAGGCCGCCGGCGGCGATTTCGCCGGACTCCGCCCGTTCCGGAACGATGATGACGTCGCCCGTCGAGGTGGTGACCGCCGAGCCCTGCTCGGAGAAGGTGTCGATCTCGCCCGGCAGGAACAGGGGCAGGTTCGTGCCCATCGCGAAACCACCGTCGAACATGATGCCGAACAGCGGCTCCTCGCCCGCGCGGAAGTATTCCGCCACCACGTATTCGCCGCTGGCGTCGTCCGGCAGGCGGGCGCCGGTGTAGCGGTCGATCTTGATGAACCGGCCACCGACCGGCACCTTGAACTTGCCGCCGCCGTATTTCTTCACCGCTTCCGACATGAATCGCTGGAACACCGGCGCGCAGGTCTTGCCGCCCGAGGCGCCGGGCATACGCTGCGGCCGGTCGTAGCCGATGTAGCAGCCGGCGACGAGGTTGGAGGTGAAGCCAACGAACCAGGCGTCGCGGGTGTCGTTGGTGGTGCCGGTCTTGCCGGCGACCGGCACGCCGAGGTTGACCCGGCCCGCGGCGGTGCCGCGCTGGATGACGCCCTGCAACATCGAGGTGAGCTGGTAGGCGGTGATCGCGTCCATCACCCGCTCGCGGTTGGCGGTGATGCGCGGGCTCTCGCCTTCGGGCAGGTTCTCGATGCCGCAATCGTCGCAGATCCGGTTGTCCTGGCGGTAGATCGTGCGTCCCCAGCGGTCCTGCACCCGGTCGACCAGCGTCGGCTCCACCCGCTCGCCGCCGTTGGCGAACATCGCATAGGCCGCGACCATGCGGAACAGCGTGGTTTCCGACGAGCCCAGCGCGTTGGCGAGGAACGGGTCGAGATCATCGTAGACGCCGAAGCGCTCGGCATAGCCCGCGACGGTGCCCATGCCGACCTCCTGCGCGAGGCGCACGGTCATCAGGTTGCGCGACTGTTCGATGCCGGTGCGCAGCGGTGTCGGCCCGTAGAACTTGCGGCTGGAGTTCTGCGGCCGCCAGATGCCTTCGCCGGTATCGACCTCGATCGGCGCGTCGATGACGATCGAGGCGGGCGAGAAGCCGCTGTCGAGGGCGGCGGCGAAGACGAAGGGTTTGAACGACGAGCCGGGTTGGCGGGTCGCCTGGGTCGCGCGGTTGAACACCGAATTCTGGTAGGAGAACCCGCCCTGCATCGCAATCACCCGGCCGGTGTTGACATCCATCGCCATGAAGCCGCCCTGCACCTCCGGCACCTGGCGCAACGTCCAGCGGATGAAATCGCCGGCCCCATCGTCGCCGGAGGTCATCCGGCGCACATGCACCACGTCGCCGCGGGTGAAGTTTTCGGCGAAACTGCCCTGCATCCAGTCGATGTCGGCGCGCGGCACCTCCCAGGGGCTGGGCTCGGGCTGGCCCTCGATCTTCAGCGTCAGCGACTGGTCGCCGACCCGGTCGACGGCGGCGACGAACCATTGGCCGTCGAGCATCACGTCGCGTGCGGCCTTGACCTCTTCGAGCGCCTCTTGCCAGCTGCCGTCGTCGAGCGTGGCGGGGTCGATCGTCTTGCCGGTGCCGTTCCATTCGCCGCGGTCGCGGTCGATCTGCTCGAGCGATTTCTGCAACGCCTTGGCGGCGATGATCTGCATCTCGGGATCGACCGTCGCGCGGATCGTCAGGCCACCTCCGAAAAACTCGTCGTCGCCGAAGGAGCGGCTGAGCTGGCGGCGGATCTCGTCGGTGAAATAGTCGCGCGGCGGCAGCGCCGAGCGGAACGACGCGTAATCGCCGGTCTGCACCGTGTGCAGCGGCTTGGCGGCGGCTTCCTGGTAGACCGGCTGTTCGATGAAGCCGTTCTCGTACATCTCGCGCAACACGTAGTTGCGCCGGTTCATCGCGTCGTCCTTCTCGCGCACCGGGTGCAGCGACCCCGGCCGCTGGGCGAGCGCGGCGAGATAGGCCGCCTCTTCCGGCGTGAGCTGGTCGAGGGTCTTGTTGTAGTAGGTCTGGGCGGCGGCGGTCACGCCGTAGGAATTCTGCCCGAGGAAGATTTCGTTGAGGTAGAGACCGAGGATCTGCTCCTTGTCGAGCGAGCTTTCGAGCCGGGTCGCGAGGATCAGCTCCTTGATCTTGCGCTCGGCCGAGCGGTCCGAGGAGAGCAGGAAGTTCTTCATTACCTGCTGAGTGATCGTCGACGCACCCCGCAGCCGGCCACCGCGCAAGGCTTCCACCGCCGCCGCGACCATGCCGCGCGGATCATAGCCCCGGTGCTGGTAGAAGTTCTTGTCCTCGGCCGAGACGAAGGCCCACTTGACGAGGGCCGGGATCTGTTCGGGCGGGGTGTAGAGACGGCGCTCCTTGGCAAACTCGTCCATCAGCTGGCCGCGCGCCGAATAGACCCGGCTGATCGTCGGCGGCTGGTAGTTGGCCAGCTGCTCGTGGCTCGGCAGATCCCTTGAATACATCCAGAAGATCGCACCGACCGTCAAAGCGGCCATGAACGTGCCCAGAGTGATGAGCGAGAAGATCGAGCCGAAAATACCCAGGATGAAGCGGGTCAAGGGGCGCCCTCCGATGGCCTCGCGCGCCTCTTAGCGCAAGGTAGGGCACGGGTCAAAACACGATTGCGATGACCACGCAACCGATGTGCGGCGGCCCGGGGCGCGCGCGCGGGAAACCGCCGCTTTCCGTGCCCTTGGCATTCGGCGGGGCTGGACGCCCGCGCCCGCTCCGGGCACGATGGCGCGGTGATGAGGGATTCCCAAAACCAGCCGCGCTCCAGGCCCGGCCCCGAGGCCGTGATCGCCACCTATGAGAACGCGGCCCAGGCCTATGCCCGCTCGCGCGACCGCAGCCTGTTCGAACGCCGCTGGCTCGACCGGGCGCTGTCGTTTGCCGCCGGCCGCCGGGTGCTCGACCTCGGCTGCGGCCCGGGCCGGCCGATCGCGGCCTATCTCGCCGATCGGCGCTGTACCATCACCGGCGTCGACGCGGCGCCCTCGATGGTCGAGATGTTCGCGGCCAACCTGCCCGGCGCGCGCGCCGTCGAGGCCGACATGCGCGGGCTCGACCTCGGCGAGGCCTACGACATCATCCTCGCCTGGAACTCGCTCTTCCACCTCTCCGCCGACGACCAGCGGGCGATGTTCGCGACCTTCGCGGCGCATGCCCACGACCGCACGGTCTTGATGTTCACCTCCGGCCCGGACGCGGGCGAGGCGACCGGAACCGCCGGGGGCCTGCCGATCTACCACGCCTCGCTGGCGCCCTGGGAATACCGCGACCTGTTGATGAAATACGGCTTCGAGGAGATCGGCTTCATCCCCGACGACCCTGATTGCCAAGGCCATTCGGTGTGGCTGGCGCGGGCGATCCCGGGAGGCTGAGGGCGGGCGCTAGTTGCAGATTCGGCCGGACTGGCCGACCGGCCAGGCTGCGCAGCACGATAGAGCAGCCTTCTGGCAAAATCGTTCAAATGCCTGAGAAAAGTTCAAAGTTGACTCAGGTCATTGACTGAAGGCGCGACCACATGTCCCCTAAATTGGGCCGACTACTGACTCAGAAGTGGTATTGGCAAATCAACTACTTTCGGAAGGGAGGTTTTGGCATGTCAACAGTTCGGCATATTCTAGAACGCAAGGGTATGGACGTTCACTCGGTGCGCCCCGACCAAACGGTCTTGGATGCACTCAATGTGATGGCGGAGGCGGATGTCGGCTCGGTAATGGTAATGTCCGGCGACAAGGTCGATGGCATTTTCACCGAACGCCTATATGCACGGAAGGTCTTCCTAGAGGGCAAGGCCTCGCCGACGACACCGGTGCGCGACGTTATGAAAACCAATGTCATATGCGTTCCACCGGAACAGAGCACAGAGGCGTGCATGGCCCTGATGACCGAAAAGCGCGTCCAGCATCTTCCGGTCATGAGCGAAGGTCGCCTGGTGGGGCTGGTCTCAATCGGAGACCTAATGAAAAGCCTCGTCGACGCTCGGGAGTCCCGCATAGACCAACTGGAGGAATATATCAGCGGGCGTGCGTAATTGCTTGGTCGGCGAAGGTCAGAATGGTCCCGCGTCTCGATCGTTGAAACTGGCAGCAGAGAATGGGCGATTTTTATTCTGACGTGATAGGCACGGTTGAATGGTCGCGATGGGGAAGTACGCTGCACTGCCGAATATTCGGCGCTGCAAGCGCGAATGTAATTCCGATCTTCCTGCAATAGCATTCGCTGCGGCTGCATGACTCCGGAAAGTCCGCAACTCGGTCATTGCGGCAATTTGAGAGAATGACCGGTGCTGTGAAACGCTGCCGCTGGAGGCGGGACCTGTTTGTTGGCCCTGGTCCCTTGGTTTCCTTAAGAAAAATATCAAAGCGGCACGCAAGCAAAGAACAGGCTTCGCGCCGCCTGGCGAACAGATGTGAAGGGCCGGAGAACGAAGCCCCCGGTTGGCGATGGCGGCCAATATTGGGTCCGCCGCTGCCTGCGCGCGTCCCGGCCCGAGGTCCGGGTCTCCGCGAGGCCACCCCCTCAATTCCCCTTCAACCGCGAAAAATCCGAGATCGACACGTAATCCTTCCGCGGCCCCCTGACCCGCCAGATCATCCGCCAGTCTGGCCAATGGGTGAAGTTGTAGCTCACCTCGTAGTCGTCCTGGCCACAGGCGTGCCAGGCCTGCACCACCGCCTGCCCGCCCACGATCCGGTGGAACGGCGCGCCGTCGTGGTAGAGCACCTCGATGCCGTCCCCGTCCGCGCGCCACAGAAACCGGCGCGAGGCGGCCATCGGCGGCTCCTGCGGCAGTTTGAGCTCGCCGACCTCGTGATAGGCCAGCCCCTGCCCGTCCGGCGTGAACCGGGCGACGCCTTCGAACAGGCCGGTCGTGCCCATCCAATGGTCTTCGATCCGGCGCGCGATCCGCCAGCGTCCTTCGAAATCGGCAAGGTCCGGCATCCGCCCTCCACGCGCCCCTGCTTGCCGGGGCCCGCCCGCCAGTCTATGACGCCCGCAACTCCGGAACAAACCGAAAGGCCCGCCCATGATCCCCCGCTATTCCCGCCCCGAAATGACCGCCATCTGGGAGCCCGCGACCAAGTTCCGCATCTGGTACGAGATCGAGGCCCATGCCTGCGACGCCAGGCCGATCTCGGCGTGATCCCGCAGCGAGAACGCCGAGGCCGTGTGGAAGGCCAGGACGTGGAATTCGACGTCGCCCGCATCGACGAGATCGAGGCCGTCACCAAGCATGACGTGATCGCCTTCCTGACCCACCTGGCCGAGCATATCGGCAACGACGAGGCGCGCTTCGTCCACCAGGGCATGACCAGCTCGGACGTGCTCGACACCTGCTTCAACGTGCAGCTGGTGCGCGCCGCCGACATCCTGCTCGCCGACCTGGACAGGCTTGCTGGCGGCGCTGAAGAAGCGCGCCTACGAGCACAAGGACACGGTGCGCGTCGGCCGCAGCCACGGCATCCACGCCGAGCCGACCACCATGGGCCTCACCTTCGCGCGCTTCTACGCCGAGATGGACCGCAACCGCGCCCGCCTGAAGGCCGCGCGCGACGAGATCGCCACCGGCGCCATCTCCGGCGCGGTCGGCACCTTCGCCAATATCGACCCCGCGGTCGAAGCGCATGTCTGCGAACAAGCTCGGCCTGACGCCCCGAGCCGATCAGCACCCAGGTCATCCCGCGCGACCGCCACGCGATGTTCTTCGCCGCGCTCGGCGTCATCGCCTCGTCGATCGAGAACGTCGCCATCGAGATCCGCCACCTGCAGCGCACCGAGGTGCTGGAGGGGGCCGAGTTCTTCTCGATGGGCCAGAAGGGCTCGTCGGCGATGCCGCACAAGAAAAACCCGGTCCTGACCGAAAACCTCACCGGCCTCGCGCGCCTGGTGCGCGCCGCGGTGGTGCCGGCGATGGAGAACGTCGCCCTCTGGCACGAGCGCGACATCTCGCACACCTCGGTCGAGCGCGTGATCGGACCCGACGCGACCATCACCCTCGACTTCGCGCTCGCCCGCCTCACCGGCGTCATCGACAAGATGCTGATCTTCCCCGACAACATGCTCGACAACATGAACAAATTCCCCGGCCTGGTGATGAGCCAGCGGGTCCTGCTCGCCCTCACCCAGGCCGGGGTGTCGCGCGAAGACGCCTATTCCATGGTCCAGCGCAACGCGCTCAAGGTCTGGGAAGAGCGGACCGATTTCCGCGAGGAATTGCTGGCGGACGCAGAAGTGGTCGCAGCCCTCGGCGGTCGACGGGATCAACGAGAAGTTCGACCTCGGCTACCACACCAAACATGTCGACACGATCTTCGCCCGGGTCTTCGGCGCGGGCTGACCGGAGAGCGGCGGCCCCGTCGTGGCGGGCCGCCGCCCCCTGGACCACACCTCTGCCACGCCGGCCACGGCAGCGCCCCACGGCCCCGCTCACGCCCGCGTGAACCCCATCCGGCGCGATTCGTGGTACGCTCTGCCGATACACAGGGAGACATTTGATGAAAATGACCAATCTTCTCACCGCCGCTTTCCTGTCCTTGATGCCTGTCGCGGCCTTCGCCTGCCCGGGGCACGACTACGAACAGGCAAGCTCCTGCATGGACGGCTACTCCTGGGACGACGAGACCCGCGCCTGCGTGCAGATCGTCCAGAGCTGACCCGATCCGGGGCACCGGGCCTGTGGCACGGCCGCGTAACCCGCGACCGGTCAGCCCTTGTCGCCCTGCCCCTGGCGCACACGATCCGTCCGGCCTGATGAGGCCGGCCCCTGTGGTGACGCACTGACCAATCACCGCAGGTCGCTCTTGCGGGGCCAGCCCCCCAAGAGTGCGCGCGCCGAGCCAGGCGCGTGCCGGTTCAGCCGGGCCGAAACCGGCCCCGCGCCCCGAGACCCCACCCCGCCACCGAACCCGCCGCCGTTTTCCGCCCGGGAAGGCGCTGATGTAAGGCGCTTGTTAAGACCTCTCTGCCAATCTCCCCGCGCATGGGGACAGGACCGGAGGGACAGGTGTCCGAGACATTGCCAGCCATCGGCGACGCGGCCATGCCCATGGCGCTTGACAGCGCAGGGGGCGGGAGCTTCGGGTTGCCGGGCGCGGTCCGGTCACCGCCCCCGCGCGCTCTCGCGTAAGCAGAAAGCGGCGATCGTGGTGCGGCTGCTGCTCGCCGAAGGCGTCAAGCTCAAGCTCACCGATCTGCCCGACCCCATTCAGTCCGAACTGGCCCAGCAGATGGCCTCGATGCGCTTCATCGACCGGGTGACACTGAAGGCGGTGGTCGACGAGTTCGTCTCCGAGATCGAAGATGTGGGCCTCAGCTTTCCGCACGGGCTCGAAGGCGCGCTCACCGTGCTCGACGGCACGATTTCGGCGGCGACCGCGGCGCGGATCCGCAAGGCCAAGGGCTTCTCCTTCACCGGCGATCCCTGGTTGACCATCGCCGCGCTCGATCCCGAACGGCTGTTGCCGGTGCTCGAGGAGGAAAGCATCGAGGTGGCCGCGGTGCTGCTCTCCAAGCTCAAGGTCTCGACCGCCGCCGAGCTGATCTCGCGCCTGCCCGGCCCGCGCGCCCGGCGCGTCGCCTACGCCGTCTCGCTCACCGGCGAGATCGCACCGGAAGTGGTCGAACGCATCGGCCAGTCGCTCGCCGAACAGCTCGAAGCGCAGCCCGCCAAGGCCTTTGCCGAAGGCCCGGTCGAACGGGTCGGCGCGATCCTGAACTTCGCCGCCGGCGCCACCCGCGACGACGTGCTCGAAGGGCTCGACGCCGAAGACGCCGCCTTCGCCGAAGAAGTGCGCAAGGCGATCTTCACCTTCGCCAACATCCCCGACCGGATCGACCCGCGCGACATCCCCAAGGTCACCCGCGAGGTCGACCAGGCCACACTCGTCACCGCCCTCGCCGGGTCGGAGAAGACGGCCCCGGAGGTCGTCGACTTCATCCTCGAGGCGATCTCGAAGCGCATGGCCGAACAGATCCGCGAGGAGATGAAAGGCCTCGGCGCGGTCAAGCCGAAGGACGCCGAGGCGGCCATGAACACGGTCATCAACGCGATCCGCGAGCTCGAGGCGTCGGGCGAGATCCTGCTGAAGGCGGGTGGCGACGACGACGAATAGGGAGCAAGGCCGCCCCGCCGATTTCCAAGCCCGGGCCGAATGCCGCGCGCACGTTCGCTGCCAAAAAGCGGTCAGAACGTGCGGGTATTGCCTGGGGATTTTGCCCAACGTAAGCCGTTGAAATCACATTGCACCCGAATTTTGGACAGAAACGACCGTTTTTGACCGGAATTCATCCAACAGTTCTTTGGCGCTCTGCCAATTGAATTCAGGGCAAGGGGAATCTTAGGGTCGTTATCCTGCTTGAAGTGATCGGAGTGGCGGTTGGCGACGAAAACACGCTCGGCAAAACAAACCTTGTCGGCCTATTGTCCAACTCCCAGATACCGTAGGTGAGCTGTGCGTTGGAGGCTGCAATGAACTGGAAGTAGCTGACAGCTTTGCTTGTACTCATCCACGTGCCATTTGGCGGCTTTTCGTTCCTTTTCTTCGGCTTGGTGAGGGAAGTCCATCAGCCGCGACTACGGTCGGCTTTTCCTCGACCTCGTGAAACACCGTACGGCCCGCCCTACAGGCTTGATCAGTGCGCAAAGGGGCGGCAACATCGGCCTCACGGCCTTTTACCTGGGGAATGTCGGTTGAGCATGATCGGATCAACGTTATCTGATCCCATTCAAAACGCCTCAATCTATTTCTAAACTCGGTCTAATAACCGTGAACATTACGAAGAACATGAGAACGCTAAACACAGAATACCAAGGGTGCTCCAACCACAATTTAATACCAAACAAATCTCTAAACGTGGCCCAATCCCCGCAATTCCGTCTGAACCGTTCTGACTTAAACATCATGAGTGATCCCGCAAAATACACCAGCATCAACAGAAACATGGTGAGATTCGCGTTGGCATGAATGAATTCGCGCATTCTTGGCATCCCATTCTGTCTTTGCTTTTTCCGGTTTCGTTTCTACCAGGCCAGCCACCCAAATCAATGCCCCGAAATTCAACATAACATCTCTTATGGATCCGTGCGGTGAAAGGACCTGCCGGATCCTGGATCTCGCGCGGCTTCGCGTTGACGGCTCACCGCGCAGTCCCGCGGCGCAAGCGGTTCGCCCGCCAAAAGCGGGCGAAGTTGGGTTATCGCTAACAGTAACAATATCAACACCTTGACCCCCCGTCCGAGTTCGCCCACCCTTCGCCCGCCCCCGTATCCCACGCCGCTGACCCGGCTTCCGATCACCCGTCGGGCGCAATTCTTTCGGGATGGACCCGCCGCACCGCCCCGCCTAGGCTCGCGGGAAATCCCGCCCCCGGAGCCCAAGATGAGCCGCCTTTCCCCGACCGCCACCGGCATGCTGCTCTATATCCTCGCGATCATGTCGATGAGCGTGATGGACCTGCTGGCCAAGCTCCTGTCGGCGCATGTGCCGGTGATGCAGGTGATCTGGGCGCGCTATGCCGGGCAGACGCGCTGGTGACGCTGTTTCTGCTGCCCCGGCTCGGCACCGTCGTGCGCACCCGGCGTCCCGGCCTGCACTTCCTGCGCTCGCTGTTCCTGCTCATGGCCACCACCGCGTTCTTTTTCGCGATCAGCCGGATGGGCCTGGCCGAGGCGACCGCGATCATCGATGTGAACCCGGTGCTGATCACCCTCGGCGCGGCGCTGTTCCTCGGCGAGAAATTCGGCCCCCGCCGGGCGCTCGGGATCGGTGCCGCCCTGATCGGCGCGCTCATCATCATCCGGCCCGGCAGCGCGGTGTTCTCGCCCACCGCCCTCTTGCCGCTCATCGCCGCGGTCTGCTTCGCGAGCTTCGCGATCACCACGCGGTTTCTCGGCCGTAACGAAAACATCTGGACGTCGCTGTTCTACACCGCCCTGCTCGGCGCGATCGTCCTGAGCGTGCTGGTCATCCCGGTCTGGGTCCGCCCTGACGGCAGCGGCGCTGCTCCTGATGCTCGGGATCGGCTTCGTCTCCGCCATCGGGCAGTTCCTTCTGATCCGGGCGCTGATGCTGGCCGAGGCCTCGGCCGTGGCGCCGTTTTCCTATGTCGGGCTTCTGTTTGCGACGCTCTGGGGGATGCTGTTCTTTGACACCTTCCCCGACGGGCCGACAATGATCGGCGGCGCGATCATCGTGCTTGCCGGCATCTATGTCTGGCACCGCGAGACGCAGGATGCGCGGACCGAGGCCGCGGAGGCGATCAAGGGCGAAACGCCGGGGACACCTTAGCGGCCAGCCCTGCGAAGAAACCGCGCAGAACCAGCCCCGATGTGGACGGGCGCGGACGAGATCAGCGCAGCCGGAAGGCGGCCAGCACCTCGCCGGGCCCCTGGGCCTGGATCACCAGCGCCAGCGGGCCATCCTGCGGCAGTTCCACGGTAAACGTGTATTCGCCCGCCCCGTCCCAGCTGCCGACACGGTCCCAGCCGGTGACGATATTGGCGTAGGTGATCGTCTTGCCGGCATTCTCGCCGTGCAGGATCTCGACCGTGGCCGCTTCGGTGAAGTGGACCAGATCGACGTTGATTTCCGCCGGAAGCTCCATGTCGGCCCGCGGTGCGCAGCGCAACCGGATGACATCGCCCTCGGTCTCGACCTCGATCGCGACGGGCGTCAGGTCGCCGCGATGCACCGCGATCAGGTCCGCGAGTTTCATCGGTTTGACCCCGACGACGTGATCGATTCCCTCAACCACCATCTGCGGCGTATAGATCGACGCCGAGTGCGCCATCCGCGCGTAGGCCTTCTGCCGCTTGGTGTGCTGGGCACGGGCGAAGCTGTCGGCCCAGCCGATGTAGTCCCAGTAATCCACGTGCAAGGCCAGCGGCAGCACGTCGTCGCGCTTCGCCAGTTCGGAGATCATCGCATCCGCCGGCGGGCAACTCGAACAGCCCTGCGAGGTGTACAGCTCGACGAGAACGACCGGTTTCGCGGGCTCCGCCTGCGCGGTGAGCGAGGCAAGAGTGCTGGCGAGAACGAGAAATAGTGCGAAGATCGGATTGCGCATGAGGTCCGGCTGTCTGGTTCTGGTCTGCACGTTGATAGGACATCCGGCGCATCACCCGCCAATCAAGGTTTTGCGAGACGCTGCAATATCACGAGATCGGGATAACTGCGGATTGCCAAACGGTGTGCAATGGTATACATCGCCCTCGCAGCCTTGCGCCCGCCCGCGCAACTTGGCACATCAATTGGATAGCCCGTCCAGACCCCGGACCGCTACGAGGAGGCAACCATGACCATCACTGTCGGCAAGGATACCGCAAACACCCGCAAGACGCTGAGCTCCGGTGGCGCCAGCATCGCCTACTACTCGATCCCCGCGGCGCAAGCCGCCGGCCTGGGCGATTTTTCCCAGCTCCCCGCCGCGCTGAAGGTGGTGCTCGAGAACATGCTCCGCTTCGAGGATGGCGGCCGCACCGTCAGCGTGGACGACATCAAGGCCTTCGCCGAATGGGGTGCCAACGGCGGCCAGAACCCGCGCGAAATCGCCTATCGCCCGGCCCGCGTGCTGATGCAGGACTTCACCGGCGTGCCGGCCGTGGTCGACCTCGCGGCGATGCGCGACGGGATCAAGGGCCTCGGCGGCGATCCCCAGAAGATCAACCCGCTGGTGCCGGTCGACCTCGTGATCGACCACTCGGTGATGATCGACGAATTCGGCAACCCGCGCGCCTTCCAGATGAACGTCGACCGCGAATATGAGCGCAACCTCGAGCGCTACACCTTCCTCAAGTGGGGCCAGAAGCGCGTTCGACAACTTCCGCGTGGTGCCGCCGGGCACCGGTATCTGCCACCAGGTGAACCTCGAATACCTCTCCCAGACCGTCTGGACCGACACCGACCAGAACGGTGAGAGGTCGCCTATCCCGACACGCTGGTCGGCACCGACAGCCACACCACCATGGTCAACGGCGCCGCCGTGCTTGGCTGGGGCGTGGGCGGGATCGAGGCCGAAGCCGCCATGCTCGGCCAGCCGATCTCGATGCTGATCCCGGAAGTCGTCGGCTTCAAGCTCACCGGCGAGATGATGGAAGGCACCACCGGCACCGACCTCGTGCTCAAGGTCGTCGAGATGCTGCGCGCCAAGGGCGTCGTCGGCAAGTTCGTCGAATTCTACGGCGACGGCCTCGACAACCTGCCGCTGGCCGACCGCGCGACCATCGCCAACATGGCGCCCGAATACGGCGCCACCTGCGGCTTCTTCCCGATCGACGACGAAACCCTGCGCTACCTGCGCCAGACCGGCCGCGATGAGAACCGGATCGCCCTCGTCGAGGCCTATGCCAAGGAAAACGGCTTCTGGCGCGGCGCCGACTACGCGCCGGTCTACACCGACACGCTGGAGCTCGACATGGGCACCATCGTGCCCGCCATCTCAGGCCCCAAGCGCCCGCAGGACTACCTGCCGCTGACCAACGCCAAGGCCGCTTTCTCGAAAGAGATGGCCGAGACCTTCAAGCGTCCGATGGGCAAGGATGTGGCGGTCGAGGGCGAGGACTACGCGATGTCCTCGGGCAAGGTCGTGATCGCCTCGATCACCTCGTGCACCAACACCTCGAACCCTATGTCATGATCGGCGCCGGTCTCGTGGCCCGCAAGGCGCGCGCGCTCGGCCTCGACCGCAAGCCCTGGGTCAAGACCTCGCTCGCCCCGGGCTCGCAGGTGGTGACCGAATACCTGGAAGCCGCCGGGCTGCAGGAAGATCTCGACGCCGTCGGCTTCAACCTCGTCGGCTACGGCTGCACCACCTGCATCGGCAACTCCGGGCCGCTGCAACCGGAGATCTCCGACGGCGATCAACGAGGGCGACCTCGTGGCCACCGCGGTGCTCTCGGGCAACCGCAACTTCGAAGGCCGGATCAGCCCGGATGTGCGCGCCAACTACCTGGCCTCGCCGCCGCTGGTCGTGGCCTATGCGCTGGCCGGTGACATGAACATCGACCTGACGACCGAGCCGCTCGGCCAGGACAGGGATGGCAACGACGTCTTCCTCAAGGACATCTGGCCGACCAACAAGGAAATCGCCGACCTGGTGCACAAGACCGTCACCCGCGAGGCTTTCCAGGCCAAATACGCCGACGTGTTCAAGGGCGACGAGAAGTGGCAGGCAGTGGAGACCACCGACGCCGAGACCTACGACTGGCCGGCGACCTCGACCTACATCCAGAACCCGCCCTATTTCCAGGGCATGGGGGCCAAGGCCGGGGTGATTTCCGATGTCGAGAACGCCCGTGTGCTGGCGCTTCTGGGCGACATGATCACCACCGACCACATCAGCCCGGCGGGCAGCTTCAAGGCCGAGACACCGGCCGGCAAGTATCTCGTCGAGCGCCAGGTTCCGTTGCGCGAGTTCAACTCGTACGGAAGCCGTCGCGGCAACCACCAGGTGATGATGCGCGGCACCTTTGCCAACATCCGGATCAAGAACGAGATGCTGGACGGAGTCGAAGGCGGCTACACCAAGGGGCCGGACGGAGCGCAGACCTCGATCTACGATGCCGCCATGGACTACCAGGACGCCGGCACGCCGCTGGTCATCTTCGCCGGTGAACAATACGGCGCAGGCTCCAGCCGCGACTGGGCGGCAAAGGGCACGGCCCTGCTTGGCGTGAAGGCCGTGGTGGCGGAGAGCTACGAGCGCATCCACCGCTCGAACCTCGTGGGCATGGGGGTGATCCCGTTCGAGTTCACCGGCGGCGACACCCGCAAGTCGCTCGGGCTGACCGGCGACGAGGTGATCTCCATCACCGGGCTCGCGGGCGATCTGAAGCCGCTTTCGGAGGTGCCCTGCACGGTCACCTATGCCGACGGCACGGTGAAGGAGATCACGCTGAAGTGTCGGATCGATACCGAGGTGGAGATCGAATACGTCGAGAACGGCGGCGTGCTGCACTACGTGCTGCGCAACCTCGCCAAGGCGTGAGCCTGTGCGAAGACCGGGACGACCGGTCTTCGGCTGAACGAACCAGGGCGCAAACTATTGCCAAGTTCGAAACCCCGGGTGCAGGCGCCCGGGGTTTTTTCTTGTCTCAGAAAGGCTTCTGGCGCGGGCACGGGGCGGTACCTGCAGGAAACGTTCTGTTTCCGTTCGCCCCGCGCGGCCAGTTACCCCACGTTAACGTTAATAGGAACAAATAGAGGACAAGAGTAACGACACGCCCCATTCGGAACGCCAACGCGAAACAGGAGATACCAAAATGAACTTCCGCATCCAGATGCCGCTCTTCGAGATCGTCGCCTTGCTGTCCGTGATCGGCCTGTTCTCCGTCCTCGGGTGAAACCATCCGGGCCGCGCCGGTCCTGGCGCCGCCGCTGAACCATTGCGACAGGGTGTCTGACCGTGATCTCCTGCTGCCGCCCGGGCGCGGCGCGCCGCACATCGCCGCCGGCCCCGACACCCCGGATGTCCTTGAACAAGGCGGCCAAGGCATCGCAATTCCGGGCCTCCGGCAACTGAATATCCAGAGAAATCGAACCGCGCTACTCGCCCAGCATCCAGCTGCCGTCCGGCAGGAAGGCGTGGAAGGCGAAGGCGAACATGACGTCGTGCGGCAGATCGCGCCCGGCCTCGTCGCGCACGCGGATGTTGCCCACGTCGCGGCCCCGGGCGATCTGGCGGGCGTCCAGCGCCGAGGCCTGTCCGGCCTCCCAGCTCAGCACCACACCCGCCTCGCGGATCTCGCCTGCCTCGGCCAGCCGGGGAAGCGGCCAGGCCCTGTCGCCGACACGCACCACCCGGGCGAGCGCGGGCACCCCGTGGGGCGGCGAATCGCCGGTGTAGAAGGGGTAAGGTTCGGCGCGGCTGTCGTAGCCGGAATAGGGGTTGGTGCCGTAGGCGCGACCGTAGGCGGGCTCGTCCATCACCAGGCCGTCGGGGTTGCGGGCGGCATATCCCGCCCAGCCTTCCATCCAGCTCACCAGCTGGTCGAGCTGGGTGCCGGTGTGAACCCCGACAATCCCCTGCCCCAGGGCCTGCTGCCACCAGCTCTCGGTTTCAAGGTCGTACATCACCATGTCGGAGCTCCTGAGCTTGCCGGAAACGCCGAAGGTGAGCACCGCGCCGTCGACCCGGCGATCGAACACCGGGGCCGAATTGCACAGCGGGCAGAAGGTCACCGCAACCGGCACGCCAGCGACCTCGTCGTTGACGATCTCGTGCCAGGTCAGGTAGCGCAGTGGGTAGGCACGCGGTTCGGCGCCGTCGAGTTCCAGCACGATCACCGGCTCGGTCGGGGCGAGCCTGGTCTCTTGCGCAACGGGCAGAAAACCGACGTCGGACAGCGCCGGGATCCCATCGCGCCCGGGGCCGCCGTCGCGGATCTCGCGCCAGTCGGCCACGGTCGTCTGCTCGAAATCCGTCAGCGGGAACTCGTTTTTCCAGAACGACGGGTCCGCCTCCGCGGGATCAAGCAAAAGCCCAAGGGCGATGACGAAAGCGGCAAGGAATAGACGCATGATAAAGCCTCCCTCCGCCAAGGCTGACAGAGGGAGGCCGGTCTGCACAGCCCCTCTCACGGGGGCTTGAGAGCGCGTTACCCTTGGCCGCTACTCGACCACGCGGGCCGAAACGATCCGGTCGGGCTCGCCGATGACGGCCCCGTTCGGGCCCTCGCCGCGCTTGATCGCCATCACCACGTCGAGCCCCTCGATCACCCGGCCGACGACCGTGTAGCCGCCGTCGAGATGCGCCGCGGGTTCGAACATGAGGAAGAACTGCGAATTGGCGCTGTCGGGGTCGGCGGACCGGGCCATGCCCACGGTGCCGACAACGAAGCTCTCCTCGGAGAACTCCGCCGGAAGATCGGGGTAGGACGACCCGCCGGTGCCGGCAAGACGCATATCACCGCTATCCTTGCCGTGCTCGACATCACCGGTCTGGGCCATGAAACCATCGATCACCCGGTGGAAGACGACGCCGTCGTAGGCGCCTTCCCGGGTGAGGGTGATCAGACGCTCGGCATGTTGCGGCGCCAGGGTGTCGAACAGCTCGATCACCACGTCGCCCTCGGCTTCGCCCGCGATGGTCAGCGCGATCCGCGGACCGCCGGCCTCGCCCGGCCGGTCCGTCACCACCTGCGGGGTCGAGCCCGGGACGGTGGTGAAATAATAGACCGCGATCAGCGCGACGCCGGCTGCGAAGATGAGCCAGGCGACCAGCGTCGATCTAGACATCCGCGGCCACCTTGACCGAGATCATCTGATCGGGGTTCGCGGGCGGCTCGCCGCGGGTCACCTTGTCGACGAATTCCATCCCCGAAACGACGCGGCCGTAGACGGTGTACTGGCCGTTCAGGAAGTGGTTGTCGGAGAAATTGATGAAGAACTGCGCATTGGCGGAGTTCGGGTTCTGGGAGCGCGCGGCGCCGAGCGTGCCACGGTCATGCGGCAGCTTGGAGAACTCTGCCGGCAGGTCCGGCAATTCGGAGCCGCCGGTGCCCGCGCGCCGCAGATCGCCGCCCGCGCGGCCGTGCTGGACATCGCCGGTCTGGGCCATGAAGCCCTCGATCACCCGGTGGAAGACGACGCCGTCGTATTGACCGGCACGGGCGAGTTCCTTCATCCGCGTGCTGTGCTCGGGCGCCACGTCGGGCAGCAGCTCGATCACGACGGTGCCGTCCTTCAGCTCGATCAATATGGTGTTCTCGGGATCCTTGTAGTCGGCCATCGGGCGCTCCTTTGGGTTTTTGGTTGGGCGCAACCTATGCATCGCGGCGGGCCGGGGCAAGGTGAGGCCGCAGGGGGCCGCGCACCGGTCCGGCAAGCACACGGCCGGATTGGATTTTTCTTTGTGCGGGGCAAAAAGAAAACATCACAGGCATCGCTTTGCCGCATTGACCCGGATAGTTTGATCGGTGTGACTTCGCGCCAGAAATAACTGGAGACCCTAGATGGCCTGGAAAACCCTCGACGACATGGACCTCGCCGGCAAGACCGTGCTTACGCGTGTGGACATCAACGTGCCGGTGGATGACGCCGGAAACGTGACCGACACGACGCGCATCGACCGGATCGTGCCCACGGTCAAAGACATCGTGGCCAAGGGCGGCAAGCCCGTCTTGATGGCCCATTTCGGACGGCCGAAGGGCCAGGTCGTGCCTGAGATGAGCCTGAAGGTCGTGGTGCCCGCGCTCGAGAAAGCCTTCGGCACACCGGTGAAGTTCGCCGAGGATTGCATCGGCGGACCGGCCAAGACCGCGGTGGCCGAGCTTGGCGACGGCGAGGTTCTGCTGCTCGAGAACACACGCTTCCACAAGGAAGAAACGGAAAACGACGCGAGCTTCGCCGCCGCGCTCGCGGCGCTTGGCGACGTCTATGTCAACGACGCCTTCTCGGCCGCGCACCGGGCGCATGCCTCGACGGAAGGGATCGCCCGGCTGCTGCCCGCCTGCGCCGGCCGGCTGATGGCCGAAGAGCTTTCGGCGCTCGAAGCCGCGCTCGGCTCCCCGACCCGGCCGGTGGTGGCCGTCGTCGGCGGCGCCAAGGTGTCGACCAAGCTCGACCTGCTCAACAACCTGGTCACCAAGGTCGATCATCTGGTGATCGGCGGCGGCATGGCCAACACCTTCCTCGCCGCCAAAGGCGTCAATGTGGGCAAATCGCTGTGCGAACACGACCTCGCCGACACCGCCCGGATGATCCTCGAGAGCGCCGAAAAAGCCGGCTGCGAAATCGTGCTGCCGACGGACGTGGTCGTCGCGCGCGAGTTCAAGGCCAACGCGGCCAACGAGGTGGTGGCCGCCGACGCCTGCCCTTCGGACGCGATGATCTTCGACGCCGGTCCGGACTCGATCGCCTATATCAAGAAGGTCGTCGGCGGGGCGCGCACGCTGATCATGAACGGACCGCTCGGCGTGTTCGAGCTCGAACCCTTCGGCAAGGGCACCTTCGAGATGCTCGACGAAATTGCCGCCCAGACCGACGCCGGCAACCTCGTCTCGGTGGCCGGCGGCGGCGACACGGTGGCCGCGATCAACGCCGCGGGCAAGGCCGGCAATTTCACCTATATCTCCACCGCCGGCGGCGCCTTCCTCGAATGGATGGAAGGCAAGGAACTGCCCGGTGTGGCGGCGCTCAGCTGATCTGCGAGACAGGTTGAAACGAGGGGGGCGGGCCACGGAGCCCGCCCCCCTTTTCGTTCCGCCGCCCACGGCATCTGCTATCCGGTTGCAGCATAGCGGTCATGACAACGCCGTGATTGAATTTGACCCACGTCAAGCCTACAACGCGCTCATCAAATTCAATCGAAAGGCTCCCGTAATGTCGAACCCGGAACAACTCGCCCAGATGAAGAACGGCAAGGGCTTCATCGCCGCCCTCGACCAATCGGGCGGCTCGACCCCCAAGGCGCTCAAGCTGTACGGCGTCGAAGAAGATGCCTATTCCTCCGAAGAGGAAATGTACGACCTGATCCACGAAATGCGCTCGCGCATCGCCACCGCGCCCGCGTTCACCGGTGAAAAGGTCCTCGGCGCGATCCTGTTCGAAATGACCATGGACCGCGAGATCCAAGGCCAACCGGCCTCCGGCTTCCTGTGGAACGAGCGCGGCGTGGTGCCCTTCCTCAAGGTCGACAAAGGCCTGGCCGACGAAGTGAACGGCTGCCAGGTCATGAAGCCGATCCCCGGGCTCGACGCGCTGCTCGACCGCGCCGTCGCCGCCGGCATCTTCGGCACCAAGATGCGCTCGGTCATCTCGGCCGCGAATGCCGAGGGCATCAAGGCCATCGTCGCCCAGCAGTTCGAAGTCGGCAAGCAGATCATCGCCAAGGGTCTCGTGCCGATCATCGAGCCGGAAGTCACGATCTCGATCCGTGACAAGGCCGAAGCCGAAGACATTCTGATGGCCGAGATCCTCACCGAGCTCGACAAGCTCAAGGCGGACCAGCTGGTGATGCTGAAGCTCTCGCTGCCGACCAAGGCCAACCTCTATGCGCCGCTGATCGCGCACAAGAACGTGGTCCGCGTGGTCGCGCTGTCGGGCGGCTACCCGCGCGACGAGGCCAATGCGAAACTGGCCGAGAACAACGGCATGATCGCCTCGTTCAGCCGCGCGCTGACCGAGGACCTGTCAAAGCAGATGTCGGATGACGAGTTCAACGCCGCCATCGGCGCCGCGATTGACGGCATCTACAAGGCCTCGATCACCTGAGGACGGGTGTGGATCAGACTTTGGGGGGCGGTCCGCCAGGGGCCGCCCTTTTTCGTTGTCGCCGTCGCGGAAAACGTCGTCCCGGGGGCGGCGACCCGCGAGAGACGGAGCCACGGATCCCGCTGAACCGCACTCAGGGCGCTGTCGGCGGAAATCGGACTCACGTGTTACACTCCGGGTTTTTAGGGGATTCACACCGCGAATCACCTGTGTCATAGTCCGACCCGATCCCCGGACAAGAGGGAACGAGGCGAGAGATGAGCGGACAAGAGCGAAAATCGACATTGGCCGGCGCGATCTACATCATGGGGCTCGTGCTTGCCGGCATGTATTTCACTTTTGCCAGCGTCCAGGGCGACTACGGCCTGTTCAACCGGGTCCAGATCGATGCCGAGGCCCGGGCGCTGGAGGCTGAACGCGATCGGCTGCGCGCCGAGATCGCCTCGCTGCAGAACAAGACCAGGCGGCTCTCCGACAATTACCTCGACCTCGACCTGCTCGACCAGCAGGCCCGCGAGGTTCTCGGCCTGGTGCGCGGCGACGAGATCGTGCTGCGCTGACGCGCCGGCCCAGATCTCCCCACATTCGACCGGCACCAGCGGGGCAAAGCC
Organism: uncultured Alphaproteobacteria bacterium; assembly: GCA_963752895.1. Taxonomy (GTDB): domain Bacteria; phylum Pseudomonadota; class Alphaproteobacteria; order Rhodobacterales; family Rhodobacteraceae; genus CAVWAE01. Next base: position 32,222 of record CAVWAE010000012.1, read on the forward strand.
CCGCCCGGGTCGGAAGGGTGCAGCCCATTTGACACCTCTCGCCGCAGTGCGGCGCAACTGCCCCCTCGCCCCCGGCACGGAAATCCTGTATCAGGTAGTTTAACATTAAACCATTTCGCCGACCCGCGAGGAGGATGCCGATGGCAACTGCCAAGAGCGCAAAGAAATCAAACACTTCCAAGGAAGATCTGCTCAATTATTACCGCGAGATGCTGCTGATCCGCCGATTCGAGGAGAAGGCCGGCCAGCTCTACGGCATGGGGCTCATCGGCGGGTTCTGCCACCTCTACATCGGTCAGGAGGCCGTGGTGGTCGGGCTCGAAGCCGCCGCCGAAGAGGGCGACAAGCGGATCACCTCGTACCGCGACCACGGCCACATGCTGGCCGCCGGGATGGACCCCAAAGGCGTGATGGCCGAGCTCACCGGCCGCGAGGGCGGCTATTCCAAGGGCAAGGGCGGCTCGATGCACATGTTCAGCGTCGAGAAGCATTTCTACGGCGGTCACGGCATCGTCGCGGCGCAGGTGCCGATCGGCACCGGCCTCGCCTTCGCCGACAAGTACAACGAGAACGGCCGGGTGACGTTCACCTATTTCGGCGACGGCGCGGTCAACCAGGGCCAGGTCTACGAGGCCTTCAACATGGCCTCGCTGTGGCACCTGCCGGTGATCTACGTGATCGAGAACAACCAGTACGCGATGGGCACTTCGGTCAAGCGATCGTCCTCGACCCCGGAGTTCTTCACCCGCGGCGAAGCCTTCGGCATCCCCGGCGAAGCGGTCGACGGGATGGATGTGCTCGCGGTCAAGGAGGCCGGCGAGCGCGCCGTCAAGCATTGCCGCGACGGCAAAGGCCCCTACATCCTCGAAATGAAGACCTACCGCTACCGCGGCCATTCGATGTCGGACCCGGCCAAGTACCGCACCCGCGAGGAAGTGCAGAAAGTGCGCGAGACCCAGGATGCGATCGAACATGTCCGCGAGCTTCTGCTCCAGGGCAAGCACGCGAGCGAAGACGAGCTCAAGGCGGTCGACAAGGAGATCAAGGGCATCGTCAGCGAGGCCGCCGATTTCGCCCGCGAAAGCCCGGAACCGGCGCTCGAAGAGCTCTGGACCGACATCTACGCGTGAGGTCGGCATGCCGCATTTCGAGATCCATGCCAAAAACGTCGAGACGGCCAAGGCGTTCTATGCCGGCCTGTTCGGCTGGACGTACCAGGCCATGCCGGACGCGGCGGACATCGACTATCACCTGATCGAAGGGACCGATATCGGGATGGGCAAAGGTCTCACCGGCGCCTTCCTTCGCCGTCCCGACGCGCCCCCTGCCCCCGGCAGCCCGATCCGCGGCGGCACGATGACTTTCGAGGTCGCCGACTGCGACGCCAGCTACGCCTGGGCGCTCGCCAACGGCGGCGCCGAAGCGCTGCCGCCCGAAGATTACCCCGGCATCGGCCGCGCCGCCTATGTCGAAGACGGCGAAGGCAACGTCGTCGGAATGATTACACCCGCCCAGGGAGACAACTGAATGGCCACCGAAATTCTCATGCCCGCACTCAGCCCGACGATGGAAGAGGGCACGCTGGCGAAATGGCTCGTGAAAGAGGGCGACACGGTCGCCAGCGGCGACGTGATCGCCGAGATCGAAACCGACAAGGCGACGATGGAATTCGAAGCGGTCGACGAGGGGATCGTCGGCAAGCTTCTGGTCGCCGAGGGCACCGAGGAGGTGAAGGTGAACACCCCCATCGCGGTGCTGGTCGAGGAGGGCGAGAGCGCCGACGACGCCGCCGCCTCGGTGACCGCCGCCCACGAGATCACCCATGAACAGGGCGCGGGCCACCATCCCGATCCCGCCGCCGCGCCGAAAACCGCGCCGCCCGCGGATGTCGAGATCCCGGAAGGCACCAAGATGCGCTCGATGACCGTGCGCGAGGCGTTGCGCGACGCGATGGCCGAGGAAATGCGCAAGGACGAGCGCGTATTCCTGATGGGCGAGGAGGTGGCCGAATACCAGGGCGCCTACAAGATCAGCCAGGGCCTGCTCGACGAGTTCGGCGCCAAGCGGGTGATCGACACGCCGATCACCGAGCACGGATTTACCGGCCTCGGCATCGGCGCCGCGATGGGCGGGCTGCGGCCGATCGTCGAGTTCATGACCTTCAACTTCGCGATGCAGGCGATCGACCACATCATCAACTCCGCGGCCAAGACCCGCTACATGTCGGGCGGACAGATGTCGGTGCCCGATCGTCTTCCGCGGGCCCAATGGCGCGGCGGCCCGGGTCGGCGCCCAGCACAGCCAGGACTACGCGGCATGGTACGCGCAGATCCCCGGCCTGAATGTGGCCATGCCCTACTCGGCGGCGGATGCGAAGGGGCTGCTCAAGACCGCGATCCGCGACGAGACCCCGGTGGTCTTCCTCGAAAACGAACTGCTCTACGGCCACAGCTTCGAAGTGCCCGAGCTCGAGGATTACGCGATCCCCTTCGGCAAGGCGCGGATCTGGCGCGAGGGCACCGACGTGACCCTGGTGAGCTTCGGGATCGGCATGGAATACGCATTGAAGGCGGCCGACAAGCTCGCCGAGGACGGCATCTCGGCCGAGGTGATCGACCTGCGCACGCTGCGCCCGCTGGACACCGACACGGTGGTCGCAGTCGGTGATGAAGACCAACCGCTGCGTCACCGTCGAAGAGGGCTGGCCGGTCGCCTCGATCGGCAACCAGATCTCGGCAGTCCTGATGCAGGAAGCCTTCGACTGGCTCGACGCGCCGGTCATCAATCTGCACCGGCAAGGACGTACCCATGCCCTATGCCGCCAATCTCGAACGCCACGCGCTGGTGACCGTCGATGAAGTGATCGCCGCGGTCAAACAAGTGACCTATTCCTGAGGGGGACGACATGGCCATTCAAATCCTGATGCCCGCGCTCAGCCCGACGATGGAAGAGGGCACGCTCGCCAAGTGGCTGGTGAAAGAGGGCGACACCGTCGCCTCCGGCGACGTGCTCGCCGAGATCGAGACCGACAAGGCGACGATGGAATTCGAGGCGGTCGATGAAGGAACGATCGGCAAGATCCTGGTCGCCGAGGGCACCGAGGGGGTCAAGGTGAACGACCCGATCGCGGTGCTGCTCGAAGAGGGCGAAAGCGCCGACGACATCGACACCGCCGCATCGGCTCCGTCCGCGGCATCTTCGGCTGCCTCGGAGGCGCCCGCGCAGAAGGACGCTGCGGAGCCGGGCCCGGCCGCCAATGCGGCCCCTGCCCCTGCGGCACCGCAGGGTGCGGACGGAAAGCGCGTTTTCGCCTCGCCGCTCGCCCGAAGGATCGCCGCCGAGAAGGGGCTCGACCTGTCCCAGGTCAAAGGCTCCGGCCCGCGTGGGCGGATCGTGAAATCTGATGTCGAGGCCGCAAAACCGGGGGCCGCGGCCCCTGCCCCGGCGGCCGGAAAAGCGGCGCCCGCGGCCGCAGGCGCGCCCGCCGGTCCCGATGCCGCCCAGGTGCTCAAGATGTACGCAGACCGGGCGTTCGAGGAAGTTGCGCTCGACAATATGCGCAAGACCGTCGCCAAGCGCCTCACCGAGGCCAAGCAGACGGTGCCGCATTTCTACCTGCGGCGCGACATCCAGCTCGACGCGCTGCTCGCCTTCCGGTCTCAGATCAACAAGCAGCTCGCCGACCGCGGCGTGAAGCTTTCGGTCAACGACTTCGTCATCAAGGCCTGCGCCCTGGCGCTGCAGCAGGTGCCCACGGCCAATGCGGTCTGGGCCGGCGACCGGATCCTGCAGTTCAATGCCTCCGACATCGCCGTCGCCGTGGCCATCGACGGCGGGCTGATCACCCCGGTGATCCAGGACGCCGATACCAAGACGATGTCGGCGATCTCGGCTTCGATGAAAGACCTCGCCACCCGCGCCCGTGACCGCAAGCTCGCCCCGCATGAATACGTCGGCGGCAGCTTCACGGTCTCCAACCTCGGGATGTTCGGGGTCGACAACTTCGACGCCATCATCAACCCGCCCCACGGCGCGATCCTCGCGGTCGGCGCCGGGGTGAAAAAGCCGGTGGTGACGGAGGACGGCGACGTCGGCGTGGCGACGGTCATGAGCGTGACGCTCAGCGTCGACCACCGGGTGATCGACGGTGCGCTTGGGGCGCAGGTTCTGGACGCGATCAAGTCCAACCTCGAAGCGCCGATGATGATGCTCGCCTGACCAGCGGTTTGACCGCACACCAGCCAGCAGGAAAACAGGGCGCGCCGGGCAAACCGGCGCGCTTTTTTTCGGGCAGAAGGGTGGCCGCGTTGCAGTGAATTCGTCCGGATTTGCCCGGAATTGACCTCGGTCAAGGTCGGCCCGGCGGTTCTCGTCTTCCCTGATCCCGTCGCCGGCCCCCGCGCCCATGTGCTCCCCAGCACACACCACACTAGGTGGGTTCCGGCACGTGCGGACCCAGGTGGTCCGGACCACCCGCCGCATGGCCCCCGGGGTTGGGGTGCCATTGCAGCGATCGTAGTCTGCCCGGCGCAGGCGCGTTGCGGGCCCCGGCACGATGCCGGGCCCCGCATGACTTCGCGGGGGCGCTAGTCCGAGATCACTTTCGACAGCGTGAAGACGCCGCGCATCCGGTCGACGGAGAAGCCGCGCGCCGCGTCATCGGGATACAGCTCCGCGAGTTTTGCCACGACCTCGGGCTTCACATCGTCGCCGCCATGGCAGTTCAGGCAGGGCTGCGCGGTCGGGATCGCCTTGACGAAGCGGAACACCTGCTGGCCGTCTTCCTCGACGATCTCGGCGTGCGACAGCGACGTTGCGATCTCGCCGGCCTCTTCGCGGGCGACGAAATCGGCGATCACTGCGGCGGTATAGGCATCCGGCGCGTTCTCGGTGTTGCGCAGCTTGTGCGACGACCGTGCAACAGACCAGCCGCTGGCCGCCTCGCTTGCCGCGGCGATGGCCGGGGCCTTCTCGTTACAGACGGAGATCGCATTGACGGGCCCGCCGGTCTTCATCGCCGTCAGGAGTTCGCCCTGGAGCTCCTGCGCGAAGGCCTGGATGATCCCCCCGGCTTCGGTCTTGAGTGCGTCGATGTCGTCATCGGCCGCCCGGGCGGGGGCCGACAGGGCGAGGCCGCAGAATGCTGCGGTCATCAGGATGGTTTTCATAGTCGATCTCCCGGTTGGAATGAATGCACGCAGCTCTTTCATGCCAAATATCGGGAGCAAATCAGGGGAGACAAATCCGCGCAGGTCGCTGGCCGACGGATCCGGGATATGGACAGACTTCGGGCGGGTTCTGTCCCTCGTGAACCCGCCCGGAAGCCAAAAAACCTTGCGCGCTCAGATGACTGCGATCGCCACCAGGAAAATCGCTGAAAAACCGGCTACGGTCGCAAACCACATACGAAGCATGGGGCTGTTCTCCCTGTTTCTTTTCCGCCGCCACGCTGGCGTAAGTCGGGAGAATTGAAAATGACGCGCGTCAATATTCGCGCCGATCGGCATATACCCGCCTACAATCCCTGACATGTTCCGCAATTGTGCACGATTTGGGAACAAACTGGTGCTGGCTGCGCATCAGACCCCGCGGGCGCCGGTGCCGGTTTGCTGCGCCGGTTTTGGTGATCCGCGACCGCGATGGCCGCAAACGGGTCTCAGCCCTGGTCGCGGGACGGACATTCCTCGCCAAGCGTCTGGTTCATCTCCGCAGAGGGATGTTCGCATCCCGCACTGCCCACCACCTTGGCGGGCACGCCCGCGACCGTGGTGGCGGGGGGCACGTCTTCCAGCACCACCGAGCCGGCGGCAATGCGCGACAGCACCCGACCACGATGTTGCCGAGCACCTTGGCGCCGGCGCCGATCAGCACGTCGTTGCCGATCTTCGGATGGCGGTCGCCATCTTCCTTGCCGGTGCCGCCAAGCGTGACGGAGTGCAGCATCGAGACGTTGTCGCCGACCACCGCCGTCTCGCCGATGACGATCGAATGGGCATGGTCGATCATGATCCCCTTGCCGATCCGGGCGCCGGGATCGATGTCGATCCCGTAGACCTCGGAGGAGCGCATCTGAAAGAAGAAAGCGAGA
>CAVWAE010000013.1:0-237781 GCA_963752895.1 uncultured Alphaproteobacteria bacterium
CGTGAAGCGGGTCGCCGATTTGTCGATGTTGATCTGGTTGTTGAGATCGAGCCCGAACGGCAGCGACATCTCGTAGAGCGAGGCAGGTACTGCGCCGCGAGCTCGCGTGAATCGGGGATCCGGCTACGCCGGATCGTCGCCGTGCATGCTCTTGTTCACGCGCTTCATGACCTCGTTGAAGCTGTTCACATTGAGCACGCCCGGCTGCGCGCGGTACCAGGCTTCGAACCGGTCCAGATGCTCGAGGTACTCCGGGTCGCTGATGCCGCCGCTTTCGTCGGCCTCGACGGAGAACTCGATCAGGTAGATGCCGGTGAGGTTCTCCGACGCGTAGTCGGAAGCCACCGGAAGTCGACTGCGCTCGTCGAAGTACTGGACGAACCGGTCGTTGAATTCGTTGCGCGTGGAGACGATGGCCATCACCGCGAGTCGAAGGCCGCGCCGCCCCAGAGCAGCGGCCGGGCCGCCAGGCCACGACGACTCGGCGAGGCGCGACATCCATGATGCCGGGAAGTGGGATCCCATCCTCGCGCACCTTGACCCGGACCGGCACGATCGCCATGAACGCCGGGAGGAAGCAGATCGAGTAGAGGAACGCCAGCGTCACACCCATCGCCACGATGTTGCCGAGGTCCCGGGAACGGCGGCACATCACTGAAGTTCATGCTCAGGAATCCGATCACGGTCGTCAGGCTCGTCAGGAACACCGGACCCATGTTCACGCGCATGCTCTCGCACGATCGCCTCGCGCTTCGACATGCCGTGTCGCATCTCGCGCAGCATCGTGACCAGGATGTGGATGCTGTCCGCCATCGCGAGGGTGAGGATCATCGTCGGCGCTGAGGCACTCGGCGGCGTCAGGCGGAACCCCAGCCAGCCGGCCATTCCCATCGCGCTCGCCGCCGAAAACGCCACCACGATCAGGGTGCTGATGGTCTCCGCTCCCCGAGCGCAGCAGCAACCACATCACGAGTAGGATTATGCCGAACATGATCGGCATCAGTGTCGTCATGTCGGTCTTCGACGCTTCGGTGAACGCGTTGTTCAGCGCCGCCGTTCCGGTCAGATGGACAGCTCGATGTGGGGGTGCTCGTCGCGCGTCACCTTGTCGGCCAGTTCACGGGACGCGGCCACGACCCGCGTGACCTCGTCCAGCGCGTCGCCTCGAGTTCCACCGTCACATTCACGCCGGTCACCTCGGCGTCGTCCGCAATGACGCGGCGGACCAGGACGGGCTCGTTCAGGGCGATCTGCCGCGCCGGGGACAGTTCGGCGTCGGTGCGATCGAGCGGGAAGGGCACGAGATCACCGACTATCAGTTCGTCGCCTTGCCGTCGTGTGCTGGTAGTTCGTGACTCCGTCCACACGCGTGCGAATGGGATCTGCCACGCTTCGCGCATCAGCTTCGTCGATCGCCGAGAGCGTCTCCTGGGTGAACACGTTGCCGTCGTTCGGCGCCACCACGAACAGGAGGTTGTCGTTCTTCGTGTAGATGTTCTGCATCGCCTCGTACGCGGTGAACTGCGGATTCGCTTACTGAAGAATGCGCGATAGTTCGTCGCGAAGCTGAGAAAGCCACCGCCACTGGCCATGAAGAACGCAGCCGCGACCGTAGCAAGACGATCGGCCAGCGCCCGCTTCAGCACCCAGCGGCCGTATGCCTCGGTCCTCAAATCGCCCCTGGTCCTGGCCATTCCAAATCCTCCGCGTCGCGTGCTTGGCCACACGCGTGACTGGAATACTCCTGTGAGAGGGTTCTGTGGAGCCTCAGTGCTTCGTCCTGCGACGTGTGGGTCGCAGGCTTTCGATGTACTGCTCGAGGCCACCGACGATCATTCTGGCGAGCGGCAGGCTGCGGGACGTCTTGACGCTGCCGATCGCACCCTCGAACGCCGCAACGATGAAGGCTGCTGTCGTTTCGGGGTCGACTTCCTTACGCACCTGGCCGGCCTTCCGACCGCGCTTGAGTGCCGCGGCGATGGCCGCGCGCCACTCCGCGAAGATGCCTTCCAGGCGCCGGCGGAACTCCTCGTCGATGGGGGACATCTCCTGCGCGAGGTTATTCAACGGACAGCCGAGCTCGATGTCCTCCTGACTCGCGCGTGACACGACGGATCTCAGGCTGTCCCTGAGTCCATCCACGGGATCCTCGACGCGCTCGAGGGGATCGATCCACGACTCGTGGATCCACACCTTGAGGATCTCTTCGATGATCGCGAGTCCAAGCTCATGCTTGTTGGCGAAGTGGTGGTACAGCGCACCCTTCGTCACGCCGGCCGCTTTCAGAATGGAGTCGAGCCCCGCCGCCTGATAGCCATGGCGGTGGATTTCATGAAATGCCGTCTCCAGCAGCACCCGGCGAGTTTGATCCGGATTCCTGACCATCGAGTCTCCTCTCGTCGGGGAGCCATACATACCAACTGGTATGTATCGATGTCCAGCGTTCGATTCCGGTTTGAGGATTCTGCTGAGTCAGCGGGAGGCGGAAGCGGAAGCGCCGAGGCCGGGTGTGGCGGCGAGGCCGCCGTCGGGCCGAACCAGAGCAGCAAGCGAGTTCCTGGCGAGCACGATGGACGTCGGCCCCATGGAATAGGGCCCCACCTCATATGAGTTGAAGTGGAACTTCAGACCGTCCGGGACGACGGCGAAGTTGTCGTTGAGCCGAAAGGTCCCGTCCTCGAACCAGAATCCGGCGCTGGACAGATCCTCGGTCTCGCTGAGGTTGCGTTCCGCTCTGAATGCCCGCTCGGCTATCTCCTGCAGAGCGTCGCCGTAGGGATCGACAAACAGGTCGTCCAGGGTGATCCGGAGTCCGGTGCGGGTATCGAAACTCGCCAGAGTCACGGACGTGTTTGGGTGGGCGCCACCGGTGTAGCTGGTCTCGGTGAACTCGAGGCTGAACACACCTAGCGCGTTGTGGATGGCCTCGATCTTTCGCGTCATCACCCATTGGCTGGACTGTTCGGGGAAGTCCTCGGCGAACTCACGATAGCCGGAGAGAAAGCGATCCATCAGTTGCTCGGCCGTGGAATCCGCGGTCCTCCTCCAGCGGTGCCAGGACTTGCCGACCGCACGAAGTCATCGATTCCCTCGAGTGCCTCCCGCGACGGTGCTTCGCTGATCACGGGGTACTCGAGTGCAATGGACGCGCAAGGAGCGAGGTTCTCCGGGCAGTCTCGCAGCGTGCGTTCGAGCGTCCTCATCTCGTACACGACGCTCAGCGTGGGAGCCTCGGCAGCTCTGCTCGCCCGCGCATCCCTCGGGCATCATGAGCGCGGCCAGCAGAAGAAGGGCCCACGTCCGTAGGGGCGATGCTGACGTCCTTGAAACCATTGGCGGCATCCTGTGGGTGGGACTGTGCGGCGACTGGCTCATCCTATCAGAAGAACGCCTCGCGGCATCAGCGCAGCCAGGCGAGCAGTGGAGTGAGCGTCAGCGGGCTGAGCAGGGTGGTCAGGAACACGACCGAAGTTACGAAGGCCGGTTCGACGTCGTATTCCGTGGCCAGGATGATCGTGATCACGGCCGTGGGCATGGAGGCCTGTAGCACGCCCGCCTGCAGCGCTGGCCCCTCGAGTGCAAAGGCCCGGGCGAACAGCACGGCCATGGCCGCACTCACGATCAGACGCAGCCCCGTCGCAGCCAGCAACGGACGCCCCACGGCACCCATGCGAACACCGCGCATCTGGATGCCCAGGATGACGAGAAACGTGGGAATGCATGCTGCGGCCAGCAGCTCGACGGCGCTGTTGACCGGCATCGGCAGCTGCCAGCCTCGGTTGACCATCACGAATGCCGCGATCGCGCCCCAGATCGCCGGCACGCGCAGGAGCCCGAGCGCGGCTTCCTTCAGGCTGGCGCGGCCGAGCGAGGCTACGAAGACACCCACTGTGTACGCGAGAATGCTGCCCGTCAGAAAGAAGACACTCGCCTGCGCAAGACCTGCCTCACCAAAAGCGAACATGTTCACCGACAGGCCGAGATTGCCGACGTTCGGCAAGAGCGAACAAAGTATGATTGCACTTGCCATCGTACGGGACAGGCCCATGATGCGCGCCGCGGTCGCCGCAACCAGTCCCACGCACAGCAGGGTCGCTGTGGCGAATCCCATCATGCGCAGCAGATCGACGGCTGGAATCGCGCTCTCCACGATGACGCGATAGATCAGGCAAGGCGCAAAGATCATGAAGGCCACGTGCGCGACTGCCCGCGCGTCGACGCGGACTCTCGATGCGAGCAGGTAGCCGGCGCCCTGAAGCGCGAACGCGGGCAGGAGATTGGAGCCGAACAGTCTCAGGTATTCCATGGCCGCAGCCTAACCCAACCCCCGGTTCGGGACGCACGAACACCTGTTTCGGCTGGCAGCCGGACGAAAGGCTGCTGTACCCTGCATGGATGCTGGACATCCCCGCTGGTCCGAGTCGCGCCGCTGTCGCCGCGCTTTGGTTGCTGACCATCGCGCTCGCCGTCCAGACGACTCTCGGGGCCTGGCAGATCGGCGTTCCGGTGACCGCCTGCCGCATGTGGATGCAGCAGGTCACGGCGTGCACGGTGTGAAGATGGCGCATGCGATCGCACGCGGCGATCTGCCACGGTTCATCCAACTCATCGACGAGCGGGATGAGTGGCCCCCCCGTGGGCTCTGGCCCAGGCGCCCGTCTTTCTCGCCTTCGGAGACGATTATTCCGTCGGGCGGGGGTTCGTCGCCATCCTGCGCGGGATCGGGGTGATGGCGCCGTTTGCGCTGGGCATGGCGTTGCCGGGTGCGCGCGGTCTCGTCGCAGGTGCGGCTGGCGCAGGGCTCTACGCCATGAGCCCGTTCGCGCAGGTGATGGCAACGATCGTGATGCTCGAGGTACCCGCGGTCATCCTCCTGGCCGTCCTGTTGATCTTCTACGTTCGGTATTGCAGATGGGAACGGCCATTCGACGCCACGATGACAGCCGTGCTCACGACCGTTCGATCACCGTCGATATCTGGCAATGGACGCCGTTCGTGATCCTGCTGATGCTGGCCGGGTTGCAGGGGCTGCCGGCCGACGTGTTCGAGGCCGCGCGGGTCGACAACATCTCGTCCTGGCGCCGGTTTCGCGACATCACCTTCCCGATGCTGTTGCCGCTCTCGGTGGCGGTGATCTTCATCCGCTTGATCGAGGGCTTCAAGATCATCGACACGGTGTTCGTGCTCACCGGCGGCGGGCCGGGAACGGCCACCGAGACGCTCACCCTGTTCGCCTACAACGAGGGCTTCAAGAAGTTCAATCTCGGCTCCACCTCGGCGCTCAGCTTCCTTTTCCTGATCGTGGTGATCCTGTTCGGCACGCTTTATCTTGCCGCCGCCGGGCGGATGATCCGGAGGTATCGCTGATGGGACGCCGCGCTTTTTTCCGGATCGGGCTCGTGGTCTCGCTGATCTGGCTCGTCTTCAACCTGTTTCCGCTCTGGTGGGTGATCGTCACCGCGTTCAAACCGCCGCTCGCCGTCAGCCAGGGCGCGACCTATATCCCCTTCGTCGATTTCCAGCCGACGCTTGAGGCGTTCCGCGACGCGTTCTCCGGCGTGCGCGGCGATTTCGCCGGACCGATCTCCAGCTCGCTCATCGTCTCGGTCGTGGCCACCGTGCTGTCGGTGTTCCTGGGGGCGATGGCCGCCTATGCGCTGGTGCGGTTCCAGTTCCGGATCTACCTTCTCGCGGGCCTGAGCTTTGCGGTCGTGTCGATCGGTGGTTTCGTTCTGCTCGACCAGTATCACCGGGCTCCGGGTGCCCTATGCGCTGGGCATCGTGCTCGTCGTCGCCCTGACCGTCTCGGTCTGGCTGAACACCCGCACCCTGCCCGGGACCGATCCTGCGCAACGACGACGTGACCTTCTGGTTCGTCTCGCAGCGGATGTTCCCGCCGATCGTCTCCGCCTTCGCGCTGTTCCTGCTCTATGCCGAGATGAACAAGGTCGGCGTGCGGATGCTCGACAGCTTCGCCGGCCTGGTGCTCGCCTACACCGCGTTCGGCCTGCCCTTCGCGGTCTGGCTGATGCGCGACTTCTTCTCCAACCTCCCGGTGGAGGTCGAGGAGGCCGCGATGGTCGACAACATCGGACGCTCGCGGATCTTCTTCCAGATCGTGCTGCCGATGTCGACGCCGGGCCTGATCGCCACCTCGATGATCATCCTGGCGTTCATCTGGAACGAGTTTCTCTTCGCGCTGCTGCTGACCTCTTCGAAGTGGCAGACGCTGCCCATCCTGCTCGCCGGGCAAAACTCCAGCCGCGGCGACGAATGGTGGGCGATCTCCGTGGCCGCGCTCATCTCGATCATTCCGATGATCGTGGTCGCGCTCTTCCTCGGGCGCATGATGCGCTCGGGGCTTCTATCCGGATCCATCAAATGAATGGTCCAATTTGGGAGGACATCATGAAGAAACTTTTACTCGCAACGGCGCTCGTTCCGCTCGGAACACTCGCCTATGCGCAATGCGCGCCGGATTTCTCGGACGTGACCCTGACGATCTCGACCCAGAACGGGCCGTTCATCGCCTCGGCCCTGCAGGCGGCGGCGGACAGCTGGGAAGCGCAAGACCTGCGGCAAGGTCGACTTGGTCGAGTTTCCGTTTTCCGAGCTCTATCCGAAGTTCCTGACCGCGATGACCCAGCAGACCGGTGACTTCGACGTGATCGGCTTCATCCCGGCCTGGGTGCCGGACTTTGCGCCCTATCTGTCGACGATGCCGGCCGAAATGCAGTCCGGCGAGGCCTGGGACGATCTGCACCCGGTCTACCGTGAGCGGCTGATGGCCTGGGGCGGCGAGATCAAGTCGGCCACCATGGACGGCGACATGCACATGTTGAACTACCGCGCCGATCTGTTCGAAGACCCCGACAACATGGCGGCCTTCGAAGCGAAATACGGCTACCCGCTCGCTGCCCCGGTGACCTGGGCGCAGTACTACGACATCGCCGAGTTCTTCAACGACTCCGACGTGGTCGACTACGGCACCGCCGAAGCCTACAAGCGCGGCGGCCAGCAGTTCTGGTATTTCTTCAGCCACGCGGCGAGCTACACCAACAACCCCAACACCCCGGGCGCGATGTTCTTCGACCCCGAGACGATGGACGCCCAGATCAACAATCCAGGCTGGCTCCGGGCGCTTGAAGAGTACAAGAGCGGTCTCGACTACAACCCGCCGGGTGCGTTGAACAACGGGTCGGGCGACGTGCGTCCGCTCTATGCCGGCGGATCCGTGGCGATGAACCTCGACTGGGCCGACTCGGGCGTGCTGGGCGCGACCGAAGGCTCGATCAAGGGCAATGTGCGCACCGCGGTGCTGCCGGGCTCGACCGAGATCTGGAACGCCGCCACCGGCGAATGGGACACGTTCGATGAGCCGGTCGCCTCGCCCTTCCTGGCCTTCGGTGGCTGGCAGGTCGGGGTGCCGTCCGACAGCGAAAACATCGAGGCGGCCTGGTCCTACGTGGCCGAGCTGACCAGCCCCGAGGTTTCGGGGCAGGCGATCGTCACCGCCAACACCGGTGTGAACCCCTACCGGCTCAGCCACTACGAGAACCTCGACAACTGGTCGTCGATCTTCTCGCCCGAAGAGGCCGAAAGCTATCTCGGCGCGCAGCGGGCCTCGCTCGACTCGCCGAACGTGGCGCTCGACCTGCGTCTGCCGGGCTTCTTCTCCTACACGGAAGTGCTCGAGATCGAGCTGTCGAAGGCGCTCGCCGGCCAGGTGGAACCGCAAGAAGCGCTCGACGCGATTGCGGCGGAATGGGACGAGCTGACCGACGAATTCGGTCGTGACACCCAGCTTGCCGCCTACCGCGCGTCGATGGGGCTGCCGCCGCTCTAGGGATCCTCGATCCTCCCTGTCTCGGGTCCGCCTTCGGGTGGGCCCGGGCGCCAAGCAATGCAAACCAGGAAAACACCGCGATGGCACATGTCGAGTTGAAGGCAATCCGAAAATCTTTCGGTGCCGTCGAGGTGATCCCGCCCCTGGACCTCGACATCCAGAAAGGCGAGTTCATCGTGCTTGTCGGACCGTCGGGCTGCGGCAAGACCACGACGCTGCGAATCGTCGCCGGGCTCGAAACCGCCACCGGCGGCGAGGTCCGGATCGCGGGCCGCGATGTCACCAGTGTGCGCCCCGGCGAGCGCGATTGCGCCATGGTGTTCCAGAACTACGCGCTCTATCCGCACATGACCGTGCGCGGCAACATCGGCTACGCGATGAAGGTGCACGGGACCGATCCGCAGGAGATCGAAAAACGGGTCTCCGACGCGGCGACTTTGCTCGGACTCGAACCTTACCTCGACCGCAAGCCCGGCTCGCTTTCCGGCGGCCAGCGCCAGCGTGTCGCCATTGGCCGGGCGCTCGTGCGCCAGCCCGAGGTCTTTTTGTTCGACGAGCCGCTGTCCAACCTCGACGCGAAGCTGCGGGTCGAGATGCGGGCCGAGATCAAGATGCTCCAGCGCCGCCTCGGCACGACCGCGATCTATGTGACACACGACCAGGTCGAGGCGATGACCATGGCCGACCGCGTGGTGGTGATGAATGCGGGCCGGATCGAACAGGTCGCGGCGCCCATCGAGCTCTACGAACAACCGGCCAACAAGTTCGTCGCGAACTTCATCGGCTCGCCGTCGATGAACTTCTTCGATGCGGCCATCGACGGCGGCGCGGTCGTGGTCGAGGGCCAGCGTCTGGCCCTGCCGTCAGAGACCGCCGCGCATCTTGGCGACCGCGCACATGTGGTCTTCGGCATCCGCCCCGAACACATGCGCGAAAGCGCCCATGCGGCCGAGCTCACGCTGGTGCCGAAGACACTGGAACCACTCGGCGCGCATACGCTGATCCTGGGATCGGTCGGCGAGGCGCCGATTACGGCCCAGGTCGATCCGCGGTTTCCGGCCACCGAAGGCCAGCCCTGCAAGGTCATACTCGACATGGGTGAGGCCCATTTCTTCGATCCCGAAAGCGAACAGAGGCTATGACTCGCGATCTCTACCTCGCCATCGACGTCGGCACCGGGGGCCTGCGCTCCGCCCTCGTCGACCGCGACGGAAAGATCCTCGCCTTCAGCCACCGCGAACACGAACAGATCGTGCCGCGGTTCGGCTGGTCGGAGCAGCGCCCGGCAGACTGGTGGGCCGGCACCAGGGCGACGATCCGTGCGGTTACCGACAAGGTCGAGGGCGCAGCGGCGAGGGTCGCAGCGATCTGCTCTTGCGGGCAGATGCATGGGAGCGTGCTGATCGACGACGACGGCAATCCGACGCTCGACGCGGTGCCGCTCTGGAACGACAAGCGGACCTTGCCGCAAGTGGACGCTTACGTCGCCCGCCACGGGACCGCGCGCGGGCTGGAGATCACGGCAAACATGCCGGCACCGGCCTGGCCCGCCTTCAAGGTGGCCTGGATCGCCGAGAATGCACCAAACGCACTCGAGCGTGCGTCGACCCTGCTGATGCCCAAGGACTGGATCAACTTCCAACTCACCGGCGTCCGGGCACAGGATCCGACAGAGGCTTCGCTCAGTTACCTGATGGATTGGCGCACGCGCGACTGGTCCGAAGAACTTTGCGCGGCGACCGGCGTCCCGCGCCGGCTGCTGGCGCCGTTGAAGAGCCCCGGCGCGGTACTGGGTGGGCTGGACGCGGGCGTCGCCGCCGATCTCGGCCTCGCGGCCGGCATTCCGGTTCTGGTCGGCGCGGGAGACTACCCGATGGCCTTGCTCGGCTCCGGCGTCACCCGCGCCGGCATGGGCTCGGACGTGACCGGTACCTCGACCATCATCACATTGCTGCACGACGACGCGGTGATCGATCCCGAGGTCTCCAATGTGCTCACACCGAACGGGGTTTGGGGGGTCATGACCCTGCTCGAAGCCGGCGGCGACGCCGTGCGCTGGGCGCGACGCGCGTTTCATGAGAACCGGCGCAGCTACGAAGATGTGGCCACGGCGGCGACGCAGGCACCGGCAGGCTCCGGCGGGTTGTTTTTCCTGCCCTACCTCTCCGGCGAACGCGTGGCCGAGAAGCACAACTCGCGCGCCCAGTTTTTCGGGTTGAAAGCCGAGACCGGGCTGGGCGAGCTTCACCGGGCCGTGCTCGAAGGTGTTGCCTTCTCGGTGCGCCGGGTGCTCGACAAACTGCCCGAGGGCCGCGGCCGCCCCGAGCGCATCGTCGCCGCCTCGGGCGGGGCAAAGTCGGACCTCTGGTTGAAAATCAAGGCATCGATGTACGGGGTTCCCTACGTCGTCCCCGAAGAGCTCGAATGCGGCGTGGTCGGCGCGGCAGCCTTGATGGCGGCCTCGACCGGCGACGCGCCGGACCTCGACACGGCTGTCACCCGCATGGTGCGGTTCGGAACCGAGGTGGCGCCCGACCCGGCCTGGGTCGATCTCTATGACAGGATGATGCCGATCTATGCCCGCCTCTACGAACAATCCAAAGCCTTCTACGACGATCTCGACACGCTATGAAACCGACTGCCCTCCTCTGGGATCTTGACGGAACACTGGTCGACAGTGAGCCGGTCCATGAGGCCGCCCTCGACGCCGCGTTGGCGCAGGTGGGGCTCGCGGTCGGCGCGGAATTCCACCCCCGGACGCTCGGTGTGAACGAGGCAGATGTCCACGCGCTGCTGGTGGCCGAGACCGGGTTGACGCTCGATCTCGAGGCCTGGCGCGCGCTGAAGTGGGAATTCTATGGCCGGTTCGGCACCGACATCCGCCGCCGTCCCGGGGTGGGCGAAGCGGCGGTGGACTGGGCGACCCGCGGCACCCCCTCTGCGATCGTGTCGAACTCGACCCGCGAGGAAGTGGCGCTCGCCCTGGCCGCAACCGGGATCGGCCAGGCCATCGAAACCTTCGTCAGTTTCAGCGACGTCACCCGCGGCAAACCCGACCCGGAAGGTTACCTGCTGGCCGCAGAGCGACTGGACGTGGACCCGGCCGCGTGCCTGGTGATCGAAGACAGCCCGGTCGGTGTCTCCGCTGCCCTTGCGGCCGGGATGCGGGTGATCTTCCACCCGCAAAAGCCCACCCCAGCCCCGTCGGGCGCGCACTACCTGCCGCCCGATGGCAACTTCGAAGCGCTTCTCACCCGAACCATGACCACAGGACAACTCCCATGACCGACATCCCGCGCTTGCCGTTTTCCGACGGCCATTCGATCCCCCAACTCGGCACGGGTGTCTGGCAGATCCCGAATGAAAAGACCGGTGCCGTCGTCGCTTCGGCGATCGAAAAGGGATACCGCCTGCTGGACGGCGCCTTCATCTACGGAAACGAGGCCGGGCTCGGCGAAGGTGTGCGGCTTGCGGGCCTGCCCCGCGGCGAGTTGTTCATCACAACCAAGGTCTGGAACGCCGACCAGGGCAAGGCCCGGGCCCGCGCCGCCGTTGCCCGCTCGCTCGAGGCGATGGGGCTCGACTACCTCGACCTCGTGCTGATCCATTGGCCCTGTCCGAACAAGAACCTTTATGTCGAGACCTGGGAGGCCCTGATCGAGATGCAGGCGGAGGGGTTGATGCGCTCGATCGGCGTGTCGAACTTCAACCCCGACCACCTGGACCGGATCATCGAGGCGACCGGGGTCACACCGGTGCTGAACCAGATCGAAGTGAACCCGAAGATGGCCAACCGTGCCTTGTGCGAAGCCAACGCCGCGCGCGGCATCGTCTCGCAAGGCTGGACCCCGCTCGGCGAGGGCAAGATTTTCGACTTCCCGCAGATCACCGACGTTTGCGCGCGGACCGGCAAGAGCCCGGCGCAGGTGGTGCTGCGCTGGCACATGCAGCTTGGCCACTCGACGGTGCCGCGCGCCGCCAACCCCGCACACCAGGACGAGAACCTCGACATTTTCGACTTCACCCTGACCGAAGACGAAATGGTGGCCATCGCGTCGCTGGACTGGAACGCCCGCTGTGGGCCCGACCCTCTGTTTTTTGAATGGGATTGAGCGATGAAAGGTTTTGGCATTCACTCCAGCATCTGGACAATGAATTGGACCCCTGCAGCGGCCGAACACGCGGTCGGCGAGGCGGTGAAGCACGGCTTTGACTTCGTCGAGGTCGCGCTCCTGCAACCCACCAAGGTGGACCGCGCCCACAGCCGCAGGCTATTCGAGGAGGCCGGCATCGCGGCGGTCTGCTCGCTTGGCCTGCCGGAAGGGGCCTGGCCGTCGCGGGATCCGGAGGCGGGCATCGACTTCCTGAAGGTGGCGGTCGACGTGACCGCGGACATGGGCGCGCTGGCGCTCTCGGGCGTGGTCTACGGCGGCATCGGCGAACGGTCCGGGCTGCCGCCGACCGCGGCGGAGTATGACAACGTCGCACGATGCCTGGAAGCGACCGCCGCCCACGCGCGCGCCCGCGGGATCGACCTCGGGATCGAGGCGATCAATCGGTACGAGACCCATCTCATCAACACCGGGGCCCAGGCGGTGGAGATGGTCGAGCGGGTGGGCGCGGAAAACATGTTCGTGCACCTCGATACCTACCACATGAATATCGAGGAGAAGGGCGTGGCCAATGGCATCCTCGCCGCCCGCGAGCACCTGCGCTACATCCACCTCTCCGAAAGCGACCGCGGCACGCCCGGCAAGGGCAACGTGCCCTGGAACGAGATCTACGGCGCCCTCGCCGCGATCGACTTCAAGGGCGGGCTGGCGATGGAGAGCTTCATGAACATGCCGCCGGAACTTGCCTGGGGCCTCTCGGTCTGGCGCCCGGTCGCGCCCAGCATCGAGCAGGTGATCGGCGAGGGGCTGCCGTTCCTGCGCGGAAAGGCGGTGCAATACGGGCTGATCGACGACCCGGGCTCAATGTCATGATCCCCGTCCTGGCCGTCCGAGATTGGGAAGCGGCGAAACGGCGTCTCCGCGACGTCTTCGGGTTTCACGAGATGGCGCCGGACCGGATGATGCTCGGCGACCAGGTGGTCCTGGTCTGCGAAACGGGCTCCGTCCCCACAGCCTTCGTCGATCTGCCCTTCGACCACCTTGCCCTGAGTGCCCCCGACGTCGACGCTGCGCTCGACGACCTCACGACCCGCGGCGCCACGCTGGACCCGACGTTCACGCCCGCCGGCCCCGTCGAGATCCCCGAGTTCTGGTCGAACGGCGTTCGATTTGTTTTCCTGCAGGGCCCGGAGGGCGCGCCGATCGAGGTCTGCCAGAAACTGGGGGTCGAAACGGGACCCGGGCACAGCCACTACGGGCTCAGAACACCGTTGCTCGACGAGACAGAGGACCTGCTCACCAACCGCGGAGCCACCCGGATCGCGCGCCATGTCCTGAAGGGGACGCCCCCAGTCGAGGTCCGGTTCATGGCGCGAGACGACCAGGTCTTCGAACTGTTCAACGAGGCTGCGAAGGCTGACGCGCGCCCGGATGAGGGTTGGGTCGGGTTCATCGACAGCTAGTGGTGAATGCCCTGGCATCCGGCGGCGCCCGGATCGTGTCGACTGGATGGCTTCCGGAACCCGCCCCGTGCGCCCTGGTCGTCGGGCACGGCCCTTGATGCGGGGCCATTGCCGAATTCACCAGGAATAGGCGCAATCTCTGCCCGCGACTGTTCCGGCCACCGGGCCCCTGGCAACGCACTCAGATCGACGACCGTTTCGTCCGCACAGCGGGCTTCTGCGTACCGCGCGGCGGCCGGCAGCTGGCGCTCGATTAATCCCTCAAAACCCGTTGGCGCAAGCATCGGCTCCTTCCCTGCCCGGCGAAACCCACGGGATCCGCATCTGTGAATTTCCACCTTGATTGCCACCATCGAGGCGACCGTTGCGTCTCCCGAGCCCAAGTCAGAATTCGCCCACCTGAATTCGGCAAAGGGCCATCAAATGCGGCCATATACGTGGGCTTCATGGCGGCCTATCCCCATCAATCAATTTTTAATATTGATCAAATTCAGATCTGGTGGCGGAACGAAGTCCGCAACATTAATTCGAGAACTATTTGAAATCATTCGGCTAATTTATCGCGATTATCGATCGTCCCACAAAATCTACCGCAGTAGGCGCCCGGATCCGCTATACCGTTGGACACTCGATGCTTTCAATTCCCGCACACGTGATCTGAAGATTCGCGCCGTTAGAGAATTGGTGGTTTGCGGCCTGCACGTAGGGGCGAAGCGGAAATTCACTCGGGCGGCACCGTTTGCTGCAGATCGCGAAACGCCAACAAGACGGAGAGAATTGTTCACACTGCAATCGCGACACCCTGGCTCTGCCCGGTGTTCCTCCCAAGATCCGTCAATTGCCGAAGTCCCAGAGGCTGCCGCTCTCAGAATTTGCCAACCAGGTTCACGAACAGGCCCTGGCTCTGGTAGCTGATGTCGGTCAGATCGTCGGACACACCACCCCATTCGTAGCCGAGACCCAGTTTCGCGTGCTCGCCGAGGTGCCGGTAGATACCGAACACCGCGCCCGTCTCCGTCGTGCCGGTTTCCGGCGTGTAGAGCACCCGGCCTTCGCCAAACAAATCCCATTCGTGAACCACGTGCCAGTCCATCCTGAGCGCCGCGAGCGCGGCGGTGTTGGAGCTGAAATCGTCGCTGCCGCGGTCGGCCACTTCCGACATCCGGTATCCGAGCTTGCCGCCCAGGGTCACTTGCGTGCCGAGGTCGTAATGCGCGTTGAACGAAAACACGTGGGATTTCTGCTGAGGCCCGTCCGTGTCGCCGTTGGCGTCCACCTGGTCCTCGCTCGGCAGGTCGATCAGCCGGGTATACATGAACAGCGCGTTGAGCTTTTCATTGTCGATCGGCCGGAAGGCGAAGCCGACCGAGCCGCGCACATAGGTTCCGTCGTGGTAGTCGCTCACCGCGCTGTCGGAATAGAGCCCCTCGGCATCGGCGACGAGGCTCCAGTCGCGGGCCAGTGTGGTGGTGTAACCGGCGGCGAACATCCAGGTGTCACGGTCCCGCGCGGTTCCGTCGCCGTCCTCGGTGCGGTATTCGAGCCGGGCCCGGGCCGCGATCTCGTCGCTTGGGCTCCAGGCCGCGCCGGCAGAGGCGGCGAAGCGCTCGAAATCGCCGTTGTCCTCGTCGCGCACCTCGCCGTAGTCGAAGCTGCCCGACAGGGTCCAGGCGGCGTCGGGCGTATAGCTGACACCGTAGGTGTTGGTGAGCGACTGGTGGTCGCCCGGCAGATCGAAGGCGCTTTCACCGTAGACGCTGACACTTTCGGAGAACTGGTAGCGCCCGCCGGAGACGATCCGGCCGTTGTCGTCGAGATCGCTGCCCGCACCGTAGCGGGTCGGGTCGAGCGTGTAGCCGAGGTAGACTTCGCGGTCGGGTGTCGGCGACCAGGTGAGACGCGCGTTGGCCGCGTGTCCCTCGTCGCCGGTGGAAACCTCACCCTGGGCGCGCAGCTTTTCGGTGAGCTGCGCCTCGGCGCCCACGCCCACGCGGTCGTCGTCGCCAAGTCCGCCGCTGCGCGCCACCGTGAGCTGGCCGAAGGTGTAGAGCGTAAGGTCGTCGTTCGGGCTCCAGGCGAGCTTGAGCCCTGTGTTGAGCCGGGTACCGGTCTCGTCGGGCTCGCCGGGGATGACCTGGTCGAGATAATCCGTCCCGGCGGTCACGGTCCACTTGTCGTTGATCGCATAGGCCACGCGCGCGCCAAGTTCGGTGGCTTCCTCGCCCGCGTCGGTCTCGAACCGCTCGCCGTCGAGGGTGAGGCTGACCCGGTCGCTCGCCTCGACCTCGATCTCGCCGCCGAACACAACCTGGTCGTCGGTGATGTCTTCGGCGACGGACCAGAAGCCCGCCTCCTTGCGCTCGGCGTAGAAGGAGAAATGCCCCGGGGTGACGAGGCCGAGATCCGCGAAGTCGACATAGCTGTCGAAGCCTGCGGCCATCGCCGGGCCGTTATTGGCCCCACCGGTGGAGACGATGGTCAAGCCGCCGTCGGTGGAGGTGGACCGGGTGAAGCCGGGGCCGGACGAGCGCACAACCTCGATCTCGGCAAAACTTTGGCCGCCGAACTGGAAGCGCGCGTCGGCGCCGGCGACGGTCTGGGTACCGGTATCGGTCTGTTCGCGCATCGCGGTGGCGCCGAGGCGCAGGTTGTCGTTCACCCAGGCGACGGCGCGCCCGCCGATCACCACGCTGTCCACGTCCATATCCGTCGGCGTGTATTCGTATTGCACCAGGAGGGTCTGGTCGTAGCTGCCGGTGAGCCCGCCGACCGGTCCGCTCTCGCCAGTGTACCACGACAGCGGCTGGGCAAGGGTTATGACCCCCTGGATGTGGTCGACCGAGTAGTCGGTCCCCTCGGTGAGCTCGATCACCTGGGTGACCCGACCGGTGTCGGGGTCGGTGATCTGTACCTGGGCGCTGGTCGAGCCGCCGGTGATGTCCTGGCGGGTGAGGAAATAGACCGAGCCGCCGGTGCCGCGCAGCACGTCGCGCTGGGGCAGCGTGTCGGGCTGGGCGGCATAGAGCGTCGCCGCGAGGCGCGGGTCGCCATTGGCGGTGACCCCCGGAGACTGGAAACGGAGCTCTGCGCCGTAGAGGTCGCGCGAGGCGCTGACCAGGCCGGGGCTGGTGATCCCGGTCTCGAAATCGCCCCAGGTGAAGCGGGTGGTCTCGTTTTCGGCCCGGAAATAGAAGGCGCCAGCGGTTGGCGTGTCGTCGTACCAGGTCGAACTGTCGCCGTAGGTCGGGTAGATCTCGTCCGACGTCCGCAACCGGTCGAGCACCCGGCGCGGGTCCTTGTCGTTGAGCCGCTGGAAAGTCTCGACAAGCGGGCCCTCCGAAGTATCCGCGCCCGCAGTGATCCGCCAGCCGCTCTCGGTCTCGCCCTTGGCGTAGAAGGCCGCCCGGCTGTCGAGATAGCCCTCGTCTTCGACGCCGCTGGTGCCGCCGAAGCGGTAGCCCCCGGTAATGTCGATGATGCCGGTGGTGAACCATTCGGATTTCGGGATCATGACGTCGCGCAGGATCTGGCGCCCGCCGGCGGTCACGCTGACCACATGGTCGCCCGCGGGCAGCACCCGACTGACGACGAAATTGCCGGACGCATCGACCGGCACTTCTTCGCCCATCACCGTGACCGTACCGTTCGGGTGCCCGCTGCCAGCGACGGTCACCGTGCCGCCGCGCACCGGGATGCGCCGCACCCGGACGCGGCTTTCGCCTTCGCCGGCGGCGATCAGCGGGCCGCCGACCGTCTCGTGGCTGGCGAAGCGCTTGGCCGTGCGGGTGAGGCTGAGCGGCAGGGTTTCGTCGTAGCGTCCTTTCGCGTCATAGACCCGGAGCGCATAGGCATATTCGCCGTCGCCGGTCGCGGGCATGACCCAGGCGCCGCTGCCGTTGGGCGCGGTCGGGATGGTGGCGACCACCGGGCGTCCCGGCCCGGAGAGATCGGATATGCGGATCTCGGCGCGCTCGATGAAGGCCGGGTAGTTGGCCGAAGCGCGGAAGGTGATGGTCTCGCCAGCGGGGTAGCTGGCGCGCAGATCCTCTGTCGCGACATTCAGAAGGCGGCGTCCGCCGAGCCCGTCAAAGCGCACGTCCACATCCGCGCGCGCCAAGGCGATGTCGGCAGCGCGTTCGGGATTGTACGGCGGCAGCGCGCCCGCGATGGGCGTGTTGTCGACCGAGATCGAGAACCCGGTCTCGGCGAAACTCGGGCCCGGGGCGCCCGCCGCGCGTTCGGTATTTGCGCCCACCGGAAGGCCGACGCTGGTGCCGGCATTGGCCTGGAGGCAGCCCGGCGCGAGAGGTACGGCGGTCAGGTCGCAGTAGGGCACCTCGGCGCGCACGGCGAGCGGCGTGGCCAGCAAGGCGAGCCCGGCAAGCGCGGTGGTGCGGCGGAGGAACCGGCACCGGATCGGGGCCGAAGCGGTACGGGAAACAATCAACATGCTACGCTCCATCATTGCCCGGCCCTCACGATCACGGTTTCGATCCTGAGTTGGGTTCGTCCAGCCTTGCGCCACTCGGCGCGAATGCGGTTTTCGACCAGCCGCATCAATGCCCGGCCTTCGGCGACCTCGGTCGCGCCCGCCCCCGCCGGCACGTGCCACGCAAGACGGATGATGACCGCCTCGCCAGCCATCTCGGGCACCATCCGGCGGAGGCCGAGGTCGAGCGCTTGGCTGAGCGTCGGCTTGCCGCCGGTGCCGGTGGTGAAGGCGGCGCGGTTGAGATCGACCCGAACGACTTTGCCGATGCTGGCGCCGAAGTTGATCTCGGCCATCAGGCCGGGCGTCAGGCGCACCACGCGCGGGTTCTCGGTGGTGGGCCGGAAGCCGGTCGGTAGTGTGCGTTCATCGAGCTTCAGGATGAAGTTCGACCCCCGGTCCGCCGGCAACGCCGCGCAGGGCACCGAGAAGAGACCGTTCTCGTCGGTGGTGATCACTGTGCCGTCCGGCGATACGAGACGCACGCCCGGGATGCCGCGTTCGACGGTGGGCTCCGGCTGCGGCGCCACGCCGAGCTTGCCGCCTTTCCCGCCCTTGCCGTCACCGTAATAGGTCTGGTCGGTGATGCCGCCATCGCGGCCGGCGGTCGGATCGTCCTGGTAGCCGTTGCCGTTGTGGTCTTCGAACACCTTCCCGATCACGTCGGAACAGTCGAAGATCGCCTCAGGCAGGATGCGCACATCCGCCGTTTCGGGGCCCACGAGCACGTCGCCGGTCCCCGGGTCGATGACCGAGACGGTGTTGGTATGGGTGCCCGACCGCGCGCCGTTCAGCACCCGCGCGTCGATCTCGAGGGTCACGGTGCTGCTGGCAGGCAGGGTGACGCCACCCCAGGTGATCCTGAGCCCCTTGATATCGACGGCGACCGAAACCCCGTCGAGCGTGGCGCTGTCGGGATCGGCCAGGAAATGGCCCGGCAGGGTGTCGACGACGTCGACCGGGCCGACGACGAAAGCGTTGTCGTTGGTCACGGTGATCGTGTAGGGCACGGTCTGTCCGCGCTCGACGATATCGTCGGGCGTGGTCTTGGTGAGCGTGAGCCCGTTCGAGGTGATGGCCAACTGGAACAGATAGATCGTCGGGTCGTCTTCGGTGTTGCCGTCGCCGTCTATCCCGTTGTCGGAGACATCGCTGATCGGTTCGGGCGTGCCGGGCACGCCGGGCACGAAGACCGGCAGCGCTTCGGCGAGCACAGAGTTTTCCACGCCCCCCGAATTGACCGCCTGGAGATCGACCGTGAAAGAGGCCGCGTAGGTGGCGATCTCGTCGATCTCGAGCGCGCCTTCCGCTGAGCCCTGGTCGGCGCTGACGAAGTCGGGCCCGGTGGTGAGCGCGAGCGGGTCGCCGTTCAGATCGAGCAGCGTGTCGGTCACCACAACGTTTTCCAACGGCGTGTTGCCGGTGTTCTCCACGGTGATTTCGTAGTCGATCCGGTCACCCACACCTTCGCGCCCGTCGCCGTTCACATCGACGAAGGTCTGCGTCTTGGTCGCCTCGATGCCGGGCAGAGCGGATTGCACCACCGTTTCGACGGTGCTGTCGCAGAGCCCCGGGATGGCAATGGAACAGATCTCGTATTCGACCGTGTGTTCGCCTGCCGGATAGCCGGGATCGAGAGTGATGAGACCGGTTGTCGGGTCGAGGGTGACCCCGGGATCGGCGTTCAGCACCGTGATGGTCACGTTGGCGAGCGTGGCCGGGCCGTTGTTGAGCAGGTCCGACGCCAGCATCGACGTGGTGGTTCCGCCGTCGGTGGTGAACGGCGGGAAGACCTCCGGGATCGCCTCGATCGAGCCGACCTGAACGGTTTCGCTGTCGCTATCGGTAACTTCTTCGCCCGGGTTCGGGCCCCAGATGCCCACAACCTGCGCGTCGTTGACGACCTCGTTCGCGAGCACGTCGGCGAGCAGGACGGTGTATTCGGCTGTGTAGGTGGTGGTGTCGACGTCACCCGGGTTCATGACCGGGATCGGCCCACCGGTCACCACGACGCCGGGAAGCAGGTCGGTCACGGTGACGTTGGTCAGGATCATGTTGCCCGAGTTGGTCACCGTGAAGCTGTAGGGGATCACGTCGCCCGGGACCGCGCCATTGGGAATGCCGGACGTGTCGGCGATCTTGTCGAGGGTGATCGCCGGCGCCTGGGTCAGGGTGACCACGGTCGGGTCGTCGTCGCCATTGGTGGTGCCGCTGTCGTCGCTGACCGGGTTGTCGTCGGGGTCGTTGCCGGTCGCGGTCGCCTGGTTGGTGACCTGGCCCGCGGTGATATCGGCCTGAGTGATCTCGTAAGTCGCGGTGAAGGTGCCGATGTCGACATCACCCGGATCGAGCGAGGCGATCGGCCCGCCCGACAGCACGATGCCCGGCAGGATGTCGGTCAGCGTGATGTCGGTCAAGGTCACGTTGCCGGTGTTGGTCACCTCAAAGGTGTAGCTGATGACGTCGTCTTCCTGCGGTGGATCCTGCAGGCCGGAGGTGATCGCCGTTTTGGTCAACGCAATCGCGGGGTCCCGGGTCAGCGGTGTGGTCAGCGGCGTGTCGTCGCCGGTGGTGGTGCCGCTGTCGTCGGTCACATCGGTGCCATAGGGGTCGGTGCCAGTGACCGTGGCCTGGTTGATGACCTCTCCGTCGTCGATATCGGCCTGGCTGATCGCGTAGGTCGCGGTGAAGGTTGTGGTGTCGTTGTCGCCCGGATCGAGCGAAGCGATGGGGCCGCCCGAGAGCACGATGCCCGGCAGGATGTCGGTCAGCGTGATGTTGGTCAGCGTCACGTTGCCGGTGTTGACGACCTCGAAGGCGTAGGTGATCTCCTCGAGTTCCACCGGCGGGTTCGAAAGCCCGAGAATGCTCGACGTCTTGATCAGCGCGATCGAGGGCGCGATGCCGGGAGCCAGCGGCGTCGGGTCGTTCTCGCCCGCCTCGTTGCCCTGCCCGTCGCCGTCGGCATCGGGATTTGTCCCGTCGTCGGAGAGGTCGGTCAGCTGAGGGTTGGTGGCCGAAGTCTGGCCCGATTCCGCGCCTTCCGCATCGACCACGGCCTGGTTCTCGTAGCCCGCAGGCACCGGATCATCGGGCTGCACACGAATTGTGAAGGCAAGGCCGCAGGTGCCCGCCGCAGCCAGGCCGAAGCCGCTCGCGACCACGTCGTCGCCGGAGCCGTTGAAACCGGCGTTGGTGCTGCCGCAGCTGCCCGAGGGTGCCGACACGATGGCATAGGTGCCGTCGGCCAGCGGGTCGTTCGCCGGGTCGGCCGGGGTGGCGAGCGTGCCGAACAGCGGGTTGGCGCCCGCGAGCACGTCGGTCACTTCGACGTTGATGAGCGCTTCGAGGCTGAAATTCTCGACCACGAGGTCGAAGGTCGCAGTGAAGGAACCATCGGCATTGGTGGTCACCGCGCCGGAAAGATCCTTGGCGATGCCGACGCGGGCCAGCGGGTTCTCGGTGAAATCGTAATCCGTCGCGTCGGTTGCTTCTGGAAGCGAGATCGCGCTGATCACGTCGTCACCGTTCGCAAGGCCGCCCTCGCTGCCGGCTTCGTTGGCGCCGTGGGTGAGATAGGGCTCGTTGACGGCGCCGCGGGTGACCACGTAGGTGCCTTCCGGCAGGAACTCGAAGATGTAGTCGCCGTTGCCGTCGGTCGTCGCGGTCTCGCTGACCGGGTTGCCGTCCACATCCGTGCCGGTGAGGGTCATGATGATGCCGGAGATACCGCTGTCGGACCCGTTCATGTCCACGTCGGCGTTGAAGTCACGGTAGACCGTGCCGCCGAGCGAGGAGGAGACGACCGAAACGGTGTCGCTATCGGTGTTGTTCGTGCTGTCCTGGTCGAAACTGCTGGTCGAGACCGTCGCCGTATTGGTCCGGCTGTAGGGGTTGGCGTTGGCCGAAGTCACCTGGACCGGCACGGTGATCGTCACCTGGCCGCCGCCCGAAACGGTGCCGAGGTCGCAGGAGAAAGAAGTCCCGCCGGCCGCGCCGGTACAGGTGGTCGATGTCGCGCTGCCGGCGGTGACGACAGCCAAGGGCGCGCCGGTCAGCTCCATGTTGCCGGGCAGGGTGTCGCTGACACTCACGTCGTCGGCCTCGGCGAGGCCCGGACCCGTGAGCACGTCGACCAGGATGGTGAAGTCGAAATCCTCGAGCAAGGCCACGGTGCCGGGACCCGTCTTGGTGAGCTCGAGATTGGTGCGGGTGCGCAGCGTGGTGTCCTGCGAGGCGGTGTTGTTGGCCGCCAGCCTGTCCCAGCCGTTGACGATTTCGTCCGAGGATATCGCGACGTTGTTGGTCACCGAGCCCTTGGCCACGCCCAGAATGGTAATGGTCACGGTTTGCTCGTTCGGTGCGCCGACCCCGACCACATCCCAGCCGCATTCGAGCGTGCCGCCGAAGGTGCCCACGCCCGGTACGGTCGTGCAGGTGCCGCCGCCCGAGACCGTGTGGCTCTGGTAGGTCACCAGCGAACCGGGCAGAGTGTCGGTCATCACCACGTTTTCAGAGACCGAGGGCCCGCTGTTGCGCACGGTAACCGTGTAGAAGGTGGTGTCGTCCACAGTCAGCGGGTCGACGTCGTCGATCTTGTTGACCAGGAGGTCGACGTCGGGAGCCTCGACATCGACGTCGACGCTGTCCGAATTGTTCGTGACGTCGATCTCGACCGTATCGGTGGTCACGTCGGCGTCGTTGGTGATCGTCGTGCTTTGGGTTGCGTTGGTCGGGCGCACCACGATGGTTACGCTGCGCTGACCGCCGTTGGAGATGTCGCCCATGTCGCAGGTCACCGTGTCGGCGGCACCCGTCACATCGCCGGCGCTGAGCGCAGTGGCGCAGCTCGCGCCACTGCCCGAGGCCGAGATGAAGGTGACGCCTGCCGGCAGCGTGTCGACGATTTCGACGTTGTCGGCCTGGCTGAGCCCGTTGTTGAGGTTCTGCGCGGTGACCACGTAGGTGAGGTTCTGGCCGGCATCGACCGGATCGGGCGTCGCGGTCTTGACCACGGTCACATCGGCGCGCGCCTCCAGCGTGTAGCTGGCGCTGGCCTGGTTGTTGGTGAGGTTCGGATCGGGCGTGGTCTGCGAGATCGCGGTGAATGTGTTGGTGTAGCCGCCGCCGTTGCCGCCGGGGCGGACCTGGACGGTGATCACCGGACAATCGGCGCCCGGGCCCGGGGCCGGGGTACAGACCGGCAGCGTGTCGATGGTACAGTCGAGCTGGCGCGCGGAGGACCCGGACGCGCTGTCGCTGCAGCTGACGCCGGTCGCGATGCCGTTGGCGATGCTCGCCGAGATGAAGCCCTGCCCGGTCGCGCCGGAGCCGGAATTGATCAGGCTCGACAACAGGTCGCTGACCTCGATGTCGCTTGAGGTGCCCGTCCCGATGTTGGTGATTTCCAGGGTATAGGTCAGGATTTCACCGGCGACGACGGTGCCGGGGCTCGCGGTCTTGACGGTGCCCACATCGGCCGTATTGCCGCCGGTCCCGGAGGTGACGCTGTAATCGGTGCCGTTGTTGCTCAGATCGTCGATTTCCGGAATGTTGGCGGTGAGGGCGCTGACGTAAAGAGCGTTGGTCAGCAGGCCTTCGGCGGTCACGGTGGTGGTGAGGGTGACCGCGGGCGTCGTCGCGTTGGCGCCGAGGGGCGAGGCCTCGAGGTATTCCAGTGTACAGGTGACCGTGATGGGCCCCGCTCCAGAGGTGGGCGAACAGCTCCAGCCGTTGGCGTCGATACTGTCGAGGGTGAGGCCCGCAGGGATCGTATCGACCATCTCGATCTCGCCCCAATAATCGGCATTGCCGATTTGCGAGGTCGAAATCGAGAAATCGTAGCTGTTGCCGACCACGACGAGCGCCGGGATGGGTCCGGACTTGTTGGCCCTGAGATCGACCACCGGATCGGAAATGGTGGCTCCGCCGTCGCTGTCGGTGTTGTTCGTGGGATCCTGGTCGGTGGGGCTGGTGTTGGCGATGGTCGCAGTATTGGTGGCGCTGCCGGAGCTGACCACGTCGGTCACGATCTCGACCGAGCCGAGGTCCGTCTCGCTGCCGACCCCGGCCGGGTCGGGCCGGGTGCAATCGACGTCCTGGCCGACGGTGGTGCAAACCCAGCCGCCGGTCGTGTTGACGGCGGTAATCGCGTAGTTGCCGGGCACGGTGTCGGACAGCGAAAGCCCGCTGGGCGCGTCGCCGGTGTAGGAGGTGTCGAGCGTGAAGGTCACGCTGTCGCCCACCAGCAGGCTGCCCGTGGGCGACCGGCTCTTGTCGATGGCGACATCGGTGCCCGCCGTGATGGTGACGGTGCCGGTATCGGTGTCGTTGTCAGCGATCGGGTCGGAGGGGTCCTGGTCGATCACGCTGGCCGACGCGGTGATGTCCGAGCCGCCGACAGCCGCAATCTGGCCGGTGAAGGTACGAAAAACGGAGGCGCCCGGCGCGATCACGCCGGGAATGGCGCATTCCCAGGTGCCGGCGTTGTTCGAACATCCGGCCGGCGGCACCATGTTGATGATGCCTGTCGGCGTGGGGAAAGACAGGGTGAAGCCGTTTGAATCGTTGGGGCCGTTGTTGGTCGCTTCCCAGACGAAATCGACCAGCCCGCCCGCTGGCGCCGTTGGGTCGAGCGTGAGGTCGAGGCCGATGTCGGCCCCTGCAATGATCGTCGTCGTTTCGTCGTCGTCGTTGTTTGTGGTCTCGGTTTCCACGCCCACGGGAATGAGGGCATCGACCGTAAGGGTACCCTCAGTCGCGGCCGTCACCTGGACGATCTGGGTGACCTGCTCGAGCGGGTCGAGCGCCGGCACGTCGCAGGTCATGGTGAGCGGTCCGGCCCCGGTCGTGGGCGAGCAATTGCTGAGATCGCCGCTGGTGCCGGCAAACGAGGCGCCTGCGGGGATGTTGAAGCTCATCGTGGTCGGGGGCGCGGGGTTGGGGCCGAACCCGTTGTTGTCGATCTCGACCTGGTAGTCGATCGTGCCGCCCGCGGGGGTCGGGTCGAACCCGGTGTCTTCGACCGAAAGCAGCCAGTCGACGTTCTGCGCCTGCGCCTGACCGGTACTCGCCACTGCCATGAGGAATATGGCAGCCAAAGCCACCATCAATCGCCCGGCATATGCCCGCAACCGCCGGACAGAGTCCGCCCGGGAAAAACCTTCACTGCACATAGCAAATCCGCCTGTATCTGCTCTCGCCGCTTCTTTTTTCGCGGCATATTTTTGGCAACAATAGTGCAAAGATACGACAATTTGCCACAATTTTTTTCTGGTGCCCCACGCCGGTCAAAGAATGCGTGTTAATTTCCGCACACTTCAGTCCTGAAGTATTCCCCTCCCACGCGTGACGATACGTGAGACTAAGCAGTGTCCCGGGAGTTGGTGTAATTTCCGCCGGTAGCGCGGGCTGAGCGGAGCCTTCGCGTCGCGAAGCGAGGCCCGCGCGGGTCGCTTGGCGGCCACGGTTGTTCTTCGGCTAAGGTTTGGTTTGCCGACCGGACCTATGACCGAGGAGATCAACCGTGACCAAAGACAGCTTATCAGAGACCGCGGCGCTACGCGCGCTTTTGTCTGAGACGCCCGACGCCCAATTGCTCGCCGTGAGGTGCCCCTAGTTTTCTAGACACCTGCCTCGCTCAGTTTGTGCTGTCTGATTTCGAAGTCAACTGGCGACAGCATGCCGTTGTTCGTGTGCTTTCGGCTCGGGTTGTAGAACATCTCGATGTAGTCGAATACGTCCTGCCGTGCGGCATCACGGGTTGGGTATGTCCGCCGCCTGATCCGTTCCCGTTTCAAGAGCTGGAAGAAGCTTTCTGCCACAGCGTTATCATGGCAATTTCCGCGTCTGCTCATGCTTGCATCCAGGTTGTGTTTGCCGAGAAACGATTGCCACTCTTTGCTGGTGAACTGTGATCCTTGATCGGAATGGATCATGACCTTCTGCTTAGGCTTGCGCCGCCAAACGGCGCTCAACAAGGCCTGCAGGGCAAGGTCCGTTGTCATGCGTGATTGCATTGACCACCCAACGATACGTCTTGAGAACAGATCAATCACGACGGCCAGATACGACCAGCCCTCGTGGGTCTTGATGTAGGTGATGTCGGTCACCCAGACCCGGTCGGGCATCCCGACCTCGAACTGCCGATCCAGCGTGTTCTCGGCGACAACCGCTGGCTTGCCGCCATAGCGGCCAGGACGGCGCCGATACCCAATCTGTGCCGCAATCCCTGCAAGGCTGGCCAGACGCGCCACGCGGTTCTCTGAGCAGGTCTCACCCTGATCGCGCAGGTCATCATGCAGTTTGCGATAGCCATACACCTTGCCACTATCGGCCCAAGCCTGACGGATCATCTCAGTCTGGCGCGCGTCCTCCTGCGCACGCTGGCTAAACGGTTCCTTCAGCCATGCATAGAAGCCGCTGAAATGAACTAGCAGCATGCGGCACATGGCTCGCACCGAAAACTCAGCGCGGTGAGCCTCAATAAACGCGTACCTCACTGAGACTCTCGCACGAAGTACGCGGTCGCCTTTTTTAAGATGTTCCGTTCCTCGGTCACCCTCGCCAGCTCCCGCCTAAGCCGCTTGATCTCAGCCGCCTGTTCCGAGGCCTCACTGCGAACGCGCTCAGGCTTCGAAAACTGCGCCTTCCAAGTGTAAAGCGATTTGGTGCTGATCCCCAGCCTCTCGGCCACATCGCTGACCGCATATCCTCGCTCAACAACCTGCGCCACGGCGTCCCGTTTGAACTCGTCCGTAAAGCGAACCCGCTTGCTCATATCCGTCTCTCCTTGGTTCCAAAAATACCAAGCAGAGCGTCTACAAATCTAGGGGCACCTCAGACTTCGCATCCGTCGGAACCGAAGCATCGCCCGTTCCCTTCGTCGGAACGGAAGGTGTGAATTCTCAGCCCGATTGTTGAGCCATCGGCCGGTTTCCTGCCTGTCCACCGCGCCAAGATCTTTCAGGGCAGCGCCGTAGGAACGCAGCCGGTCCGTCATGATCACCTCAGGTCGGCCGTGCTTGCGCATTGCTTTCTTGAGGAATTTCAGTGCCGCCTTTTTGTCCCTGGTCTTGGTGACGAAGCTTTCCAGGACCTCGCCCTCATGATCCACGGCCCGCCACAGGTAGTGCCGCTCGCCATTGATTTTCACGAAGATTTCGTCGAGGTGCCACCTCCAACGGCTTGAACGCATGCTCTCAATCCGCCGTTTTCGGATCTCGGCGGCAAACATCGGACCAAACCGATGCCACCAGTACCGAACCGTTTCATGGCTCACGTCGATACCGCGCTCGTGCAGCAAGTCTTCGACGTTTCGCAAAGACAGTGGGAACCGGACATACAGCATCACCGCGAGACGGATGATCGCAGGGCTGGTCTTGAAGTACTTGAATGGCGAATGTTTGGTCATCCGCGCAGGCTACTAGACCGCCCTGCCCCGCTCAAGCCGGGTTCCTCTGACAAGACCCGCGGGGATCTACGTGCGTGGCGGACGAGGCGACCGGAAGCATTCGGCCGCCCGGTTGCTCTCGCCACATGCGGATGCGCTCATCGCGCGTCTCGGCGGAACCTACGACAGCGACGACCCGAACGGCCATTTCATGGGAGAGAGGTTCCCGAAATTCTACCTCCACGAGGCCAACTGGAACGAGATCATCGACTGGATGGAGGAACGTCGAAAAGCCTACGTTACTGCGATCTTTGACGTCCTGGAACTAGACCAATGACCGGCGGAAAGCACCCCAAGAGACCAATTGCTCATACGACGCCCTGACGTGCCAATCAGGGAACAAGTTGATGCTGGGCGCGACCCAGGTCCCGGCGCCCGCAAGATCGGCCCTGTGCACTGCAACGGATTGCTGATCGTCCGCACCAGTCGATCGTCTGCACCGCGCGGGTGCGACGAAACCGCCCGATTTCATCCCGTTTCAACCACTTCCCAGGTTGGCACCTAGGTTGGTACACACGATCCCGTCAGGATCATTTTTCTCTATGTTTTCAAAGGTGGGTGGCGGAGACGAAGGGATTCGAACCCTCGAGACAGTTTCCCGTCTACTCCCTTAGCAGGGGAGCGCCTTCGACCACTCGGCCACGTCTCCGCTGGCGTGTCTATTGATGTGGGCCCGGGAAAACAAGGGGCAAAACGGGGGTTTGCGGAATCTTACCTTCTCGCCACAGTTTCGGAGGCGAGCAGGAACATAACAAGAACTAACGTGCGAATCCGGCGACTGGATGCTCATGGAGTCCCAGTGGCTCTGCTTGGTGATTGTTGGAACCAGGGAGAGACACGGATGCCAGCGCAAGATCGGTTCCGTGATGAGTTGGGAAGGACGCGGTCAGCCCGGGTGTCGATCGCAGATACCCGGTGGCCGAGGTGGCGCAGCGGGTCGGTGTGAGCACGAAGTCGATCCACGCCTGCAAGGCCCTGTTTTCGAAGCCGGGCGCGGTGCGGGAGCGAGCGGACGAACAGGCGGCCGAGACCCGGCGTGCGTCACCTAAGCGCGCGACACCCCAAACCGAGGCATTCAGAAAGGGCCCCGGTGGGGCGTTTCCCGACGAAGGCGACCGCGTACTTCGTGCGAGAGGCTATGCGAGGTTCGCATTCATCGAGGCGCACCCAGCCGCGTGATCGGCTGGTTCGCGCAATCGCGGATGTCGATGCGCCGCGCCTTGCAGTCCCGGCTCATGGCAATCTGGCGCCGAAAGCCGTCGAACAGGGTCACGCAGCATTCGGATCTAGGCTCACAGGTCGGCAGCCGGGCGTGGTTATCTTGCCGGCACCCGCTCAATCTGGGAGCCAGCCCTCCCGGTGCTGCTTTGCGGCGCCTGCCGGGTCACACCTGGGCCGACGCGGCTCCTGCGACGGGGCAACTGCCATGACGACGCGGTGGCTGAGGGCTTCTCACAGCTCCAAAAGCGGGACCGGATCAGGCGCCAGAAATATAGGACAGGCGACGACGCGCGGCGGGACGTGTTCGAATGCATCGCGTTGTTCCAACTTCTGAACGCAGCCACACGAACAACGGAACACTGTCGCCCCTTTCGGTGATTGCATTCGTTCGCCAGCCGGCAATGGGCGGCTTCGAGATCAGACAGCCGAACTTGAACCAGCAGGCACGGAAAAAATGAGGGGCAGCTCACCGCGCCTGAACCCGGTTCAACCGGCGGTTCGCGCGATCAGCCGGTCACCCAGGCCGCCAACCGGGAAATATCCGCCGGCAATTCCTCGATCTCGCCGCCTGCAAACTCGTGCAAGGCTGCGAGGTTGAGTTTGTTCGCGCCGATCAGGACGGGGACGTCTTTCGACAACGCCGCGGCGATGGTTTCGCGAAAGCCGCGTCCCTCGGCCTCGTGCTTGCCGAACTTGTTCAGGATCATCACGTCCGCACCGGCCTCGAGCATCTGCCCCGTTGTCGCCACGGCGCGTTCCAGCGCGTCGGTGTCGAGGCGGCAAGCCGTGGCGGCCGGGCCGAGATCCTGGGAAATGCGGATGACCGGGCCTTCGGGCAGGATCCGGAGGTCCATGTCGCAATGGTGATGCTTCTCGCGTTCCGTGTCGACCTGAACCGTGCCGCAGAGGCGCAGCCCCTGCCGCGTGAGGCGCTCGGCCAGCTCGGCGAGCAGGAGGTTTGTCTCGCCGCGTCCCGGCGCCAGCGTATAGGCGAATTTCATCTCGGTGCTCCAAGGCGCAGCAGCAGACACCGGGCGAAACCGCCCGGTGTCCGCTGTGTCACATGACCTGTCAGTTGGCGTTCAGGCCCTCAAGGTAGGCTTCGATCCCGGCCCCGTGCGCGGCGGCGAACTCCTTGCCCAGCGCTTCGGGCAACGCGCCCGAGGCGAGCTTGTCGACCACCACCTCGTAGCCCTCTTCCCAGCCTTGCGGCAGCGTGTGGGCGATGCCCTGGTGGCAGTCGATACAGGTCTTGCCCTCGTCCTGGGCCTGCTCGTGGGCATTGCCGGCGCGGCTTTCCTGGAAGGTGAAGTCCATGTACTCGAACTTGTGGCAGTTGCGGCATTCGCGCGAGTCGGTCCGCTTCATCGCAGACCAGACGCGGCTCGCGAGCACGAGCCGGTGCTCGTCGAATTTCTCGGGCGTGTCGACCACGCCTGTGACGAACTTGCCGTAGAGTTCCTTCGACGCCTGCACCTTGCGCACCATCTTCGGGCCCCAGTCCTTCGGCACGTGGCAATCGGGGCAGGTCGCGCGCACGCCGGAGGCGTTGTACTGGTGGATCGTGCCCTCGTACTCGGCGTAGACGTTGTCGCGCATCTCGTGGCAGGAGACGCAGAACTCCTCGGTGTTGGTCGCCTCGAGCGCCCAGTTGAAGCCGCCCCAGAAGACGACACCGGCGACGAACCCGCCGATCAGCAACAGCCCGAGCGAAATGACGCCCGTGGGGGACCAGAACCAGCGCCAGACTCGGCGGATGAAGCCGGGGTTTTCTTTCGACATATGTTTTATCCTTCCCGTTCGCGGCTTCAGTTCGAGGGCTCGAAGAGGTTTTCGACCAGTTCGGGCGCATCGGCCTGCGGCACGTGGCACTGCGAACAGAACCAGCGGGTGCCGGCGACCGTGTCGAGTTGGTTGCCCTCACGGTCGAGGTAGTGGGTCATCGACAGCGTCGGCGCACCGCGGTCACCGGCCGTTGTCCAGTCGTGACAGGACAGGCAGCGGTTGGTGTTGAGATCGACCTGATATTGGTCGATCGAATGCGGGATCAGCGGCGGCTGCAGACGGTAGTTGCGGGTGAACCGGGTCTCGTTCTGGCGAAACACATCCTCCACGGCGACCGCTTCGGTCACGCCGGCGCCGCGCAGGGTTTCGACCGTTTGCGAAAAGGCCGCGCCCGCAAGGATCGCCGAGGCCGCGAGGGCACTGAAAAGGAAAGTCTTGGTCATGGGGCTTCTCCGTTCATGTATTCAGGCCGCTCGGTTGGCCTCGGATTTGCGTTTGGTATTCGGGCGCGCCAGACGGGCCGGCGCCGGGGTCTGGTCGAACCGCGTGGTGAACTTGAAGACGTCGACGGAACAGACGTCGATGCAGCGGCCGCAATTGGTGCAGTCGTGCGAAAGGATCAGGGGGGTGTCATCGTCCTTGCCGCGCAGCGCCGGCGAGATCACGTGCATCTCCGGGCAGACCTCGAAGCAATCCATGCAATCGTCGCACCGGGCCCGCTCCTGGGCCGAAACGCGCAGGACCGAACGGGTGCCGAGCAGGCCGTAGAAGGCGCCGACCGGGCAGAGATGGCCACACCAGCCCCGCCGCGAGACCACGAGATCGAACAGGAAGACGGCGATCACGAAGGCCCAGGCGAAACCGATCCCGAAGACGAGGCCGCGGTGGACCATGCTGACGGGATTGACGAACTCCCAGGCAATGGTGCCCGACAGCGCCGAGACGGCCAGCACCATGGCAAGCACCCAGTAGCGGGTCTCGCGCTTGGGCTGCCAGCCTTTCGGCAGGTCGAGCTTGGTGTGCAGCCAATGCGCCGCGTCGGTCACCGGGTTGATCGGGCAGACCCAGGCACAATAGACCCGCCCGCCTATGGCTGCATAGGCAGCGGCGACGATCACGGCGCCGATGAGCGCGGTCGTCTCCGGCCAGTGCAACGCGAACAGCGACTGCACGAAGACGAAAGGATCGGTCAGCGGCAGGATGTCGAAGGTGAGCGAGCCCGCGAGGTTGCCCTTGACCCACCACAGGCCGAACCAGGGGCCGAGGAGAAAGAGGCCAACGAATATCGCCTGCGAGGCCCGGCGAAGCACGAGGTATTTGTGCGCCAACCACCAGCCCTTGGTGAGGGTGGCTTCGCGCCCGGTGGGCAGATGCGTCTTGTCGCTCATTGCCCCGCCCCCCCGGTGCCCGGAAGCTTGACGCCCGGGGTGAAGCCGCCGTCCATCGACGGGTCGGGGAAGCCTTCGGTGCCGGGCAGGTAGCCGCCGGGAGCCACGAGGTTGTCGGTGCCCGGTCCCGGCAGGCGGTCGGGCAGATCGATCAACTCGTCGACCAGCGGCTGGTCGTCTTCCCAGCCCAACCGGTAGTGCTCGGCGGCCTCGGCGCGCGCAATCCGCGCGGGCAGCACCTTGATCGCGCTTGCGCCCGGCAGCACGCAGGATTTCTCGCATTTGCCGCAGCCGGTGCATTTGTCGGCATGCACGGTCGGCATGAAAATCGCGTGGTGGCCCGAACGTTCGTTGTGCTGCGGCTCCAGCGTGATCGCCTCGTCGATCACCGGGCAGACGCGGTAGCAGACGTCGCAGCGCAACCCCAGCGCGTTGAGGCAATGTTCCTCGTCGATCAGCACGGCGATCCCCATCGCCGCGTCGTCGATCACGGTGAGCCCTTTGTCGAGCGCGCCTGTCGGGCACGCGGCGACACAGGGGATATCTTCGCACATCTCGCAGGGCACCTCGCGAGCGGTAAAGAACGGCGTGCCGGTCGCGGGGCCGTCGAACCCGAGCTCGGCGAGCTTCAGCGTGTCATAGGGGCAATCGCGCACGCAGAGGCCGCAGCGGATGCAGGCACCGAGGAAATCGTCCTCGGGCAGCGCCCCCGGGGGCCGGATCGCCTGGGCCGGCAGCGCGCGGGCATCGCCGACCACGTAGGCCAGTCCCATGCCCGCCAACGCGCAGCCCGCAGCCCCCCGCGCGGCGTCCTGAAGGAAGCGCCGGCGGGCGGGGTTTGCGGGGGCTGTGCGCTTTGCAGCGGACATGGGTTTGTTCCTTTGTCTTCCGTCGCTTACGCTTGCTGGATCTTGCAGGCGCATTTCTTGAAGTCGGTCTCTTTCGAGATCGGGCAGGTCGCGTCGAGCGTGAGCTTGTTGGTGAGCTGGCTCTCGTCGAACCACGGGACGAACACCACGCCGCGCGGCATCTTGTTGCGGCCCCGGGTCTCGACCCGGCTCAGCACTTCGCCGCGACGGGTTGAGACCATGATCTCCTGCCCTCGGCGCAGATCCCGGTCCTTGGCGTCGTCGGGGTGCATGAACACCACGGCCGAGGGGAACGACCGGTGCAGCTCGGGCACCCGGCGGGTCATCGAGCCCGAATGCCAGTGCTCGAGCACCCGGCCGGTGACCAGCCAGAGGTCGATACTCGTCGTCCGGCACCTCGGCCGCGGGCTCGTAGGGCGCGAAGATGATCAGCGCCTTGCCGTCGGGCTTGCCGTAGAACTTCACGCCCTCGCCTTCCTTGACGTAGGGGTCATAGCCCTCGCGGAAGCGCCACAGCGTTTCCTTGCCGTCGACCACCGGCCAGCGCAGCCCGCGGGCCTGGTGATAGGTGTCGAAGTCGGCGCAGGTCGTGGGCATGGCCGCGGCCAAACTCGGCGTATTCCTCGAACAGGCCTTTCTGCACGTAGAAGCCGAAATCCGTGCTCTCGTGGTTGTTGAAGCCTTCGGCCACTTCGCTGACCGGGTAGGCTGTTGACCTTACCGTTCGCGAAGAGCACCTCGAACAGCGTCTTGCCCTTGAGCTCCGGCATTGTGTCGAGCAGTTCCGCGGGCCACACCTCGTCGGTGGTGAAGCGCTTGGAGAACTCCATCACCTGCCACACGTCCGACTTCGCCTCGCCCGGCGCGGACACCTGTTCGCGCCAGAACTGGGTGCGCCGCTCGGCGTTGCCATAGGCGCCTTCCTTCTCGACCCACATCGCGGTCGGCAGGATCAGGTCGGCCGCCAGCGCGGTGACCGTCGGATAGGGGTCGGAGACGATGATGAAGTTGTCGGGGTTGCGGTAGCCCGGATAGCCCTCGTCGTTCATGTTGGGCGCGGCCTGCATGTTGTTGGTGCATTGCACCCAGTAGGCAGTTGAGCTCGCCGTCCTTGAGCTTGCGGTGCTGCAGCACGGCATGGAAGCCGGGCTTGCGCCGGGATGGTGCCGTCGGGAATGCCCCAGGCGGTTTCGCAGATCTCGCGGTGCGCGTCGTTGTTGACGACCATGTCGGCGGGCAGGCGGTGGGCGAAGGTGCCGACTTCGCGCGCGGTGCCGCAGGCCGAGGGCTGGCCGGTGAGCGAGAACGGCCAGTTGCCGGGCTCGGAGATCTTGCCGATCAGCAGGTGCACGTTGTACATCAGCGTTGTTCACCCAGGCGCCGCGGGTGTGCTGGTTGAAGCCCATCGTCCAGAAGCGACATGACCTTGCTATTCGGGTCGGCGTATAGCTTGGCCAGCGCTTCGAGCTTGGCCGCCGGCACGCCGGACAGCTCCGAGACATACTCCACCGTGTAGGGCGCGACCGCATCCTCGTATTCCTCGAAGGTGATGTCTTCGAGCGCGCCGTGCTTGCCATCGTGCGAGGGGTTGGCGGCCGCCTGTTCCAGCGCGTGCTCGGGGCGCAGCCCGTAGCCGATATCGGTCGCGGTCGCGCTTGAAGTGGACGTGTTCTTCTCGACGAAGTCCCAGTTCACCGCGTCCGTTCTCGATGATGTAGTTGGCGATGTAGTTGAGGATCGCCAGATCGGTCTGCGGCGTGAAGATCATGCCGTTGTCGGCCAGCTCGAAGCGAGCGATGCTCGAAGGTCGACAGCACGTGCACCTCGGCGCCCGGCTTGGTCAGGCGGCGGTCGGTGAGGCGCGACCACAGGATCGGGTGCATCTCGGCCATGTTCGAGCCCCACAGCACGAAGGCGTCGGCGTGCTCGAGATCGTCGTAGCAGCCCATCGGCTCGTCGATGCCGAAGGTGCGGATGAAGCCGGCCACGGCCGAGGCCATGCAGTGGCGCGCGTTGGGGTCGATGTTGTTGGAGCGGAAGCCCGCCTTCATGAACTTGGCGGCGGCATAGCCTTCCCAGACCGTCCACTGGCCCGAGCCGAACATGCCGACACGGCGGTCGGCCCCTTCTCCTTCAGCGCGGCTTTCCACTTCTCGGCCATCACGTCGAAGGCCTCGTCCCAGCTCACCGGCTCGAACTCGCCGTTCTTGTCGTAGACGCCGTTCGATTTGCGCAGCAAGCGGCGTGGTCAGACGGTCCTCGCCATACATGATCTTGGACAGGAAATAGCCCTTGATGCAGTTGAGGCCACGGTTCACCGGGGCTTCCGGGTCGCCCTGCGTGGCGACGACGCGGCCTTCCTTCACGCCCACCAGCACCGAGCAGCCGGTGCCGCAGAAGCGGCAGGCAGCCTTGTCCCAGCGGATGTCGGAGGTGGCGGCCGCCTGGGCGGCGCCTTGCGGCAGGGTGATACCGGCGGCGGAGGCGGTTGCCGCGGCGGCGGTGGCCTTGAGGAAGGAGCGGCGGGAGCTTGGCAGGGTCATGTCTGGTCTCCGGATCAGTGTTGGATAAGCGAGGGCGCGTCGCCGGCTGCGCCGTCGATCTCCTCGAAATGGTGATAGGTGAGCGTCACGGTCAGCACGCCCGGGATCTGGTGCATGTCCATGATGCTGTCGGAGGCCCGCATCAGCGCGGTGTCCTCGACAGTCACGACGATGCGGCCATCTTCATGCGCGTGCACTTCACGGCCGTCCGCCGCCTCGATCGCGGCGACGACCTCGGCGGTTCTGTCGGGCATGGATAGCACCAGGCAACCACAGATGTTCAGCATGGCAGGGTCTCCGTTGCTGGGCTTTTTTGAATGAGGGTGAGCGCCCCGGCGGGGCACGGGGCGAGGCAGGCGCCGCAGCCGGTGCAGGCGTCGGTGTCGATCTGCGGCAGGGCGCGGCCGCCGGTCTGAAGGCGGAACCGGATCGCCTGCGCGTCGCAGAAATCCTCGCAGGCGCGGCATTGCACGCCGCTGGCGGACAGGCAGCTGGCATCGACTTCGGCGCGCCACTCCCAGGGGGTGCCCGCGACCAGTGCGCCGGTCTCGCAGGCCTCGGCGCAAGCGCCGCAGAAGGTGCAGGCGGTTTCGGTGAAAACCATGACCGGAAGGCCCGCGGAATCGCGGCGGATCAGGTGTTCCGGGCAGGCCCGCGCGCAGTCGCCGCAGCGCGTGCAGGCCGCGGCAAAGGCCGCCTCGGACACAGCGCCGAGGGGCCGCGGCGCGCGCGGCTGGTCCGGCCGGTCTTCTGTGAAAGATCCGCGCAGAAAACCGCGCCGGGACGTCTCCACGGTCATGAACTGGCTCCGATTCGCGCGTAGACATGGCTGCCCATGAGCCACACGATTAGGCATGTCGTCGCAGGAGCGATTTGACCTATGTCATGGTGCGCCCAAAACATGGGCAGATTCCGATAGCTGCAAAGATCTGAATTTATGACCCTTTCCGAGGTCAGGCTTGCGGGCGGTACGACAAATCTCCGGACATCTGCCAAAAACGGCGGCACCGCGCTGCCCATGTCCTCCCTCACCTCCCCATGATCCGGCGCCGGCGCCATGAACCGGGCGACACCGCAACCTTGCGCGAAACGCCCGCATCGCCGCGCCTCTCGCACCGGCTTTCGAGGTGTTTCCCAGTTTGTCCGATTTCGGTTATCGTGCTTTGCGGACGCGAAGTTTGCGTTGCGACAACGTTTGGGGAAAAAATGTGATCGACCCCGGTCTCGTCAGCGGACTGCCCCCTTTCCACGGCATGACCCACCCGGAGGTCCGCGAGGTGCTGCGCTGCGCGCGCCGGTGCGTGTATGCGCCGGAAGACGCGGTGTTTCATGAGGGACAGGAGGCGGAG
Source organism: uncultured Alphaproteobacteria bacterium (assembly GCA_963752895.1). Lineage (GTDB taxonomy): Bacteria > Pseudomonadota > Alphaproteobacteria > Rhodobacterales > Rhodobacteraceae > CAVWAE01. Next base: position 36,517 of record CAVWAE010000013.1, read on the forward strand.
ACCTTCTTTCTCCTGCTCGACGGCTACATTCGGGTCGTGCGCACCGCCGAGGACGGCAACCAGGTCATTTCGCTGTTCATCCCGCCGGGCGAGCTGTTCGGCATCGCCGCGGCGCTCGGGCGGGTCAGCTACCCGGCCTCCGCCGTCGCGGCCACCGATGTGGCGGCGCTGGGGTGGCCGATGCCTCTGTGGTCGCAGATCGCCATGCGCCATTCCGGCTTCGCCACAGCCTCGCACCGGACGATCGGCGGGCGTTTCGCCGAGATGAACGACCGGCTGATGGAAATGGCCACCGGCCAGGTGCAACACCGGGTGGCGCGCACGCTTCTGCGCCTTGCCGCCCAGAGCGGCCCCGACGATGGACGCGGCGTCGAGATCGCCTTCCCGATAACCCGGCAGCAGATCTCGGAAATGAGCGGCACCACGCTGCACACGGTCAGCCGGCTGCTGTCGGCCTGGGAGAAACAGGGGATCGTCGAGAGCCGGCGCAAACACGTATCGATCTGCAACGCGACCGAGTTGAAGGCGCTCGGCGTCGCGTCCTGACAGCGCGCGCTGCGAAGGTCAATTTCAACTGGATCCGGTGGCGCACGGGTCAAGCAAAGCGTTCAGGCGCAAAACCGGGGCAACGCGAAATCCGGGGCGGCCTGTCCGAAAATCGCGCTGAGGCAGCCCGTTTTGAGAGGGTTTTGGGTCAGATCTGGTCGACCCCGACCCCGCCCGCAAGGTGCTCGCGCTGTCGGGACAGTTGAACGCACGTGGCCAGACGCCCCCCTACGCGACAACAGGGCCTGCGCGGGGCTGCCGGGGTCCGCACATCACCTGCGAGCGCCCCAAGCGCCGCATCGACACGCCATGCACCCGCCCGACGGCAAGCGATCTTGCGAAGGCGTCCGCGCGAACCCCGTCGCGGTCTCCCTTTGGCGCCGTCTGCGGACGGCACGCGGCCGCGCCGGCGGCGCTTGCCATCAAATTGCCATATTTCGGACACGCCTTCGTACTGTTTCTGGACGAGACGAAAAGTATGGCCAACCCACGAACCGTTTCGATCCACACACCGGCTGACCGGTTTCGAAACAGCATTCCGCTCCAGATGGCCGTCGTCGTCGGATCTGCCGGGTTCGCGGGCGGCGTTTTCTACTGGCACACCGGCGCGCATATCGCTGGACAGCCGGCCTGGCTCATCGCCGGATTGCTCTACGCCACTTCGTTCGGGCTCACGGCCGCGCTCGTTTTCAGGTTTCTGCCGAAGCTCGGCCCTTTCATGATCCTCACGTCGATCTCCCGCCTGCTTCTGGCAAGCGCATCGGTGGTGGCGCCGGCGATCGCGGTCGCGCTGACGACCTCGCCCGTTCTCAACGCGACATTGGTCGTTCTTGGCGCGGTGCTGATCCGCGCCGTATCAAGGGCAAGCTGGCCGGCGCGGACACGTGCGGGCTTCCAAGTCGCCGCAAAGCCGTCGGCCCGTTTCCAGGGCGGGCTGTAATCCACCGCCTTCGCCCGGACCTCGCCCGCCGCCCGGATCACGGAGTGCCAAACAGCGCGCCCATGCGCAAAACCACCGGGCCCGCAGCGACCGCGAGCAGGATCGGCATCATGAATGCAGCGAGCACGCCGGACATTTTCACCGGCAGTTTATTGGCTTTCTCCTGGGCCATCATTTCGCGGTTATACCGCATCTCTTCGGCGAAGGTGCTGAGCGCATCCGTCAAAGGCGTGCCGAATTCAGCCGATTGAAGAATAACACTCGAGAATGCCGAGATCTCCTCGACCCCGGTCCGTTTCCCGAGATCATTGAGGGCCCGCTCGCGCGGCTTGCCGGCGCGGATCTCGAGCAGCAGGACGGTAAATTCCTCCGCGATCGGCGGGCACACATCCTTCAGCTCGCGCGCGACCCGCAGGATGGCGGCATCGAAACCGAGCCCGGCCTCGACCGATATCCGCAACAGATCCAGCGCATTGGGCAGGCCGCGCCAGATTGTCAGTTTCCGTTCGGCCACCCGTTGGCGGAGCCAGAGCGCAGGTCCGAAAAAGCCCACGGCCGCGAGCCCTATGCCGATCTGGAGGACCTGGGCATTGGACAAATGGGACAAGGGCGCGATCCAATCCCGGAGCGGGAACGGCAGACGACTGCCCAACCAGGCGGCCAGGATGAACAGGGACGGGAGGGACGCGGACAGGATCGACCGGACCACGAAAAACACCCGAACCGCGCGCGGCCGATGAATGCCGGCCTGGCGCAGGAGACGCGCGATTTTCCCGCGCTCCTGCCCCGACAGGGGGACGAACAGCCGCAGGGCACCTTTCGGGTCGTTGTCGTCGAGCGTGACGATGTTGTGGTCGGGCGGAGGCGCGGAGATCGCCCGGATGCGCCGTTGCTGTGGCGTCGGCCCGGTATTGGTCGCCCCGACGACACCGAATACGACCGCGAACACGCCCAGGCCCACGGCCAGGGCCATGAGTTGGGTCGCGGACAATCCCCAACCGGACAGATATACCCAGATTTGTTCCATCGCGCGGTCCTTCAGAAATCAAAGGTGGCAAGGCGGCGCAGAACGAGCGCCTGAAGAATGACGAGGCCGAGAACCGCCCAGGCGGCCGGCATGAAGGCCGGATGATCCATGACGTCCGTGTAGTAGGTCGGCGTGGAGGTATGGATCGTGCCGACGATGAGAAACGGCATCAGCGAGAGGATAAACGCGCTGATCCGTCCCTCGCCGGACACGGCCCTGATCCTGGTGCGCATGTTGATCCGGTCGCGGATCACCCGGGACAGAACCCTGAGGACCTGACCCAGGTTGCCACCGGTGCCGTGCTGGATGGAGACGCAGGCGGCGAAATAATGGGTGTCTTCGGTCTCGAAACGGGCGGCGAATTCAGCGATGGCGGAGGTGATGTCGGCGCCGTGCCGGATGCGGTCCTCGATCAGGCCGAATTCGGTGCCGATCGGATCGGGCATCTGCTGCGCGACCCGTTTCAGCGTCACGTTCAGCGGGTGGCCGATCTTCAATCCCCGGGCCATCATGTCGAGGGCGTCGGGAAGTTGGGTGGTCAGCTTTTTCACCCGTTCCTTGGCCAGCCCGTCGATGATCGCGACGGGCAGGAACAACCCGAGAGCCACGGCGATGCCCAGAGCCGGCAGGGTCGGCAGTTTCAGCGAAAGGGCGAAAAACAGCACCCCTCCCAGCACCAGGGCGCCCAGAAAGACAGCAGGCAACCCGATCGACAGACCCGCGCGCCGCAGGTTTCGCCGGATCTGGACAATTGGGCCGCCCGACGCCTTGCCGGCAACCTCCTGTTCACCGACCAGGGTCGCGAATATTTCCTCCTCGTCGATGCCTTTGCGGATCATCCGCATCCGGCGATTGCGCTCGCCTTCGTCTTCCGACCGGCCACCGATGAGTTCCTGGATCCCGGCGAAGACAAGCAGCACACCCACGAACACGCCGATATAGAGGATCGCTTCGAACTCGCGCAAGCTTTCAAGAAATGTGAAATTCATGCACCTGCCCTCCGGTCGTTCAACAACAGGTCGGCGGTCTCGATACCGGCCGCCTGGAAGGCTTCGAAGAATTTCGGCCGCACGCCCGTGAAGTATGTCTCGCCGAGAACCTCACCGGTTTCCGCTCTCCCGGTCTTGCGGAACACGAAGATATCCTGGATCGTCACGACATCGCTTTCCATGCCGGCGATCTCCGAGATGCTCACGACCTTGCGCGAGCCGTCGCTGAGGCGCGAAAGCTGCACGATCACGTGGATCGCCGACGCGATCTGGCCGCGGATGGTCTTGGCCGGGATATCCGCCCCCAGCATCGTCACCATCTGTTCCAGCCGCCCCAGCGCATCGCGCGCGGTGTTGGCGTGAACGGTCGTCATCGACCCGTCGTGGCCGGTGTTCATCGCCTGCAACATATCGAAGCATTCCGTGCCCCGCACCTCGCCGACGATGATCCGGTCGGGACGCATCCGGAGCGCATTGCGCACCAGATCGCGCTGGATGATCGCCCCGGTGCCCTCGGTGCTGGCCGGACGGGTTTCGAGCCGGACGACGTGTTCCTGCTGCAATTGCAGCTCGGCGGCGTCCTCGATGGTCACGACCCGCTCGTGGCCGTCGATATGGGCCGACATCGCGTTCAGCAGCGTGGTCTTGCCGGACCCCGTGCCGCCGGAAATCAACACGTTGAGCCGCGCACGTACGAGCCCGCGAAGGATGTCGGCCGCACCGTCGGTCAACGCGCCGTGTTCGACGAGCCTGTCGAGCGTGAGCGGGTTGCGCGAGAACTTGCGGATCGACAGGGCGGGCCCGTCGACGGCGCAGGGGCGGATGATCGCGTTCACCCGGCTTCCGTCGGCAAGGCGCGCATCGACCCAGGGTTGGGATTCGTCGATCCGCCGGCCGATGGCGGAGACGATCTTGTCGATGATCCGCAAGAGGTGCTGCTCGTCGCGGAACTGGACCGGCGTCTTTTCCAGCACGCCGAACCGCTCGACATAGACCTTGTCGTAGCTGTTGACGAGGATGTCGTTGATCGTCGGATCGCCGAGCAGCGGCTCCAGCGGGCCGAGGCCGGTGACCTCGAAAATCAGTTCTTCGACCAGTTGCTGCAACCGCGCGGGTTCGAGCACACGGCGTTGCTGCGCGAGAAGTTGGGTAACCAGCGCGCTGATCTGGCGTTTCAGTTCGCTTTCCTCGACCTTGTCCAGAACCGAGAGATTGAGCCGTTCGAGCAGCGCCTCGTGCAGGCTGCTTTTGAGGTCCAGCCAGTCGCGCAGCTCCGGATCGATCGCGGGTCCGCGTGTTACCGGGACGACAGGCAGGGTCTGCTGCTTGCCGTTCGCCTTCTGGGGCTCATTGCGTTTGCGTCCCTGGAATTCGATGAACATGGCCCCACCTCAATTGCCGGATTTGATGTTTTTATCGCCAGGAGACGCCAGAAGGCGCCGCGCCAGGCGGCGGAAGTTTTTTCGGTTGCGAGAACGCCGACAGACGGAAGGATGCCCCAGGTCGATGGCCCGGCGTTCGCCTGTTTCGTCTTTCGACAGCCAGTCTCCGATCTTGATCTGCAGCAGATCTTCGGCATCGCGCTGCAGGCCCGATCCCAGCAACGGCTTGCGCTCACGGTTCATCACGACATCCACGGCCAGGTTCGGGTCCAACTCCCGGTAGAGATCCAGCATGCGTTTCGCCTGCCGGATACAGGGCACCGACCCGTCGGAGACCAGCAGAAGGCGATCGGACGCCCGCACGACGGGCTCGACCCAGTCGAGCGCCGCTCTGGGCAGATCGATGACGACATGGGTGTAGCGTTCGCGAACGATGTCGACGATCCGGTCCGCGAGCTCCGCCGTCATCGCCGTGAGGGGCACGAATATCGCCGGTGCCGTCAGGACATCGATCTTGAGCCCCGTGTCCTGGATCATGCGCAGCACGCGCTCGGGCGTGGGTGTTGCCTCGCCGGAGAGCAGTTCGGTCAGACCGCCGTTGTCCTCGACATCGACATAGGTGCCGGCGTTGCCGAACTGGATGTCGAAATCCAGCAGCAGAACCTGGTTCGGCAGGTCCCCGTCCTTGCGATTTGCCGGCAGGCTGTCTGCGAGGCTGACCGCGAGGTTGGCGGCCACGGTCGTCGCGCCGGCCCCGCCGCGTGTGGACACGACCGAATAGACGGCGCCGCGGGGACGCACCGGTTGGGCGACCTGGGTCTGCGCCCCGCCCGACATGAACCGGGTCAGACTGCGCGCCAGCGCGTCCTCGGCGTTGCCGTTCGGCAAAACTTCCGCGCCCGCCTCGAACAGTTGCCGCGCCCGGCCGATCGGCACGTCTTCGTCGATCAGGGCGAGGAAGACCGGAAGCCCGTCGTGTTCGGCATTAAGGATCTTCAAAGCCTCGACATCGCCCGCGCCGGCATCGGTTTCGAACAGCACGATGCTGTGGCGCTCGGTCAGCTCCGCCGCCGAGACCGCCAATTCGGAAAGTGTCCGGGCCGAGGCCGCGACCACCGTCTTGGGAAACTCCGCCTGCATTTTCGACAGGAACGCGCTGTTCTGCCCGACAAACAGGATGGTTTGGCCAATACTTGTCTGTTGCATGGTGTCGCCTTCCCGTTATCCGTCCGTCGCCAGGGCGAGGTCTTCAGCCGGCAGTGAGATGCTGATGACCCTGTATTGCGGCGCATTGAATGCCGCCCCGCCGCTCAGGCTCTGCGCCAGCCTGCTGACGAGGCCGAACAGCGCAATGAAATCGGCGTTGTCGTTCGGCACTGTCAGGTCGACCGTGACCATCGGCGTATAGGGCCCGCCGAGGTAGCCGAGGTTGGCATCGAACGCGTAGGTGAATTGCAGGTCGTCGATCGCGACATCGCCGGACAACATCGGCTGGATCCGGGTCCAGATCTCGTTGGCCGTCGGGTCGGCAGTGGATCCGGCACAGCTCACCGCGGCGACCGGCGTGCACGTGTTCGCCCCGGCGCGGCAGTTGGTGCCGAAACGCGGCGCGGGGGTCAGGCCGCTGGTCGTGATCCGGTCGGGCACGCCGGTGCTATGACACCAGTCCACCGCCGGCCGCGCCACCGCCATCCGCGCCGCGAGCTGGGTCCCTTTCTCGGCCATCAGGTTGTTCGAAGCGAACAGACCGAAGCCGAACAGCTGGAAGAAAGCGAGAAAGAACACGGTGCAGACGATCGCGAACTCGACCATCGCCGCCCCGCTCTCGTCGGCCAGGAAGGCCGCGGCGGGCGTATGACGTGTCGCGCCGCTCATGTGCCGTAGATCCTGGCGTCGTCGCTCACCGTCGTGGTGACCGAGGTAAAGCTGCTGCCGAAGATCGAGAACAGATGACCCAGCGGAAACGTCATCGTCACCTGGGCCGAAACCGTGGCGAGCGGGATCTCCGGCGTGCGGTAGTCCCAGGTTTCCGTCGAGGGTGCCTCCGGGCAGGCATAGGTGGCCGCAACGCTGTCGACGACGAACTGCGCCGGCAGCACGGAGGTCTATTGCCGCGTGTCTTCCTCGATCATCGTCTTCAGATCCGCCGCCGTCACGTAGCTGGCATATTGCAGGAGGTCCGCGGTGGCACTTGTCGGATGGTCACGGCAGATGTCCACCGGAGCGACCCGCGCGAGATACCGGCTCGCGTCGCGGACCCCGGCGACGACCGACTGGTAGCCCCAATAGAGCCGCCCGAACTCGACAATCATCACGAAGAACAGGATCATCATCGGGAACACGATCACGAACTCGACCAGCGCCGCGCCCGACGTCGACCGGTAGAAGGTCTTGATCCTGGTTATGGTCATGTTCCTTGCCATGCCGGTCACCGGTACAGCTGCACGACGTCGCGGAAGATCCCGCCGCTGCCAGCTCCGCCGTAGCCCGACTTGCCTTCGCTGCCGACGACCTCGACCCAGATCGAGAACTTGTCGCTCCCACCACCGTCCGAGACGGCGGGTTTCGTCAGGAAGACCCGCACGAACTCTTCGACCGGCACGCCGGTTGCACTGCCATTGTACAGCGAATTGCCGGCCGCGTCCGTGCAGACGACCCCGGCTGCGATGATTGTCCGGCGAAACTCGTCGACCAGCGGGTTCGACGACGTCAGGTTGCACGCGGGACGTCCGGTCTCGGAGACGCCCGTCAGGATGTCGCCGGTCACGGCGTTCTCGGCGCGGTATATCTCGAACCGCGTCGCCGTTTGCGTCGTGAGCGCGTTTGCGCTCAACCATTGCGCCATCTCCGCGGGCAGGGCCGCATCGATATCTGCGTACGTCACGCTGGAGAAATCGGTTTCGGTGGTGGTGGGGTTTCCGTCCCCGTCCAGCACGTACTGATCCATGTACAGGTAGTTGACGCCGAAATATTTCTTCCGGTCCCAGACACCGTCGCCGAAGCGCCCGTCGAAACCACCGCAGGTATCGGTGTCGAAGCACGTGTCCGGGGGCAGGCCAACCGTGTCCGGCGAGCTGTCATAGGAACAGTTGATGTTGCCGCTGTTTCCGGCCGTGGTTCGTGTGACCTCGATCCCGGAAATCCGGTTCGGCGCGGGGGCAAACAAGGGGTCGCCCTCGGAGCCGTTCATGGTCGAAAGGTAGACATCGAACCGGGTGTTGATCGCGGCCGCGAAGTTGCCCTGGCTCTGGCCGGTCTTGAAGTCCACGCCGGTCTTGGCGAAGCACTTCGTCACCGGTCCCGCCGCGGCCAGATAGCACAAATCCTGCTTGTTCCCGTTCAAATTAGCGCAGGGGCCACCGGTGTTGAGCAGGTTCTGTTGCAGGAACCCAAACTCACCCGGGGTCCAGGCGGCACCGCTGCCGCCCGCCCGCATCTCGATCATGTCGCCCTTGTGCGCATCGGCGTTCCAGCCATGCGGCAGGCACATCATCATCGGGGCGATATCGCAGGCTTCCTGGGTGAACCCGGCAACCGCCTCGGCCGCCATCGACATGGTCGCCCCGCCGCCGGCGCCGGTAAGCGCCCGGGTCGCGGCGAGGAAATCCACGCCGATGCTGACCGGCGTGACCGCGACCCGCACCAGCCGTGCGGTGGCATCGTCGCCCGCGTCGTAGGGCGAGGACAAGACGAAACTCGACGTGTCTCCCGTGTCGCTGGCCGGCAGGCCGGTCAGGAAAGTGAGCGTGTAGTCGCCTGCACCCGACAGGGTGCCATCGCCGCCATAGACATTCGTGTCGGCGACCTCGGCAGCGGCGGCGGTCGCGCGGGCAATCGCGTCGGCGCTGCCGTCCAACTCGCCCGCGGCGGCCAGCGCCACGCTGTCGGCGAAGCTCTGCAATTCGCCGTGCGTGACCTGCACCCGCCCCATGTCGAACACCAGCGCGACAAAGGCGAGCACCGCGACCAGCGAGGCGATCCAGAGCACCAGGACGCTGCCGGCTTCATCCCGGACAAAGCGGCAGGCCCGGGCCAGGGTGCGTCCCGCGCGGGTCATTTCAACACCACTTCTTCGGACACGACGCCGCGCCGGACGGTGACTCGGGACCGGGTATCGACCACGGGCTTGGCCTCGACCTCGACCTCAACCGGCACCTCGACGTAGACGACCTCGGGTTCCGCGACCGGTTCCGGCTCGGGCTCCGGCTCGGGTGCGAACAGATCGGCAAGCCCGATTTCCGGGATGAGCTCGATATCCGGCGCGTCGAGATCGCGCAGCGACAGGCTGAGCTCGCCCGCCTTTTGCGCGAGCGCCAGTTTCTGGCCGTCGCCCGGCGACACTTCGACGGTGATCGTGCGCGCGATCATGGCCTGGTTCTGAAGTTCCTCGGCGATCTGGTCGACGCCGATCACCCGCACATTCTGCAGGATCGTCACGGCGCGCATGTCCTTGCCGCCGCCCTGGGTCATGACCACGTCGACGAAGTCGCCCGGCGTCACGAAGCCGCCGACCGCGGTTTCAGCATTCACCCGGATTGCGATCGCGCGGTAGCCGGGCGTGAGTTTCTGCACGAGGCTGACGCGCTCGCCCGGTTGCGAGACCTTGGCCGCAAGCATCAACTCGCCGGGATAAATGTTTGAAAGCGCACGGCGCTTCTCATCTTCCTCGAAGAACGGGTCCATATTGACATAGACGCCGGCCGGTACGGACTCACGCGGCCAGGATTGTGTGCCGAGCATCCGCGGTTCGATGACCTCGCCGAACCCGATTTCGGACACCGCCACCACGACGTCCTGCATCGGGACTTCCAGGGCTTCGGCCGCGCCGGCGCCGGTGTCGGAGAAGTTCATCACCATGTAGGACGCGCCCCCGGCCAGGGCCGTACCGAACAGGATGGTGAGCAGTGACCTGATGTTCATGTCGTCCTCCTGTTCTTCGCTGGGTGTACTGTGCCGATCAAGTATTGGTGTGGAAGTCGGAAGCCGCGACAGGCGCGGCTTCCGACAGCGCTCTTGACTCGGTGCGTCGCAGCCCGCGTCGCTGTCGCGCGTCCCGGTCAGCGCGTCACAAGCAGCGTCGGCGTTCGTGCCCGCCTGTGTCGCCCATGTGGTGAACGTCGACGACGCCGATGCCTGCCGCCACGAGCAGGGCAATCGCGTATTCGACCATCGCGGCCCCGGTTTCGTCCTTCCGGAAACGCATGAAAAATTTCCGTACCATTTGTCTTCCTTTCTTGTTTCCCCGATCAGGCGCCGCAGCGCCCATCCACCCCCGCACATTCGCGGCGGAGGTCGTGCCCATTATGTGAGGCTCACTACCGGCGCGCATCGTCCGGGAATGCGGGAAATGCTATCTCAGATTGTTTGATTGGACTTGCATCGACCATCTATGGTTGTATTCGCAGCCGCTTCGCCCGGATCGTTCGCCCATCGAGTCGACCGATTCGTCGTGTCAACGCGGCAAATGTGACGAGATTTTGGCGGTTCCGGCCCTCGAAAACAGTTTGTCCACACCCCGGGCTTGTCTCTGAAAAAGCGACAAAAGAGCTTCAGCTCAACCACTTGCGAATGGCCGGGCACGTCGGAGATGTGGCGCAACGGCCCCGATTTGCCAGGCGAAGTAATTTTCCACTACTCCACCGCCAGATTGCCGCCATAATCGTGTCGTGAGGGGGTTTGTACGAGTAATAATTTTAATTTGGGGTGGGGGTCCCAATGAATAGGGTGTCCAGGGGGCCGGTCTTTGACCGGCGCGTTGCGCGCAGGTCCATCGGATTTGCGCTGCATTGGCAGAAGTCGATCGGTTCACGCGACGACATGGAGCATGCGTTCGAAGAGCTCCGGCGGCTCGTGTATGCGCAGTCTGTCCTGCATGTTCGTCAGAGCCGGGGGAGCAACCAGGCGGTTTCCGCCGCGCTCGGCGAGCCGTCGGCCGGCAAGCTGTTCGCCCGGCCGCCGAGATCCTACGCATCGGCCATTCTGAAAGGACACCTTCACAACGCCAAACCGGGCAAGGTCTGGGTCATCGCCGACGCCGACCTGGACGAGGAAACCCACGCGCGCCTGCGCCGCGCCGACATCGTCGATGTCGCCGTCGTGCCGTTGGAAAACGGCCCGGCCCACAGCGATTTTCTCGAACTGGATTTTTCCGCGAAGCTGCCCGAACACGACCGGATCCTGCTTGACGTGCTCTGTCCGCTGATCGCCGAGGCCTGGCAGGGCCGCGACCCGGGCTCGGTGGCCGCGATGATGGCGGGCCGGGTCTCCCGGGTCGCGCGGGAACGCGCCTCGGGCGAGGACAAGCCGATCCTGCACGTCGACAACCCGGCCGGGCTGACGCGGTCCGAGTTTCAGGTCTGTTTCCTGATCCACGAAGGCCGCATGCCCGAGGAAATCGCCAGAACGCTGAACGTGAAGAAATCCACGCTGCGCTCACATATGCACGCGATCTATCTCAAGACCGGCGTCTCGGGACAGGTGGAACTGGTGCACCGGCTGCACGGCGCTATCGCCGCAGGCGCGCACCAGAGCTGACCGGCCCCGCCATCAAGAGCGTTTTTCGCGCGATGGCGGGCACGTCCGCACCGGCCGGTGCGCGGCAGCGCTTGCAGCGCACAACGCCGTCCGAAACGGGTGCGCGCGCTGCGCCCCGCGCGCCTGCCCAGACCGACCGACCCAACGGCCAATCCCAAACCGACGGACTCCCGGTAGGACGCGGCACCGGCGCAGGCCGGTCAAAGAAATTGGCAAATCCGCCCGAGCAACCGTTTTTATTCGCAGCGCCTGGCCCGGCCTTGGCCGCGAAGCGCTTTCGACCACCCCGCCAGGTCTGCGCCGGGGTGTCCGGTGAGACCGGCGCGGCACAGCTCAGGAGAATCCGGCCGGGCGCCCGGTCGGTCTCAGCCGGCGATCAGGGTCCGGATCTCCGCCACCTTCGCCGCCACCAGGCCGCCGTCGCCCCGGGCCTCGACATTGAGGCGCAGGAGCGGTTCGGTGTTGGAGGCGCGCAGGTTGAAGCGCCAGTCGGGGAAGGCCAGCGACAACCCGTCGGTGTCGTCCCGGGCCACCGCGCCGCCTGAAAAGGCCGCCTCGACCCGAGCCACGGCCGCGGCCACGTCCTCGACCCGGAAATTGATCTCGCCCGACGAGGGAAAGGCCTGCCTGCGGGCATCGACCAGGGCCGAGAGCGCCGCGCCTTTGCGGCCCATGAGTTCGACCACCAGCAGCCAGGGGATCATGCCTGAATCGCAGGCCACGAAATCGCGAAAATAATGGTGCGCGGACATTTCGCCGCCGTAGACGGCCCCGGTCTCGCGCATCACCTGCTTGATGAAGGCATGTCCGGTGCGCGACTGCACCGCCTCACCGCCCGCGCGCCCGACCACGTCATGGGTGTTCCACACCACCCGCGGGTCGTGGACGATCTTCGCGCCGGGCTCCTTGGCCAGGAACGCCTCGGCCAGCAGCCCGACCACGTATTCGCCGGGAATGAAATCGCCGCGTTCGTCGAACAGGAAACAGCGGTCGAAATCGCCGTCCCAGGCGATGCCGATGTCCGCGCCGGCCGCAATCACCGCCGCCGCCGTCACCGGCTGGTTTTCCGGCAGGAGCGGGTTGGGGATGCCGTTGGGGAAGCTGCCGTCGGGCGCGTGGTGCAACCGCACGACCTCGAGCGGCGCGCCGGCGGCGTCGAGGGCCGCGATGAGCGCGTCGAAGGTCGGACCGGCGGCGCCGTTGCCGGCGTTGACCAGGATCTTGAGCGGTTTCAACGCCGCGACATCGACGAAGGACATCACCCGCGCGACATAGGCCTCGCGCGCGCCCTCGGCCGGCACCACCCGGCCCGCCACGGCCGCGGGGGTGAACCCGCCCGCCTCGGCGCGCGTTTTCACCCGGCCCAGGTCGGTTGCGGGGTCCAGCGGCGCGGAGCCGGCCTTCACCATCTTCATCCCGTTGTAGTCCATCGGGTTGTGCGAGGCGGTCACGCAGATGCCGCCATCGGCTTTGAGATGCGTGGTGGCGAAGTACATCTCCTCGGTGCCCGAAAGCCCGAGGTCGAGCACCTCCACGCCCTGCGCGACCAGCCCCTCGGCCACTGCGGCCGCAAGGCTTTCGGAACTCGCACGGATGTCGCGGCCCAGCACGACCCGTTTTGCGCCCAGCGCAACGGCGAAGCCCTGGCCGATCACCCGCGCGATGTCTTCGTCGAGATTGTCGCCAAGACGCCCGCGGATGTCATAGGCCTTGAAACAGGTCAGCTCGGTCGCAGTCGGCTCAGTCGCGGTCTTCTCAGTCGCAGTCTTCTCAGTCACGGGCGTACACGTCCTCGTAGCGGATGATGTCGTCTTCACCGAGATAGGACCCGGTCTGAACCTCGATCAGCACCATCGGCACCTTGCCCGGGTTGGCCATCCGGTGCACGGCACCGAGCGGGATGTAGACCGACTGGTTCTCGGTCACCAGTTGCACCTTCTCGTCGATGGTCACCTCGGCGGTGCCCGAGACCACGATCCAGTGTTCGGCCCGGTGGTGGTGCGATTGCAGGCTGAGCGACGCACCCGGTTTGACCACGATGCGCTTCACCTGGAAGCGGTTGGCGAGCACCAGGCTTTCGAACCAGCCCCAGGGCCGGTGGTCGAGCGGGAAGGCGGTGGCCTGGTGGGCGCCCTTTTTCTTGAGCGCCGCGACGGCTTGTTTGACGTCCTGGGCCCGGTCCATGTCGGCGACCAGCACCGCGTCGCCCATCGCGACCGCGATGACGTTTTCGAGCCCGAGCCCGACGATTTCGAGGCTCTTGTCTTCCGACCGCAGCAGCGTGTTGTGACACTCGATCGCGGTGGCGTTGCCGGACAGCACGACACCGTTTTCATCCGGATCGGATTCGCGCCAGATCGCGTCCCAGCCGCCGAGATCCGACCAGCCGGCAGAATAGGGCACCACCGCGAGGTTGTCGGCCCGCTCCATCACCGCATAGTCGATCGAGATGTCTCCGGCCGCGCTCCAGGCTTCCGGGTCGAGCCGGTGGAAATCGAGGTCGGGACGGCCGCCTTCGATCGCGCGGGCCACGGGTTCGACAAGGTCGGGCGCATGGCGCATGAAGGCGTCGATGATCGTCTTGACCGAGAACAGGAAGATGCCGGCGTTCCACAGGTGTTTTCCGCCCGCGACCATCGCCTGCGCGGCCGCGCTGTCGGGCTTCTCGACAAAGCGGACGAGGTCCATCACCTGCGGCGCGCCGGCGCCATAGGCTTCGGCAAGTTCGAGATAGCCGAAGCCGGTCTCGGCATGGTCGGGCGCGATGCCGAAGGTCACCAGCTTGCCCGCCCGGGCCGCCGGCACGCCCAGTTCGACGGCGGCGCGGAAGGCCTCCGGATCCGGCACCAGGTGGTCGGAGGGGGCCACCAGCATCAGCGCATCGTCGCCGACGCCGGCGCGGTCGAGCCACAACGCGGCGGCGAGTACGGCGGGGCCGGTATTGCGCCCTTCCGGTTCGATCAGGATCGCGCCGGGCTCGATCCCGGCCATGGTGAGTTGCTCGCCGACGATGAAGCGGAAATCCGAGTTGGTCAGCACCAGCGGCGGCGCATACCCGGCACCGGCCATCCTGAGCGCCGAGGCCTGGAACGGCGTCGTTTCGCCGATCAGGGGCACGAACTGCTTGGGATAGGATTTCCGCGACAGCGGCCAAAGCCGCGTTCCGGAGCCGCCAGCCAACAATACCGGTGTAATCATCGTCTCAATTCCTGTCAGAAACCCGATGGAACGCCCCGCCACACATCCGTGCCAGCCTGTCCTGGTCCGCCCGCGCCCGGCACGGCGGCAAGCCCGCCCATCGTTTTACTCCTCTCGCCTCCGAGGCGACGCCACGGAGGAATACCTCACTGGTCCCGGTCGGTAGGTGGCCGGTCCGGGAACGCCAGAGCGCTAACATGCCACCTGCCCTGCGACAACGTCGAAGCCTGCGTTTTCGCGCCCGTGAACAATGTGTTCTGCATTCGTGGCAACACTTTGACCGCCTGTTGACGGCTGCGCGGAACTTCGAGGGACAGGCCCGGACGACCCCTGGAAACGACGACCCGCGACACCGAGCTCCCGCCGCCCCGTCGGCCAAGCCGCCAGGTGGGCCCGCCGGCGCCCGGTCGCAGCGCCGGACACCGCCATTGTGCGCCCGGTCCGGCACCATGCCCCGCTCTCGGGACCCGTCCGAGCTTGCCCGGCACACCTCGCGGGATGCGAGGCGCGGCCTGCGCGCGAATCACGGGGGGCAGAAAGGAAATCGGCCCTGGGCCGTGCATTGCATATTGCGACGTCACTCTATTACAGGCCCCGGGAATACACCCTATAGGTGTGCCCCTTAATGACTTTGCAACCTGACTCACGAACAGCGTGATCTCCGGGCGGATCGCCGTCAATAAGGGAATGTTTCCAAAATGGAAACGACTTCCTGTACAAATGGCACCGGTTAGGCCACAGAAACGGATGAATTGTTTCAAATTTACGACAAAATCCTGTGGCCATTTCTGGGTGTGCAGCTAAGGACACATCCACATGTTGGCTTTGAAAACCCTCTCTTCTCAACCGCAGCGTTATCCGTTAGTAAAGACTTCGTTAGGTAGTCCAGGTCCGCTCACTCAATCTGCGGACGAACATGTTGGGTATCGTGGTTATTCCATTGGCGTTGCTATTGGTTCACGCTGTGAGGGTTCAGTGAGCATTCAAAGTCCGGTAGACGTGTACGACGTCTCGCAGTCCTCTTTGAGCAATTCTGGCTCTATCGGTGGTTCGGCATATTTCTGGCGCGTAAAACGGGTCGCAGATGTCGTTGTCAGTCTTTTGCTGTTGCCCGTCTTCGCGTTCTTCGCGCTGGCGCTGCTGCTGATCAATCCCAAGCTCAACCGCGGACCATTGTTCTTCCATCAGAAACGGATGGGACAGGACCTGGTCCCGTTCACGGCGATCAAATTCCGCTCGATGCAACCGGCCGCCGCGATCACCCGCTCGGTCGACGATCCGATCGAGGCCCACCGAATCAACGCGCTCGGCCGGGTCATTCGCAAGACCCGGATCGACGAACTGCCCCAGATCCTCAACGTCCTGCGCGGCGAGATGAGCCTGATCGGCCCGCGGCCCGACTATTTCGAGCACGCGCGCGAGTACGTGGCTCAGATCCCCGAATACCGCCATCGCCACCTCGTCCGCCCCGGCATCTCCGGCCTCGCGCAGGTGACGCTCGGATATGCCGAGGGGCTCGACGCGACCCGCGCCAAGGCCACGGCCGATCTCGCCTACATTCGCAACGCATCTTTCGCGCTCGAGGTCCGGATCTTCTGGCTCACGCTGGTGACCGTGCTCATGCGCCGGGGTGCGTAAGCGGTTACCTGACGAAAATCACGGATTTTTCCCCCCCTGAACACGTGAGACAGCGCTTGAAACGCGCGCCGCGGAGCGACTATTCCTCTGCGCCATGTCCTGGCTGACACAAATCCTCGGCGGCGGCGATGACACGACCGAACCGCCCACCTTCGATGCCGCTCTGGCGCCGTCCGAGCGTATCGCCGTCATCGGCGACGTTCATGGATGCGACTGGTTGCTGCTCTCCCTGCTCAACCGGCTCGGCGCGCGCGACCCGTCGCCCGACCGGCTGATCTTCACCGGCGACCTGATCGACCGGGGCGAGAACAGCGCCGGCGTGCTTTCCATCGCCTTCGGCCTTCAGCGCCGCCTCGGCAAAGGCCTCGTGGTGCTGCGCGGCAACCACGAGCAGATGATGCTGGATTTCCTCGATGCGCCGACCACCATGGCGGCACGCTGGCTGCAGTACGGCGGCTTGCAGACGCTCGCGAGCTTCGGAATCGGCGGCGCGACCGAAACGATGTCAGACGCGCAGGCGGTGCGCGTGCGCGACAAGCTGGCCGAGGCCCTCGGCCCGACGCTGATCGACTGGCTGTGGGACCTGCCCGCGCTCTACACCAACGGCAACGTCCACGTGGTCCATGCCGGCGCCGACCCGGCCCTGCCGCTCGCCGGGCAATCCGCGCACACCCTCACCTGGGGGCACCCCGATTTCCTGCGGCGCGCGCGGCTTGACCGGCAATGGGTGGTGCATGGCCATACCGTCGTCGATACGGTCGAAGCCCATGCCGGCCGGATCGGCGTCGATACCGGCGCCTACGCGACCGGACGGCTTTCTGCGGCCATTATCGATGCCACCGGGCTGACGGCGATCTCGGTGCCCGATTGACCGCCGAACTCCACCCGACCTGACCGCCGAAAACGACCCCACGCGCAGACGCGTCAGAACGCCTCACCGCGAAAGGTCCCGGCAGGCCGTGAAAACGTCGGAAAGTGCAGCATTTTTGCCATGCCGCCCAACTTCCGACCCATTTCGCGGTTCCTCGGCCCAATCCGTATTGGTATAAAGCCCCGACACAGGAGGTCGCGGCGGGCACGCCGTGCCTATGACTTAGGGGACAGAAAATGCGCGTATTAACTGCTTTGGCGGTTGTCGCATCGCTCGCAGCATGCGGAATCACACCGACGGTAAAACCGGGTGATTCGGCTGCTGGCGAGGTCAAGATTGTGGCCGTGACCAACGAAACCATTTCCACCGCGAACGCTTCGCCGTATCGCCCGCGGACCTTGCCTGCCATCTTCAGCTACTCGGCTGGCGTCGGCGGGACGCCGATGGGCGCCGGTGCGCTGCCCGCACCGGCCTACGCGCCCGAATCGCGTCCCGGCGAGCTGCCTACTCGCCTGCCGGACCCGTATACCCCCGGTCCCTACATGATCGGCGTGGGCGACGTTCTGCTGCTGTCGACCCCGAACTCCGCCGACACCGTCGAGGCGCTCACCGGCCTGCTCGCCGCGCAGTCGCAGCGCCAAGGCTACACTGTCCAGGACGACGGCGCGATCGCGATCCCGGAAGTCGGCCGGATCCGTATCGCCGGCCTGAATTCTCGAAGAGGGCGAGGCCGAGATCTTCCAGGCGCTCGTCGGCAACCAGATCGACCCGACTTTCTCGCTCGAGATCTCCGAGTTCAACTCGCAGCACATCAATGTCGGCGGTGCGGTGACCACGGCTGTGTCCGTCCCGGTCACGCTGAATACGCCGACGCTTTCGGGGGTGATCACTGCCGCCGGTGGCGTGAACCTTACTGACCAGGACTACGCCTCGATCCGGATCTACCGGGACGGGTCGATCTACCAGGTGCCGATGTCGGTCTTTCTCTCGGATCCGAAGATCCAGATGATGCCGATGAAAAACGGCGACTCGGTTTTCGTCGACACGGCCTACGACCTCGACAAGGCCGCGGCCTACTTCGCCCAGCAGATCCAGCTCGCAACCTTCCGCCAGACCCAACGCGCGGCGGCCCTCACCGAGCTGACGTCAGAAGTGGCCCTGCGCCGCGGCGAACTCACCGAACGCCGGGCGAACTTCCTGTCCAAGGTCGATCTCGACGCGGTGACCCGTGACTACGTCTACGTCGGCGGCGAAGTCGGCCTGCAAAGCCGCTTCACCCTGCCGTTCGAACGCACCGCCTCGCTCGCCGATGCGCTGTTCACCGAGGCTGCGGGCGTGCCGAGCGAGCTGGGCACCCTGTCGCAGCTCTACGTGATCCGCGCGGCCAACGACGGCCCCGGCGTGGTTGCCTGGCATCTCGACGCCGCCAATGCCGCGAACCTGGTGCTCGCGACCCGCTTCCAGCTGCGCCCGAACGACGTGGTCTTCGTCCTCGAGAACCCGATCCGTTCGGTCAACCGCCTGCTCGACGCGGTCGGCACCGGGGTTGGCATCATCGACACCGCCGCCGGCATCTGAGCCAGCGACACACATCCTGCAAGGGCCGCCGGTTTCGGCGGCCCTTTTTCGTTCAGAACAGGAAATCCTGCGCGGTGAAGGCAAAGCCCGCGCTGTCGTCCACCTGGACCAACAGCACCTCGTCGCCGCCCGCGATCTCGATCCAGGCCCGGTCCCGGACCGAAATATCGAGATCACCGATCCCGTCCGCGCTCCAGTTCGACAGATCGATGCGGTCGAGCCCCTGTTCGAAATCGCGGATCCGGTCGATCTGACCGTCACGGGTCATTTCGAAAATGTCGGCCCCGTCGCCACCGATCATCACGTCCTTGCCGCGTCCGTCGTTCAGGCGGTCATCGCCCGCCCCGCCGAACAGCCAGTCGGCCCCTTTGCCGCCGCGCAGGATGTCGTCGCCCGCGCGCCCGTAGAGATCGTCGGCGCCGCGCCGGCCGGCGACCATGGCATCGAAAGGCGTGCCGCCGAGATCGGTATCGGCCCGCCGCGACCCTTCCACCACGATCAGGTCCGGCGCCCCGGCCACCCCGTCGATCCCGGACGCATCGATGCCTTCCAGGGTGATCCACCCGAGGCCGTCCGCCCGGACCACAGTGTCGACCCCGTTCGTGTAAACGTCGTACCGGGCGACCAGCGCCTCCAGGGTCGTGAAGGCGACACCGGAGATCTCCAGAATGTCTTCGCCGAGGGTGAAATCGGTGATCGTGTCCTCGCCGATCGCGGCCGACACCGTGCCGAACACGAAGCGATCCGCGCCTGCTCCGCCGGTCACCACGTCGTCGCCGGCGCCGATCTCCAGCCGGTCGTCGCCGGCGCCGCCATCGATGATATCGTTGCCGTAGTACTGTCCCTGAGCGTCGTCGAGAAACACATCCGCGCCCGCGCCGAGGTCGACCAAGTCCTGGCCCGCCCCGCCGTCGACGAGGTCGTCTCCGTCGCCGGCGACGATGGTGTCGCCCTGGCTGCCGCCATGGATGCGGTCGTCGCCGTCGCCGCCGAACAGCCGATCGGCGCCGAGCCGGCCGTGGATCCGGTCGTCGCCCGCGGCCCCGGTCAACCGGTCGTCCCCGGTGGACCCATAGAGGAAATCGTCGCCCGCCGTGCCGGTTTCGACCTCCCCCTTGTCCACCGCGTAGATCACCTCGATCACGATCATCTCGTAGGGCGAGAAGGTAAGTATCTCGGCCGCGTTGTCCTGAAACCAGCGAAAGGAATACTCCGCCGTTTCAACATGCGTGCCCTGCTGGTAGCCCTTGGCGTCGGGGTCGTCGACAAAGATCCGGCTCACCGAGATGGTGGGCAGCCTGCCGTCGCCGCGGTAGGCCGAAAGGTTGAGGTCGATCCCCTGCGCCGCGTCACTGCGCGAGCCGAGATAGAGCACAGTGCGGCTCTCGCCCTCGAACCCGTAGACATGGATGTCGTCGCCGACCTCCCACATGTTGCCGGCACTCTTGCCGTTGAGGTCGAGCACCCGGGCGCCCACCAGCTGGTCCGACATCATGTCGAACAGGTAGCTGATCGGCTTCTCGGCGCCTTCCAGCGTCTCCAGCGAGGTGAACGCACCGTTGCGCACCGGCCAGAGGTTCATGTGATCGATCCCGGCCGCGACCATCTGGCTGAACAGCGACACCACCGGTTCGAGCTGCTTGATCCCGTCGTAATGCGCCTTCAAGATCTCCATCGCATCGCCCGAGCCGAACGACACTTCCCATTCGGTGACGTTCCAGTCGAGCCCGCCGCCGAACACCGCATCCAGGGCCACCAGGTTGTCGATGACATCGGTATCGCCTGCCAGCCAGTCCTGCGGGTTCTCCTCGAGTTCGAGCCAGGGGTAGACATGGGTGATGATCGCGTCCACGGCGCCGGTCATGCCGGCCGCGTCGAAGGCATCCGCCATCGCGTCGCGGAAATCGGCGGGCTTGCGCCAGTATTCCGGCACCCAGGTCCAGAGCGCCTGCACGCCGATCCAGGGTGCGTCTTTCGCCCGAAACCCCGCCGCGTCGATCTCCGCATCGAGGGCCGCGGTGATCGTCGCCGCGACATCGGCATAGGCCTCCGACCACAGCTGGCATTCCTCGCCGGTCAGCCAGCTACTGCCATTGGTCTTCTCGGCCAGCAGGTCGAACTCGTTGCCGATCTCGAACCCGTCGATGGTCACGCCCAGCGCGTCGGCCACCGCGAACAGGCTTTGGGCATATTCCGTCACCTCGGCCGCGGCCCGCGCGGTGTCCATTTCCATCGTTTTCTGGTCGAGATACCGCCAGGTCGGGAGCACGATCGAGACCGCCCACCCGTTCGCCGCTGCATCGAGGAGAAACTCATATGTCGGCGTGCCCGGCACCACCGCGCCGTCGTCGAGCACGGTATAGGCATCCGGGTTCACCTGGTCCTCGGCCACGCCGCCGCCCGGAAACCGGATCGTGATCTGGCCGCTGCCGGCCAGGTCGTTCACCGCATTGGCATAGGCCGGCAACGCTCCGCCACCCTCGGCCTCATCCTTCACACTGATGTAGTTCACCCCGAAATGATGGGCAAAAATCTCCGCACCCCGCACGGCGCTCCCGTGCGGAACCTTGACGCTGGACATCACGAGTCCCCCTCGTTCCCAGAATGTTCGTTCCCGGGGGTGATCTGGCGCCAGATCCGTGGGGGTTTTCAGAACCGGATTTCGGCCAAAATGCGCCTCTTGTGCACGAATTTACGCAAGATCTCGTAGAATTCCGCCGGTCCGGGCGGCAGATCCGGGCGCGCTATCGCCGTGCGACCGCGCCGGTGCCCGTGCATCCTGGCCGATATCCTCATTGGGGTTCCGGGCGGCTCGATCCCCTCGCCAGATGTTGTCGCATCGCCTTGCCGGGGACGCACGGTGTCGGCGCCCGAGGGCTCGCCCAGCTTGACAATCAGCGCCGGCGCAGGCCCCGCGACCGTCAGATGTGCCGACGATCCGGACCAATGCCGCCGCGGCAGAGCCCAGCCCGGTCCAGCCAATTCGATTGCGTGAAAGCACCACGACCGTCGGCGCTGCAACAGGCTTGCTCCGGACCGGTCATTCACATGAGACGACCTGCCGACGCCCCAAACCCCGGTCGCCAATCCGGGCCACCACCTGTCGGGTTGGTCGCGCGAGTCACGAAACGGAAAGCGTGAAGCTCCTCACCCGCTCAGATCGGTGCGTACTCTTTCCAGCATCGCGTCGCAGGCAGCCAGGTCGGCGCGGTCGAGGCCCTCGTCGGGTTTGTGTCCGTCGCGAGCCATGTCGCCCGGCCCGATCACGACCGTGGGCAGGCCGCGTTCGGCAAAGAAGCCCGCCTCGGTGCCGAAGGCAACTTTGCAGGTCGCGGTGTCACCGCCGATACCACAGGCCCATTTCACCACCGGATCTCCCAGGGCCGTGTCGAGGCCGGGATAGGCGTTGGTTTCGTCTATGTCGATCCGGGCCGCCGGACCGACCGCCGCGTTCCGCCCGTCGCGCCGCGGCATCGATCCGGGCCCGGATGTCGGCAGACGGAACTTCGGCAATATGGCGGATTTCCATGTCGATGCGCGTCCTGTCCGGGACCATGTTCAGAGCCCGCCCGCCCTCGATCATGCCGACATGGACGGTGGAAAACGGTACCGTGTAGGCCGCATCTTTCGCGCCCTCCGCGAGCCGCGCCTGCAAGCTGCGCATTTCCCCGACGAACCCGGCCGCGACGTGGATGGCGTTGACGAATTCGGGGGCCAGGGCGCTGTGCCCGGATTGGCCGTGGCAGATGACCCTGAGCGCAGCCTTTCCCTTGTGTCCCGTGGCCACCCGCATCGAGGTCGGCTCACCGACGATCACCGCCCGGGGGGTGCCGAGACGGCGGGCAAGCTCGGGCATCATCTGGCGAATGCCGACGCAACCGATTTCCTCGTCATACGAAATGACGAGGCTGAGGGGCTCCGTCAGCGGGGTTTGAGCCGTCCGCTCGGCCATGGCCAGCGCCGAGGCGAGAAACCCCTTCATGTCGGTGGTCCCGCGCCCGAAGACGCGATCGCCCTCGCGGGTCAGTTGGAACGGCGGACGTGTCCAGGGCTGTCCGTCGACGGGAACCACGTCGGTATGCGCGGACAGACAGACCCCGCCGCCCGCTGCGGGCCCGATACGGGCAAAAAGCCCCGCCTTCCTGCGGTCGGGTGACCAGATGCGGGTCAGTTCAAACCCGGCTTTGCGCAAAAGGTCCTCGACCCAGTCGATCAGATCGAGGTTGCTGTCGCAGCTCACGGTCGGAAAGGCGATCAGGCGATCGAGGATCTCCAGCGTGCGTGTTGTCTCAGTCATGCGTCGCCCCCCGTCACGCGGCACCGGCCCCCGCCCACAAGCACCGCTCAAGTGGTAACGCCGCGCTCAATCCTCGGCAAGTTCGGTGACCTCGCGCCGGAACGGCAGGGCGTCGCCGATGTCGGGCACGTCGAGCTCGCGCGCGTAGCGGTGACCGGCATAGGTGGCCCAGGCGATCGGTCCCGGCGCATTGGCGTCGCCGATCAGCTTGACCGACTTGATGCCGGCCTCCGCCCAGTCCGCCTCGCGCGCTTTCAACGCGGTGTAGACGCCGTTGTTCTCGAGCCGGGACGACACCAGAAGCACCGCGTCGCACCCGACGGGGGTGCGCGCATCGGAGAACATGCAGTTGGTCTCCACATGGTCTTTTCCGATCGCGGTCACACCGCGGTTGAGCACGATGCTCGACCCCCATCTCGACCAGCCGGCGGTGGATCTCGTGCTGTTCCAGCGTGTTCAGGGTCCATTCGCTGACATAGGCCGAGGGCGTGACCAGCGTCACCGTGCAGCCCTTCTGCACCAGCAGCTCGGCCAGCACGCCGCCCATGTAGTAGTGATCGTCGTCATAGATCACCACGTGGCCCGAAGGGGCCGCCCCGTCCATCATATCGTCCGGCGTGAAGAGCGGCATCGCGGGATCTGTGGCAACGGCACCACGTGCTGGCGCGACACGCCGTCGCGCCGCCAGTGGCGCGCCGGTGGCGATGGCGACGTTCTCGAAGCCGAACTCGAGGATGCTTGTCGGCGTCGAGCCCGCTGTCGAAGTAGATCTCGACATTGGGCATCTGGCTGAGCTGGTACTCGCGGTAGTCGCCACCCGGCCCCAGGCGGACAGCCCCGGCAACAGCCGCTCGCGCGCCACGCGACCGCCCAGGTCGCGTGCCGGCCTCGGCCAGCGCCACGTCGTAGCCGCGCTCGGCCCAGGGCGCGCGTGCCGCCTCCAGCCCGGCCGGGCCGGCGCCGACCACCAGCACGTTGTCGCTGTCGCCCTTGGCGTTCATGCGCTCGGGGTGCCAGCCCTTGCGCCATTCCTCCATGAAGGTCGGGTTCTGGGTGCAGCGGCTGATCGACATGGTCATGTCGCCGGTGATGCAGATGTTGCAGCCGATGCATTCGCGGATGTCCTCGATCCGGCCTTCCTCGATCTTCTTCGGCAGGAACGGATCGGCGATGGACGGCCGCGCGCAGCCGATGAAATCGAGCATGCCGGTGCTGATCTGCTTGACCATCACGTCCGGACAGGTGAAGCGGCCGACGCCGACGATCGGCTTGTCGGTCAGCGTCATGAATGCCCGCGACCAGCTCCTGCTGCGCCGCCTCTTCCTTGAACCGCGATGGCCCCGAGCAATCCTCCCAGGTGCCGTGCGCGAGGTCCCACAGATCCGGCAGGTCGCGCGTTCATCTCGACGAAGTCGCGCACCTCGGCGTTGGAGAAGCCGAGATCGCCGATGGTTTCGTCCAGCGAGACCCGCAGGGTGATGCCCATCGTGTCGCCGACCGCGTCCTGGATGTCGGCGATCACCTCGCGCACGAACCGCGACCGGTTCTCCAGGCTGCCGCCGTACTCGTCCTGCGCTGGTTGGTGGCGCGGCTGAGGAAGTGCTGGAAGATGCCGAAGCCATGCGCGCCGTAGAGGCAGATCAGGTCGAAGCCCGCGTCCTTCGAGCGCTTGCGGCGTTCACGAACCAGCGGCGCAGGTCGCGGATGTCGCTCTTGTCGAGCGCGCGGGCCTGGACCGGGTCGTTGGTGAAGGTGCGGATCGGTTGCGCCGTGACGGCCAGCGGCACCTCCTTGGTGTAGAGGTTCGGCCCGTTGACCCCCGAATAGGCGAGCTGGATGCCCGCCAGCGCCCCGTGCGATTTCATCCGCTCGGACATGCGGCGCAGCATCGGGATGTCCTTGTCGTCCCACAGGCGCAGTTCGATGAAGGGGGTGATTTCGGAGGTGTGGTGCATCTCCGTCTGTTCGGTGAAGATCACGCCCCAGCCGCCCTCGGCCTTCGTCCCGCGCATCGCCGCGGCCGCCGACGGATCGCGGTAGCCGCCGCCATTGCAGTGCGGCACCTGGTAGAAACGGTTCTTGGCCGTCACCGGGCCGATCTCCATCGGCTCGAACAGGATGTCGTAACGGGGGTCGCGCACGTGTCTCTCTCCTCAAGGGGAACGTGTTTCGCGACAGGGTGGCAGATGCACGGGTTAGGCTAAAGTCGTGGTTGCGAAAGCATGGCTTAGGATGGGCTTAAGCTTTGGGTCCACCCGTTCCCCCGGATAGTCCCAGTCGGTGATCACCTCTGCGGCGTGCTCGATGAAGGCATTGACGGTCAGCACATTGCGCGCACCCTCGGGCATGACGAGCCCAAGGCGCATCGGGCGCAGCTCGCCCTTCAGCGGCACGAACCGCAACCGGCGGCCGTCGGGCGACAGGTCCGAGAAGGGACGGATATTGGCGATGGAATAGCCAAAGCCGTTGGCCACCAGCGAGCGCATCACGGCCATGTCGCGGGTGCGTTCGACGATCTTCGGCTTGCTCCCGGTCGGCTTGAAGAAGCACAGGAAGTAGTCGCTGCTGAGCGGCAGATCGAGCAGCACCATCGGGTGGTCCAGCAGCTCTTCGACGGCGACCGTGCTCTGGCGCGACAGCGGATGACTCCTCGGGCACCATGGCGTAGGGTGGCAGCGACCGCAGCGGCACGAACTCCAGGTCCGGCGGTATCTCCAGGTCGTAGGACAGGGCGACGTCGATGTCGGCCCGGCGCAGGCGTTCGATGATGCCCAGTTGATCGGTTTCCACCTGGGTGACCCTGACGTCGGGGTATTTCAGTTCGAAATGCCGGCGGATCGCCGGCAGCAGCATCTGGGCGAAGGTCACGAGGCAGCCGATGTTCAGCGGCCCCTGCACGTTGCCGGAGATGTCGCCGGCCAAGCGGTTCAACGCCTCGGCCTCGTCCAGAACGTTTTTGGCCTGCACCATGAACTGGCGCCCGGCCTGCGTCAGGCTGAGCCCGTGCGCGTGTTTGCGCACGAACAGCGTCAGGCCGAACTGGCTTTCGAGCTGAGAGATCGCGGCCGAGATCGACGGTGGCGACACGTTGACCCGCTCGCTCGCCTGCGCGATCGAGCCTTCCTCGCCCACCGCGACGAAGTATTCCAGCTGCCTGAGTGTGAACCGCAGAGCCATCCGCTGATTATGCGCTGCGGGTCAAGGGGTTCAAGCCTTGTACTTGATCCAGGCGGTCTTCAGAGCGGTGTATTTCTCCAAGGAGTGGAGCGACAGATCGCGGCCGAAACCGGACTGCTTCATGCCGCCGAACGGGGTCATCGCCGACAGCGCATCGACGGTGTTGACGGAAACGGTGCCGGCAAAAAGCCTGTCAGACACCCGCAGCGCACGGCTGAGGTTGTCGGTCCAGACCGAGGCGGCCAGCCCGTAGACGCTGTCATTGGCCATCCGCACGGCCTCGTCCTCGCTGTCGAATGGAATGATCGACAGAACCGGGCCGAATATCTCGTCCCGGGCAAGCGGATCCTCGTGGGCAACGTCGTCGAAGATCGTCGGCTGGACGAAGCAGCCCTTGCCGTCGACCGAGATCCGTTCGCCGCCCGCCACCAGGTTGGCGGTCTTCTTGCCGCCGTCGACGAACCGCATGATGGCCTCGGTCTGGGTCTCATCGACGATCGCCCCCATCTTGGAGATCGGGTCCAGCGGGTCGCCCGGCTGGGTCGCCTCAGCGCGGGCAATCATTTTCTCGACGAAGGCATCCTTGACCCTGCGATCGACATAGAGCCGGGAGTTGGCCGAGCAGACCTCGCCCTGGTTGAAAAAGATCCCGAACGCGGCCATGTCGGCGGCCGCGTCGAGGTTCTCGCAATCGGCGAAGACCAGGTTGGGGCTCTTGCCGCCGGTCTCGGGCCAGACCTGTTTCAGGTTCGATTGCCCCGAATACTCCATGAACTTCTTGCCGATGGCGGTCGAGCCGGTGAACGCCAGGCAATCGACATCCATGTGCCGGCCGAGCGCCTGGCCCGCGGTATGGCCGAACCCCGGCACCACGTTGAGCACGCCCTCGGGCAATCCCGCCTCGACGGCAAGCTCGGCCAGCCTGAGGGCCGACAGCGGCGATTGCTCGGCTGGTTTCAGCACCACCGAATTGCCGGCCGCAAGCGCGGCTGCGGATTTCCAGGTCGCCATGTCCAGCGGGAAGTTCCACGGCGTGACCGCGCCGACCACGCCGAGCGGCACGCGCGCGACCAGCGCCAGATCGCCGGGGCCGGTCGGGGCGACCTCGTCGTAGATCTTGTCGATGGCCTCGCCGTACCACTGAAAGAAATTCGCCGAGCCCGGAACATCGACAACCGCGGCGTCGGCCACCAGCTTGCCCATGTCGAGGCTGTCGAGCAGCGCCAATTCTTCAAGGTTGGCCCGGATTAGCTCGGCAAGCTTCAACAGCACGGCCTTGCGCTCGCCCGGCGCCCTTCGCGACCAGCGGCCGTCTTCGAACGCCCGGCGCGCCGCGGCAACGGCGAGATCGACATCCGCCGCATCGCATTCGGCGACCGAGGTCAGCACGGCGCCGGTCGCCGGGTTGATGCTGTCGAAGGTCCGGCCCGATTGCGCGTCCACGAAGTGTCCGTCGATGAAAGCCTGCCCGCGAAAGCTGAGCCGTTCTGCGCGGGATTTCCAATCCTGATGGGTGAGGTCCAAAGTCTGTCTCCGTTGCTGTTCGTCGACGGGTTTTATTGATCGCCCGGCACGCCGTAGGACGGCGCCTCGCGCGGGTCGAGCGCGCGCTGGACGTAGGCTTCCAGCTGCGGTTTGTAGACCTCCCAGGCGGTCGCGACCGCGTCGATCGGGCAGTCTTCCGTCCAGTCGCAGCGCAGATCGGCCACCGGCCAGGGCACCTCGTCGACCAGCATCATCCCGGCCGAATGCACCGGTCCCGCCTCGCCGCCGGCCGCCAGCCCGGCGCGCAGTCGCCGCGATCAACCGGTCGCCCAGATGGCCGGAACTGGCCAGAAAGCCGTCGACGATCGCCTGCGGGACGCCGTCGTTGGCCAGCAGGTTGCCGCCCGAGGCGACGTCGCGGCCCTGCGCCTGGGTCCAGATGCCCGAGGCTGTTCGGCCCCGAATGGATGGCCGTGCGCCCCGCTGCGATCGACGGCGAGCACCTGACGGTATTCGATGAACCGGCCGAGATCCGTCACCCCGGCGATCGCCTCCGCCGCGCCCATGCCGCCCTGCATCAGATCGAGCGCCAGCGGCCCCAGCGTCGGGTCGGTCACGTTCTGCGAGGCCACCGCACCGACGCCGGCACGGGCATAGGCACAGCGCGCGGCGACGGCCGGGGAGGACGACGAGATCGCGACACCGAACATGCCGGTGTCTGCGCAGCGGGCGACGAGCGAAAAGGTCATGTCATTCCTCGGGATCACGGCGGTGCCGTCGATCTCGACCAGCCACTCGGGCCGCGCCAGCGCCTGCACCACCAGCCCGGTCGAGACCGGGTGCACGCCCTTGATGTATTCGCCCATCGTGCGGTAGACCGCCTCGCGGTGGCGCACGTCGGTGATGTAGACGACGACCTTGACCAGATGCTCCATCGTGCCGCCGGCTTCCTCGATCAGCTGGTGGATGTTCTGCATCACCTTGTGGGTCTGCTCCACCGGGTCGTGGCTGTCGATGTTCACCGCGTCGTCGAGGTTCTGCGGGCACTGGCCGCGCAGCCAGACCGTCTTGCCGCCCCGCGTGACCACCGCCTGGCAGAGATCGTTGTCGAGGTTCTGCTCGGGGTAGGTGTCGGAGGTGTTGAACTTGCGGATACGGGTATGCGCCATCGTGTGCTGCTTTCCTTGCGTGGGGTTCAGGCCGGGCGACCGGCGTCGATCCTGGCCATCAGGTATTGCGCGAAATCGTAGTTCGGGCGTTCGAGGTGGCTGAGATGGCCCGGGTTCGGCCAGGTCCGAGCAACAGGCCGCGGTAGACCTTCTCGGTGCAGCCGCGATCCTCGACGTTGACGTCGTCGAGCAGGGTTTTCAGTCGAGCGAAATGCTTTTGCGCATCTGCGGGTCGTCGACGATAGTCAGGCGACATGCCGCCGCCGAAGCGGATGTTCACCTGGCCCGGCCCGTCCGGATGCAGCGAGAGATACCAGAAATAGCCCGGCGTCAGCGTGATCATCAGCAGGGGTAGATCGCCAGCAGACAGGTGGTGCGCCGCGTGTCGCCCTTCAGCGTCGTGTTCGACGGATGCGCCATGTGCGATCGCAGGCGCGTCGTCCTTCAGGATCGTAGTGGTAGTTGAAGGCGGGCCGGCCGGGCGGGCAGGTCATTTCCTCAGCTTGACAGAGCCGCCGATGGTGCCCGCGTGGCAGACCGGCAGGTGGTAGCTTTCCATGAAGTTCTCGGCCAGCACCTTCCAGTTGGTGTCCCAGCGGTGTTCCTCGGGAACGGTCTCGACGTAGTCGTGCCATGCCGTAGTCGCGCGATCAGCTCTTCGACCTCGGCGCAGCTGTCTCGGCGACGGCGGCGCTTGCGGGTTCAGCGTGACCAAGACCCAGCCCAGCCAGTCCTCGCAGCGCACCTGCGGCAGGCGGATATCGTCCTTGCAGAACCCTTCGTTCTTGCGTCATCGCCGGGGCGCCGCGCAGGCGGCCGTCGAGGTTGTAGGTCCAGGCGTGGTAGGGGCAGACGATCGAGCGGGTGTTGCCGCGGCCCTGCAGCAGGGTCGACATCCGGTGCAGGCAGACATTCGACATCGCCCGCAGCGTCGCCGTCGCGGTCGCGGATCACGACGATCGGCTGGCCCGCCAGATCTCAGTCGTGATAGTCGCCGGGGTTCGCCAGCGCCTCGGCGCGCCCGACGCAGAACCAGTCCTTCGCGAAGATATGCTCCAGCTCGTTCGAGAAACGCCTCGACGTGTAGACCGACGGCGGCATGGCACGGGCCTGTTCGAACGGCTCGGCCGTATTCAGGCGAAGCTCTTCAGCCGGGTCGAGGTGATCTTTTGCCATTGGATGTGCGCTCCGGTCAGGTCATTCCGCGGCCGACGGCACCACCGCCGCGTCACCGTCGTAGTCGAGATAGGCCCGTTGCGTCGCGATCTGGTCGGCGATGAACCGCGCGTCATGCCAGACCCCCCAGAGGAAGGTCGAACCGCGCCGCGATTGCCAGGGCAGGCCGAGGAAATAGACGTCCGGTTCAACCGACACCCCGCGTTGGTGCAGCGGCGCGCCCTTGTCGTCGAAAGCATCGACTTTCAGCCAGCTGAAATCCTGGCGGAAGCCGGTGGCCCAGATGATGGTGGTGATGCCTTCGCGGGCGAGGTCGAGCGCGCGGATCGGGTCGGTCAGGCACTCGGGGTCCGGCAAGGTTCTGCGCGCTTCGGGCTCCTCGGGCAGAGAGAGGCCGTTGCGCTCGACGTAGGCATCGGCGGCGTCGAGCATCTCCTTGAGGCTTGTGTCACCGCGGGCGACGTTGTCGCGCAGATCGTCCGCGAAACGCAGGACGCCGTCGCCGAAACCCGTCCGTCAGGCCGACCAGCGTCACGCCCTCAGTCGCGAGGCGGCGGAAATCCATCGTTTGCCCGCCGTAGGCCCCGCTGACCGCGATGGTCACATGTTCGGCGCCCGGCTTCATCGCGGCCATGTCCCACAGGCCAAGCACGCCGAGCCACCAGACGAAATCGCGGCCCCGGTAGCGGCGCGGCGGGCGGTCGTGCGGCCCGACCGAGAGGAACACCTTGCGCCCCGCCCGATTCAACTCGTCGGCGATCTGCGCCCCGGACGACCCGGCGCCGACGACCATCACCGCGCCCTCGGCCAGTTGCGCCGGATTGCGGTAGTGAAAGGAGTGGATCTGGTCGATGCCGGCATCCTCCGGCACGATCGGGGGGATGGCCGGGATGCTGGAAGGCGCCGGTGGCGGCGACGATGCGCTTGGCGTGGATCTCGCCTTTCGAGGTCTCGACCCGGAACCCGGGGGCGTCGGTCCGGCGCTCGGCCTTGAGCACCTCGACACCGGTGCGGATCGGCGCGCCCACCATCTCGGCATATTCGACAAGGTAGTCCGCGACCCGGTCTTTCGAGACGAACTCGTCCGGCGCGTTGCCCTTGAACTCGAGGTTCGGGAAGCGATCGTGCCAGGCCGGACCGTTGGCCATGAGCGCATCCCAGCGCCCGGTCCGCCAGGCTTCGGCGATCCGGTCCTTCTCCAGAACCAGATGGGGAACGCCGTTTTTTCCAAGGTGTTCGCTCAGAGCGATCCCGGCCTGGCCACCGCCGACAACCAGCGTGTCAACCGTCTCAACGGGCATGTCCATATCCTCCCAATCCTGCCTCTCGGCGCGACGGGCGGGGCCCGTGGCACGTCGTGTTCGGCGTTTGCTCCAATGTGCCATGTGACGCGGTCCGGAAAAGAACGATCTGCATCACCGCTAATTAGGCCCCGCCTAACTTTTCCGTTCAGGAAAAAGGTTTCTCCTAAGCCAACCTTCGCAAGATACGAATTTTTGCCGCTCATTGTCGCCCTTAGCCTTGGGGGACGGATTCGGAGACAACCATGCGCGCACCGATACATCCCCCTTTCGGGGGACACGACAGTACAGGATTTCGGATGCTAGGGTTTCCCCGGGGAATGGGGACCTCGATATGAACGATGAAGCCCGGATCGCCGTGGACGTGCGCGACGCCATGAAACGCTATGGCGATTTCACCGCGCTTCAGCAGATCTCGCTCGGGATCCGCGACAACGAGTTTTTCACGCTGCTGGGGCCGTCCGGCTGCGGCAAGACCACGCTGCTGCGGATGATCGCGGGGTTCGAGGACGTCACCGAAGGCGCGATCTTCCTCTACGGCGACGAGATCGAAGACCTGCCGCCCAACAACGGCCGGTCAACACGGTGTTCCAGAACTACGCGCTGTTCCCGCACATGAACGTGCTCGAGAACGTCGGCCTTCGGCCTGGAGATGCGGGGCAAGCTCGAAAGCAGAGGCGCGCAGGCGGGCCGGCGAGATGCTGGAGCTGGTGCAGCTGCAGCCAATTCGCCGACGCGCAAGCCGTCGCAGCTCTCCGGCGGACAGCAGCAGCGGGTGGCGCTGGCCCGCGCCCTGGCGCCGAGCCCAAGGTGCTGCTTGCTCGACGAGCCGCTGTCGGCGCTCGATCTGAAGCTGCGCAAGGCCATGCAGATCGAGCTGAAGCACATCCAGCGCGAGACCGGCATCACCTTCATCTTCGTCACCCACGACCAGGAAGAGGCGCTGACCATGTCGGACCGGATCGCGGTGATGTCGTCGGGCGAGTTGCAGCAGCTCGGCGAACGCGCGGGACATCTACGAAACGCCCGCGCAACCGGTTCGTCGCCGATTTCATCGGCGAGACGAACCTTCTGGAAGTGTCGGTCGACGCGATCCGCAGACGGGCGGCGCGATGCTGTCATCTCGGCGGTGGCCACGCACTGACATGCGACGCCGTCGACGGGTCGACGTCGGCGCAAGAGTGCATCTGTCGATCCGTCCCGAGCGGTCTGTTCTTGCTCCGACGCAACCGACCGAAAGCGACAAGCCTGAACGGCATGATCGACCGAGAACATCTTCATCGGCACCGACATCACCACCATGTCGCACCTGGACGACGGGCCGAAGATCACGGTCCGCACCCGAACTCGGACCGCGGCAACAAGCGGATCTTCGACCCGGCGCAGAGGCCTTCGTCAACATGGAATGACGGCGCCGCGCGCCTGTTGGTGGACTGATGGCCGGGGGTGCTGCAAATCGGCGGCGCGGCCGCTCCGACACCTATGCCGGGGCCGCGCAACTGGCTGCTGCTGCCGTCCTGGCTCGTGCTGATCATCTTCGTGCTCGCACCGGTCGGGATGATGCTGGTCTATTCCTTCCTGACCAAGGAATTCCGCGGCGGGGTGATCTGGGAGTTTTCCCTGGCCGCCTACGACCAGTTCTTCTTCGACCGCGGTCTGTTCGGCGATGAGCCACCAAAGATCGAATGGACCTATATCGCCGATTTTCTGGCGCTCGATCTGGCAGGCGCGGTCTGGCCACGCTCCTGTGCCTGCTGATCGGCTTTCCGACCGCCTATTTCATCGCCACCCGGCCGGAGCAACACGCGCGCGCTCTGGGTGTTCCTCGATCACGATCCCCTATTGGGTCAACCTGCTGATCCGCACCGTGTCGATGAAGTTCCTGCTCCGCGACAACGGCCCGCTCAACGAATGGCTGATCTGGACCGGGCTGATCTCGGAGCCGATCCAGATCATCAACACCAACTTCGCGGTGCAGCTGGGGCTGTTCTATTCCTACCTGCCGTTCATGGTGCTGCCGATCTACGCCGTCGGTCGAGCGCTACAATTTCGCGCTCTCCGAAGCCGCGGCCGATCTCTATGCGACCAAGTGGACCACGCTGCGGCGGATCGTGCTGCCGACCGTGAAGCCCGGCATCATCGCCGGCTGCATCCTGGTCTTCGTGCCGTCGCTCGGCGCGTTTCTGGCGCCCGACCTGCTCGGCGGGGCCAAGAACTTCATGATCGGCTCGCTGATCGAGGAGCAGTTCAAGGGCAACGCCGGCAACTGGCCGTTCGGGGCGGCGGCCTCGATGATCCTGCTGACCATGGTGCTGATCATCCTGCTGTTCTTTGCCCGCCAGCAGCGCCGGGCGGAGCGGCGCGTCATGAGCGCCCGGACCGACGTCAAAACCTATCCGCGGTTTCCGCTTCGTCACGATCCTGTGCCTGGTCATCCTCTATGCGCCGCTGATCGTGGTCACGATCTATTCCTTCAACGCCTCGCAACTCGATCACCGTCTGGGAAGGGGTGTCGCTGCGCTGGTACGCCGATGTTTTCATCGGCCCCGAAAGCGACAAGTTCAAACAGGCGGCGATCAACTCGCTCACCATCGCCATCATCGCGGCCACCGATCGCCACCGCCATCGCCACGCGGCGGCCACCGCCATGGTGCGCGGCGGGCAGGTTCCGGCTGCGCACGGCTGTCGCTCGGCCTGATCAACCTGCCGCTGATGGTGCCGGAGATCGTGACCGCCGTGGCGCACGCTGATCTTCTTCAACTCGATCGGGTTCACGCGCGGGCTGCTGACCATCCTGGTGGCGCATATCGTCTTCTGCATCCCGTTTGCCTACCTGCCGATCCCGGCGCGGCTGCAGGGGATCGAAGACACCTACGAACAGGCGGCGAGGATCTCTACGCCACCAAGGCCGCAGGCCTTCCGCCGCGATCCTGCTGCCGCTGATGATGCCCGGCATCATCTCGGGCTTCCTGCTCGCCTTCATCGTCTCCTCGACGATTTCATCATCACCAACTTCGTCAAGGGCGCCGGCGTCGAAACCCTGCCCACGGCGATCTTCGGGTCGGTGAAACAGGGCATCAAGCCCAACATCATGGCGATCTCGACGATGCTGCTGCGCGTCTCGATCGTGATGGTGACGATCTCCTACTTCGTCGTCGAAGTCGGACAAAACGAAATAACCAACAAGGGAGACAAACAATGAAAACTTTTCTGAAAACGACGCTCGCTGCCATGGCCCTGGCGCTCGCCGCCGGCAGCCGCCACGGCCGAAGGCGAACTCGTCGATCTATCACTGGTTCGAGTACATCCCGCAGGAGCTGCTCGACAAGTTCACCGCCGAGACCGGCATCGAGGTGACCATGGACACCTACGACTCCAACGAGGCGATGCTGGCCTCGCTCAAGGCCGGCGGCATGGGCACCTACGACGTCGCCGTGCCCGGCGACTACATGGTCAAGATCATGACCGGCGAAGGCCTGCTCGACACCATCGCCGACGGGCGAGCTGACCAACATCGGCAACATCGCGCCGGAATGGGCCGATCCGTCGCTTCGATCCCGGGCCGCACGCACTCGATCCCCTACCAGTGGGGCTCGACCCGCTTCTCGGTCGAACCGCGACGTCTATCAGGGCGACATCAACACCACCGACATCCTGTTCAACCCGCCGGCCGAACTGTCAGGGCAAGATCAACGTGCTCGACAGCCAGGGCGAAGTGCTGGCGCTGGCCTCGCTGCATCTGGGCATCCCGCAATGCTCCACCGACCGCGAGCAGCTCAAGGCGCTGAACGACATGCTGCAGGACCGCCAAGGCGCACTGGGCCTCGTTCAACTCCGACACCGCCAAGGAGGTGCTGGTCTCCGGCGATGCCGCCGTCGGCATGATCTAGAACGGCTTCGGCGCCAAGGCGCGCGCGAGAAGGCGCAATCGTCGAATATGCCTTCCCGACCCAGGGCTATGTCGTCTGGATGGACAATGTCGTGCTGCTGAAGGACGCGCCCAACCGCGACAACGCGCTGAAGTTCATGGACTTCCTGCTGGAGCCGGAAAACATCGCGGCGGTGACCAACTACGCCCGCTACGCGCCCGGACGTGACCGGCGCCGGCGAATTTCTCGATCCGGAACTGGCGACCCTGCCAGAGTCCAACCCGCCGGCGACGGCCGGGCCCGGCGCCTTCATCGAGGTCTGTGACCAGGAGACGCAAGCCGTCTACGACCAGATCTGGACCAACTTGAAGAAGTAATCCTGATCCGACACCGGCAACGGCGCTCACACGTGGGCCGCCGTTCGCACGCTGGAGGGCCGAATGGAAACGATCTTCACCGAGAAGCACCGGCTCCGGAATGCCCGGACCGAGCTCTGCGGCGGGCAACTGGTCGAACCGTTCGAGCGCCCGTCGCGCGCGGACGACATCATCGGTCGGGTGCGCGACGTGGATCTCGGCCCGGTCTCGCGATCCCGATGACTTCGGCATGGACCCGATCCTCGCCATCCATGACGCAGATTTCGTCGGCTTTCCTGCAAACGGCATGGCCCGAGTGGCTAAGCCGAGCGGGTTTCAAGGGCGAGGCGATCCCGACCGTCTGGCCCGCCCGCCGCATGTCGCAGCCGATCCCCGACCCATATCGAGGGCAAGCTGGGCTACTACGCCCTCTCGTGCCGAGACCACGATCTGTCCGACGGCACCTGGGAGGCGGCCTATGCCAGGCCCAGGTCGCGCTGACCGGGGCCGAGCGGATCTGCGCCGGCGGCGAGCGCGGTCTTCGCGCTGTGCCGCCCGCCGGGACATCACGCGGCGCGCGACATGTTCGGCGGCTATTGCTTCCTGAACAACGCCGCCATCGCCGCCCAGCACCTGCGCGACACCGGCGCACACGCGTCGCGATCCTCGATGTCGATTTCCATCACGGCAACGGCACGCAGGATATTTTCTACGCCCGCGACGACGTGTTGTTCCTGTCGCTCCACGGCGACCCGATGGACGCCTTCCCGCATTTTCTCGGCCACGCCGACGAGACCGGCACCGGCGCGGGCGACGGGTTCACCGTCAACTATCCGCTGCCGCCGGGCACGACTTTGGCCACCTGGCGCGAGGCGCTTGCCGACGCGCTGGGCGCAGATGGCGGACTATGCGCCGGAGGCGCTGATCGTGTCGCTTGGCGTCGACACGTTCGAAACCGACCCGATCAGTTTCTTCAAGCTGAAATCGGACGATTTCACCACCTACGGCGCGCGATATCGCGGCGCTCGACCTGCCCACGCTGTTCGTGATGGAGGGCGGCTACGACATCGCCGAAATCGGCGTGAACACGGTGAATGTGCTGCAGGGGTTTGAACGGCGGGCCTGAACGGTCAGACGGCCGATGTGACCGACGACGCCCGCCGGAGCCCCGACGACATCGCCGACACCACCGCCACCGTGGACAAGATCGGCACCGCCGCTTTCCCGCGCTTTGTGCGAACCGTGCGTGGGTTGGCCGGCGCGAACGCCGCCTGTCTGAGCGCCTTCTTCGACAATGCCTGTCCGGTCGAGACCCATTCGACCCGCACCGAACCCGAGGCGCTCGAGGCGCTGGAGCTGTACCGCGACGTCGCCTTATGACCGGTTTCAACCCGGTTGGCCTCGGTGCCGGCACGCACCTTGGGCGGTATATCACACAGGAACTGAAACCAGGGCCGGCGACGGAATAACTAGAAAAGATGATGGAGACCGACAAAGATTCGGGGACCGGGTCGACCGCCCCGTAGGCCGGGACGCTGCCTGCAGACCCACCTTCGCCAGCCACTTCGCCCGCGAGAACACAGTTAGCGCTATCTATAATGAAATCAATCACCCTGACCCCCCGTCCGAGTTCGCCCACCCTTCGGGACACCCCTCGGGACAGGCCCCGGACCGGCGCGCACTCACCCAGAATGCAGGAAGTGCAGCACGTCGCCGTCCTTGACCACGTAGGTCTTGCCCTCGGCGCGCATCTTGCCCGCGTCCTTCGCGCCGTGCTCGCCGCCGCAGGCGACGAAATCGTCATAGGCGATGGTCTCGGCGCGGATGAAGCCCTTCTCGAAATCGCCGTGGATGACGCCGGCCGCCTGCGGCGCGCGGCGTGCCCTCGCGGATCGTCCAGGCGCGGGCCTCCTTCGGGCCGACGGTGAAGTAGGTCTCGAGATGCAGCAGCTCGTAGCCGGCCTGGATCAGCCGGTCGAGCCCGGCTTCGTGCAGCCCCAGCTCTTCGAGGAACATCGCCTGTTCGTCGCCCGCGAGCTGGCTGATCTCTTCCTCGATCCGGGCCGAGATCACCACCGCCGCCGCGCCCTGTTCCTCGGCCATCTTCGCGACCGCCGCCGAATGCGCGTTGCCCTCGGCGGCTTCGTCCTCGTCGACGTTGCAGACGTAGAGCACCGGCTTGGCGGTGAGCAGCTGCAGCGCCTTCCAGGCCGGCTTGTCCTCGTCCGACGACCTCGACGGTGCGCGCGGGCTCGCCCTTCTCCAGGACGGCCAGCGCCGCCTTCAGCAGCCGCTCCTGCTGGACCGCCTCCTTGTCGCCGCCGCGCACCTTGCGCACGAGGCCCTGGAGCCGCTTCTCGATCGATTCCATGTCGGCGAGCATCAGCTCGGTCTCGATCGTCTCGGCATCGGCGACCGGATCGACCCGGCCCTCGACATGGGTCACGTCGCCGTCCTCGAAGCAGCGCAGCACATGGGCGATGGCGTCGACCTCGCGGATGTTGGCGAGGAACTGGTTGCCGAGCCCCTCGCCCTTGGAGGCGCCCTTCACCAGGCCGGCGATGTCGACGAAGGTCATCCGGGTCGGGATGATCTCCTTGCTCCCGGCGATCTCCGCCAGCGTGTCGAGCCGCGCGTCCGGCACCACCACGTCGCCCACATTCGGCTCGATGGTGCAGAAGGGAAAGTTCGCCGCCTGCGCCGCGGCGGTCTTGGTCAGCGCATTGAACAGGGTCGACTTGCCGACATTCGGCAGACCGACGATGCCGAACTTGAAGCCCATGCCGAGCCCTCCATCATCACATTCGCGCGCTGTCTGAAGCGTTTCGCGCAGATCCGCAATCGAGGATTTGCGGGAAACGCCGCGCAACGGCCTGGTGTTGCACGCACATCGAAACCAACACGTGCGGTTTTCAGATTTCGAAACGCTTTAGGGAAAAATCCACGCCCGCCGCAACGCCCCGTGGTAGACTTGGGGCTCGGACAGGAGGATTCCCATGCAACCGATTGCCTACCTCTTCTTCAAGGACAATTGCCGCGAGGCGATGACCCATTACGCCAAGGTCTTCGGCACCAAACCCGAGATCATGTCGTTCTCCGACATGCCCGAGGACGTCCGGGCCGGGATGCCCGGCGTGGCGGCCGATCTGGTCATGCATTGCGCGCTGCCGATCGGCGACGGCTGGCTCTACGCCAGTGACGATCCCTCCGGCGAGACGGGGGCGATGGACGGCTGCAACGTCTCGGTGTCGATGCCGAACGACGACGAGACCCGCCGGGTCTATGAAGCGCTGTCCGAAGGCGGCGAGATCCGGCAGCCGCTGGACCATGCGTTCTGGACCTCGTTGTTCTCCACCTTCACCGACCGCTTCGGCATCCGGTGGATGGTGATGACCGACAGCCCGGCGCCCTGAGCGGCGGCCTCCGCCCGTCAGATTGACCCACGCAACCGACTGGAGCCGGATCAGATGTTCATTCCCTATCTCAACTTCGACGGCACCGCCGAAGCGGCGATGCGCTTCTATTGCGATCTGTTCGGCGGCTCGGACCTCGGGATCATGAAATTCGGCGATTTCCCCGACATGTTGCCGCCCGATCTCAAGGACGACGAAACCGCCCGTGGCCGGGTGGTCAACGCGAGTTTCACCCATGCGGGCGGCCGGCTCATGGCCTCGGACTACCTGCCGGGATGGGAGGCCGCGGCCCATGCCGGGGTCGCCATCAGCCATTTCGCCGAAACCCGCACAGAGGCACAGCGGGTATTCGAGGCCCTCTCCGAAGGCGGCTCGGTCGGCATGCACTTTGGCGACGTGATCTGGGCCGACGGCTTCGGCATGTTGAAGGACCGCTTCGGAACCAGTTGGATGATCGGCGGACCGGAGCCGTCGCGGGGCTGAACGCGGCCACGCCACACCCGGGGCGCGCTGCCCCGCTCGCCGCAGGCGGAGGGCGCAGCGCCGCCCTCCAATCAAACCGGCGCGGCGCACGCCGCACCGCTTGATTTTCCGCGTCCCCTGTCGCAAACCCACCCCGAACGACACGGGCGACCGACAGGGGACAGCAGATGACACGTATCGACGACAAATTCGCCGCGCTGAAAGCGGAGGGCAAGAAAGCCTTCGTTGCCTACGTCATGGCGGGTGATCCGGATTACGACACTTCGCTCGAGATCATGAAAGGTCTGCCGGCCGCCGGCGTCGACGTGATCGAGCTCGGTATTCCCTTCACCGATCCGATGGCCGACGGGCCGACGATTCAGCTCGCCGGCCAGCGCGCGCTCGAGGCGGGTCAGACCCTGCAGAAGACCCTCGACATGGCTGCGGCCTTCCGCGAAGGCGACGACACGACGCCGATCGTCCTGATGGGGTACTACAACCCGATCTACAACCGCGGCGTCGCGCGGTTCCTGGAAGACGCCAAAGCCGCCGGGGTGGACGGGCTGATCGTGGTCGATCTGCCCCCCGAGGAGGACGAGGAGCTCTGCATCCCCGCGCAGGCGGCCGGGCTCAACTTCATCCGCCTCGCGACCCCCACCACCGATGCCAAACGGTTGCCCAAGGTGCTCACCAACACCTCCGGTTTCGTCTACTACGTCTCGATCACCGGGATCACCGGCGCCGCCGAGGCCCAGGCCGATGCCGTCGCCCCCGAGGTGACCCGGATCAAGGCGTCGACCGATCTGCCGGTGATCGTCGGGTTCGGCGTGAAAACCCCCGAGACGGCCGAAGCGATCGCCGGTGTGGCCGACGGCACGGTCGTGGGCTCCGCCATCGTCGACCGGATCGGCAAGGGCGAAAGCGTGGCCGACGTGCTGGCCTTCGTGAAGGGGCTTGCAGACGGGGCGCACC
Source organism: uncultured Alphaproteobacteria bacterium (assembly GCA_963752895.1). Classification (GTDB taxonomy): domain Bacteria; phylum Pseudomonadota; class Alphaproteobacteria; order Rhodobacterales; family Rhodobacteraceae; genus CAVWAE01. The sequence goes on from CAVWAE010000013.1 coordinate 76,897, forward strand.
GGGCCTGAGGCAGGCACCGGTTGCGATGTCGGACCGGGGCGAACCACCCCCCGGACACCCCCGGGGGGGTTCCAGACCGTACAAGAGGCAGGCGCGGTGTCACCCGGTCTGCGGCGTAGCGGTTGGCGCGGTTGGCGCGGTTTGCGGCCCGGCCGGCGGTACGGTCGGATACGACAGGTAGGCGTAGGCGAAGAGCGCGACGATCCCAGCCGCGAGCAGGCCGGCGAGCGCGGCCGGCACGCGGCTGATCCGGCGGCCCGGACTGCCCCGGTCGAGGCGGTTGCCGATGGTCCAGACCGCGACCGCCAACATCGCCGCCACCGCCTGCCAGCCGAGAAACCCCATCACCCGGTTGAGGCCGCGCGTGAAGCTGTCGCCGGTGGCGGGCACCAGGACGAACACGGCGAACGAGGCCGCGAAGGCCAGCGCCCAGAGCAGGAGCGCGAACCGCAGAAGGGTATTGGCTGTCATGCGGCCAGTCTGCCAAACGCGGGTGGCAGCGCAAAGGCTTGACGGGTCGCCACAGCTTATGTAACCATTCAGTTATGGAACAGGTTGGTTTCGAACCCCAACTCGACGCGGTTTTCTCCGCCCTCGCCGACCCGACACGGCGGGCGATCCTGGCGCGGCTTTCCGACGGCGAGGCCTCGGTCGGAGAGCTCGCCGCGCCCTTCGCGATGAGCCAGCCGGCGGTCTCGAAACATCTCAAGGTGCTGGAGCAGGCCGGGCTGGTCTCGCGCGCTGTCGACCGTCAACGCCGCCCCGCCCGGCTCAACGCCGCTCCGATGGCCGAGGCGGTGCGGTATCTCGAAAGCTTCCGGGCGCATTGGGACAGCCGTTTCGATGCGCTCGACGACCTCCTCCAGATCTTGCAAAAGGATATTTCCGATGACTGACACCGCTTTCGTGATCGAACGCACCTTCGCCGCGCCCCGCGGCCTGGTCTGGCGCACCTTTACCGAGAAAGACCTGCTGTCGCGCTGGTACGGGCCGGGGGTCGAGACGGTCATCCACGAGTTGGACATGCGGCCCGGTGGCGTCTGGCGAAACGAGATGCGGTTCGGCGAGAACGCGATGTTCGAGCGGATGGATTACACCGAGGTCGCCCCCGAGGCCCGGCTGGTCTGGCAGCATTACACGACCGACGCCGGGTGGGAGGCGATTGCCAACCCGATGAAGCCGGGCTGGCCCAAGGCCCTGTTGGCGGAGGTCGATTTCACTGATGACGGGGACGGGACCACGGTCCGCCTTACCTGGACTCCGCATGACGCCAGCCCTGAAGAGGTCGCCGTGTTCAAGAGCGCGATGGACGGGTTCGGCCGCGGCTGGGGCTCGGGCTTCGACATCATCGAAGAGATTCTCGCCGAATTGCAGGCGTAGACCGACGGTCCGCCGCGCCCCTGCACAACGCGGGCGGCGTGGCGCCCTCCATTGCCGGTTTGACGTTCCCACGGCGTCGGCCCGCTCCTGAGAAGAAGGCCGGGATGCGCCGCCCCTGCCTCGGGAGGACCGCGCCATGCGCGACGCACTCACGCTCGATACGGCCCTGCGGCTCATCCGCGAAAGGGTCATCGTCGCGCCGCATAACTATCTCGTCGCTCCGGCGCTGCTCAGAAGCCAGGTCCTCGACGGTCTCTATCGCGCGGTCCGGCGCCAGGAATTCGCCCGCCGCGAAGCGGGCGCACGCCTCGACCACATGCGCGCGCTCAAAATCCGCCTGCTGGGTAACCAGGCGCTTCAGAAGACGGCCTGGTATGTTGCCGACCGGCTCGGTTGGGAGGATACGTTCGCGGCCGAATAGGTGGCGCTCGCGACCTTGCGGGCCGACGCGCTGGTCACCCTCGACATGGATCTCGCCGAGGCCGTCGCCGGCGTGGTTCCCGTCGCACCCGACGAGGCGATGTCCGTCTGACTTGGCCACCTTGCGCGCCGCGCACAATGCTTGGCCGGGCTTCAGCCCGGCGCCCCCGGCGCCTCGTCCTCGCCCAGTTCGACCTCCAGGAAGCGCTCGAAGGCATCGAGGTCGACCGGTTCGAACTGGCCGAAGGCCTGCATCCAGACGCTCGCGGCCTTCAGCGCCGACGGTTCCAGCTTGCACCACTTCACCCGGCCGCGTTTTTCCTGGCTGATGAGGCCTGCGCGCGAGAGGATCCCGAGGTGTTTGGAGATCGCGGCCAGCGATATTTCGAAAGGCTCGGCGACATCCGTCACGGCCATGTCGTCCTCGAGAAGCATTCCGAGGATCGCCCGCCGTGTCGGGTCGGCGAGGGCGGCGAAGACCATGTCGAGGGTATTGTCGGTGGCACTGTCCATGCCGCCCGGGTAGACCGGGCCGCAAAATTCGTCAACCGATCGGTTGAATATGGTTTTCCGCATCCAAATCCGGTGCGGGCCGAGCCGCCCGGATTCCTCGCGCAGGAAATGTGTTTCATATCAATGCCTTAAATCGCAAGACGTTGGCGCTAACCCCCGTTGACTCACCGGCCCCCGCCCAATAGCAACGGTGCAGGCTCATGAGGGGGCATTTCCGCGTGTCAGACCCGCAGCACCATCCTTCCGCAGACCGCCTCGAGGCGCTCGGCGATCGGTTGGAAAAGCTGAAGACCGGCGCGGAAGAAGTCACCCACATGAAGAAGGATTATGCCCAGGCGAACCTCGCCTGGCGGATGGTCATCGAGCTTGTGGCCGGTCTCGGGATCGGCTTCGGCGTGGGATACGGGTTGGATTACCTTTTCGGTACGATGCCCCTGTTCCTGGTGATCTTCATCTTCCTCGGCCTGGCCGCGGGTGTAAAAACCATGCTGGCCTCGGCGAAGGAGATCGAGTTGCAGATGGCCGCGAAAGCGGCTGACGGCGAGACGAAACAGGCGGCGGATGCCGCCGGGGATGAGGAAGAAAGACGTGGCGACTGAAGCGCATGGCGAAGAGGCCCCCGGCCTGGTGTTCCACCCGCTCGACCAGTTCATCGTGAAGCCGCTGTTCGGTGGCGATCACGTCGGGCTGTTCACCATCACCAACGTCACCCTCTGGCTGGCGCTCGCGGTCGCTGGCCATCGTCGCGCTCTTCGTTCTCGGCACCCGGGGCCGGGCGATCGTGCCCTCGCGCACCCAGTCGATCGCCGAGGTGCTCTACGGCTTCACCTACAAGATGGTCGAAGACGTGGCCGGCAAGGACGCGCTCAAGTTCTTCCCCTACATCTTCACGCTGTTCATGTTCATCCTGGCGTCGAACTACCTCGGCCTGCTGCCGATGAGCTTCGCCACCACCTCGCATATCGCGGTCACCGGCGTGCTGGCGCTGGCGGTGTTCCTCACCGTCACCATCGTCGGTTTCGTCAAGAACGGCGCCGGGCTTCCTGAGCCTGTTCTGGGTCAGCTCGGCGCCGCTGGTGCTGCGCCCGATCCTCGCGATCATCGAGCTGATCTCCTACTTCGTCCGGCCGGTCAGCCACAGCATTCGTCTGGGCGGCAACATCATGGCCGGTCACGCCGTCATGAAGGTGTTTGCCGGGTTCGCCGCCATCGCCGCCATCTCGCCCGTCGCCGTGCTCTCGATCACCGCGATCTACGGGCTCGAGGTGCTGGTGGCCGGGGTCCAGGCCTACGTCTTCACCATCCTGACCGTCGTCTACCTCAAGGATGCGCTGCATCCGGCGCACTGACGACGACCGAGACCGCAGACACATCCAACCATTCCATCGTAAGGAGAAACATCATGGAAATGGAAGCAGCAGCCGCTCTCGGCAAATTCATCGGTGCTGGCCTCGCGGGCATCGGCTCGGGTGCCGCCGCCATCGGTGTGGGCCACGTTGCCGGCAACTTCCTCGCGGGCGCCCTGCGCAACCCGTCGGCCGCCGCCGGCCAGACCGCGACCCTCTTCATCGGCATCGCCTTCGCGGAAGCGCTCGGGATCTTCTCGTTCCTCGTCGCGCTCCTGCTGATGTTCGCCGTCTGATCCCAGCGACCCTTCCTTACGACCGGGTGGGGCGCGTGACACACGGCCCCGCCCGACGTTTTACGGGTTCACGCCAAAAGGGATCTGGAGGACAGAATGGCAACAGAAACCACCGACGCGGCACACGGGCGCAGCCGAGACCTCGGCCGGCATGCCGCAGCTCGAGTTCGGGACCTTCCCGAACCAGATCTTCTGGCTCGTGGTCACGCTCGTCGTGATCTACTTCGTGCTGTCGCGCGTGGCACTGCCGCGCATCGCGGCGGTTCTGGCCGAGCGCCAGGGCACGATCACCAACGATATCGCCGCCGCCGAAGAGCTGAAGCAGAAGGCCGTCGAGGCCGAGGAGGCCTACAACGTCGCCCTCGCCGAAGCCCGGCCGAGGCGCAGAAGATCGTCGGCCGAGGCCAAGGCCGAGATCCAGGCCGAGCTCGATGCCGCCGAGCGCCAAGGCCGATGCGGAGATCGCCGCCAAGACCGCCGAGTCGGAAGCGGCCATCGCCGAGATCCGTGCCGGTGCCGTCGAGGCGGTGAAAGCCGTCGCCAAGGACACCACGGGCGAGATCCTCTCGTCGATGGGCGTCAAGGCCGACGCCCGGTCGATCACCTCCGCGATCAACGCACGGCTGAAGGGGTAACTCGGATGAACAGGATTCTGATCCCTGCCCTGATGCTGGCCGCGACCCCGGCGCTTGCCGCCTCGGGTCCGTTCTTCTCGCTGCAGAACACCGACTTCGTCGTGCTGCTGGCCTTCATCGTGTTCATCGGCGTGCTGGTCTACTTCAAGGTGCCCGGGATGATCACCGGCTTGCTCGACAAGCGCGCCGAAGGCATCCAGGTCCGACCTCGACGAAGCCCGCTCCTTGCGCGAAGAGGCCCAGTCGATCCTTGCCTCCTACGAGCGCAAGCAGAAGGAGGTGGCGACCCAGGCCGAGGCCATCGTCGAACACGCCAAGAAAGAGGCCGCCGAGGCCGCCGAAGCGGCGAAGGTCGATCTCAAGGCCACGATCGCCCGGCGCCTCGCGGCCGCCGGCGACCAGATCAAGTCGGCCGAGATCGCCGCGGTGAACGAGGTGCGCAACACCGCCGTCACCGTGTCGGTCGGCGCCGCCCGGGACCTCATCGCCAAGAAGATGACCGCGACGGACGGCAACAAGCTGATCGAAGACGCGATCAAGGACGTCGAGGCCAAGCTGCACTGAGCAGGGGCAACGGTACCGAATTGAAATAGCCCGGGAGAATCTCCCGGGCTATTTCATTGGAAGTCCTCCCATCGTGGGCAGAGACCCTTTGTCATCGGGCCCCTGCCGTCTAAAGTTCGTCCAGACCGGGTCCGGAGCGCCGAAGAGCGTCGCGGCCGGGCCGATGTTCAGGACGAAAGGACCAGATATGCGCAGGGTGGCCGCTCTCATTGTTGCTCTGATGCTGCCATCGCTTGCACTGGCGGCGGATTTCCGGCTCGGCGGCGCCGCAAGCCTCAATTGCGAAATGACGATGACCGGCGTGATCCAGTCGGGCGATGCAGTCGAGTTTCGCAAGACACTGGCGGTGCTGGTCGATGATCTCTCCCAGGGGTACGAAGACGAGTACTACATGACCCGTCTGCGGACCGATCGGCGAGCCCGGAATGCTGCGCCTCTGCCTCGACAGTCCGGGCGGGTCCATCGAAGAGGCCATCAGAATCGCCGACACGCTGGTCTATGGCTTCCGGATTCGGGAAGAGATCGAGCCGGCCGTATCGACAGTGCCCTACAACGCGACCGTCATTCCCCGCGCGATGGGAACCGCCATTCCAGCCGGTGCCCGATGTGAGAGCGCTTGCGCGGTCCTTTTCATGGCCGGCGGTTTTTTCAGCAACCTTGCGGCTCAGGACAATATCCGCGAGGTCGACCGCGTGCTGCATGTGGAGGGACGGCTCGGATTCCACGCGCCGAAGCTCGAAGTGCCCGGCGGTCGCTACGACGAGGCCACCGTGGGCAGGGCGTTTGACCTTGCAGTGGGCACCATCGGCAAGCTTTCCCAACGCCTGCTCGGCTATCGGTTTCCACCGCGGCTGTTCAACCACATGGCATCGACGCCGCCAGAGCAGATGTTCTACATCGAGATATGGTCGCGGAAGATCAGCGGTGCCGCGCCCGTGCCGCCGCCGCGCCCGTCGAGGATGATGTAATCGGCGCGGCCTCGAGTGCGAAGTCGATATCGTCTTCGATGTGGTTGGCCGACAGCTTGAACCCGATGGGAATGCCGTCTGAGCGTTCGCGCACCTGATCGGCGATACGTTGAAATCGGCAGGCGTGTCCGAGGTCGGGGAACGTCGGCGGCGAGATCGCCGCCTGGCCGGGCTCCAGCCCGCGGACGCCGGCGATCTTGCCCTGCACCTTGTCGCCGGGAAGGTGGCCGCCGGTGCCGGTCTTGGCCCCTTGGCCGCCCTTGAAGTGGAACGCCTGGACGGCTCGACCAGTCGCCCCAGCCGAACTTGGCCGAGGCGAGTTCTAGAAATAGCGGGAGTTTTCGGCCTGCTCCTCGGGCAGCATACCGCCCTCGCCGGAGCAGATGCCGTCCCGGCAAGCTCGCGCCGCGCGCCAGGGCCATCTTGGGCTGGATCCCCGACAGCGCCGGGCTCAGTCCGACACGAACGCGAGATTGGGCTGGGCGCTCTACCCCGGCCGATCGTTCCGAAACTCGCACGGATCTCGTCCGAACGGCTTGCGCGCCATTTCCGCCGGCGGTCTGGATATCGTCCCGGGCGGCACGGTCCTTGCGCGGTACTCCGACGCGCCCATCTCGCCGGGCATGCGCCCAGTATGATGCGCGCGGGCGGCTGATCGATCGCGGCGCCTGCACGGCCACGTTGTTTTCGCGGCAACGCGCCGACCGGCGCGGTCACGACGACGTTCTCGTCACCAACTGGCCTGACGGGGAAACGACCGCAACTCGTCCTGGAATGGCCGCGCATCCTGGCGACCGCCACAACGGCTGGGAATACATCGGTGGTCTGGACAACGCTTTCAGCTACCAAGAACCGGAGCGCCGGTTCACCCCGCCCGAAACGCTGGCCACAATCGACAGTGCCACCGGTGGGTGTTTCTACAGCTTGGCGCGCAGCGAAACCCGCTGCTTCAGCTTCCACACCCACGAGGACGAGGTAACGCGCAGCTCATCGACCCGGTGGCGGCGCTAGCCAGCCGGCAAACAGCACAGGGGGTCTGCGACCGGGACGCGTTACGCGTCAAAATGGTTGACTTACCGGCCAACAGCCCGCATTTGCATCCACAGACGGTCTCTGCCGCGTGAGCAGACCGCAGTCTCCCACAGGTGGATGACGCAGACCGGCTACACTTCCACAGGTTCCCAGATCACGCAGGGGGCGGCGCGGTGACGACCGAAGGGGCAATGCGGCCCGGCGGTCAGGGCACCCGCAACCCATAACGCGATCGCCCATCCATCCGGGATGGCGGCAATTCACTTCGGCTGCGCCCACCCTCTTCCCGGGGCGGCGGCCATCAATGGACTCGCTCATATGACCGTCGAAACCACATTCGAAAATCTCGGACTCGCCCCCCGCCTCGTCGAAAAGCTCGTCGAGCAGGGCATCACCGATCCGACCCCGATCCAGAAGCAGGCCATTCCGCACGCGCTCGCGGGGCGCGACGTGATGGGCATCGCCCAGACCGGCACCGGCAAGACCGCCGCGTTCGGCCTGCCGATGTCGCACAACCTCCTGAAGATGGGCACCAAGCCCGAGCCGAAATCGGTGCGCGGGCTGATCCTGACGCCGACGCGCGAACTGGCCAAGCAGATCAGCGACCACCTCTCCGCCTATACCCGCGACACCCATCTCAAGGTCGGGCTCGTCGTCGGCGGCGCCTCGATCAACCCCCAGATCACCCGGCTTGGCCGGGGCACCGATCTGCTGGTGGCGACCCCGGGGCGGCTGATCGACCTGCTCGAACGCAAGGCCGTCCGGCTCGATCAGACCCGCTACCTGGTGCTCGACGAGGCCGACCAGATGCTCGACATGGGCTTCATCCATGCGCTGCGCCGGATCGCGCCGCTGCTGCCCAAGGACCGCCAGACCATGCTGTTCTCGGCGACGATGCCGAAGCTGATGGCGGACCTCGCCAAGGCCTACCTGACCGACCCGGTGCGCGTCGAGGTCTCGCCCCCGGGCAAGCCCGCCGACAAGGTCGACCCAAGGGCTGCACTTCGTCGAACAGGCCAGCAAGACCCGGCTGCTGATCGAGCATCTCGACGATCACCGCGAGGACCTCGCGCTGGTCTTCACCCGCACCAAGCACGGCGCCAACCGTCTGGCGAAGTCGCTGGAGAACTCGGGCTTCTCCGTCGGCGCGATCCACGGCAACAAGTCGCAAGGCCAGCGCGAACGCGCGATCAAGGCGTTCCGCTCGGGCGAGCTCAAGGTGCTGGTGGCGACCGACGTCGCCGCGCGCGGGCTCGACATCCCCGGCGTGCGCCACGTCTACAACTACGACCTGCCGAACGTGCCGGACAACTACGTGCACCGGATCGGGCGCACCGCGCGGGCCGGTCGCGACGGACGCTCCGTCGCCTATTGCGCCCCGGCCGAGATGTCGGAGCTGAAGGCGATCCAGAAGACGCTCGGCCGCGAGATCCCGGTCCACGGCGGCACCCATTGGGGCCCCGAACACGACACCGAACCCGCCCGCAAGCGCGGCAAAGGCGGCGGCGGCGGACGCGGCGGCAACGGTGGCAGCGGTAAAGGGAAACCGGCGGGCCAAAACACCAAAGTCCGCTCCCGCCGCCGCCGGAGTCCGCGCAAGGCCGCCTGACCCGTCCGGGCCGTCGCAGTTTCATCGTTGGGTGCGTCTGAATGCGCATCCCTCGGCAGGCTCACGCCCACCTCTCGCACACCCGTCTGGCAAAGATGGTGGCGGCCAGGAGGCCTGAGCCAACCAGCGAAACTGCCAGCTTTTCAGACGCCTCTTGATGCGGGGACAGTCAGAACACGAAATACAGGAGGCCAGGGGTTCCAAGCCCCGCAACGGGTGCACCCCCTCAAACCACCTGGCGGCACGCTTCCTTGAGGTGTTTCGTCAACGCCTGGACCTTGGCCGAGCGATGCAGATCGACATGGGTGACCAACCAGATCTGCGACGACCAGTCCGGGCGGGGGCCCATCACCTCGATGAGCCCGTCCGCCTCACTGGTGGCGAGAAAGCCGAGCCCGGTTCCGGCGCGCACCGCCGCCGCCATCGCCTGCTGGTCATTCGAGCGGAACACAACCCGCTCCGGCGGCACTTCGGCGCGCAGCCAGTCATAGGCGGGCGGCCCTTTCTCGCCCTCTTCGGGGCCGACGAAATCATGCCCCGCGAGCCCTTCGCGCGGGTCCCCGCGCCGGTCGATGTAACTCCCGGACACGTAAAGCGCCGCGTCCAGAACATCGAAGGGCTGGACGACGTTGTCGGGTTCCTCCGGCGCCTTGCCGGCCCGGATCGCCAGATGGGCCTCGCCGTATTCCAGCCGGAACAGGCGCCGCCCCGTGCGCAGGTGCAACACCACCTGCGGATGCGCGGCCTGGAAGCTCGCGAACACCGGGGCCAGCCGCTCGGCGAGCCCGGGGAGCGTGGTTACCACGAGGTCGCCCGTCACCGCGTCGCCGCCGCCCTTCAGCCGGGACGCGAGCTGGCTGAACTGGTCGTCGCTCGCCTTCGCCACCCGGGCCAGCTCCTCGCCCGCCTCGGTCAGCGCATAGCCGCGGGCGTGGCGCTGGAACAGCTTCACCCCGAGCCGCGCCTCCAGCGCGTCGACATGGCGGATCACGGTCGCGTGGTGGACGCCGAGCGCCGCCGCGGCGCCGCTGACCGTGCCATGGCGCGCGACCTCGTAGGCGGTGCGCAATTCATCCCAGTTTTCCATCCGGCGACCTGTGCGTTGGCGAACATATCCTGTTGAATCTCCCAGATTGTGTTCGCTGGTGCAAGGCGCAACATGGGGTCCAATACAGATCCAGGAGAACTTCATGACCCAGACCATCCTTCGCCTCGACGCGTCCGCCCGCCACGCAGGCTCGCGCTCGCGCAGCTTCGCCGATGCCGTTCTGGCTGCCCTTGCGAGCACCGATGTCACCACCCGCGACCTCGCCGCCGGTGTGCCGCAGATCACCGAGGCCTATACCTCCGGCACCTTCAAGGCGCCCGAAGACCGCACCGACGACGAGCGCGCGGCGCTGGCGCTGTCGGACGCTCTCCTGGCCGAGCTTCAGGCCGCCGACACGCTGGTGATCGCGACCGCCACGTACAACTTCAACATTCCCGCCAGCCTCAAGGCCTGGATCGACCAGATCACCCGGGCGGGCCGCGCGTTCCGCTACACCGAGACCGGGCCGGTAGGGTTGCTCACCGGCAAGCGCGCCGTTGTCCTGCGCGCGTCACAGGGCACGCCGACCGGCGCCGAACATGACTTCGCCACGCCCTACCTCACCTTCGCGCTCGGTTTCATCGGCATCACCGACGTGACCTTCCTTGACGTGCCCGCCGAGGCCGACCAGGCCGGGATCGATGCGGCGGTGAACGCGCTTCACCGCCCGCTCGCCGCGTGACCTGAACCCCGGAAGGGCCGCGACACCACGGCCCTTCCCCCGCCGGTTCTCCCGCGCTAGATCAATATTGATCCAGATCCAGGAGTTTGCGCAAAATCCCGGGATCGGACTGCGTCAGTCTGATCCGTTTTTGCTCCAGGCTCCGCCGGCACCCCGGGAGAGAGCCAGCACATGTCCGTTTCCGATTTTCCCAGCGATCGACCTGCCAGACCCCGCGCCGGCGCCCGCGGACAGGGGGGCCGTTCGTGAAAGTCACCACCGATACGCCCGATCTGCTGATCGTCGAAGACCGGCCCTTCATCCTGGCGGTTGCCTTGACCCTGTTCATTCTCGTCTTCGTCGCCGTCGGGTTTACCGTGATGATGTCGGGCGAATGGTGGGGCATCATTTTCGCTCTGGTCGGCGGCGGCGTCGGCTTTGGTGCCTTCTGGGGCTTCGTGCGCCGGGTGCAGGTGGTGTTTCACCGGCCCGGGGCTTACGTCGAATTTCGCCGCCGCAACATTTTCGGCGGCGCCCGAGTGCGTCACGGGCTCGCCGAGATCGGCCGGGCCGAGGTGGAAGAGAGCCGGTCGTCGGACAGCGGCTCCACCTACCGGGTGGTGCTGGTGGTCGACCGCGGCCAGTCCGCCGGGCGCCATCCGGTCACGCTGGCCTATTCCTCGGGCCGCGCGCACCACCGTGTGGCACAGGCAATCAACGCCTGGCTGGAGGCGGGACGGTGAAGATCCTCCAGCCAAAGCGCGACCTTCTGATCCTTGAGCACAGACCGTGGGTGACCTTCGTCGGTATTTTCGTCGTTGTCGCGCTGCTGGTGACCTGGAGTTTCGGCAAGGGCTTGGGAACAGGACTTGTCGTTTCGCTCGGCTGCGCCGGGTATGCTTGGTTCGCGTCACGTCGTTTCGAGCAGCTTCGGGTGGTGTTCGACGCGGACGCCGGACGGGTCGACATCCGCCGCCGCACCGGGCGCGACGGGGCCAGTGCCGCGTCTTATGGGGTGGAGGAAGTCGGCGGAGTCGAAGCCGACACAACCGGCGACGGCAAATACACGAAATACCAGCTTGTCCTTGTGATCCCGGCTGGGCCCCATGCCGGACGCCACCCACTCAACGCATTCGAAATCCCGGACCGCAATGGCCCTGAACTGGCCCTGGCGATCAATTCCTGGCTCAGGCACAATCAATGAAAACCATCGAAAACACCCCCACCCGCCTCGTTCTCGAACACCGCCCGGTGGCGCTCACCCTCGGGCTCATTCTCACGTCGCTGGCCACGCTCGCCTTCGCCATCGTGCTCTTCACCCGTGGCAACGACGCGGGCGTGATCTTTCTGTGCTTCGCCCTGTCACCGCCGGTCTTCGCCTGGTTCTTCCTTGAAACCCGGCGGATCACGCTCGACCGCGACGCAGGTACGCTGGCGCTCGAGTTCCGCGCGCCCCGCGGCGAACGCGGCACGACCCATGCGTTTGGCGAGGGCGCCCAGGTCGTCGTTCAGCGCCCGGGCCGGACCGCCGAAGACCGTATGGTGCCGGAAACCGGTGCGCCGGGCGTGCCCACCCGCAGCGTTCTGATTGCGAAGGAGGGTCAGGAGATCCCGCTGGCCGAGGGGTATTCGAAGGGACCGGAAGCCTACCAGATCATGCAGACGGTGAACGGCTGGCTGGCCGGGGGCCAACGGCCATCTCAGTGAAGTCGTTGCCCCTGCCTGCGGACGATCGCGCTTTCGGACGGGTTGCACGATGCCCATGGACGCCGGTCCGGGCACCACACTTAGTCCCCTGGTCCCCTGGTCCCCTAGTCCCCTAGTCCCCTAGTCCCCAGGGAAGGAGACCCGATCCGTCCATCAAAACAGCTTTTTTTCAATGCGTTAGACGAAACTCGCGTTAACCATTCATTCACGTGACGCAACGTGAAGGGTTCGGAGTGGCGGCGTATCGGGAGACAGAACCTGTCCGGACAGCCCCGACCAGGATGCCAACCGCCGGCGCCACCGTGCCGGCCAGCATCACTTTCGCAAAAACCGCCCGATCGGGTCCGGATCGCGGCCGCCAACCGCGTCCCATTCCGCATCGAGCGCGGCCCGTTCCGCCTCGACCAGCGCCGCCGGATCGGTAATCCGCGCGGCGTCGCCCCGCATGTGATCCATCAACCGGTGCGAATGCAGGATCGTCGGCAAGGCATCGCCCGGCTCCCAGGCGTCAAGCATCGTCACCCTGCGCAAGTTGAACTCGGGCGGCAGGACCCAGAACCTGAGATCCGAATCCCAGAGCATCGCTTTCAGGACCGGCTGGTCGCGTGTGCCGCCGGCAACGGCGAACCGGTGCGCCCATTCGGCGAGGAATGCCAGCATCCGGGGCGTGCGGCGATAGAGCAGCACCCCCGAATTGAGCTGCGGGAAGGCATAGGGGGTCGGCCCGCCCGCGCTTTCGCGGATCAGCGCGGTTGCGCGGCGCACGTCATGGGCAAGCGCAAGCTCGAAGCGCTCGAGCACGTCGAATAGATCACCCAGCGGCGCGAGCACGAGCGTGTCGGCATCGAGGAACAGCGTGCGCTCGAACCGGGTTCGCGCCATGCAATCGAGCTTGGAGCGCGGATGCGGGTCGGCGATACGATGCACCGCATCGAACAGGCCCGCCGCCGTCTCACCGGGGGTGTCGGTGAACAAGTCAATCGGCAGGTCCGGCTCGACCGCGCGGAGCGACCGCGCGGAGGTCTCCGCCAAGGCGCGGTAATCGGGCCCCGTGGCCACATAGATCACACCCCTGTTCATCGTGCACTCTCCCGTCCGGTTTTGTCCCCTTGTCCTGACATATACGACGAGATGCCAGAAACAGGTGCATGAACCTCCTTTTCCCGACCGGTAGATCACGGGGCGACGTCCAACCTTACGTCGCGCCAGCATTCAGGCTGCGGATCGCCGGCCACGATGTGACCCGCGCGGCACCCACTCCTTTCCAAGCGTTCGTCGAGCGCTACGACCTCGTTTTCCGTCCTCCCTCCGTCGCGATGCTCAGATCGCCTGCCGCGCCGGAGGGACGCGTGCTCCTGGAAGGGCCCGGAAATACCTGCGCAGACACGGGTCGCGCGGCCCCGGCGCTTGAACTCGCGCCCCCCACCGACGTACATGCCCCCAGACCCCGGAAGCTCCGTCTTCCGGTCCCATGGCCATGAGGCCGGGATCGCCCCCCGTCAGCGCAGATGCGCCCACGGGGGCAAACGGCGTTTGGCGCCGGATCGGCGGGATATGGGGTCGCAACGATGGCCGCCCGCCCTATCTAGGGAACACCGAAACGGCAAAGGAGCCGAGACATGTTCGAAAGCCTATCAGACCGCCTCTCCGGCGTCTTCGACCGGCTGACCAAGCAGGGCGCGCTTTCCGAGGACGACGTCAAGACGGCATTGCGCGAAGTGCGCGTGGCGCTCCTGGAGGCGGACGTCTCGCTGCCGGTCGCGCGGGACTTCGTGAAAAAGGTCCAGGACAAGGCCACCGGCCAATCGGTGACCAAGTCGGTCACCCCCGGCCAGCAGGTGGTCAAGATCGTCCATGACGAGCTGATCGCGGTGCTGACCGGCGCCGAGGATCCCGGCACGCTCAAGATCGACAACCCGCCCGCGCCGATCCTGATGGTCGGCCTGCAGGGCGGCGGCAAGACCACCACCACCGCCAAGCTCGCCAAGCGGCTCAAGGAGCGCGACAACAAACGGGTGCTGATGGCCTCGCTCGACATCTACCGCCCGGCCGCCATGCAACAGCTCGAAGTGCTCGGCGTGCAGATCGGCGTCGACACGCTGCCGATCGTGCCCGGCGAAAAGCCCGTCGACATCGCCAAGCGGGCGCAGACGCAAGCACGGCTCGGCGGCTACGACGTCTACATGCTCGACACCGCCGGGCGCCTCCACATCGACGAAGTGCTGATGGACGAGGTCGAGCAGGTGCGCAACGCGGTGAACCCGCGCGAGACCCTGCTGGTGGTCGACGGGCTGACCGGCCAGGTCGCCGTCGAGGTGGCGCAGGAGTTCGACGACAAGGTCGGGATCTCGGGCGTCGTGCTCACCCGGATGGACGGTGACGGGCGCGGCGGCGCGGCGCTGTCGATGCGCGCGGTCACCGGCAAGCCGATCCGCTTCGTCGGCCTTGGCGAAAAGATGGACGCGCTCGAAACCTTCGAGCCCGACCGGATCGCCGGCCGCATCCTCGGCATGGGCGACATCGTGGCGCTGGTCGAGAAGGCGCAGCAGACCATCGAGGCCGAACAGGCCGAGCGGATGATGAAGCGCTTCTCCAAAGGTCAGTTCAACATGAACGACCTCAAGATGCAGCTCGAGCAGATGATCAAGATGGGCGGCATGGAAAGCGTCATGGGGATGATGCCCGGCATGGGCAAGATGGCCAAGCAGATGGAGGGCGCCGGGCTCGACGACAGGCTGCTCAAGCAGCAGATCGCCCTCATCCAGTCGATGACCAAGAAGGAACGCGCCAATCCCGGGCTCCTGCAGGCCAGCCGCAAGAAGCGGATCGCCAAGGGCGCGGGCCAGGAGGTGCAGGACCTCAACCGGCTACTCAAGATGCAGCGCCAGATGGCGGACATGATGAAGAAGATGGGCAAAATGGGCAAAGGCAAGATGCTGAAACAGGCCATGAAGGGCATGTTCGGTGGCAAGGGCGGGATGCCCGGCATGCCCGGCGGAATGCCCGACATGAGCGACCCGAAAGCGATGGAAGAGGCGGCGAAAATGCTTGGCCGGCAGCCCGGCGGCCTGCCCGGGCTCGGCGGCGGCGGCATGCAGCTTCCCTCCGGTCTCTCGGGGCTCGGAAAGAAGAAGTGATGCAGGCGCCGGTCTGGCATACCCCGGCCGGGAACGGCGGGCGCGGCCGCGCGGCCGCAAAACGCCCGAGCGCGCGCTCGGGCCGCGCCAATGTGACCGTCCGGTGAATGCCCAACGCACATATCCCTGGGAGGCCCCCGCCACCGGCCCGGCCGCAGAGCTGGCGGCGGGGCTCCAGGCCATGCTGCCGCGGTTGGAGACGGAGCGGTTGGTCTGCCGCGCCCCGGCGATCGACGATTTCGCCGTCTACCGCGTCATCATGATGTCGGACCGCGCCGTTCACATGGGCGGTCCGCTCGATCGGCGCGACGCCTGGCTCGACTTCACGCAATGCATCGCGAACTGGCCTGTCCGGGGCCACGGGCTGTTCACCATCGCGGCGAAAGACACCGGCCAGACCCTCGGCTTCACGCTGATCTGCATGGAACACGGCGACCGCGAGCCCGAGCTCGGCTGGTTCCTCGCCGCGGCGCAGGAAGGCCGGGGATACGCCTTCGAGGCCGCGGCGGCGGTGCGCGACTGGGGCATCGAAACGCTTCGCCTGCCAACACTCGTGAGCTACATCGACCCGCCCAACACCCGCTCGATCCGCCTCGCCGAGCGGCTCGACGCCTGGCACGACACCCGGGCGTCGGCGGAAATCTCCGACGCGCAGGCAGGTGAGGTGCTGGTCTACCGCCACTGGCCACACCCCGGGCCACAATCTGGGCAAGCGCCGGAGGGCACGGCATGACCGGGTTCGAGATCCCCACCATCACCACGCCGCGGCTGACGCTGCGTGCCGCCCGGCTCGCGGATTTCGACGCGTTCGCCGGTTTCCTCGCCTCCGAGCACAGCCGCTACATGGACGGACCGGTCTCGCGTGACGGGGCCTGGGGCTGGTTTGCGAACGACATCGCCGGCTGGGCGCTTCAGGGGTTCGGCGGGCTGATGATCGAGCGCGAAGGCGAAGTCGTGGGCCAGGTTGCCATCGGCCAACCGCCGCGCTTTCCCGAGGTCGAGCTTGGGTGGCTGGTCTACCCCGCGCACACCGGCAAGGGCTATGCCACCGAAGCCACGCTCGGCCTGCGCGACTGGGCCTGGGCGCATACCGATCTCACGTCGCTTGTCAGCTACATCGACCCGGACAACGCCGCCTCGCGGGCGCTGGCGGCGAAACTCGGCGCCGCGGTGGACGAAACCGCCCCGCGCCCCGACGGCGAAGGCCCCGAGGCCTGCGTGGTCTACCGCCACCCCGCGCCCGATACCGACGGCAGCCCGGAGGCCTACGCATGACCGCCCCGGCCTTCCCCTCTCTCAGCACCGACCGCCTGGTTCTGCGCCACCCGAAACCCGAAGACGCCGCGGCCTACATCGGCTTTTTTGGCTCGGCGCGGGCCGAACACGCGGGCGGCGCCAAGACCCCGACCGAGGCCTGGAACATCCTCGCGAGCGACTTCGGCCATTGGCAGATGCGCGGCTTCGGGCGGTTCGTCGCCACCCGCAAGGGCGCGGATGCGGCGATCGGCCTGTTCGGTCCCTACTTCCCGCACGGCCGGCCCGAGCGCGAGCTGGGTTGGGTGCTGTTCCGGGACGTCGACGAGGGCCAGGGGCTCGCGACCGAAGCCGCCCGCGCTTGTGTGGCCCACGCCTTCGGCCGCCTCGGCTGGGACAGCGCGGTGAGCTACATCGCGCCGGGAAACGCCAGCTCGATCCGGCTTGCAGACCGGCTCGGCGCCGAGCGCGACGAAAAGGCCCCGCAACCCAAGCCCGGCATCACAACCCTTGTCTACCGGCACCCGCGTCCCGCGAAGGCCGCGACGGCCCCTGAGGTGCAGGCATGATTTCCGTGTCCGTCCCCGTGCTCACCACCGAACGGCTCACGCTGCGCGCGCAGCGGCCCGACGATTTCGAAGCCTATGCCGCCTTCTACGCCTCCGAGCGGTCGCGCGGCATGGGCGGTCCGCTCGACCGGCCCACCGCCTGGCGCGGATTCGCCGCCGAACTTGGCCATTGGGTGATCCGCGGCTACGGATTCTGGATGGTCGACGTGACCGCGACCGGCGAGACAGTCGGCCTGGTCGGGCTGTGGAACCCCGAAGGCTGGAGCGAGGTCGAGATCGGGTGGGCGATGTACGAGGCCGCCGAGGGCAAGGGCTATGCGGCCGAAGCCGCCATCGCGGTGCGCGCCTATGCCTATGACACGCTCGGCTGGGGGCCGCTGTCGTCGGTGATCGTGCCGGACAACACCCGCTCACAAGCCCTCGCCACCCGCCTCGGCGCCGCCCCCGAACGCGACTGGGTCTCGCCCAGCGGCAAATCGGCAGTGATCTGGCGCCACCCGGGCCGTGACGCGTTGACCGCCACGGGCCGGACGGATCAACTGCCCGCCTCTGGCGGGACGGAGGCGCGCGCATGACCATCACCGATCTCGCCCCCACCACCTTCAGCATTCCCACGCTCGAGACCGAGCGGATGTTCCTGCGCGCCATGCGCGCGGACGATATCGAGGCGGAGGTCGCGTTTTTCCAGACCGAACGCTCGCGCAGCGTCGGCGGGCCGTTGCCTGCGGCCCAGGTCTGGCGCGCCGTCGCCGGGATGATCGGCCATTGGGCGCTGCGCGGTTACGGGTTCTGGGCGCTCGAGGAAAAGGCCACCGGGGCCTATCTCGGGCGCGCCGGGCTCTGGAACCCGGATCCCTGGCCCGAGCCCGAGATCGGCTGGACCCTGATGAGCGCCGCCGAGGGCAAGGGCTTTGCCCGCGAGGCCGCGCTGGCGGCCCGGGACTACGCCTATGACACGCTCGGCTGGACGACGGCGATCTCGCTCATCCTCGCTGGCAATACCCGCTCCGAAACCCTCGCCCGCCGCCTCGGCGCGCAGATCGAGGGCGAGTATCTGCACCCGACGATCGGCGCCATGAACCTCTGGCGCCACCCCGGTCCGGGCCAGTTGCCGGACACTTCCGACCCCGCAATCCGGAGACCGCAATGACCGATGACGCCACCCGGGCGGCCCAGGTGCTCAAGGAGCATCGCGCCTCCATCGACCGGCTCGACGCCATTCTCGTCTACACCCTCGGCGAGCGCTTCAAGCACACCAAGGCGGTGGGCCAGCTCAAGGCCGAACACGACCTTCCCCCGTCCGATCCCGCCCGCGAGGCGGAACAGATCGAACGGCTCGAAGACCTGGCGCGCCGGGCCGATCTCGACCCGGACTTCGCCAAGAAGTTTCTCAACTTCATCATCGCCGAAGTCATTCGGCACCACCACGAACACAAAGAAATGGGGGCCTGAGGTCCCCGGTGAAATGGGGGCCGCAAGCCTCCCGTGAACAGCGGGCGCCCTGCCCCTGACAAGCCAAGAACAGGAGATTACCCATGGCTATGAAAATCCGTCTCGCCCGTGGCGGCTCGAAGAAGCGCCCCCACTACGCCATCGTCGCCGCCGACTCGCGGATGCCGCGCGACGGCCGCTTCATCGAGAAGCTCGGCACCTACAACCCGCTGCTGCCCAAAGACAGCGAGGACCGCGTGAAAATGGACCTCGACGCCGTGAAGGCCTGGCTCGACAAGGGCGCGAAGCCCACCGACCGTGTCGCGCGGATGCTCGAGGCCGCCGGCGTGCTCGAGAAAAAAGAGCGCGCGAACCCCAAGAAGGGCGTGCCGGGCAAAGCCGCCCAGGACCGCGCCGAGGAGAAGGCCGCCAAGGCTGCGAAGGCCGATGAGGCCCCGGCCGAAGAGGCGCCTGCCGAAGAGGCCGCCGTTGAAGAAGCGCCCGCTGAAGGGGCCGCCACTGAAGAGGCGCCCGCTGAAGCGGCCGCCGCCGAGGAAACCACCGAGTAATCGGGGTCTTCGACGGTCAAATCGGGTGCGGGGCCGTGTTGGTCCCGCACCCCGCCGGACGGAGAGACAGGCATGTCGGAAACACGTATCTGTGTCGGCGCCATCGCCGGGGCCTTCGGGGTCAAGGGCGAAGTGCGGCTGAAGAGTTTCACTGCGGACCCCGAGGCGATCGCCTCCTACGGGCCGCTTTCGACCGAGGACGGGGCGCGAAGCTTCACCGTCGAGATCACGCGGCCGGTCAAAAACGGCTTCGCCGCCCGGATAGAGGGTGTCACCTCGAAAGAGGCGGCGGACGATCTGCGTGGAACAAAGCTGTTCACCGAGCGTGACGCATTGCCCTCGCTACCCGATGACGAGTTTTACCACGCCGATCTCGTCGGCCTTGCGGTTCACGATACCGGCGGGCGCTTGCTCGGCCGTGTCACAGCCGTGCACAACCACGGCGCTGGTGACCTGCTCGAGATCGCCGGTGCCGGCCTGAACACACCGGCGCTGCTGCCATTCACGCGAGACGCGGTGCCGACCGTCGACCTTACCGCGCGCCGGATCGTGGCCGACCCGCCGGAAGGGATCTTCCCCGAGTGACGGGGCGTGAACTGCAGGAGCCGCGCGCGGCCCACCGCGGAACGCCGGCTCCGACAGGGTGGCCGTCGGTCGGATAACCGGGTCTCACCCAGGCGGCATACGGGTCATCCCGGTCATACCGGGAACCGCGGGGCTGACCTCATTTCACGGATAGTGGTTTGTTTTTGAAACGCCAATCCATGCCGCGAACCCCGCCGGTTTCGCCGGCAGCCAGCCAAACCATGGTCGCGCCTGCATGCGATCGGGTTGCCGGGTGGCGTCGCACGGAGACCCGGCATCGCACCGGACCATTCCCCCGTTTTCTCCTGGCCTGCGCCAGAAAATCCATCGGCACCGAAAATACTTCTTGGCAACCGGCCCCGGAATCGAGTCTTCTTTAGCCAAGGCGAAGGGGGGACGTGTCGCCGAGGGAGGTTCACGCCGATGTTTGGCCCAAGAAGCCGCACCGGGCTCGCCCTTTTGGGCGCAGCGCTCTATGGCGGCCCGATCCTTGCGGGTCTGGCACAGCACGACTGGTCGGTGCTGCCAGTGCTCGCGGCCCTGTTCCTGCTCTACATCGCCGCCGCTCGCAGACCCGATCTGGCTACCGGCGCGGGCCGGGCGAGCCTCGCGATGATGGCTTTCGTCCAGTCCGCGAACGTGGTGATCGGCTGGGCCATCGGGCTCCTGCTGGCCGACATCCTCGGCGCGGTGGCGCTGCCGCTCTGGGCGCCGCTCGCGATCACTGCAGTGGGCGCCGGTGTCGGCGCCTGGGCGTTCCGTGACGCGGCCGAGATGGACGTGATGCTCGACAGCGCGCTGGCCCGGATCGCCGAGATGGACACCCTGCCCGCACCGTCCCAGCCGCTCGACGTGCCCTGGCCGGATCCGGTCCCGGAAGCGGAGGATGCCGTCCGGCGAGCGATGCGCACGTTGCGCGCGCGGCCCGGGATCGATGTCGCTCGGATCGACCGGATCGTGCACCGGCTCAACGCCGAGGCCGGCGCGGCGGGGTTTGACCCGCTCTACGATGCCGCCGGTCTCGACGGGTCGCTGAACGAGCCGGCGGTGGATTTCGCCCTGCTGCGGTTCTCGGCGCTGCCGCAGGTGTTCGACCAGCTCGTCACCCGCGGCGAGGCGGGGCTTGCGCCGATGCTCCTGTTGAACGCACCGAACCCGCTGGTGCGGGCCGAAGCCCGCGCGCTGGTCGCCGAAATGGTGGACGCGGCCGTGCCCGTCACCGAGCTGCCGGACCCGGCGCTCCTGCGCGAACTTGCCGGCGCGTTCCCGGGCGAAGGATACAACCGGCTGCTGGCGCGCTGCGCCCACGGCGGCCCGGCGAGGGTCGAGGCCTGATTTCGCCTTTCTCTGCCCGCGCCCCCCGGGGTAGGAACGCGCATGAGTGATACGCCGAAGACCCCCGGGCCCGTTCCCCCCGACCGCGACGAGACCGGCCCGCAGAAGCCCCGCGCCAAATCGCATGGGCGCCTGAAGATCGCCGCCACGCTGAAACCACGCCCGTTGACGGGCCACCGGCCGGCGCTGGCCAGCGCCTGGGAGGCGCGGGTCATCACCCTGTTCCCCGCGGCCTTCCCCGGGGTGCTGGGTGAAAGCCTCACCGGCAAGGCGCTGGCAGAGGGGCTCTGGCAACTGGAGACGATCGACCTGAGAGACTTCGGCCTCGGCAAGCACCGCAATGTCGATGACACGCCTGCGGGCGGCGGCGCCGGGATGGTGCTGCGGGCCGACGTGCTCGCGGCCGCGATCGATGCGGCGTCCGGCGGCGTGCCGACCGACCGGGCGCGCTGGCCGCTCGTCTACCTCTCGCCCCGGGGCCGGCCGTTCGACCAGGCCACGGCACGGCGCTTCGCCGCCTGCGACGGTGTCACCCTGATCTGCGGCCGCTTCGAGGGTGTCGACGAGCGGGTGCTGGAGGATTACGGGATCGAGGAAGTCAGCCTTGGCGATTTCGTCCTGACCGGCGGCGAGATCGCGGCCCAGGCGATGATCGACGCCACCGTTCGCTTGCGTCCCGGTGTGCTCGGCAATGCCGCCTCGACCGAGGAGGAAAGCTTCTCGCACGGGCTGCTCGAGCATCCGCAGTACACCAAGCCGGCCGAATGGCGGGGCCGCGCCATTCCCCCCGTCCTGCAGTCGGGCCACCACGGCGAGATCGCCCGGTGGCGCCGCGCGGAGGCGGAGCGGATCACCCGGGCCAGGCGGCCGGATTTGTGGAAAAGGCACCGCGACGGCGAAACCGATGAGCGCTGACGTGAAACGGGCGGCCCGCCTGTAGGACCGCCCGTCGAAATTCGCTTCACAAAGTTCCGATCAGAACTTGATGCCCGCGCGCAGTTGTCCGGCGTGGGATGTGGCGTCGAAACCGGCCGGGATCGTGGTCGGCATGTTACGGTACACGTATTCGCCGCCGACGAAGAACATCTCGGTGACGGCATAGTCGAGGCCGACGCCTGCGTTCCAGCCCTTGGCCGCGAGGGTCGCGGGCGTGGTCATGCCGATCGTCGAATAGCCGCCCGACGCGAAAAGCAACGCATCGCCGAGGCTGTAACCGACGCGGACCTTCGCATCGATCAACATGTCGATATCGAAGTTCGGTCCCGGGTTGAGGTCCAGCGTGCCGACCTGTCCGGCGATTTCCGCGCCGTACACCATCTGGCCTTGCTGGAAGTTGTAGCCGGCGAAACCACCGTAGCTGGTGGCGTCGAACGTGAAGCCGCCAGGAGTGATGTCGCCACGATGCATGCCACCGATGACGCCGCCGTAGAAGCCTCCCCAGTCACTTTCGATGACCGGCGGTTCCACGTAGACGTGTTCGATGTAGGGCTCCGGCGAACCGGCGATAGCTGCACTGCCGGCAAGACCGGCGATGACAGCGGCTAGGAGCGTTTGTTTCATTTTTTCCTCCTAAAATAAACTGCTCTCAAATTCACTTAGCACACCTCGCCTTAAAAAAACCCCTTTCCGACGAATCACCCTTCACTTGGATCGGGTCGAGTTGCACAAAAACAACATTCTCGCCCAGAGCGCAGGATTGTCTCCAAGGCCGAAACAGGCGCCAGGCCTGTCCAGCCGGCACGGGTTGACCCAACGCATTGCCCGGTCGCCGCCTTCTGTTCCATACTGCCGACACTGCCGACGAACCCGGAGGCGGACCCTCCGGGAAACCGATGGGAGGGATTGCGATGCTTGGCGAAAAGGTCGCTGGTTACGCACGCGCACTCTACGAGTCGCATGGAGACAAGGCCGAAGCCGAGGCGGCGCAGAAGATGGCCGCCGCCGAGGAAGCGGGCAAAACCGATGAAGTGGAACAGTGGCGCGCGGTCCGCGAAGCGGTGCGGGCGCTGCGGGGGGCCAACCAGGGCTGACCGACCGGTGCAGATTCTGGCCGGAGCCGTGATCGCGGCTACGGTCCGGGGTTGGGCGCTGCGGAAACTCCGGGTCGTAACGTCCCGGTCTCTACGCTGGCACACGCCCCGGAAGATGTGCGCCGCCACGGGGTCGGCGGCGGATGCGCCGAGGGTCTGAGCGAACAGGTCGTCAGCGAGATCGGCACACCCTGCGCCGCGCAGCCCGAGCCCGGGGACCCGCCCGGTGGCGGCGGTTTGGCTTGGCCGGATCGCCCCGGTACCCGCGACGACCCTGGCACGCGCAAGCACCATCGCCGCAAGGCCGAACAGGTTGGTCACGCGCACCCAGGCAATGCCCGCCTGCAGGCGGGCGGTGTCCGTAGCGATGCCGAAGCCGTAGATCGCGGTGGCCCGGAGCAATACGACCAAAAATGCCAGGTGCATCTGGAGTGCGCCCGCCGCAGCGCGTCGGTGGTGGCCCGGGCGAAGTCGGCCACGGGCCGGCAGCCGAACAGCACGCGCCGAGGCCGGCGTGACCCGTTCCGCCGCCCATTTCGTGAAGCGGAGATCTCAACCCAAGATCGGACCGCGCGCCCGCAAGGCGGCGCGCGTCAGGACATCTGCGTTGATCATGCCGGGCGCGCGCGCACCTTCGGGGGCACCGCAATGGCGCGCAATGCCGCGCCGCGCCGCCATCCTGTCCTGCGACAACTCGCCGGTCTTTCGGACCGGCTCTACAAAAAACGGCCCGCCACAATGGGCGGGCCGTCGATTGGAGATCGTGGCACGAGGTTCAGAAGGTGATACCGACGCGCGCCTGGATGGTCCCGAACTGGTCCTGCCACGCGGCCGGATTGGCCACGGTATCCTCGATGTCGCGGTAGATGTATTCCGCGCCGACGAAGACGTTGTCGTAGACCAGGAAGTCCACCCCGGCGCCGACGTTGAAACCGGCGCCTTCGTTGCCGCCGGCGAAGTTGGCGAAGGTGTAGCCACCGGAGACGTAAACCAGGGCGCGGTCCATCGCGTAGCCCGCGCGGGCCTTGAGATCGATATAGGTCGGGTCGAAGATCCCGCCACCGTCATATTCGAGTTCGCCGGTCGAGGCCGCGACTTCCGCTCCAAGGACGAAGTCATTGTCGAACTGGTAGTTGTAGCCGGCAAAACCGCCGTAGAGCAGACCGTCGAAATTATCGACCGCAACGGTCTCGCCCATGGCCCAGCCAAGGGTGCCACCGAAGTAGAACCCGGACCAGTCATCGACCGCCACCGGCGCCGGCGCCGGGGCGGGAACATACGGGTCGGCCGGAGCCGGCACCACGTTGCCCGCGAAAGCGGCAGATCCGCCGGTCACGAGAAGCGCCGCAACTGCAGAAGCGATAAGATTTTTCATCGTCAGCCCTCCTAAGACTCACTTGTTGAGAGCATCATACTCCAGTCCGGGAGGGAAGGCGACGCGCCGATCAACGACGGCGCATGCTCGTTGCATCACAAACACGTTTATTGGCCGGTCCGATGCGCACCGGAGCCGGCCACCAAACCCCTTGATCGTCAGGCCCGGGACGCCTATACCCCGTCCGTCCGGCGACCATGCGAGTCGCGCGGATCTGTTTTGCTTTGGGCACGTCCTTCCGTGCGGTTATCCGGGCAGACAGCGCGAAGAAACGACGGCTTATCTCCGGCGGGCGCCCCTGTTGATCCAGGGTGACGGACCCGGTGAAGACGCGGAGCTCTTGGACGGCAGCAACCTTTGCGGACCAACCGCAAGCGACATTAGGAGATGATCAGATGAACCTGATCGCGGAGATTGAAGCCGAGCAGATCGCTCAGCTCGACAAGAAGATACCGGATTTCAAGGCCGGCGACACCGTGCGCGTCGGCTACAAGGTGACGGAAGGCTCGCGCTCGCGGGTGCAGAACTACGAAGGCGTCTGCATCGCACGCAAGGGCGGAGCGGGCATTGCCGGCTCGTTCACCGTGCGCAAGATCTCGTTCGGCGAAGGTGTCGAACGTGTCTTCCCGCTCCACTCGACCAACATCGAGACGATCGAAGTGGTGCGCCGCGGCAAGGTGCGCCGCGCCAAGCTCTATTACCTTCGCGCGCGCCGCGGCAAATCTGCCCGGATCGCCGAGGACACCACCTACAAGCCCAAAGCCGCGAAGTAAGGAGACGTGTGATGAAAAAGGACCTGCATCCCGAATACCACATCGTCGACGTGAAGATGACCGACGGCACCGTGGTTCAGATGAAAACCACCTGGGGCAAGGAAGGCGACACCCTGTCGCTGGAGATCGACCCCTCCTCGCACCCGGCCTGGACCGGCGGGTCGTCGCGCCTGATGGACACCGGCGGGCGCGTGTCGAAGTTCAAGAACAAGTACGCGGGCCTCGAACTCTGAGCCTTCCGCCTACGGACAAAACAACAAACGCCGCCCCAACCCGGGCGGCGTTTTTCTCGTTTTTTGCGTCGGCGCCGAATCCGGAACCGACACATGGCGACGGGTGTGAAAACCGGTTCGCAGCAAAAAAACCGCCGTGGCGGGTGTCCAACGGCTTATGGTTGGCCTGCCTTCCCGGCATCCGGGAAGGCAAGCGATTCGAGGGCGGTCCACAGCCTTGCCCCCTGCTCGGGGTCGTTCATTGACGGATCCGGTTTCTCGCGCCGCCTCGTACGTCTGAAGTATGCGCCGTTCCTTTGCTCGCGGTCCGAGCTTCGCGTGACAAGCTCGGCGATTGCATCTCCGGCACCCGAAGGGGGTTTCGCGGCGACCGCGGCATAAACGCGCCAGAACCACCCGGTCGGACCGGAAGGCCACCGATTTCTCAGGTCCGGATCGTTCAGATCAATCACAAATCCCGGGCCGAAGGCGACAGAGACCACTTTTCCGCCATACCGACGGGACATTTCGCCCGCCATGATTCGGTGGCAGGTTTTGGTGCGTTCGTAGGCCGCCATGGATTTTCGACATCGCTTGCCTTGCAGATCATCCCAGTCCACGTCGCGTTGGAACGGAGCGACAAGGTGAACGATGATGCCCTGAACGGCTTCGAGCGACGGCCTCAGGAGCGCGGCCAGCCGGAATTGCCCAAGGACATGTGCCGAGAACATGAGCTCGTTGCCGTCAGGAAGGGTGGTCGGGCCATCTTGTGTGTAGGTGACCACGGACAGGATCAGCACGTCGACCGTACCGAAGCGTTCCTTGATAACACCGGCCGCTTCTCTCAGGCTGCCCAGATTGGTGAGATCAACCTCCAGCGGGACGAGTTTGCCGGCGAACGCCGGATCGTTCTTGCGCAATCCGGCCCCGGCTGACCGTGCGCGGTCTTCCAGTCTCTTCTTGCTTCGCCCGAGCATGAAAACGCGAAAGCCGCGCCGTGCCAAAGCCGTTGCGGCAGCACAGCCGGCATTTCCGGTTGCGCCGGCAATCACTGCGGTCCGGGGCCTGGGTTCGGTTGAATGGGTCAACATCCGCCTTCCCCTGCCAGACAGCGCATGCTGCACCCCTTCGGCACTGCGCCCCATGACCTGGGTCCACGACCGCGGTGTTGCGCATGACGCCCGAAGGACCCGGTCGCCCTCTCCCCGGCGTTCCGAAGCGCGCTTCGGTTCCCGATCATCCCCGTACGCCCGACAATCCGCATGACGTCGCGGGTGAAAGCGTCTGGATCCTCGGCCGGCACCATGTGGCCCGCCGTCTCGTACCAGATCGCTTCCTTCACGGGCGCATCGAGCCCGTCGAGCCAGGCCTGCGCGAGGGTCGGCGAGACCGTCCACGGCGGGGGCCGAGCGCGGTGAGCGCAGCCACCGCTTTGGTGTGGCCGCGCGCCGCGGCCCCGGCGCGCACCCAGGCATAGCCCTCGCTTTCGCTGTCGAGCTGGTGCGTCACCTGGCCGATGCCGATGTAGGCCGCCACGGTCTCCGGCCGCCGGGCGATATGTTCGAGCGCCAGCACCGTGCCCCAGGAATGCGCGACGAGCAGCACCTTGTCGCGGCCGACCTCGGCCCCGAGCAGATCGATCAACGCGGTCAGATCCTGCGCCATCCGGTCAATCGTCAGCGTGGCCGGATCGAGCGCCGGGTCGAAGCTCTTGCCGGCGCCGCGCTGGTCCCAGTAGGCGGTGAGGACATGGTCCTCCAGCCGCGCGGTGTGGAACCGGTAGAGCGCGCGCTCCGACATGCCGGGGCCACCGTGGACGTTGACGAGCGGCGCGGTCCGGTCGCGGCCGCGCAGCAGCACCTATTGGCGCACGCCCCGAGGTCGATCCAGCGCTCCTCGGCAATCGCACCGTCCAAAGGCCGGCCGTCCTCCCCCAGGATAGGCGGCGTCGTCCCCCGTCCGGTCCACAGCGCGACCCCCGCCAACGCTGCAACCGCCGCCACCAGGCCACCGAGAAAGACCCGCGTTTGCTGCGTGCCCCCGCAGCGCTCCGGTGCCTCCTTTCCGCCAACACCGTAACGCAGGCCAGGCGCGGGCTCATTGGCCTGCGTCGGCCCTCGGCACGGGCCCGGCGGGACGAGACGGACCGGACGGGTTTCGCCTGGCGGGATTGGCCGGCGCGTCCCGCGCATCGTTCATGAAATTGCCACAGTCGCGCCTTTTATCGCGCTTTGTCCGCGGCTATGGTCGCCGAAAGCGCAAGGATTGCGCGGTTTTGTGTAAACGATCAGGAACGGCACGTGGCGCATATCATCGTCGTCGGAAACGAAAAGGGGGGCGCGGGCAAGTCGACCGTCGCCATGCATGTCGCCACCGCGCTGGCGCGGCTCGGCCATCGGGTGGGCATGATCGACCTCGATCTCAGGCAAAAGACCACCGCGCGCTACCTCGCCAACCGCAAGATCTCGATCGCCCGCCACGGCTACGCGTTGCCCTCGCCGGTCGAGGGTGTGCTCCCCGAGATCGACCCCGCCACGCTGTCGCCGGGCGAAAACGCCCATGACCGCCGGCTCAGCCAGGCGGTGGCGACACTCGAGGCCGGCAGCGATTTCATCGTCATCGACTGTCCCGGCTCGCACACACGCCTCAGCCAGGTCGCCCACACGCTGGCCGACACGCTGGTGACACCGCTCAACGACAGCTTCGTCGATTTCGACCTGCTCGCCCATATCGATGGCGAAAGCGGTGAAATCCTCGGGCCGTCGGTCTACTCCGAAATGGTCTGGAACGCCCGCCAGCTGCGCGCGCAAGCGGGGCTGAAACCGATCGACTGGGTGGTCGTGCGCAACCGCCTTGGCGCCCAGCGGATGGTCAACAAGGAGAAAGTCGGCCACGCGCTCGACGACCTGGCCCACCGCGTCGGCTTCCGTATCGCGCCCGGTTTCAACGAGCGGGTGATCTTCCGCGAGCTGTTCCCGCGCGGATTGACCTTGCTCGACCTGCGCGACGTCGGCGTGAAGGGACAGATGAACATCTCCAACGTCGCGGCCCGGCAGGAGTTGCGCGAGTTGATGAAAGCGCTGGAGCTGCCCGGGGTCACGGCGGATTTCTGATACCTGTCCGAGGACACTGACAGATTAGTGTCGAGAGGTGGCGCTGTCAGGCGCGCCTGGTCCCATCCGCGTGCTGACAACATCGCCAGATCGGCGCCCCGGAGACCCACGGCTCCGGGTCTCCAGAACTCCAGAACTCCAGAACTCCAGAACTCCAGAACTCCAGAACTCCAGAACCACGATTTCTGAATTCATTCCAGGACATCAACCTCCCAGATCCGGTTTCCGTTTGCCATCCGGTATCACCTGCACGGCCCTCGCAGCCCGGTACCGGGCCGATGACGCGGCGATCCCCCTTCCCTCTCCCGTGCCCCCATGCCAATCTTGCCGCACGGGACAGGGGAGCACCGATGAAGATCACCGCTTGTGTTTTTGACGCCTACGGCACCCTGTTCGACGTCGCCGCCGCCGCCCGGGCCAGCGCGGCCGAACCTGGCAACGAAAAGCTCGCCGACTGTTGGCAGGCGCTCGCCGCCGACTGGCGCCAGAAACAGCTCGAGTACTCCTGGCTGCGCGCCATCACCGGCGAGCATTGCGATTTCTGGCAGGTGACGAAAGACGGGCTCGACTGGGCCATGGCCGCGCAGGGGCTGACGGGCGATGCGCCACTGCGCGACCGTCTGCTCGCACTCTACTGGACGCTCGCGCCCTACCCGGAGGCAAAAGGCGTGCTGCGCAAGCTGCGCCACGCCGGGCTCCAGACCGCGATCCTGTCGAACGGATCGCCGCAGATGCTCGAAGCCGCGGTCGCCTCCGCCGGCATCGGCAATCTGCTCGACGACGTGCTCTCGGTCGAAAGCGTGGGAGTGTTCAAGCCCGCGGCCCGGGTCTACGAGCTGGTCACCGCCCGGTTCGACTGTGCCCGCGACGAGGTGCTCTTCGTCTCCGCCAACGGCTGGGACGCCGCCGGGGCCGCGGGCTTCGGCTTCATCACCGCCTGGATCAACCGGGCGGGCCTGCCGATGGACCGGCTGGGACATCCGCCGCACGAGGAGATGAAGGATCTCACGATGATCCCGGCGATGGCGGTGGCGATATGACGGACGGATATGTCACGGCGACCGACGGGGTCCGGCTGGCCTGGGAAGAGGCGGGCAGCGGCCTGCCGGTGATCGCGCTTGCCGGGCTGACCCGCACGATGCGGGATTTCGACTTCGTCGCGCCGCACCTGGACGACGTCCGGCTGATCCGGATGGATGCGCGCGGACGCGGCCTGTCGGACCGCGCCCCCTGGCAAAGCTACAACGTCGGCCAGGAAGCCGCCGACGTGGTGGCGCTGATGGATCACCTCGGGCTCGCGCGCGCCGCCATCCTCGGCACCTCGCGCGGCGGCCTGGTGGCGATGGTGCTGGCGGCCACTGTTCCGGAGCGCCTCACCGGGGTCTGCCTCAACGACATCGGCCCGGTGATCGACCGCGCCGGGCTCGACATGATCGGCGTGCACATCGGTCGCCTCCCGAGCGCGCGCAACTTCGACGAAGCGGCGGCGGTACGCCGCGCGACACATCCGGGCTGGGCGAATGTGCCCGAGGGCCGCTGGCGCGCCGAGGTCGAGCGGCTCTATGTCGAGACCGAACACGGGCTCGCGAACAATTACGACCCCGCCCTGCGTCAAGCCTTCGTTGCGGGCGTGGCGGCGGCGAGCGATGCCTGGCCGGCCTTCGACGCGCTCGCAGGGATGCCGCTTGCGCTGATCCGGGGCGCGAATTCCGACCTGCTCACCGCCGAGACGGCCAGCGCCATGCGCCACCGCCGGCCCGACATGCATTTTGCCGAAGTCCCCGACCGGGGCCATGTGCCGTGGCTCGATGAGCCCGAAGCACTCGCGGCGATCCGCGCCTGGCTCAAGGAGCTGTCATGAACATCGAGATGATCCGCGCCGCCGCCGAGCGGCTCAGGGGCCACGCCCGGGTGACCCCGCTCTTGTCCTCGCCTTTCCTCGACGAGATCGCCGGGCGGCGGGTGCTGGTCAAGCCCGAATGCCTGCAGCATACCGGCAGCTTCAAGTATCGCGGCGCCCGCTCCGCGCTCTCGGCGATGGACCCGGATCTGCGCGCCCGCGGCGTGATCGCGTTTTCCTCCGGCAACCATGCCCAGGGCATCGCCAAGGCCGCCGCCGAGTTCGCCAGCCCCGCGGTCATCGTCATGCCCTCAGACGCGCCGGCAATGAAAATCGCCAACACCCGCGATTACGGCGCCGAGGTGGTGCTCTACGACCGGGCGACGGAGGATCGCGACCGGATCGGCGCAGCCCTTGCGGTCGAACGCGGGCTCACGCTGGTCAAACCCTTCGACGAACCCCAGGTCATCGCCGGCCAGGGCACGGTCGGGCTCGAGATCGCCCAGCAGGCCGCGGCGGCCGGGGTGTATGACGCCCAGGTGCTGGTGTGCTGCGGCGGTGGCGGGCTCACCTCCGGGATCGCCCTCGCGCTCGCCGCGGACGCGCCCGGCCTCAAGGTCCGCCCGGTGGAACCCGAGGGGTTCGACGATGTGAAACGGTCGCTCGAGAGCGGGCAGATCGCGTCCAACGCCCGCGCCACCGGCTCGATCTGCGACGCGATCATCACCCCGTCGCCCGGCGAGATCACCTTTCCGATCCTTGCGGCGCATTGCGGCCCCGGCCTCACGGTCAGCGACGACGAGTGTCTGCGCGCGATGGCCGCCGCGTTCGCCCGGCTGAAGCTGGTGATCGAGCCCGGCGGCGTCGTGGCGCTCGCGGCGGCGCTCTACCACCCGGAGGCGATTTCCGGCGACAGCGTGATCGTGGTCGCCACCGGCGGCAATGTCGATGCCGGGCTCTACGCCGAGGCCCTGGCGCGGTTCGGCTGACCGGTCCGGTCGGTTTTGACGCCGACCGGTAGGGAATCCCCTAGTTGAGTTTTTCTGTGAGCACGCCATAATCACGTGACATTTGGTCGCAGAACGCGTCAAAACTTCTTGGT
Source organism: uncultured Alphaproteobacteria bacterium (assembly GCA_963752895.1). Classification (GTDB taxonomy): domain Bacteria; phylum Pseudomonadota; class Alphaproteobacteria; order Rhodobacterales; family Rhodobacteraceae; genus CAVWAE01. The sequence goes on from CAVWAE010000013.1 coordinate 108,440, forward strand.
ACCATCCCTTTTCAGTATCATCCCATTGTGACCTGTTCCCCGGCCGGAGGGGTTGCCTCCCGGGCGGGGAATATCCAGGTGACCTCCCCCACGCCAGCGTCCCGGCAACGACCTCCGCGGCATCCGCCTACAAACCCGCCGTCCCGCGACACTCCGCAAGCTCTAGGGCTCGTCGCCGTCCTGCCGGTGCTGCGCCGAGGCCGGGGCTTTCTCATGCGCGGAGGCCTCGCGCATTCCGTCCGCCGCCGCCGCAGACCCGCGCGAACGCCCGCCATTCGCGGCGGTCGAGCGAGGGCACCGTCTCGGTCGCGCGCCCGGCATCGGCCGCCAGCGCCGCCTCGATCCGGGCCGTCATCTGCGGATGCGACGAGAAATGCGCCGTTATGCCCTCGGCGTCGCCGTGCTCGGCGCGGATCCGCTCGAAGAACGTGCCGAGCGCCGAGGGCGGCAACCCGGCGTCGGTCAGCAGCGCATGGGCGTATTCGTCGGCACCGCTCTCGGCCGCTTGGCTGTATTTCGCGTTGATGAGCTGGTTGGCCAGCACCAGCACCACCGTGCCGCCGGCAAAATCGCCGAACAGCAGCCCGAGCACGCCGATCGGAGCCGGCGAGCCGCAGCGCGTCGCGGGTCGGGTCGCGGTTGACGACGTGGCCGATCTCGTGCGCCAGCACGGCGGCGACCTCGTCGGGCCCGGAGGCCTCTTCGATCAGCCCGCGAAACAGCACCACCCGCCCGCCGGGGAGCGCGAAGGCATTGGCCATCGGGTGATCGAGCACCGAGACCTCCAGCGGGTAGGGCAAGATCGTCGCCGGGGTCGAGCCGGGCGATCATCGCGTCGAGCGCCGCCAGCCCGTCGGGCGTCTCGCAGGTCTCCAACGGCACGAAATCCGCCCTCGCTGAGCGCGGTGCGGATCTGTTCGTAGGTGGCGTCGCCCAGCGCCTTCTCGCCTTCGGGCGGCAGATAGGCGGCGAGCTGGTTCGCCATCAGCGGCACCAGAACGAAGATGATCAGCGCCACCGAGGCGACGGCGCCGAGCGCCCAGCCGGCGATCCTGCCCTTGTTCTCGACCGGTGGCCGGCGGGTCAGCCTGCGGCGCGTTGGCTCTGAGCGCCCCGGCGATGCCTTCGTCGGCGATCACCAGCCGCGCGAGCCGATCGCCGGCTTTCGACAGCACGATGGCATTCCGGTCGGCCTGGTCGGGCACCGCGCGCAGCTCCGCTCGCCATCCAGCTCAGCGGCCGCCCCTCGGCCGGCTGGAACTGAACCCGGTCGGGAAACACGGTCACGGCGACCCGCTGGACCCGGGCGCGGGTGCCGTCGAAATAGTCGCCGAACCCCGAAAGCGTATTCTGAGGGCGCGTCGCTCATATCCCGTCCCCCAGCGGCAACGCGTCGGCGAAGCCCTCGGCCTCGACGAAGTCGTCGCGGTCGCGCTGGCGCACGTCGCTCAGCCCCTCGGCCCCGACAATCTCGGTGGTCTCGGCGAAATGGCGGGCAATCGGCATGGTGATGAAGACCTCCCGCAGCACCCCCCAGAACAGGAATACCGTGAAATAGCCGAAGATCCCCGCCACCAGCCCCATCCAGGCCGGAAGCTGGGCGAGGTCGGTGATGTCCATCCCCGCGTCCAGAACGTCCTCGTCGACCACGCCGAACAGAACACCCACCGCGATGCCGAAGACGAGGAGCAGGGCGAACAGGATGCCGCTGATCGCCAGCGAACCGCCGAGATAGATCCCGACCAGTTTGCCCGGCCGCGGGCTACAGCGAAAGCCGGCACCGGCCACCGTCTTCTGCTCGGTCAGGCGCTTGAACCGGTGGGCTTTCCAATAGGCCCAGCCCAGCGCCATCCACAGTGCGCCCATCGCGGTCGCGACCAGCCAGATCTCATCTTCCAGAAAATACTCGGCCGCCGCCCCCGCGCCGGCGATCGCCGCCCCGAGGTAGACATGTTTCATCGCCCCGAACAGGCTCTTCCAGGTTCCGCCCTGCGCGAATTGCGCGTCGCCGTACCAGGTTCGGTCGGTGCGATATTTCTCGAGCGCCCAGACTTGTGCCGGGAACAGCAGCCCGGCCGTCAGGACACTGGCCGACCACCACAGGACGGAGCGCCAGACAAAGCCCGCGACCCCGGGCTCCAGCCCGAACCGGATGCCCCGCCAGCGGGTGCGCGCGAGAATGTAGCGCCGGGCGCGGTACTGGGCAAAGAAGATGAGCGGGACGAGACCGATGAAGCTCACCGCATAGGCCGGCGCCTGGCCCGAAAACAGCGAGAACGAGAAGAACATCAAGAGCAGGTTCACGATGCCGATGTAGAAGGCGAGGAAGACCACGGCGGTCAGGAAGCCGGTGAGCATCTCGGTCGGGGTGCCGACGAATTCCAGCGGCTGGCCGCCGGGGCGGATCGCCGACCAGTAATAGCGCCGCATCCGGGTCTTCATCCAGAAGCGGTAGAACCCGAGGGTCAGCACGGTGAGCAGACCGGTTTTCAGCGCGAGCCGGAACATCGGTGCGCCGCGGCCGGCATAGTCGGTTTTGAGCGGATGAAAGATCATTCTTGGGTCACTGGCTCGATGGCTGCGCGCGCGGGCGCTTTTGCCCGGGATTATGCGGGGATCGCGACCCGAAACAAGCACAGCCGCATGAACAATGTGTCACCGGGCCCGGTTCGTACCGGATGGGCCACGCCTGATCCTGGCCGCCGGGACCGGTTCGCCCGCGAAGCGCCAGTTAGCGCTATCACTTTAAAATTCAACAGGTTGACCCCCCGTCCGAGTTCGCCCACCCGTCGCGCAGTCCTCGCCCGCCCCTGGCCTGTGGTCCCAATATACCTCGGAGGGACCGGCCGCGGGCCCCTCGGCCCGGCGCGTTCAGCCCGCGCCCCGGTAGGCCCTGAGCACCCTGAGCGCCGCCAGCGTCACCAGCCGGGAGGGTGTTCCCGCTTTCTCCATCTCGACATGCCGTGCCCCGGATTTCGCCGCGTTCGCCTTCCACCGCCCGTCCGCCCCCTGTTTCGCCACCAGCACATCGAGCGCGTCGTCCATCCGGGCGTCATGGGGCGCGCCGACGGCGGCGAAATGGTCGAGCCCACGCAGGATGTTGTAGTACCAGCGCGGCGAGACCGGGAATTTCAGGAAATCCGGGTGGATCACCGCGCCGGTCCGGTCGGAGCGGTAGAAGTGGTGGCGCAGGATGAAAGCGCGCGCGGCCTCGGCCTGGCGCTCGACCTCCCCGGCCCGGTAGACATGTCCCGCCGCCCGATAGGCCGCAAAGCCTTCCAGCACCGACACGGTCGAATGCAACGACGAATGGCGCGCCCCGCTGCGCGCGCGCCGGCAGTTGAACCCGCCGTCGGGCATGGTGTCGGCGAGCAGGAAATCGACGGTGGGCGCGAGTTGGACCCCGGCGGCCCCGAACCGGCTCGCATAGGTCAGTACCATGCCGTTGATGCAGGTGTCGGTGTAGACGGTCTTGCCCCCGGGCCTGCCCTCGTTCAGCTCGGCGAGCACCGCGGCCACGCTGTCGACGATCTCAGGCACCGGTGGACAGGAGAGGTTCGCGAGGTCGAGCAGGGTGTAATGCGTCGAGGTCCATTTCGGGACATAGAAGCCGCGCCCCCAGTGCCCGTTTGCGTGGCGGGCAGCGAGCAGCGCGGCGCCCCAGCCTTCGGTGGCACTACGGGCGCGCAGATCGGGCCGGTCGTCGTCAAGAAGATCGCGCGTGGTCATGTAGGCGACCGCCGGGTCGCCCTGCATCAACCAGTCGAGAACGTCAGGCAGGGGCTGGTCAGGCGGCGGCATCGGCTTCGGCCTCCAGAGCCGGGTAGCGCAGGCCCAGGGTGATGCCCCGAGCCACGAAGGAGATGAGCAGCGCCGCCCAGAGCCCGTGGTTGCCCATCACCGGCAAGAGCGCGGCGAGGGCAGCGAGGTATATGAGAGACGACAGGACCATCATGTTGCGCATGTCCCGCGTGGCGGTTGCACCGATGAAGATACCATCGAGCATCCAGGCTGCCCAGCCCAGTACCGGAGCGGCCACCATCCAGCCGAGATAGCCGCGCGCGGCGGCGCGCACGTCCTCGGCCGTGGTCATCAGGTCGATGATCCATCCGCCCCCGACCAGGAAGGCCAGCGCCAGCACGAACACCGTCACCAGCCCCCAGATGCTCGTCATCACGGCGGCCTGCCTGAGCCGCCCCCGGTCGCGCGCGCCCAGCGCCTGGCCGATCAGGCTTTCGGCCCCGAAGGCAAAGCCGTCCATCGCGTAGGCGGTGACCATCAGGAACTGCAACAGCACCTGGTTGGCGGCGAGCGCCACGTCGCCGAACCGCGCCCCCACGAACATGAAGCTCACGAAGATCGCCTGGAGCAGCGCCGAGCGGATCATGATATCGGTGTTCACCTTCAGCATCCGACCCAACGTGGCCCGGTGAAACACCTGGACCCAGTCGCGCCAGGCCGGGGTCGCGAAGGCCGAGCGGCAGAACCACAGGCCCAGCCCGAGGCCGGTCCATTCCGCGAGCGCCGTCGCAATGGCAACCCCTTCGACCCCCCAACCGAACCCGAGGACAAACAGCAAATCGAGCCCGATGTTGAGCGCGTTCATGGTGAACTGGACGGCGAACAGCTGGCGGGTGCGTTCGAGCGCAATCAGCCAGCCCATGACACCATAGAGTGCTATCGCGGCGGGGGCCGACAGCACCCGGACCTGCATGTAGCTGCGCGCCAGGCTTTCGACTTCAGGCGGTGGCGGGGGAGACCTCGAACGCCGCCCAGAACAGCGGCACCTGCAGCGCGATGAACCCGAGCCCGGCGGCGAGGCCGACAAGCAGCGCCCGGGTGAGCAGTGCCGCCACTTCCCGGCTGTCGCTTGCGCCGTGGGCCTGGGCCGTCATGCCCGCGGTGCCCATGCGCAGGAAGCCGAAGATCCAGTAGACCGCCGACAGCGTGATCGCCCCGATCCCGACCGCGCCGATCGGGGCGGCCTCGCCCAACTGTCCGACCACGCCGGTATCGACCGCGCCGAGGATCGGCACGGTGGCATTGGCGAGCACGACCGGCACGGCGATGTGCAGCACCCGGCGATGGGTGATCGGGCGCCGCGGATCGGTCTCGGCAGGGGCGGTCATGCCGGGCGCCTCTCAAACACGCAAGGTGTACACCGCGGCGTCGATCCGGGACCGGTCACTGAAATCCGCTTGGGGCTGCAAGGGTCGACAAGCTGTTGCCCCACCCAAAGCGAGCCAACCCACGAAGGCAGCCAATACACCGACCTCCCGCCACTCATCACGGCGTGACCTTTGTCGGATTTGCGCATTCCCCCAGGGGTACCGCACACCACCGCGCCCGCCAGCCGCGAAGAAGCCGCGCGCCGGCGCCGCAAGACTACGAACCCCGTTCCGGCATCAGGAAATGCCCGGTCGCGGCGGCGAACAGCCGGTCGCGGTTGTCCTGCCAGGCCTCGACCTGGACGCTCGCATAGCGCCGGCCCGACCGGACCACGCGGGCGCGGGCATAGGCGTCGCGCGGCAGGCCCGGGCGCAGGTAGTCGACGGTGATGTCGATGGTCTTCGGCAGCCGCGGCATCGTCTCGGGCGTGAGCTCTACGGCGTCGATCCGGCCGCTCTCGATCTCGTCCCACAGCATCGACCAGGCCAGTTCGATCGTCGCCGTCGCCTCGAGAAAGGCCGCGGTGACTCCGCCGTGGATTGCCGGCAGCATCGGGTTGCCGATCACCTTCTCGGCAAACGGCAGGGTCGCCGTCAGCTCATCGCCCTTGCGCTCGAAATCGATCCCGAGCCAGCTGGTATAGGGCACCTGCCCCACCAGTTTCGCGAGGGCGGTGTCGCGCCGTTCCTTGATCACCCGAACGGGCTCGGGGCGTTTCACGACAGCGCCTCCGTGCTGGTGCGGGTCTCTTTCCCGGACCCTGCGGTGAAGGCGCCCGTGGCGCTCGCCACCGGGCGGTCGCGGTCGTCGTCGAACGCTTCCGCCCGCACGAAAGCGACGGTGCGGGTGACGTGGTAACATGTGGCCCGCGCGGTGATCCGTTGGCCCGGCGTGGCGGGGCGCATGTAGTCGATCCTGAGATCCAGCGTCGCCGTGACCTCCGGCGTCGCGTCATGGCTGATGACCGCCGCGCCCGAACAGGTGTCCATCAAGGCCGAAACCGCGCCGCCGTGGATCACCCCGGTCCGGGCATCGCCGACGAAGCGGGAATCGTAGGGCATCGAGATCACCGCGACCCCGCCGCCGATCTCTTCGAGCTCCATCCCGAGCTCGCGCGAATGCGGGATTGCGGCGATGAATTGGCGGGCGATCGCCGCTTGCGGATCTTCGGGTAGAGACACGTGTCACCTCCTGTGCGCTCGCCCCTCGTTATTCCCGCGCGCGGGCAGCCGGGGCAAGGGGAATGTGCAGACGCGGCGCGACCGGGCCGGGTCGCGGGCGTGGAAAACCCAGCGCCGACCCCGGATTGTTTGCGCCCGGGGTGAAGAACTGGACCGGGCGGTGTTTCCACTTGCGACCGCATGCGGTATTTTTAGGCACTGCAATTGAACGGAATGGCATGTCCGAAACCCGCCTCAGCTTCAAGGAAATGTGCGCGAAGTTCGACGTGACGCCGCGCACCTTGCGCTATTACGAATACATCGAACTGCTCTCGCCCGACCGCGAGGGGCGGTCGCGCTACTACGGGCCGCGTGAAGTGGCCCGGATGACACTCATCAAACGCGGCCGGCGCTTCGGCTTCTCGCTCGAAGAGGTCCGCCAATGGTTGTTGATCTACGATAACGAGGGCACCGCGGCGCAGATGCGGGTGCTGGTGGACATTTCCGACCAGCAGATCGCAAAGCTCACCGCGCAGATCGACGAACTCGTCGAGGCGCGGGACGAACTGTCGCGGCTGCGCGACGACGCGGCAAAAAGCCTCGACTGAAACCGCCAGCCCGCGCTTTGTCTACATGGGGTCCGGGCCGTCCCCATCCGCCAGCGCCCGACGCCGACCGGGGGTCCGGTGGCCCGAAAGTCACGTCCATTTGTCCCGCGACGGATTGGCAACGTTGACGTTCACGTCACCCCATGCATCATACCGGCCTCGAAGGAGGCATAGTTCGGGAGGAAGAGAGGGCCGGGCACCATATGACCGATACGTTTAAGACAATCCGCGAGATGTGCGACACCTACGGGGTGACCGCGCGCACGCTTCGGTTCTACGAATCGAAAGAACTGCTTTCTCCCGTGCGCGAGGGCCAGAAGCGGCTCTACACGCGGCGCGATCGCGCCCGCCTGAAGCTCATCCTGCGCGGAAAACGATTCGGGTTCCCGCTGGAAGAGATCCGCCAGCTGCTCGATCTCTACGATGTCGGCGACCAGCAGAAGACCCAGTATCGCCAGACGATCGCGCGGGCCCGCATCCACCTCGAGAGCCTTCAGAAGCAGCGCGATGAACTCGCCGAGGCGATCCGGGAGTTGTCCGCACAGGTCGACTGGGGCGCGCGCATGCTCGAAACCATGGAACAGGGGATCGCCCCACCCACTGCCCGCGACGCCGGGTAGCCCCGGCAGCCGTGAGCGCGCCCGCCGCGTGTCCGGGAGGCAATCCGACGACGTGCGATGCAGCGCCTGTCAGAGACAGCGACACCCAGCTGCACGACGGCACGCGGCCCCCCGAGAGCGACTTCCCTGGCCATCACGCGCGCGACCGGTATGTTCGGCGCGAAGACGGGATCGTGGGCACGCCCCCCCGGATTCCGGGCGGCTCTCGCCCAGGTGCGGGCCGGCGGCTGGACCGCGCCGCGCGCCGCGGCGACCGGGCGGCAGAGGCGCTTGCCGGGCTGCCGGTGCCAGTGATCAAAGGCATGCGCACCGATTTCGGCGTCGAAAGCACCGGCTCGCGCAGCAAGTCCGGGGCGGCCACGGCCATATCGAGGCAAACGGCATGCGCCAGTTTATCCACGACGCCCGGGTCGCGATGATCCTCCAAGGCGCCAACGGCGCGCAGGCGCGCGACCGCGTGGGCCGAAACTGACGCAGGACGGCGACTGGGCGACGACGGGGTTCCTTGCGCTGGTGAAGGGTTGCAAGCGGGAGAACGCGGTCGACGCGGCGCTGAAGGTCGAATTCCTCGATCCGCTTGCGGCGGCGTCCGAGGATCTCGCGGCTGCGACCTGCTGTTTGCAGGCGGAAGGCCCGAAAACCCCGACAAAGCGCCTGTGGGGCCCCCGTGACTTCCCGCACCGGTCCGCCAGGTGGTCATCGGCCTGTGGTGGTCCAGGATGGCACACACGGCGTTGGCCGGCGCGCCGATGGTCAGGACACCGTTTTCTACCAAGCCAATCTCGAAACGGGACGCTATCATATGGCCCGTGAACTGCCGGCGATGCGGATGCTCCGCGCCCGGTTCGAAACCGGCACCCGGCCGGTCCTGTCCCTTGCCCCGGAGGCTTTCCGATGCCCAAACGTTTCCGCCTCACCCGCCGCTTCCAGGTCGGCATGACCGAAGACGGCTACCGCCGGCTCAAACGCTTCGCGACCGAAGCCGGGCTCGACGAGGGGGAGGCGTTGAGTTTCCTGTTCGAGCATTTCGACAGCGTCACCAATGAAGATACGCTGACGCATCGGTTGCGGCTGTTCAACGCGGAGCTGGAGGCGCGCAAACGGTGAGCGCGTGCTGGGCGGGAGGGTCGGCATTCGAGTATTTTCCCCAAGAAAAAGGGGAACGCGGGCGCCACGATGCGGATTCTGCGCGCGCCAACCGGACCAGAGGCACGCCCCGGCCCGGCGGTTGCGCGAGCGCTTCGCGCAGGTCCCGCCTCCACCGGGCCAGTAAAGTCGGCAGCAGGGGGCGGTCCTTTTTCTTGGGCGGTCATCGGCTCTCCAGCCTGTACCGCGGGCCCAGCCTAGCGCCCTCAACCCTAATAAATGGTAAACGCTCCCCCGTTTCCTGGTGCAAATACGCCGGGGGGGGCACGTCGAGCGCCTGCCTTCGGCACGACGGGGCGCGAAACCCCGACCACCACGCGGACACCCCGCGTCAACGCGCAAACCGGAGACCCACATGACCCTGAAACTCCACTGCTTCGGCGAAAGCGGCAATTGCTACAAGGCGGCCCTGCCGCTTACGCTGGCCGGCCTCGACTGGGAGCCGGTCTGGGTCGATTTTTTCAACGGCGCGGCCCGCAGCGCCGAATACCGCGAGCTGAACCCGATGGGCGAAGCGCCCGTGCTCGTCACCGACGACTTCACCCTCAGCCAGTCCGGCGCGATCCAGCACTGGATCATCGAAGAGACCGGCACATTCGGCGGGCGTGACGCCGCCGAGGCCCGCGACGTGCTGCGCTGGCAGTTCTGGGATAATCACAAGGGTTCTTCGCAGTTCGGCACCCTGCGGTTCATGATGAATTTCCTTCCCGAAAAGAACCGCAACGCCGACGTCATCGCCTTCGTTCAGGGGCGCGCCCAAGCGGCGCTCGCTGTGCTGGAGGGCGCGCTGGCCGGGCGCGACTGGCTGGTGGGCGATGGCCCGACGATGGCCGACTTCTCCGCCTGCGCCTATCTCTACTACCCCGAGCCCTTCGGGTTCGTCCGGGGCGACTGGCCGCAGATCGATGCCTGGCTCGCCCGTATCTCCGGCCTCCCCGGGTGGGCGCACCCTTACGCGCTGATGCCGGGCTCCCCCGCCGACCGGGCCTGACCCCTCCGCGCTGGCCCGCAATGACCCGCAATGACCCGCATGGAAAGGACGAGATCATGCCCGTTGTCGATATCTCCAAGGCCCGTCTGAAGACCGGATCGATCTATCCCGCGCCCTACGGCGCCGAAATGGCCGGGCGCAGCTCGATCCGGCTGGGCGAAGCGGGCGGGCTCAGCCAGTTCGGCGCCAACATCGTGATCCTGGAACCGGGCGCGAAATCATCGCTGCGCCACTGGCACCTCAACGAGGACGAGTTCGTGATGGTCACCCAAGGGGTTTGCACGCTGATCGACGACACCGGCCGTTTTGAGATGGGCGTGGGCGATTGCGCCGCCTTTCCGGCGGGCGACGCCAACGGGCATCACTTCGTCAACGAGACGGGCGAAGAGGCCCGGTTCCTGGTGATCGGAACGAAAGCGCCGCACGAGGTCGCCACCTATAGCGACATCGACCTCCGGGTCGAAATGGCGGACGGCAAGGCGACCTTCACCCGCAAGGACGGCACCCCTTACGCGGGCGAGGACAGCTGAGCAATTCCGCCTGCGAGGCCGCGCGGCGCGCGCTTCACCCCACCGAAGTTGCGCTGGGATTTGACGGCCAACGGCGCGCGTTTCCAAGGCAGGTTCGGCCCCGAAGCCGCGGCCAGATCGCCCGCCGTTCGTGCTGGCGCATATACGCTCCGGCAAGCCGATACGTGGCGCCCCCTGGGCCGCCTGCCGAACCGGCAAGCACTCAGGTAATCTGCTCCAGCCGTTCCTTCGACATTTCGCCCGGCACGATGGTCATCGGCACCGGCAGGGTGGCCGACTGGCGCATGAGCTCGGTGATGATCGGCCCCGGGCCACGCCGGCCGGAGGCGGCGCCGAGCACCACGACACCGATTTCGTCGTTTTCCTTGACCCGCCTGAGGATCTCCTCGACCACGTTGCCCTCGCGGATCACCAACCGCGGGTCGACCCCGTGCTTGTCCATCATCCACTTGGCGAACACCTCGTAATGCGCGTGGATGCGTTCCTTCGCTTCCTCGCGCATGATCGTGCCCACGCCGATCCAGTGGTTGAACTCATCGGGCGGGATCACCGAGAGGATCTCGACCTCGGCGCCGGTGTGCTCCGCGCGCATCGCGGCGAACCGCATCGCGTTGAGGCATTCCCTCGAGTTCGTCGAGCACGACGAGAAATCTACGCATCGGGTCCTCTCCCCTGTCAGGCACGCGGGGTCCGGACGGAGGGTCCGGCCGCGGGCGCCACTTCGCTTGTCGGACATGGCTCGCACATGTTTGCCGCAGTCACAACATTTTTTGAATGTGACGTCTCGCCTCGCGCCGGTTCGCCAGTCCGTCCGCTCTGGAACCCGCGGTCGGATTTCAGCCCCGCCCCGCCTCGGAATGCGCCCATTCCCAGTAGAGATCGCGCAGCCGTTTGGTCACCGGCCCATGCTGGTAGAAGGTGCCGTCGAACTCGGTCACCGGCGTCACCTTGTGCATGTTGCCGCGAGAGGAAGACCTCGTCGGCGCCTTCGAAATCCTCGAAGCTGAGCACGGTCTCGACCACCTCGATCCCGTCGGCGCGGGCATTGACGATATGCCGCGCCCGGGTGATCCCCGACAGGAAGGTGCCGTTGGCGACCGGCGTGAACACAACCCCGTCCCTGACCATGAACACATTGGCCGAGGCGCTTTCGGCCACGTTGCCGATGGCATCGGCCACCAGCGCGTTGCCGTAGCCCTTCGCCTTGGCTTCCGCGATCATCCGCGCGTTGTTGGGGTAGAGGCAGCCGGCCTTCGCGTTCACCACCGCGTCGTCCATCACCGGGCGGCGAAAGCGGGTGCGCGTGAGCGTGGTGGTGGCGTCGGCGGGGGCGATGGGGATCTCCTCGAGGCAGACGGCAAAGCCCGTCTCCGCCTTGCCCGGCAGGATCCCGAGGCCCTGCGGGTCCGAATCGATCCCCCAGTACATCGGCCGCACGTAGACCGGCGCATCGGCGGGGTAGAGCTTCAGCCCCTCCCAGACGATCTCCAGCATTTCCTCGACCGTCTGCGTCGGGGTGATGAGCAGCGCTTCCGCCGAGCGGTTGACCCGCGCGAGGTGCTTGTCCAGATCCGGCGCGATCCCTTCGACGTAGCGCGCCCCGTCGAACACCGTCGAGCCCAGCCACGCCCCATGATCCCCCGCCCGCATGACGGGCACATTGCCCTCGTGCCAGCTGCCGTCGAAATAGGTCCTGAGGTTCGTGCCCGCCGCCATCTGCCGCTCCCTTGGTTGCGGCGCGAGACTAGGCCGCGGGGGCGCGGGAGGTCCAGCGGCGGGCGGGGAGAAGGGCGCGCGCCCGGCGTACGCCCCCACCCTTCCGCGAACGAGAAAAGGCAATCTTTCGGCAAGAACAGGTCGCGCCTTTTGCGCATTGTTCCTTTAACGGTCAATTGTTCCATCGCACCAAGGTCAGTCAGTTCCAATGTATGCATTCACCGTTTCAAGGCGCGTCGTCGGGGTTCTGCTCACCGCTCTGTCCCTGACCATGCCGCCCCGCCACCGCCCAGACCGGAAGCTTCGATCCCACTGTCTGCCCCGGCGACCATCAGGGTAAGCTGACGGTCAGGCTGGAATCGGGGCGCGCGTTCCGGATCCAGCCACACGGATTTCATGCTCGGGCGGCTCACGCCGGAGCCCGCCGGTCCGGGTTTGCCGCCGTGGGGCTGCCCTGGCAACCCGGTTGTCACCAGTGACTTCACATTCGCCTATCGCTACGAGGCGATCCTCGAGGACAAACGGAACCCTCAGGTCCCCGAGGATCTCGGGCGTCCGTCGCTGCTGCGGATCATCGCCGGAGACGGTCCGGTTCGCCTGCAGCAGAGCAACCTGCAGCTGTTCCAGGAATTCAAAGACGCATTCGATTCCTGCGAGATCACGGACGAAGGGTTGGAGATTTGTCGGACCTGCCCGATCGTGGAGGGGTGGTGCAGCAATTCGGCGGACCCGAACCGGCCGACCTCCAAACGCGCCGTCAGCATGTACGGTCGCGCCATGCCGGGAGCCCACGAAGACCACGACGGTCTGCCATTCGTCATCCGGTGCACAACGCCTGGCATGAACGACATCGAGTTTCCGTCGAAGATCTGGTGCACCGTCAACTACCGGCTGATGGATGGGATCAGCGTCAACTACCGGATCACCGACCACAAGGTCGGAGAAGATGAATACATCGCCTTCGACAGAGACGTGCGGCGGCAGATCATGGCCGCTCGTGCGCCGGAGCTCGACGCTCGGTAGGGTGGGGTTTCACCCCGCCGTCAACCCTGTAGGCCGGGCTTCAGCCCGGTGCACCCCGATCTAACAGCTTCGCCCATCCCTTCGCCCGCCAAAACACCATTAGCGCTAAACCTAACAAAGTCAGCGCCTTGACCCCCTGTCCGAGTTCGCCCACCCCTCGCCCGGCGCACCCTTGGTCCCTTCTTTGGTCCCCAAATACCTCGGGAGGGATGTCTCGCCCGGGGCGTGCCTCCGGCACGACGGAGGGCAGCGCCCTCCGCGCTCGGTCGCCCGCTTCAGCGGGCGAAAGACCTTCACCGGCGGCCGCGCACGAACCCCATGATCTCGAAGGTCCGCTCCAGGATCGGGTTGGCCAGTTCCTCGGCCTTCTCCGCCCCCGTCACGAGCAAGGCATCCAGCTCGTCCGGCGCGTCCATCAGCCGTTTCATCTCACCCGAGATCGGCGCGAGCTTCTCGACCGCCAGCTCCGCCAGCGCCGGCTTGAACTTGCCCCAGCCTTCCCCGCCGAACTCCGCAGCACCGCGTCGCCCGACACCTCGGCCAGCGCCGCGTAGATGTCGACGAGGTTCTTCGCCTCGGGCCGCTCCGCGAGCCCGGCCATCTCCGAGGGCAGCGCCTCGGGGTCGGTGCGGGCCTTCTTGAACTTCTTCGAAATCGTGTCGGCGTCGTCGAGCATGTTGATCCGCTCCATGTCGGACTCGCCCGATTTCGACATCTTCTTGGTGCCGTCGCGCAGGTTCATCACCCGCATCCCCGGCCCCTCGATCACCGGCTCGGTCATCGGGAAGAAATCCACCCCGTAGTCGTGGTTGAACTTCGCCGCGATGTCGCGGGTCAGTTCCACATGCTGCTTCTGGTCCTCGCCCACCGGCACATGAGTGGCGTGGTAGGCGAGGATGTCGGCGGCCATCAGGCTCGGGTAGGCATAGAGGCCAAGCGAGGCCTTCTCGGCGTTCTTGCCGGCCTTGTCCTTGAACTGGGTCATCCGGTTCATCCAGCCCAACCGCGTGACACAGTTGAACAGCCAGCCAAGCTCGGCATGCGCCGGCACCTGGGACTGGTTGAACAGCACCGATTTCGCCGGGTCGATGCCGGAGGCGATCATCGCGGCGGCGACCTCGTGGGTCGAGCGCTTCAACTCGGCCGGGTCCTGCCAGACGGTGATCGCGTGCAGGTCGACCACGCAGTAGATCGTCTCGTAATCCGCTTCCTGCATCTGCACCCAGCGCTTGATCGCGCCGAGGTAGTTGCCGAGGGTCATGCCGCCCGAGGGCTTGATCCCGGAAAAGACCCGCTTGGTGAACGTCGTGCCGGAGGCGCGCTCCATTGAGGGGGTGTCGGACATGGGTCTCTCCGCTGGTATTTCCTGCCCGGCTCGCTTATCTGGCGGGGCGCGACCCGTCAAGGAACCCCAGATGAAGCCCCCCCTGCCCCACGAGATCGATCACGACCACGACGCCCCGCCGTTCAACCCGCTGCCGTGGTCGGTCACGCTGCTGGCGCTGCTGATCTTCGGGATCGAGCTGGTCTTCACCGCGGCGGATGCGGGGCTGATCGGCGGTCCGGAGGCGACCGGTTGGCGGCTCGCGAAACTCGAGCGATACGGATTTCTCGAACCGCTGATGGGCTGGATGATCGAGAACAACGTGCTGCGTTGGGACTACCTCAGCCGGATTTTCACCTATCCCTTCTTCCACGGCACCTTCACCCACGCGCTCTTCGTCACCGTCTTCGTGCTGGCGCTCGGCAAGCTGGTGGGCGAGGTGCTGGCGGGCTGGTCGGTGCTCGTCGTGTTCATGGGCGCCTCGGTGGTCGGGGCGCTGGCCTATTGGCTGGCCTGGGACACGGCGGTGGTGCTGTTCGGCGGCTATCCGGGCGCCTACGGACTCGTGGGGGCCTTCACCTTCGTGCTCTGGGCCGGGCTCGCGGGCAATGCGACGGGGCTTCAGGCCTTCACTCTCATCGCGTTCCTTGCCGGGATCCAGCTGGTCTTCGCCCTGCTCGTGGGCGGGGGGAAGGACTGGGTGGCCGATATCGCAGGGTTCGGCGCGGGCTTCGGCATCGCCTTCCTGGTGAGCCCAGGCGGCTGGGCGGCGGTCAAACGGCGGGTGCGCCGTCAGTAGGGCGATACGCCTGCGGCGGGCGGGGATAAGGCGTTTCGAAACGCCTTCCCACGCGCTTTCGAAAGCGCGTCCCCCCGCTCAGAGGATGTCGAGCACCGCTTCCGGCGGGCGGCCGAGCCGGGCTTTGCCGTCCTTGAACACGATCGGGCGTTCGATGAGTTTCGGGGTTGCCGCCATCGCGCGGATCAGCGTGAGGTCATCGCTGTCTTTCGACAGCCCGAGGTCCTTGAACTCTTTCTCCTTCGTGCGCATCGCCGCGATGGGCCGGAGCCCGAGGGCGGCGAGGGCGGCCCGGATCTCGGCCTCATCCGGCGCGTCCTCGAGGTATTTGCGCACCACGGGAGCGACCCCCCGCTCCTCGATGAGCGCAAGTGTCTGGCGGCTTTTGGAACACCGCGGGTTGTGCCAGATGGTCACGTCACTCACAGCCAGTCTCCTCTCCTTGTCCCCACCGCTTCGGCCACGTTGGCAAAGCCGTCGCGGGCCAGCAAGGTTTCGAGGCCGCGGGTGATCTCGTCGACGAGGCTGAGCCCGTGGAAAATCAGCGCTGTGTAGAGCTGGACCGCGGCGGCGCCGGCGGTGATCTTGGCGTAGGCATCTTCGGCCGTCGCGATCCCGCCGACGCCAATCAGCGGCAGGTGGCCCTGGGTCAGCGATGAGAGCCGCGCCAGCACGCGGGTGGATTTCTCGAACAAGGGCTTGCCGGAAAGCCCGCCGCCTTCGCCCGCGTTGGCGCTGCTGAGACCGTCCCGATCAAGGGTCGTGTTGGTAGCGACGATCCCGTCGAGCCGCACCGCGCGGGCCACCTCGACGATGGCCTCGAGCTCATCGTCACTCAGATCGGGGGCGATCTTCAGGAAGACCGGCGTGTACTTCGTCATGCCCTCGCGCACCTCGAACACCCGGTCGAGCAGCGCCTTCAGGGCCTGCGGGCCCTGAAGATCGCGCAGGCGCTCGGTGTTGGGGGAGGACACGTTGACGGTGACGAAATCCACGAAAGCCCCGCAGGTCTCGAAGACGCGCGCGAAATCGCCTGCGCGATCTTCGCTGTCCTTGTTGGCGCCGAGGTTCAGCCCCACCGGCACCGGGTGGCCGTGCGACCGACGCGACAGGCGCAGCGCGGCGGCCTCCATGCCTTTGTTGTTGAACCCCATCCGGTTGATGATCGCGGCATCTTCGTAGAGCCGGAACAGGCGGGGTTTCGGGTTGCCCGGCTGGGGCCGCGGGGTGATCGCGCCCGCCTCGATGAAGCCGAAACCGGCGCGCGCGAGGGCGTCGACCAACTCGGCGTTCTTGTCGTAGCCGGCGGCGAGGCCGACCGGGTTGGGCATTCGCATCCCGGCCACCTTGGTGGCGAGCGCCGGGCTGGTGTGCAGCCCCGGCATCGGCGCGACCCCGGCCTTGAGGGCCGTCAACGACAACTTGTGCGCGGCTTCCGCGTCGAACCGGTGCAGCATCCACATGCCGAAACGTTCGTAGGGCGTCATGTCATCTCCGCGGGAAAAGCGTGGGGGCCGTCCGGGCCGAGCGGCAGGGGACGGGTCCAGGCCACGTCGGTCGCGTCGAGATCGCGGTAGAGATGGGGAAACAGCGCACCGCTGCGGGCCGGCTCCCACTTGAGATCGGCGCCGAGCCGGTCGACCTCCACCGCCACCAGCACGAGCCCTTCGGTGCCGGCGAAGTATTTCGCCGCGGTCTCGGCGACCTGGGCGCCGGTCGAGAAGTGGATGTACCCATCCTCGAGATCGATCGGCGCCCCGGCGGTGACACCGGCAGCTTCGAAAGCCTCCCATTCGGGCGCACGCAAGATCTTGTAGATCAACATGCCCCGCATGTGCCCGGGCTTGCCTTCGCCGTCAAGATGGCGGCGGGGCGCAGGCCCTGGCCGTGGGCATCAAGCGACGGTATTCGGCGTCAAAAGGTGCACCGGCCACGACGGCGGTCACCAGATCGCGCAAGCCTTCGCGACCGTGGATCTCGTCGATCTCGGCGACCAGGCGGGCGGCCGCGCCGCAGGTGGCGCGCCAATCCCCCGTTGGATGCAGTCGTCCCCGGTCGCGAAAACTGCGGGCGGTGCAGATCCAGTCGGCATCGCGGGGGCCTGCGGGCCGGTCGAGGCGGGGGTCGCCGGACAGAAAACTCGCCAACCCTTCGTCGAACCAGGCAGGGATGCGCTGATCCCAGAGGTCGGAAAGGCGAAGCGAACGGTGCAGTTCGGCGTGGATGCGTTCATGGGTGACGATCATCTCGGTCTGCCCTTGCGGACCGATCAGGATGAGACCGTGGCCATAGGTGAGGCTGCGGGGGGCGCAGACCAAACCTGTCGGCACAGCCCGCCGTGGTACAGAAGATGCGCCTCGGGCGGGTTTCGAGCGGACCGAAGAAGGCGGCGGTGGCGACGTCGGCGCGCCGGGCAAGCGCCCAGGCGGCCTCTGCCCGGCCCGGGTCATCGATCCAGAGCCCCGGTGCGACTTCGGTGAGACAGAAGAAGCCTGGAATGAGCGCGCGGTGGGGACCGGGCAGAGCAGCGTATGCGGCGCTGAGGCCAAGGCAGAGCGCGGCGCCCAGGCCGACAACGATGGTGCGAATGCGCATGTCATTCCTTCCGGACGCGAGTTCGGGTGGCCGCACCGGGTTTTCAAGTCGGGCCAACCGACGGGCCGCCGGGTTGCGTCGTCACGCGGCTGTCACAACGTCATGCGACGCGAAGTCGCGTATCGCTTTGACACAGGGGTGCGAAGTCGCGCCACTCTCGCACCAGAAACGAAAACAGGGAGCCCCCCAATGCATACGAAACTTCTCGCCTCCGCCGCGGCGCTTGCGCTGACCACCGGCGCGGCCTACGCGGATTACACGCTCACCATCCTGCACACCAACGACTTCCACGCCCGGTTCGAGCCGATCTCGAAATACGATTCGGGCTGTTCGGAAGAGGACAACATGGCCGGCGAATGCTTCGGCGGCTCGGCCCGGCTGATGACCGCGATCGAAGAAGCGCGGACCCGGTCGAACAATTCGGTGCTGTTCGACGGCGGCGACCAGTTCCAGGGCACGCTGTTCTACACCTATTACAAGGGCGCGCTCGCGGCCGAGATGATGAACAAGATGGGCTACGACGGGATGACCGTCGGCAACCACGAGTTCGACGACGGGCCGGAAGTGCTGCGCGGCTTCATGGATGCGCTCGATTTCCCGGTTGTCATGTCGAACGCCGACTATTCCGGCGAGCCGATGCTGCATGACAAGCTCCAGAAATCGACCGTGATCGAGCGCGGCGGCGAAAAGCTCGGCCTCATCGGCCTCACGCCGGTCGACACCGACGAGCTGTCGTCGCCGGGCCCGAACGTGGTGTTCACCGACCCGGTGGGCGCGGTACAGGCCGAGGTCGACAAGCTGACCGAGATGGGTGTGAACAAGATCATCGTCCTGTCGCACTCGGGCTACATGGTCGACCAGCGCGTCGCCGCCGAGACCACCGGGGTCGACGTGATCGTCGGCGGGCATGACAACTCGCTGCTGTCCAACACCATCGAAGGCGCCAAGGGCCCCTACCCGACCATGGTCGGCGACACCGCGATCGTGCAGGCCTATGCCTATGGCAAGTTCCTCGGCGAGCTCAACGTCACCTTCAACGACGATGGTGTGATCACCGAAGCGATGGGTGAGCCGATCATCATGGACGCCGCGGTCACCGAGGACGAAGCCACCAAGGCGCGGATCACCGAGGCGGCGGCGCCGCTCGACGAGATCCGCAACCGGGTGGTGGCCGAGGCCGCCGAAGCGATCGAGGGGTCGCGCGAGATCTGCCGCCAGATGGAATGCCAGATGGGCAACCTTGTCGCCGACGCGATGCTCGACCGGGTGGCCGACCAGGGCATCTCGATCGCCATCGCCAACAGCGGCGGCCTGCGCGCGTCGATCGATGCGGGCGAGATCACGCAAGGTGAAGTGCTGACGGTGCTGCCGTTCCAGAACACGCTCTCGACCTTCTTCGTGACCGGTCAGGACGTGCTCGATGCGCTCGAAAACGGAGTGAGCCAGCACGAAGAGGTCGCCGGCCGCTTCCCGCAGGTCGCCGGCCTCGAATTCACCTTCGATATCAGCCAGCCTGCGGGCAGCCGCATTTCGGACGTGATGGTCGCCAGCGAAGACGGCTTCGCGCCGATCGACCCCGCCGCAGACTACGGCCTGGTGTCGAACAACTTCGTGCGCAACGGCGGTGACGGCTATTCGATGTTCGTCGACGCCTCCGACGTCTACGACTTCGGGCCGGACCTCGCCGATGTGACGGCCGAGTATCTCGCCGAGAACGCGCCCTACATGCCCTACACGGACGGGCGGATCACCGCGAAGTGAGGGTTTCGGGCCGGGATACCCGGCCCGACCCGCGCCCGATCCGCTTGCGGATCGGGCCTCGACGGAACAACGGGGGCGCTGCCGATGGCACTTTGCGCACTTGCGGTACCGATGGCGCTTTGCGCACCTGAGGTTCTGATGGCTCTTTACGCACCTGAGGTGCGATGCACTGCAAACGCTCCCGCGACAGCCGGATCTGTACCCCGGCTGGCGGTTTCGCGAAGGGAATTCGCCGAGAAGGCCCGGAGCAATTCTGCGAGGATGAAGAGGACGCCGTGCCTGACGCTTTGACCGGACGCTGTACTTGTGGCGATGTCGCCTATCGGCTGACCGACGACCCGATCATCGTGCATGCCTGCCATTGCACCTGGTGCCAGCGCGAGACCGGGTCGGCGTTCGTGCTGAACGGGGTGATCGAGGCCGACCGGGTCGAGGTGACCCGCGGCGAGCCGGTGGCGGTGGACCTGCCGACGGCCTCGGGCAGAACCCAGCGGGTGATGCGTTGTGCGCGGTGCCAGGTGGCGCTGTGGTCGGCCTACCTGGGCGGCAGTGCGGCGCTGGCCTACGTGCGAATGGGCACGCTCGACGACACATCCGAGGTTGGGCCGGGCGTGCATATCTTCACCGCGACGAAGCAGGACTGGCTGGTGCTGCCGGCCGACGGCGCCCCGGTGTTCGAGGAATTCTACCGCCCGAGCGCGGTGCTGTCGCCGGAGCGCTATGCGCGGTTCAAGGCCGCGATCGGGCGCTAGCATGGACCATCCGTTGCTTGGTCTCATCGAAGCCCGTATCCGCGAAGCCGAGGCGAAGGGAGAATTCGACGATCTCCCGGGCGCCGGGAAACCGCTGCCGCCCGAACCCGACCCGGAAAACGCGCTTCTGAACCGTCTCGCCCGGGAGAACGGGGCGGTGCCGGAATTCGTATCGCTGTCGCGTGAGCTTGCGAAATTGCGCGAAGAGCTGGCGGAAACCGGCGACCGGACCCGCCGAACCGAGATTCTCAAGGAAATGTCGATGATGGACGCCCGCATCGACATCGCCCGCAAGCGCTGGGCGCGGTAGGAGCGGTTGCGCGAAATCACGGCGCAGGAGGCCGTCCCGGCGTAGACTTAAGTCCGGGAGGAGAAGATGGCGTTTCGGCCCAATCTCCAGAGGTTGCGCCACAGATCTTTGGCCTCGTCCCTCCGGCGCGGCCTTTACCGTTGGCTCGTGGGCGATGCGCCCTGGCCGCCGCGGCTCATCCGACCCGAAACCGATACGGCACCCGTTCCGCCCAGCCGCAACGTCTATGTCCACCTCCCATTCTGCCAGACGATCTGCCCGCATTGCCCCTACAACAAGATCCGCTACGATCCGGCGTTGATCTCCGGGTACCGGGCGGCGCTTCTGGGAGAGATCTCGGGGTATCTCGCCCGGGACGATGCCGTGCCGGTCGACACGCTCTATTTCGGCGGCGGCACCCCCAGCCTCACGCCCGAGCTCGTCGAGGATGTCATCGCCGCATTCGGGCCGCGGCTGGAGCCGGGCGCGCAGATCGCCATCGAGGTCTACCCGCTCGACGCCACCGACGCCCTGCTCGGGCGGCTCCGCGCCGCCGGTGTGACCCGCATCAGCTTCGGCGTGGAAAGCCTGCAGGGCGCGATGCTGAAGCGTCTCGCCCGGCGCTACACCGGGGCGCAGGCGCTGGACGCGATCGACCGCGCCAGGCGCGCCGGGTTCGACATGGTCGATGCCAACATGATCTTCGGCATCCCGGGCCAGACCCGCGAGGAGGTGATCGCGGACCTCGCGATCCTGATCGAACATGGCGTCGACCAGATCTCGGCCTATCCTTTGTTCACGTTTGAACACACGCCCGCCGGGCAGCCGCATCGCAGCCGGGACTATGCCCGGGCCGCCGAACGGGTGCGGCTCGCGACCCAGCAGAGCATCGCGCGTGCCTGCCGCGCGGCGGGCTTCGCGCGCACATCGGTCTGGAGTTTCACCCGCGAAGGGATCGCGCCCTACACCACGGTCACCCGGACCGACTACATCGGCTTCGGGGCCGGGGCCGGATCGCTCGGACGGGGTCGGATGAGCTTCAACACCTTCCCGGTGGCGGCCTACATCACCGGGTGGCGGCGCGGGCCGGCCCTGGTGTGGGAAATGACCCCCGGCGAAGCCCGCGCCAACTGGCTCTACTGGGCCGTCTACAACCTCCATATCAGCGCCGCCGACTACGACCGGCAGTTCGACCGCGCGCTCGAGGCGGATTTCGGGCGGTTCCTGTTCCTGCTCAGAATGACCGGCATGGCCCGGCGCGCCGGGCCCGACACCCGGCTCACGGAGCGCGGCGCGATCTGGGTTCACCGGGTGCAAAGCCTGTTCTCGCTTTCCGGTATCGACAGGGTCTGGACGGCTTGCATCCGCGAAGCCTGGCCGAAAGCGGTGCCCATTTTCTGACGCGCTTGCGGACCGTCGCCCATTTCAAACCCGTAAATCGCCCTGTTTCTCCCATCACCGGGCCAGAATCCGATGGCTAAGTGGCTTCAACGTCGGGGGACGGACGGGGGACGCGCCAAACGCGCCCCCCGGAGCGACATCGGGAGAGCGCGATGGTAGTGGCGACAGACAGGGCCTTTGCCCTTGCTTCAAGCCCGGAAGAGGTGGCGCTCAGGCGGAGATTGCTTTTCCGCCTGTTGCGCGACTTCGACTTTGCACGACCGAAGCTCAAGGGGGAATTCATCTCCGACCCGGTCCCTTCGGACAAGACCGCACGGACGCCCGCGCCGGGGCCCTAGGAATCGCGACCGCCAAGGGGCAAACTGGCCCCATGTGCGGACGCATGGCCAACACCCTTCCGACCGATTCGGTGGCGCGGCTGTTTTCGGCAACCCCCGCGAACGACCTGCCGCCGGTGCCCGACTACAACATCTGCCCGACCCAATCCGTGGCCGTGGTGACGGGTGATGCGGGCCGGCGGCTGCGACCGATGCGGTGGGGCTTCGTGCCACATTGGTA
The DNA here is from genome assembly GCA_963752895.1 of uncultured Alphaproteobacteria bacterium. Taxonomy (GTDB): domain Bacteria; phylum Pseudomonadota; class Alphaproteobacteria; order Rhodobacterales; family Rhodobacteraceae; genus CAVWAE01. Next base: position 130,882 of record CAVWAE010000013.1, read on the forward strand.
CAAGAGCCCGACCGACGGGCCCCTGCTGATCAACGCGCGCTCCGAGACCGTCGCCGAGAAGCCCGCATTCCGGGCCGCCGTGCGTGACCGGCGCTGCCTGGTGCCGGTCACCGGCTTTTACGAATGGCACCGCACGAAGGACGCACGGCTTCCGTGGTTTGCGCAGCGGGCCGACGGCGGCCCCCTGGTGCTCGGAGGGATATGGCAGGAGTGGGGCGAGGAGCGGCAACCGACCCTCGCCATCCTCACCACCGAGGCCAACGCGGCAATGGCACCGATCCACCACCGTTTGCCGTTGGTGATCGAGCAGCCGGACTGGGGGCTGTGGCTGGGCGAACAGGGGCACGGCGCGGCGGTGTTGATGAAGCCGGCGGACGACGACGTACTCGCGCTGCATCGGGTCTCGACCGCGGTCAATTCGAACCGCGCCGAGGGACCGGAACTGATCGAGCCATTCGAGGCGTGAACGGCCTGCAGCCTGCGGATCCTAGGTCATGGGCTTGGGCTTGGGCTTGGGCTGGATCGGCGGAGACGGGCATCGTGTGCGCCCGGCGCATGGACCCGGCATCGAAAAACCTGTCCGCAGAAAAGGCGAAGCCCCGTCCGGCAAGGGGTTCGGACGGGGCTTCTGAAATCGCGCTGTAATCGGGGGGGCGGAAACGAGCGCGATGGTCTGTGGTGTTTGTCAGCGCGCGCGGGAGGTGTGAACCGCGCGTGCCGGTGGTATGGTCAGGCGGCCGCCCTGAGGGGCAGGGGCAAGCCGGTTTCGTACGCCTTGTCGGCGTTGTCAGAGGCCTTGAGGGCCGCGACGAGCTGCGCGGCATCTCGACCCCTGTAGGCGACATAAGGGGCAGGTTGGCCGGAACGCCCGATTTCATCGAGCGCGGCGATGTCGCCTGGGACGGTGGATTGCGCCAGGAAAAGCGCTCCACCTTCGACGTAGACCAGTTCATCGTTTGCGAAGTGGAGGGTAAGCACTTCGAAAGGACGCAAGGCGCGGAACCGGTCAACACCGCGGTAGCCGACAAGAGCCTTGGCCGGGATGAGCGCGAAGGGATCGCCTGTCCGGGCCTCGGCTTCGTCGCTCTCGATCATCACGTTCTGTTCGGGCAGCAGAACCATGGGTTCTGCGTTGCCGATGGCGCCTGCCGGCACGTGGATCGGGTTGGCGAAGGCGGGTGCGGTGTGGTCGTGGACAAATTGGGTGGCGCGGGTGATGGCAGTGATTTTCTGCGGCCCGTTGTCGAAGGTCAGGATGCTGTCGCCGACGGCGAGCGTATCGACTGCACGCCAACCGTCGGTGGTGGCGATCCGGGTCCCCGAGGTAATACCGCGCATCTGGTAGTCGGTGCAGGGCATCGCCGAGCCAGCTTCGGCCCGGTAGAAGACCGGGCGTTCGCGGAGGTGTTCGTACATCGGACCAAACATGCGTCTCATCCCCTTATCGAAGCCGGGTGGCAGCCCTTCGTGCTCCGTTGTCGATAGTTAATGAGTGATTTGGTCCGGGGGAGAATCTTCGGCATGAATGGGGCGATGTTGGGGCATTATCCCCGTTTCGGGTACAAACCACCGCGGTTTGGGGGTGTCGTGGCCGAAACGTGGACGAAATGTGTCACGAGAAGGAATAGCCGAACCGTTTTATGTCGGTTTCGCAGAGTTCCGCCACGATTTCCGCCTCCGAATCGCCGTAGTAGACGCGCCAATCTCGGCCTCGATTCGATTGGTTAACGTGCGGGACGGGCCCCAGGCGGAATCCCAGATGCGCTTCCAGCGGCGCGAGATCGGCCGCCAGGTGCTCGAGGCGAATGTAGAGATCGGCCCGATCGACCCCGTTTGCATCGGTGACATAGAGGCCATAGGGCGCGGCGCGAATGCTATCGCCCACGACTGGCGACCGCAGGAATTCCGCAAAATCATGCGCCCGGGCGAGCGCTACGGCCGGATGGTCGAAGCGTTGCTCCCGGAGCCAGTGGTAATAGCTCACCATCCGGTCCCACGGGTTGCGCACCAGGGTGAAGACGAAGAACTGTTCGATCTCCTCCTGGGTCACCAACCCGTAGAGATCGGCAATCATCGCGTGCTTCCACAAGCGCCCGGAGGCCTGCACGCCGTCAAGCCGGCGGCGGCGGCGCTTGGCCTTCGGGGTGTCGCCCAGCATGATGTCGTCGGCCATGGCCTGCGCCTCGAGGGCAAGCGCGAGGGAAGTGCCGCCGGTTTTCGGCGCATGGACAAAGAGGTAACGGCGGCCGCGCGAAAGGATCATGGCGCGACGGTAGCGAAGCCTGCGGGCCGGGACCAGTGTCTTGGGCACTGGCGCGCCGGTGCGGCCGGGCAAACGCCGCCGCGCGGCGGCGTCACGCGGGCGCGCGCCCGCGTCCCCCGCCCGCGGCACGCGAATCGCTATTCCTTCACGTAAGGCTGCCCGTCTGCAGCAGGCGGCCGTGCCTTGCCGATGAGGCCCGCGACCACGACGATGGTGGCGAGGTAGGGCGCCATGGCGAGAAATTCGGACGGGATCGGCGTATTCAACAACGCAAGCTTCTGTTGCAGCGAATCCGCGAAACCGAAGATCAGCGCCGCCGCCAGCGCGCCCACCGGGTGCCAGCGCCCGAAGATCATCGCCGCCAAGCCGATGAACCCGCGCCCGTTGGTCATGTTCTCGTCGAACCGCCCGACCGAACCGAGGGTGAAATAGGCGCCGCCGAAGCCCGCGACCATACCCGCGAGGGTGACGTGCAGATACCGCGTCCAGTAGACGTCGACACCCAGCGTATCGGCCGCGCGCGGGTGTTCGCCCACGGCCCGGGCGCGCAAGCCCCCCTTGGTGTGGAACAGGTAATAGGTGGCGATGGCGACAAGGATCAGCGCCCCATAGACGAAGATGTTCTGGCTGAACAGCATCGGCCCCAGCACCGGGATATCGGACAGGACCGGGATCTGGATCTTGCGGAACACCGCGGCGTTGTTCATCCAGCGGTGCTCGGCGAAGACCTGGCTGGTGACGTAGCTCGTCAGCCCGAGCACGAACAGGTTGATGACCACGCCGGCGATGATCTGGTCCATTCGGAAGGTCACCACGAGGGCGGCCAGCATCAGCCCGAACATGCCGCCGATGGCGACCGCGGCGACGAGGCCGATCCAGGAACCGAGCAGCGAGCCCATCAGCGCGCCGGTAAAGGCGCCCGCGAGCAGCATCCCCTCGATGGCGATGTTGACGACCGCGACCCGTTCCGACAGCACACCCGCGAGCCCGCCCAGCGCGATCGGCACCGCGCGCACCATGGTTTCGCTGAGCATGCCGGTCAGGTTGAAGCTCTTGCCCGCGTCGGCCCAGACAAGGAAGGCCAGAACGGCGATGCCGAGCCCGATTCCGATGAACACCGTCGCCCAGCGCCCGCCGCCGCGGAAGAACAACCGCGCGCCGAGGAAGGCGAGGAGCGCCGCCACCACGGTATTGAATCCACCCGGGACGACGAGGTTGGGGATCTGGATCGCGTCGCGCGGCCCGGTGAGTTTGAAGGTCGCCACCTCGCCCGCGGCCACGTCGAGCACGAACAGCACCAGCACGGCGAGCGCGATGAGCACCCCGCCGGTGATCCGGGCCCGCAGCGCGCCCGAGCTTTCGATCTTCTGCTGGGCGATCGAGGCGGATGTTATGTCGGCCATGTCACTTGCCCCCCTTGGTGGCGCGGGCGAAACCCCACGGGAAGATGGCCCGCACAAGAAGCGGTGCAGCGATGAAGACGATGATGAGCGCCTGGATGATCGCGATCAGGTCGATCGAGACACCGGCGTCCACCTGCATCTGCCGCCCGCCCGCTTCGAGCCCGCCGAACAGGATCCCGGCAAACAGGATGCCGACCGGGTGGGAGCGCCCGAGCAGCGCGAGCGCGATGGCGTCGAAGCCGATGCCGGCGGAGAAGCCCGGCGAGGCGCGGCCGAGCACGCCCTGCACCTGGGCGGCGCCCGCGAGCCCCGCGAGCGCGCCCGCCGTTGCCATCGCGGCCACGACGATGAGGCCCGATCTCATGCCCGCGTAGCGGGCCGCGTCGGGGTTGGCGCCGGAGGCGCGGAAGGCGAAACCGATCTTGGAGCGAAACAGCAGCCACCAGACGAAGGCGACGGCGATCAGCATCAGGAAGAGCCCGGCATGAAGGCGCAGGTTGGGGTCGATCCAGTCGAGCAGTTGCGGCAGTTCTCCCGCTTCCGGCACGGACTTGGAGATCGGGTCGGAGCGCCCCTCTTTCTGGATGTAGGGTTGGCGCAGCAGGTAGACGAGGATCTGGAAGCTGGTGAGGTTGAGCATGATCGTCGAGATCACCTCATGCGCGCCGGTGGTCGCCTTGAGGATACCGGCAATGGAGGCGTAGAGCGCGCCGATCACCGCGCCGGCTGTAAGTGACAGCAGCATCAGAACCGGGAAGGGAAGGCCGGGGAAGCTGAAGGAGAAGATCGCCGCCGCCATGCCGCCCATCAAAAGCTGGCCCTCGGCGCCGATGTTGAACAGCCCCGCCCGGAAGCCGAGGCCGAGCCCGAGGCCCGCCAGCACCAGCGGGATCGCCGCCGTCAGCGTCTCCGAGACCGCGTTGAGCGAGCCGAAAGAGCCCACGGCCAGCGCCACGAAGCTCTTGCCGATGGTGGCGATCTCGACCCCGGTGGCGAACATGATGAGCGCACCGAGCACCAGCGCAGCCACCACGGCGAAGATCGGGACGATGACCAGGTCTTCGAAGTTTTCCCGGCCTTGGGTGGCCCGCACGAGAAGCTTGCGGCCGGCGTCGTCCAGCTCGCGTTTCGCGATCGTAGATGTCATGCTGCCGCCTCCCCGCCGGTTGCCCCGGCCATCGCGAGCCCGACCCGGTTACGGTCGGCCTTTCCACCGGTGTTGTCGAACTCGGCCACGATCTTCCCCTCGAACATCACCAGGATGCGGTCGGAGAGCCCCATGATCTCGTCGAGCTCCGACGAGACGATCAGCACACCGTCGCCCTCGTCGCGGCTTTCGACCAGGCGCTGGTGAATATACTCGATCGAGCCGACGTCGACGCCGCGGGTGGGCTGGCTTGCGACCACCAGACGGGTCTGGCGCTCAAGCTCGCGGGCGACGACCATCTTCTGCTGGTTGCCGCCGGAGAGCGAGCCGCCGGGCAGGAACACGCTCGGCGTGCGCACGTCGAAATCGACGCAGAACGCCGCCGCCGTCTCGTGCACACGGGGCCAGTTGATCGACCCGAAGGGCGCGGCGTAGGCCTCGTCGTAATAGGAATTGAGCGCCATGTTCTCGGCAATGGTGAAGCTGTCGACCATGCCCATGCGGTGGCGATCCTCGGGGATATGCGCCATTCCGCGAAAATGACGATCGCGCACGCTGGCGTGGCTGATGTCTTCGCCGGCGAAGGTAAGCTTGCCGGCATTCTGGCGCGCGAGACCGGTGATGACCTCGACGAGCTCGGTCTGGCCGTTGCCCTGAACCCCGGCGATGCCGAGGATCTCGCCGGAGCGGACGGTGAAGGACACCCCGTCGAGCACCTTGTCGTCGGCGTCGTCGAGCAGGGTCACACCCTCGAGTTTCAGCATCTGCTCGCCGGGCTGAGCCGGGGCCTTGTCGACGGTGAAGGTCACATGGCGACCAACCATCATCTCGGCCAGTTTTTCCTCGTCGAGGTCTTTCGGGTCGCCCTCGCCGGTGATCGCGCCCTGGCGGAGCACGCTGATCCGGTCGGAGATCGCGAGGATCTCATGCAGCTTGTGGGTGATGAAGACGATCGCCTTGCCGGAGTCGCGCAGAGCGCTCACGATGCCGAAAAACTCCTCCACCTCTTGCGGGGTGAGCACCGCGGTGGGTTCGTCGAGGATCAGCACGTCGGCTTCGCGAAACAGCACCTTGAGGATCTCGACCCGCTGCTGGATGCCCACGGGGAGGTTCTCGATCAGCTCGTCTGCGGGCACGTGCAGCCCATATTTCTTGTTGATCTCGTCAACCTGGGCGCGGGCGGTCTTGAGGTCGAGATAGCCCAGACGGCCGGTCGGTTCGACCCCGAGCACCACGTTCTCGGCCACGGTGAAGACCGGGACGAGCATGAAATGCTGGTGCACCATGCCGATGCCGGCTTCGATGCCGTCGCCCGGGCCCTCGATGTCCGCGGGCTTGCCGTCGATCAGGATCTCGCCCTCGTCGGGGGAATAGAGCCCCGAAAGGATGTTCATCAAGGTGGATTTGCCGGCGCCGTTTTCGCCGAGCAGCCCCAGCACCTCGCCGCCGCGGATCGTCAGGTTGACGTTGTTGTTGGCCACCACCGATCCGAAGCGCTTGGTGATCCCGCGCAGTTCGACATCCATAACCTGCCCCCGGGTCTTGGCGCGATCCGAAACGCTGGAGCCGCGTTGCCGGTTGCTGCGCCCTGGAAGAAGAAAAACCCCGCCGCCGGGGATGCCGGCGGCGGGGGAGGGTCGGACTACATGCCGACCGAGATCGACCCGTCGATGATGCCGGCCTTGATCGCATCGAGCTCGGCCTTGAGCTCGGCGGGCACGGCGTCTTCGAACGAGTGGAACGGGGCGAGGCCGACGCCTTCGTTCTCGAGTGTACCAACGATGAGGCCACCTTCGAACGAGTCGTCGAGCACGCTTTCGATCACCGCCTGCACGGTCGAGTCCATCCGCTTGAGGACCGAGGTCAGATAGACATGGGCCTTTTCGCTGTCGGTCTGTGTCTGGTCGGCGTCAACGCCGATGATCTTGAGCGCGTCGGTGCCCAGTTCGTCAGCGAGCGCGGCGGAGCCGAGGCCCACGGGACCGGCGACCGGCATCACGATGTCGGCGCCTTCGTCGTAGAGGTTCTGGGCAAAGGCGCGGCCGTCGTCGAGCGAGTCGAAGTTGCCGGTGAACAGGCCTTCCTTGGTTTCGAGGTTCCAGCCGAGCACCGTCACCTCGGTGCCCTTCTGCGCGTTGTGGTAGTTCGCGCCAGCCACGAAGCCGTCCATGAAAATCGGTCACCGGCGGGATGTTGATGCCGCCGAAGGTGCCGAGCACGCCGGTTTCGGTCATGCCCGCGGCGAGGTAGCCGGCGAGGAACGCCGCCTGGTCGGTCGCATAGACCTGGCCCATCACGTTCGGGATGGTCGGGATCATAGGCGAAGTCGACGATCGAGTACTTCTGGTCGGGGTTGGCGGCGGCCGAGGTGGCCGTGGCGTCGCCCATCAGGAAGCCCACGGTGACGATCACGTCGCAGGCGCCGCCGAGCAGCGAGTTGAGGTTGGCCTCGTAGTCGGACTCGGCGGTGGATTCGAGGAACCGACCTTCGATCCCATGCGCGGCCATCGCGTCTTCGACGCCCTTCCAGGCGGTCTGGTTGAAGCCGGCGTCGTCGATGCCGCCGGTGTCGGTCACCTGGCAGGCGGTGAAGGCCGAGGCGGCCGTCACGGAGCCCGCGACCATCGCGGCGGCAAGGCCGATCTTGGAAAGAAACGTCATGTGAACCTCCATGTCACACCGCGCCCCTCTGCTGGCGCGGCTTTTTGAAAAAGACCCGCAAACGGAAAGGACCGCTCCCCTCGGAAGCGATTCCCCCTGCGGCCATGCCGAAGCTTAGCATGGGGTTTTCCGAAGGTGTTGACGGAAATCAACATTCCCGCCCGAATTGACCCAACGTTCAAAAAACCGACACAATCTAAGAGGTTGCGATCACACCTCGCGCAAAGGAGCGGTGCGACGGGGGTTGCGGGGCACCCCTCCGCGTGCGCATCCTTTGCGCATGAACACAGACGCCGCCAACGCCGAAGCCAATGGGTGGCTTGCCGAGAATTTCGCCGAATGGGTGCTCGCGCTGGAGCCCCGGGTCGATTCAATGGCCTGCACCGGGGTGGTGCTGTCGATGCCGGTGAAGGCAGAGATCGCTCGGGTGGGCGGGATCGTTTCCGGCCAGGCGCTCGCCACGCTCGCCGACACCGCGATGGTGATCGCTTGCGCCCGGCACTTCCGCGGGTTCCGCCCGGTCGCCACGATCAACCTCGATCTGCAGTTCCTGCGCCCGGCGACAGGGGCGCGGATCAGCTGCGCGGCAACCTTGGTGCGCCCGGGCAATTCGCTGATCTTCGCCCGCGCGGTGCTGGCGGCCGAACCTTCCGGCAAGGACGTCGCGACCGCCACGGCGACGTTTGCCATACCTTGACCCGGTCGTTGAACCCGGTCCTTTCGCCGCCTGGGTGCGCGTCCCATGGTCGGTCCGTTGGTTCTTCGGTCCTCTCGTCCCCGGATCCCGGGGCCCGTGGACCTCTGGTCCCCTAACGCCCTAGGGGAATAGCACGGCTTCTGTGAAGATATCGGCATGATTTCAGTGCGTTATAGGATCAGCCTGTTCACTTCGCGTGAACCCATTCCCTCAAACTCAAGGCGCACCCACCGATCCGACAGGAATTGCACGGCGTCAAAAATGAAAACGGCCCCGCGAACGGGACCGCCTTCGAGGTACGACCGGTTGGAGATGACCGGCTATTCCTGAATGACGATGTAGGTGTTTTCCTTGCCCGCCGCGAAAACCGTCTGGTAGAGCTTTTCGGCGTTGCCGATCTCGAGGCGGGTGCAACCGTGCGAAGCGCGGCTACCAAGGTTCCACGTGTCGAAGGTGGCGTGGATCGCGAAGCCCTCGAAGTAGAAGATCGCCCAGGGCATCGGCGCGTTGCCGTATTGCCGCGACCGGTGATTCGGGCTGAACCACGTCGGCTGCCAGGTGCCCGTCGGCGTATCATAGCCGTATGCACCCGTAGAGACGGGCCAGTTGAACAGCCGTCGGCCGCCCTGCATCACGGTCATTTCCTGGTCGGATTTGTCCACGCGGATCACGATCTGGTCGGATCGGCCCGAAGTGGACAGACGTTCAGTTGCTTGCGCCCCTGTCGCAAGCAACGCCACGACCGCAACCGCGGGCGCAATGGCCTTCATAAAAATGTTCATTTTGGCAGACTTTTTTGTTGCAGACTTTGGTTACCCCGAGTTGCAATGGTACAGCTGAATCCTAAAAAATCAACCAATAAGGCGAATTCTAGGCATCGGAAACAATACCGTTGTCCAAGCGCAATATCCGATCCATCCGTGCGGCGAGCTCGAGGTTGTGAGTGGCGATGAGCGCTGACAGGCCGGTTTCGCGCACCAGGTCCATCAACGCCCCGAAAACCGTGTCCGACGTCGCAGGATCAAGGTTCCCGGTGGGCTCGTCGGCGAGCAGAAGCGCGGGCGTGTTGGCGAGCGCCCGGCAGAAGGCCACCCGCTGCTGTTCGCCGCCGGAGAGCGCCGCCGGTCGGTGACCGCCGCGCGCCGCGACGCCGACCTTGTCGAGCAGCATTTCGGCGTGGCGGCGGGCCGCGCCCTGCCCCGCGCCGTTCACGAGCTGCGGCAGCATCACGTTTTCCAGCGCGGTGAACTCGGGCAGCAGGTGGTGGAACTGGTAGACGAACCCCACTTTCTCACGCCGGATCGCGGTGCGCACCCGGTCGGAGGCCCGGGTCATGTCGGCGCCGGCGATCGCGACCTGTCCGGTATCGGGGGTGTCGAGCAGGCCTGCGATGTGGAGCAGGGTGGATTTGCCGGCCCCCGAGGGCGCAACCAGCGCCACCACCTCGCGCGGGCCGATCTCCAGCGACGCCCCGGTCAGCACCCGGACTTCGCCCGGGCGGCCGCGGTTGTAGACCTTCTCGACGTCGGACAGAGACAGCACCGGGTCACTCATAGCGCAGCGCCTCCACCGGGTTCATCCGCGCCGCCCGGCGGGCGGGGAGAAGGGTGATGCCGAACGAGAGGCCGAGCGAGAGCGCCACCGCCGAGAACACGTCGGCAAGCTCCACCTTCGCAGGCAGCTGGTAGATGCCGCGCACCGACGGATCCCACACCCCGCCGCCGGAGAGGGCGTCGACCAACGCGAAAATCGGGTCGATGTAGGTGGCAAACAGCACCCCGAGCACGACGCCCATCGCGGTGCCGACCAGGCCGGTCGAGGCGCCGACCAGGAAGAAGACCCGCAGCACCGAGCCCTCGGTCAACCCCATCGTGCGCAGGATGCCGATATCGCGGCCCTTGTTCTTCACCAGCATGACGAGGCCGGAAATGATGTTCATCGAGGCGATCAGCACCAGCACGCTAAGGATGACGAACATCACGTTGTCTTCCATCTCGAGCGCCCGCAGGAAGGCGCCGGCCGAATCCTTCCAGGTCCAGGTCGAGGCATCGGGCCCTGCCGCCGCCACCAGATCGGCAAGCAGTTTCTCGACCTCCTCGGGCTCTTCCACCATCACCTCGATCTCGTCGGCCGTGCCTTCCTTGTTGAAGAAGCGCTGTGCCTCGTCAAAGGGCAGGTAGATCCGGGTCGTGTCGATATCCCAACGCCCGGCGGTGAAGATGTAGGTGACCTCGTAGGCGCTGACCCGCGGCGTGGTGCCGAAGGCGGTTTTCACCCCGTTCGGCGAGACGATCTTGACCTTGTCGCCAAGATGGACCCCGAGCTCGCGCGCCACCCCGGAGCCGATGGCGATGCCGTTCGGGAAATCCGCGAGCCTGCCCAACGCCGCGTCCGGGCTTGCGACCCGCGGGATCGTGGCAAGGTCGGCCGGGCGAATGCCGTAGATCTCGACCCCGGTATTGGCGGTGCCGTTGTTGGCCATGACCTGGCCCTTCACCAGCGGCGCGGCCCTGGTGACGCCGGGCACCGCACCGATCCGTTCGGCCCAGTCATCGAAATCGGCGATCTGCCGGTCGAGGTTGCCGGACGCATCGACCTGCGCCTGGGCATAGACGGTCACATGGGCGTTGGCGCCGAGGATCGTGTCGACGAATTCCTCGCGGAACCCGGTGCGCACCGCGAGGGTGATGATCAGCGCCGCGACCGCCAGGGTGATGCCGACGAGGCTGATCCAGGTCATCACGCTGACGCCACCCTCGGCGCGGCGCGCGCGCAAATAGCGCCAGGCAATCATCCATTCGAAACGGGAAAACGGGGCAGTCGTCTTGGCCAAATCCGTGCCTTTCGAGAATTTGCGGCACCCTGCGGCGGGGGACTGGGAAGGTCAAGCGGCGGACGCGCCCGGTGGCGGCCATGTGATCCCGGCGGCGCGTCCCTGCCGACCGGGCGGGCGAGGGCGGGCGAAGGGTGGGCGAAGGGTGGGCGAAGGGTGGGCGAACTCGGACGGGGTATCAAGCTGTTGTTTTTATTACAGATAGCGCTAACTGGTATTATTGGGCGAACCCCGGGCGAGGTGATCAAGTGCGGGGCCGGCAACGGCGCAGGCACCCAAGGCCTTCTGGTGTGGGCGGCCGGGCAGACCCAAGCCCCTTGCCGCATTTGTTGCTTCGCCAAGAAAACCGCGCGGCAATCCTGGGGTCTCGATGGGCACGGGTCCTCGTGGAAATCTGCGGGCGCACTCTCATCTCGAATGTCGACCGTGCGGACAAACCGGCCTGATGCGAGTGCAGCGCAGTTCGCCTTGACGCATTGACCAAAACGGCGACGGCGTCGCGGCGCCGCCGCGCGCCTTTCCCAAAGCGGTCTTTCACAACCGACTGATCGGCCAAAGAATCAAACCGATCGTTGACCGCAAACATTCCGGATAGCTTGCGTGTGGACCCCAGCGGGCCTGAGCGCATGCGGAAATCATGCCCTGAAGTTCGCGAGTCCGGCGTCGCAGATGCAGTACACGGGATGCTCACTGCAGCCGACGTCCTTTCATCGGTCAACAACTCGAGGACAACGGGCGTGTTCCTGGTTCTGCGGAGATCCGCAGTGTTTCACGGAGTTGCAGTTGGACAGCAACGGGACATGATCCGGGGCCAGTCTGCTCGGATTGCGCGATTGGAATGCAGGCAGTTCTGCGGACGGCAGGGCGACATGTGGTGCGGCACAGACAACTGGCCAGGCACTCTCGGTATTTTTTCCGACAGCTGCAGGAGATCACGGGCGTCCGGTCGGCGGCCGATCTGGAGTTTGATGAACGTTCGGGCGTGCAGAAAGACCGCGAGATCCAGGCACGGTCGCTTTTCCGGCCCGCGGTCCGTCCTATGGAAATGGCGAAAACTCCCGGCGCAAAGGCACTCGGGGTCAAGACAAGGCTCTGACAACCTCGAAATGGTGCATCGAGTCGAAGTTGCAGAACTCGACGGCGCCAAGCTCGATGGTTCCGATCTCAGCCTGGAACCGGCTTTCCAGCTCGGCACTGAACGCCACGAGCTCCTGCGCGGTTTTCTCGGACAGCCAATCAATCAGATACGCCATGGTGATGTGAAACACGTATGTGTGAAAATCCGAGAACTGGATGCCGGTGGCATCGCGCAGCGCCGTCCGGGTCTGTCGAAGCGCCGTTTCCGCGTTTGTATCGGCACCGACCATGGTGAGGCTGTAGCCGCAATAGAGCCCGTCGACCTTGACCCGGTAGGACGATGGCAGCTCCAGCGGTACCACCCTCTCGAGCAGGTGGGTCGTGATCTCGTCGCGCGAAAGGTCCTTGGGCAAATCTGCCGGCCAACCGCGCCCGGCCGCCATGCCCGGCGCGAGCCCCTGGTAGATGGTCATGTGGAAGCTGGGTGGGGGCAAGAAGGTGAAGAAGCGGTTGAACACGCTTTTCTTGAGCTCTTCCTGCAGCTCGCGGATCGTCTCAAAGGCAGCCGACGTGCGGTCGACATGGCAGATGAACGTGTTTCCGGGCCAAATCTGCACCGCGCCATCGGGGGTGAATTTGCCACCGTCGTTCGGCAGCTCGATCCCGGGGGGGCGGGTCCGGTCCGACAGCCGTCCGGTCAAATAGTCGATCGCGTCTGGGCGCTTTTGATCCATGTCCGTCCCTTCGTTTGCAGCACATTAGACCAGACCGTGAGGGCGGCAAATGCCATTTTCGCAGGCTCTAGACGGAAAGGGTCTCAAACGAAATCGCCAGACCATCGCCGATCTGGCACAAATGGCCAACAGCCGGGGGCCGCCGCCGCGACGAGTCTGACGCCGCATCGCCTAGGGCATCGAGGCTGGTACAGGCAATGCCGTTCCAGACCAGATGCAGGTTGCGATGGACGTGGCCGAAAAAGATCTGCCGCACGTTGCCGTGCCGGCGCAGAAGCGACAGCAACGCGTCCGAATTCGACAGCTTGATCGGGTCCAGCACGGGATCGCCGATGTCGCAGGGCGGGTGATGCATGAACAGACAAACGCCATCGGTCGCCGCCTCGCCGAGTTGGCGATCCAGCCAGGTGAGTCTGTCGGCGCAGAGCACCCCGGCGTCCGAGCCGGGATCGAGCGTGTCCAGAAACACCATCAGCCTTTCACCGCATCTGCGGGCGGATTGAACGTAGCCGCCATTGTCGCTTCGCCCGAAAATGCTGAAAAACGCCGACCGGACGTCGTGGTTCCCGAGAAGGGGTACTGTCGGGAACGGCAGGGCGTCCAACTTGTTCTTCAGCCAACGATATGCCCCGGGCTCGCCCAGACTGGTCAGATCGCCATTGAGCACGCAGAAATCCGCTCCGGGGTAGGTCTCGGCGGCTTTCTCCAGGCAGGCGCCAATATGGGCGGCATGGGCCGCGGCCTCGGTTGAGCCGTCGGGGTCCAGCAAATGCAGATCGGTCATCAGGATACAGTACATCTGGGCGAAACGCTCCTCGGTTTCGGGTGATGCGAGGGAACCGGCCGCATCGACGTCGATCCCCGGCGGGTCACACCCGCCCGCCTTCGATCAGGTAGTCGCGTCCCGCGATGCTTGTGCGCACGAGTTGTTGTTCGAAACCGCCCGACGCTGCCCGCAGGGTCACGGTCCGTGCCGGCTCCTGTTCCGGTTCGAACAGGGACAGAACCCTGCCGTCGGTGTCGGCATCGATGTCGAACAGGCTCAGAACCGTGGGGGCGATGTCGATCAGTGACGCAGGGGCATCGTCGATCTCGCCCCGTCGGCCCCCCGGAGCGGCGACTCCGAGGGTGATGTTCATCTCGTAACGGTTGAGCCCGCCGTGCATCCCACCGCCAAGCGGGACGCCCCCGGTGTAAACACCGATGCCCGGAATGCCGCCGGGCCCCGGCGATCCGTCCGAGCGCATGACGTAAGCCAACGGCGCACTGCGCGCATGGATCTGGTGCACGGCCGTCAGCGGCAGTGCGCCCGACACAAGCTCGGGATCAGCGAAGACCATGCCGATCTCGTCCCGTTGCATCAGCCAGTGGCCGAGGTCCGCGATCAGGCCGGGGTCGGACGACATCGGGCGCAGCTCGCCCATGTTTCCGCCGGTGACCAGAATGTCGGTGTTGCCGTCCGGAGTTTCGCCTGCGCGAAAACCGTCCGCGCGCAGTCCACCGGTGAGATCGATGAGCGCACTGGTCGCGATCTGCCCGTGATCCGACATCGCGATCACGGCTGTGCGTGACCTGTGTGGGCCGCTCGCGACCGCGTCGAGGATTTTGGCAAAGGCAGCGTCAGCGGCGAGCATCGCCCTGTCGGTCCCCTCGGAATGGATTCCGCAGAAGTGGAAGGAGGTGTCGGGCTCCGGTAACCAGACGAGAGTGACGTCGGCCTGGTCTTGCGCCAGCCCGACCTCGGTTGCGACCCGACCGGTGTAGGCCACCACGTCGAGCTTCGGAACGTCCTGGGCCGGCAGTGGACCGCAGGTTGCGAGCACTTCCGCAACGATTTCCGGTGTCAACGTGGCCTCGGCGCCGTGGATCGAAAACGTCCTCTGGCCGACGTCGCGCACCGCATGGTTGACCAACAGGCCCGACCCGGCCGAGCCGCAGTGGATCGCCATCATGCTGCGACCCGCCACGGCAAGGCGTTGCCCGAGACTGTCGGCGGTGACGATCGCACCGGTCCGCTCCGTCAACGCCACCAGGTGGTCGAGCCTTGAAGTGTCGACCACGGGGCCGCCCAGATCGCCGTTGACGTGGAACTCGTTGTTGACGATGCCATGGCGGCCCGGCCATGCCCCGGTCGAGACGCTGGCGCTGCAGACCCTGGTGAGAGACGGAAACACCGAGCGTGCGTTGCGGAACCACAGGTTGTCGCCAAGAAACGCCTCCAGCGTGGGCATCCGTCCGGCGATCATGTCGGGCCTGAGCCCGTCGAACACAACGATGACAACCTTGTCGACCTGTTCCATGCTCTCGATCTTTCTCGGGCGAAGGTGCTGCTTTCTGGTTGCACAGTAGCACAAATCCGCGCCGCCGCCTCGCCATTCGAGACGCAATCCACCCGCCCGGGCCTTGGGCGCAAAACTGGAAATCGTTTGGAGAAATCGCGAATCCGTGATGTGATTTGCCGCACAAGGGATACGTTGCCCAACAGAAGGCGACAGAATTCCGCCGCCGGGGGGCAACACACATGACCGCATTGCGCTCAATCGACGTGAGCAAGGTATTCGAGGACGGTTTTACCGCGCTCGCCGATATTACGCTCTCAATCGAGCCGGGCGAGTTCGTGACCCTTCTCGGGCCGTCGGGCTGCGGCAAGACAACCCTGCTGAAGATCTTCGCCGGGTTCTACGCACCGACCACAGGGCGGATCGAGCAGAACGGCGCAGACGTCACCAACGCCCCGCCGGAAAAGCGCGACACCGCGATGTGCTTTCAGTCCTACGCATTGTTTCCACACCTCACGGTGGCTGAGAACATCGAGTTCGGACCGAAGCAGAACAAGGTCAACCGCGATGACCGGCTGACCCGGCTCAACGATCTCTTGCGGCAGGTCGATCTCGAACAGCACCGCGACAAACTGCCAAACAAGCTGTCAGGCGGCCAGCAGCAGCGCGTGGCGCTGGCGCGGGCGCTGGCGATGCGGCCCTCGGTCGTCCTGTTCGACGAGCCGCTTTCCAACCTGGACGCGAAACTGCGTGAACAAGTTCGGCGCGAAATCCGCGGCCTTCAGCGCGAGTTCGGCTTCACCGCGATCTACGTCACCCACGACCAATCCGAGGCATTGGCGATGTCGGATCGGGTGGTGGTGCTGAATGCCGGCCGGATCGAACAGATCGGCGCGCCCGAAGAAGTCTACCAGAGGCCGGACACCGCGTTCGTCGCGGATTTCATTGGCTCGGCCAACCTGCTGCCGTTCCAACGTGTCGATGACCATGTCGTCGAGACCGCGCTTGGCCGGCTCACCGTCTCCACCCGGCCGGGTGACGCGACCCGGTTTCTGTGCTGGCGCCCGGAACACGCCGAATACGGCGTGACCGAGGGCGACAACGTGGTCAGCGCGGCCGTCAGCGAGCTGGCCTACCAGGGGGCGTACACGGATATGCACATCTCGCCGCCGGGTGTGCCCGACCAGCGCCTGCATTGGCCGGGCCCGGCGTCGGGGGTCAGCGACCGGGTCACCTTCCGGCTGCCACCCGAACACATCCGGTTCGTCCGAGGGGAGCTTGGATGAACTGGCGCCGGACCCTGTTGATCATCGCGCTTCTCATGCCCGGTCTGGGGGTGATCGTGCTGATGATCGGGTCGGTGTTCTACGTTGCGGTGATGCAGTCCTTCGGCTTCTACAACCTCGTCGGCGAGGACAGCTTCTCGCTCGAGCACTGGCAGAAAGTGCTTAACTCCAAGCAGTTCAGCCGCGCCCTGAGGTACTCCGCCTATATCGCAACGGTGGCCGCGATCGGCTCCGTCGTCCTCGCCTACCCGATCGCGATCTGGCTGCGGCGGCCGTTTCGCGGCTCGCTGGTGATCAGCGCTCTCCTCAAGGCGCCGCTGTTCGTGCCGGGCCTGGTGGCGTCGTTCCTGTTCCTCAACGTCATCGCCTTCCACGGGATCGCCAATCAGTTCATGATGTGGATCGGGGTCACCGATGCCCCGATCCGGCTGCAGAACGACCGCGGCGCCTGGGGCGTGGTCTTCTTGCAGCTGTGGAAAAACATGCCGTTTGCGCTGTTGCTGCTCACCGGCGCGGTCCAGTCGATCTCGGACGAAGTGCTCGACGCCGCCCGCGACCTCGGCGCGGGCAGTTTCGCCCGGTTCCGCAAGATCATCGCGCCGCTCACCGTTCAGGCGATGCAGGCGGCGCTGATCATCATCTTCATCGGCGCGGCCGGCGACTTCGCCTTTCAGGTCACGGCCGGCCCGACCAACGTGCAGTCGATGGCCCAGTACATGGTCTTCCTCAAGGACAGTTTCGGACGCTGGAACCAGGCCGCGGTGGTCGGTGTCAGCTTGATGGTCCTGGCGCTCTTCGGGTCGCTGGTGCTGGCCATCCTGTCTCGCGCGCTTCTGCGGAGTGGCAACAGATGGTAGAGGTTGCCGACACCATCGTGGACACGAAGCCGAAGAAACCTGCGCGCAAGGCCGGCCTGCTCAACCGCGCCCTGATGGTGCTCTTGCTCACCGTGGTCACGATCTGGCTGGTCGTGCCGTTCACGATGGCGGTGCTCTGGTCGCTGGTCGACCCCGAGACCGGATGGGAATACCCGGACCTGCTGCCACCCAGCTTGACGATCCTGCGCTGGGTCGAGGTCTGGACCACAACCGCGCTGCCCCAAGCGATCGCCAATTCCTACATGCTGGCGCCCACCGTGGCGGTGACGACGCTGATCCTCGCTTCGCCGACCGCCTATTGCTTCGCCCGCTTCGATTTCCCAGGAAAGGGGTTTGCGCAGGTGCTGACCCTGCTGCCGCTGGTGGTGCCGGGTTTCGTGCTGGCGATCTTCTTTTCGTCGCTGATCTTCTCGCTCGGGATCTACTCGCGCTTCCTGTCGATCCTGATGGCGCATTGCGTGCTTTTCCTGCCCTATGCGATCAGGATCATGACCGTCTCCTTCAGTCAGGTGCGCCAGGACCTGATCGACGCCGCCCGCGATCTCGGCGCGCCGCCGCTCGCCGTTTTCCGCGTGGCCTATATGCCGGCGCTTCTTCCGGGCATCCTCGCCTCCCTGATCATCGTCTTCATCCAGTCGATCGAAGAATTTGCCATCGCCTTCATTGTCGGCGCGCCGAATTTCACGACGATCCCGTCGATCCTCTATTCCTATCTCGGCTACAATTTCATCCGCCCGAATGCGGCGGTGGTGTCGCTGATCCTCGTTGTCCCCAATGTCCTCTTGATGCTGGGACTGGAGCGGTTGCTGAAATCGGCAAACCCCGCCCAGGCCGGCGGAAAGGGCTGAAGTCGACCGAAAACCAAACAGGGAGGAAGACCATGTTAAGAAAACTGATCGCATCGGCCGCCATGGCGGCCTTCGCTACCGGTGCATTCGCCGACTCCGAACTTCTTGGAAAGAGCTGGGACGAGATCGTCGCCCAGGCCAAGGAAGAAGGTGAGGTCAGCTGGTTCGTCTGGTATTTCCAGCCGCGCTACCGCGAGATCGCCAAGGCCTTTACCGAGGAATACGGCATCGAGGTGGTGATCCCCGAGGGCACCCACGAGGGCAATATCGAGAAGTTCCTGGCGGAACGGAACCGCGAAGCCGGCGACATCGACGTGCTCGCCATGGGCTCGGACCGGATCGATTTGTTTGACCCGACTGAAATTGCGCTCGGACCGCTTGCCGACGTTCTGCCCGAAGGCCCGAACATGCGCACCGAAGTGGGCGGGCATGACGGGATGGGTTACGCCTTCGGCTATTGGGGCAACCAGACCGGCATCGCCTATGACCCCGAGCGGATCGACGAAGCCGACCTGCCGCAAACCGTTGCCGACTTCGAGGCCTATTTCGCGGCAAATCCCGGGCTGTTCGGCTTCAACTACGAAAACGGTGGATCCGGCCCCGCCTTCTTCCAGAATATCACCCGCAACATCATCGGCGCCGAGATGGACGAGTGGTTGAGCGGCGAGGTGACCGAGGAGCGGATGGCCGGGCTTCAGCCTGCCTGGGACTGGTTCCTCGCGAACTCCGACGGCTACGTCATCACCGCCTCGAACACCGATAGTCTGCAACGGATCTCGGGCCGCGAGTTCGTGATGGTGGCGGCGTGGGAAGACCACCTCTACGGCCTGCAGGTGAAAGGCGAGGTCGACGACCGGATCAAGTTCTATATTCCGGAGTTCGGCATGAACGGCGGCGGCAACTTCAACATCATCCCCGCCAACGCGCCGCATCCGGCTGCAGCGCTGGTGTTCCTGAACTGGGTCAGCTCGGCCGAGACTCAGACCGCCTTCAACCAGGTCTTCGGCGCCGCGCCGATGCATCCCGAGGCGGATGACAGCAAATCGTTGGTGCCCAACGCGATGCGTCAGTACTCGGTGATCGTGCCGGGCAATCCGTTCAACACCGAAATCCGCCAGGCTTTCGTCGAGAACGTGGTGCTTGAACGCTGAAACGATCCGCGCCCCCGGAGCCTGTCTCCGGGGGCGCCTCCAACACGGGCCCAAAAATTGCGTTGCAAACCGATGCCTTTGGGTCTGCTACATGTCCTTGTCCATCGTGCGGAAAATCATTGCTGCCGCAGCCCAGGCTTGCGGAGAACAAGTTTCCGCGTAAGGAATTGGCGGGCGTGCGGGGACCCTGTCATACCCGCCGAAAAGCTCCGGCAGGCGCAAATCGGCAAACGCAGCGGCGGCGTCGTCCATTCCGCGCCAGATCCTGTCGCTCGTCTCCGTCAACCCGTAGCGCTTGGCCCCAGCCGCGATGAGCCCGTTGTCATGCGGCCAGACCGATCCGTTGTGGTAGGATAGCGGCTGGTAGCGCCGCTCACGCGACGACAACGTGCGCACGCCCCAGCCGGTCCACATATCCGGCTGCATCAAGCGATCCGCAACCGCGGCGGCCCTGGTCGCGCTGAGGGCGCCCGCCCACAGGAGATGGCCGGGGTTGGACGAGATGACATCGCATTGGCGCCCGTTTTCATCGACGGCAATCGCGTGGATCCCGAGGTCATCGTTCCAAAAGGCGGCGTCGATCAAGTCGCGTAGGTCCGCGGCTTCGCGGCGCAGGGTTTCGATGTGTTGTTTGTCGCCCGCGAGCGCCTGTTCCAACTCGGCGGCCGCATCGAGCGCCGCCGCCAGGTAGCCCTGCACCTCGACAACGGCGAGCGGGCCGGTCGCGAGGTTTCCGTCGGCGTAGGACATGCTGTCCTTGCTGTCTTTCCAGGAGTTGTTGACCAGGCCGCGGCCATGCGGGCCGGACGCATAGCGTAAGAGGCCGTCGTCCCCCTGTGCGCAGCGGCACCATGCGACCGCGCCGCGCCACGCGTGGGCAAGGTCGGCAATAAGGTCTGTCCGTCCGGTCGCCTTCCAGTGATCGCGCATCAGGAGCACGTAGAGCGCACTGGCGTCGGCGGTTCCATAGTAGCGCCCGTAGGGGACGTCGCCGGTGCGGGCGAGCTCGCTGTCGCGCAGCTCGTGGGCGATCTTGCCCGGGGCTTCGAGGGTCACGGGATCGTCGATCTTGCCCTGATGCGCCGCAAGGCTGCGCAAAGTGCTTTCCGCGATGCCGGGGGCTGGATCCAGGAGGAACCAGGATGTGATCAGGCTGTCCCTGCCGAAAAGGGTGACGTAGTAAGGCACGCCGGTGAGGACGAGCGGGCCCTGCGGCGAGGTCGCCATCAGCATATCGATATCGTCAAACGCGCGCCGCGCCGAAGCGGGTGAAACGGGGCGCTTTTCTATCGCGGCCCGGGTCCAGGGGGCTGTTGGCGCGGCCGTCTCAACCTCGTGTCGTGAACTCCTGAACCTGCCGCGCACGACAACGCGACGGGACTCGCCCGGCTTCAAGACAATGCCTTCCCCGGGCACGAAATCCTGGAACTCCAGCTCGGTTTCGCAGCACACGCCGTCCTGGGTGAGGTAGCGGAATATCGCGCCATCGCGTTGCACGGCGTTCCGACCGATCGTTTCGCGCGTGCGCCCGCGCACTTCGAACATGTCGCGAAAGTCGGCGTCAAAAGTGAGCGACGGTAAGAACGTGCGGTCGACCAAGCTTTCGTTGGCGATCAGCAGCGCGTCCTTGAAGCCATCCGGAAACAGGCGGAACGTCCGCGCGACCGACATGCGCTGCGCCCGATCTTCGAACAGGCCGAAGTGCCGGAACGCGTGGTCGGTCCCATCGACCTCGGCGAGCAGGGTCATCGGGCCGAAATCCCAACGGTAGTCGCTGAGGTGTCTGGTGTCGTGGAGGAACACCCCTCCCGTGCCCCCTGCACTGACCTCGGCCTTGCCGTCGACAACAGCGTAACAATGGTTCGACTTGAGCGGGCGCAAGTGTGGCATCGTTCATTTCCTTCAGGGACACGCCCTCGATGCCTATCAGAGGGACTGCGCGGGTTGGATCACAATCTGAGTGAAATGTTATCGGCCCACACGTCGCCGCCCGAAGCGTTTTGCGGGAGTTCCAAATGGGTCTCGAGCCATCTCCGATCCCGCTTGCCCAGTCAAAGTGGTGGCCGCGTCTTGGGGAGCAACGAGACGATTGAGCAATCGACGCAAGACCCGGATTGCCCAAATCTTGGACGCTCAGATCGCGCCCCACGGGCAACCTGCCTATTGCCAGGGGGACATGGCCAAGGCCCTGGCGCGATCAGCGTCGCCACCCGGCACCCGCCAGTTCCGACGGGCATCGGCGACATGGATATCCAGAAACTGCGAGACAGCCGAAACCCGGGAACCTTCCCAGCAGCATTCAGCGGCGAGTCGGTGGAGCTCCGCGTCCATGTTCACCGCAACGTGGTCGCACTCCTTGGCAAGGTGATCTGCCGGATCGAGCCGGGTGTCTCGCATGCGGTCACCATGGTTTTTTCGCGCAGGGTCGCCAAACTGCCTCACCAAGGAACCCGACGGATTCCTGTCGTATGAAATGCGTGACGGTATGCGGTATGTTGTCTGACCTGAGCCCCGACTTTCCTCCAGCCCTTGGGAGAATCCGTCGGTTTGTTGCGCTGCGCCCCAACCTTGGCCCGCCGGGAGCTGGAATTTCCCGGCTCTGATCACGATGACGGGCTGGTTGCGCCATCGGGATTGTGCAAGTCGATCGGGACGTTGTAGCCGATCGCGCTGTGAGGTCTGACCTCGGTGTAGTCTCTGCCTTTGCCCGGCAGGCGATTGCGGAGCAATCTGCCGATAGGGGCCAATCCTCCAGCTTTTCGCGAGCATCGGCAAGGCTCATGAACCAGTGTGCGTTCAAGCATTCCGCCCGGAGCTTGCTGTTGAACGCCTCGATGAACCCCCTCGCCATCGGGCTCGGACCGATGGCGCCGCGATAGCTCGATCAGTCGGCTTCCCCGGCCGTGAGAAGTCGAGCGTGACGTCTTGGCGTAGGCCCAGAGATCGAGGTCCCGGGAGATGAACTCGCTGCCGTTGTCGACCCGGATCGTAGCCGGATAGCCGATCTTGCGGTACACCCGGTCGAGCGTCGCGACCACATCCTCGCCGCGGTAGCGGAACTTCGGGTCGATGACCGGCGAGAACCGCGACCAGGTATCGACGACCGTCAGAACCCGCAGCTTGCTGCCGGTGGCAAGCTGATCATGCACGAAGTCCCTTCCGGCAGATTGCATCGCAATCGCCTATCGGGCAATGCATCGCCCAGACATCGTTCGGTTCGACCGCCTCCTGGCGATCCTCGCGCAGCTTGGCTTTCACCCGTCTCTTCGGGTTCTTGTTCCGCAACTGAAGCCCCAACTCATTGTAAATCCTCCGGGTCTTCTTGATGTTCACGACCCAGCCCTCCCTTCTCAGTAGCACGTGGATACGCCGGTAGCCGTAGCGCACACGCGTCTCCGCGATCTCTCTGATCCGCCTCTCGACGGCAGCCTGGTCCGTCCGCCGGGACTTGTAGTGGTAGCTGGATGTGTCGAAGCAGATGGCCCCACAAGCCTTCCTGATCGACACCCCCCAGTCGACGCACATCCCAGTGACGATCTCGCGCAAACGGCCAGGCTTCAGGCCTTTCGCCGAATGACGTCCTGAAGCATCTCCCGGTCCAGTGTCAGGTCCGCGACGGTTGTTCGGGGCAAACAGTCCCCCGGACTGTTCGCTGATCCCTCCAACTCATCAGCCGCACGTTCTCGTCCTCGAGCTGCTTCAGCCGCCGCATCTCGTCTGGCAGCAGCCCGCCATACCCTCAGCATCGTGCTCGGACCAATGGCGCAGCGATGCTTCGATCTTCCAGCTGTAGTAGGTCGCCTGGCCCCCTCTCGGCGATTGCTGCGCAATCACCTGCCAGTCAAAGGATCCCGGCCTTGCGACAGATCTCCGCGACGGGCGTGCCTTCCTCGCCCTGCTTCAGGATGAACGCCTTCTGTTCAGCCGGGCTTGCGCGGCCCCACTGGGGCCACGGTCCCGTCTTCTTCCGTGAACTTCGATGCTTTCATGCGATTCCGCTCCTCTCCCAGCCAGGGAAACGTAGCCGAAATCTCCAGCTTCAAACGATCCAGTTTTCAGGGGGCAGAGCAGTTCTGCGATCTGTCCTCCCACCCAACTACGTCAATCGAGCGGCCTCTGTGGGCGGATTGTGTTGAAGAAGTCGACCTGGGGTTTGCGATGATTGTCCGGCCATGCGCATTCCGGCCGGGCCCTCAGGCCGGCGCCGGCGCGCCGGGGATCAGTTTCGCGAGTTTGCGGAGGTTCTGGACGGTAGCGGCGATGTGGAACTCGTCTCTTGCGCCGTTTGGACCTCGGAGGCGGAGCCGATCGAGGCCGAGAATGCGCTTGAGGTGCGCGAACAGCATCTCGACCTTCTTTCGGGCGTAGCTCGACGCGACGCAGGCGTCGGTCCTGGCGATGTCACGCGCGATCTGGCGTGCGCCCTCATGCCGGGATCGGGAGATCTTCCGGGTCACCTGGTTGGGCGTGCATTTGGGCTTCAGCGGGCATGCGGCGCAATCATTCTTCCATGCGAAGTACCGCTTGGTGCCGTCCTTGCCGAACTCCGGCCGGCCTTTCGAGATATTCCGCCAGTAGGGCTTCAGCGCCTGTTCGCCAGGGCATCGGAATTCGTCGGCCTCGTGATCATAGGTGAAGTCGCCGGCCGGGAACGCCCCGTCCTTGCGCTCGGATTTGTCCAAGACCGAAATGTGCGGTTCGATGCCTTCGTCGTCGACGAGCCAACCCAGTATATCGGCGGAGCCATAGGCCGCGTCGGCCGCCAGAAGCGCGGGGGCGAGGCCGAACCGGTCCCGCGTGCGCAGGATCATCCGCCGGGCCGCCCCAACCTCTGCTTGCCGGATCGGCGCGGTGGTCTCGACATCGACGATGACCGCGTTCTCGAGATCGACCAGGTAGTTGGTGCTGTAGGCGAAGACGGCCCGGTCACCATTGGCGCCGGTGAACCGGGCAGCGGGGTCGGTGGGCGACAGGGTCTTGGGCTGCGCCGGCGTCGAAGCTCCGAAGGCCGCGTCATCGAGCGTGTCGAGGTGTTCCTGGGTCGCGCGTGTCACCGTCTCCGAAACCGACCAGTCTCCTGTCTTGACCTTGGTGTAGCGGCTCGCATCGGCTTTGATCAGCGCGGCATCGACCCCGAAGCTGTCACCGCCAACCAGACCCTCGGCGATGCAGCGCGCAAGGATCTCCTCGAAAAGATGCCGGAACAGGTCGCTGTCGCGGAACCGGCCCTCGCGGCAGATTGCTTCGCAATCGCCTGTCGGCGATGCATGGCGGTTCTTCGAAAAGGTCGCGTGGTCAGGAACCGGCCCCTGGGCATCCCGCCCGAAACGCGCGGGATCCGCCGTTGGGCCAGGCGCGCCCCTTCACGCCCGCCGCAGGCGCCGGCGTCCGAACAAGAAGCCCAGCACCAGCGTGACCAACAGCCAGCCGCCCGCGTAGCCGATGCCGGCGAAGATCAACCCCTCGGTCGTCATCGGCACCGCCGGCTTGAAGTCGTCCCAGGTGCGCTGGACAAGCTCGGGGTCGCGGATCCGCCAGACCCGCGCGAGGCGCTGCAGCGGTGCGGCGCTCGCAAGCGCCTGGTAGTCGGCGTTGAGGCGTTCGTAGCGGTAGATGCGGGCGCGCATGTCGTCGGAGAACTGGTCGCCGAAACCGGTTCCGCGCAGTTCGGCCAGCGCATCCTCGCGGGTGAACCCGCCGACCCGGGCCGCAGTGTCGAAGGCGAGGGTCACGGCGCGCAACTCGTCGGCCGCGCCGGACAGCCGCTGTACGTATTGCTGGGAAAACTCGGGGAATTGCGACAGCGCCACCGCGCCCGCGATGCCGCCCGCCATGGCCAGGATCCGCATCTTTGCCTCATGGTTTTTGTTTTGCCGCAAGGATAGGCCTCGGCGGGCACCGGTCAAGGGGCGGGCATCGTCTCGCGGAAACCCGCCGGTCAGCCCGCGATGAGCAGCGCCAGGCCTGCGAAGAGCGGCATCGCCCCGGCGCCCAGAAGGCCGGCAATCGCCTTGGTCCTGCGATCGAGCGGCAGGCGCAGGATCAGCCAGGAAGCACTTGGGCCGACGAGAACGACGGCGGTGAGCAGGCCGGGCAACAGCGACCGGGTGAACAGGCTCACCGCACCGTGGGCAGCGACGTTGGCGAGCAGCGCGCCGCAGAGGGCCGCCACCGCGATCTGCACCGGCCGGTTGAACTGCCTTGTCCGGCCGATGAAGAGCAGGAGCCCGGCGGTCAGCGTGAGCACGGCCACGGCATTGGCAAACTGCGCCGTTCCTATCGGAAGGCCCCGGGCGGCCGCCCAGTCGGGCAGGCCCAGGACCAGCTCGGCGATGTTGTGGGCGAAAAAGGCAAAGAAGGTGAGCGTGTAGGCGAGCGCCGGCGCGGCGCCGGGCGGGGCGCAGGCCGATCCGGGCGCGGTCATTTTCGCGGCCCCGTATCACATGTGGCCCGCGTAGATCTCCTTGAGCCGCGCCACCGCAGCTTCGGGCGCCAGCTCTTCGCTTTCGCCGGAGCGTCGGGACGTGAGTTCGACGACCCCGTTTTTCAGCCCGCGCGGACCCACGGTGATCCGCCACGGCAGGCCGATCAGGTCCATGGTGGCGAACTTGGCGCCCGCCCGCTCCGACCGGTCGTCGTACAGCGGCTCGAACCCGGCCGCGGTGAGTGCGGCGTAGAGGCTTTCACAGGCCCCGTCGGTCTCGGCGTCGCCCTGGCGCAGGTTGACGATGCCGGCGTGGAACGGCGTGACGCCTTCGGGCCAGATGATGCCGTCCTCGTCGTGGTTGGCCTCGATGATCGCGCCCACGAGCCGCGACACGCCGATGCCGTGCGACCCCATGTGGACCGGCACCTTGTTACCGTCGCCGTCCTGCACCGTCGCGCCCATCGGCTCGGAATACTTGGTGCCGAAGTAGAAGATCTGGCCGACCTCGATGCCGCGCGAGCTTTTGCGCCGGTCTTCCGGCACCTCGCCGAACACCGCCGCGTCGTGGGTCTCGTCGGTGCGCGCGTAGGGCGTGGTCCATTCGGTGCAGATGCCTGCAATCTCGTCCCGGTCGTGCGTAGTCGATCTCGCGGTCGCCGAGCTTCAGATCGGTGATCGCGCTGTCGTAGAAGACCTCGCAACTCGCCGGTCTCGGCCAGCACCAGGAACTCGTGGGTGTTGTCGCCGCCGATCGGCCCGCTATCGGCGCGCATCGGGATCGCCTGCAGCCCCATGCGTTCGTAGGTGCGCAGGTAGCTCACCATGTGGCGGTTGTAGGCGTGCATCGCGCCCGCGTAGTCGACGTCGAAATTGTAGCCGTCCTTCATGAAGAACTCGCGGCCCCGCATCACCCCGAAGCGCGGGCGGATCTCGTCGCGGAATTTCCACTGGATGTGGTAGAGGGTGAGCGGCAGGTCCTTGTAGGACGACACGTGCGCGCGGAAGATGTCGGTGATCATCTCCTCGTTGGTGGGCCCGTAGAGCATGTCGCGGCCATGGCGGTCGGTGATGCGCAGCATCTCCTCGCCGTAGTCCTCGTAGCGCCCCGACTCGCGCCAGAGATCGGCCGGTTGCAGGGTCGGCATCAGCATCGGCACGTGGCCGGCGCGGATCTGCTCCTCGTGGACGATGTTCTCGAGCTTGCGGAGCACCTTGAAGCCGAGCGGCAGCCAGGAATAGATCCCCGCCTGCTGCTGCTTGATCATCCCCGCCCGCAGCATCAGCCGATGCGAGGCGATCTGCGCCTCGGCGGGGGTTTCCTTCAGAACCGGCAGGAAGTAGCTCGACAGGCGCATGGGAGGTCTCATGGCTAGGGGACTCGGTCCCGTTTCCCTAGCCGAGCCGCCCGCCCCCGGCAAGGCCGCCGCTGCCTGTTTCGGTCGTGAGACACCTTCGTCGTGTCGGGCGCCGTCCGGGACGGGCGGTGCCAAAGGTTCGGACCGGCTCGGCGCGCCGGTCATCACGTCGCCTCACGTCCACGTCATCGGCGTGATCGCGGCGCCCCGGCGCTCCGTACCGAAGGTCATGAAACGCTCACACCCCCAGGAGGAAAACCCCATGCGCTTCGCTCTGAAAACCACTCTCGCCGCCGCCGCGATGACCGTTGCCGGCTCGGCCGCAATGTCCGACAACCACGGCGAGATGAAGAACATCGTCGAGATCGCCGCGGGCAATGCCGATTTCGAGACCCTCGTCGCCGCCGTGACCGCGGCCGGCCTCGTCGACACGCTGTCGGGCGAAGGTCCGTTCACCGTGTTCGCGCCGACCGACGACGCCTTCGCCGCACTGCCCGAGGGGACCGTCGAAGGCCTGCTGATGCCGGACGCCAAGGGCGACCTGACCAACGTGCTGCTCTACCACGTGGTGCCGGGCAAGGTGATGGCCGGTGACATCGCCATTGGCGCGTCTGCCGTCGGCACGGCGCTGGACGGCGCGAACGTCTGCGTCATCCTCGACGGCGGCGTGATGCTCGACGACGGCACCGGCACGATGGCCAACGTGGTCAGCGCCGACATCGAAGCATCGAACGGCGTGATCCACGTGATCGACAAGGTCATCCTGCCGGGCAATTCGCCCGACTGCTGAGGGTCGTTTCCGCACCCTCCGGTCACCACGACGCGCATGCCGCGTGCACAGGCGCGGGCCCCAAGCCGGCCCGCGCCTTCTTTTTTTGTCCCGCTGGTACGGACCCTACCGACCGCCGGACCGACCCCGGCCTTGAAACATCCCGCCAAACAGGCGATCTGTAGCCGAACTGGTTCCGGAGACAGTCATGGCCCTGCCGGTCGGCATTCAATTGCGTTATTGGTCCATCGCCGCGGTGGCGTTCTTCGTCGTGCTCTGGTTTCTCGGCGACGTGATCCTGCCATTCGTGGTCGGCGGCGCGCTGGCCTATTTTCTCGACCCGGTCGCCGACCGGCTGGAAAACCTCGGCCTGGGGCGGCTGCTCGCCACCATCGTGATCTCGGTGCTCGGCGTGCTGACCTTCGTTATGCTCGCGCTTCTCGTCGTGCCCTCGCTGGTGTCCCAGGCGGTGCAACTCGTCGACAGCGCGCCGACGTTCGCGCAGAACTTTCAGACCTTCCTGACCGAACGCTTCCCCTCGCTGATGGACGAGGGATCGATCCTGCGCCAGTCGCTGAGCACGCTCGGACAGACCGTCCAGGAACGCGGCGGCGAGCTCATCAACGCGGTCTTCAGCTCGGCGATGGGCGTGTTCAACATCGCTCTGCTGATCGTCATCGTGCCGGTCGTCACCTTCTACATGCTCTATGACTGGGACCGGATGGTCGCCGCGATCGACAAGCTCCTGCCGCGCGACCATGCGCCGACGATCCGCGAAATCGCCCGCGAAATCGACCGGACACTGGCGAGTTTCGTGCGCGGACAGGGCACCGTCTGCCTGATCCTCGGCGTGTTCTACGCCGCCGCGTTGATGATCATCGGGCTGCAGTTCGGCCTCGTCATCGGCGTGACCGCGGGGCTCCTGACCTTCATCCCCTACGTCGGCGCGCTGGTGGGCGGCGCGCTTTCCATCGGGCTGGCGCTGTTCCAGTTCTGGGGCGAGTGGTGGATGATCGGGGCGGTCGCCGTGGTGTTCTTCTTCGGCCAGTTCGTCGAGGGCAATGTCCTGTCGCCGAACCTGGTCGGCCAGTCGGTCGGGCTGCACCCGGTCTGGCTGATCTTCGCGCTTTCGGCCTTCGGCTCGATGTTCGGCTTCGTCGGCATGCTGGTGGCCGTGCCGGTGGCGGCGGTGATCGGCGTGGTGGTCCGGTTCTTCACCGAACGCTACCGCGAGGGGATGCTCTACCGGGGGGTCGCGGGCGGGTACCCGGGGCGTCCGGCGGTGTTCGAGGACACGCCGGGCCCCGACGACGGGGAAGGGCCGGCCTGAGATGACCCGGCAGCTCGCCTTCGACCTTCCCCACCGCGAGGCCAGGGGACGCGGTGACTTCTTCGTTTCAGTCAGCAACAGGGCCGCGCTGGATGGAATCGACGGCTGGCGCGACTGGCCCGGGCGCAAGCTGGTCCTGGTCGGGCCGGAAGGCGCGGGCAAGAGCCACCTCGTTCAGGTCTGGGCGGACCTCTCGGGCGCAGAGGTGATCGCTGCGGATACGCTTGCCGGCCTGGACCCCGTCACCTTTGCCGGGCGCAACGTCGCGCTGGAGGACGCCGATGAAATCGCCGGGGTTCCAGCCCGCGAAGAGGCTGTATTCCACCTGCACAACCTGGTGCTGGCGGAAGGTGGGCATCTCCTGGTGACCGCCCGCAAGGCGCCAAGCCTCTGGGGGCTCGGGTTGGCGGACCTCGAAAGCCGGATGGCGGGGGCGCGGCTGGTCCGAATCGAGCCGCCCGACGAGGCTCTGATGGCGGCGGTGATCGTCAAGCTGTTCGCCGACCGCCAGATCGACGTCTCGCCCAGGGTGGTGACCTATCTCGGCCTGCGCATCGACCGGTCCTTCGCTGCGGCGCTGGACGTGGTCACCCGGCTTGACGCGGCCGCGCTCGCCGCCGGCCGGCCGGTCAGCCTGGACCTGGCGGCCAGGGTGCTGAAGGATGCCGGCGGCGCCTCGCGGGACGGGTCGCGGGACGATTGAACAGGCGCGGGCGAACGCCTTTCGAAAGGCGTTGCAACGCGATTTCGTAATCGCGTTGCGCCCGGCCGCCCTGCCTGCGCCAAGCTGGCGGCTGGACTCCCCTACCGGGCGGGCGCATAACATCCACCAACGGTTACAAAAAAAACGCGATAGATAATCCATGACAAAGACCGAAAAGCTCCCCGAACGCCCCGCCATCCAGCCCGATTTCCTCAAGTCCGATTTTCCCGAAGCGGTCGAATTGCCGGCGGCGGAAATCGACAGCGCGAAGCGGTTCTTCAACCGCGAGCTGAGCTGGCTCAGCTTCAACTGGCGGGTTCTGGAGGAGGCCGAGAACCCGCGGGTGCCGCTTCTCGAACGGCTGCGGTTCGTGTCGATCTCGGCGACCAACCTCGACGAGTTCTACACCGTACGGGTCGCGGGTCTGCGCGAGCTCACCCGCGAGGGCAGCACCACCACCTCGATCGACGGGCTGACCGCCCCCGAGCAGCTGGCACTGATCCATGCCGATGCGCGCCAGCTGATGGCGCATCAGCAGGAGGTGTTCGGCGCGCTCCAGATCGAATTGCAGGGAGAGGGCATCAGCCTTTGCGACCGCGGCACGCTGGTGGAGAGCGACATGGCCCACCTCGAGGACGTGTTCCTGCGGCGGGTGTTCCCGGTGCTCTCGCCGCTCGCGGTCGACCCGGCGCACCCGTTCCCGTTCATTCCCAACACCGGCTTCGCGCTGGCGCTCGAACTGACCCGCACCGCGGATGGGCGCCGGCTCCAGGCGCTGCTGCCGATCCCGAACCAGATCGACCGATTCGTGCGGATCCCGGCGGAGAAGGGCCACGCCCGTTTCCTGCCGCTCGAGGATCTGCTGCTCCTGTTCATCGGCAAGCTGTTTCCGGGCTACACCCTCACCGGCAACTGCGCGTTCCGGGTGCTGCGCGACAGCGACATGGAAGTGGAGGACGAGGCCGAGGACCTGGTGCGCGAGTTCGAGACCGCGCTGAAGCGGCGTCGCCGCGGCGAGGTCATCCGCCTGCAGATCAGTGCCGGCGCGCCGGAGAACCTGGCCTCGATGATCCGGCGCGAGCTGCATGTAAACGACGACGAGGTGGTCGAGATCGCCGGGCTCATCGGCAAGGCCGATCTCAGCGAGCTGGTGCTCGACGAACGGCCCGATCTGCTCTGGCCGTCCTACACGCCGCGCGTGCCGGAACGGATCGAGGACCACGACGGCGACATGTTCGCGGCGATGCGCCAGAAGGACATGCTGCTGCACCATCCCTACGAGACCTTCGACGTGGTGGTGCGGTTCCTCGAACAGGCGGCGCTCGACCCGGACGTGGTGGCGATCAAGCAGACGCTCTACCGCACCAGTCGCAACTCGCCGATCGTCACGGCGCTGTGCGAGGCGGCGGAGGCCGGCAAGTCGGTCACCGCGCTGGTCGAGCTCAAGGCCCGGTTCGACGAGGCCGCCAACATCCGCCAGTCGCGGCGGCTGGAGCGGTCCGGCGCGCATGTGGTCTACGGCTTCATGAACTACAAGACCCACGCCAAGATCTCGACGGTGGTGCGCCGCGAGGGCGAAGACCTGGTCACCTACACCCATTTCGGCACCGGCAACTACCACCCGATCACCGCCAAGATCTACACCGACCTGTCGCTGTTCACCTGCGACGCGGCGCTCGGGCGCGACGCGACCCGGGTGTTCAACTACCTGACCGGCTATGCCATGCCCGACCGGCTGGAGAGCCTCGCGATCTCGCCGACGACGTTGAAATCGACGCTGATCGAGCGGATCGACGAGGAGGCGCGCCATGCCGAGGCGGGCCGGCCGGCGGAGATCTGGGCGAAGATGAATTCGCTCATCGAACGCGACATAATCGAGGCGCTGTACGATGCCTCGCGGCGCGGGGTGAAGATCACCCTCGTGGTGCGCGGGATCTGCGGGGTGCGGCCGGGGATCAAGGGGCTTTCGGAAAACATCCGGGTCAAGTCGATCGTCGGGCGGTTCCTCGAGCATTCGCGCATCGTCTGCTTCGGCAACGGCCACGGCCTGCCGTCACGCGCGGCGCGGGTCTACATTTCATCCGCCGACTGGATGGGGCGTAACCTCAACCGCCGGGTCGAGACGCTGGTCGAGATCAAGAACGACACGGTCAAGGCGCAGATCGTCGGCCAGGTCATGGCCGCGAACCTGCATGACGTGGCGCAATCGTGGGTGATGCAGCCCGACGGCAGCTTCCTCCGGCCCGACCTCTCGGCGTTGGACCAGCCGTTCAACTGCCACCGGTTCTTCATGGAAAACCCGTCCCTGTCGGGCCGGGGATCTGCCGGGGCGGCGGATGTGCCGGAACTGACCCACAGCCACGACTGAGGGTCGCGCGAAGGGTGGGCAGCGCGCACGCAGACGGGGCCCAAGCCTCTGGTTTTGCTATTGATCGCGCCAGCACGTTACATCGCCCGGCCGAACTCCTTTTTACGCACTCTGGTCGTGAATACACCGGACAGAAGGGACCGCGAACAGGCTGCCGAGGCGGGGAAGGTGCCCGGTTGACGGCACCGAGAGCGCGCACGCGGAAAAGGAAAACGCCCGCCGGGGAGGGCGGGCGTTTTGTGTCGGGTGGGTCGGGGCCTACTTGTTATTGCCCGGTGAGTTGCCGCTGTTGCCGCTGTTGCCGGAATTGCCGCCGCCCTGGCTGCCCGTGCTATTGCCGGGGTTGCTCGGGTCGTACCCGCCAGCGTCGTTGCCATGGCCGTTATCGCCATCGCCGTTGTTACCGGAATTGCCGCTGTTGCCGGAGTTTCCGCTGTTGCCGAGTTGCCGCTGTTGCCGGAACTGCCGCTGTTGCTGCTGCCGGTGCTGCCACTGTCGGACATGCCATTCGAGCCGCTGCCCCAGTCGTCGCCACCATTCGGGTTCTCGCCGGCGTTGCCGACGCATTTGTCGTTGCCCGGGTTGCCGTCGCAATCGACCTCGTCATCCGAGCCCGAGTCACCGTCCGAACCACCGGCCAGTTCGGAGTTGGGGCCGTAGCCGTCCAGGATGTCGTTGACGATGCTCGAGTATTCGAGCCGGCTTTCGAGCCTCTCGGTCACGCCCATCGTCGCGACGCTGATGTCGCCGACCACGACGCCGGCCATCCAGACCGACCCGCCGATCACGACAAGGCTCTCAAGGGTGACGTTACCGCGTTCGTCGCGTAAGAATCTCTTAAATGATCTGAGCATCTCGCTCCCCCGAGATTGGTTGTGTGTAAATACATTGATACCGGTCATGTTTGGCCAAGACATGTCGGGCACTGGTTAATTCAACGTAAACCAAGGCGAAATTGTGCAAACGTCCAAGGCAGGACTGTGAAACTGGCCCGGGCGACGCGACACTATTCGCGCGCGCACGCCACTGTTGCCCGGCCGGCGACCGAGCAAGCGAGGAGCTTGGATATCAAAGAAAATGCGCCCAGCGAATTGTCAGACCACTAGGCGCGCGAGGCACGTGATTCGCCCTAGCGGACCTTCTGGGAGTTCGGCCCGTAGCCTTCGAGGATGTCGTAGACGACCGCGTTATATTGGAGTTCGTGGCTGACTCTGTCGCTCAAGTCGATGGTCGCCGCGCCGATATCCAGCACCACCGCGATCAGCATCCAGGTCGTCCCCCCAAGGACAACGATGGTGTCGACGCTCGCGGCGCCGCCTTCGTCCCGAAAGAACTTTTCAATCGCTTTTTTCATTTTCCCCGCCCCGAAGAAGTGTGTTGAAAAAAAGGTACTCTGTGACATTCACAGGGCAAATCAGGCGAGAATATGGCCAATGCGGACATATTTCACGGGAATTGAGGCAAATCTGTGAAACTACCTCCGGCCCTGCAACGGTGGGTGCAATCGGCACGGAAAGGTGCCCGCCCGAGCACAGACCTGGCCGCTTTTGCCCTGCCGCCCCTGACCGCGAGAGGTCGGGATGCCCGCGCGACGGGTGTGGTGCGGGGTGAAAGGAACACTGAGGCCGGGAAACTGCGTCACGCCGCGCTGTATGTCGCCACGCCGATTGACCCCGCCACGGGGCGTTTGCGATAACCGAGACCAACGAACCCGGGAGAATCATGGCCGCCACCGAAATCCACGAATGGGGCCCGCTCGGCCGGCCCGTGTTCATAGACCCGGGCGCGCGGGCGCTTTCGCGGATCGGCGTGCTCGACGTCGGCTCCAACTCGGTGCGGCTGGTGGTGTTTGACGGCGCCGCCCGCAGCCCCGCCTATTTCTTCAATGAAAAGATCCTCTGCGGACTTGGCGCGGGGCTCGGCGAGACCGGAATGCTGAACCCGGAGGGCAAGGAGCGCGCGCTGGCCGCGATCCGGCGGTTCAAGCTGCTGGCCGAGGCGATGAAGCTGCCGCCGCTCTCGGCTGTCGCGACCGCCGCGGTGCGCGATGCAGAGGACGGGCCGGCGTTTCGCGACCAGATCGAGGCCGAAACCGGGATCCGGCTCTATGTCATCGACGGCGAAGAGGAAGCGCGGCTTTCGGCACAGGGCGTGCTGCTGGGCTGGCCGGAGGCCGAGGGGCTGATGTGCGATATCGGCGGCTCTTCGATGGAGCTGGCCGAGATTGCCGGCGGCGAGGTCGGCAACCGGGTGACCTCCGGGCTCGGACCGCTCAAGCTCCAGGGGATGAAGGGTGGCAAGAAGGCCCTCAAATCCCACATCAAGACGGTGATGGACGGGTTGGCCGCAGAGATGGGCACGTCGCACAAGCGGCTCTATCTGGTCGGCGGCTCGTGGCGGGCGATCGCCAAGCTCGACATGCTGCGGCGGGGCTATCCGCTGTGGGTGCTGCACGAATACCGGATGACGCCGAAGGACCTCAAGAAGACCCTCGACTGGATCGCGCGCGCGGATCTCGAGGCGCTCAGGGCCGAGACCTCGACCTCGGCTGCGCGGATGTCGCTGGTGCCGGTCGCGGCGCTGGTGCTGAAGCGGCTGATCCAGACCTTTCGGCCGAAGGAGATCGCGATCTCGGCTTACGGCATTCGCGAGGGGCTGCTGTACGAACAGATGCCGAAGCGGCTGCGCACCCGCGACCCGCTGATCGAGGCCTGCCGGTTCATCGAACAGAAGGACGCGCGGCTGCCGGGGTTCGGCGGCGATCTCTACGAGTTTCTGCGCCCGCTCTACAACGGTGTGAGCCCGGCGCGGCTGCGGATCGTCAAGGCGGCCTGCCTGCTCCACGACGTGTCGTGGCGGGCGCACCCCGATTACCGGCACGAGGAGGCGTTTCAGACCGCCACCCGGGCCAACCTGGGTGGGCTGACGCACCAGGAACGGGTGTTCCTCGGCCTCGCGCTCCTGCACCGGTACAAGAACAACCGCGAGAACTGCCATTTCCGCGACATCTTCGAAGTGCTGCCGGAGGCGGAGCGCACCCGGGCCGAAGTGCTCGGCAAGGCGATGCGTTTCGGGGCGATGCTGGCGATCGACCGGCCGGCGAAACAGGCACGGCTGCTCTGGCGGCCCAAGAAGCGCGAGTTGCACCTCACGGTCATGCCGGAGGCGGCGGATCTGTTCGGCGAGGTGGCGCGGGGCCGGTTCGAGGGCCTGGCGCAGGCGCTCGGTGCCGACACGGTGGTGACCAAGCGGCGGTGAGCTTCAGCCGGGCGCGGGCCGGGGCCCGCAGCGGGCGCTTCAGAGATCGGTTCCCGGCGCCAGCGGTTCTTTCCGCCGGATCAGGATGTCGCCGTTCGGCAGCTGTTCGGGCGCCTCGTAGGCCGAGAGATCGCCCAGCCAGTCGACGAGGTCGTTCCAGCCCTGCTCGGCGGCGTCGCCGGCGGGCTCGAGTTCGTCCATCAGGCCGCGGAACAGCTTCTTGAAGCCCTCCGACAGCATTTCGGCGCCTTCGGCGAGGTCGGGGTTGGCGGGCCGTTCGGCATCGTCCTGGGCCGCGAGCGGTGTCGCGGCGACGGCGAGCGCCAGCGCGAGGGCGCGGGCGGCGGTGCGGGTCGTGGATCTCATGTTCATCGGTCTGAAATCGGTCATGAGGCTCATATGGGCCGCCGGGCGGCGGTTGGGAAGGGTCAGAGGTAGAAGTCGCCGGCGTTGATCCTGGCCAGGTCTTCAAGGACGATCATCATGTCGACCGTGCCGTCGCCGTCGACATCGATCTTCACTTCCAGGTAGTCGCTGCGGGCCCTGTAGCGCGCCTCCGCCGCGCCGGATCCGGTGAGCCCGGCGGTGCCGAGCCAGGCGACCGTCCCCTCGACGAGGTCCGACAGGTCGATGATGTCGCGGCCGCGCTCGAAATCGAGGATGCTGTCGCCCTCCGCCTTGGGGCTGTCGGTGGCGGCCTCGTAGGCGAAGGTGTCCTTGCCGCGCCCGCCTGTCAGGATGTCGGCGCCAGTGCCGCCGATCAGGTCATCGGCGCCGCGGTTGCCCTTGATGACATCCGCGCCGAGACCGCCCAGCAGGATGTCGGCGCCGCTGCGGCCAAAGAGCTGGTCGCCGCCGTCGCCGCCGTCGATCTCGTCGTTGGCCCGGGTGCCGTAGATGGTGTTGGCGATCGCGTCGGCGATGACGCCGAGACCTGTCGCGCCCCGCAGGTGGATGATCTCGAAATTGAAGACGTCCTCGATGTCGATACGGGCAAAGAGCGTGTCCTCGCCCGACCCGCCATCGATGGCGCCGGTGACCGTCTGCGCGTTTGTCCCGAGCCAGACGGTATCTGTGCCCGTGCCCATGTCGACAGTGCCGTCGATGCGGCCCTCGAACACCAGGCTGTCGGCACCGTTGCCGAGCGTGATGTCGCCCGTGAGCTGGCCGCGGAGGTCGATGCTGTCGGCATTGTCGCCGCCCAGGAGGCTGCCGTAGACGGCGCCGCCGAGGGTGGCGGTGTTGCTGCCGTCGCCGAGCAGCACGTCGCCCGAGATGATGCCCTCGTTCACGAGGGTGTCGTCGCCCGCGCCGAGGGTGAGCCCGGCCTCGAGGCGGCCGTGGTTGGTGACGGTGTTGGCGCCGCCGCCGAGGGTGACGGCGCCGGTCACCACGCCGGTGTTGGTGAAGGTGTCGGCGCCCGTTCCGGCAGAGACCGCGCCGGTGGTGGTGCCGGAATTGTCGAACAGGTTGTCGCCGTCGCGCAGCAGGACGGCGCCGAGGAGGGTTCCGCTGTTGGTCACGTTGTCGGCGTGGCCGGTCGCGAAAATGGCCGCGGTGTCACCCTGGACGAGGCCGGTATTGACCAGCGTCAGGATGTTGTCGAGGGTCGGATCATCGGTGAGGGTGACGGCGGTGCCGAAGGCGATGATGTCGCCGTGGTTGGTGAGCTCGAGGCTTTCCATAGCGACCGACACGCCGTTGGTCGCGGCCTTTATCAGCCCGGTGTTGACGAATTCGAACAGGCTCGGCGTGCTGCCGCCCGCGGCCCCCGTCACCCCGATCCCGTTGCCGAGCAGCGAGGAGATCGTGCCGGTGTTGGCAAGCTCGGCGCCGTTGACACCGGCGGCGTAGCGCACGCCGGCGTTGCCGCCCGAGATCACCCCGTCGTTGTCGATCCGGCTGCCGCTGCGTCGGATGTCGACGCCGAAGCCGGTGAGCGACTGCAACAGCCCGTCTTCGCCGACGGTCACGGTCGCGAGCATCGTGCCGGTGCTGGTCTTGCCGATCTGCGCGGCGGTCCCGAAGGTCACCGCCTGCCCGAGAATCGTGAGCGTGCAGGAATCGTCGTGTTCGGCCAGAAACCCGGCCGCGGTCGTTGCCGAGACGGTGAGCGTGACGTTGGGCATCAGGGCAACGAAATCGTTTGAGCCGATGACGTATTGGCTGGTCTGATTCGTCGTGATCATCTTGGCGCCCATGTCACACCTCCCGGTTCCGACTTCGCGACAATGCACTCCTTTGAACTGGCATTGTTCACAGGATAGCGCGCAATGCCTGTGTCACACAACCGAAAGCGGAGTGTGGATGTGCGAGATATTTACTGTGGTTGCAGGAAGGCCAGATCCAGATCGAGCGACACCGGGAAATGGTCGGAGGCGGTCAGGAGGGCCTCGCGCAGTTCCGGCGTGTTGTAGCAGGCGGGGTCGTCGAACGGGTGCCAGATCCGCCAGCGCGGCGATCCGCCCGCGTGCAGGTCGGGCGAGATCATCACGTAATCGAGCAGCGCCTGGATATAGCGCTTCTCGTGGTGGAGGTAGAACCGGGCGGTGGCCGGCATCGCGCCGACGCGGCGACCGAGCGCCATGCGCGCATGCGGGTCGAACAGTTCTTCGCGGCCGTCCTCCCCGAGCACGATCTCGACGCCCGACCGGCCGAACAGTTTCTCGTATTCGTCGAGCCCCGGGCCGTCGTTGAAATCGCCCAGCACGATCAGCGGCTCGCCCTTCGCGAGATATTGGTCGATCCGCTGGCGCAGCCAGACGCATTGGGCGAGCTGTTTCTGGCGGTTCTGGATCGCAAGCCGCATCACCTCGTCGGGGTTCCTGGCCCCGATCGGGGCTTTCGACTTCACGTGCACACCGACCAGCCGCAGCCGGGCGCCGGTTTCGAGAAAGGTCAGCGCCGCTTCCAGCGGCGGTTTCGAGAAGGTGATGAGCTCCGGGCTGGCGTCGATATCGACATCGAACCGGAAGACGCCGTCGAACCGCGGCGCGTCGCGGGTACCCTTCTTGCCGGTCTCGTCGCCGAGCGGGTCGTGCACCGCCGCGAAGACATCCGGGTTGTAGAGCAGCGCGATCTCCTGCTGGGTATCATTGCGGAACCCGAGCAGCGCCTTGCGGGCGCGCAGCCCGTAGGCGTGGGCGAAGGTTTCGAGCGCCCGCACGGTCGAGCGTTTGCGGTTGTCGTCGGGGGCTTCGATCACGATCACCGCGTCGGCATCCAGCGCGGTGAAGACGATGCCGAGGGCCGTCAGCTGTTCGTGGCGCTTCACATCCTGCCGGGAGGACCATTGATCGTCTTCGAGGAGGCTGCCGTCGTCGTCGAACAGCGCGTTGAACCATTCGACGTTGTAGGTCGCGATACGGGGCATTTTCGGGCCTTTCGCTGCGGCTCGGGGGCAGGTTAGGCGCGGTGCCGTCGCGGATCAAGCACGGCGCGGGACGGGAGTGGCGCCGGCCTGCGTCCAGGTTCATCGCGTTGCCGGCTCGGTCATTCTGTGCCCGTCACCGGTCGGCGCCGATCACCTCGTAGCCGGTGACCCGTCCGCGCCAGTAGCTTTCGAACCCGTCGGGGTATTCGTAGCCCACCTCGCCCTGCAGCGGGATCCGGCGGCCGCCGATCTCGGCGTAATCCTTGAACCACCCGCGCCAGGCCAGCCGGGCAGGCGTGCCGTCGGCGAGCTTCGCCGGACGGTCCTCGGCCTGCGCCGTCGCGATGTCGCCGGCGGCGTCGAAGGTGAACAGGATCTGCGCCGGGCCGCCTTCGGTTTCCAGCCGCGCGGTGACGCCCCCGGGCGTGTCGGCCCAGACGATCGCGCGGTTGGTGAGAATCGCGTCCGGGGCCCAGGGGAGTTCCGCGATATAGCGCTGCGCTTCGCCAAGCGCGGCGTCGGGTCCGGAATCGGTTCCGATTCGGACTGCGCCGAGGGCGCGCACCTCCAGGCGCCCCGCCCCCGCGACGAGCCTGTCGATCACCCGAACGACGGGGATCGGGCCGGCCTTCATCTCAGCGACCCAGGCAAACCCGGGCACCGGGCTGGCGATTGTTTGACGGGCGGAAAGCGCCGTCCAGGTCGCGCCGCGCTTCAGGCGCATCTCGGCGGCCTGGGTGAGGCGGATGGCGACGCCGGGCGTGCCACCGGCCATGCCACGCTCGGCAAAGGCCTGGACGGCGGGCGGCAGGTCGGTGCGGAGTTCACCGGGGGGATATGCGGCCAGGCGCATCTCGGCCCGGGCGATCTGGCGCGAAAACCCGGCCGCCAGCACCACGACGGCGACAAGCACGACACCCAACAGGACGGCAAAACCGATCAGAACGGATTTCATGGGCTCCCCCCGACTGCGTTGCGCCGATTTTAGGCATCAGCCCCGGCAACCGCCATGCCCTCGATCAAGGCTGCTTGCCATGCCTCTCGGTTTGCGGTTTCCTGCCGGGACAGGCAATGCCCGCCCCCCTACGCCGCATCGGGGGGAGACCGGGCCACAAGGTAAGGCGGCGGGCAGGCAGATGGATATCGCCTTCATTCTCAATGGAGAGCTGGTCGAGTTGCGCGACATCGACCCGTGCACGACCGCGCTCGACTGGTTGCGAGAGTCCCGGGGGCTCACCGGCACCAAGGAGGGCTGCAACGAGGGCGATTGCGGCGCCTGCACGGTGATGGTGACCGATGCCGGGGGCACCCAGGCGATGAACGCCTGCTTGATGTTCCTGCCGCAGCTGAACGGCAAGACACTGACCACGGTCGAGGGACTGACCGGCCCCGATGGCGACCTGCACCCGGTTCAGGTGGCGATGATCGACCACCACGGCAGCCAATGCGGCTTCTGCACGCCGGGGATCGTCGTGAGCCTCGCCGCCGGACAGGTATCGGGCGAGCAGGATCACACCCGGCAGCTTTCGGGCAACCTGTGCCGCTGCACCGGCTACGCGCCGATCCTGCGCGCGGCCGAGGCGGCGGCGGAAAAGCCGGTGCCGGACTGGTTGAGGAGCCTCGGGCCGGCGCCGGCCCAGGCCCATGAGCCGGAGATGCCGACGACACCGGAGGGGCTCGCGAGCTACCTCACCCGCTTTCCCAACGCGCAGATCGTCGCGGGCGGCACCGATGTCGGGCTCTGGGTCAACAAGCGGATGGAAGATCTGGGCCGGGTTGTCTTCACCACCCATGTCGAGGAGATGCGCCGGATCGAGACCGCGCCCTACATGCTGCGCATCGGGGCTGCGGCGACTGTGGAGCAGCTGCGCCGGACCATGATCCACCTGCACCCCGATTTGGCGGACATGCTCGGACGATTCGCGAGCCCGCAGATCCGGGCCGCCGCGACCGTGGGCGGCAACATCGCCAACGGCTCGCCGATCGGAGACACGCCGCCGCCGCTGATCGCGCTCGACGCGGTTTTGCTCTTGCGCCGGGGCGACATGCTGCGCGAGCTGCCGCTCGAGGAGTTTTTCATCGATTACGGCAAGCAGGATCTGCACCCGGGCGAGTTCATCGAAGCGATCACCATCCCGCGTGAACCGGGTGCTGCCGACCGGCTGCGGGTCTACAAGCTGTCGAAACGCATCGACCAGGATATTTCCGCGGTGCTCGGGGCGTTCGACATCCATGTGACGGACGGCAAGGTGACCCGCGCGCGGATTGCCTTCGGCGGCATGGCGGGTATCCCGAAACGGGCGCAAGCGATGGAAAACGCGCTGTTGGGCCAGGACTGGAGCCGCGAAAACGTGGAGGCGTCGATGGGCAAGGTGACGGAAGATTTCACCCCGCTCAGCGATCATCGCGCCTCGATGGGCTACCGGCTCGCCACCGCGGCCAACATGCTGATGCGCTACTGGCTCGAGGACCAGGGCACTGCGGTGGACCTCGCGGAGGTGAGCGCATGAGTGCCGGCCGCCCGATGCCCCATGACAGCGCCCGCGAACACGTCACCGGTACCGCGCGCTATATCGACGACATCCCCACGCCGCCCGGCTGCCTGCATCTCGCCTTCGGGCTGAGTTCCGAGGCACACGGGTTGATCCTGTCGATGGATCTTTCGGATGTGCGCGCGGCACCCGGCGTGGTGGCGGTGCTGACCGCCGACGACCTCGACCGCCCGGCGGACGTCTCGCCGGTGGCGGGCGACGAACCGCTGCTCGCGACCGGGGAGGTGCACTACCACGGCCAGCCGCTGTTCCTCGTCGCCGCGACCTCGCACCGCGCGGCGCGGGCGGCCACGAAACGGGCCTGGATCGAGTTCGAGAAGCGCCTGCCGCTCGTCACCATCGACGAGGCGCTGGCGGCGGAAAGCTACCTCGACGATGGCCCGCTCACCTGGACGCGCGGCGATGTCGAGGCGGCGCTCGGCGACGCCCACAAGGTGATCGAGGGCGAGATCGAGATCGGCGGGCAGGAGCATTTCTACCTCGAAGGCCAGGCGGCGCTGGCGGTGCCCGGCGAGGCGGGCGAGATGGTCGTGCAGTCTTCGACGCAGCACCCGTCCGAGGCGCAGCACAAGGTGGCCGAGGCGCTCGGGGTGCCGATGCACAGCGTGCGGATCGAGACCCGGCGGATGGGCGGCGCCTTTGGCGGCAAGGAAAGCCAGGGCAACGCGCTGGCCGTCGCCTGCGCGGTGGCTGCGGCGAAGACCGGGCGCCCCTGCAAGATGCGCTACGACCGCGACGACGACATGATCATCACCGGCAAGCGCCACGACTTCCGCATCAAGTACCGCGCGGGGCTCAGCGCGGCGGGCAAGCTGGTGGGTGTCGATTTCACCCATTACGTGCGTGCGGGCTGGTCGACGGACCTCACGACGCCGGTGGCGGACCGGGCGATGCTGCATGCCGACAACGCCTATTTCGTGCCCAACATGCGGATCGAAAGCCACCGGCTGCGCACCAACACCGCGTCGGCCACCGCGTTCCGCGGCTTCGGCGGCCCGCAAGGCATGTTGGGGATCGAGCGGGTGATGGACCATATCGCCCACGAGACCGGGCAGGATCCGCTGGCGATCCGACGCAAGAATTTCTACGCCAAGACCAAGGCGCAGGAGACGCATTACGGCCAGCCGGTGCCGGGTTTCGTGCTGCCCGACATGGTCAAACAGCTGGAAACCAACGCGGATTACGAAACGCGGCGCGCCGATATCGCGACGTGGAACGCGAAGAACGAGGTGCTGAAACGCGGGATCGCGCTGACGCCGGTGAAGTTCGGCATCAGCTTCACGCTCACCCACCTGAACCAGGCGGGCGCGCTGGTGAACGTCTACCGCGACGGGTCCGTCGGGCTCAATCACGGCGGCACGGAGATGGGCCAGGGGCTGCATACCAAGGTGGCGCAGGTGGCGGCGCGGTGCTTCGGCCTCGGGCTGGACCGGGTGCGTGTGTCCGCAACCGACACGTCGAA
This sequence comes from uncultured Alphaproteobacteria bacterium, assembly GCA_963752895.1. Classification (GTDB taxonomy): domain Bacteria; phylum Pseudomonadota; class Alphaproteobacteria; order Rhodobacterales; family Rhodobacteraceae; genus CAVWAE01. The sequence goes on from CAVWAE010000013.1 coordinate 173,736, forward strand.
AGTCCCCAATACCTCGGCCACCGCGGCCTCGTCGGGCAGCGATCTCAACGGCATGGCCGTGAAGGTGGCCTGCGAGGAGATCAAGACCCGGATGACCCGGTTCCTCGCTCATGCCCACGAGGTGCGGACGCGCCAGATCGCCTACCGCGACGGCGAGGTGCATGTCGGCGGGGTGATCCTCTCTTTCGCCGAGGCGGTCGAGGCCTGTTACCTCGGCCGGGTGAGCCTGTCGGCGGCGGGCTACTACCGCACGCCGGGGCTCGACTGGGACCGCGCGCGCGGCCGGGGCCACCCGTTCTTCTATTTCGCCTACGGCGCGGCAATCACCGAGGTGGTGCTCGACACGCTGACCGGCGAGTACCGGATCCTGCGCGCCGACATCCTGCACGACGTCGGCGAGAGCCTGAACCCGGCCATCGACATGGGTCAGATCGAAGGCGGCTACGTGCAGGGCGTGGGCTGGCTCACCACCGAGGAGCTGGTCTGGGACAAGGCGGGCCGGTTGGCGACCCACGCGCCCTCGACCTACAAGATCCCCGCCGCCTCGGACGCGCCGGAGGTGTTCAACGTCACCCTCTGGGGCAAGCCCAACGAGGCCGACACGATCTACCGCTCGAAAGCGGTGGGCGAGCCGCCCTTGATGCTCGGGATCTCGGCGTTGATGGCGCTGTCGGACGCGGCCGCGACCTGCGGCGCGCGCTACCCGGCCCTCGACGCGCCAGCCACGCCCGAACGCGTGCTCTGGGCGGTCAAGAAGGTCCGCCGGTGAGTTTCGACGCGGGCGGGCTCGCGCGGGCGATTGCCGCGCACGGGCCGGTGGTGCGGGTGGTGGTTGCCGAGGTGCAGGGCTCGGCCCCGCGCGAGGTGGGCGCCTCGATGCTCGTCTGGGACGACGGGCAGGACGGCACCATCGGCGGCGGCGCGATGGAATACCAGGCCACACATAGCGCGCGCGAGATGTTGGCAACCGGCGAAAGGCGATGGTTCACGCGGGCGATTCTCGGACCCGACATGGGCCAGTGTTGCGGCGGCGCGGTGGCGCTGCTCTACGAGATGTTCCAGAGCGCGCCTGAGGTCGGCCCCGAGGTCGGCCCAGAGGTTGGCATGGTCTTCGCCCGGCCGGTCGAGGAGGGCGCGACGCGCAGGCGCGACGCGACCGTCGAGGGGGCGTGCGGCCTGAAGGACGGCTGGTTCATCGAACCCGTGGCCCCCACGCCCGTACCGGTCTGGATCTGGGGCGCGGGCCATGTCGGGCGCGCCATCGCCCGGGTGCTGGCCCCCCTGCCCGGGCTTGCCGTGACCCTCGTCGACACCGCGGCCGAAAGGTTTCCCGACCCGCTGCCGGACGGGGTCTCGCGGCGGGTCGCGCCGGAGATCGCCCTGGCGGTCGCGGACGCGCCGGTCGATGGACACCATTTCATCCTCACCTATGCGCACGACTTCGACTTCGCGCTCTGCGACGCATTGCTGACCCATGGTTTCGAGAGCGCCGGGCTGATCGGCTCGGCAACAAAGTGGGCCCGGTTCCGCTCACGGCTTGTGCAAAAGGGGCACGCGCCCGCCGATATCGACCGCATTCGCTGCCCGATCGGCGCGCCCGGCTTGGGGAAAGACCCGGGAATCATTGCGGTCGGCGTTGCTCACGCGCTACTCATGGACCTGGCGAAAAAAGAGGCAATCGGCCCGGCCGCCGGATAAGGGGAAGGGATGACGGACGCGCTTTTGACGCTTGCGGGGCTGACCAAGGCTTACCCCGGGGTCGTTGCCAACGACGAAGTCTCCTTTCAGGTTCTGCCCGGCGAAGTGCACGCGCTGCTCGGCGAAAACGGCGCCGGCAAGTCGACCCTGGTCAAGACGATCTACGGGCTGGTGAAGCCCGATGCCGGCAGCATGATCCTGAACGGCGAGGCCTTCGCACCGGCCAACCCGCGGGCCGCGCGCGCCGCCGGCGTGGCGATGGTGTTTCAGCATTTCTCGCTGTTCGAGGCGCTTTCGGTTGCCGAGAACATCGCGCTGGGCATGGACAACCCGCCCGGTCGGCGCACACTTGGCGCCCGGATCCGCGAGGTGAGCACGGCATACGGGCTGCCGCTCGACCCGGACCGGCTGGTGGGCGACCTTTCGGCGGGCGAGCGCCAGCGGGTCGAGATCGTGCGCTGCCTGTTGCAGAACCCCAAGCTCCTGATCATGGACGAGCCGACCTCTGTGCTGACGCCGCAGGAGGTGGAGATCCTGTTTCACACGCTGCGCAAGCTGGCCGAGGAAGGCACCTCGATCCTCTACATCAGCCACAAGCTCGAAGAGATCCGCTCCTTGTGCGAATACGCCACGGTGCTGCGGCACGGGCAGGTGGTGGAGCGCTGCGACCCGCGCGAGCAGAGCGCGGCGGAGCTTGCCGAGATGATGGTCGGCAGCACGCTGCATGTGCCCCAGCACGCGGGCGGCGAACGCGGCGCGGTGCTGCTCGAGGTGATGGGCCTCAGCCTGCCGGCACCGTCGGAGTTCGGCACGCCGCTGAGAAATATCTCGTTTTCGCTGCGCGCCGGTGAGGTGCTGGGGATCGGCGGCGTGGCCGGCAATGGCCAGGACGAGCTGCTCTCGGCACTTTCGGGCGAGCGGCTGGCACCGACCGGGAGCCTGCTGCTCGACGGCGACGATGTCGCCCGCCAGCGCCCCGACGCACGGCGCGCGCGGGGGCTGCTCACGGCCCCCGAAGAGCGGCTCGGCCATAGCGCCGCCCCCGGCATGAGCCTGACCGAAAACGCGCTCATCACCGGCGCGGTGCGCGAGACGCTCACCTCGCACGGGTTCATCCGCTGGGGCCGGACGCGCGCCTTCACAGCGCGGATCATCGAAGAATTCGACGTGCGCACGCCCGGGACGGAGGTGGCGGCCGGCGCGCTGTCGGGCGGCAACCTGCAGAAATTCGTGATCGGGCGCGAGATCCTGCAACGCCCCCTCGTCTTTGTCGTCAACCAGCCAACCTGGGGGGTCGATGCCTCCGCCGCCGCCGCGATCCGCCAGGCGATCCTCGACCTTGCCGGAGAAGGCGCGGGGGTGATCGTCATCAGCCAGGATCTCGATGAACTCATGGACATCTGCGACCATTTCACCGCGCTCAACGAGGGCGAGCTTGCCCCGATCCGGGCCGCGACCGGGCTGTCGATCGAGGAGGTGGGGCTGATGATGGGCGGCGCGCATGACATGCAGGACATCGCGGGCGCGGCGGCTGGCCAACCGTCGGGGGCTGGGCGATGAGGTTCAAGCTCGAACGCCGCCCGGCGCCCTCGGGGCTGATCACCGCGCTCACCCCGGTGCTCGCGGTGGTGGCGACGATGCTGGCGGGCGGGGTCATGTTCTGGGCGCTCGGCGCCAACCCGGTCGAGGCGATCCGGATCATCTTCTGGGATCCGCTGTTTGGCGATTTCGCGAGCTACACGCGCGGGCAATTGCTGATCAAGGCAGGGCCGCTCATCCTGATCGCGACGGGTCTGTCGCTGGGCTTCAAGGCCGGGATCTGGAACATCGGCGCCGAGGGGCAGTACATCATCGGCGCGGTGGTCGGCGCGGGCGTCGGGCTTGCCTTCTACCCGACCGAGAACCGGCTGATCTTTCCGTTGATGATCGGCGCCGGCGCGCTCGGCGGCTGGGCCTGGGCGATGATCCCGGCGCTCTTGAAAACCCGGCTCGGCACCAACGAGATCCTGGTCAGCCTGATGCTGGTCTATGTCGCCCAGAACATTCTCGCGAGCGTCTCGACCGGGCTTTTGCGCAACCCCGAGGGCCGGGGCTTTCCCGGAAGCCGCAACCTCGCGCGCGATTTCCCGGCGGCCTCCAACCCGGAGCTGATCGCGGGGACCGGCATCCATTATGGCGTGGTCGCGGCGCTGATCGCCGTCATTGCGGCCTACGTGCTGATGACCCGCCACAAGATGGGTTTTTCGATCCGGCTCGCGGGTGAAGCGCCCAAGGCGGCGCGGTTCGGCGGCGTGAACCCCGGCCGGCTGGTGCTGTTCACCCTGGGCGCAGGCGGCGCGCTCGCCGGGCTTGCCGGGCTGTTCGAGGTGGCGGGGCCGGCCGGGCAGATCTCGATCGACTTCAATTCGGGCTACGGCTTCACCGCGATCATCGTCGCCTTCCTCGGGCGGCTGCACCCGCTCGGCATCCTGCTCGCGGGGCTCTTGATGGCGCTTACCTATATCGGCGGCGAGTTGGCGCAGACGCTGATCGGCATGCCGGCGGCGGCGATCCAGCTGTTCCAGGGGATGCTGCTGTTCTTCCTTTTGGCGATGGATGTGTTCGCAAACTACCGGGTGCGGCTGGTCGCGCCGGAGGTGGCCGGATGATCGCCGTGGCGCGGATAGGATCCCAGTTCAGCCTGAAGGCGTTCGTGGTCGGCACACTCGCGTTCGGTCTTGCGGCCATTGTCGCGGCCGCCACCTTCTTTCGGTTCTTTCTGGGTGTCCTGCTGGTGTCTTCCTGGGTCTTTGCCGTTCCGCTCCGGGTGTTCGGACTGGCCCTGGACCTCATGGACAACGCTGCGACATCGAACCGGCTCCTGCCGGCGCGCCTGGTCTATCTCTCGGCCGCGCTTGGTGTTCTCTGGCTTCCGTTCCTCGTGCTCGCGGCGTCCACGCTGACCCGTCTCGCTGGTGGGAGCGTGTAATGGACCTCGGCCAGATCAACCCGATCCTGCTTGCCGCCTCGCTGATGGTGGCCTCGACGCCGATCCTGCTGGCGGCCCTCGGCGAGATGGTGGTGGAGAAGGCGGGGGTGCTGAACCTCGGGGTCGAAGGCATGATGATCACCGGCGCGGTGGTCGGATTCGCCGTCGGGGTCAATACCTCGAGCCCCGCGGTCGGCTTCGCCGCCGCCGCCCTCGCGGGCGCGGGGCTCGCCCTGCTGTTCGGGCTCATTACGCAGTTCCTGAAATCGAACCAGGTGGCGACGGGGCTTGCGCTCACCCTGTTCGGGCTCGGGCTGTCTTCGCTCATTGGCAAACCCTACGAGGGGATGAAATCGGCGACGCTGGGCAAGCTCGCCCTGCCGGGCTTGAGCGATCTGCCGGTTCTCGGCCCGATCCTGTTCCGGCACGACCCGATGGTCTACATCTCGCTTTTCGCAGTGGTCGCGGTCTGGGCCTTCCTGCGCTACACCCGCGCCGGGCTGATCCTGCGCGCGGTGGGCGAAAACCACGAGGCGGCGCATGCGCTCGGCTACAAGGTGGTGCGGGTGCGGCTCTTGGCGATCCTGTTCGGGGGCGCCATGGCGGGGCTCGGCGGGGCTTACGTGAGCCTCGTGCGGGTGCCGCAGTGGACCGAAGGCATGACCTCGGGCGCGGGTTGGATCGCGCTTGCCATCGTGGTCTTCGCGAGCTGGCGGGCGGTCTGGGTGCTGCTCGGCGCCTACCTGTTCGGCGGGCTCACGGTGCTGCAACTGAACCTCCAGGCGGCCGGGATCCCGCTGCTTGAGGCGCTGCCCTGGCTGCTCGCGGCGCTGGCGCCGATCAGCCTTGTCGTCAGCCTGGCGGCCCAGTCCGCGCGCGGGCGGGTGACCCTGCGCGGCACGCTGCTCTGGCCGGGCGTTTTCATCGCCGGTGCGGCGCTGGTGTGGCTCTTTGGCCTTGCCACCGGGTTCGCCACCGGCTCCGACACGCTCTTGCTGACGAGCTCGCCCTACCTCGTCACCATCCTCGTGCTGGTGATCATCTCGATGCGCGGCAACCACGGGGCGCCGGGCTCGCTGGGACGGGTGTTTCATGCATCGAGCTGACCGAAAGACCGCCGGGCACACCCGTTTGACACGGCCGGGCTCCACCCTGACGGTGGGGCCGACCGCACAATCCCTGAACCAACTTCGATAAACCAACTGACGGAGAGAAACACATGAACCTTCTCAAGACCCTTGCCGCCGGCACCGCGCTGGCGGTTGGCCTGGCGGGTACGGCCCAGGCCCAGGACCCCACCAAGGTGGGCTTCATCTATGTCGGCCCGGTCGGCGATGGCGGCTGGACCTTCGAGCACAACGAGGGGCGCCTCGCGGTCGAGGAGCATTTCGGCGACAAGGTCGAGACGATCTACCAGGAAAGCGTGCCCGAAGGCGCCGACGCCGAGCGCGCGATCACCCAGATGGTGCTCTCGGGCGCCGATCTGATCTTCACCACCTCGTTTGGCTACATGGACGCGACCGTGGCCGTGGCCGAGAAGTTTCCGGACGTGAAGTTCGAGCATGCGACCGGCTACAAGACGGCCGACAACCTCTCGGTCTACTCGGCGCGCTTCTATGAAGGCCGCGCGGTGCAGGGCACGATCGCGGGGCACATGACCAAGTCGAACATCATCGGCTACATCGCCTCGTTCCCGATCCCGGAAGTGATCCGCGGCATCAACGCCGCCTACATCCACGCCAAAAAGGTGAACCCGGACGTGCAGTTCAAGATCGTCTGGGCCTACACCTGGTTCGATCCGGCCAAGGAAGCCGACGCCGCCAAGGCGCTGATCGAGCAAGGGGCCGACGTGGTGCTGCAACATACCGATTCGACCGCGCCGCAGGCCGCGGCCGCCGAGGCGGGCAATGTCTACACCTTCGGCCAGGCCTCGGACATGGCCGACTACGCGCCGATGCCGCGGATCTCGTCGATCATCGACAACTGGGCGCCCTACTACATCGCGCGCGTGCAGGCGGTGATGGACGGCACCTGGGAGAGCGTGAACACCTGGGACGGGATCGCGCCGGGCATGGTTGGCATCGGTGAGATCTCCGACGCGGTGCCGGCGGAGGTCAAGGCCGAAGCGCTGGCGCTCAAGGACGCGATCGCGTCCGGTGAATACCACCCGTTCACCGGCCCGCTCAAGAAGCAGGACGGCTCGGACTGGCTGGCGACAGGCGACGTGGCCGACGACGGCACGCTCGCGGGCATGGACTTCTACGTCGAAGGGCTCGAAGGCGAGATCCCCAACTGATCGCTGGGTGTTTCAGGTGAGATTGCGAGGCCCCGCCGGGATCCGGCGGGGCCTTGTTTGTGACAGGGTGTCGCAGGGGCGCCGGAACCGGTGAATTCGCGCGTTTGAATACCAAATGCAACGGACCGGGTCACAGGAGTACCCCCATGAAACGCACGACATTGCTTTCCGCCACCCTCATCGCTTTCGCCTTGCCGCTCTCGGCCCAGGACAGCGCCGGATGGACCCCGGGTCAGAACTTCATCGACAGCTGGGACTACGACCGCGACGGCAAGGTCACCCTCGACGAGGTCCTGGAACGCCGCGGCGATCTGTTTGCGAGTTTCGACGACAACGAAGACGGGCAACTGACGGCGGAGGAATTCGCCAACCACGACCAGATGCGCGACGCGATGTGGGATGCCCGCGACAGCGCCCGCGAGGATGCCGGTGTGACACAAGGCGCCGGACGCGGCCAGGGCATGGGTCAGGCGATGGGCCAGGCGCGGCAGCAGGGCCAGGGGTACGGGCAGCGGCAAGGCCAGGGTTACGGTCAACAGCAGGGCCAGGGCTACGGCCAACAGAAGGGCCAGGGCCGCGGCGGCATGTCGACGGGCGGTCAGCCAGGCTGGGGCGGCCGGGGCGGCCAACAGATGGGCCAGCCGATGGGCCGGCCGGGCTACGGCTACGGGATGCCGCCCGCGATGGGCATGATGCAACCCCAGGGACCGGGTTGGGGGCCGGGTTGGGGGTCGCAGGGCATGGGCCCGGGCTATGGCTACGGGCCGCAAGCGATGGGGCCGGGCTGGGGTTATGGTCCGCAGGCGATGGGCCCGGGCTGGGGTCAGGGCTGGGGCCAGGCGACCGCAACAGATGGGGCCGGGCTACGGGTTCGCTCCCATGGGGCCGGGCTACGGCCAGATGCGGCAACCGATGGGACCGCAAGGGATGCCTGACCAGTTCGGCGCCGGTCGTGGCGCGCAGGGCATGCAGGGCGGTCCGCGTGGATCCGGTGCGCAGGCTGGCGGCGGCTTCGGCGGCGCGGGTGACGAGTTCACCATGCTGGATACCGACGGCGACGGCATGGTCAGCACGGAGGAATTCGTCGCGATGGGCGAAGACTGGTTCGCGCGGTTCGACCCCGACGGCGACGGCGCGGTGACGGCCGAAGATTTCGGACCCGGCCGGCGCTGAAGGCGAGCTGATGCACCCCGAGACCCCGCCCCACCGGCGGGGTCTTTTGAGTGGTGCGCCCGCGCGGCCCGGGTGTAGGCTCCCCACAGCAACGAAGGGGTGTCCCGATGCCGGTGATCCGCCAGCTTTCCCGCCGCACGGTCTATGAAAACCGCTGGATGAAGCTTCACGAAGACAAGATCCGCTTTCCCGACGGGACGGAGGGGATCTACGGCGTGGTCGACAAGGAGGATTTCGTGTTGATCGTGCCGGTGCACCCGGACGGCAGCTTCCAGCTCGTGCGGCAGTATCGGTACCCGGTCGCGGGGCGCTACTGGGAGTTTCCGCAAGGCTCCTGGGAGACCCGGCCCGGCACCGATCCGGCGCAGGTGGCCAAGGGCGAGCTCGAGGAGGAAACCGGCTTGCGCGCAGGCAGGCTCGACAAGCTCGGCTTTCTCTACCCGGCCAACGGCATCGCCAACCAGGGCTGCCACATCTTTCGCGCGACCGGCCTCGCCGAGGGCCAGGTGGCGCGCGAGCCCGAGGAGCAAGACCTTGAAACTGCCCGCTTCACGCGCGCGCAGATCATGGCGATGATTGCCAGCGGAGACATCCGCGACGCGGCCACGGTCGCGGCGCTGTTGCTTCTGGACGCCGCGGGCTGACGCTTTTTCTTCGACGGAATGTCGGCGATGCCGCATGTACCCCCTGTCGGCGGTGCGCAACAGGCTCGCGCGGCGACCGTTCCGGTGCCGGCGGTTTTCCTCCCTGTCGTCCACGGTGCGCCCCGCGTTATCCCCGCGCCGGGGATTCATGTTGGTCGCCGCGGCAGCTCGTGCCATCGTTCGGTACCATTCAACCGACCAATTTCCTCCGGAGACCGCATGCCATTCACCGCCCGCCTCTTTGCCCTCGTCCTGTCCTTGTGCACCGCCCTCCCCGCGATGGCCGACAGCTACTGGAACCACAACGGCTCGCTGATGCGCCTCACCGCCCACGGCAACGCCCGAAACTTCTACTACGCCACCCCGCGGCCCGGGGTCGTCAACGCCGGCGTCCGCCCCGGAACGCTGTTTTTCGACGGCTGGCGCGACGGCAACCGCTACTACGGGTCCGCCCGGGTGTTTTCGCCAAATTGCGGCGCCAGCACCTTTGCCATCGAAGGCTGGGTGGCCTCCGAGACCCATGTCATCCTCGAAGGCTGGCGGCCGGTGTTCGACAACTGCCATCCCACGGGCGATCAGACCTGGGAGCGGTTGGAATTCATCTACAGCTATTCCGACTGATCGGGCTTGCCCCGGTCCCGGCAAGGCGGCAGGGTCGCGCGCATGGACGATTTTCTCATCATCGGCGGCGGCATCGCCGGGACAAGCGCCGGGGCGCGGCTCGCGGCCCTCGGACGGGTGACGCTTCTGGAATCCGAGCCCGCGCTCGGCTACCACGCCTCGGGCCGCTCGGCGGCGTTGTTCGAGCCGAACTACGGGCTCGCCCCCACGGTGGCGCTGTCGCGGGCATCCGCAGACTTCTTTGAAGCCGCCGGCGTGCTCAGCCCGCGCGGTCTGATGTTCATCGCCGGCGCCGGGGAGGACGAGGTCTTTGCCCGCGACGTGGCCGCGATGGGCCTCGAGGAGATCGGCGCAGAGGCGGCCCGGGCCCGCGTGCCGGTCCTGGACCCCGCAAAGGTGGCCCGCGCCGCCTGGCATGCGGGGGCCTGGGACATCGACACCGACCGGCTGATCCAGGGCTTCGCCCGCGAGATCCGGACGGCGGGCCAGGTGGTGACCGGCGCAAAGGCAGAAGCGATCTGGCGGATCGACGGCGGCTGGGAGGTCGAGACACGGGACGCACGCTTCACGGCGCGGGTGCTGGTCAACGCCGCCGGCGCCTGGGCCGACGACATCGCGCGGCTGGCCGATATCGCACCCATCGGCCTCACGCCGAAGCGACGCTCGATGGCCCGGGTCGCCGCGCCCGAAGGTCACGATCCGCGCGACTGGCCGATGGTCATCGGCGCGGGGGAGAGCTGGTACATGAAACCCGACGCCGGCGCGCTCCTGATCTCGCCCGCCGATGCCGAACCCGCCGAGCCGCATGACGCCTGGGCCGACGACATGGTGCTCGCGACCGGGATCGCCGGTTGGGAAGCCCATGTGACGACGCCGGTCACCCGGGTGATCGCCAACTGGGCGGGGCTGCGGACCTTCTCGCCCGACGGCAACCTGGTCATCGGCCCGGCGCCGGAGAACCCCGCTTTCCTGTGGTGCGCGGGCCAGGGCGGCTACGGGTTCCAGACCGCGCCGGCGGCCAGCCAGTTGCTCGCCGACCTCGCCAGCGGCCGGGCCCCGGGGATCGACCCCGAAACCGTCGCGGCGCTAAACCCGGCCCGCTACGCCTGATCCTCCTTTTTCTTGGCCAAATACTCAAAAGAACCTGCGCCGAAGGCGCTTGTAGTCGCGCCGCGCAGCGGCTCCGCTCGGTGCGACAGGCCGGTGCGACAGGCCGGTGCGACGGGCCGGTGCGACGGGCCGGTGAACCGGGCCGAAACCCTTAGGCCACGTCGCGTGGCGCCGGCCACAGCGCTTTGATGATCTCGGGCACCACCAACAGCGGCAGTGCGGCCAGCGCGATCACCTGCCAATGCGCCCAGCCCAGCGGCGCGGTCTTCAACAGCACCTGCATCGGCGCCCAGTAGATTGCGGCGAGTTGCAGACCGATCATCGCGAAAAGCGCCGCGATGAGCAGCGGGTTGGAGAACCAGCCGATCCGGAAATTGGTGTTGTGGAAGGAGCGGAAGGCGAAAACGCTGATCTTTTCGAACAGCACCATCGCGGTGAAGGCGGCGGTGCGGGCCACGGCCACGTCGCCGACGCTCAGGAAATGGTAGAAGATCAACAGGCTCGCGGTACCGGTATAGGTGCCGAAAGCCAGGATCATCGCCAGCCCCGCGCGGCCAATCACGCTTTCGTCCTTGTCGCGGGGCGGGCGTTTCATCGTGCCCGGCGTCGCCTTCTCGAGCCCCAGCGCCACCGCCGTGACCCCGTCGGTGATGAGGTTCATCCACAGGATCTGGGTGGCGAGGAAGATCAGCGGGCCGCCGATCAGGATGTTGGCGAGCAGCGCCGCCACTTCGCCCGCATTGGAAGCGAGCAGGTAGCGCACGAATTTGCGCACGTTTTCGTACTGGCGGCGGCCCTCCTTGATGGCGCGCACGATGGTGGCGAAATTGTCGTCGAGCAGGACGAGGTCGGAGGCGTCGCGGGCGACATCGGTGCCGCGTTCGCCCATGGCGATGCCGATGTCCGACTGCTTCAGCGCCGGCGCGTCGTTCACCCCGTCGCCGGTCATGGCGACGATCTGGCCTTTGGCCTGGAGCATGCGCACGAGGCGCATCTTGTGGGCGGGTGCGGTGCGCGCGAACAGCACGTTGTCGTCAAGTGCTGCGTCGAGCTCTTCGTCGGTGAACTCCTCGACATCGGCGCCGGTGAGCACCCGGTCGACCACGAGCCCGACCATGCCCGCCACCGCTTTCGCCGTGGCCGCCCCGTCGCCGGTGATCATGATCACCCGGATGCCCGCGCCATGGGCTGCGGCGATGGCGGGTTTGACCTCCTCGCGCGGCGGGTCCATCAGCGCGACCGCGCCGAGCCAGGTCAGGTCTTCCTCGTCGGCGGGCGGGGTTGCGCCCGGCTGGTGACGGCGGGCAACGGCGATCACCCGGGCGCCCTCGGCGGCCAGCGCCTCCCAATCGGCGGTGAACCGGGCCCGCTCCGCCGTCCCGATCGGGTGGTCGGCGCCCGCCATCCGGTAGCGGGTGCAGCGCTCGAGGATGCGTTCAGGCGCGCCCTTCACATGCAGCACCCACGCCCCCGCGCTGGCGCCCTCGCCCGCCGACAGCACGCTCATGCGTTTGCGTTCGGACGAAAACGGCAGCTCGGCCACCGGTTCGCGCGCCGGCAGCCGGCACCAGCCCTTGTAGGCGAGCGTGACCAGCGCGCCTTCGGTCGGGGTGCCGACCATGCGCCAGCCGTCATCATCGTCGCGCTCGAGATGGGCGCGGTTGCAGGTGAGCACGGTTTCGAGCAGCTGGGCGAGGTCAGGGTCGTCCGCGGCCCGCACCTGGACGCCCTCGGGGTTTTCGATATGCCCGGCCGGATCGTAGCCGCCGCCGGTGATATTGTAGGTGCCGCCCGGGGTCGCGACGCGCGTCGCGGTCATCTTGTCCTCGGTCAGGGTGCCGGTCTTGTCGGTGCAGATCACGCTCGCGGCGCCAAGCGTCTCGACCGCCTGGAGACGGCGGGCGAGCGCCTGTTTGCGCACCATTGCCGCCGCGCCCAGCGCCAGGGTGATGGTCACCACCGCCGGCAGGCCCTCGGGCACGATCGCCACGGCGAGCGACAGCGCGATGAGGAACATCTCGTGGATCTCGCGGCCGCTGTAGAGCCCGGCCGCGAAAATGACCGCCGCCAGGGCCACCGAGGCTATGGCGAGCTGGCGGGCGAGCACTTCGAGCACTTCCTGGAGGTGGGTCTTCTTCTGGCCGACCGAGGTGGTGAGCTCGGCGATCTCGCCGAACGCGGTGGCCCGTCCGGTGGCCGTCACCGTGCCTTGCGCGTGGCCGCCGACCACGGCGGTGCCCATGAAGAGCTTCGCCTCCGGGTCGGTGTGCGACTTCGACACCGGCAGGCTCTCGCCGGTCAGAGCACTTTCCTCGACCCGGAGCTCGACCGTATGGGTGAGCGCAAGATCCGCCGGCACCTTGTCGCCCGCAGACAGCAGCACCACGTCGCCGGGCACGATCTCGCGGGTGTCGACCATCCGCTCGTGGCCGTCGCGCAGCACCCGCGCGTGGTGCGCGAGCATCGAGCGCAGCGCTTCGAGCGCGTTTTCAGCCCGCCATTCCTGGACGAAGCCCAACACCCCGTTGAGGATCACCACCAGACCGATGGCGATGGCGTCGATCACCTCTCCGAGGGCTGCCGCGATGCCGGCGGCGACGATGAGGATGACCACCAGGAGGCCGGTGAATTGCCTCAGCAGGATGACCGGCCAGGGCGTCGCCTTGGCTTCGCCCAGCGTGTTGGGGCCGACCTCGGCGAGACGCTCCGACGCTTGCGCGCTGGTCAGCCCGTTCGTGACTTCTGAAGACATCTCATCCTCGCCTGGGAAACCTGGGCGCGAGTTTAACACAGGGGCGGGTGGGCAAAAGCGAATGCGACATCCCGCGACAACCTGGCCACGGTGCGGAAGAAACGTGTGTTGTCGGGCACTTCGTTGACCCACGTCAAAGAAACGTCAAGGTATTCAGGCCTAATGCGCGCGGGGGAACGTTCGATCCGTGCCGGTCGAGGTTTGCCCGGGCAGAAGGAGCCAAGAATAAATGGAAGCCAACCCGCTTGCGAAAATGATGAACCCGAAATCGGTCGCGATCTATGGCGCGTCCGATAACGCCGAGAGCGTCGGTGGTCGGGTTTTCGCCAACCTCAAGGCCGACGGGTTCGAGGGGAAAATGTACCCGATCAACCCCAAGCACAAGCAGGTGGGTGGGCTGAAGTGCTTCCCCTCGGTGCTCGACATCGGCGAAGAGATCGACCTGGCCCTGATCGCGACGCCGGCGCGCACCGTGCCCGGCATCATCCGCGACCTCGGCGAAGCAGGCTGCCGGAATGCGATCATCCTGTCGGCGGGGTTCGGGGAAGGCGGCGGCGACGGCAAGGAATACGAAGCCGAACTGATCGCCCAGGCGAACCGGGCGCGGGTGCGGTTCATGGGGCCGAACTGCGTCGGCATGGTGCGGCCATGGCACAAGATGAACGCCACCTTCCTGCGCGCCGGCACGCCGAAGGGGCGGCTTGCGCTGATCTCGCAATCGGGCGCGCTGAACTCGGCGATTTCCGACTGGGCCGGGCCGCATCACCTCGGATTCTCGGCGCTGGTGAGCCTGGGCAACGCGACCAATATCGATTTCGGCGACATCATGCAGTTTCTCGCGATCGATCCGCATACGGACGCGATCCTGCTCTATGTCGAGGGCGTGAAACACCCGCGCTCGTTCCTGTCGGCGATGCGCGCGACGACCCGGCTGAAACCGGTGATCGTGCTGAAATCGGGCCGTCACGAAGCCAGCTCGAAGGCGGCCTCGACCCATACCGGCGCGCTGATGGGCGCAGACCACGTGTTCGACGCGGCGCTGGAGCGGACGGGTGCGGTGCGCGCGCTGTCGTTCGGCCAGCTGTTCGCCGCCGCGGAGATCCTCAGCTCCAACAAGCGGTCGGGCGGCAACCGGCTCGGCATCGTCACCAATGGCGGCGGCGCCGGCGTTCTGGCCGCCGACCGGGCCGGGGACACGCGGATCGAGATCGCGAATCTGTCACCGAAAACCGTGGAAAAGCTGGACAAGGTGCTGCCCAAGTACTGGAGCCACGGCAACCCGGTCGACGTGCTCGGCGACGCCGGTCCCAAGGAATACGGCGAGGCGGTGAAGGCGGTCTACGAGGACCCGAATGTCGACGGCATGCTGGTGCTGCTCACGCCCCAGGCGATGACCGATGTCGACGCCATCGCCAAGGCGGTGGTCGACAACCTGCCGAAGCGGCGCACCAAGCCGGTTCTGGCCAGCTTCATGGGCGAAACCTCGGTGAGCGCTGCGCGCCACTACCTGTCGGAGAACGGCATTGCCGATTTCGCGACGCCGGAACCGGCCGTCTCGGCCTTCTCCTACCTCGCGCAGCACCACCGCAACCGCAAGCTGGCGCTGGAAACCCCCTCGCCGGCCGCCGAGACCCACCACCCCGACCTCGAAGGCGCGCGGATGATCATCGACGCGGTGCTCGCCGACGACCGCGAGATGTTGTCGGACGTGGAATCGAAGGCGCTGATGCGGGCGTTCCGCATCCCGGTCAACATGACCATCGAAGCCTCGAGCGAAACCGCGGCGCTGGTGGCCGCCGAGACCGTGGGCTTCCCGGTGGCGATCAAGATCAACTCGCCCGACATCCGCCACAAGTCGGATGTCGGCGGGGTGCGGATCAACATCACCGACGCGGCCGAGGTCATGGTGGCCTTCCGCTCGATCGTGGGCGCGGCCAAGGCCGCCCGGCCCAATGCCCGGATCAGGGGCGTGACCGTCGAGGCGATGGCGCGGCTCACCGGCGCGCGCGAGCTGGTGGTGGGCGCGAGCCGCGACCAGGTGTTCGGGCCGACGATCCTGTTCGGCGCCGGCGGCACGATGGTCGAGGTGCTGCAGGACAGCGCCGTGGCGCTGCCGCCGCTCAACACCGTGCTGGCCAGCCGGCTGGTGGACCGCACCAAGGTGTCGAAACTGCTTGCCGCCTTCCGGGAGCGCGAGGCGGTGGACCGCGACGCGGTGATCGACGTGATGATGCGCATCTCCGATCTGGTCTGCGAACTGCCGCAGGTGGTCGAGCTCGACATCAACCCGCTTGTTCGCCGGACCCGAAGGGGTGCTGGCGGTGGACGCGCGGGTCAAGGTCGCGCCGTCCGCCGGCGCGCGACGGGCGCTACGATCACGTGGCGATCCACCCCTACCCGCGGCATCTCGTCGTCGAGGATCATCTCTCCGACGGCACCCCGCTCATCATCCGGCCGATCCGGCCCGAGGATGCCGAGAGCGAACAGAATTTCGTGCGCGAATTGTCGGACGAAGCCAAGATGTTCCGCTTCATGGGCGCGATGAACGAGCTCAGCCCCGAGATGCTGGTTCAGTTCACCCAGATCGACTACCGGCGCGAGATGGCGATGGTGGCGATGGCGATGCGCGACGGCAAGGAGCAGCAGGTCGGCGTCGCCCGCTATGTCATCAACCCCGATGGCAAGAGCTGCGAGTTTGCCGTCGTGGTGGGCGACCAGATCACCCACCAGGGCATCGGCACGCGGCTGATGAAGGCGCTGTTCCGCGCCGCGCGCGACCATGGGCTGCAGGTGATCGAAGGCACGGTGCTCAAGAACAACGCACCGATGCTGGAACTGATGAAGGACCTCGGGTTTACCCGGCGGATGGATCCGGACGACCCGGAGTTGCTCTTGGTCGAGCGCAACCTGTAAAAGAGAGACGTGCCGGTGGCGGTGTCACCGGCGCGCCCGCCCCTTCGCCCACCTTCGCCCGCCTGAAAAGACGTTAGCGATACCACTAACAATTACAGATACTTAGACCCCTGTCCGAGTTCGCCCACCCCGGAGGAGACATGCTGGGTTTCATTTCCCACTACGAATGCCACGATCACGACGCCGGTGATCTGCACCCGGACGCGCCCGTGCGTCTGGAGGCGATCACCAACCAGCTGATCGCCTCGGGCATGGACTACGTGCTGCGCCACTACGATGCGCCGCTGGTGGACCGGGCCGATCTCGAACGGGTCCATGACCCGGACTATGTCGACCGGGTCTACGCAATGGCGCCGGGGCCAGGCGCGGCGCCGGTGGAGATCGACGGCGACACGGTGATGAGCCCCGGTTCCTTGCGCGCCGCAGAGCGGGCCTCCGGCGCCGGTGTGCTGGCGGTCGATCTGGTGATGCGGGGCGAGGCCAACCCGGTGTTCTGCGCCGTGCGTCCGCCGGGGCACCACGCGGTGCGGGGCCAGGCGATGGGGTTTTGCCTGTTCAACAACATCGCCGTCGCCGCCGCCCATGCGCTCGACGTGCACGGGCTCGACCGGGTCGCGGTCGTCGACTTCGACGTCCATCACGGCAACGGCACCGAGGACATTTTCAAGAACGAGCCGCGGGTGCTGTTCTGCTCGTCGTTCCAGCACCCGTTCTACCCGTTCACGGGGCACGAGAAGGAGACGAACAACCTCGTCGACGTGCCGCTGCCCGCAGGGACCGACGGGCCCGGGTTTCGCAAGGCGATCAGCGAGCACTGGTTGCCGCATCTGGATACATTCGCGCCGCAGATGGTGCTGATCTCGGCCGGGTTCGACGCCCATGTCGCCGACGACATGTCGACCTTGGCGCTCACCGATGACGACTACGGCTGGCTCACGGCGAACTTGTCCGGATCGCCACGAAACATGCCGAGGGGCGGATCGTGTCGATGCTCGAAGGCGGTTACGAGCCGCATGTGCTGGCGCGGTCGGTGATCCGCCACCTCGACGTGCTGCTGGGCTGAAGGGCAGAGCCGGCTCCATCTGCCCAGCCCGCGCGCCAAGACTGCACCGATGCATGCACGAAAATGCACATCCCGGCAAATCTTGTTGCGCAAGTTCGGTCGATGTGCACTATAAAGCATAATCGACTCGTACCGGATCAGGGAGGACCCATGTCGGCCGAAGCGTTTTCAGATCTGCTCTCCGGTATCGCGGCGCGGCTTGAGGGCCTGCCTCTCGACGCTGACATGGCGGACGTGCTCAACACGGAGTATCCGAGCGACGGGCCCGATTTCGCCCGACTGGCCGCGCTCTGCGCCGAAGGTGAACGCGACGGTTGGCTGATGAGCCGCGAAGCCGGTGGGATCCGGTTCGGCCGCGCCATCAAACCCGGCGGCGCCACCGGGCGTTTTTCGGTGGACGTCGTGCGCATGAAAGACGTGAAAGGACCGCACCATACGCACCCGAACGGTGAAATCGGCGCGGTGATACCGCTCGACGGGGATCCGCGTTTCGACGCCTTCGAGCCGGGATGGTACGTCTACCCGCCGGGGTCCGCGCATCACCCGACCGTAACAGGGGGCGACGCCTACGTGATCTACCTGTTGCCGGACGGCGCGATCACGTTCACCGGAAACTGACAGGACCATACGGAGTCGTACATCACCGGACGACCAATGAAGACGCACGGGACCGCTCGCCGAAGAGGCGGCCCGGACAGGGAGGACGACATGGAGAACGAAAACGCGGCGATCTGGTTCGTCGATCGGCACCTCGCAGAGGGCCGCGGCGGCAAGGTCGCGTTCTGCGAGGCCGACGGAGAAAAGCGTACGCTTACGTACGGAGGGCTCGCGGAGGAGACCGCGCGATTTGCCGGCGCGCTCCTGCGCCACGGGGTGCGGCGCGAGGAGCGCGTGGCGATGATCGTGCGCGACCAGCTCGAGTTTCCGGTCGTGTTCTGGGGCGCGATCAAGGCGGGCGCCATTCCTGTGCCGCTCAACACCCTGCTCGCCGCGCCTGTCTATGAAACCATCCTGAACGACAGCCGTGCGTCGATCCTCGTCGTCTCGCAAGCGCTCTGGGATACCGTGAAACCCGCGATCGAGGGCAACCGGTTCCTGCGCACGGTATTGGTGATCGGCGACGCGCCGGAGGGCACGGAAAGTTACCAGGACTTCGTGCGCGACGCCGAGGCGCTCGCACCCGCGGAAGCCCACGGTGACGAGTTGGCCTTCTGGCTCTATTCCTCCGGCTCCACCGGTGCGCCCAAGGGGGTGCGCCATGTTCATGCATCGCTGAAGGCCACCGCCGACACGTTCGGGCGCCAGGTGCTGGGCGTTCGCGAGGCGGATGTGGTGTTCTCGGCGGCCAAGATGTTTTTCGCCTACGGGCTCGGCAATGCCATGACCTTCCCGATGAGCGTGGGCGCGACCACGGTGATCTTTTCCGGCCGCCCGACGCCGGAAAGCGTGTTGAAGATCATCGCCGAGGAAGGACCGACCGTGTTCTGCGGCGTGCCGACATTGTTTGCCGCCCTGGTCGCCGCGCAGGAAAAAGCGGGCGCGCAACCGGTACAGTCCATTCGGATCTCCACCAGTGCGGGCGAGGCGTTGCCGCGCGAGATCGGCGAACGCTGGGAGACACTCTGGGGCTCGACATCCTCGACGGGGTCGGCTCGACCGAGATGCTGCACATCTTCCTGTCGAACGCCCCGGGCGATATCGTCTACGGCACCTCCGGCAGTGGCGGTGCCGGGCTACGAGGTGCGACTGGTGGATGAGCATGACGAGGAGGTGGCCGACGGCGAGGTCGGCGAGTTGCTGGTGCGCGGGCCCTCGTCGGCCGAGGGCTACTGGAACCGCGCGGCACAAGTCGATGTCGACCTTCCAGGGGCACTGGACGCGCACCGGCGACAAGTACGAGCGCGACGCGGCCGGGCGCTTCGTCTACTGCGGGCGAACCGACGACATGTTCAAGGTCTCGGGCATCTGGGTGAGCCCGTTCGAGGTGGAACAGGTGCTGATCGAACATCCAGCGGTGCTGGAGGCGGCGGTGGTCGCGCGGGCGGACGCCGACAAGCTCTGAAAACCGGCCGCCTACATCGTGCTGAAGCACGGGGGCCGAGGCACCGGACGAGGCGACGCTCAAGGCGTTCGTGAAAGACCGGACGGGCATGTGGAAATATCCGCGCTGGATCGAGGTGGTTGACGATCTGCCGAAGACGGCGACGGGCAAGATCCAGCGGTTCAAGTTGCGCGAGGGGGGGTGATGGCACCCTGGAGCGCTGGCCGGCTGGAGGCGGACGGCAAGATGCTCGACTACGCCTGCTGGGGGCCGCCGCCGCAGGACGCGCCAACGCTGGTGCTGCTGCACGAAGGCCTTGGCTGCGTGGCGTTGTGGCGGGATGTGCCGGCACGGCTCGCGGCGGCAACGGGGCTCGGCGTGGTCGCCTATTCGCGCGCCGGCTATGGGCAGTCCGATCCGGCCGATCTGCCCCGGCCGCTCGATTACATGACTCGCGAGGCGGTCGCTGTTCTGCCGCAGGTGCTGGACGCGCTCGGCGTCGGGTCGGTGGTGCTCGTCGGCCATTCCGACGGGGCGACCATCGCGGCGATATATGCGGGACGGGTGCGCGACGACCGGCTGCGCGCGCTGATGCTGATCGCGCCGCATTTCTTCACCGAGGAGAGCGGGCTTGCGGAGATCGCCGCCGCGCGGGACGCCTACCGCACCGCAGGAATACGGAAGCGTATGGCGAAGTATCACCGGGATCCGGACAACGCCTTTTTCGGCTGGAACGACGCCTGGCTCGACGACGGGTTCAAGGCCTGGAACGTCGCCGGGGTGATCGACGGCTGGTCCGTGCCCTGCCTCGCCGTGCAAGGCGCGGCGGACCAGTACGGTACGCTCGCGCAGATCCGCGAGATCGAGCGGCGCAGCCCGGAGCCGGTGGACGTGCGGGTCGTCGACGGCGCGCGGCATGCGCCACACCTCGAGGCCCCGGACACGGTCCTGCCGGTTATCGCCGGGTTCTGCGCCAGGCGCCTCGCAGCCGAAGGCGGACCGCGACGCGGGCCGGAGCCGATTCCCATCTCTGGTGAAAGGTAGCACTATATTGCATATCTCGATCAGGGGCATCTCTCGTCATACCGACAAGTTATTGTTTTACAGGTATTTCGTTTTTTCTTGCCTCGCTCTTCCGGCTTGATCGGGGCGAATTGTCGCACTATACTGCATGAGCCGCACAGGGAGAACCACCCGTGAACAAGATCATCGACTTCCAGACCGACCCCACAACGCTATCGCCACTGGCGCGTCACCTACGACGGGCCGGTGGCGACCCTGATCATGGACGTGGACGAAGACGGCGGGCTGTTCGACGGCTACGAGCTGAAGCTCAATTCCTACGATCTCGGCGTCGACATCGAGCTCTACGACGCCATCCAGCGGCTGCGGTTCGAGCACCCGGAGGTGCAAGGCGGTGGTGCTGACGCTCGGGCAAGGACAAGGTGTTCTGCGCCGGCGCCAACATCCGCATGCTGGCGGGCGCGAGCCACGCCCACAAGGTCAACTTCTGCAAGTTCACCAACGAGACCCGCAACGCCATCGAGGATGCCGAGCGCGAACTCCGGCCAGAAGCTAGATCTGCGGCCGTGAACGGCGCCTGCGCCGGCGGCGGCTACGAGCTGGCGCTGGCCTGCGACCACATCATGCTGACCGACGACGGCTCCTCGTCGGTGTCGCTGCCGGAAGTGCCGCTGCTCGCCGTGCTGCCCGGCACCGGCGGGCTGACCCGGGTGACCGACAAGCGCAAGGTGCGCCGCGACCGCGCCGATGTGTTCTGCACCATCGAGGAAGGCGTGCAAGGGCCAGCGCGCCGTCGACTGGCGGCTGGTCGACGAGGTCGTGCCGAACTCGCAAGTTCGACGAGACGCGTCGCCGCGCGCGCCGCGCGAGTTCGCCGCCGCGCTCGGACCGCCCGGACGGCACGCGCAGGGCATCGCGCTGGCGCCGCTCGCGCGCGACGATCGAGCGACAACGCGATCCGCTATTCGACCGTGGACGGTCGAGATCGACCGCGCCGGCGCGCACGGCCGACGATCACGATCACGGGCCCGACGAAGCCGCGCCCGCGACGACGCCGATGACGCTGGTCGCTGCGGGCGCCGCGTTCTGGCTGCTGCGCGCTCGCGCGCGAGCTCGACGACGCGATCCTGCATCTGCGCATCAACGAGCCCGAGATCGGGCGTCTGGTCGTTCAAGCACCGCAGGGCGATCCCGAGCGCGGTGCTCGCCCACGACGCGCTGCTCGCCGCGCAACGCCGACCACTGGCTCGTGCGCGAGATCCTGCTCTACTGGAAGCGCGTGCTCAAGCGCGTCGACGTGACCTCGCGCTCGCTGGTCGCGCTGGTCGAGCCGGGCTCGCTGCTTCGCCGGCACGCTGGCCGAGACTCGCTGTTCGCCGCCGACCGCGCGCTACATGCTGGACGGCGCAGTTCGAGGGCGACAACCGGCCGCCCGCCGACGCTCACGCTGTCGGACGATCAACTTCGGCCGCCTACCCGATGACCAACGGCCTGACCCGGCTCGCAGACCCGCTTCCTCGGCGAGCCGAAGCGCTCGACGCGTGCGCGAGGCGAACGATCGGCGAGCCGCTCGAGGCCGAGGAGGCCGAGGAGCTCGGCCTCGTCACCTTCGCCTCGACGACATCGACTGGGAGGACGAGGTCCGCATCTTCCTCGAGGAGCGCGCGAGCTTCTCGCCCGACGCGATGACCGGCATGGAGGCCAACCTGCGCTTCGCCGGACCGGAGACGATGGAAACCAAGATCTTCGGCCGCCTCACCGCCTGGCAGAACTGGATCTTCCAGCGCCCCAACGCGGTCGGCGAGGACGGCGCGCTGCAGCGCTACGGCACCGGCCGGCGCGGCGAATTCGACATGGAACGCGTGTAGCGCCGGCATGGCCGGGCGCTGAAAACACCGAGGGAGAACACGATGATCGACATCGATGAACGTCAGCTACGACACGCAGATCCCCAACAACGTCGGCCTGTCGACCGACCGGCGCGTGCTGAAGGCGCTGGAGAAATGGCACCCGGGCTACATCGACTGGTGGAAGGACATGGGCCCCGGAAGGCTTCCAGGAATCGCTGGTCTACCTGCGCACCGCGGTCAGCGTCGACCCGAAGGGCTGGGCCAAGTTCGACTACGTGAAGATGCCGGAATACCGCTGGGGCATCCTGCTGGCGCCCGAGGTCGAAGACCGGCGCATCCCCTGCGGCGAACACAAGGGCGAGCCGGCCTGGCAGGAGGTGCCGGGCGAATACCGCGCCATGCTGCGCCGCCTGATCGTGATCCAGGGCGACACCGAGCCGGCCTCGGTCGAGCAGCAGCGCCTCCTCGGCAAGACCGCGCCGTCGCTCTACGACATGCGCAACCTGTTCCAGGTCAACGTCGAGGAGGGCCGCCACCTGTGGGCGATGGTCTATCTGCTGCAGAAGTATTTCGGCCGCGACGGCCGCGAGGAGGCCGACGATCTGCTGCGCCGCCGTCGGGCACCGAAGACGCGCCGCGCATGCTCGGCGCCTTCAACGAGGAGACGCCGGACTGGCTCTCGTTCTTCATGTTCACCTATCTTCACCGACCGCGACGGCAAGATGCAGCTCGAAAGCCTGGCGCAGTCGGGCTTCGATCCGCTCTCGCGCACCTGCCGCTTCATGCTGACCGAGGAAGCGCACCACATGTTCGTCGGCGAGACCGGCGTCGGCCGCACGATCCAGCGCACCTGCGAGGCGATGAAGGAGGCCGGCATCGAGGACCCCTACGACATCGACCGGATCCGCGCGCTCGGGCGTGATCGACCTGCCGACGATCCAGAAGAAGCTCAACCTGCACTACACGCTGTCGCTCGACCTGTTCGGCTCGGAGGTCTCGACCAACGCCGCCAACGCCTTCAACGCCGGCATCAAGGGCCGCTACCACGGAGAACCGGATCGACGACGATCACCAGCTCACCGATGCCACCTATCCGGTGCTGGAGCTTCGAGCGACGGCAAGCTCGTCACGCAAGTCGACGTGCCGGCGCTGACCGCGATCAACATGCGGCTGCGCGACGACTACACGCGCGATGCCGCCGGTGGCGTCGGGCGCTGGAACAAGATCATCGAGAAGGCCGGGGTCGATTTCGAGCTCAAGCTGCCGCATGACGCCTTCCACCGCAAGATCGGCGTGTTTGCCGACAAGCTGTTCGACCCCGACGGCGATGCTCGTGTCCGAGCGCAGACTACGACGCGGGCGAGAATGACTGGCTGCCGACCAATGCCGATGGCGATTTCATCCAGTCACTGATGACGCCGGTGACCGAGCCCGGGCGAGTACGCCGGCTGGATCGCGCCGCCGAAGGTCGGCATCGACAACAAGCCGGGCGACTTCGAATACGTCAAACTCGCCAAAGCCTGAGACCCGCCGAACGGCCTGCTTATTCTTGGCCGAATTACGCCGGGGGACCGTCGCAACTGCGGTGCGCACCAAGCCTCCGGCAGCGCCCCCCGGCCTCTCTGCCCCACAAACGGAGACACGCATGCAGATCCGCCGCGATATCGCCCACGCCCCCCGCGCCCGCGCCCTCGGGCGCAAGATCGCCACCCTCCAGGGCGGCTGCGTCGGCTGTGAAAACTGCTCTGGGCTCTGCACGGCGCTCCTCGAAGCGCTCACCCTGCCCGACCTCGTGCTCAAGGAGAGAGAGGCGTGAACACACCCCTCAAACAGCACCTGATCGACCCGGAGATCTGCATCCGCTGCTATACCTGCGAGATGACCTGCCCGATCGAGGCGATCACGCATGACGACAACAACGTCGTGGTCGACGCCGAGAAGTGCAATTTCTGCATGGACTGCATCCCGGTCTGCCCGACCGGGTCGATCGACGAATGGCGCGTCGTCGAAACGCCGTACTCGCTCGACGAGCAGTTCGGCTGGGAGGAACTGCCCGAGCAGGCGGATCTCGCCGAGGACGGCGGTGCCGGGACCGATCGCTCGAAGCGCTCGACGAGGCCGATCGCGGCGCCTGCTCGCCGAGGCCCACGCGGGCGCCGGCGGCAAGGCGAAGGCGCCCGCCTCCGCCTCGAAGCCCAGCGTCAACCTGTACACCCTCGCGCAAGCCCGCGACGGCGACGGTGCAGGGCAACTTACCGGCTGACCGACCGACGGCTCCGACAGCGATGTGCGCCACATCATCCTCGATTTCGCCGGCACGCCGTTCCCGGTGCTCGAAGGCCAGTCGGTCGGCATCATCCCGCCGGGCGACGGACGCGACGGGCAAGCCGCATCTGCCGCGGCTCTACTCGGTGTCCAGTCCCCGCGCGACGGCGAGCGGCCGAACTACAACAACCTCTCGCTCACCGTGAAGCGCGAGCCGGACGGGCTCTGCTCGAACTATCGTCTGCGATCTGAAGAGGGGCGACAAGGTGCAGGTGACCGGCCCGTTCGGCGCCACCTTCCTGATGCCGAACGACCCCGAGGCGCGACGTTGATGATGATCTGCACCGGCACCGGCTCGGCCCCGTTCCGCGGCTTCACCATGCATCGCAGCCGCGACGACCCGGGCAACACCGGCAAGCTCAGCGCTGTTCTTCGGCGCCCGCACGCCCGAGGAGCTGCCCTATTTCGGCCCGCTCAAGAAGGTGCCGGACGCGTTCCTGCACAAGGTCTTCGTCTTCTCGCGCGGCCGATGGCGCGCCCAAGGACTACGTGCAGGACCAGCTGCGCGACGAGCAGCGACGAGATCGTCGCGCTGCTTGACGACCGCAAAGGCCCACATCTACGTCTGCGGTCTCAAGGCGATGGAAGAGGGCGTCGAGGAGGCGTTGGCCGATATCGCCCGTGGCGCCGGGCTCGACTGGAAAGCGGTCCGCGACGCGATGCGCGAAGACGGGCGTTACCACGTCGAGACCTACTGAGCGGGGGAACCGTCTTCCAAGACGGTTTATTGAAGGCGCTTCGAAGCGCCTTCCGCCCGCGCCAAGAGGAGCTGTCATGCCAGAGCCCTTCACCCATGAAATCCGCGTCGGCTGGGGCGACTGCGACCCGGCCCGGATCGCCTATACGGCCAACATCCCAGCCTGGGCGTTGGAAGCGATCGAGGCCTGGTGGGAGCACCTGCTGGGGGGGCCTGGGTGGTATCACGTGGAATTCGATCTCGGTTGGGGCACGCCCTTCGTCCACATGGAGCTTGATTTCCGCGCGCCGATCACACCGCGCCACAGGCTGGTCTGCACCGTCACGCCCACCCGGCTCGGCACCAGTTCGATCGCCTTTCGCGTCACCGGATCCCAGGCGGACACCTTGTGTTTCGAGGGCGCGTTCGTCTGTGTCTTCATCCGTGCGGGCAGCCTCGAGAAGCGCGACGTGCCAGCCGAGGTGCGCAGCGCCGTCACCCCGCTGCTCGCCCCGGCATAGTGCACTATTGTGCGCCTTCGCCGTTGAGAACCAGGCGCGCAGCCCGTAAACTTGCTGCACTTTAGAGCATATGGGAACGGTATGGCCGAGATCACCAATTTCCGCGGCGAGGTGCAGGACGCGCGCTCGGAAGCCGACCGGGCGGTAGAGGCCCTGATTGCCCGGGTCGGGGACCGCGTGCGCCGGGCGCGCGACCGCAAGGGCATCCCGCGCCGGGTCCTGAGCGAAATGTCGGGCGTGAGCCCGCGTTACCTTGCCCAGCTTGAGGCCGGCGAAGGCAATATCTCGATCGGGCTGTTGCAACGCGTGGCGCACGCGCTCGACCACAAGATCGAATGGCTGGTGGGCGCCGAGGACCCCTGGGTATCCGACGTGCTGCGCGTTGCCGATCTCTACCGGGCGGCCACCGCGCCGGTCCAGGCGCAGGTCCGCGCGGTGCTTTCGCCCGAACCGGCCGAGGCGCAACGGGCACACCGGATCTGCCTCGTCGGCCTTCGCGGCGCCGGCAAGTCGACGCTGGGCCGGCGGGCCGGCGAACGGCTTGGCCTGCCCTTCGTCGAGCTCAACCTCGAAATCGAGGAGCAGGCGGGCATGGCCGTGGACGAGCTCATGGCGCTTTACGGTCAGGAGGGGTACCGGCGGCTCGAAGCCCAGGCGATCTCGCGTGTCATCGCGACCCATGACACGATGATCCTCGCCGTCGCGGGCGGGATCGTGGCCGAGCCTGAGACTTATGCGCGGCTGCTCGCGGCTTTCCACACCGTCTGGGTCAAGGCCTCGCCTGCCGAACACATGGCGCGGGTGCGCGAACAGGGCGACACCCGGCCGATGGCCGGCAACCCGGAGGCCATGGCGCAGTTGAAATCGATCCTCACCGCCCGTGAAACGCTTTACGACCGGGCCAATGTCCGGCTCGACACGAGCGGCAGGACCGAGAACGAAAGCCTCGAAGACCTCCTTGCCCTGATCGAAACCAACGGCTTCCTTACCTGACCCTTCAACCTTTTGCGCAGAGACCGGGGCGTCCCGGGGGGCAGAGACTCCCGGCACCCCGGCCCGGACCCGGAGACCCAATGCCCGTCACCACACGCCGCGAAGGCACCACCGCCCATGTCACCCTCGACTTTCCACCCGTCAACGCGATCGGCCGCGAAACCCGGCAGGGGTTGATCGACACGCTCGACTGGATCGCGGCGGAGGCGGGTCTGGAACGGGTGATCCTGTCCGGTACGGGACGGGCCTTCGCCGCTGGCGCGGATGCGCGCGAGTTCGACGGCCCGGCGTTGGAGCCGCACCTGCCGGACGTGGTGAACCGGATCGAGGCCTGCGACGTGCCCTGGATCGCCGCGATCCACGGCCCCGCGCTGGGCGGCGGCTGCGAACTCGCGCTTGCCTGCCGCTACCGGATCGCCGCGCCCGGAGCCAGCATCGGGTTGCCCGAGACCACGCTTGGCGTGGTGCCCGGCGCGGGCGGGTCGCAGCGATTGCCGCGTTTGGTGGGCGTGAGCACCGCGCTCGAGATGATCCAGACGGGCAAGCCGGTGACCGGCCCCCGCGCACTGAAAATTGGGCTCGTCGACGAACTGGCCGAGGATCCCGTGTTTGCCGCCGAGGAGGTCAACGGCGAGCTCCTGGCTACCCGGGTTGCAGTGGGGGATCTGCCGGGACCGGAGGCCGAGGCGGCGGCGTTCTCGGCTGCGCAGGAGCGTGGCGCGGCGCGGTACAAAGGCCAGTCCGCGCCAGGGGTGGCGGTCGAACTGGTGCGTCTCGCCTGCAACTTGCCGCTCGGGGAGGCTATGGCGGTCGAGCGCGCGCGGTTCCTCGAGTTGCGTCAGGGCGCACAGGCCCGGGCGCTCAGGCACATCTTTTTCACGGAACGCGCTGCCAAAGCGCCCGATTGGCTCGCCGGCGTCACGCCGGACGAGATCGAGACGGCAGCGGTCGTCGGCGGCGGCACGATGGGCGCGGGCATCGCCTATGCGCTTCTCAATGCCGGTATCGGCGTGGTTCTGCTGGAGACCGACGCCGATGGCGTTGCGCGGGCCGAGGCGAACGTGGAAAAGACCGTGGACGCCTCGCTGAAACGGGGCCTGATCGACGAAGCCGGGGCCGCGGAAAGGCGCCGCAGGTTCACGGCAACCAATGACTATACGGCTGCGAAGGGTTGTGATATTGCCATCGAGGCCGCGTATCGAGTCCATGGATGTCAAGCGTGACGTTTTCAAGAAACTGGAACGCACCCTACGCGAGGGTACGGTCCTGGCCACCAACACCTCCTATCTCGACGTAAACGAGATCGCGGCTGTGCTGGAGGATCCGTCGCGGCTGGTCGGCTTACATTTCTTTGCTCCCGCCCATATCATGAAGCTCCTCGAGATCGTGCGCGGGACGGCCAGTTCCGACCGGGCCCTTGCCACCGGGTTCGCGCTTGCGAAACGGTTGCGCAAACTCCCGGTTCTTGCCGGTGTCTGCGACGGGTTCATCGGCAACCGTATCCTTGCGCGTTACCGCGAGGCGGCCGACACGGTGATGATGGACGGCGCAGCGCCCTGGGAGATCGACGAGGCGATGGTCGCCTTCGGCTATCCGATGGGGCCCTACGAGGCACAGGATCTGTCCGGGCTCGATATTGCGCATGCCAACCGGCGCCGGCAGGACGCAACCCGGGACCCCGCGCGCCGCTACATTCCCATTGCCGACCGGATGGTGAGCGAGGGGCGGCTGGGCAAGAAGACGGGCGTGGGCTGGTACCGCTACCCCGGCGGCGGCGGCAAGGTTGTGGATCCGCTGGTCGAGGATCTGGCACGCGAAGAGGCGCATTACGCGGGCGTGACGCGGCGCGGGTTTTCGGAGGACGAGATCCGCGACCGGCTTCTGATCGCGATGATCAACGAAGCGGCGGCGATCCTGGACGAGGGCATCGCCGGGTCGGCTGCCGACATCGACCTGGTGACGGTCGCGGGCTACGGGTTCCCGCGGTGGCGGGGCGGGCTGATGCACTATGCCGATACGCTGGGACCGGAGAAGGTGTTGGAAAAGCTCACGGAATTCGGGGTCGAAGACCCGGTGGCGTGGAAACCGGCGGCTCTGATCGAACGGCTTGTGGCTGAGTGCAAACGGTTCTCGGAGATCTGACCCGACCGGGGCCAGCCTGTTGTGCGAAGCAGCGGACCTGCGGTGTGGCGCCCCGAGGTATTTCCGGGCGCATGAAGTGGGTGCGACCCTCAGCCCCCCACGATCTCGGCGAGATCTGCGTCTGCGCGGGCGGCCTGCCTGGCGATTTGTGCCGCAGCCCGCCGGAGGCGTTCGGGATCGGGATGCTCGTCCGCGGCAGCGCCGATCCGGCTCCAGACCGCCTGTTCCAAAGTGCGCGCGGTGAGGCGCAGGAAGGGGGTCGCGATGGGTCCCGGATCGACGCCGGTTTCGAGAAATGCACGGGCCGCTTTCCAGGCGGCGGATGCCCGCTCGAGGCCCGGGGTCCGGTCCTGGGCGTCAAGGAAACGGTCGAAGGCATCGTAGCCGGCACCGTCATCAACGTACAGAAGTCGGCCGGCAAGGGTCATGGCGTGGATGCCGTTGGTGCCTTCGTAGATCGCCGCGACGCGGATATCGCGGTAGACTTGGCTGAGCCGGTATTCCTCAAGATAGCCGTAGCCGCCCAGAACCTGCATCGCGGTCTCGGCCGCGCGCATGCCGGCCTCTGAGCAATGCGCCTTGACCACGGGTGTGAGGAAGTCGAGGAACCCGGGATCGTCGCCCGCTTCCATCGTGACGAGGGCGAGATGGGCCATCGCGCGGGCCCCGAGGGCGGCGGCGTCGATCTCGTCGAGCATCCTGGCGACGTCACCGTGCTGGTCGATGGTGAGGCCGCGCCCCTGGATCCGTTCGCAGGCGTATGTTCTGGCGACGTCGTGCGCGCGCGCCGCCTGGGCGACGCCCTGCAGCGCGACATCGATGCGGGCGTGGTTCATGAGGGTGAACATCGCCTTGAGCCCGGCACCCTCATCCCCGACGAGTTCCGCGCGGGCGCCGTCGAAGGCGAGTTGGCAGGTGGGTTGGGCGTGCAGGCCCATCTTTTCTTCGATCCGGGTGACCTTCACCTCGTTGCGGATGCCGTCTTCAAGCGCCGAGGGGCAGGCAAACAGCGACAGCCCCTTCACCCCGTCTTCGGGTGTGCCG
Organism: uncultured Alphaproteobacteria bacterium; assembly: GCA_963752895.1. GTDB lineage: Bacteria > Pseudomonadota > Alphaproteobacteria > Rhodobacterales > Rhodobacteraceae > CAVWAE01. The sequence goes on from CAVWAE010000013.1 coordinate 203,589, forward strand.
GTGCGGGCAAGCACGAGGTGAAAGATACCCTCCGAGATGTCCTGGTCGCCGCCGGAGATGAAGATCTTTTCGCCCGTCAATTTCCATACGCGCCCGTCTGGTTCGGCCCTTGTGCGGATACGTGACAGGTCAGACCCGGCGCCGGGTTCGGTGAGGCACATGGTACCCAACCAACGGCCTTCGACGAGCGGCGGGATGAACCGGGATTTCTGGTCGTCGGTCCCGAAACCCAGAAGCGTGCGGATGTGGCCCGGGGTCAGGTTGACCAGCATGTTGAACGCCTGGGAGGCGCCGGTCTCGATCTCGGAGACGATGGCCCCGATGACCGCATCCTGCCCCTGCCCGCCGTAGTCCTCCGGCGCGGTGAGCCCTGTCCAGCCCTGCTCCGCGAAGGCGGCGAAGGCCGCCTTGTAACCGGTTGGGAGCTGTACCCGCCCGTCCACCAGGCGTGCGCCCTCTCGGTCGCCGGGCGCGTCGATGGGGGCGATCACGCCTTCGGCGAAGGCGGCGAAATGGCGCGCGATTTCTCCGGCGAGGTCGGCGTCGAAACTGGCGAGGCGGGGCGCGCCGACCACGTGTTCAAGTGTGAACATGATGTCGTCGACCGGGGCGGCGAAGGGTTTCATGGGGCAAAGCCGAGCAGGCGGGCGGCGTTGTTCTTCAGGATATCCGGACGGACTTCTTCCTTTATATCAATGCCTTCGAAGGCACCGAGCCATTTCTCCGGCGAGATCATCGGCCAGTCCGACCCGAACAGCATCTTCTTTTTCAGGAGCGTGTTGCAATAGCGCACGAGGATCGGCGGGAAGTATTTCGGCGACCAGCCGGAAAGGTCGATGTAGACGTTGGGTTTGTGGGTCGCGACCGAAAGGGCCTCTTCCTGCCAGGGAAAGGAGGGATGGGCGAGGATGATCTTGAGATCCGGAAAATCGACCGCGACATCGTCGATGTACATCGGGTTGGAGTATTTCAGCCGCATGCCGTTGCCGCCGGGCATGCCGGATCCGACCCCGGTCTGGCCGGTGTGAAAGAGCGCGATGGCGCCCTCGTCCTGGATCGCCTCGTACAGCGGGTAGGCCATGCGGTCGTTGGGATAGAAGCCCTGCATGGTCGGGTGAAACTTGAAGCCTTTCACGCCGTAGTCGCGCACCAGGCGGCGGGCTTCGCGGACGCCCATCTTGCCTTTCCAGGGGTCAATGGACGCGAACTGGATCAGAACGTCGCTGTTTTCGGCAACCTGCTCGGCGACCTCATCGTTGGAGTAGCGCCGGTAGCCGGTTTCGCGTTCGGCATCGACCGGGAAGATCACCGCGGCGATGTTCTGCGCGCGATAATGCGCCGCGGTCTCGGCGATGGTGGGCGGGTGCTCCCAGGGCGCGCCGAAGTATTTCGCCATCGTCGTCTGTAGCTCGTCATACCCGTCGTCGGTATGGCAGCCGCAGGGTTCTTCGGCATGGGTGTGGATGTCGATCGCGCGGACTTTGGTGATGTCGACCATGTGTCTCTCCGGGGTTCGGGGCTCATCGACCCCGCTTGGGGGTCTCTTCGCTGGCGGCGAGGCGGGGCGAGGCCCCGTTGAGCGGGTCAGAAGGTGATGGTGGCGGGGTCGGCATCGTCGTAGAGCCGGTCGAGAAGGGACTTCCTGCGCTCGAGGATCTTGCGGGCGTTGAGATTGCCCTTGGCGGTGATCTCCCCCGCCCCCATGTCCGGCGCTTCGGACAGGATCATCGCGCGGGCGACATGGGTGGAGGAGCCCTGGACTTCGCGGGCACGTTCGGCGAGCCGGCGGGCGATTTCGCCTTTCAGGAGGCGGTCGGTGAAGGCGCCGGAAACGCTGTCGAGAGCGAAGCCCTCCGCTTCCAGCTCTTTCATGTTGGGAAAGATCAGGAGGCCGATCTCCGTTCGGTCGGCGCCGGTCACGACGATATCCTGCGCCAGCGGGCCGATATGGGCGAGCATGTCGAGGCGCAGCCCGGCCGCGCGCACCCAGGTGCCGGTCATCAGCTTGAAATCCTCGGAGATGCGGCCGTCGAATTTCAGCCCCATGTTCGGTTCGCCCGGCACGACGAAACGCATCGCGTCGCCGGTGATGAAGAAGCCCTCGTCGTCAAAGGCTTCGGCCGTCTTCTCCGGACTGCCGAGGTAGCCGGTGAACAGGTTCGGCCCTTTGACCCGCACCTCGAAGCGATGCGCATCGTCCTCGTCGGGGAGGAGTTTCACGGTCACGCCCGTCATCGGCACACCGACGATGCCGGAGCGGTCGGTCGGTTCGTGCTGGATCAGCGTGGCCGGCGCGGTTTCGGTCAGGCCCCAGGAGGAGTTCATCAGCGGCGTTGCGGCCCGTTCGGCCTTCGCGAGCGCCTCGTAGCCCTCCCAGACATCCTGGGGCAACGATGCGCCGGCGTAGAAGATCATGTCGAGTTCGGCGAAGAAGCTTTTGCGCAGCCCCCTGTCCTTCCTCAGCGCTTCGACCACCTGGGCATGGCCGAGGGGCACGTTGAAGCTGATGGTGGGCGAGACCATCGAGAGGTTTTCGAGGGTCCGGCTCATGAGCGCCGGGATCGGTTTGCCGTCGTCGATATAGAGCGTGCCGCCGTTCGCGAGTACGAGGTTGAAGTTGTGCGAGCCGCCGAACACGTGGTTCCAGGGCAGCCAGTCGACAAGCACGGGCGGCTTTTCCTTCACGAAAGGCAGCGCGTCGGCGATCTGGGCCTGGTTGGCACACATCATCGCATGGGTGGTGGGCACGCCCTTGGGGGCGGAGGTGGAGCCGGAGGTGAGCAGGATTTTCGCCACCGTATCGGGGCCGACCCGGGCGTGCGCGGCATCGACGTCGACCGTGGCGTCGCCCTGCAAGAGCTCGGCGAAGGGGGTGGCGACCCGGGACTTTCCGGGTCGGGAGGCGACGACCTCGATCCCGTCGAAGGCGTCGAGCGCGAGGGCTTCGCCGTATTGGTCGGCATCGACCGCGTAGACCATCTTCGGCCTGACCAGGTCTATCGCGTGGCGCAGCCGACCGTGCGCGCCGTGGATCAACGCATATTGTTCGGCCACCGGCACCACCGGCACGCCCACGTATTGGCCGGCGAGCGCAAGCAGGCCGTGGTCGACCCCGTTGCCGGAGATGACGAGGATCGGGGTCTGCTGGGTGAGACCGCGCGCGACCAGGGCGGCACCGATGGCGCGGACCTGGTCCAGCGCCTGGGCATAGGTGATCTCGTGCCAGCCGGGGCCGTAGCGCTCGGCAAGGAAGGGCCTGAGCGGGGTCTCCTCGGCCCAGCGGTGCAACCATTCGCCGGTCGTGCGGGCGGGCGCGGTCATGTCGTAGCCGGAGCCGTAAATCATCGTGCCGTCGGCGCGGGTTTCCAGCCGGGCGGAATGCGGGCGATACTTCGGGTCCATCAGGTTCCCCCTGTGTCGGATGCCTCGATGCGGTTGAGGGTGGAAATCAGGGCGGTTTCCTCCACCTTGGTCAGCCCGCCCATCATCAGGCTTTCGTGCGCGCCGACCGCGCGGGTGGCACCCGCGAGCAGCCGGGCGCCTTCGGCGGTGATCCGCAGCGCGTAGGTGCGCCGGTCGGTCGGCACCCGGTCGCGGGTGATCAGCCCGCGGGTCTCCAGCTCGTCGACGATCACCACCAGATTCGGCCGCTCGACCTGCATGGCTTGGGCGAGCTGCGACTGGCTGAGACCGGGGTTGTCGGCGATGAGGGTGAGCGCGGTGAACGTGAGCATGCGCAGATCGAAGGGTTCGAGCGTGCGGGCAAGGTCGGCGCTGATGACCATGAAGGCGCGTTTCATGTTGTAGCCGACCAGACCGCGCAAGGTGGCGTCGGAGATGTGCGGGCGCTTTGCGGCTTTGGCGGCGTCGTCGGGCATGGGGCTCACCTGAAGGTCGGGTCGCGTTTCTGGAGAAAGGCCTGGAGCCCCTCGATGGCGTCGGGGCTGGTCTGGGTGATCGCCGCGCAGAGGCTCTCGGTGAACAGCCCGTCGGCCTTGGACATGTCCTCGATCCGGGCGATGGCCTGGATCATGATGTAGTTGGAGAGCGGCGCGTTGGCGGCGATCCTGCGGGCGAGGTCCTGTGCCACAACGAGCGCTTCGCCGTCGCCGACCGCGTAGTGGGTCAGACCGAGTGCGAGGCCCTCATCGGCGCCGTATTTTCGGCCTGTCAGCATCATCTCGATCAGCCGGTCTGCGCCGAGGATCTTGCCGACGCGCACGCTTGCGCCGCCGCCCACGAAGATGCCGCGCTTGCCTTCGGGCAGCTGGAAGATGGTCGAGGGTTCGGCAATGCGCACATGGGTGGCGGTCGCCAGCTCGAGCCCGCCGCCGATGACCGCGCCGAACATCGCCGAGACCACCGGCAGGCCGCCGAACTGGATCCTGTCCATCACCGCGTGCCAGCCGCGCGAGTGGCGCATGGTGTCTTCGGCATTGCGCTGGGTATGCTCGGCGAGATCCAACCCTGAGCAGAAATGCCCCTCGGTGCCGGTGAGCACCACCGCTTTGACGCCTTCGGGCGGCCGCGAGAAGAACCCGTCGAGCGCGGTGAGCAGCGCGTCGTTCATCGCGTTGCGTTTGCCGGGACGGTTCATGGTCAGCGTCGCGACGCCGTCGTCCGAGACCGAAATCGCGAGAAGGTCGTCGTTCATGGCATTGTCCTGTCGGTCTCGGGTGAACGTTCTGATTAACAACTGTTATGTAGAATAACTAATTTCGCCGGGATATGCAAGGCCGGACCCGGCCGGTTTCCCGGCGCACCGGCCCGCCCTCGGGCACCTCGGTCAGGGCAGCAGGAACAAGGTGATCGCCGGGAACAGGAGGAGAAGTGCGACCCGGATGAGGTCGGACGAGATGAAGTAGAGCACCGCCTTGTAGGTCTGGACGATCGGCGTGGTGCGGTCCATCGCGTTGATGATGAACAGGATCATCCCCACCGGCGGGGTGATGAGCCCGACCTCGACCACGATCAGCACGAGGATCCCGAACCAGATCGCCGTGCGCTCGATGCCGATGGCGTTGGCGCGCGCCTCGGTAAACCGTACGCCCAGTTCAGCCGACAGCTTGCGCGGCACCTCGGCGCCCTCGGCCATCAATCCCTTGATCTGCTCCATGATCTCCGGCGCGACGCCCTCCGCGGCGCCGGACGCGATGGCATCGCGGATCATCTCGTGCTGCATCGCGATGAAGTCGACCAGACCGAAATCGAGCACCGAAATGATCGGGTAGAAAATCGGGATGGTGAGCAGGATCATCGACAGGCTGTCCATCAGGCAGCCGAGCAGCAGGTAGAAAAACAGCACGATGATGAGCACGGTCCAGGGGCTGAAGCCCTGGTCGAGCACCCAGCCGGCCATGGTCTGCGGCACCTGCGTCACGGCGAGGAAGCCGTTGTAGAAGGCGGCGCCGAGCACGATGAAGAAGATCATCGCGGTCGAGCGGGCGGTCGCGGTGAAGGAGCCGAGCAGCGCCTTGAAGTCGAGCCCCCGGTTGGCGAAGGCGATCAGGCCGGTTCCGAGCGCGCCGACGGCGGCGCCTTCGGTCGGCGTGAAGAGCCCGCCGTAGATCCCGCCGACGACGAGACCGAAGACCAGCAGCACCGGCCAGACATCGATGAAGGCCCGCAGCCGTTCGCCCATCGGGACCGGCGGCCGGATGCCGGCGCTGTCGGGGTTGAGGCGGACGTAGATCGAGATGGTGATGACGTAGCCGAGGGCGGCGAGGATGCCCGGAATGATCGCGGCGAGGAACAGCTTGGCAATGTTCTGCTCGGCAAGGATCGCATAGATCACCAGCACGACCGAGGGCGGGATGAGAATGCCGAGGGTGCCGCCGGCGGCAAGCGTGGCGGTCGAGAAGCCGCCGGAGTAGCCGTATTTTCTGAGCTCCGGCAGCGCGGTGCGGCCCATCGTGGCGGCGGTGGCGAGCGAGGAGCCGCAGATCGCGCCAAAGCCCGCGCAGGCGCCGATGGCGGCCATGGCGACACCGCCGCGCCGGTGGCCGAGCCAGCCTTCGGCGGCCTTGAACAACGCCTGGCTCATGCCACCCAGCGTGGCGAAATGGCCCATCAGCAGGAACATCGGCACGATCGAGAGCGAGTAGGAGGAAAACGTCGTGAAGGTTTCCGACTTGAGCTTGGCGAGCGCGATGTCGAAGCCGCCGTTGACGATGCCGAGGCCGAGAAATCCGGCCAGGAACATCGCCAGCCCGATCGGCACGCGCAGGAAGATGGCCAGCATCAGGGCCGGGAAGGACCACAGGCCGATCTCGATATTGGTCAATGCTCTGCTCCTTCACCCGTCGGCACAAGGTGACGCCCGGTAACAGCTTCGGCGATGCGCATGAGCGCAAGATAGACGGAGACGACGGCGGCGATCACCGCGCCGACCAGACTGAGCGCGTAGGCCCACCAGACCGGGAACTGCAAAAGGAAGGTGGTCTGTCCACGTTCGAACTTGCTGACCGCGCCCTGGTAGAGCTGGACCGCGATGATGACGAGTACAACGGCAAAGACCACGTCGATGACCAGAGTCAGGATCCGGTTCTGCCGTTCGGAGAAATTCTGCGTGAAGATGTCGACCGTGGCGTGCGCCCCGTTGATATGGGCGAGCGGCAGGAAAGAGAAGATGGCGAAAGCCATGCCGGCCTCGACGATCTCGTAATCGCCGTTGAACGGACCGATCTTGATATCACCCCAGACCCCGGGAATGCGGATGCCGAGCAGCCAATCGGCCAACCCTTTCATGCTGTTCTGGATGAGATCGGCGTGGAGCAGCCCGTTGAGCTCACGCCCGAGAATCGACAACACGATGATGCCGATCAGGGCGCTCAGAACGGCGCCGCCGACATAGGCCATACCTCTCGACAGAACGAGAAAGAAACGATGCATGATGGGTCCTGACATTGCCCGCCATTCCTGGCGGGACAGGAACGGGTAGCGCCGCGGCGAGGATCAAGTCCCGCCGCGGCGCTGTCTGGCTTAGTTGTTGGCTTCGTATTCGGCCATCAGGGCGCGGGCCTGGTCGATCAGCGCCTGACCGTCGATGCCCTTTTCGTTCATCTCGGCCACCCAGGTGTCGTGGATCGGGTTGACGATCTCACCCCAGGCAGCGGCGTCCTCTTCCGACACCGTGATGATGTTGTTGCCGAGCTCCAACGCCATTTCGCGGGCCGGCGCATCGTAGTCCTGTTGCGTGCCGCCCATGAAGACCGAAAGCTCAAGCCCCGAGTTTTCATCGAGGATCGCGCGCAGGTCGTCCGGCATGGCCTCGTAGGCGTCCTTGTTCATCGCCAGCGCAAAGGTCAGCGTGTAGAGCGCCGGGCCGTCGAACTCGGTGTGGTTGGTGACCAGCTCCGGCACCTTCAGCGCGCCGGTGACTTCCCACGGGATTGTGGTGCCGTCGATCACGCCTTTGGAAAGGCCTTCCGGAATACCCGTCACCGGCATGCCGACGGGGGTGGCGCCGACGCGCTCGAGCAGGTCGTTGACCAGGCGCGAGCCGCCGCGGATCTTCATGCCTTCGAGGTCGGCCGGAGTGGCGACCGGCTCCGAGGTGTGGAACATGCCGGGGCCGTGCACGTGGGTCGCGAGGATGTGCACGTCGGCGAACTCGCCGTCCTTCATATGCTCTTCGAACATCTTCCAGTAGGCGTAGGAGGCGGCACGGGCGTCGGCCACCATGAAGGGCAGTTCAAACACTTCCGTCGTCGGGAAGCGGCCCGGGGTGTAGCCGATCACGGTCCAGACGATATCGGCAATGCCGTCGATGGCCTGGTCCATCAGCTCCGGCGGGGTGCCGCCGAGGGCCATGCCGTGGTAGCGCTCGATCTCGATGCGCCCGCCCGAAGCCTCTTCGACCTGGTCGGCCCAGACGTCGAGAATGTGCTGCGGAACGTTGGCCTGCGGCGGCAGGAACTGGTGCATCTTCAGCGTCACGTCGGCTGCGAAGGCCGATCCGGCGGTTAGTGCCGAGACCGCCACGCCGGCTACAAGGCCGAGTAAAGTTCTGCGATTGGTCATATGTTTCCTCCCTATTGACCATGCCTTTTGGCATTATAGTGCGTCTATTGCCATATTTTGCCGTTTTCTGCCACCGGAGTCTCCTCCCTCTCGGCAACATTCGCGGCTGGCTGACGCCTGATATCGTCATATGGTTATATCTCATAACCATTACTGGCAATACTTATTTTCCACCGGTCCCGGCGTGCCCCGCCGTGAAATCCCCTTCGGAAGGCATAGTCACTCATTGCGCAGGCGACCATTTGATTCCCGCACAGAGACCATTGGGAAAAGGTATTGCGGGCCGGCGACGCCCACTCCGTCACGGAATCGCGCGCCGATCAAGAGTTTTCTCGACTCCGTGGTCGGTTTTTCCTCGATGCCCCTCGCGCGGGGGCGTTCACTCCGCCGGTTCGCGGTCGTGCCCAGGGTCATTGCCGTGATCGGGCGGCGCCGGGAACAGCCGGGCCATCCGGCGCGACAGGCCCTCGGTGTAGGTGAGCAGCACCGGCACCACCATCAGCGTGAGCATCGAAGACGAGATCAGCCCGCCGATCACCGCATGCGCCATCGAGGCGTTTTCGCCCGATCCGCCGTGCAGGTTGAGCGCCAGCGGCATCATCCCGAAGATCATCGCCAGGGTCGTCATCACGATCGGCCGGAAGCGGGTGCGCCCGGCCGTGACCAGCGCGTCGTACAGGTTGTCGCCGTCGCGCACATGCTGGTTGGCGTTGTCGACGAGCAGGATCGCGTTCTTGGTCACGAGACCCATCAGCATGATGAAACCGATGATCGAGTAGATGTTGACCGTGGTGCCGAAGGCCAAGAGGCCCAGCATCACCCCGACCACCGCCAGCGGCAACGAGGACATGATCGCGAAGGGTTGCAGGAAGGAGCCGAATTGCGAGGCGAGCACGAGGTAGATGAAGATCACCGCGAGCCCGAGGGCTGCGCCGGCGGCGACCATCGTCTCGGCCATGTCCTCGGATTCGCCGCCCGTGCCGGTCCGGTAGCCGAGCGGCAGATCGAGCCCCGCGACCGCGTCCTGCACCAACGGATTCGCATCGCCCAGTGTCAAGCCGTCGAGATTGGCGCTCACCCGAACCGAGCGGTCGCGGTCTGCGCGGTTGATCTCGCCGGGTCCCTCGGAAGCGACGATCGTGGCGACCTGGTCGAGCCGGATGATACCGCCGGTGCTCTGGGCGATAGGCAGCGCAAGGAGCGCGGTCGCATCGTCGCGCGCACTCTTGGTGAGCCGCACCACCACGTTGCGCGAGGTGCCTTGCGGCGAGGTCCATTCCGAGACGGTCTGACCGCCCAACATCGGCTTCAGCGTATTGCCGAGCTGTTGCAATGAGACACCGAGATCGGAGGCCGCCTCGCGGTCGATGCGGATGCCGAGCGTCGGCTGGGGATCGTCGAGCGTGGTGGTGACATCGACCAGGCCGTCGATCTCCCGGAGCCTGGCGCCGAGTTCGCCGGCGAGCCGTTCGAGCACGTCGAGGTCGGGGCCGAAGATGTTGAGCTGGATCGGGGTGGCGACGTTGCCCATGCCGCTGGCGGCCCCGACGGTGTAACGTGCGCCCGGGATCGCCTGCAGCGCCACCCGGGCCGGGCCGGTGAGCTCGGTGGGGGTGCGCGCGCGCTCTTCGCGCGGCGTCAGGAGGGCAAGGACGGTGGCGTTGTTGTCGCCCGAGGTGGTGCCGGAGTTGACCGTGGCATAGGTGCCCGCGACCTCGTCGAACTCGGCCCGGAGCAGGGCGTCGATCTGTTCGATCTTGGCCGCGGTCCGGTCGAGAGAAACGCCGACGGGCAGTTTCACATCGACCTGGAATTCGCCGGTGTCGGACGCCGGAACGAACTCGGCGCCGACCAGCGGAAACAGCGCCAGACCGCCGACGAAAGCGGCGAGCGCGATGGCGAGCGTGGTTTTGCGAAACCTCAGCGCGCGCTTGAGGAGACGGCCGTAGGCCTCGCCCAGCGCGACGAAGAAATCGTCGAACTTTTCCACTGCGCGCCCCAAAAACCCGCGCTTCACCTTCGGATCGACCGAGGGGTCGTACCAGACCGACGACAGCATCGGGTCGAGGGTGAAGGAGACGAACAGCGAAATCAGGACCGCTACCGAGACGGTGATGCCGAATTGCAGGAAGAACCGCCCGAGGATGCCGGACATGAAGGCCACCGGCAGGAACACGGCGACGATCGAGAAGGTCGTCGCCAGCACCGCGAGGCCGATTTCGTTGGTGCCGTCGAGCGCCGCCTGGCGATGGCTTTTGCCCATGTGCAGATGCCGCATGATGTTCTCGCGCACGACGATGGCGTCGTCGATCAGGATGCCGACAGCCAGCGAGAGCGCCATCAGGCTCATCATGTTGAGGGTGAAGCCGAGGAAGTAGATCGCCGTCATCGTGCCGATGATCGAGATCGGCAGGGTGAGGCCGGTGATGACCGTAGACCGCCAGGAATTGAGAAACAGGAACACGATGAAGGTGGCCAGCGCCGCACCTTCGAGGATCATGCTCTGGACCGAGTGGAAACTGTCGATCACCGGTTCGGCATTGTCGCGCAGGATCTCGATGTCGATACCGTCAAACTCGTCGTCTGCGGTCATCTCGGCGATCACTTCGCGGATGCGTTCGGCCACCTCGACGGTGTTGGACCCTTGGGTCTTGACGATGTCGATGGCCAGCGCCCGGGTGCCGTCGATCATCGCCAGCGACGTCGCCTCGGCCAGCCTGAGTTCGACATCGGCGATGTCGCCAAGCCGGATCGGCTGGCCTGCGCGCCGGGTGACGATCACGTCTTCGAAGGCGCGGATCGTCTCGAGGCGCCCCTCGACCTGCACCGAGGTGGAGGTGGCGGCGTCGGTGATCGCACCCGCCGGCAGATCCTGGTTCTCGGCCGCGAGGGCGCCGGTGATCTCGGAAACGCCGACCGAAAGCGCGGTGAGTCGGTCGGGATCGATGTCGACATGCACTTCGCGGGCGCGGCCGCCGACCACACTGGCGCGGCCGACACCGCGGATATTGGCGAGCCGCTTGGCGATGACATCCTCGGTGAGGGTGGTGAGATCGCCGATCTCGTAGGTCTCGGAGCTGATCCCCACCGACATCACCGGAAGCTCGGCCGGGTCGAACCGCAGGATCGTCGGGTCTTCGGCGTTGTCGGGGAACAGCGCCTTGATCTGGGCGATCTTGTCGCGCACGTCCTGGGCGGCGTCCGAAGAGCTGACCTCCAGCTCGAAGATGATGATGACCAGGGCCGAGCCGGTGCGGGCGGTCGACTGGATCGTGTCGATGCCGGCGAGGGTGGAGACCGCATCCTCGATCGGTTCGATGATGTCGCTCTCGACCGCCTCGGGGGTGGCGCCCGGGTAGGATTGCACCACGGCGACGACGGGGAAGTCGACATCGGGCAATTGCTCGATCGGCAGGCGCGTATAGGAAAAGGCGCCGACGACGACCATCGCGAGCATCATCATCGTCGCGAAGACCGGGTAGCCGACGGAGATGCGGGTGAGGAACATCGGCGCTACTCCGCCAGCAGGGTGACGGCATCACCCGGGGCGAGCTCGGGCAGCGGTTCGATCACAACGAGGTCACCGGCGGCAAGACCGTTCTCGATCTCGATCAGCGCGCCGCCATCCCAGCCGCGACCGGTCTCGACGGCGCGGCGCTCGGCCATGTTGTCCGCGATAACCAGCACATGCGGGCCCTCGGCATCGCGCCGGAGTGCTGCGGCAGGGATCGCGAGACCGCCTGCGCGTGCTTCGAGCACGATCCGGCCGGAGGCGAACATGCCGCCGCGCAGCTCGCCGCCCTCGTTGCCGAGCGAAACGAAAACCGGCAGCATCCGGCTGCCTTCGATGGCTACCGGCGCGAGCCGCGCGACCTCGCCTTTGAACACTCTTTCGCCGAAGCCCTCGACGATGAGATCGACGGCCTGGCCCTTGGCAAGCTCGGGCGCAAAGGACACGGGCGCGGTCGCCTCGACCTCGAGCGACGACATGTCGACCAGGGTCATCAGCGGCGACCCGGCGGTGGCGACCTGGCCCGGCTCGACGCTTCGGGACGAGACAACGCCGTCGAAGGGCGCCGCCACGATGGCGCGATCAAGCGCGCGCTGGGCGCTGGCGACGAGCGTCTCCTGGGCGGCGAGCGTGGCGGAAAGCTGGTCGAGCGAGGAGCGTGCCCGCTCAAGCGTGTTGGCGGCCTGGAGGCCGCGGTCGACGAGGCTGCGGGTGCGCTCAAAGTCGGTGCGCGCCTGGCCAAGCTGCACCCGGGTGGCCTGCGCCGTGGCCAGCGCCTGGTCGAGCTGGTTCTGCAACGTGTCACTGTCGAAGGCCACCAGCGTCTGGCCCCGGAACACTTCGTCACCCGGCCGCGCGGTCACGTTGGTGACCTGCGCCGAGACCTCGGAGGTCAGCTGCAACTGGCGGACGGGCGCGAGCGAGCCGGTGATCTTCAGGGTCTCCATCAATGTCGTCGGCTCCAGCTTTTTCACCTCGTAGGGCGCGAGCTGGACGATAGAGGCGCGCGCGGCCCTCGCCTCGACCTCGGCCTGGGCTTGCGCCTCGGCGGTCGCCCTGTCCGCCTGGATATCCGCGAGCCGGCCGGAACTCACGAACCACGCACTGGCGCCGGCGAGCGCCGCGACTACGGCGAGCCACCAGAGCCAGCGACGGCCCTTGTTCGGAGGCAGACCCTTCTCGGCCCGCGCCGCGGTCTCCCGCTCGCGCCGGTTCATCGCCCAGTCTGGTTTGTCGCTGGTCCGGGTCATGGCGTCACTCTTCGTCCCCTGCGGCTGGCTTTTCGGCGGGGGCATCCGCGCTTTTCTTGTCGTCGACCTGATCCATCCACGCGTCGATGAACCCGGCGGTGTCGCGGTAGAATCCGGCGTAGCGGCCGATGCGCTCCTGCGCCGCCTCCTGGCTCTGCGGAAACTCGCGGGCGATCTCACCGATGGTCGTGGCCCAGCCGCGGTAGCGCTCGGCCAGGGCCCGGATCGACGCGGTGTTGGGCATGTCGACCGCCTCGTAAGCGTCGCCGCGCTGGCCGACCGGCGAGGTGCGGCGTACCGCGCCCTTGAGCTCGAGCAGCCGGGCGTTGGTGCTGGCGGAGGCTTTCGAGATCTTCAACGCCTCTGCCATCTGGGTAAGCGTGCGCGGCGCGCCCTCGATGATGAGGTAGCCGAGGATCTGCCCGGCGATGCGCGGTCCGCCCTCGGTTTGGGCGAAAAGGCCCATCTGTTCGATGAAACGGTCCATCGGTGTGTCGCTGGTGTCTGTCATGGGGCGGGTTTAGCTGGTTCGATCTTTGTGTTCAATATGGACTGAACGTTTCGAACCCGCTTACCTTGCGTCACCCGGTCCCGCTTGTGGGCCCGCCGGTCCCGGCGTATCCAGCGGCCAGCTTGAAAGGACCGACCCGTGATGGACATGCTCCTGCCCCTGACCCGCGACCTCGTCCTGATCGGCGGCGGCCATGCCCATGCGCTGGTGTTGCGCATGTGGGCGATGAAGCCGGTCGCGGGCACCCGGGTGACGCTCATCAACCCCAGCCCGACGGCGCCCTATTCGGGGATGTTGCCGGGGTATATCGCGGGGCATTACACGCGTGAGGCGCTGGACATTGACCTGGTGAAGCTCGCCCGGTTCGCCGGCGCCCGGCTGATCCTCGGTGAAGCCACCCGGGTCGATCCGGTGGCAAAGACCGTCACGATCGCCGGGCGCGGCGAGATCGGCTACGACGTCGCCTCGATCGACGTCGGCATCCACACCGAGATGCCCGGCCTGCCCGGCTTTGCCGAACACGCCCTGGGGGCCAAGCCGCTTGACACCTTCACGGAGGCCTGGCGCGATTTTCTGGCCGCCGCGAAGGCGGGAGAGGTCGCGCCGGAAATCGCGGTGATCGGGGCCGGGGTCGCCGGGGTGGAACTCGCCCTCGCCATGGCGCATGCGCTCAGGCGCGACGTGGGCGATGCGGCGAAGGTGGCGCTGATCGAGGCGCGGGCCGAGATCGCGGGCAAGAACCCCGAGACGACGGCCCGGCTGCGCGCGGCGCTTGGCGGGTACGGGGTCGATCTGCACACCCGGGCGGAGGTGTCGGGCGTGACCGCCGAGGGCGTGACGCTGGCCGGTGGCGAGGTGGTTCCGGCGCGTTTCACCGTGGGGACCGCCGGGGCGATTGCACATGGGTGGGTGGCCGAAAGCCCTCTGCCCGTCACCGAAGACGGGTTCGTGCGGGTCGACAGCCATTTGCGGGTCGAGGGGCACTGGGATCTCTTCGCGGTCGGCGATTGCGCGCACATGACCCACGCACCGCGGCCCAAGGCCGGGGTCTATGCCGTGCGCTCGGGGCCGGTGCTGCTGGACAACCTGCACGCGGTGCTGACAGGCGGCAAGACGCGGGCCTACGAACCGCAGAAGGACTACCTGAAGCTGATCTCGCTCGGCGGGAAATCGGCGCTGGCCGAGAAATGGGGACGCACCGTGTCGGGGCCGCTCCTGTGGCGCTGGAAGAACCGGATCGACACGAAGTTCATGGCGCGTTTCCAGGACCTGCCGGAGATGAAGCCCGCCGCCCTGCCCCGGCGCGTGACACAGGGCATGGACGAGGAGCTGGCGGGCGAACACAAGCCGCTTTGTGCGGGCTGCGGCTCGAAGGTCGGCCCGGGCACCTTGTCGGCGGCGCTGGCTGCTCTGCCGGGCACGGGGCGGGCGGACGTGCTGTCCGGCCCCGGCGACGATGCCGCCGTGCTCGAGATTGGCGGGCGCCGCCAGGTGCTCACCACCGACCACCTGCGCGCCTTCACCGACGACCCCGGCCTGCTCGCCCGGATCACCGCTGTGCATGCCTTGGGCGACATCTGGGCGATGGGGGCGACGCCGCAGGCGGTGCTCGCGAGCGTGATCCTGCCGCGCATGGCCCAGCCTTTGCAGGCGCGTTGCATGGAAGAGGTGATGGCCGCCGCCGCGGAGGTCTTCGGGGCGGCCGGCGCCGAGATCGTCGGCGGGCATTCGACGATGGGGGCCGAGATGACGCTCGGCTTCACGGTCACCGGGCTGGTCGAGGGCGCGCCGATCACCAACGCGGGGGCCCGGGCGGGGGATGCGCTGGTGCTCACCCGGCCGATTGGCAGCGGCACGTTGCTGGCCGCCGAGATGCTGGGCAAGGCCGACGGGCGCGACATCGCGGCGATGTTCGAGGTGATGGTCCGGCCCCAGGGCGACGCTGCAGAGCTGCTCGCTGGCGCACACGCGATGACCGACGTGACCGGGTTCGGCCTTGCGGGACATCTGCAGGCGATCTGCAAGGCGTCCGGCGTGGCCGCGGAAGTCGACCTCGACGCGGTGCCATTGTACGCGGGCGCGCTGGAATTGGCGGAGGACGGACATCGCTCATCGATCTGGGCGGCCAACCGGGAGGGCGCGCCGGTCGATGGGGCGACGGGCGCGCGGGGGGCGTTGTTGCACGATCCGCAGACGGCGGGCGGGCTGCTGGCGGCGGTCGATGCGGCGGACGCGGCCGGGTTGCTCGCGCGGCTCCGGGACGCGGGGCACAAGGCCGCGGTGATCGGACGGATCGTCGATGGCGAGCCGACCGTGCGGTGCGGCTGACACCGGCTGGGCCGCAGCGCCCCGGCGGACCCGTCACGCGACAGATTGGCCGGGTGCCGGAACGCCTTTGCAAAGGCGTTACCACGCGATTTCGAAATCGCGTCATACGGACGCGCGCGCGTCCGTCGCCCTGCGCTCAGGAACCCAACGCGGTGAGCATCCGCGCCGCCGCTTCGGCCAGCGTTGTGTCCTCCAGGTCGGGCAGGTCGAGAGGCTCGGGCGTGGGCGCGCCGTCGCGGGAGATGCGGGTGTATTTGGGGTCGTAGTGCTCGGTGACCAGGTCGGCCGCCATCCGGGCGTAGTCGCCCGCCGCGGCAAGCGCGCGCCAGGCGTCGACCCGCTCGTGCCCATGGTAGCGCACGAGCTTCGCCAGCACGTTTTCGAGCTTGCCTGGGTCGCCGGTCATGTCGGGGTAGGAGCGCACCAAGTGTGCGGCGCGGGCCTCCAGGGGGGCCTTCACCTCGTAGCGGGGCGCCGCGATCATCGCCTTCCACAGGCTCGGCGGCAAGGTGATGTCACCGATCTTCGAGCTTTCGGCCTCGACGAAGACGGGACGGTCCGGGTCGACCCCGCCCAACGCGCCTGCGAGCCGGCTTTCGAACATCTTCTGCGACGGCTGCGCTTCGCCCATCGGGCCGAACAGCGAGCCCCGGTGTTCGGCGATGGCTTCGAGGTCGATCACCTGCCCGCCCGCTTCGGCGATATGGGCGAGCAGCCGCGTCTTCGCCGTGCCGGTGCCGCCGCCCACGAGGATCACCCGCGCGGTGACCGGCACGTTGTAGAGCGCCGTCACGACAAGCGCGCGATAGGCCTTGTAACCGCCCGCGATCGTGTCCGTTCGCCAGCCGATCTCCTTTAGGATCGAGGCGAAGGAGCGTGAGCGCTGGCCGCCGCGCCAACAATAGACCAGCGGCCGCCAACTGCCCGGCATGTCGGCGAGCGGGCCTTCGAGATGCGCCGCCGCGTTGCGCGAGACGAGGGCCGCGCCGACCTTTCGCGCGAGGAAACGGTCCTGTTGCACATAGATCGTGCCCACACGCGCGCGCTCGGCGTTGGACAGCACCGGAAGGCTCATCGCGCCCGGCACGTGGTCCTCGGCGAATTCCGCGGGCGAGCGGACGTCGAGGAGTGCGTCGAAGGGGAGGGTTGCGAGGTCGGTGAGGGTGGTGAGGGTGATCGGCATCGGGGCCTGGCGGGTTGTGGCACGGGGTCGGCACGTCCTAACGCGTCACGGCTCTGTGTACCAGCATGGGTTCCTGTGCCCTGCGGGCTCGGCTACACCGCGCGTGACACATTGGAGTGACCCCATGCGAATCCTTCCCCTTGCCGTGGCGCTTGCCGCCCTCGCCGCGCCCGCGGTTGCGGTTGCGCAAACGTCCGGTGCGACCGGCTGGAACCTTGTCTCGGTCGATGGCCGGGCCGCCGAAGACGGCGGACGTATCGCCTTTTCCGCCGACGGTGCGATTTTCGGCAACACCGGCTGCAACCGGCTCCAGGGCACGGTCGTGGCCGCCCCGGGCCTCGTCACCTTCAACGAGCCCTTCGCGGTCACGCGGATGGCTTGCCCGGATGCGATGGCGGGACAGGAAGAAAAGGTGCTGGAGGCGCTGAAGGGCACCGCCGCGGTGGCCTACGACCCGGTGAGCGACCGGATGACGCTGATCCCCGAAAGCGGGGCGTCGGTGCTGGGGTTCGCGCGCGACGGGGAATGAGCCCGGCTATTGCCGCAGCGTGAGGTCCGGTTCCACGACGGCGCCGAGCACGCGGCGGGCGTTGGGAATGTCGTTGCCCAGCGCCTTCTCGCGCGCACCGTCGTCGTCGAACCCGAACCGACGCCAGCGGCGCATGAGGCGGCGCTCAAGCTCGGCTTCGTCGACCTCGAGGAAGGCGGAGAAATCCCACATGCCCGCGAGCGCCAGCCACGGGTCTTCGTCGAGCAGGAGGTAATTGCCCTCGATGACCACATGGGTGGTCTCGGGGCGGATTTCCTCGGCGCCGGCGATGGCGATCTCGCGCGTCCGGTCGAAGACCGGCAGGATCACCGAAGGCTCGGCGCGGACCCGGCCGAGTGTGGCGGAGAAGCCCCCGAAATCGAAGGTTTCCGGCGCACCCTTGCGGGGCAGGAGACCGCGCGGCTCGAGCAGGCGGTTGTCGAGGTGGAAGCCGTCCATCGGCATCAGCACCGCGTCCAGGCCCGCATCGACCAGCCGGGCGACGACGGCCTCCGCGAGGGTCGACTTGCCCGAGCCCGGGGGACCGGCGATGGCAGCGAGGTGGCGGCGGGCGGTCGTTTCGGGCAGGGCGCGGATCTTCTCGGCCAGCTCGGTCGCGTTGCGTGCCAGTTCTTGCGCGTAATCGCTCATCCCAACCTCATTCGTAGCGGAAACCGGCCGCCTGCGCCGCAGCATGCAACACCGGCAGGCCGGTGTCGATCACATCGTCTGGGTTGGGTTCGACCGGGTGCCAGATGGCCAGCGCGCTGGCGATGGCGGGGTGGACGTGGTTCATGCTTTCGAGCGTGGTGATGCCGTCGAAGCCGGTCTCGACTAAGCCTTCGTAGAACGCCGCCCAGTCGATGGTGCCATGGCCGGGCGCGGCGCGGTTGGACTCGGAGAGGTGCACGTAGCCCAGCCAGACGCCGCAATCGCGGATGCCCTGTTTGAGGGACCGTTCCTCGATGTTCATGTGGTAGCTGTCGAGGTGGATGAAGACGTTGTCCTGCCCCGCCGCCTCGCAATAGGCGCGGGCGTCGGCGCCGGTGTTCATGATATGGGTCTCATAGCGGTTGCAGGGCTCGATGCCGAGCTTCAGCCCGTGCGCCTTGGCCGCTATCGCGGCGCGGGCGATGAACCGCGTGGTGCCGTCGAACTCGGCTTGTGTCCGGGGGGCGCCGGAGATCTTGCCGATGGTGCCGTAGGTGACGCCCGCGAGCGCAAAGGCCCCCACGCCGGCTGCGACCTTGAAGGCCGGTTCGAGGAAGGCGAGGCCGGTGTCGGGATCGGCGATCACGTCGATCTCGGCCGGCAGCCCCAGCGAGCAGACGGGCTGGATGCCGGTCTCTTTGCAGAAGGCGCGGGTCTCGGCGACGTCGATCTCGGACGGGTCGAGCAGCGGAATTTCGAGGACCCGGACCTTGTGCGCGTGGAGCTTTTCCAAGAGGCCGCGCATCTGGGCGACATCCCATTTCGGGGCGGCGGCGAATGTGTGCAGGCCAAGCTGGGCCATGATCTATCCTCTCGCTTCGTGTTCGGCGGCGTGGTCCATATCGGTCCCGCCGACGATGGCGGAGACCACTTCGGTCATGGTGGTGTCAGCCGTGGTCAGGTTGGCGGCGGCGCGGCCGTGGTTCAACACCACGATCCGGTCGGTCACCGACAGCACGTCATTGAGCCGGTGCGAGATCAGGATCACCCCGATGCCCTCCGACTTCAGTTGCCGGATGAGGTCGAGCACGCCCTGGACCTCGCGCACGGCGAGCGCGGCGGTGGGCTCGTCCATGATGACGAGCTTCGGGTCGAAGGTGAGCGCGCGCGCAATCGCGACCGATTGCTGCTGGCCACCGGAGAACGAGCCCACCGGCCGGTTGATCGCGGGAAGCCGCGCGCCAAGCCGGTCGATCATCGCCTTCGCCTCGGTGCGCATGGTGGCCCGGTCGACGAAGCTCATCCCCAGGATCTTGCGCTGCGGCTCGCGGCCCAGAAAGATGTTGGCGGCGACGTCCTGCTGCTTGGCCAGAGCGAGATCCTGGTAGATCATCTCGATGCCCATCCGCCGGCGCTCTCCCGGGGAGTGGGTGAGGATGTCTTCGCCGTCGAGGGTCAGCTTGCCCTGGTTGGCGGTGTACATGCCGGTGACGATCTTCATCAGCGTCGACTTGCCGGCGCCGTTGTCGCCGACGAGGCCGACGACTTCGCCCCGATCGACGCTCATGGAGACGTCTTCCAGCACATGCACGGGACCGAAGCTCTTGGAGACGTTTTCGATGGTCAGAAGGGTCATACCTGGGCCTCCTTCCTGACCTGCCACTGGTCGATGAAGACCGCGAGGATCAGCACGGCACCGATGGCCATCTGCTGGTAATAGCTCTGCACCGCCAGCAGGTTCAGGCCGTTCTGCAGCACGCCCATGATCAGCGCGCCGATCATCGTGCCCAGAATGGACGCGCGGCCGCCGAACAGGTTGGTGCCGCCGATGATCGCGGCGGTGATCGCGGTGAGTTCGTAGGTGAGGCCCGCGGTCGGGTCGCCCGCGTTCACGCGCGTGGCGAAGATCAGGCCCGCGAGCCCCGCCAGTGCGCCCGAGAGCGTGTAGAGCGACAGCCGGTGACGGGCGACGTTGATGCCGGCGGTCTTGGCGGCGTTTTCATTGTCGCCGATCGCCAGCGTGTGGCGTCCGTAGCGGGTGTAGGCGAGCAGGATGTGCATCACCACGGCCGTGCCGATGAAGATGTAGACCGGCATCGGCACGCCAAACGGGCGACCCTGGCCGAGGTAGACCATCGCCGGCGGCAGGCCGTAGATCGCCGCGCCGTTGTTGATGACGAGCGCGAGGCCCCGGGCGATGCCGAGCATGCCGAGCGTGACGATGAAGGCGGGGACGAAGGCGCGGGTGATGATTAACCCGTTGACGAAACCGGCGAGGGCCCCCGCGCCGATGGTGGCCACCACCGCGACGGAGGTCGGCAGCCCGGCTTTGACCGCCACCCAGGCGCCGACGACGCCCGCGAAGCCCATCACCGAACCGAGCGACAGGTCGAGCCCGCCGGAACCCAGCACGTAGGTCGCGGCGATGGCCAGCACGCCGATGGTGGCGGTGGCCAGGAAGATGTTCATGAAGTTGCTGACGGACAGGAAATAGGGCGAGAGCACCGACATGATCGCGCCGAGAACGAGCAGCACGATCAGGCTCTCGATGCGGATGTGAAACTGCTCGATGGCGCCGGACTGGATCCGCGCCCAAAGCGACCGGGTGGGGCTCGGCCTGGGTCCGGCGGAACCGGGATCGGTGGAAGTCATGAGGTCGTCTTCTCCGTTGTCGCAGGCATCGGTTGTCTGCCGCGGCTTGGGTCGCCAGGTGTGGCGGGGCCCGCAGGCCCCGCCACGGGGAGGATCATGTGAGGATCACGCGAGGATCACTTCACGAATTCGAGCAGCGGCTCGGTACCGGCTTCCATCACCTCCTTGGTGAGGACGAGGGTGGGCACGATGACCTCATGCTCGACCTCGGCGCCTTCGACCGCCATCTTGACGTTCTCGACCGCCTGTTTGCCGACCAGGTAGGGCAGCTGCGCTACCGAGGCCGTGAGCCGGCCTTCCTTGATCGACTTCACCGCGTCGGAGTTTCCGTCGACGCCGACGATGACCACGTCACCGCCCTTGCCCGCGGCGAACACGCTTTCCACCGCGCCCAGCGCCATGCCGTCGTTGGCGGCGAAGATGGCAACGAGGTCGGGGTTGCGGGTCAGGATGTCGTTGGTGATGTTGGCGGCCTTGCCGCGGTCCCAGTCACCCGGCAGCGAGGCGACGATCTCGAGCCCCGGCGCCAGCTCGGCGAGCTTGTCGGCAAAACCGGTCGCGCGCTTCTGGCCGGTGATGTTGCCCGAGAGCCCCTCGATCACCAGCACCGGGCCGGTGGCGTCGGCGCCGAGCTGGCCGACCACGTATTCGGCGCCCTGGGCGCCGGCGAGCACGTTGTCGGAGCCGATCCGGAAGGTGATGTCGATGCCTTCGGCGTCGAGGATCGCCTGGTCGAGGTTGCCGTCGAGGTCGACGACCTTGATGCCCGATTCCTGCGCCGCTTTCAGGCAGGGCAGCAGGTTGGTCGAGTTGATCGCGGCGGTGATCATCGCCACCGGCCTGCGCTCGAGCATGGTGTTGCAGACGTTGAGCTGGCTTTCGGCCGCCTGGTCGCTCTCGACCGCCTGCAGGTAATACTCGACGCCGGCGCCTTTCGCGCCGTCTTCGACGCCTTGGCCCATGGCGCCCCAGAACGGGTTCGCGAGGGTCTTCATCAGCACGCCGTATTCGCCTTCAGCCTGAGCGGGCGAGACGACAAGCAGGGTCGCGAGCGCCGCGGCGCCGAGTTTCAGGGTGGATTTCAGTGTGGACATGGTTTCCTCCTCCAGGATCATGGTCTTTCTATTGGCCGCCGTTCCGGGACCGGCGCGGCGGCACCTCCTCTGTCTGCCCGGCCGACTGGCGGACGAGCATGGTACAGGGCTCCAGGTATTGAACCGGGAACCCGGTGCTTTCACCCTCGACCCGCGCGAGCAGGGTGCCGAGCGCACGCTCTGCAATCGCCGCCACGGGTTGCGCGACAGCGGTGATCGAGGGCCAGGTGGTCTGCATCCAATCCGCGTCGTCGAAGCCGACGAGCGCGATATCCTCGGGCACGTCGAGCCCCATCCGGCGAATCTCGGACAGAACCAGCAGGGTCGAATGCTGCGACAGCGAGAACACCGCCGTGGGACGGTTGGAGCCTTCGTGCGCGGCGAAGTAGTCGCGGATCGCTGGGCGCTGGCTTTCAAGCGGCTCGTCGGACAGCAACTCGTCGATCCGCATGCCGGGATCGAGGGCCTGCGCGCGCGCGCGAAAGCCTGCAAGACGCGTGCGGATGGCCTTTGAAATCTCAGTCGCCCCGTGCAGGAGCACATGCCGGTGACCGAGACGCACAAGCAAATCCGCCACCGCCGCCGAGGCGGTGTGGTTGTCTGCGGATACGGTGTCGAAGGCATCGTCGGCCGAGACCCGGTCGACCAGCACCGCCTGCATATCGAGATCGCGCAAGGCGCGCGCGCCCAGACCCCGCTCAGAGCGCACCGGCACCAGCACGCAGCCGGCGACTCGCCAATCGTTCATCCGCTGGATGAGGTCGGCCTCGCGCGCCTCTCTTTCGCGCGAAGACGCGACGATCATGTGGTAACCTGCCGCTTCGGCGGCGCGTTCGAGACCGGTGACGAGCCTGCCGAAAAATGCGCTTTCGAGGTCGGGGACCACCGCGCCGATGATCCGGCGCTGTTCGCCGCGCAAACCCGAGGCGACCGGATCCATCCGGTAGTCGAGCGCCGCCACGGCTTCGCGCACCCGCCCGGCATTGTCTTCGCGCACCGTTTTGACGCCGCGCAGCACTTTCGAGACGGTGGCCGCCGAGACGCTCGCCGCCCTGGCGACATCGTGGATCGTCGCGCGCTTCTGCTTGTCGTCAGCCGGCATGCTCCTCCTTGGGCCCTTTCGCCATTCTTGGCGTATTGGGCCTCGAATCTCACGATAAATCGGTTTATTCTGCAAGTAAATCGATTCATTCACGACACGACTCAGTCTTGTGTCGATGGAATCCAGCGGAGAGAGAAATGACCGATGCAACCCGCCCGCTTGTGATCTCGGCCCCGGAGCCGCGCACGCTCGAGTTGATTTTCACGGCGGACAAGCTGGCGGAACTTCGGACCCGCTACGAGATCTTCGAGACCGATGCCGCCAGCGTGGCCGGGCTCGATGAAACGCTTCTTGCGCGGGCGGTCTATGTGCTCGGCCAGCCGCCGATCCCGTCCGCAGACTCTGACGAAGATGACCGCGCTCAAGGCGGTGTTGAACGTCGAATCCAACCTCATGGACAACATGCCCTACGGTGAGATCTTTGCCCGCGGCATCCACGTGGTCACCACCGGCGCCGTCTTTGCCGTGCCCGTGGCCGAGATCGGACTCGGCTTCGCGCTCGACCTCGCGCGCGGTATAACCCTTGCCGACGTGGCCTTCGCCGAGGGGCGTGAGCTCTGGGGCGGAGACGGCAACGCCACCGCCCGGCTGCTCACCGGCTCGGATGTCGGTCTCATCGGTTTCGGCGACCTTGGCCGGGCGATGAACCGGCTGCTCGAAGGTTTCCGCTGCAACGTCAAGGTGTTCGATCCCTGGCTGCCGCCGTCGATCCTGAAAGACGCAGCGGGTTGCCCCCGCCACACTCGACGCGGTGCTTGCGGGCTCCGATTTCGTCTTCGTCATGGCCGCGGTGACCAGCGAAAACCATGGGTTCCTCGGCGCGGACGCGTTCGCCGCGATGCGTCCAGGGGCCGCGTTCATCCTGCTGTCGCGCGCCGATGTGGTTGATTTCGACGCGCTGCTCGATGCGGTCCAGCGGGGCCACATTCGCGCCGCCACCGATGTCTGGCCGGAAGAACCCATGCCGGCAGACCACCGCGCGCGCGGGCTCACCGGGCTGATCCGCTCCGCGCACCGCGCGGGCGCCATGGACGTTGCGTTCAAGCAGATGGGCGACATGGTGCTCGAAGACATGGCCCTGATGGACAAGGGCCTGCCGCCGATGCGCTGCAAACGAGCCGAACGTGAGACGGCGCAGCGTATGCGTTCGAAACCGGTCGACAAGAACTGAAGGGCCTGGGCCGTCCCTTTTTCGAACGGCCCAGGCCAAGTCTATCACCTCAGTATGAAATCGATCGCCCCGGCCGTCCGGTCAGCAGTCCCGCAGCGCCGGGTCGAAAGGCCGCGCATTCGGTGCGCTGGCGGGTCTTGAACGTGTTGCGCGTCGCCAACGGTCCCCAACCGGGGTACGCGGGCGCCGCCGGTCCGGCACGGGAACCTCAATCTGCGCTACAGGTCCAGCTCGAAAATGACGCACCAGTTGTGCATCGGGTTGTTGGCCCCGGCGGGATCAAAAACGATGGTGTCGCCTTGGTTGTCCCGGAGGTTGCCGAGCCCCTTGTTGACGTCACCCTGCCAGGCGTAGCGCAGTTTCGCCCCCGCCGGGATGGTGGCCGCCGCGGTGACCCGCACCGTATTCGTCCCGGTGATGCTCACCGAGTTGATGGTGAGCGGGCTGCCGCCGCTGTTCACGAGCTCGAAGCCGTAGTTCGTCTGCGCGGCGACCTGCGTGGTGTCCCATTCCAGCGACCCTGAACCTCGCACGTAGAACGTCACATCTAGATCGTCCCCGTTCTGCACCCACGAGATCGGGCGCACCGGCGACCAGTCTTCACCGTCGATCACTATCCGCTTGTAGGCGAGGCCCAGATATGCCCCGAGCCAGCGTTCACCCTCGGCGGTCGGGTGGTACTGGTCGCTGTAGGGCAGAAAATAGAGCGGAGCGGCCAAATAGTAGTCATCACGGTTCTCGTGGCAGTACAGCTGAGCCAGGGCAATATCCGGTTCATTGTCGGCCGCAGCCATGTGCGTTGCCACCTGTGTACCGATCACGGCGATCCGCTTGCTCTGCCCACTCGCTGCCTTGATGTCGGATTGGGTGTCGAAGGTCAGTCTGGTCAGAAGCGCGACGTAGCCATCGAAGGTCGTTCCGTAGAGATAGTCGCTCGTGCCTTGTATCCAGAACATCGCCGGAACTTCATAGCTTTTCCCTGCGGCGGCGGACAGCGATTTGCCGTAGACAACCTGCTCTATCATCCGGTTGTATGGATCAGTGCCTTTGGAGAGCAGCGAGATGTAAAGCCCACCGTCTCCGGGGTTACTCCCGAGTAGCTGATAAGTGTGGTCCGTGTAGGCAATGCCGTCCTCGTCCGCGATGCGCTCCTTGATGGTGTCCACCGCCCCGCGCGTCGGCGTCTCGACACTCGCCTCGACCATGTCCACCAGACTGGCATACCATTCGGCGGCAGTTTCGCCCGGGTAATCCTTGTGCGCGCGCAACCCGCGATAAAACATCTGGTGGTCGTAGGCCGCAGATGTGCTGAGTGCCGGAGCGATCCCCATCGATAGCGACTGGCCGTAGGTGATGACGTGGTTCATCTCGGCGTCGAAAAACGGGCCGGTTGCCGCTTCTGCTGGCGAGCCCGCCACTACGCTAAAAAAAGCGGCTGACGACGCCCCCTCTAGGCCAGTGTCGCCAATGTCCTCAGACCACCCGATGAATCGCGAGAGGGTGCCGTGCAGACCGATCTCGACATCCACCGCACTCAAGTCCGGTAGGCCGCTGGCGACCCGCGTCTCTGCCGTTCCGTCCATTGCCAGCGCAAGTTCGGTGCCGCTGGCCCCGAAGGCCACACGGAACGGGACGTTGAAGTCCGGCGAGATTTCGGATGTCGTGGAAAGAGTGACCGTGGTGCCGGCGGTGATGACAGTCAGCGTGAATTTCCCGGTGTTGGCCCCGGATGTGTCCAGGGTCAGCTTCATCAGGTTGCTGGCGTCGGTCTCGCGGTTGAAGAGCACCTGCTGCGCGGACATGCCACGGTCAATATAATCAAGGAACCCTGTCATGACAAAGAAGTCGCCGGGCACGTCCGCCGCCGCTATGGTCAGGCTGTCCGCTGCGCGGGTTCCGGTGGTGGCGTCGGGCGTCTGGAAATACGAGGTCGGAAGCACTCCGGGTTCAAGCGCGACACCACTGAATAGGCCCGTCTCCGTTCCCGCCGCTGCCGCTGATCCGTCGTTCTGCGATAGGGCCACGTCTACGAATTTAAAGGGAATGCTGCTGGGGTTCGTGGCAGTAAGCCAGAACAGATACCAGCCATTGTCCAGCGAAATGGCACCTGCCGTGCCGCCGGTGACCGTGCCCACCGTGCCGGTCGATGGGTGGAACCACGCCGTGTAATTAGGGGCACGGTTGCGGATGCGAACATGTCCCGTCGTGCTGGAATGCACACGGACGGAGAGACAATATGTCGTGCTGGCAAGCTGGTTCGGAGTGATGCGAATGCGCGGCTCAGTAGTAACCGAATTAACCGTCACACCGCACGCATTTTCGGTGCCGTCGAGCCCAGTGCCGGCTGCCGGGACGACGCTCATGATTGCAGGAGCCCAACCGGCGCTCGCGTTGAAGTCGTTTGAGCCGCCCAAAAGATTTTCAACGGAGGGTTCTAAAAGCAGTCCAGCCGGTGTCCATGTGCTGTCGGTATAGAGATGGTGACCGGTCCGCGCCATGCCGCTCGCCGCCGTTTGCATGACGCCGCTGGCGTTGAAATAGGAGGCCACCGAGGTCCGCGCGAAGGTGACCGTATCGCCGAAGCTGGAGACCGCTCCGCCGACGCCATAGACGTCGCCGACGTGATCCAGGACAAGCGGCGGCACGTATCCGCCGGCCGCGTAGGCCGCGAGGGGGGCAATGGACGCCTTGCCGCGACGACCAATGCCGCCCAGCTGCGGGCTTTGCAGGAATTGACTACGCATCACACCCTCACACGTGCGAGACGGAAACTTCGACCGCGCCGCTCCGCGGCCAGGCCCAGAGATAGACGGAGGCGCCGACCCCCGGAAACAGATCGACGAGCGCCAGGTCGGCGGCCAGAACCGTCCACGGCAGAAGCATCACCGAGCCGGTCGTCGAGGTCGGCGGCGTCGTGTCGAGGGTCGCGCAGAGATGGAAATCTTGCGAGCCGACAATGCGTGCGGCGCTTACCGCGAGATCCGTTAACTGGGTGGGCACTCCGGACGGGCAGGACACAGTGGCATTCTTCGGCATGGGGATGACTCCTTATGGGTTGGGAAGTTGTCGGAACACCGGCAACACGCAAGGCGCGCCGAATTTGGTAAGGGTTGCGTCTTCGGCACTTCTGCCTGGGCGAAAAGCCGGCGTTGCGCCGCGAACCGACGGCGAAGTGGGCACAAAGGCACGACCCGCCCTTTTTGACCTGCTTGGCATCGCAAACCCGCCGCCTTGCCCGGCCTCGATCACCCGCGTTGGGGCCGCAACCCCGCGCAAAGAGGCCGCGGTCCGAAGCCACATGGTCGTCAGGCCGCCCGGGGGGATAGACGCCCCAATGCCTTCGTCCGGCCGGCCGTAACTCGGGTCGCGCTGGCTTCGGGGGCTTCGGGACGGCGGCAGGTGGCCGCACATGGCAGGTCGCATCAGGCTGTCGGGGGCCCCTGTCGCGGCCTCGGTCCCGCGGTAGATCTGTGCGCCGCCCACAGGCGGAACGGCGCCGTCTGAGCGTGGCGCGCACGCCAGGTTCGCGGTCAGGATCTCGAATGTCAGTGGCATCACTCTCGCGTCCTTCCCGGGTTGATCGGCCCCGCCAACCGCCCGGCCGCACCGCACCGCGCCCGCCGTCGAGCACAAAGGGGCACCCGTGGACCTGGCAACCCGCCTTCTGGTCGAAAGGTTCAGTGGCCGGGGCAGTGACGGCGAGGCCTGCTTCGCCTTGCGTCACTTCTAGGTTCATGATGTTGCCATGTTGCGAATGCTGCGTACGCTGCCCCTGGCCACCTGCCCGGGGCGGCGCCGTCACGATCCCGCCACGGGCCTCGGCCAGCCGGACACCTCTCACTTACCCCGGGCCGGCCTGCTCACTCGGATCGAGCTCTCCCTTGATCGCCTCGAGCGTCGCGATCCGAATTACTGCGGCTTCAGCGTTCTGACCAAGACAGGTGACGACGAACAACCTCAGCATCGACTGCGTCGCCGCATGGGTCGGTAGCATTCTGGAGTTCGCCACCGGGCCTGGCAGCCCGATCTCGCAGAACCGACGCGCCTGCGCCGCATAGGCGCGGTCGGGTAGGGTGACGACCCGCATCCACGTGGTGCGGGCAAGAGCGCGCAATGCGCAGGAGCTTCGGGCGCGGCTCGGACCTCAGCAGGATCAGCGCGCCTTTCGGGCCCGTCTGGGACAACTCCGAGCCCCGGCCCCGCCCCGTTCCCTCGATCTGGAGCCGCCCATGAGACGCAGGCGTGGGAACATCGACGGGCCGGCGCGCCACACCGTGTTCATCGCCGAACCCGCGATGCCAGACCCGTGGTGCCACCTTCATCCGGGCAGCGATCTCCGGCAAGATGGCGGACCGGGTATCGTCGACGGTACGAGCCAGTTTTCCGAGATCCCAGTCCGCATGTGTTCAAAAAGGGTCCTTTCGAGCGACGCCGTTTCAGCACGCGCCTCGAGTTCGGCCAAAGGCTTCGCGCTGATTGTGATCTTCGCTCGTTTGCAGCCTGACCCCCTCGAAGTCGCTGTAGCCGAGGTTTCGGGAAACCGGACAGTTGAGGTGTCCCTAGATTTGTAGACGCTCTGCTTGATAATTTTGGAACCAAGGAGAGATGAAGATGTGAGCGCGAAAATCGGTTCAGCGACGAGTTCAAAAGGGATGCGGTCAGCCAGGTTGTTGATCTTGGGTACCCGGTAGCCGAGGTCGCGGAACGGCTCTGGCTGAGCACCAAGTCGATCTACACGTGGAAGGCGCAGTTTTCGAAACCCGGCAAGGTGCGGGAGCGTGAGGAAGAACAGGCGGCGGAGATCCGACGGTTGAAGCGGAGCTGGCGCGGGTCACCGAAGAGCGCAACATCCTAAAAAAGGCGACCGCGTACTTCGTGCGAGAATTCTCAGTGAGGTACGCGTTCATCGAGGCTCACCGCGCCGCGTTCTCGGTGCGGGCCATGTGCCGGGTGCTCTGTGTGCATTTCAGCGGTTTCTCTGCCTGGCTCTCGCGCACGGGAGGGCGCGCGCCAGACAGAGCTGATCCGGCAGGCCTGGCACGAGAGCGGCAAGGTCTCTGGCTACCGCAAGCTGTGCGATGACCTTCGCGACCAGGGTGAGCGCGTTCGCGAGAACCGGGTGGCGCGGCTGGCGAGCCTCGCCGGGATTGCCGCCCAGATCGGCTACAGGCGTCGTCCGGCGCGCTATGGCGGCAAGCCTGCCGTCGTGGCTGAGAACAGGCTGAAGCAACGTTTCGAGGCGACGGAACCGGACCAGACCTGGGTGACTGACATCACCTACATCCGGACCCCCTCTCGCACATGAAATCATGTGCTGCCGGGCAGCCCATGAGGGTTGGCTGTACCTCTGTGTCGTCATCGATCTGTTCTCCCGCCGCGTGATCGGCTGGTCGGCCTAATCGCGGATGACGACGGACCTCGCCTTGCAGGCCCTGCTCATGGCCATCTGGCGACGAAAGCCCTTGAACAGGTTTACGCTGCACTCAGATCAGGGCTCACAGTTCACCAGCCGGGAGTGGCACTCCTTCCTGCAGCAACACAACCTGGAAACCAGCATGAGCCGGCGCGGCAATTGCCACGACTGTGAGTGTGGTATCGCGGCCTGATGGCCTGACCCATGCTACGATTGACCGCGTGTCATTGCGTTGACGTGTCGACCATCAGGTTGCCCCGGCAACGGGCGAGATGTGACTTCATAGGAGCCTGACGGTCGGCGTACCATCACAGTCCTGTCCTCTTCGATCGGTGCCCGGGCCATTCCAGCGAAAGGGCATCCATGAACCACATTATCATCGGCGTCGATACGCACAAAGCCAGCCACATTGCTGTTGCGATCGATGCAAATGGCGCCCGTTTGGGCAGCACGGCAATCCCCACGACCCGAGACGGGTACCGGGCGCTTGAAGCATGGGCGTCCAGGTTCGGCCAGGTCAAAGCCTTTGGCATCGAGGGCACCGGCAGCTACGGCGCGGGTCTGTCACGAGAGCTGATGGCCAGGGGCCACAGGGTGCTGGACGTCATGCGGCCCAATCGCCAACTGCGGTATCTTCATGGCAAATCCGACAGCCTCGACGCCGAGAGCGCTGCCCGGTCAGTGTTGAACGGTCAAGCTACGGCTCCGGCCAAGACGCAGACCGGGTCGTCGGAAATGATCCGGCACCTCAAGATTGCCCGCGACAGCGCCGTGAAGGCGAAGTCTCAAGCGATGATCACATTGAAAACTCTGATCATCAACGCGCCCGCCGAGTTGCGCGATGCGCTCGACCAGATCCGGGGGCCGATCTCGTTGGTCCGCCATGTCGCGGCTCTCAGGCCGGGAGAGATCACCTCGCCGACCGCATCAGCCAAAGCCGCCATGCGGGCAATCGCGCGGCGCTGGCTGGCCTTGCACGAGGAGATCCAGACGCACGAGCAGGAACTGGATCGCATGGTTCGTGAGAAAGCGCCCGAGCTGATGAAATCGCATGGCATCTCCACCATGACCGTGGCCGAGATGCTGATCCTTGTCGGCGACAATCCCGAGCGCATCAGATCCGAAGCGGCCCTTGCCAAGCTGTGCGGCGTCTGCCCGATCCCCGCCTCCAGCGGCAAGACGAACCGGATGCGTCTCAATCGTGGCGGCAACCGACAAGCCAATGCCGCGATCTATCGCGTCGCTGTCGTGCGCATGCGTGATGACGAACGAACCAAAGCCTACACCGCCAGGCGAACCGCAGAAGGAAAAACCAGGCGCGAGATCGTGCGCTGCATCAAGCGATATATCGTGCGCGAAATCTATCGGCACCTTTGCACGCCGCGCAACATCACGACCCGCGCTTGACAAACATAGGAGCATCAATGCCGTCGCAGAGAGCTTCTTCCAACTCCTCAAGCGAGAGCGGATCAGGCCGGTCGCTTGGCAGACCCGCCAGCAAGCGGAAAACGCCATCGCCAGATACATCGACGGGTTCTACAATCCCGTCAGGCGGCACTCGTCGCTCGGCTTTCTTAGCCCTATCGCATTCGAGCGCAGGGCACATGAAGTGAGCTAAACGCTCTCCACCAAACCTGGGCAAGTCCAGCGCAACCCATTGCGATTTTGAAGATAATCCCAGAAAGCACCCGCCGGTCATCGACCGCGGCCTGACGTGGGACTTCGGGAAAAATGGTTCGAGACGCGCCATCGGCGCCTCGCTCAGCCAGAATAGATTGCTCATGTCACCGCCTGGTTTCCAAGCGGTAAATCAATAGCCCCGCTCGAAACTTATGTGTCCTAACCCTAGCATCTGGATTTTCCACAAATGAAGTATCGCCCTGAAATAGATGGATTAAGAGCGCTTGCTGTGGTTCCTGTTATTCTGTTTGGCGGGAATTTCGGGTTTCGACGGCGGGTTTGTCGGTGTCGATGTTTTTTTGTCATCAGCGGCTTTCTGATCACCGGGATCTTGGCAGAAGACTTAGCGCAAGGCCGCTTCAGTCTGGTCAAGTTCTACGAACGGCGCGCGCGGCAAATCTTGCCTGCGCTTTTCATGGTGGTCATCGCCTGTATTCCCTTCACCTGGGCGTGGTTTGTTCCGCGTGACTTTGTGGACTTCGCGCAAAGCGTTGTTTCGACGATAACGTTCTGGTCGAACATACTTCTGGCGTGAAAGCGGTTATTTCGCGACCGCAGCCGAGCTGAAACCGCTGCTACACACCTGGAGCCTATGGGTCGAAGAACAGTTCTACGTTTTCTACCCGCTGCTGTTCTGGGGCTTGTGGCGATTTGGTCAGCGCAGCGTGTCGGTGGTTCTGGCTGCCGCGCTGCTGATCAGCTTTGGATTGGCCGATTGGGGCACTACCAATGCACAGGTCGCAGCCTTCTACCTATTGCCCACTCGTGCCTGGGAGCTGATGATCGGGTCGCTTGCCGCGCTTGCGGTGCGTCAGGGGTGGGTCCGATTTACTCCTGACGTTGAAGAAGGTCTGGGCATCACCGGCGTCATTCTCATTGCCTATGCGGTGAAATTCTTTGACGAGACAAGTCCGTTTCCGGGGTTTCCTGCACTCGTCCCGACACTCGGAGCGCTGTTCATCCTCCTTCCGGCCCGCACCCCACCCCCACATTTGCGCACCGTCTGTTGTCTTTCCCTGCGGTGGTTGGCGTGGGGCTAATCTCTTATAGTGCCTACCTTGGCACCAGCCCCTGTTCGCGTTTGCCCGCCACCGATCCTTTGGGGATCCGCCG
Source organism: uncultured Alphaproteobacteria bacterium (assembly GCA_963752895.1). Lineage (GTDB taxonomy): Bacteria > Pseudomonadota > Alphaproteobacteria > Rhodobacterales > Rhodobacteraceae > CAVWAE01. Next base: position 235,799 of record CAVWAE010000013.1, read on the forward strand.
GAGATGCTGATGCCGGGTCTTGTCCTGGTGTCTTTGGGGCTTGCGTACCTGGCCTGGCGATTTGTGGAGACACCCTTCAGAAGTCGTGCGCGCGTATCGCCAAGAGCCGTGTTCGGCGGCAGCGCCGCCGTTGGTGCAGTCCTGTGCGGTGTGGGGGCACTGGGGTGGGCCTACTCTGGCTTTCCATCCCGGCTAAACATGCCAGAGAGAAATCGAGGCTTCTATCGCAAAATCAGACCGCCAGGCCGAATGCTTCGACAAGACCGGTTTGCATAAGATTGAGGATTGGACCTGCACCTTGGGCAATCCAGACAGGCATCCCCGTTTTCTCGTGTTTGGTGACAGTCACGCGTTCAGCCTGCTCGAGACCCTTGACACCGCGGCTAAAAAAACGGGCGTCTCAGGGGAATTTTCGGGGGCCAGCGGTTTGGTGCCTCTTGGGGATATATGCCCTTCGCAGTGATCAGCAAAGCAAGAATTGCCATGCCGCAAACTTAAGATTGCTGCAGTATGCAAAAGACCTGCAGGTGGAGCATGTCATCTTCGCCGCAAGATGGACCTACTATACGGATGGCGGTTATTCAGGCGAAGACTTCAGCTACATCGCGCGCACAACGGGTGGCCCGCGATGAACGGAAAGCCGCGCCGCTTTTAAGCTGGTCTCACTACATTCTGACGGCGTACCGAGACGCCGGCATTGGATTAACGCTCATGGCTCAAGTACCCCAACAGCTCATCGATCCAATTCATGCCTATGGAAAGGCGTATAGTTCGTGGTCTGAACCCAACGAAGTAGTGTCGATAATGTCTGTGCCGCGCCAACAGCATCGCGAGTTGCAGGGATTCGTTAAGGCTTTGTTCGATCGTTACGACGCACCGGTCTTGGATTTTGCCGATATCCTTTGTGACGACACTGTATGTCCGCTCGGAACGTCGGATACATCTTATTATTTTGACAATGACCACCTGAGCCTCGAGTGGGGGCGGATCGACTTCTACCAGCGCTCATAAGTCTGATTGAAGATCTTTAAGCGTTCGATAGAGTTTGACGGCGGCAAGCTTGTCTCCACGTGACGGCGCTGACCAACCACTGGTCCTTATAGAAAACTGGAGCGACAGCGACTATGGCCGCGCGCTGCCGTCGCAGTTCTCGGGCCGGCCGGGGCTTAGCCCGCTCGATCCGGTCTACGCCCCTGGGCCGCTCTACCAGCTGAACCACAACGCCGCCGTTTACGTCCACGGCCATTCGGCCGGCGGCGCGGATTCCGCCGCTCGTCGAGATGATGCATTTCGGCCTGCAGGTTTTGGCCTACGACGGTAGTTTCAATCGCTACACGAGAGAGAACACGGCCCGCCATTTCTCGACGGCTGAGGAACTGCGCGCCTTGGGCGTACAACATACAGTTGCCAAGACCGGCGCGACCATGCGAGAGATCGAAGTCCCATTTTTTCAGGTGGGACGAGATTGAAGCCCGATACTTTGAACTCCTGCAACGGACAGAAGACCGCCGCGAAAGAGAAAAACAACAAAATATCATTGACTTCCACCCGGATAGTTACGCCGGATTCCGCCTCCGCGGAAATCTGCAATGGACGCGGCGAGACGAAAGCGAGGCGACAGGACATGTTGATTTCAGAACGGTCATATGGACGCGACAACAATTTCAACCTTTTGCGCATGCTCGCGGCGACCGGGGTGGTGGTTTCGCATCCCTATCCGATCACGCTCGGGCGCGAATACGGTGGCCCCCTGGGAACGCTCCTGCACGGCAAGACCCTGGGAACCGTAAGCGTTTACGTGTTCTTCGCAATCTCGGGTTTTTTCATTGCACGCAGTTTTGCGAACCGGTCATCGCTTTCTTCGTTCGTCCGAGCACGCGTCTTGCGCATCTTTCCGGGATTGATGACGGTTCTGGCACTAATCGTGGTCGCGGCCGCCTATCTGACAACCGCAGATACCGGCACCTTCTGGGCGGCGGTTCA